>PNMI01000059.1 GCA_013823565.1 Sphingobacteriaceae bacterium | reverse complement strand
TTGCTCATATTACACGCGGATGATGGTTGTACATCTTCTGGCATTAAGCCAAATGAATATGCATTAATTCCAGTCGTTGGTCCTCTGTAGTAATGTTGATATGGTACAACTAAATTAGTATATATTCCATCTCTTTCATTAAATCTAGATTTACTATCTAACATCATATCTGATTTTAAAACTAAATTCTTCCCAATAAGTTTACCATTTGGCAGGCGAACTGGTGAATCTGTATAATTAAATAGATCATTCATTGTATTGGGCCCGACCATCAAATCTAGTTGAGCGACCCAAACATGTGATTTACATGGATGATTTAAATTAATATCTTGTAAAAGATTCGGACTAGTTATTCCTAATCGTTGATTATATTGTAGTTGTTCTATCAAATACTCTAAATTAGATCTAGCGAATTTAAATCGTTCATCTGTATCCAAATAAATATAATTTGCAAAAATATATGAATTAACGAATCTTGGTCTAACTGGTAAAACTATATTCTCAATATATTCTGTTTTATTAGGCACTGGTGTACAGTATAGGCCACTAATAGAATTATATATTCTAAACGGAACATTATTTTTGTATGCGACATTATTAACAATTAAACTAGAACTATTTGGTTCTTTTAGAGATTCAAATGATTTTTTAACAGCTAATTGATTCTGAATCTTGACATAATACAAACGTTTTTGGATATAATCGTAATCAATTACATAACCTTGAATAGTTTGTCCATTAACTGTTTGATAAATATAATCACCGCGCTGTAGAGGTACAACATCTTCTAATATTTCTATCGAATGTGTTGGCCCAACAATAATACATTCTTCCAATTTTCTAAATACAACAGTTAGTTTGACATCCGACCCATTTAATGAAATTATCGGAATTGATAGACCAACGTTTCTACAAAACCAGAAACTAAGAGGAATATATAATTGATATGGATTTTTTCCATTTGTAAAATCATATAATTCTGGTAAATTACCTACCATTTTATCTAAACCTCTATTTTGTCTGTTTGTCAGCTCAGCCCATAAATATAACCATTCGCCATAATGTCTATCGATTAATGTATTGCCAATTTCTATTTTTATTTCTTGTACAAGTGCAAACCCAATATGCCTAGCCCATGCA
>PNMI01000058.1 GCA_013823565.1 Sphingobacteriaceae bacterium | reverse complement strand
ATTAATATAAATAATTATGGAATGGCGTATAACGAACTAGACTTACCGAAGTTCCCTGACCCTGAGTCCCAACGGGACGTTAGGGACTGGCATGTAGCTTGCGCAAGCAAGGCGAATGCCAGAAAGGGAATTTGCCGTAGGCCGAGCGAGGGCTTGTCCCGAAGCGAAGCGGTAAGTCGCTGTTAGTCGCAGTTGTTAAATTTTAGAGCCACCACCATTTAGTATGGCTATAGTACCGTTTACAAAATTTAGAATCTCAAATATTTTATAGTTTTTAATAGCTTTTGATTTGCTAATTATACTCGTAATTTCGTATTTATGTTCATCTTTCATTTTATGTCCTAATACAACTCCAACAAATTGTTTTGGGTCGAAATAATAGATTTGCTCATGTTTAGGTAGTTGTTTCTCTTCAGATGGAGAACTTCCGAAGGTTGCAATATTATAATTGGACGTGATTCTTACCTCTGATTCTTTAGAATGGGAAGGATGCTTGGTTAGTAATGCTTTTCTATTTAATTGAGGGTAATAATCTCGATAAAAGTTTCTCCAATCAAATTTTTTGTTTTTATTAAACATTAAAGACAAATCAACATTTATGTCTAGATTATACTTTACAAATTCACATTTATATTTTTCAAATTTATTTTCATATATTTTTTTTAGAAATAAATGTTTATTAGTAGGTTTAAATATCATACAAAATCCTGTATGGGCTTTTGCGTAATGAGTCCATAAGACGGGATTTTCACAAGATTTAGAAAATGATATCGACCTCAGGTTTTTTGGCTTTAAATTGTGATATGTTTCGTAAATTGATGAAATAATTTTTTTTGTATTCGAAATATCGTTTCGTTGTAATATTTCCTCTAAATAATTTTCGTCCAGGGATAGCTCAATTAAATCTGTATAAATATCATCATTAGCTATTGTATTGACAATTTCCTTTCTTATTTTTTTTTGAATATTAGCTTTAATACCGAATTGTTCTATGGCACTCTGTATGAAATACTCGTGAATAAAATCAGAATTTTTTGGGATAACTAAATTGTGTGCATAGTCAAACGGATCATTGAGTTCTTCTTTAGTTGAAAAATAGATTTCTTGGTATATTAACTCTTTTAAAGTCAACGGATTATACTCTCTATATCTATAAATCCAATTTTTATCAAGTTGATTGAAAATCATTTGAGTTTTTAACAATTGCGACTAACGCACGAGGGTTACCGACGTTCCTGTAATGGCACGAAATTGCTCTGCAATTGCAGTGACATGAAAGGAATGTGTCGCAGACCGAGGCT
>PNMI01000057.1 GCA_013823565.1 Sphingobacteriaceae bacterium | reverse complement strand
TCTTTATTTTCTAAAACTTCAACTTTATCCGCTTGAGTCCACTTTTGAATGGATATATTAAAAGATTGTTTTTCATCTTTAGAACCGTTATGAAGAACTAAGAAATCGGCATTTTGCCCTTTTTCTAAATTAACTCTTAATTTTGAAACACTCACCTCTACTGCATTTACCGATAACGACAATGTAGCCAAAGCTAAAAACGACACTATTTTTTTAAACATATAAAACTCCTTAATTATTTTTTATCATATTATTTTCTTCAATAAATGTCAATGTTAAAAATGAAATAAAACTCTGTGATACAGAGTTTTATTATTTTATTATAACCTTAGTAAGTCAAAGTTACTGTTAATTGTTCAGCATATGCATCTGGAGTAATAAATTGATTTGTTAATATTTTACCATACAATGTTGTTGATTGAGCAACACCAGTACCTACATTAACTATTGTTTCTCCAACACCTTCACCAAATAAAGTTGTGTGAGCAACTTCTTGATAAATATTATATTGTAATCTATCAAGATTTTCTGCTATAGCACCAGGCATTGATCTATCAGCAATACTTGTTCCTGTTCCTTTATCTAAAGATAATGTGTATTGAACACCATTAGAACAAACTGATGATAAAGTACTTGTAGCTGCTAATGTGTCAGCCGTTGCTGTTGGTGTAAAAGCTCCAAAAGCCATTGCAGTTGCTTCTATTGTACATGCACCAACAACATTTGCAGTTGCTTGCATATTAGAAGTTGTTACTACTGCATTAGCACTTGAAATTGCCATTAATGATAAAGCTGTAGCTAATAGTGATTTCTTAAAGTTTTTCATAATTTTTCCTTTTCTCTTTATCCATTATTAATATGACAATGTAACGATTAGGTTATCAGTGTAAGCATCAGGTTTAATATATTGATTTAAACTTAATTGACCATATACTGTAGTAGCTTGAGCAACACCAGTACCTGTACCACCAACAGTTTGAGTTGATTCTGTTGCATCACCAAAAATTGTTGTGTATGCATTTGATGTGTATAAGTTGTAGTTTAATAAATCTGTATTACCACCAGTACCAGCCATAGTTCTTGTAGCATATGTTGGTGCTACACCTTTATTGATTGATAAAGTATATGGTGTAGTTTTAGTACATGTTGAAGTGATAGTACCAGTAGCTTGAGCAACACCTGTAGCTGCTGGAGTAATAGCACCAAAAGCAACATTTGTAGCACTTACATTACAAGAAGCAGATACTGTAGCAGACACTTGGAATACTGCTGTTGAAGAAGCTGCATTTATTGAAGCTGCTGCCGCTAAACCCAAAACAC
>PNMI01000056.1 GCA_013823565.1 Sphingobacteriaceae bacterium | reverse complement strand
TATCAAAATGCTCAATTACAAAGCACAGAACCATATCAAAATGAATTTAGAAATGCAACTGTAGCGGATTTAAATTATATTGAAGGCAATCTTTACTTTTATTTAAGAGAAGATTATGCTCATAGTGGAATAGTTAAAGAAAGAGATTATAAAAAGTTTCGTGTTGTTTATAAAGATGGAAGTTTAATTCCTCCTGGAGCAGTTCCACCACCATCAAGTAGTAATATGGCAAGTGGTGGCAATAGAATTGCATATTCAATATCTACTAATAATGTTACTTATGCCCCTATTAATGCAACTGCGAGCAATCCATTAACATACAGTCAAAATAATGGAGATTGGCAAGCATATAATCTTTATGGTAAGGCTAATGTGAAACAAGCTGCTCCAGGAAACTATGTTGATACTAACACTATAACCGTCTATTTTTAATTTAGAAAGAATCCAATAATGAAAAATATATCAACCCTAATTTTATTAGGTTTATCAATACTCTTACCTTCAACTAATACATATGCTGATATTAAAACTGGTAATTCACAAGCAACAGCATCCATTAATCCTGCTTGTAGAGTTAAAGTTGATAATATGAGTTTTGGTGATGTAAGTATGCAATCAACTTCTGGTAATGGTGACGTTTTTGCTAATAGTGAAATATCTTTACTTTGCACAAAAGACCAATCTGCAACAATTACAAGTAATCTTGGTATAAATTCTAATGGTGGCTCTTGGGTAAAGGGAGTTGATTATGTTTGTCAAACTGCCAAAGGTGGATTTAGTGCTACTGATGGGCAACTTAGTGGATTATGGACAATACCAACAGGTCAGAGCCTTAGTGATTGCTATAATTATCAATTAAATCAATCTGGTGGAACTATAAACTCTAATAAATATTACTATGGTGGTGCAGGTGGTGATTGGTACAGATTAGCAAGATTAGATGGTAGTACAATAGCAGTAGGTTCTCCACCACCCCCTGCTCAAGCAAATATGTCAAATGGTTCTGCAAAAATACCTTATTCAGTATCAACTAATAATGTTACATATGAACCTATAAACACTACTGCTGGTAATCCATTATCTTATACTCAAAACAATGGAGATTGGCAAAGTTTTGGATTGTACTTTAAAGCTAATGTGAAACAAGCTGCTCCTGGTGTTTATATAGATACAAATACCATAACAGTTAATTTTTAATTTATTTGATTTTACAATTGATTTTATAATAAAAAGTGTTATATTTAAAATAATTAAGAATGAAAAGAACTAACATGAAAACAATAAAAAAATTTTTATTATCTATAACCATCCCTTTATTAATATCTAGCTTTAATGCAAATGCCGATATTAAAACTGGAAATTCACAAGCAACAGCATCTATTAATCCAGCATGTAGAGTTAAAGTTGATAATTTAAACTTTGGAGATGTCAGTATTCAATCAACTTCTGGCAATGGTGATGTTTTTGCTACAACAGAGCTATCATTG
>PNMI01000055.1 GCA_013823565.1 Sphingobacteriaceae bacterium | reverse complement strand
CCTGACTTCATCAATAGGACACCCAAAATTATTTAAAAAGGTTTAAAATTGCTTTTTGCTCGTTGGTTTTGTCTAATAACATAAGCTTTATTTCTTTAGATTGAGGTAACTGAATCGTTAAACCATATATTGTTTTAAGGATGTCTATTGCTTTTTCTGCACTCAAATTGGACTGTTTTATTTTGAGTTGTCTTTCCAGTTCCTTGTATAATTTGCAAGCCACAAATGCAATGCAAATGTGTGCTTCTATTCTTCTTTTTTTATAGTGGAATATGGGTCTGATTTTTAAATCTGTTTTAGTGATTCTAAATGTTTTTTCTATTTGCCATAATTGCCTGTAATAATCCAAAACAATTTCTTTTTTTAACGCGGTGTTGGTAATATACCCCTTGAGACCATCCCATTTAGCGTCATCCATAAATTTATCTTGATCTATTGCTACTTTTATTTCTCCTTCTAACTTGAGGTATTTATTGTACCCTTTATTGTTGATGTGAGCTTTGGTTAGTTTACCGCCTGCCAATTGCTTCTTTAATCGTTCTAACCCCTTATTTCGATTGTGGGCATCGTTCAATGCCCTTGCTGTAGAATAGCTGATGATGATTCTTTGTGTGGCATTTTTTTTAATTTCAGTGCTTTGTCCATCCTTTAATTTACACGATGTTATTTGAGCTTGTATGGCCTGTGTTTCATTTTTGATTTTAGCTCCAATAATAAAATCGTATTGCTGATTCACAAGTTCTTTCAGATTTTTGTTAGACATCAAACCCGCATCCGCCACCACTATGAGTTGTTGCATTTTATACTTGGTTTTAAATGCTTCAATCACCGGCAGCATAGTGTGTCCTTCAAACTTATTGCCTTCAAATATTTCATAATCTAACGGATAACCGTTTTCACTTACCAATAAGCCCAGTAAAATCTGTGGCTGGCTGTGTTTTCCATCTTTACTAAACCCTGCTTTGCGTAAATCATCTTCATCGGCTGCTTCGAAATAAATGGTAGTTACATCGTAAAAAACGACACTTAATTGATTGTTTAACAGTTGCAAAGTATGGTTAAAACTGATTTGCTGTATCTGCTTGATTTGTGTGCTGTGCAATTTATCTAAATAGCGATAAATGTCATTGGCTTGAATGCTTATGCCTTTATATTTCTGGAGATAATCTATGGTCTTTAATTTGCTTACTGGATAAACCAATCTGGCAATAACCAACTGCTTAAACAAATCATCTTTTATCGCATTAAACCCTATTTCGTTGAATAATTTACCCAATATCAACTCTGGTCCTAATAATTGAACTTGCTGTATGTTTTGATAAATGGATTGAAAATATTGTTGGTCATCACCTAAAATAAAGTCCAACTCAGTTTGACCGCCATGGGTACGGATAAATGTTTGTGCCTGTGTTACTAAATCTTCAATAATTGCAGTATCTGATGAACTTCCAATAGTTTTTAACAATTTATACTTACCGCTACTTTTGTCGATAATTTGAACACTAATTGCTCCAGACCTATTCTTCTTTTTTCGAAAATACATTCAATAAAGGTACAAAAACAAATTCGGGACACCCAAAACAAAAATAACTTCCCTTATTTTATTAGGGGTTTAGAGCTTTATAGCTGCTTTTTTAGCTAAAAT
>PNMI01000054.1 GCA_013823565.1 Sphingobacteriaceae bacterium | reverse complement strand
TTTGTGCGTTAATCCCTTCTTTAGCAATATATATCCTCCCAAATACTTGAATGGCATTGAGCCGCTTGTATAAACTATCTCTAAATTCCTGAGGATTTTGAATTGGAAAATACTGATAAAAACTAATAGTAGTTCTCTTGAACGTTTCTTTCATTAAACGCTTTTTCAGCTCCAGATTGGAGACGCGATTGTGTAACACTGCCATAAAATAAATTTTAGACATAGCAAATGCTATGTTCCGATTAATAATGGAGCTGCTTGCAGGGCAGCCAAAATTCATTACAAAATTACAAATTATCTCGCAAATGGCAAGGCAAGCCTTATCCCGGCATTAGTTACACCCCCTTGTTCAATGGAGCGGATATAATCTACCCGAATCACTTTAAAGATATTCTCTAACCCTACAAAATATTCAAGATAATATTTCCCTTTTTCTAGCAACAATGAATTTGCACCCGTTACTAAAAACCAATTCAATTTTTTAAACCCTGGAATTTTATTGGTAAGTAAGCCATTTAAATGATATTCAATATGCGCTGTGCCATACAAAGATGCAGTATTGCTAAATTGATAATAAGGAGCTAACTGAAAGGACCTAGTAAAAGCACTAGCAAATAGAACCTGATTGCCTAAAAAATGAATTTGATCCGGTTCAAAAATCTTATCCTTTTGCAAAAATCCTCCTGCCACAAAAGCATATTTCAATTCACCAGCTAATTTTAAATCTATGTCGTCCGAAATACTCAGTCTCCATTTAGTATAATTAGCGTCAGACCCCAAAATCCCAGCAAAGGCTTTTGTGACAGATAAATTAAAAGTAGGATAGTCTGATCCAATATTTACTTTTCTATTAGGATACTCTACATATTTAGCACCAGGCAGCCAAGACAATCCAGCGCTAACTATGAAAGCCTGATGACGTTGCATTGGACCAGCTCCAAAAGCCGCTGGATGATTGGGAGTAAAATCTCTATTGGGAATATCCTTCCAGAAAGGGATATCATTTAAATTTTCCAAAGCTTTTCGATCTTGGTATTGAATAGCGGCTGAAAAATTGAGACCATTCCCAATACCCGCATTATAGTTCAACCTAAAGAAATCGGCTTCGTATATTTTTAAAAAATTTTGTTGGCTCTGTAAAGTGTAATAACTATTAATAAACTCACTTATAGGAGCTGCATTATTAAATTGAAATACTTTTTTCCCACCAGAAAAATTAAAAGACTGTATATACTTTTTCCCAAAGGTATAGTTGACCGTTAATGAGGGATTAAAATGTTTATTAGCAAACCCGTAACGTAATTCAGGTGTGATGCTTAATGATTTTCGACCTTCCATTTCCTTTCGCCATTGCGGTGCTAAATTAATCACTCCACCTTCTACCGTATTGAAATTAATGGTATTAATTAATGGCTCGATAGTCAAGCTGGTTTTGGTTTTTCTTTTACTAAAGAACTTTCCAGTAAGCAACAAATTACCAATGGTAAACTTATTTCTAATCTTATCTAAAGAATCTAAATATGCCGGAGATTCTCTTACTTTTTCTAAGCTATCTTTTTTCTTATAATCCTTGATCTCTTCTAATAAAAGGGGTAATGGCCTTATACTGTCCCAATAAGCCATTGTTTTTTTATTTGAGCTATCATTA
>PNMI01000053.1 GCA_013823565.1 Sphingobacteriaceae bacterium | reverse complement strand
AAAAACTATGGTGGTTCAACCTCAATTAATATTGGATATATTGGAGAACAAGCTGGTTCATTTACTTATACTTACGGAAGTGATATTAACGGAGACCGTGTAAATGGTAACGACTTATTATACATTCCAAACAATGTTTCAGAATTACGATTTGTAGACATCACTCAAAATGTTGGAGGTGTAAACCAAGTATTATATACTGCTGCAGAACAAGCCGCTGCATTCGACAGATACATTGAACAAGATTCTTATTTAAGAGGAAAAAGAGGTCAGTATGTAGATAGAAATGCTAACGAATTACCAATGTTACACCGTTTAGATTTATCTGTTACACAAGACTTCTTCTTAAAAATTAGCGGAAAAAAACAAGCTTTCCAATTTAGAGCAGATATCTTAAACTTTACTAACTTATTAAACAATGATTGGGGAGTTTCTAAAAGAGTAACCAATTCACAAATATTATCAGTTAGAGAAGCACCAAGTGCTGCAAATAATTACATACCTGGTTTACAAATGGCAATCCAAACAGATGATAATGGTCAGAGATATTTAACTAAAAATACATTCTCTAATAATTCATCGGTATTTGATGTTTGGCAAGCACAATTCACATTAAGATATACTTTCGGAAAATAATCACATAAATTAAATATTATGAAACTAATAAATAAAATATCAAAAGCATTAGCAGTAATTACTGTGGCTTTATTATCATTCTCTTGCGAAAATGATTCAGAAAATGTTATTGAAAAATACCCAACAATTGTTGAAATTTTAGATCAAGATGCAACTAACTTTAGTATATTAAAAGCCGCTTTAGTTAAAACAGACTTATTAAACACTTTCAGAAATCCAGGTTCTTATACTGTATTTGCTCCAAAAAACAGTTCTTTTGTTGCTGTTGGAATTGACGAAACTACAATTGCAGCTATGAATGCTACACAGGTTGCAGCATTAAAAAGACAATTACAATACCACGTATTATCTATCGGAACTCTTTCTGAAGACTTCCCAACAAACGGATATGTAAATTCTTTTTCTCCTTTCGGAACATCTACATCAGTTTCTATAAGTTTACATACTAATAAAGCTTCAGGTGTAGTTTTAAACGGTGGACTTTCAAATGGTGGCGCAACAGTTTTACAAAGAGACATCAACGCAAGTAACGGAGTAATTCATGTTATTGACGCAGTACTATCAATACCTAAAGTTCACAATTTAATTGTTGCAAATCCTGATTTATCTAGTTTAGTGGGTGTATTAAGCTCAACACCTCAAACATCTGTGTTTTTGGATTTAACAACTACAGCTACAGGAGCAACTAACCCATTATCACGTACTGTTTTTGCTCCAACTAATGCCGCATTTACTAATGCCGCTTTTTTAACTGGACAATCAGATGCTAATATTACAAAAGTTTTAAGATACCATATTGAAAACAATAACCGTAGAGCTTCATCTAGCACTTCATTTGCTTCATCAGCTATTACGATTAACACTCAATTAACTGGACCACAACAAACTATTACTATACCAGCTGCAACTGTTAAAGTAGTAGACATTACAACCGTAAATGCTACTATTAGAACTGTAAATATTCAAGGTACAAATGGTGTGGCTCACATTATTGATAAAGTTTTACAACCAACTTTATAATACGCACCTCTAAATATTTAAACC
>PNMI01000052.1 GCA_013823565.1 Sphingobacteriaceae bacterium | reverse complement strand
TAGAAGCAGCTAACCCTTTGTTTTTGTCTGTATACGTACTGGCTTCCGCTGCATTCGCAAAAGGTCCCATTAAGAGTAGTTGCTCCCCTTCATTAATTCGAATGACTGTGATGGGAAGCTTTTGACCATAATAACGATCTTGGTTAAATCGGTTAAATGCATTTTTTGCTTCATTCACAAAAACAGGATCTACTTTATATAAAGCGATAGCTACATACTGTGAATCTGCTGTATTGAAGGAATACATATCTGGCAAAGTCTTTTTTTCAATGATTGCTGAAACAATCGGAGCCGTTGGAATGACTTTTTCAGGAACTTTTACTATTGTAGGTGTTTTTGCGATTATTGGAATCTGTTGTGATTGGGTTGTATTTAGATCAATTTTTCTTTCTTCGGTTTCGATAGGTCGTTCTATAGTCAAGTTAGTAAGATAAGCTTCAATTTCAGCCCTTTTATTTAAAACATCCAACATGGTTTTTGCTTTTTCTGCAATAGGACTATTTGGAAAAAGACTACTAATAGAGGCTAATCTTAGTTTAGCGATGCTGTCTTGTTTCTGTTTAATGTAATAGACCGATTCGATGTAAATTAATTGAGGTGACCAAAACGAGTTACCTAATTTTGCATCGGCTTTATTTTTATTTGCAATGGCTTCTTCAAATTTTCCTTCAATAAATTGATTATAAATGTCAGCATAAAGCTGATTGTTATTATCCGATTTAACTTCAACACCGGTTTGCAATAATTGATTTTTTTTACCTTTTGGATAAAAATCGTTTAACAGTTGTTTTACTGAATCGGCTTTCTTGAGCTCATTATTTTTTTTATAGCAATAATTCAACTGAAACCATACTTCTTCTAAAATGCTGCTTTCTGAAAAACGTTTTGAAAGCATTTCATAGGTATCAATCGCTGCGCTAAAATCATTCAATTGATATTGGAAGCCCATTGCAATGCTGAGTAAAGATGTACTAATTAATTTATTCGATTGTTGTAGCTTTTCATTGGTAAGCGGTAAACTATCCATCAGAGACTCCATACTCAATGGAGCAATAGTAGTATTGGTTTTAGTTAAATTGGGTTCATTATCGATATTAATTGACTTGAAGTTTTTATCTACTGCAGATTGCCTTCTCCAATTATCTATATTTGGCCTATTTCCCCACTTGGCTTTAAAGTCGGATAGCCCTTTAGTTTTTAGATTGTTATTCGTAAAATAAAACCCAGTATTTAAATTGTCTACTACAAATAAATCTGCTTGAACAGCATTATTCATCGCTGATCCAAAACTGGGTTCGTTATCTGTTTCTTTTATCCCTTTTTCTTTTCTTAGCTGCTTTAATAATGTTTTTAAAAATAGTATCCTTTCAGATTCTGGTAAGGAGGCTATTTTTTGTAAACTATCTTCTCTGTTAACTGCAATAAGTGCTAGGGCGATTTTTTTTAATGGATCTTTTTTAAAATCAATATTATTGGCTGCTGTCTTATTTAATAAAATAATGGTAATGCTGTCTTGTGAATTGGATGCGTCTATGTATTTTTTAAGTTTGTATTGTGTCTCTGAAAGTAAGTAGTATGACTTGCTTTTTTGCAGATTATTTCCATCATTAAATAGTATACTTTTTTTAAGTAATTCTTCCGCTTGTTTATATTGCTTTTGTCTTATTTCTAATTCTGCAGCAGCG
>PNMI01000051.1 GCA_013823565.1 Sphingobacteriaceae bacterium | reverse complement strand
TTATACGCCATTAATTTGTACCAGTAAAAAATATGAAGAGCTTGATAAATTCTTTTTTCAATTATAAATCTATCTTTATTTCAATTATATTGACTTTTTCATTAGCGGAAACAGTTGGACAATTGAATCAAGTCTATAAAGTCAATACTTCTTCTGCAGAACAATATTTTAAAATAGCTGATTTATTACAAGCAGATATTGAACCTAAAAGTTCAGATTGGTTAGCTCTTTTTAATTCAAGTGTCTATGAAATGATGATTGCAGGAAATGCAATAGACACTTCAGAACTTAAATCAGTAATGAAAAAAATATTCAAACCTTCTACAATTCAATTTTCACTCAAGGATTTAACACCTATTGAAAAACATCATCTTAATTATCTGAAGAATGAAACCCAACTTAAGTCTTACATAAATTTCTTAAAGTCTAATAATACTATTGACAGTGTAAAGTCATTGTTATACTACTATTTGCCAAAGAAATATCAAGTAGATGAGATATTTCCTATACTACATTATTTTAATTATGGAACCTCAGAAGCAACAGGATTTGGAGGTATAGTTATAAATGATTTATTCCTATCGTATAAAATTGATAGCTATAAAATGGGTTTATTAACGGCTCATGAAGCATTTCATTCAATTGTTTCTATGGGCTTTCAACAATCATTGAAGAAAGACATTGATTTTAAATATTCTGAATTTAATCTTTTATTTTTTTTACAAAATATTTCCGAAGAAGGAATAGCTGATTTAATCGATAAACCTATGCTTTTGCACAAAAATTCACCCTTATATAATGAGACAAAAGCTCTTGTTGAAAATGATGAAACACTGTCAATTACTTATATTAAAAAAATTGATAGCTTGTTAAAGTCTGCATTGATAAATGTTAACAGTTTAAATGAATACAAGAGTTTTGCGCAACTTGCAAATATTTATGGACAAAATGGTGGACACATTCCTGGACGTTTTATGGGTTTACTAATAAAAGAGGGAGGGATGTTAGAAAATCATATTTCGTATGTACAAAATCCTATTTCATTTTTTTTGTGTTATAACACTTCTGCCAAAAAATCTGGTGGAAAATATCCAGTATTATCAAAAGAAAGTGAAACTTATTTGTTAAAACTACAAGACAAGTATCTAATAAAAGAAGATTAATAAAACGGCGTATAACAAAAGGCTTTACGCAAGTTGGGCTTTCAGCTATGGCCCATCAGCTTTGGTATTTCAAATGAGCTTCAGTAATTTGGCTTTAACTTATCGAGTCAGTAATGGCCAAGCCAGCAGCGGGAACAATCCTTCCCCACCCAGCGTAAAGCCTCGGCCGTTGTAGGCAAGCAAGGCGACCGGCTCTATTTCTGTAACATCTAAAAACATATGACGACAACTAGAATCATTTTTAATTTTTTCCTACTGACTATTTTAGCGATAACAATATCTTGTGAAAACACTCATAGGGCACAGACCCTAAACACACAGTACAAAGAGGTGTATCTTAACCAATTCAAGTTGGTATATTTTAGGCAACTTTTAAAAAAAAGCTACAACAACTCAAATGCTATTCGAGAAATTATTGGTGATGATCACAGTGGGTTTACAGAACCAATTCTAACAGAACAAGACTATACAATCATCGACAGTTTAACAACGCTTGACAACCAACGTTTGATTGCTGACTCCTCTGAAAGTCATCTAAGAGCAGAAGGTGCTCAAGGGAAACGACCCTTAGGTTTTATCATGGACAAGTTGACCAGTAAGTGGCTGGACAGTTTAGCGAAACACAGGTTG
>PNMI01000050.1 GCA_013823565.1 Sphingobacteriaceae bacterium | reverse complement strand
GGGGTGGAAGCACTAAGAGGGGGATGTTTAAATCAGCACAGGATGTTTCAAAGTCAGCCATGAACTCCGGAATTCATATAAATCCACATTGTGGTCCACATAATTTTAAATTAAGAACTCACATTGGCATAGTCACCCCACCCGAAGCAGTTATACGCGTTGGGAGCATAATAAAGCCTTGGGTTGTAGGTAAGTGTATTGTTTTCGATGACTCATTTGAGCATGAAGTTTGGAATAAAAGCAATATTACACGAATAGTTTTCATTGTGGATGTCTGGAATCCAAATCTTACCGTTGAAGAAATAAAAGCATTAGAATATATTATGCCTGAATATTATCAACGAGCAGAGATATAATGACCATTCTGTATAAACATAAAATAGCGTTTATATATATCTTGGTTTTATTTATTGATCGATTAGATTTAACCTGCATAAACATTGTTTTGCCGAACCTTGCAAAAGACTTGTCTGTTCCAATATCTGTCACAGACAAGGTTTCCATATCATTTCTGATAGCATTATCAATATCAATTTTGATAAGTAATTATTTAGGTGACCGATACGGCAATAAAAAAATATTCGTAGGGGCTCTTTTTCTATCAAGTTTATCTTCTTGCTTTTGCGCTTATACCAATAGTTTTGACTTATTAGTGGTTTTTAGAGCCACTCAGGGAATTAGTGTCGGATTGGTATTGCCAGTGGGTATAACAATGCTCTACCGAAATTATAGAAAGTCAGAATACGCAAGCATCACAAGCTATACCTTTCTGCCGACATTGATTGCCCCTGCAATAGCACCATTTTTAGGCGGTATTTTTTCGGACTATTTAAGTTGGCGCGCCGTGTTCATATTGTCTGCTACACTAACGTTGTTGACGGCTATATGCGCCATATTTTTTTTAAAAGAAGACTCTCATCGAATTGTAAAAAAGTTTGATGGCGTAGGGTTTGTTTTGAGTGCAATCCTTTTAATAAATTTTTTTTATACGCTGTCTTTTATAACCAAAAATGGTATGCCTCATTTCGCTATCATAAGTTTTATATCTACTTGCATTTTATTGGGGACCTTTGTCTGGTGGGAAAACAAAATTAATTATCCTTTAATTGATTTAAGTTTTTTTACTCATTCGATGTTTTTTAAAGCAAATATAATACAGCTGTGTTTTCAAATATGTCATTTTGGTTTTATTTTTCTGGTGGGAATTTATCTTCAAATGGGAGTTGGAATGTCTGCAACTACGGCGGGGATAATTATGGGAATGCAAGCATTCGGAGCAATGAGTAGCAGTCGGTATTCAGTGAAACTATTTAATAAGCATGGACCCACCGCACCTCTCATGATCGGGCTAGCAGGCATCGGAATTATTACCCCATGTATTATGTTTATACATCATAAGGATATGATATTGTTGGGAGCCATCTTGTTTTTTGCCAGAGGTGTTTTTAGCGGTCTGTGTGGAACGCCAATTCAAACATTAAGCGTTATGGATTGTTCACAAGAAAAACTAGGGCAAGCGAATAGCTTATTTAATATTGGCAGGCAGATTTCTATTAGTTTAGGCATCGCTGCATCCTCAATTCTGCTTTCATATAGTCTAAGTATGAATAATTTAATTGGTGTAGAGGACATAAATCCCACTCAATCTATTAATATATTCTTTATTAATTTTATATTTATTACTGTGATTGCATTTATCGCTATTTTAGTTAGTAATAACATTAGAGTAAAAAAATACATTGAGGTAAAAAACTGAGCTATATTTCCTTTTTGTTAGTTTTGTTAACGTCCTTAAATGCAGATTTAGCAACAGAAATTGAAGATAATCATTATCATTGTCCTGTAAAAATA
>PNMI01000049.1 GCA_013823565.1 Sphingobacteriaceae bacterium | reverse complement strand
TTACTTTAGTAACTGCTGTAACAGCTACAGATATTGATGGTAATAGTTTAACCTATTCTATTATAGCATCTCCAACTAATGGAACAGCAAGTATTAATTCCACAACAGGAGTTTGGACTTACATTCCTATTAACCTGAGTTCGATTATTAACTAATTAAATATTAGAAGATTAACAAAATAAAGAGCTTAATCTATTAGGTAAAACAAAGGATTCTCATTATCTTTAATGTGTTGAATATTAAACATATAAACAAGAATCCGATGAATTTTACCTCCGATAAAGTTACTGAAATTTTTTATTTAGCCGATGAATTTTGTTCAGAATTTGAAAAAGTCCTTTCACCAAATCTTTTAGGAAATCTTCCCAAACGTAAACCAAAGATGAGCAATAGTGAAGTAATTACCATTATGGTGTTATTTCATACAGGTGGATATCGCACTATGAAACATTTTTATTTGTTTTATGTACAGAAGCATTTAACCAAAGACTTCCCTACCACCGTTTCTTACAATCGCTTTACAGAGCTTATGCAAAGTGTAACATTGCCAATGACAATTTTTCTTAAAACTTGTTGTCTTGGTGAATGTACAGGTATTTCATTTGTTGATTCTACCCCTGTAAGAGTTTGTAAAAACAAACGAATAAAAAGAAATAAAGTATTCAAAGATTTAGCAACGGTAGGTAAATCAACCATGGGTTATTTTTTTGGATTTAAGTTACATCTAATTGTAAATGAGAAAGGTGAGATATTAAATTTCGTAATTACTCAAGGTAATGTAGATGATAGAGAGCCCCTTAAAAATGATAGTTTTATAAAAAAATTGAAAGGAAAGCTATATGCAGACAAAGGGTATATCTCTTCAGAACTAACCAAGGTTCTATTTGTTGATGGTCTTCATTTAATCACCAGCATTAGAAATAATATGAAGAATTGTTTAATGGAATTGAAGGATAAAATTATGCTTCGTAAGCGATCTGTTATCGAAACAATTAACGATGAATTGAAAAACATGTGCCAAATAGAACATTCAAGACATAGATCATTTGGTAATTTTATTTCAAACCTCATTTCAGGCCTTATTGCATATTCGTTCTTTCCAAAAAAACCTGGTATCAAATATGAGGCAATTGAAACAAATCAATTAGCAATATTTTAAATCGAACTCAGGTTATTACAAATTTTATTAGGGTCTTTGCGAACACAGCCAAATCTATTAGCATTCTTTCCTGAATTAAAATTTGAAATTTCCATATTAACAAAGGAATCTCCAATACAAGGTTTCGGCACACAATTGCCATAAATATCTTTATAACCAGTTTCGCAATCTATTGGGCTAATAGGTGGTGGACTACCGCCACCATCCCAATCCCAAAATGGTGATTCATTTATAATTACAAATGAAGATATATTACTTATTAAACCCCATAGGTTAACAGGTGATATAAGATTACTTGAGTTTGCATTAATAGTTATTTCATTTAAATTTTGTGCAAAAACAAGGCAAAACTCTCCATTGCCACATCCGCAATCTATTTCTGAAATTCTAAGATATTTAGAATTTTTATTTGTTGATTTTAAAAAAAATTGTGTGATAAATTTGCTATTCTTAACGCGATACCCATTTATAAAGTTTCCGTTTAAATCTGTTATTATAATAATACCTGAAAATAAATTATTATTTGAAATTTCAGTAGGGTACATATTAAATAAAACACTTTTTATTTCATTATTTACTTTTATTATTAAAATTCTAGTGTAAATTAATTTATGTAATGTATTCGCTGGAATAACTGCTAAATATTCTTTACTGTTGATAATAGTTTTATATTTTAATAAATTTGGGTTAAAACTTAAATCTAATGAATTCGACTTCTTGCTGAAGAATTTTTGGTGGTATAAGAATTTAAATAGTCTAAAACTTTATTTTTGGAAGCAGTTTTAAAAACGGTTTCTTTTTGAATGATTGTTTCTTCTTCTAGCTCGCAATTTGTAAATGAGATTAGAATTCCGATCAGTAGAATTCCGAGTTTCGAGTAG
>PNMI01000048.1 GCA_013823565.1 Sphingobacteriaceae bacterium | reverse complement strand
TATTTTGTTTATTGACTGTATTTGGATCAATATAATTTAATAAAATTTCGAACAATGCCATATTACCTTTTTCACAGGAGGCAAATAGTGGCCAAGAAATTTCTCCATCATCCATTTCAAATTCTTCGTTTGCATTGGCCTTGCCTTTAGACAGCAATAAATCTATAATTTGCAAATGTTCACCTGATGGATTAACTAATATTTCTTTATAATGTTTCCATGAAATACTAGTAATATTATAAATTTCCTCTTTTACAATATCGAACATACCTTTTAATATAGCATCCTCGACTGAAATTTTGTTAACCGATTTTGAACTTAACCAAGACAAAATAGAATTACTAGGTGATGAGTTGATTAAATCTTCAGTCACAACTGCAAATCCGTCATTTATTAAATGATTTGCAGTATTAAAATATCCTCTGGATAAACATGTTCTCAGGACAGTTTGTGCTGTAGTTGGTCTACCTCCATTTTCAACTAAAATTCCATATGAAATCCAGTAACCATACATAGCTGCCATATCAGTTGCATTATATCCTTGGTTGTTTGTATCATTTATATTAAGTACATTAAAATTTGTTATTTTTCTTACGAGTTCTATTTTTCCGACACTACTAGCTACAATCAATGGATTTGCACCATTACTATCAATAGCAGTACTCCATTCTGATACATTATTATTAAGCCATGTACATGCAGAGTAGCCACCATAATTTGCAATAACATAAAATACATCTTGAATATTTTTGTCAAATACAATTCTTGTGGTTGCACTGATAGTTTCCCAAGTTGATGCAGGCTTATTGACTTTTTTATGTGATATACTAGGTGTATTAGGAGTCTGAGTATTTTTAGGTACAACATTTGTAGCAAACTTACCTTCAAATTTCATATCATTGAGTTTAAGTTGACTAACTGATCCTCCTGAACGAATTATTTTAATTGTTTCAAGAATTTTTTCTAATCTTAAATTATTTTGACTTTCCTTATCTAGTTTTGACATAATAGTCTTACTTCTTTGTTCCAAAAGTTCAGAGTGTAATTGTTTTCCTAAAGATTCATTACATGCCGATAATACTAATAATTCTCCAGCAATATCATCAATTAATTGGGTATAATATTCGTCCCAAAGTTCTGGACCATTTTCGGACTCTAATTCGAGTGGTATTTTAATTGGATCCTCATCGTTTATTGAAACAGTAATTTCATGTTCTTCATTTAAAGGTACATCCGACATATTTAACCAATAGTATTCCTTATTATCCGTTATAATTGGGAATGGTGTATCTTTAATTTTTAGAGGAATCGAATGTGCTTTTGCAATAGCATCAATAATACTATTAATTTTACCGAATAGAGAATCATCATTTTCACTTGGATCAGCAAAACGATAAGCTCCTTCATTTGTTCCAATCATTCTCAAACTATTCAAAAAATCAAAATCATGTGAACCTCCAAAACCTACAGTATGAACCACATAATCAATACTACAAGCGTTATTCATATCATTTTTTAATTTATTAACTAAATTAATACGACCTCCCTTTCCGACTGAAGAATCCTCTCCATCTGTTAAAAATACTATTACTATTCTATTGATGGATTTATCTGATTTGTATTTTGCACACAATTTTAAAATTTCTGAAAAAGCTGCCTCGAAAGAAGTTCCTCCACTGTTACCAGATAAATTAGAAATTTTGGTACGATATTCGCATACTGGTCTAGTTTTATTAATTTCATAATTGTTTGCATTAGATCCATAGGTAACCATGTGGGTTAATATATGAGAATTTTTATATGTGATATCTAATAATCTATCTAACGATGACCTAACTTGTCTAATAGGACTTCCACTCATCGAACCACTATCATCAATAACAGGTACTAAAAGTGTTTTGAACATAGATTTTCCACTACTATGTGTAAACTCTAATTTGCCAATTACTGTTTCATTAAAAGTATTTGTTGATAAATATTGTATTTTGGCTTTCCATTGAGATTGTGTATTTACTTGATTAGTTGTAACAGTTGCAGTAT
>PNMI01000047.1 GCA_013823565.1 Sphingobacteriaceae bacterium | reverse complement strand
CACAGCTGTTGTTCAAGTGACATCACCAGCTACAGCACTTAATTTATCTACATCTGGTGATCAAATTTTTGCATTTAATACTGCAAATATTCCAAGTTCAAGTAATTTAAGTGGATTCATAACTGCCATAAATATGGATGGAGTATGGGTAACTACAGGTAATTCATCAAATAACACTGCTAAACCGAGTGTGTTTACAGATGGTTTAAATTCTTTTTACCTATCAACAGAAAGAGATAATGCAGTTTATAATTGCTCAACTATTATTGGGACAGCAACCCAATTAAGAGCTGCAATTTATAACGAAGTAAATTGGAACTCAAATGATACAACATTATATGGAACCGCAACATGTAGTTTTACTTTAGGCATTGGAAAAGATGACATTACCGGTTTCTCATTATACCCAAACCCAGTAAAAGGTAGTAAAGTGTTTATTAGCAGTGCTAACAATTATGCAGAGCGTCAAACTGTCTAAAAACCTATTTTACTTTATAATAATTAACATACTGATTGTTAATAACTTATCGTTAATTTAGTTGGCTAATCAATTGATTATCAGTATATTTATACTGTTTTTAAATGATCATTTATGAAGTTTATTACTGGAAAAAACAGGCATCAGGTTCAGATATACTCCCAATGTTTAGAGGATACCATCGACCAAGACAACGAAATCCGATTGATTGACCTTTTTGTGGATAGTTTACAACTTTCCGACTTTGGTTTTAAGATGGATTTTATTGAAAATGGTCGTCCGGCATACCATCCCGCCGATTTATTGAAGTTGTTTATTTATGGCTATTTAAACCGGATGCGCTCCTCACGCATTTTGGAAAAAGAGTGCAAACGAAACATCGAACTGATGTGGCTTTTAAAAGGATTGACTCCAGATCACAACACCATCTCCAATTTTAGAAAAGACAATCCTAATGCCATTCAAAAAGTGTTTCAGCAGACCGTTAAACTTGCCAAAAATTTCGACCTGATTGGTGGCAAACTCCTTGCAGGTGACAGTACCAAACTTAGAGCTCAAAACTCCAAGAAAAATAATTTTAATCCTAAAAAAATTGAACGCCACCTTATTTATATTGAAAACAAATTAGAGGAATATAACGCTGCACTGGCTTTGGCTGATCAGGATAACAAAAAAATAATTGAAAAAGCCATAGAGCAACAAAACAAGCGCAAAGATTTTTACAACGATTTAACCCAGCAATTAGAAGAAACCGGTCAAACTCAAATCTCTACCTCAGACCCTGATAGTCGTCAAATGATTACCCGAAACAACATTACCGAAGTGGCCTACAACATCCAAACCACCGTTGATGCCAAACACAACATCCCTATAGATTATAAAGTAACCAACGAAAATGATTCTAAAGCAATGGGCGGTATGGTTCGCAGAACTAAAACCATTTTAGCCAAAAAAGATTTTACCCTGCTTTACGACAAAGGCTACCACACCGGTAGCGAGTTTGATTATGCCAATGCTCATGGGGTGAAAGTAATTGTAGCCATTCCCGATGTAGCTTCTCACGCTCCTGATACAGCTTTTGATGTGGAGCATTTTAACTATGATAAACAAACCGATAGTTACACTTGTCCTGCCAATGAAGTTTTGACCTCCAACGGGAATTGGTATATTAAGAAAAACGGAAAATCATTTACTCAAATGAAGCATTATAAAACCAGCGCTTGTTTGAAGTGTAAATTGTTTAGTAAATGCACTAAAAACGCCAAGGGAAGACTCCTTGAGCGTTCCCAGCATGCGGATTTGATTCATCAAAACAAAGTTAGAATCGAAAATAATTATGAAACCTACCGCAGGAGGCAAGCCATCGTAGAACACCCCTATGGAATTATCAAAAGACAATGGGGTTTTTATTACATCTCCACTAAAAAAACTATCAAACACGCCTCTGCAGATGTCGGGCTTATCTTTGTAGCTTACAATTTGCGTAGAATATGGAACTTAATCGATAAAAATGAGCTCAAAAAGTTCTTCCAAGAACTTGCTCTTTTGTTTGACAATTTTACCGCCTTACTAAACCGATTTCAAGCCCTTTTAACGCATCTTGTTTTTCGCAATCCGTTTGTTAATATTTTTAACAACATTCGGCTAATCGACCCGTTTGATTAAGCTTTTTAACTATATTTGGTTAATTGATGGGAGTTTTTAGACAAACTG
>PNMI01000046.1 GCA_013823565.1 Sphingobacteriaceae bacterium | reverse complement strand
ATCAGGAATCAGTTCACATGCTCGCTTAAAAATAACTAGAGCAACAGAATGAGTTGGTAAATGATCTGATTTCATAAAACTGTCTTCACTTGTATCACTATTTCTTGGTTGAAGGGACAGCTGCTCTACTTCTTTATTCAAAGTATGTCTTTGATTATGTTCACCTATAGCATTCTGTTCGACAGAAGCATTACAAGATAAAAATCCTTGTAACAATAAAAAACACACAGGGAAATTGAAATAATTTTTAATACTATTCCCCATCATTTGACCCCACTTAAAACTCCATCTTCACAATGATACCATTTTTTTATTAAAGATTCTATTTCCGTATTCAAAATATATAATATAAATTGAAAAATCACGTTAAATGCATATAAATCTATTTTAGATAAAAGATTAAAATTTGTTAGCGATTTTTTCTGTTTTCATTTTTTATAAATATTATGTTTCGAATATTATCAGAATTTCAAAGATGAATCCAATATTTATTTTATACACAGTTTATTAAATCATTTACTCTATATCCTGAGTAGACAGTTTGAGATTGCTCCCAAAACAGCCCTCGAGGAACGAAACGTGCGAGTTTCCCCGCATTTCGCTCGGGCATTATTACGGTTGCTTAATTAGAATTTGAATTCAAATATATTTGTGATAAACTATAAAGTGTCACTTTATGGTTTAATGAATTATGCATCTGGAACAAATTATTCAACTTAAAAATATTTTAGATAAAATACGACCACTCAATGAAAAAGTATTATCTAATTTAGATGAATGGATGAGTGTTGAACTCACTTATTCAAGTAATGCAATTGAGGGGAACACATTAACACGTAAAGAAACAGCTCTTATTCTTGAAAAAGGACTGACTATTTCAGGTAAGCCATTGAAAGATCACCTTGAAGCAACAAATCACAAAGATGCTCTGAGTTATGTTAAGTCACTTATTGATAAACGTGGAGTTGATGAGAATGATATTTTAAAAATACATACATTCATTTTATCCAGCATTGATCATATATATGCAGGTGTATATCGTGATATCCCAGTTCGCATTTCTGGGAGTCCTGTGATTTTACCTAATTATGCAAAAGTACCTCATTTAATGAAGGCATTAATTGAATCTATAACTAATACACAAGATAATCCTGTAATATGCGCCATTAAAGCTCATTATGATTTTGTATCGATTCATCCCTTTGTTGATGGGAATGGGAGAACAGGACGTCTCTTGATGAACATGATTTTAATGCAAAATGGTTATCCTCCAGCAATTATTTCTCCTAAAGATCGTATCTTTTATTTAAAATACCTTGAAAAAGCACAGCTTGGCGGTGATATCAGTGATTATTATCATTTTATGCAAAAAGCGGTTTTGAAATCATTAAAAATCTATATTAATGCAATAGAGGGTAAACCAACTAAAATGATTACATCTGAAGAAGAGTTGCTAAAAATTGGCGAACTTTCTAAGAAGACACAAGAAACCGTACCAACATTACGACATTGGATTAAAATTGGTCTTATTCAAGTTACTCGTACAACTCCATCTGGTTATCAATTATTTGATATGCAACAAATTGATAACTGTAAGAAAATTAGGTCGTTGCAAGAACAACGTTTTACGTTGGAAGAAATTTTAAATCAACTTCACGCCGTCGATTAGTGATAATTAACCTTAAAAAGGTAATTCATTAAAGTCCTATCAAACGGTCCTTTGATGAGATAAAATTTTTTATATCTAAAACATCTATAATAATGTATTATTTTCTTATCTCAATAAACAAAATCTTATTTTTACATTTTTATCACCATAAATGAGACAATGATGCCTAAATTAGTCGGTTACGCCAGAGTCAGTACAAAAAATCAAGAATTAGAATTACAAATTGATGCCTTAGAAAAGGCTGGTTGCGAAAAAAACAAAATATGTGTTGATATCATTTCTGGAAGCAAGTCGGATCGACCAGGTCTAGAAAAATGTTTAAATCAACTTGAAAAAGGAGATACTTTATTAGTGTGGAGACTTGATCGTTTAGGCCGATCTATGGTTCACTTAATCTCATTAATCGATAATTTAAGAATTCAAGGTATTGCTTTTAAATCTATCTGTGATGGTTCTATAGATACAACCACTGCTTCGGGCGATTTGATCTTTAACATATTTTCCTCATTAGCTCAGTTTGAACGCAGACTCATTCAAGAAAGGACTAAAGCAGGTCTTGATGCAGCAAGAGCTCGTGGTCGAAAAGGTGGGCGTAAAAAAATAGAAAATACCAATCCAAAAGTA
>PNMI01000045.1 GCA_013823565.1 Sphingobacteriaceae bacterium | reverse complement strand
AAGGAGGGGTGGGGTGCTTCCGTTAAAAAAAATCATTCAAGGGAGGAAATTTGAAATAAATTTTAATGGTTTATTCGGTGTATTTATTGAACTGTAGTATTCAAATAATGTTTCGATTTTAGGTGAACTTTGATCAGTTGAATTAAGCCTAAAATTTATTGAATAATTAATAGGGTTCCCATTTTGACTTGATTCTTCAAATGACAATTTGATTTCAATTACTTTTCCATTGAACTCTTGGTCCCATTTACTACTTAATCTAGCCAAATATAAATTCCTCGAACTGTCTACACGAATATTTACTTTGGCTATAGTATTTTTCACTTTTGATGGTTTAAATTGATAACTAATTTCTCTTAAAATATTAGGTGAATGTTTTTCTTCATTAAATATTGGGTTCGAATCAGGTATTAATCCGCTAAGTTCAAAATTGTGTATCCAACTATCTCGAAGTAATGAATCAACATTTACAATCGATTGAGGCTGTGAAGTATAGAAATTTAAAAATATACCTCTGCTACTATCTTTATGGTAAATTAAAAATAAATTCCGCTTTTCTTCAAATGCAAGCTTTTCATTTAAAGTATATGCGTAAACTTTTGAGAATTCGACTAATCTAATATCACCTGAAAAATACTGATAAATAGTATCAGCAGCAGACTCAGAAATACTTTTTTTATTAAAGTCTTTAGGGTACTCGTTTATGAATTGGTAAGCATTAATTTTTGAAAGCGATTTTTTTTGACAATAAACAAAATTTGAAATACAGATATTTAATATGATAAGTAAATGTCTGTAATTTATTTTTAAATTAATTTTTTGCATACAAAGTTGAAGTGTTTGTTACTAAAATAGGGCTTCCAAATTTATAACCCAAAATGCAATATATAGATGCCTTAAATTCAGCTTGTATACTTACAGAACAATTCGATTGATCTCCACTTTGAATTACTTCTGAATGTGCTTTTTCGTTTAATTCAACAGAAATACATTGCAAATTCTCTTCCTCTTCTATTGAAACAGAGCTGTAGTTTATATTTTTGAATTTCCACTTTGGATCAATTGAATTTAGTTTAAATCTTACTCCAGAGTAATGAGCAATTCCAAAATATCTCACATAAAAACTAGTAAATCCTAATTTCACTGAGCCAAATTTCCAAGATTTTGTGAAGGCTTCCTCAATTTTTCCATCGTTTTGAATTGTTAATGTTCCAGGCATACCTTCAACAACTTCATTTACATACATTTCTTGAAAACTAGATAATATATCATCTGCCTCGTCTTCTGAATAGTTACAAGTAGATTGATTTAATGAACTAGTATGACTATTTCCATTGCCGCCGCAATTCCCAGTTGAGAATATATATTCTTCATATAATATTTCATTTGTATCCTCATCATAAACTATCCAATACCATTCAATACATTCATTTTCTTCTGGATCAACTATTCTTTTGGATTCAATAATACTTAGCTCAGAACTGTTAGTTAGTTGATTTTGTGATTTATTTTGTTTTTTTATCTTTTTTAATAATTTCTTCACAACACTTTTGCCTGATTTAGTTTTTTCCCAACCTATGATTGGTTTATTGTTAATATCCCATTTTTCTATTTTATCTCCTAAATTTAAATTTTTCGTTAATGTAAAATGAATCATAGACTTTAGTGACATTTCAGTTTTATAAAATTCTGCAACATAGCTTTTAGTATTTTGCTTTTTTAGTATGATATAATTAAATGAACTTATTTCATTTTCGACTAGTTTAATAATTATTTCATTCTCATCACCCGAACCTTTAACTAAGCTAGCATTTGAATAGTCCAACATATTAGCTACATTGGAGTAAGTTTCCTTTGTTTTGGTGTCAATTAGTTTGTTTTCATTTAAACTTTTCAACCACATTGTTATTTCAAGTCGAAAATCAATTTTAGAGATTTCAGATTTTTTTTTAGTATTAATCTCAATATCTTGATTACTCTTATTGCATGCAAAATTAATAAGTATTAAAATTAGTGTGAATAGTAAAAATATCTTTTTCATAATTTCTTTTCACAAGATTAACTGTTTATGCGTGTATAAAAAACCGTGGAAAGACGGTTTTTTAACTTGACTAAAACGATTATGAAAATTTAAAAAATTAGTGCAAAAAGAAATAAAATATAAGACAAGAATTGATGACTAATAACAGGGAGAATAATAGTTAATATATTGAGATGGGTCAATTTCAATTGAATGGTAACCTGTTTTTTAAAATTTCAGAATTGTTTGTAAATAATTCTTTGATATTTTAATTAGACTTTTAGTATCTCCCTCGCCGCTCGTTCACCACTTCTA
>PNMI01000044.1 GCA_013823565.1 Sphingobacteriaceae bacterium | reverse complement strand
GTGTAATCTTGCTTTATTACTTTTTAATTGATATACCTCTTCGTTATTGGTTTCAAGAATTACCAACTTTATCTGTTAAGCCCTATTTAATTCAGAATGTAAAGAAAAGCCAACTCATTAATTTTTTAAACCTTCGTTCTTTACTAAGCCTTTTTAATTTAATTCCATTGGTATTATTTATACCATTTATGGTAGGAAGTGTTTTAGAGAAATTTGGAGCTAGTGTTTTCATAGCTTTTCTAGTTTGCCTATTTTTTCTAATGCTTGCCAATCATTTTATGATAATTTATTTAAAGAGAAAATCAATTATCAATACAAAATGGTTATTTGGATTTGTGCTTGTTATTGCATCTATTTTTTTGTGTACTGCCAATAATATTTTTTCAATTTCAGCTATATCGGTTTATTTCTTTCCGCAGTTGCTCAACAAT
Source organism: Sphingobacteriaceae bacterium (assembly GCA_013823565.1). Classification (GTDB taxonomy): domain Bacteria; phylum Bacteroidota; class Bacteroidia; order B-17B0; family Aurantibacillaceae; genus UBA4416. The sequence continues at coordinate 2,052 of PNMI01000044.1, read as the reverse complement.
TCTTGGCTTGCATTGATTCCGGTTTTATTTTTTCTATGGGCATTTCTTATCAATCGCTCATTGTTAAGGGCTAATTTTTATCTTGATATTGATGCCAATAGCAAAGCAAGCAGCAATCTTTCTTTAAAATGGACTGATAGCTTTGGTGTATTAATTTCAAATGAATTAAAACTAATATTCAGAAATAAACGCCCGAGAAATACCATTTTAATGAGCTTCATATTTCTTTTATATGGTTTTATGATTTATGATAAAGAATTGTTTGATGAACAATCGCCTAGGCTGATAATTATCGTTATGGCGTATATGATTACGGGTTTGAGTAGCTTGAATTATATGCAGTTTTTATTTTCTTGGCAAACAGCACATATAGAACAATTGATGATTTCGAAACATGGACTCACGAATTATGTAAAAAGCAAGCTCAGTTTAGTAAGAATTTTAAACACTTTTCCATTTATTATTAGTTTGTTTTACGGCATAATAGATTGGAGAATCTTACCATTGCATATCGCGTTATTTGCATTTAATATTGGGCTTATTTTACCGCTTGGCGTATTGATTAATGTTTATAATACAAAGGGAATTGATATCAGTAAAAGTGCCAATTTCAATTATCAAGGAGTAGGATTAAATAGTTTCTTAACTACATTAATTCCATTGCTCTTATTAATGGGGATTTATGGTATTGTTATGCCATTCTTTGGATTTTGGTCTGCTGTTGTTGCAATTGGAATAGTAGGTTTCATTCCATTATTTCTTCAAAATTGGTGGATCAATCAAATAGCAGAGCGCCTAAAAAAACAAAAATATTCAATCGTAGCAGGCTTTAGAGAAAAATAAATTAATGATGATATTCATAGAAAACCTTACAAAAAAATTCGGCGGCGTAGTTTGTGCAAATATTCCTGAGTTAAGTATTAATAAAGGTGAACTTATTGGATTAGTTGGTAATAACGGGGCGGGCAAAACAACACTGTTTAGATTGGTACTCGACTTATTAAAATCTGAGTCTGGAACTGTTTCAATAAAAGGTATTCCAGTTAATGGTACAGAAGATTGGAAAAACTATACAGCAGCGTATTTGGATGATGGTTTTTTGATTGATTATTTAACTGCAAGCGAGTATTTTTATTTTGTTGGTAAACTGCATGGTCTAAATAAACAAGAAGTAGATGATCGTGTTTCTTCCTATGCTTATTTCTTTGACGGTGGGGTAGACTTCAAAAAATATATACGTGATTTATCAAAAGGGAATCAGTTTAAGGTGGGGATTGTAGCTTGCCTATTGCAGAAACCTGAATTATTAATTTTAGACGAGCCGTTTGCGAACTTGGATCCTAGTTCGCAAATTAGATTAATTAAAATATTACAGGAATTGAATATTAATGAACGAACTACTATTATTGTTAGTAGCCACGATTTAAATCATATAGCAAAATTAAGTACCAGGATTTTACTGATGCACAAGGGAGAGATCATCAAAGACATATCTGTAAGTACAGAAACGCTAGATGCACTAGTTGAGTATTTTAATGTTTAGTTCATGCTTATCCCATCAATTAATAGTTTAAAATCTTCTTCTTTTTTATTAGATATTAAGAAGCTGATTTGCTCTATGTTTTTATAGTTGAAATTTGGCCTATTTAATTTTTGACCAAAATACTGAGGATAAAATTCGCCAATGGCTAATCGAATGGTTTCCCATTCTCCTGAAGTTTTAAAGGGGTGAACATAAGATACAGACTGATATAAATCATTCTTGAGCCTAAATTCATATTGTTTGCCATCACCTTTTACTCGTAAAACAATGTATTTTGTTTCATCAGGAATAGTGGCGGATTGGTTCAATTGAATGGATGCAAACCCACCATTGTTTTCCAAAGAAACATGACCAGAAAATTGACCATGACCTTCATTAGCAATCAAAAGGTTGCTTTTGGATACGCCACCCATCACTCCATCGTTCACAATTCTCCATTCTCTTAAATTTGTTTTGGTAGAAAAACGATAGATTTCTTTCATATTATTTTGGGGATACCAATTAAATGT
>PNMI01000043.1 GCA_013823565.1 Sphingobacteriaceae bacterium | reverse complement strand
TTTGCAGAGGATAATATAAATAAAGATTCTATTCAGGGATTGTTTCGCTCTCGATTAAATTATAAAAAATTTAAAGATGGTTTTATAGCGAAACATGCATTTAGTTTTAACTATAAAAAAGCTAATATAAGATTAGCTACTCCTGGAGATGGATTTAGTTCTCCAAATTTTACAGCGCAAGAATTTTCAACAGATGGAGATTATTTAGCTGTATCAACAACATATTATACAAAATACGATGTTAATCCTAAAATTAAATTACTAAAAATTAATGAAGCAGAAGATAATTGGGATTTAGTAGCTGAATTGAAATATGATTTTTTTATCTATAAATTAAAAATATCTAATGGTTTTATTTATTTTATAGACAGAAAGAATAATTTAGTCATTACCGACTATAAATTTAATATCCTAAAAAATATTGATTTAAAAGAAGATATATTATGTTTTGATGTAAGTCCTGATAATAAAAAATTAGCTTATGCTTATGGACAATATATTAAAGTTATTGATATTGAGTAAATAAATTAACTATTAATAATATTTATGACATTTTAATTATAAATCTTGTATTATTAAGTTGATTAGGTTATAATATAGATAACAGATAATGGGAATATTGTATGAATACAAAAATAAGTGTTGTAAATACAGAAAAGTTTAAAGAAATTGCAAACTCTTTTGGAATAAGCCATCAAAATGTAGTTAATGTTTGTAAAGATGAAAAAATTAATAATGTTTTATTAGTTAAGGCATCTGATTTAAAAGGATTAGCTGACGGACATGATGTTGTTGTTGTTAATGCAAGTGATTTAGTAGTTAACGATAAACAAGCTGTTAATGATTCTAGAAGACTTAAGCGTAATTAATATTAGAGAAAAAAATGACTCAAAACTTAAATTACTATTGGCAAAAAAGAAATGAAGCTGATCAAAAATCCAGAGAATACGAAAAATTACAAGAAGATATTGCTAATGGTTTAAAGCACAATCAAAACAAAGAAAAAGAAGAACAACAAAAAAAAGAACTTGCACGTAGTTCTAGTAATGTTGGTTATTTACAAGCAAAATTAAGTGAATCTCAAAAAGAAGTTGAATATTACAAAAACTTATTAACTAAACCTATGCATGAAATTGCTGATGTAAATGGTAATTTTCAAGAAACATATCACCAGCAACAAACTATACTTGGTGAATGGATGGTAAGCCAAAGAGCATTTAAAGAGCTTGCAATTCAATTGGGTATTGAAGCAGGCAGAACTAAAGAAGATATTGTTGCTGAAGGCATGGCAAATAAAGAAAAAGTTTTAAATAATCAAACAGAACATGGGAATGACTTTAATCAAAATGAATGGCAACTTTATTATGCACCTAGAATAAAAGCTAAACAGGGTATCAAGTAATTAAAAATTTAGTGATAAAAAAAGCACCAGAAATGGTGCTTTAATTTATTCTTCTGTACCACCACCAGTTTCCTTGTTTTTAATCTCAGGAGAAGAAATTTGAGCTGGACTACTACCACCACCAGAGATAATATTTTTAGAGATATTATCGATAGCAGTAGATGGAGAAAATGAGTTATTTTCATGATCTATCTTAGAAGATGAAATCATTTGATTTTGAAACTGTTCAACTCCTTCAGCACCTTTTGCTTCACTAACAGATTTTATTGCTGCATCATATTTTGCAGACAAAGATTGTTCTTTGAAATTTGAGCTACTAGGAGTTGCAAAACCTAATGCTTTTTCTTTCTTATCAGAAGCATCACTACCAAAACTGTTATTGAAATCTTCAATTTTATTTTTATTCAAGCTATCTGCTGCTGATTTTTCAGCAGCCATTTTCGAATACTTATTACCATCTTGAACTATTTTTATATCTTCTTTCATATTATTTCTAGCATCTCTAATTCCAACACCTAACAAACCACCAGCACCTAATGCTTGAGCAGCACTAACACCACTTCTTTCAGCACCGTCTCCCATTGCTTGTGCATAGCTACCAAGACCATCTTGCCCACCACCAATCCATTTGAAAATTTCATCTGGGATAACATGCATTATTGAATGAGTTCTTTTGATAAAGCTAAACATAATAACTGCATATATAGTCGTACCACCCATCATTGTAATAAAAGCCAACCAACCATTTACATTTGCACCTGAGAATGCAAATACTTGGAAATATATTTTATTAATAAACTCTCCTAATACTGAAGAAACACCAATTGAAGCAATAAATCCAAATATCAATAATGCAGGTCTTAGCAACAATCCCATTAGCATTGAATATCCATTGCCACCACGACCAGTTAAATCATCTCCATTTGGATGTAAATGCATTACTGCCCATAATGGAGCAACTATAACTGCTATTACACATTGAATTACCCAACCACCAACACAACCAAGCCACATAATGAATGGAATCATCGGAATTAAATAAGCACATGTAAATCCTACAATTAATAATGCAGTAATAGGAGCCATTACAAATTTTAATGTTGTATTAAGAGCTGCAATAACTCCAGCAGCAGCAGTTCCAACAGGTATAACACCACCTACAGTAGCTATTTGCCCAACTACTGTTCCTGATGCATCTTTAACTGCTGTAGCTGTTACATCAGTAGCAACTGTTAAGGCAAAAAATGTAGTCCAAACCGCTAAAATTCTGTTTCCCATTTCATTAACAATAATAACTGGGTGACGAGTATCATTTTTTAAATTATATAAATCTACTCCAGAAACTATACTTGCTAATTTATTACCAAGCCAAGCACTAATACCAAAAC
>PNMI01000042.1 GCA_013823565.1 Sphingobacteriaceae bacterium | reverse complement strand
GGCTTTTTACCAAAGAATAGCGCTTTGATTTTTAAAATAATATATAAGACCAATCCATACCCTAAATAAGTGTAAAGTATAACTGCAATACAAATCCAAAAAAATAATTCCATAAAAATGTTTAAGGTTTGAAACCTAGATATTTACTATTGATTCCGTTGGTAATATTCCACCAAATTGCCCTGAAAAGCTGTTTAATGAAATTAAAGTTTTTCTCTTTTAAATAGGTCATAATATTCCTTGGGGTCACAATTAAAAGGAAATAAAAATAGAAACAAATTGCTTTTAAAAATGGGGCATTGCGCCGAATAAATAAAATTCGGTTTCTATTCATATAATATTCTTTAAGCGAACTTTTTTTACCTACTGAAACCGATTCTTTATGAAAGATGGTAGCTTTCATATTTACCCAAACTTCAAATCCATTTCGTCTAATTCTATCTGCCCAATCTAATTCTTCATAATAAAGGAAAAAGTTTTCTGACATGGGCCCTGCTTTTTCTAGCGCTTTCTTGGTAACCATCATTGCTGCCCCATGAGCAAAACCTGTTTTGCCTACCAACTGATTATATTGCCCATGATCAGTTTCAAATTGTCCAATACACTCGTTTCTAGCGGTAAAATAATTCATTGGCGTGTAACCTGCATACTGCAACATCGTTGGTTGATCATAATAAAGCAACTTGGGAGATATTACACCAATGACTGGATTGTCTTCAATGGTGTTTACAAGCGTTTCAATCAACCCAGGTGTAAACTCAGTATCATTATTCACAAAGAATAGATAATCACCTGTAGCAGCAGTTAATCCTAAATTATTCCCTCCAGCAAATCCAAGGTTTATTTCAGAACGAATAAATTTTGCTTCAGGGTATTTATTCATCCAATTAGGAACAGGATTTTCGGAACTACCATTATCTACCACTATAATTTCAATATTAGCGTAACTATTGTTTTTCCTAATTGAATCTAACAATTCGTCTGTTACATGACTGTGGTTAAAATTGACCGTTATGATTGAAACTCGTTTCATTTATTTAATCAAGCTATTAGTAACGTAAATTATCTAAATTAGCGGAGAAAGTGAAATTAAAGCTCAAATGGCTACAGACAACAGTCAGGTATTAAAAATAGAACGTGTTTTCGCTGAACTTTTAGAAGAGTTAGAGAAACAACCTGTGAGTAAACAGAAAGCCATGGAAATGCAACACTTATTTCTTCACACAATGGAAAAAACCTATAGAGTTAGTAAGGCAACAACAATGCACGATGATGATGCAAAAGGGAATGAAGAGATTGCATTAGATATGGCAAAACTCTTAAGGCAAAACAAATCATTTAGCGTAAAAAACTTGCCAGACAAAGCTATTAATTGGGCTGCAGGACTTGCTTATTCAGGAGTAGGATTATTATTTATAACCGTAGGATTTTTAGCAATTGTAACACCAACAAGTGCTGAATTCGAAATTGCCACTATTTTCTATTTTAACGACCATGATGGCTTCACAGTGCTAGATGCATTTTCACTAGTGATTATTTTTATTGGGATTTTCTTTTTCATCAAAGCATTTGTTGCACAAGACAAAAGAGAATAACTTTATACAATACGCTGGTCAATCATATTGAGTACTTCATCATTTTCCTTGAACTTTCTAGCAAAAAATTTACCCGATTGCATAAATGCATTGAAATCCTCGCTCGTCAATAGTTTAGGGTTTTGTTTATTATCCGACCAATCGATATATCGAAGATTATCTCCTACTATATCTTTTTGATATGCTGAATTAAATAATAAGGTTTGAAAGATTAACTCATCAGGTGCCCATGAGAATGTAAAGAACTTTACAATATGTGGAGACGAATCTATCCTTTGTATTATAAATTCAACGTGTTTTGAGCTAATGGTAAACCACTGAGATCGTCCTACGGCAATTAAGCCATCAGGCATTTTTCGATTGGGAAGAATAAAATTTAAAAGTTTTTGGAACTTGAATCTCCCTGGTATTTTCCAATGATTGAAATGATATTCCTTGACCCTAGAAATGGCTTCAGTCCATTCTTTTTCAACATTTAAGCATTCCATAAAAGCTTTACCCTGATTAGCGTCTAGGAAATCATGAAATTCTGCTATCGGTTTTATTGGATAGTCTTGACCACTCATCAAATTAATATAATCAACCTTTATTCCTTTCGATAATATTTCTTTAAACCCATTTACCGTCGCCTCTACCATACTATAAGTTGCCCACTGTATATCTACTCTATTTTTTATAAAAAACACATTAGTCGCATCACGGAATAAACACTCGAAATCAACAATATTTACCTTTTTATCTACATGTATAAAAAATACAGATTTGGGATGAGCTAATCGCTCAACTAAACGCGATAGCTGATTAGGGTTAGCATGAACAAGAATTAAATGAGCAACCCGCATGCTTAAGCTTTTTTATGTATGTATTTACGTAGCAACTTTCTTACATTGATATAACCTGAAGTAAATATAAAAGATAATTTAAAAGGAATATGTTTATTAAAACAATAATATCCATAAAAAATTCCAACTAATAGCGGCAGCACGGTAGCAAATGCAGCACCATATAAGTTTCCCGTCAAATAAATACCTACAATATCTCCAATGATATTTACCAGCAACATCAGTAGTACTTTAATGAAATTGGCTTTGGGTTGGTGAATAATGTCTAAGGAAACAGCAATGAATCGGTCTATTGGATAAAAAATTGCAATAACCATCATTATCCTTAGCAGGTTTGCAGCTTCCGAATCAACATATTTACCGCCACCTAATAAGCCAGTAGCTAAATCTGCAAAAATAATAGCTCCCAATGCCAATGGTACAAATGCCAATGTTAATGT
>PNMI01000041.1 GCA_013823565.1 Sphingobacteriaceae bacterium | reverse complement strand
AAGTATTAAACACTGATGGAAGATTGAATTATGTTTTAAGTGAATTAAACAGAACTTAAAAATTAAAAACATAATAGGGTGCCAGTGAAAAAGGAGTGACGGCTCAGATATGGGTTTTAATTTCTGTTTACATAATAGTGGATATTGCAAAGGAAATTGTTAACCTTAACACTTTTTATATGAAATGACACAAATTATTCGGATATCTTTCTTTGAAAAAATACTAACAAATCAACTTTGCGCAAACCCAATAAGACAAAATTTCAAAGTGCTAAATCGTAACCAATTGAATATCTTTGATTAATATGAAAACGCTAGTGATATTTTTGATTATAATAACCTAATGCAAATCCATTCGGTAGGAATAAATTGTACTATTCTTTTGTTGGTTCTACGTTTACAGGAACATCTCTAATTGCAGCATCAAAGCCTCGACGTAAAAACTTACGGTATGCTATTGAATATTCTTTTTGAAATTGTTCTCTTGTAAGTAGTTGGTAGTTTCCTTGCTTTAGTTTTCTTAATTTTCTTTTAGTATTGGAAATATATAGCCACCTTTCACCTGTAAAGTTTATGGGAATAATGAAAACCTTTTCTTTTTTGAAAGAGGGTTTAAACTGAAAAAATTTTAAGTTAAATAAAAAAAAATTCAAGCGTCCCGTGTCTTTAAGATTTATTTGATAAAAATATCTCGTTTTCCATGAAGGGTTTACTCGTAATTCTTTATAATCAGGTACTTTTAAGTAAGTACGCCTGTTTCTTGCGTCTTCATAATATATATTAAGTTTTGGATTATTTGTAACCAATGTGTCATTAGCAAATACAATATTTGAAAGCATTATGCTAAGTATCAATAATAATGTGTGTATTTTCATCACTAAATAATTTTAAAATTAAAAAAGCCCTTTTGCATTTCTTGAATGTTTTGCCAATTGTGTATACCTATCATTTCTGTTATTTGGTGTGTAGGCCAAATAGCATCTGCTCGTGCTGAGGTCATTCTGCAAGGCATATGTTTATTTAATGCGTTTATTGTTGTGCTCCCAAGCCTGTAAAAGCCCCTTTCTATGCTTATTAAGCTAAAATTTAATTCAATTGTGTTTGTTGTTTCAGAAAAAGTTAATCGTATTAATTTTCTATTATTTTCAGGTTGTATTTTAGTAATACTTCCATTACTAATTACCCATTTAAACTTAGCAATTGCACCTGTATCTCTTAGAACTCTATTATTTACTAATTCAATACTATCATATTTTAATACCCCAAAGACAATTGTTGGCAAATTAATATCTTCAATACATATATTTTGTTGTCTAATTAATTCAAAACCACATTTATTTATTTTGTACTTAAACGAAATAGTATCCCCTAGTTTAAAAATGTTTTTTGCTGGTGTTACGTTTATATCAGCATCGTATACAAAATTTGCTTCTGTACACGGTTTTTTGCAGCCAAATAATAACAACAATGTAAAAGTATAAAAGAGTACTTTGTATTTCATGTGCAATCTTTTTTAGTTGATATTCCAATAAACAATACAAAAAATAGGCTACAAATAATTTTTATGCTTCTAGGGTATAAACTTTTGGACGTTTAACAAATTGTTGTTTTTTATTAGATGGAATAAAAAAGATTTTCATGAATTAGGCCTTTAACAACTCAATTTAAATTGAGTTAAAATAGATGAGACTCTTAATTGGATTGGGTTTAATCACCACCGTGTTTTCACGGTATTTTTTGAAGTTGTAATTCTTTATTGAAATAAAGACTAGTATTGGTTACAATTAGGCATGAAATTTTATCTCTTTATCTTGAAGTTGGGACTTCTCGTTCCGTTTAACGCTAGCAGTCAAAAAGACTCAGTGCCATTGACTAATTTTTTGAATTTTTTCGTCAAAGATTATCTACCTATTCAAAACGTCATAAAAATTAATAATAAAGTCAAGAGTAATACCTTCAGTAAGAAATTGATTTCTTATACGAATTCTTTCTCTATTATCTTACGAAATGATACTAGTATTTTCAGTTCAAATGAAAAAAATATGTTTTTTGATCAACTTTATAAAGATGCTGAAGAAATTAATTTTTCAAATTACATTAATGATAGTTTATTAGTAGACATAGAACTGCTTTATCATTATGATTCTTTACAAGCGAATAGTTATAAATATTTTGGTGTAAAATATCCTAAATACAGATATTTATACAATCAGGGTAAAATTTCAGAAATTCCAGATTCTATCTTAGAAGTACGAAATCGGTATATTAATTTATATCTTGACTACTTTAAAAAAAAGGTTCAAATTTCAACAAGAATGGTGGAAATTTCAAAGCCGTATTTCTTTGATAATTTCAAAAGATGTGTTGTTATTACATACAAGCATCTAAATGATTTTAGAAAGGCTGAATTGCTTTTTTTTAAGTTGAGCGGTTCAAGATGGGAACTAAAAGCTAAAGTTGATCCTAATGTAAATATTGAATATTGATAATAAAATCAATTATAATCTTCTCCCCTTGATTTGGCTAAAAGCTTCTTTTCCCTGATTTTAACATCGATTATTAATCCACTTCTTACATAAGATAGAGTCAAACCTTTTACCAAACTCAACTGATACTTCTGAATAAATCCTAGATTCTCAGTAGGTAGTTTAAAATTGACTTTCAACGTTTCTTGAAGGTATTGTATTAACAGCAACACTGTCAAAAACAAGATTATAGTTTCGCCTTGCAAAAAGCCTATGTGGTCGTTTAAATTTCTGTTTAAATTTCTCATTTGTAAGTAACCTAACACCTTTCTTTCTAATTCTTCTTAAATCGCTACGGGCGTCTGTCAAACACAGCCAACGTTCTCCAGTATAGTCAATATTGATAGATAATGGTTTTGCCTGTTGTAGTTTGTTATCGACTCGTTGAAAATGAGTTACATGAAATAAAAATATTTGTAATTTACCAGTATCGGTTAGATTGATTTTTATAAAAGCACGGCTATGCCAATAATTGCCTGATTTTAATAATAATACTTTTTTTTGAGGGAGTTTTAAATATAAGTTAGGACCTGCATTTAAATTATTGTAATATATGTTTAGTATTGGTTTGCCTACAAGGGTATCGTTGGCAAATATTTTATATTGAAATATTAGAAGTGAAAAACACAATATAGTTTTTAATAGTTTCATTCTAAATAATTTTATGTTTTACAAAGCCTTTTTGCATTTGAGAAAAAGTCATTCATTTTTTTTGTACGCGAACATTTAAATTCATATTCGTAAAATAGTACAAATAGTAGGCTACAAAAAAGCATTATCCTTCTAGTGTATAACCTTTTGGACGTTTAACAAATTGTTGTTTTTTATTAGATTGCGTAAAAA
>PNMI01000040.1 GCA_013823565.1 Sphingobacteriaceae bacterium | reverse complement strand
AAAGTGAAAAAGATGCACCTAAAGGATATGTAATATCTGCAAAAGGTGATATTTTTGAATTAACAGAAAAAACAAGAAAAGAATTAGTTGTTTGGGATATAAGTACTGATGATAAAAAAATGGTATGGATAATGTCTACAAAAGAAGCATACCAAAGTAACAGCTTTATGCAATTAGTTAAAAATGTAGAAACTGCACAATATAAGGTTATCAAAAAATGTATTATTGACCCAACTTATCTAAATCAATTATATGATAAAAAAGAATTGATATCTAATCAAATTAAAATCAGTTCAAACAGTGTTGTTGTAGGATCATTCGAGATTATTATTATGGATGCATTACTAGAAAATGTATCAGATGTCCATATAGAAGTTAGAAATAATGGTGGTATTATTAGAATGAGAAAAAATGGTGAGATGATGGAATATAATGCTGCAAGTAGATATACTTTTGCAGAAGCTAATAATATGTGTAGTGTTATTTATAACGTATTAGCAAATACAAAATCAGTATCATTCGATCCTAGAAACTTCCAACAAGCTGCTGTTAATTATAGTGTTAATGATACTGAGTTAAAATTAAGATACCAATCAGTTCCAGCATATCCAGATGGCTATGATGTAATATTAAGGGTTTTACCAGTAGGTAGATCTGAAGATTTTGTACCATTACAAAAATTAGGATATACAGAACAACAAGTGTCTGAATTGACAAAAATAACATCAAGACCTATAGGTTCATTAATTATTGCTGGTGTAACTGGTTCTGGTAAATCAACAACATTAAAAAATTTACTAATGTATGTGAATGCAAATGCTGGTTATAAATTAAAAATATACAGTATTGAAGATCCTCCTGAATATAATATTGCAAGAATTACACAAATTCCAGTAATTCCACCAAAAGATAGTACTCAATCTCCATTTGAACAGCCTATTAAAGCCTGTATGAGGGGAGATCCAGATATTATAATGATTGGTGAAGTTAGAGATAAAATAACTGGTGATTTAACTAAAAAAGCTATTCAATCTGGACACCAAGTATTAACTACAGTTCATGCTACTTCTGCTATTGGTATTATTGACAGATTTCAAGATTTTGGATTAACACCAACAGTGTTAGGATCTCCAGATTTTTTAACTGGTCTATTATATCAAAAATTAATGCCTTTAGTATGTGATAATTGTGCAATAGATTTTGTTAAATTAGCTGAATCTGATGAAGCAACAAAAGAAGATGTTGAAATGTATGCAAGAATAGCAACAGCAACAAAAGGTAAGGTTAAAAATTACAAAATTAAAAAAAGAAACGAATATGGTTGCCCTCAATGTAAAGAAATGGGAGTTAAGGGTAGGTCTGTTTGTGCAGAAGTAATTACTGTTGATTTAAATATGCTTCAATATATTAGTAATGGTGAAACTATTAAATTAATTCATTACTGGAGAAGTTTAAGTGATGGTGATGTTTTCTCTGAAAATATGAAAGGTAAAACTTGTATGGAACATGCATTTCAAAAAATGCTTGCAGGTAAGGTTTGTCCTTTTGATTTAGAGGCTTCATTTAAACCAATAGATGAAATAGCATTAGCTAAAGCTACCATTCTTATGGAACATAAAAAAACAAAAGATAATAGTCATGAAAATGATGAAGTTATTGAAACAAACGAAGTTTCAGATGATACAGAAGAGAAACCTAATGATTGGGAAGCATTATAAGGGATAATATATGAAAAAAAATAACAACATTAATAAGTTTTTAAAATTTAGATTTGGACTTAAACAAAGAATTAATATATATGAAAGATTAAAATCATATACAGAAGAAGAATTTCCTGTATATGACTCATTAATTAAGTTTAAAGCTAGATATGATAAGAAAAAAGATTTTAGAGGTAAAATTATTGAATACTGGTTAGAAAGTATGAAGCATGGTTTATCTTTTAGTAAATCAGTAGAGGGTTGGATTCCAGATGCTGAGTTAAATTTAATTTCTGCTGGTGAAGAAGGTAGTGGTATTGAAAAAGGGTTGGGGGAAGCAATTAGTTTTGCTAGGTCTGCTCAAAAAATAAAATCAACAATTATTACTGGAGTTACATATCCTGTTGTTTTATTAGCTGTTGTTTTAGGTTTCGTTGCTATGTTTTCTGTAAAATTAGCTCCAACATATTTAGGAATGCTTCCTTTAGAAGAGTGGCCTGAATTAGGTCAAAACTTTTATGCTTTTTCTTCTTTTATAGTTAGTTACTGGTATATGGTATTAATCACATTAGGTGTTGCTGCATTTTTTATATCAAAAACAATAGGTAATTGGACTGGTAGTGTTAGACAAATTTTTGATTATGTTCCACCTTGGTCAGTATATAAAGTATATCAAGGTTCTGCTTTCTTAATTAGTTTGGCATCAATGATGCAATCAGGTACTCCTTTAAATGATGCATTAAAAAGAATTAAAAATACTTCTTCACCTTGGTTGCAAGAATATGTTAATGATATGATGACAAACTTAAAAAGAGGTGGTAAAAACTTTGGTCAACATTTAAATGTAGGATTAATGGATGATGAAACAGCAGGTGATATTATTGACTATAGTGAATTAGGTAAGTTTGAAAGTGCTATTTATACTATTGGTAATGATAATTTGGAAAATAGTGTAATAAAAATTGAAAGTAGAATGATGATTGTTAGAAACTTAATGATTGTTATTGTAGGTATTACTGTGGGTGTAATTTATTATACTACAATTGAGTTAAATACTAAAGTTGCTGATAGTGCATCATCTTCAACAAAATAATAAAAATTTATAAAATAATGGTTGACTTCCTAAAAAATAAACATATTCTTTAGGAATAACAATAAACAAATAACAGGGAGAAAAAAATGAAATTGTTAAATATTAGAAGTAAAAAAAATAAAGGTGGTTTCTCACTTATTGAGTTATTACTAGTTGTTGGTTTTATTGCTTTAGTTAGTTTGGGTGTTTATACTGTATACAGTAAAGTTCAAACTTCTCAAGCTGCTAACACAGAAGCAAGAAACTTAGATACAATTCGTGCAGGTATTAAAAACCTATACGGTGCTTCACAAAACTATGTTGGTTTAACTAATGTTGTTATTAATGATGCTAGAGTTACTCCTGATAGCATGAGAGCTGTTCCTGTTGTTGCTGGTGCTGCTGCAATCAACAATACATTTGGTGGTGCAGTAACAGTTGTTCCAGTAAACTTAGGTACTGGTGCAAATAACGGATTCCAAATTACATATGCTGCTGTTCCTGGTGATGTATGTACTAAATTGGTAACAACTGCTGGTAGAGCTTTTGATACTGTTGGTGTTGGTGCAGTAGGTAATGTAAAAGCATTCGGTACAGGCAACTTAAACGTTGTTCAAGCAACAGCAACATGTGCAGGTGCAGGTGTTAACGGTATTGATGTTATCTTACAATCACTTTAATATCTAATTTAATATTAAAAAACCAGCC
>PNMI01000039.1 GCA_013823565.1 Sphingobacteriaceae bacterium | reverse complement strand
TTAACATAAAGCACCCGATTGTGTTTACTAAATTCTAATGCAATATTTTTACAATTGCTCCCTATTTCTACATCCCATGGCTGTTGTCCTACTATGATAATATCCTTACCTTGTATCATGATGCAGTTATTTTGGTGTGATTGTTTTTAATTGCATTTCGTCATCTAAGCGCTTAGTGATAACAATAATGGCCGCTACTAAATAAAATAGTGTATTGGAAGGAAATTGCACAATTGCCTCTTGAGGGTAGTTCCCTATATGATAGGCAAATGCCACTAAAATCATAGCCAAGCAAATTGATTTTAAAGTTGGGTCTTTAATTGTGTAATAGTTATTAATTCCTACTTTAAGAATGATAAAAACCAAAGTGCAAAAAATGAGTAATCCCAGCCATCCTGTTTCAACTGCAACTCTCACATAACCACTATCTGGGGGGAAATTGGCCAAGAAAGAATTGGGCGAAAAACGCTTCCCCCACATTCCCGTTGAACCTAGCCCTCCACCTAAAGGATGACTTTGAATAAAGGGTTGTATTCGTTTTTGATTAATTTTTCTTACATTAAATGAGGCATCATCCGATGGCTTAAATGCTGTTTGAAAACGATAAATAGTGGAGTTACTAGTAGGAACGAATATTAATGCAGCAAAACCCAGTGCGCCTACCAAGGCGCCTAACATAACTTTCCGGTTGAACTTGATAATAGAGTAAAGCATCATGGCAACTGGAGGCAAAACATACGCTCCCCTAGTACCAGAAAACATCATTGATGTAAAACATAAAAAAAGTGCTATTCCTAACAAAATTTTATTCCGTTTTGAAAATGGTCCTGTTAAAAGTCCTACGCACATTAAACCACTGACAACCATATTATAGGAAAAAGCAACTGGATCAGTGAATATGGAAAACTTACGCCATTGCCCTCCAATAAAAAGCAAGCCTGCAATTTCTGGATCTGAGTACAACCATGCTTCTTCAAAAGAAGTAAACCCAATAAAATGTTGCTTGTACGCGTAAAGTGCTGCAAATACAGAAAGTCCAATCCAGACTTTCAGAATCAATTTTAAAAATGCAAGTGTTCTAATATTATATAGAAAAACAAAGAAAATAAGCATAATTACGGCAACGGATCTTACAGTATAAACCCATGCCATTTTAGACTCTGCAGTAGGATTGATAACCTGAATAAAGTTGAATAAAATCCATATTAAAATAACGATGCTGATTGGCCCTTTAAAAAGTGCCCAATTAGATTTTATTTTTTGTTGAATAAAAACCCCTAGAATCAACAATACCTCCATCCCATCCATTAATGTTCCTAATGGGAAATCAATAATATTCATTCTGCCTATATACATAATTAAATAAGCAGCAAACAAAAAAGTAAGGACCCCAAATTCTGGATAAAAGATAATTGCTAAAACCAGCGGAAGACCTACCATCATTAATACTAACAATACTCCTGGAACCATTCCAAACTTGGCAACAAGTATGGAAAAAAAAATGGCCGCTACAATAAAAATAATTAGGCCTAATGGGCCACGCATTTTATTGATAATAAAGAAATCATACATTAAAGTAAGAAAGCCTTTTTTCTTTTCCTCTTTGCCAATAGGTATTTGAAAGGACTCTTCCATCATAAAAACAATAGTTTAATGAAGAAGTAATAAACACTTACTCCAGCTAAAATTAAAGCAGCCCATCTAGTCAAATAGTCTAGTTTCTGTTGGTCATAAACCTCCTGCTCTTCCTTTGTAAGTCTTTTAGTGGATGGCTTTGTTTTCATCAGATAGATTACTTATCGTAAAGTTATTTGTATTTAGGGATAAAAAAATAATTCAAAGATTGCTGAGAAGTATATGGCACCAACTTTTTATTGATAATTACTTTAGTCTCATATCCTAGCTCTTTCATCAACCCTATACAAGCAATTTTTCGGTCATTATCCCATAATTCAGCCATAACAATTGGCTTATATAGCTTAATTAACCCAATAGCACCCTGTAAAACAAAAAACTCAAAATTCTCTACATCTACTTTAATGCCCGCAATTGGCAACAATCCGTCACTGAGCAAATCTGAATCCAAACTGACCATTTGTACCTGTTCAACCAAAAATTGACCGAGCTGATTTTCATCTGTTCGTTCTACTGATACATCAATATAACTTAACCCTTGCTTTTTAACCCCTTGTATAATAGGGGTTTTAATTGGCACTATTTGGTTTGTATTCCCCAAAGCCAAATGCTTGATAATTATATTTTGAACATTAAAAAAAGAAACAACCTTACGAATAATAGTAGTTAATAATGATACAGGTTCGTAACATAAAATTTGACAATTAGGAAAAGCCTTGGCAAAAATTACGCCTGTATAACCAACATTGGCTCCAATATCGATTATAGTAGAAGGTCTGTTTGATTGAGCTAGTTCAATAAAAAAATCAAAATCAATATCGTCCTTTAATAAACGATACCGCCAAATTCTATAGATACTAAATATGAATAGATAATTGGTGTAACCCAATATTTTTTGAATGAGTAACTGAATAATACTTTTAAGCTTTTGTACCATGTTGTCATACTTTAATTAGCCTTTTTATCTGTATGAAAATGCTTGGTAGCCACAGAGTGCTTATTGGCATTACGCACTTTTAAAAGAGAAAGAACTTGATAAAAAATAAACTTGGGTATACCCCAGAGTGATTGATAAATACGAGCATCTGTTTTATTGATTGCCAATGCAAATAAAAACCCCAACACAAATATAACAAAGCCAAGCAACCAAATAAATGCTATAAAAGGACTGAAAATCAAATTAAGCAACATGCAGAATAGACCGATTAACAAAAAAATAAACAATGGTGGTCTAAGCAAAATCAGTCCAAAAAGTAGTTTATTCCAATTAAATTGTATAATCCCCTTACCCACTAATCCAAAACCAAAAGAAAAGTACTTAAACCAGGTATTAATCCATCTAGCTCTTTGATTAACTAGTTGATCGCTCTTTGATGTTTTTTCATCATACACAATAGCCGTTTCTGCAAAAGCAATTCTATACCCTCTCTCAACAATTTCTTTCTGTAGTATTTTATCAAAACCTGCCCCTGTAATATCCTGATGGGCCAAACAATCATTATATAATTTGGTAGTAAATGCCATGCCCGATCCAGCCAATGTAGCAGAGGAACCCACATTAAAAAGAACTTTACCATCATAAAAATGATAATAAATATCCCTTGCGCCATCTAACGCTGCATAAAGTGTGTCAAGGTTTTTCGCATCTCTTACACCCTGAACTGCACTGAATCCTAAATCAAAATATTCATTCAGTGCGTTTAGATAATTAGGATCCACCAAGTTGTCACTATCAATAATCGTTAATCGTTCATGGGGTCGCTTAAAACGTTGAATAGCATAAAAATGCGAACGGGTATTACTTGATAATACTTCTTCTGGCCTTAATACAATTACTCTTTCATCCTCAAATTTTAGTTCAGAAACATCACATTTATCTGCAACAATATAAATCAAATAGTTGCTATATCTTAATTGCAATAATGATTTTATTACAGAAGGAATTAAGGTAGTTTGCTCATATGCAGTAACAATAATTGCATAATCCGCCTCCTCTTTATTGGGAGCCTGTTGCTTTTTTTTGCCGCTAAAAA
>PNMI01000038.1 GCA_013823565.1 Sphingobacteriaceae bacterium | reverse complement strand
CTGCTGAAGGTTGAGCTTGAACAACAACAGGTGCTTGTGGTGCTACAACTGCTTGAGGCATTAAAGGTTGAGGTGCTGGTGCAGATGCTTGTGGTAAGTCTTGAGCATTAGCACTTACAAATGCAGACACTAACGCAATTCCTACCATATATCTAATTTTATTTGTTTTCATTTTAGTTTTCTCCTGATAACTATATTTAATATTTTATTTTTTAAAATCAAGGCCTATTTTTATTTATTGTTGTGGAGGTGGTAATGTTGCACCATCTTCAGTTTTTTCTACAGCAGTATTAGATAATGATGACGAATTACTATTACTAATTCCTCCATTAGAATCATTTCTAACAAAATAATCTAAACTTACTTCCCAATCAATTTTACCTAAGCCTGAAACTTTAAATTTAGCTTTTTTAACACCTATTCCAAAAAATTGAACATTGTCAGCTATTTCTTTGATTAATTCATAGTTATCATTTTTAATAATAATTTCACCTTTAGATACTCCTAATGATATATCACCTTCAGAAACAGGTTGAATACCTTGAGCTGCTTCTTCTGGAGAAACTGGTTTTAATGGTGATGGATATGTAATATCTGCTGAAGCTTTAATTTCATGGTCTATATTTACAATTTTAAGTAATTGTAATTGTGAAGTCATATTAAAACCCCAATTACTAGCCGTAGGAATAGTATTTAAATCTGCTTCAGACATAGATATTAAATCAGCACTATTTATTTCTACTGGCACTGTAAGAACTGCTTCATCACCTTTAAGAACTATATTTGGATAATCTTCTAATATCATACGATTAGTTGATAATCCAGTTCTTTTATATAGAATATCACAAGCTGAAGTATGATATTGTGTTGTTGAAGGTGGAATCATATAACATTCCATAGAATCCAAATTCCAACCATGTGTTTTTAATTGAATACTTCCTATAGTATTATACCAGTTATGTAAAATACTTGGTGGAGAAGAAGCAATAGATATTGCTATTTCCTTAATTTTTTTATCTTTAAGCTCTGCTTTATTTTTATTATAAATTTTTAATTCGCTTTGATATTGCTCTTGTTTTATTCTAGCATCTTCTAATTTTTGTCTTTCATATATTTCTGCTTTTTCTCTTATACTTCTTCCTTCAAAAAATGAAGATACTCCATATAAAGCTACACCAACTACCATAACCCCAATACCTGTATAAATTAATCCATCAGGTATACCTCTTAGTTTTAAATAATTATTTTTTAATTTAACATCTTGAACTAATGAATTTAATCCTATTTCTTCTACATCTTTTAGACCTTCAAAAATTTGTCTTATTTCTGGGCAAGTAGAATATAATTTAAAAGTATCATTTATTAATAATTCAGTAATTCTATCTTTAACTGTTGTTATATCTAAAATAGTATCGTATTGTGGTGAAGGAATACCATTTTTAATTACTGATATCCAGAATTTATCATCTGATACTTCTTCCACAACAATCCAATCAAGATAAGAGTCTTGACTACCTGCATTATTTCTAATTTCTTGATTTGCATAAGCTAAATATCTTGCAGCACTAGGAATTTTGTTAGCTTTTTTAGCTAAACCTATAGCAAATTGACTATCATAATCAACAAGAATACCTACATTAGAATTAGTTTTTTCTGCTACTTCTTTAGCTTCTACTTTTACAGACTGATCACCAGGAAGAATTTCCCACTCTAACCCTACCGTCCATTTAGTACCTTTAATATCTATTATTTGCATAAATAAGCCTTTAATTTTTTAATTAGTTATTATCTTGAGCCACATAAGGTGTTACTGTAATAACTAAATATTGACTAGAATTTTGAGCATTTCTATTACCACCTAATGCTTGATTTCTAGCTGAACCAACACCACTATAAGTTAAATTACTATTACTTTGTTTAAATCCACTTAAAATCAATGTTTGTCCAGATTTTAAACTAGCTCTTTGCAATATATTTTTTACTGTTGTTGTTGGTAATTGAATAGTTTGTGCATTATCACCAGCACCAGTTGTAAATGGCTCAATTGCTTCTACATCATTAAGACTTAAAGAATACTCTAACAACATTTTATCAGTATCTTTTTGTAATCTTGGAGTTACACTCATACCAATACCTTGATATACAGCACCTGGATTAATTTGAACTGCTGGTGCTACACCAACAGTTGTTGAAGGTGTTGAAGTAATTGATTGGATAAAGCTAATTTTTCTATTATTACCGATAGGTGTTGCTTGTCCGTTTAGTGTTGATATAGAGAACTGATTAACAACACTTGTTTGTCCTATTGTTGACAATGCATTGAACATAGCACTACTTCCTGTAAATCTACCATCTGCAACAGTTACACCGATTTGTGTAGCACCAGTTGCTGCTGGAATACTATTTGCTAAAGATACTGCAATACCACGAGACATTTTTTCCCATACTACATTCCAGTTAACACCATAGTTATCTTCATCAGAAACAACAACTGAATAAACATTAACGTCCATATAAATTTGTTGTCCAATAACTGTATTTAATTCTTTAATAGCTTTACCTATTCTAGCTTGTACAGCAGGAGTGTCTTTAACAGTTACAACACCAGCAGATTCTAAAACAGCTATTGTTCCACTTGGAGATAACATTGAAACTAAATATGCTCTTACATCATCCCAAGAAGTTGTGATTGAAGTTCTTGTTACACCTGAAGTTGCTTGTCCTGATACACCACTAGCATTAGCTGCTTGACCACCAGTACCACCACCACCAGAAACATCACTTTGTATTGCTACAGTTGAATTTGTTGTTGTTTGTCCTGATAATGCTGCAATATTATATGTTTTTGTTTCATATCTATAAATTTCTATAGCACTACCATTCCATGACCATGCTACATTACCTTTTGAAGCCATTAAATCTAAAGCACTTTCTAATGTAGCTCCTCTAACAACAAAATCACTTAAAAATATTGGTACTGCTCCATTAGTACCTACATCATCAGGATTTACACCTTGAGGCACGTTAGGAATAATATCAGTAATTTGAGTATCACCTTTAATTAATCTACCTGTTTCTCTAGATACATTATACACATCTTGAGATATTATGAATTTAATTTTATTTGATCTTTGTAATTCTGATGCAACTTCTATAAGACTTACTTTTCCTGGTAAAGTTAATGAAACTTTATCTTGGAAAAATGAAGGCAATTTATTTCTTTTTAAAGCTAATTCAGATTGTTTTAATGGTGTAGGATCTACCCAGTTTCTATTTATTTTAGTAAAATTATCTGATTTAGTTGTTGCATTTGGAGCAACTTTTTGTGATTTATCAAAAATTTCTTTTGATTTAACTTTTGTTTCAGCAACATTTCTTTCAGCTTCTTTCATTGAAGCACAACCTGAAGCAAGTAAAGCCATTGATACTGCTGTAACTACCGTTTTAATTTTAATGTTATTCATATTTATATCCCTTAATTAATTGCTTTCACTTGGTTGAATGTATTGAGCTGCACCACGTTGTTCATATTTTAAATTTTCTACTACTAATGTTTTTTTGTAAAAAGTAAATGTTAATGGTTTTTCAACTCTTGAATTAGGACCGTAATCTTCAGACAACTGTTTAATTGGACCGTCATTTGCTTCAAATTCACCACTTAATACTCTTTTTTGTACTGGATAATCTTCACCCATCCAAACTAATTCATAACCAGCTTTT
>PNMI01000037.1 GCA_013823565.1 Sphingobacteriaceae bacterium | reverse complement strand
TTAGCTTTATCGAAATTACCATTTACAACTGATTGTTTAGCTAATGGGTCTGCACCTTTCATATATGAATCATAGTAACCTACAACTTTAAGACCTACTTCAATACCTAATGTTGAAATTGCTAATGCATGAATATCATCTAATGCTTTTGACTCACCTACACCACGACCACCATTTCTTAATACTGCTAATCTAATTGCTTGAATTAGGTTATCATGAGAACGTGAGCATGGGAAACCAGTTTTTTGACCAGGATCAGGTAAATGTGCAAAGTCTTTGTTATTTCTTAATAAAAAGTTAACATAACCCATATCACCTAATTCATCATTGTAATATTGATAAGATCTATTCATAAAATCTTTTAAATCATCACTTACAAAGAATGGTAAAGTTCTTGTTAATAATGCAGAAGAAGGTTCAGTAGTATAAGTACCATCTAAAGCACCTAAGTTTCCTGTAAAACCAATTAATACGCTTGAATTTTTTAAACTTAATCCTTGGAAAGTTTTAAATTGAGCAACAGGTAATAATACGTTTTGAATCACTGATGGAGCATTTGCAGCATCATCAAATAGTAAGATACCACCAGCACAATCATCAAATACTGTAAATCTATAGTTAATAGCTTTTTTCAACACTGTTTTTTTGTTTCCATTAACATCAGTTATTTCTTCTGCTTTTGGAATACCACCAAAAGTAATTGCAGAGTTTTCACCAGCACACTCTTGAACCACTAAAATAAAATCTTCTTTTTGTGGAATGTAATCATCTGATACTTCGGGCACTAAATTTAAATTTAAAGCAGCACAAACTTCTTTAGCAGCAGCAGTAAATGAAGCAGTTTTACCTTGACCTGGAGGGCCCATTAAAAACAATGGTAACTCTTTACTTTTTGACAATAAATCTTTGTTAAATTTTGAACCGTACCATTCTTCATATGTTTTAACAATTAAATTATTTAATTCAACATTAAAATCTTGTCTTTCTGGTGAGTATCTTTTGTCATCTGGTTTGTGTTTATATAATGAAATTAATAAATCATGCTTTAAATACTCAACCATTTTTTTAGTAGTTTCTGGTCTTAATTTTACTGATTTTGCTAATTCTTCCATACTTTGTTGTTGTGCCATTCTAGTTCCTTTTTTTTTAGTATATACTTATATTATAAACTGTATTTAATTTATTGCAAATAGTTTTTTAAAATTATCTTACATTATTTTTTCTTGTGTTTGTATTTACTTGACCAGGTTGTTTATCCATATCAACTACTGTACCTTCTTCAATACAATATACTTCAGCCCATCTTAATTCTTGATTCCATTTCTCATTAAAAAATCCTGGGGTTGTAATAAATACAATTGAAACACCATTATTTAAATGCTCTTCAAAATCTGCTCTTTGTGGTACAGAATCTCCACAGTCTGTGAAATAAATAACTGCTTTAATTTTTTCTTTTTTCATTAATGGAGTAGCTAAAGCTTCTTGTAAACAATCTTTAAATGAAGTACCTCCATCACCAAAAATAGGAATACCATCATGACGCATTTTTTCAATATTTGCATCTGTAATTAATACAGGCTCACCTCTTAATACTGTATCAGCAGACCATATAAATACTTTTCTAGCTGAATCACCAGAAGATGATATGCTTTTTTTAATTCCTAATGCTTCTTGTAAGAATTGCTTTCTTGTATCTCCTCCTCCAGTAGAACCAGAAGTATCAACTAGCACTAATACACTTTCGTCTGGAGCATGAGGTATCATAGCACCTGTATAAAAAGGATCAACTCCCATACTGTCTTTATCTAAATACCAAGGTATTGCAGCTTCATCATCAGTATATCTTAATTTTTGACCATCTCCTAAGAAATGTTTTTTAATTGCTAATTTATAAATAATTTTACCTTTATTTAAATCACCAATTATATCAGCTACTGATTCTGCGATATGAGAACCAGGATATATATCATGACCTATTTTTGCAGCATCAGACATAGCTTCTTGAACAGCATCAACAACTTTCATTCTGGTTTCTTCTTTTTTTCTACCAATACCTTCAATATCATCGCTTGCAGGTAATTTTAATGCTTTACCTACAGTATCCATCAAACCTTCTTCTTCTAAGATTTCAATTAATTCTTCAGGACTAATGTGATGAATCGGGCTATACTCACCTTCTTCATTTTCATTACCTTCTCCTTCTTCATCACCACCTTGACCACCTTTTTCTTTAGAATCACCCTTTTCTTTAGGTTTTCCATTATTACTTTGTTTTTTACCATCTTGGCTATCTGAAGGGTCTTCACCACCTTGACCGTCTTGTTCTTGACCTTCTTCATTACCACCATGATTTGGATCTCCTTGGTCTTGACCAGAATCTTGTTTTTGTTGTTTATCCTTCTCTTTTTGCTTTTCTTTTTCTTCTTTATCTTTTTTATATTTTGCTCTCATTAACATTTCAGCAACCATTTCTTCTGACATGTTATAATATTTATCTGCTTCTTCTTGTTTCATACCTTGACCAATTTCAGCCAATAAAGGTACTGGTTTTAACATCGTAAACCCTTTAATTAATTTACCATTAATCACTAAATCTTCTGCAATATTTGCAATATCATGTGGAAATGCTTTTAATCTATCTACATGGCAATATAATTTATGCATTAACTCATGAAGTAGTAAAAATAATACACCACTATATTTACCTACAGAATCTTCTTCTTGATGAACTAATTTTCTCATAAAATCTGCATCAATAAATACATTTGTACCATCTGTAAAAGCTGTATTTGCAATACTTTTAAATCTTGGGTGATCATAAATATAAATTGGAGTACTTTTTGCTAATAATGATAAAACACCGAATCTTGGTGCTACTGCACCATCTTTTAAATGTACTTGTCCTCTTAAGCTAACCAAATAATCATGTATCAAATCAGCTAAGTCATCATTTGGACCTTCGTATGGCTGTCCTGTTTTAGGGTCAATTAATGGCTCACCAGTTACTGGGTCTACTGGTCCATCAGCAGTTAATTTATCATGAACAATAATGCCTTTTCTACCATCTATTTGTATTGGTGATTTTCTTATTTCACTCATATTTATAATCCTTTTGGTTTATCTTTAATATCACTTCTTTTTGTGTTTCTATTTTGATTTTTACTTCTTAATTCTTCATTAACTTTTTTAGTTCTTGTTCTATAATCAGATAACTTAAAATCATTTTTAATTTCTTGCTTATTTCTATTATAAGGCAATCCTGTTATAGGGTCAATATTATCTAAATTATATTTTATAGTTTGACCAGTATTTAAATCTTTAGAAGCTTCTCTACCATGTTCTAACATCATTAATAAGTCTAACCCTAAAAAACTACCTATACTATGTGCTAAATGCTCATGTAATCCTTCTTCTTTTTCTTCTGTATTTTTTTTAAATCCTGTAATTTGATTTGGTGCATTAACTCTTCTATTCATTATGAAATTATCATCATTTCTCATTACTAATGTATGAGCTCCATGATTATATTGTTCTTCTAATGTCATTTGGTTTTCTATGCCATTATTATTTCTAATTTCAGCAATTCTATGTCTTACCAAATCTTTATTTAAATTTCCATATGTTTGCATATTTATTCCTATTTATATAATTATAAAAGATATCATTAAATATGCAAACATTTATTTTTTCTTAATGCTAGATAATCCAGTTTTTTTAACTTCTTGTTGCACTACTTCTGTTTTAGACTCTAATTTATCTTCTTTAGCTTTAGATTCACTAATTTCTTCTAACTGCTCTGGTAATGATAATCTAAAAGCTTCATCTGTAATTAAATCTAAAGGAGTTTTTCCTTCTTTATTTTTTTTAAATAAATCTGCACCTTTATCAATTAATGCAATA
>PNMI01000036.1 GCA_013823565.1 Sphingobacteriaceae bacterium | reverse complement strand
CCTTAAATTTTACTCAAAAATCACGAAGCGCTTTCCCGCCTAATTCTGGAAACTCGCCTTCACGAAAAGTTCAGGCTCAAACAGCCCAGAATTGTCGCGCAAATCCTTGCTGAAAGCCCTTCTATTTTTATCGTAAAATTTAATAGGCGGAGAATAAAACGTACTTAAGCCATCTAATTTCCGGATGACTTAAAAGCTCTAATGATGAGACTATGATTTTGTGCAGCAATAGCTGTAAAAACAACGCAGGGCAAGCATACGCAAGAGGGGTGTTTTTATCAGTGGTTTGGATGTAGCTTCAGCGGAATCCAAAATTGCCTATCACAAAATCATATCACGCCTTGGCGTGATTGTTTACTTTTTGGCCCTGCCTGTTGGCAGACAAGGTGCAAAAAGTAATAATTCTGTTCTAAGATTTTTAAATTAAAGGCTCTTAATTGTCTACTTCGGATGTCTCCCTTAACTCACAATCGACTCCCACTTCGACTCCGCTCAGTGTGACAGCTCAGGATGACAACTCAAGCCGACAGTTTTTTCAATAGCTTTTAAATCAAGGTAATTCTAAAATTACTATATTAGCACTATGGCAAACTATACCTTAAATAACGATACCATTGCGGCATTGGCAACTCCCCACGGACCAGGCGCTATTGCGGTAATTAGATTAAGTGGCGAAAAAGCCATTGCCATTGTTGAAAAAGTATTTTATACAAAATCTTTAAAGCATAAAGCCTTGGCTAATAAAGCCAGTCATACTGCTCATTTTGGATTAATAATAGAAAATGAGGTAATTATTGATGAGGTATTAGTGACTATTTTTAAAGCTCCTAATACTTATACGGGCGAAGAAATCGTTGAGGTATCTTGCCACGGTTCGCAATTTATACAACAGCAATTATTACAAATATTTTTTAAACACGGTGCCCGACCTGCTCAAGCTGGGGAGTATACTTTAAGAGCATTTTTAAATGGTAAACTAGATTTGAGTCAGGCAGAAGCCGTGGCTGATTTAATCGCGAGTAATTCAGCAACCTCTCATCAAGTAGCGATGCAACACATGCGTGGTGGTTTTAGTAACAAAATTGAGGTATTAAGAGAGAACTTATTAAACTTTGCTTCGCTTATTGAACTAGAATTAGATTTTAGCGAAGAAGATGTTGAGTTTGCAGATAGAACAGATTTAAAAAAATTAATCAATACCATCTTATCTATTATCGAAAAATTGATTTCTAGTTTTGAAGTGGGTAATGTGATTAAGAATGGAATTCCAGTGGCTATTGTTGGAAAACCAAATGCTGGTAAATCTACTTTATTAAATGTAT
This sequence comes from Sphingobacteriaceae bacterium, assembly GCA_013823565.1. Classification (GTDB taxonomy): domain Bacteria; phylum Bacteroidota; class Bacteroidia; order B-17B0; family Aurantibacillaceae; genus UBA4416. The sequence continues at coordinate 4,558 of PNMI01000036.1, read as the reverse complement.
TGTTAGAAGATGATAGAGCTATTGTGAGTGATATACCAGGTACTACTAGAGATACGATTGAAGATGAATTAATTATTGATGGTGTTTTATTTAGATTTATTGATACTGCGGGCATCAGAACAACCACTGATGTGATTGAGCAGATAGGAGTGAATAAAGCTTTTGAAGTAATTAAAAAATCAGCAATTGTGATTTACTTATTTGATACACATGAGTTGAGTAGGGGAGATTTGGAATTGGAAATGAGTGTGGTGAAAGATCATATTGGTACTTCGCAATTATTGGTGGTTGGAAATAAAATTGATTTTGAAAATTTAGAAGAACTTAAAAAAGAGTTTTCTGATGTGCCAAACATTTTATTTATCTCAGCAAAAGAACAAAGTAATATCAAACAATTAAAAGATACATTAGTTGGACTGTTTGATACCCGCACGGTTAATACAACTGATACTATTGTTACCAACTCACGCCACGTAAGTTCTTTAAATAATGCACAACAAGCATTAATAAAAGTAAACGAAGGGTTGAGTACCAACATCCAAAGTGATTTTTTAGCATTAGATATCCGTTATGCTTTAGAGGCTTTAGGTGAGATTACAGGCCAAGTAACGAATGATGATTTGTTAGGGAATATTTTTTCTAAGTTTTGTATCGGGAAGTAAAGACACATTAGTATTAAAAAAATCAAATAACAGATTGTATCATTTTTTTGTTTTAAAATATAAAAGCATGTCGTATAAATTAATCATCATAGCCTTTTTGTTTGTTGTAATAAGTTGCAAAAAAAAGGAATACGAAAAGTGCGACCATGCTTATGTTTGTGTGACTAATAAAGGATCTAATAATCTACCTTATTCTTGGGGTGGCAGTCAGTTAAATGATACTTTAAGACCAGGTGAAACAGCATGCAAAGATGCTGGGTATTTAGATACTGATCCTCAAAATCATAGTTATTCGATGGTTTATTTTATGACACCAAATAAAAGTACTGCTATTACTCCGACATCGTGTAACATGCAACAAGATGTGCAATAATTCAGATTTTTATAATTCGTTTTATTTTTTTCATTATAAATCTGTTAGTCAGCAAACTTTAATTTGCAGAGTTATCGATCACAAAATTCTCGTTTAATATCTTCGCGGCGTAATCCTTGAAAATCTTCTTTATCAAACCATTCGTAAAAGCGACGAGGGTTTTGACGTTTGGCTTTTTTTAAACATTGTATCCATTCGGTTTCGGTTAGCTTGTTATTATCGGTATCATAAGTTTCAATAAACAAAAACATCAAATCCTCATTTAAGCTATTGGCTTTCACAAAGGGTAATAATAAATCTACGGTCCAACTATAGCGTTGATACAAATTAAACAATAAGCCAAGGTTCACAGCTTCTGCTATTGATAGTTCGGCCTCTGGATAATATTTTTTGACGTTCAATAAATGCCTATCTAATTTATCGTACTCATGTGCTTCCCAATGACGGTATAAGGATAAGATGCTATAATTTAACCACATGTGGTTGGCGAGTACCGTATCGTTATGATTAGCGGCTAAACTAAATGCCTTGCGCATTTTTCTTTCTAAAACTGGTATTGGTATTAAAGTATCATGGTAAACCTGCAAATACCTTAAACTTAAAATGCAAAAATTAAATTGCAAAGGTGCATAAGTAGAATCTATTTTAATCACCTTTAAGGCGGTGTCTCTGGCGCTATAATTATATACCGATTCTTCATCAGTAGCTGCCAAGGCAAGGTAATTGGTCCACATAGGTAAAAAACTTTTAGTATGTGGTAAATTAATGTCTAATATTTCGGGACGGCTAATGGTTTTTTTGAAGGCAGCATCCAATAATCTATTTTGTGTTCTAAAGGCTTTTAAGGAATCTTTGAGTTCGGCTGCTTTTTTGTAGGAACCAAGCACCAACTCGGCCGAGGATTGATTGTCGACAATAGCCTCTACATCAATTTCAATTTCAGCCAATCGGTTAAGCGCCAAAATATAATCCATGGAATCTACTAATGATTTTTTTTTGAGGCGTTCTTTAATTTCTAGTTCGGGAAGTTTGGCTAAATAATTAAATGGTGTGTTTTTAATTTGTTTATAAAAGGTCTCCCAGTTTTCTTTACTTTCAATTTTACTTTCTACCTCACGTGTAGTAATGGTTTTTATAAACTTTGAGATTTCTTCAGCACGGGCTTCTTGTAATTTATTGTTGGATTCGGTATTTCCCTCTACTGAACTATACGTTTTAATGTGTATTTTTTTTAGATATGGCTCATAGATTTTTAATTTTTTACCAATGTATTCTTTCACCAACTCATTAATGTTAGTGGAGTTTTGTGAAAAAGGCACAAATAGTTTTAGACTGCCACTAAACGTGTCAGGTAAAACTTCGAGGTGTTTATTGTAAATGTATTTTGGGAATAAATACAACATTTCTAAGTTAGCATCAGGCACTGGGCGTATGTAGGTATAATAGCAAGCATATCCTTTTTTGACGTAACCAATATTTGCTTGATGGTTTTGTTTCATAAAATATGGTGCAATTTTACTGAGAGGCGCATAAAAGTTTTTACCATCCTTGGCTCTGTTTTTTTTGTACAAATCAAAAAAGTAATTAGGCTTTAGCATCGTGCCTTCATATAGTTCGGAGCCATGCATTAAATTATTATTATCGCAAGTGTATTGGTTACGTAATACCACATCTAAATAAATGGCATCTTTTGGGTCGTTAAAAAATTGTTTTACGGCCGGTAAATTTTCCGACTTTAAAAAGATACTATCGCCATCAATCACACAACTTAAATTGGCTAAGGCTTTAGTGGCTTCAGAAGTGTTCATGCACTTGCAAACATTTTGATTAAAGGGAATGATGCCGTAATCTAAATCACTGATGCTTTTATCTGCTGGAGGAATATAAGGTTTAGCCGAAAATACTTGTGTGGCATAGAGTCCACTATCTTTTCCTAAAACAATGGCAATACCTTGCAAATCGTATTCTTTATTCACCATGTTTTTGTAGTGCCCTGGCGACTCAGTCCATAATTTAAATAAAGCCTCAGCAGCTTCTTCATAGGTATTGGTAATTTTGATTTTATTAGTCTTTTTTTCTTTAACAGGCTTTTTAATATAGGTAAGAGCACAGTTTTCACCTGTTTTATCATGTGTGCCTTTGTAAAATTGTACTCGCTTAAAAGGAGTTTCTTTGTTTTTGTCTTTTTGCGAATGGGTCACATTTTTTACTTGCGCCATGTATTGTGCTTGGTCAAGAGCCGCTAAACCTAATATATTGTCTTTGCCCAAACTGCCTACTTTTTGTTCAATACGCAAGGCGTTGAGTTTTTTAATAAATAAATCCTCAATTAATTGGGTATTTATTTTAGCGAGGTTTATTTCTGAATTTGCTTGTTGGGCTTGTATGCTTATAAAGAATACGAGTGATACAAAAAGATAAATTGATTTAAGCATAAGGGATACGGTTGAGATAAATATACAAAATAAACCAAAAGGACATTTAAGGAGTTTGTATATATTTATAGTACTTTAGTAAACTCAATAATTAGATGAATACATTGGCTTTACATATTATTTACGAAGATGATGTGTTATTAGTTTGTCACAAACCAGCAGGATTAATGGTAGAGCCTGATCGAAACAATCATCCCAATTTATTGCAGCAAGTAAAAAACTATTTGAAAGAAATTACAGGCGAGAAACTTCCCTATGCACAACATTTGCATCGCTTAGATAGAGTAACCAGTGGCTTGGTTTTATTTACTAAACAAAAACAATACTTAAAAAATTTAAGCGAACAATTTGCGCAGCGACATGCGTCAAAACACTATGTGGCGCTTACCGATAAAGCTCCTCAAGTATTAATAGGCACTTTAGAACATTGGCACCGTAAAGAAAAAAAGAAAGCCGTTTTAGTTCCCGAGGGTACCGCTTACGCAGAGAAAGCCAAATTAGAATATAGTGTTGTACCACAGAGCACAAAATATTTATGGCATATCGTGTTGCATACTGGTAAGTACCACCAAATAAGGGTGCAATTGGCTAGTTTAGGTTGTCCTATAATTGGTGATGAATTATATGGTTCAACAGTTGATTATCAACCCAATGCCATTGCCTTGCATGCGACTAAATTAAGTATTCAGCATCCTATTACTAATCAAACCATAGTGTTTGAAGCTGTAGCAGATTTTATAAAATAAGAGTAATTATTTTTTAGAAGCTTGTTGTTGAGCTACAATAGTTTTAATAGAGATTTCGTTTATAAAAACATCTTTTAAAACAGCTTGACCTTTTTTTATATTTACAAGTGCATAGGTGTTTTGTGAAGTATCACGTGCAGATTCTCTATAAGCAATTTCCGCATCTGGTGCTTTGGTTTCTTCCATGTAATAACGTTCAAATGGATAGTCAATGTATACCACCTTTTCATTAAATTGACTATAATAGTTGACTTTGCTTTTTACATAGTCTTCTGTATTACTTGGTTCTGTTTTAGAAATAGTTTTAATTTTTGCGTAACCATCTACATCGCGAATAAGTTC
>PNMI01000035.1 GCA_013823565.1 Sphingobacteriaceae bacterium | reverse complement strand
GCGTGGTTGGCTGTTTCTGCTTCAACTTTTGCTTTGGTTAATTCTTTATTACTATTTTGTAATTGGATTGTTCGTTCTGCAATTTTCTTTTCTAGGTTAATATTGAGTTGCTTAATCTCATGTTCAATTTTAATTCTTTCAGTAATATCTTCTTTAATTGCAATAAAACTAGTAATTGATCCTGCTTCGTTAATAATTGGTGTAATTGTGGTAGACTCCCAATATAAAGAACCATTTTTTCTTCTATTATTTAAGATGCCCCTCCAAACCATTCCGCTTGTAATCGTCTTCCATAGCTCATCGTACACTTTAGGATTGGTAAATCCAGATTTTAAAATTCTTGGGTTTTGACCAATTAATTCATCAATAGAATAACCAGTTACAGATAGCGTAAAAGGATTCACGTATTCAATATTTCCGTCTATATCCGTTATGAAAATACTGATAGGACTTTGTTCTACTGCACTTTTTAATTTCTTGATCATCACTTCTGCTTCTCGTTGAGCAGAAATATCTCTCCAAGTAGTAAAAAGCAGTTTTTCTCCGTTTGCATCAACAACAGAAACTTTAATATCAATTAATACAGGAGTTCCATCTGATTTTAAATGGGTAAACTCAAATTGATTGCTTCCATTTAAAATGGCTTCTTCAATAACCTCTTTTACATAATCTTCTGAACGCTTGCCATTTGGTTGATAAATAGGTGAAATATCAGTTGGTGTTTTACCAACAATATATTCCTTTGTAGCGCCAAGAATAAACTCACTTGCTTTATTACAATCTATGAAAATACCATCTTTTACAATTAGAAAGCCATCGGGTGACTCAGCAAAAATGGTACGATACTTTAACTCACTGAGCTTTATTTTTTCTTCTGCTAGTTTTGATCAGTAATATTACTTGCATTTACCAAAACAGCATATACATTCCCATTCGAATCTTTTACCGGCTGTATACTACTTCGAAACCAAACTAAATTTCCATTAATTACTCTACTAGTTTGTTTAATAATTCCTTTTTTACTAAAAAAAACTTGTTCAAGATCAGCCATATGTTGGCTAGCAATTTCAGGGCTGGATAAATCATTTATGTTAAAGTTTTCCTCTAAAAAGTCAGCAGGCCTTTTTCCAAAAAATTTTGCTGCAATTTCATTTACAAACAAAAACTTACCATTTACATCTAACATAACAATAGATGCATCGAAGCTTTCAACCAAGCTTCGATAAATTTCTTTGCTTTCTAAGAGAGCAGCTTCAGCCTCTTTACTTTCAGTAACGTCTAAGTTAGTGCCTCTAGTTCCTAAAAATTCTCCTTCTGCGTTTAGAATGGGCTGACAAACGTGTTCAATAATTCTGGTTTGCCCTTGTCGATTGATAATTCTAAAAAATACTTTTTCAGACTTTCGAATTAAATTAACCTCCTTTCGATGTTGAATATATATATCGTAATCTTCGGGGTGAATCAATTTTTGAAGAATAAATTCATCGTTAATCAACTCCTCTGAAGAATAGCCTGTTACTCGGTAGCAAGAAGGTGAGTGATAAATAAAGTTTCCATCGGGTCCTTCCCAGAATTCCCAGTTATAGGTATTATTAGCAATGATTCTAAATTTTTCTTCAGATGCAACAATGGCTAGTTTGGTCTGTTTAATCAATTTATATTTTTCGATGATGCCAATAATGGTATTGATCATTACAATTTCTTCCTTTAGAAAATGTAGTTGTGCTGGTAAATAAATTTTAATAAATCCTGCATTGACTGTCCCTAATTGGATATCAAAAATTTGATAATTTTCAGTCTTGGTAAAGTTTGAAGAATAATAATCGATTGCTTCAAAATAAATATGAACATGGGTGTCTTCAGGGTATTGAAATCCCTGCGGAATGATATTACCAATCTGATTAAAATATTCTTCTGGAGTTAACGCTTCATTTTGACTTAGGGTTGAAACATCATATACACATTTTTGCTCTTTCAGTCTTTCTGCTAATGCAATCCTAGAACTTTTTAAGTCATCATCTGCCTTCTTTCGCTTAGTTTCATCTCGGGTTGTTGCAATATATCCTCTTAAAATTCCATCCTCAGAAAAATCAGGCTTTATTTCTGTGCTAAACCAAGCTTGAGTTCCGTCTTTTTTATAGGAATCTCCTTCTATATCCCAAGTGGTATTGGGAGTAATTAAATTATTTATTCTGGCATGATTCACTTCTGCCATTAATAGTTCAATCTTTTTAAGGGTTTCAGCAGAATAAATTTGTTCATAATTTACTGCTGCGTATTCCTCTGGAGTATAGCCGAATAATTTTATAATGGATGAACTACAAAAAGTAATATTAAAGTTGATATCTGTGGTCCAAACCATATCAGACATATTATCGGTAATTTCTCTGTACTTTTTTTCACTCTCTTTTAACTTGGTCTCGTAAGAGATTTTGTTTTTTATGTTTACTAATAGTTCTGCAAAAATGGACAGTAAGTCCTGTTCTATACTAGTAAAATAATGAGGTGCACTTACAGATTCTAAACCAATTACCCCAATGCAATCTTTTCCGTTCATTAACGGAAGTGCTAATAAACTGATTACTTGACCAGTATCCAATAATGCTTTTATAGCACTATTCTTTTCAAGCTGAGCAGAATTGGGTATATTAATGGGTTCTCCCATTTTTAAAAGATCAATCCAAGAATTAAATTGCGCAAGGGGTATAACTGAAAGCGCCTCTTTTTTTGATTCAATTCCTTTTGCACACCATTCATAGCTGTAATATGCAAGTCCGTTTTTAAAATCATAATCAAAGATGGCTATTCGATCAGCTTTTGAAAATTCACCCAATTCTTTCAAAGCATTATTAATTTCCTCATTTAGATGTTCAAGTGGAATATTAATAAACCTTTGAGAAATAGTAGATATGAGATGAAATAACTTATTGCGTTGTCTAAGCTTAGTTTCTAGCTCAATTTGATCAGTAATATCAGTAAAAGAGATAAATATCCTATAAGGTTTGGCTTCGCCATTTTTAAATTCAGGAACAGCACTTACTAAAATCCAAATATTTTTTTTCTTAATTGCATGCTTAACACCCATTACCACATTAAAAACAGGTTGGCCTGTTTGTAACGCAATAAATCCAGGAAAGTCTTCATTAGGAAAATCTGTTAAATTCGGCTTGATGGCAATCCATCTCGCATTTAACATATCAATACCTTTCAGCTGTTCAATAGAAAACCCTAGAAGATTTTCTGCAGCGGGGTTTGCTTCAGTAATTTTTCCTTCTTGATCTAAATATATTACCCCCTGTGCAACATTCTCAAAAAGTAGTGCAAAATCTTGCTCTAGATCACTTTTATAGTTGATGCTGCTCATCCTTATTCCATTTAGAATGAAGTTAACATATTAGAGAATAGTAAGAAACAAAGCCTGCCATTTGGAAAAATCTAGCTATTGGATCTAATAAGTAACTTTTGTACTTAGTATCGCTGAATTTTAAATTTCCGAATTTGATTAATGACTGAAAGTATTCTTTCAATGAAACCTGTATTGCTGGTTTAAACTTTGGTATTTCAATTTCTTCTTCAAGAGATAATTTAAGTAGAATCAGTGGGAAATTAATGCCTGCTTTAACGAAGGAAGGAAGCACTGAAGCCCAAAATCGACCATTTATCTCTAATATATAAATTTGTTTTGTTTGGGCATTTCTTCTCATATCAATACAGGCAACTCCGTTCCATTCTAGCTCTTTCATCATTCTTGAAACAATGGATATTACTTCTTTGTCGTGATGATAACAAAGGGTGTCGTTACTACTAAAGTTTGAACCAGTTTTTACAGGTGATTCTTTTATGGTATGACAAATAATCTCTCCATTTTTACATATTACATTACAGGTAATATCATTACCAATAATAAAGGGTTGTAAAAGAAAATTAGCAAGGTTATCTTGATGTTCAACAATGATATTATTTAGTGATTGCTGATCGTGTACTTTCTGAATCATTCTTCCACTTGCCATCCGTACAGGTTTTAATAGCAAGGGAAAGCCAACCTTATTAATTAAGTTTTCTTGTTCATCTGTATTATCTAGTGATGCAAATGGAGGACAGGGAATCCCTTTTTCAGTTAAAAACTTAGCTAAATTTAGTTTATGAATGCCAATATCAAAATTGGATTTTTTGTTCCTAAGAGACATGGAGCATATTTAGATAATTCACTCTGATGAATGGTAACTTCTCTTGTTTCCAACTCATCATAAGGCATTATAAAGTCTATCTTACATTCCTTTACAATTTGAATTATTTTGTCTTTTAATGAATCATTTTCCGCATTGTAATAAAATGTTTTTTTGATATAACGAGAACACCGAGCTGCATTTTTTTTATTATGCAATAAAAGATAAAAAGAAAAGCCTTGATTACGAAGACAAGCAAGTACCCCTAAAGCTATATTTGAATCATACCCTATGAGTAAAATCAATCGAGGAGCTGTATCCATCAACCTAAATTAGATAAATTTTAATTAAATCCAATTACTATTATGTGATAAAATGCGGTATTGATATCAAATTTTACCTATATACATTAGCTCAAATTATTAAAAGGGATAGAACTAATGTTAGTAAATGGAAAAAATATTAAATTGTAAAGCAATTAGCTACTAAAGATCGCTTGCACAATTAAACCGCTAATATATTATGCTGAATATTATCTTCGTAATCCCGCTTATCCATTAAATATTTTAATTCAGCATGAACAATGTTTTAATAGTAAGCTTAGATAACTGGGATAGTTGTGCAGAAGTACCCTATATATTTAAAAAGGCTGGTTCTGAGGTAGATGTTTTTTGTAGAAAAGGTGGATGGCTTCAAGCAAATAGATTTCACGATAAATGGATAGAAGCACCATTAAATACTAATTTATTTTTTGAAAAACTGCTAGCGATCATTGACACGGGAAATTACAGTTTTATTGTATTAACAGATGAACCGCTATTAAAAGGATTAAGTGAAAGGATTATAGACGAAAAACTTTTCGCAAAAGTTATGCCTCTTTTAAAGATGGAAAACAAAAAGATGCTTAGCTCAAAAATTGGTTTCTCCGATTTTTGTATTGAAAAGGATATTGAAACTCCGCGTTACGCAATTTATCATTCAGAAACCGACATTGATCCTGTCCTTGAGAAATTAAGATTTCCTATTTTAAATAAAAATGAATTTAGTTGGGGAGGTACAGATATGCGTATTCTTGCTACTCCTTTAGAAGTAAAGGAATTAATAAAGGAAACTGCACCAACACAACCAATCTTATTTCAAGAATTTATTGAGGGAGAAGAGATTAGAATTGATGCTTTTTATTATAAAGGGGTGCTCCAAGCCTACTTTTGTGCTAAAGTATTAACTTATGCAGAAAATAGATTTACTTATAATACCAGAAGAACTTATTACAGCAACCCAGAAATAAAATCGCACTTAATCAATTTAGGAAAGAAATCAGGGGCAAATGGATTTGCCAATATCAACTACATCTATGATAATAAAGAAAATAGGTATTATTTAATTGAAATGGATTTACGCACAAATTCATGGTTAGCTTATAGTCAATACTTATCAAATAATAATTTTATCACCACAATAAAAAACCTTGTTGAAAATGAAGCATTGGCTAATCCTGATTCAAATTTATTTAAAGAGAATATAGAAATAGGTCTTTTTTACAAAGACTTAAAAAGAGTCTATTGGCAGAATGATGTAAAGGGATTTTTTAGATGGTTGCTAAATATAAAAGGCTATTGGAGATTTTTACCCCTTCATGATCTAAGGTTATCAAAATTGATTTTTAAAAGCCTATTAAATGAATTATTGGTCAGTAGATTAAAGAAGAAATTTTCAAAGAGGAAATGATAAGTAAATTAAAGATTTTAAAGAATAAGAACTTTTTGGCATTATCAGTGAATATGATAATATCCATTTTTAGTGTAATTATCATGTCTCTTCTCTTTCGATCTTTTTCAAAAACAGATGCGGGAACATGGTTTTTTTTTCTTAGCATACAAGGACTAGTTGATGCTTTCAGGACAGGATTTTTAAACACAGCAACAATCAAATTCTACGCAGGGGCAGAAAAAAAAAGAGCGGAAGCTGTTTTAGGTTCAGTATGGCTTATTGCAATAATCATAACACTGATAGTAGTTTTTTTAAGTGGAGTATTGTATGCATTTAGTTCTATAATTAATAACGATCAACTAATAGTTGTTGCAAAATGGCTTGGTATCACCTTTATTAGTTCACTTCCATTTACAGTTCCCATTTGGATTCTGATGGCGGAAGAAAACTATAAAAAAATTCTTTGGTTAAGACTGGTGAACAACTTATCAATGTTATTAATCATTTTATGCTTGATATACTTCAACAAAATGACATTAACGAATATGCTTATTTTAAACATTGTAACCAATTGTTTAACAGGAGTTGTTTGCTTATTTTTTAAATCATTTAATTTAAAAACAATATTTTACTGCAATAAACAAACATTATTAGAATTATACCATTTTGGGAAGTTTACTGTATCAACTAGCACTAGTGTTTTATTTTTTAGAATTAGTACCACATTTGTAATTACCTTTTTTTTGGGGCCTACAGCATTAGCCGTTTATAATTTACCAGGAAGACTAATGACCATTATTGAAATACCCTTAGGGAGTTCTTTAGGAACAGGAATGTCTTCTATGGCTACAGCACTCAACAAAAATGATAAAAATCAATTTGTCTACATATTTAAGAAATATGCAGGGCTTCTAACGTTTGCAATTATCCCTATTGTTTTAGGGGTGATTGTTTTTGCAGATTTAGCAGTTTATATTATTGGGGGCGAAAAATATGTTGGCTCTGAAGCAGCCAATATTCTAAGAATCATGGTTTTTTTCTCCCTCTTATTCCCTATCGACCGGTTCAATGGTGTAGCACTAGACATGCTACATTTACCAAAGATTAATTTCCAAAAAGTATTATTAATGTTATGTGTGCATATAACTGGAAGTTTTCTTGGAATATACTTTTTTAAGAGTCTTTATGGTATTGCTTTCTTTGGTCCCTTCACCATTATTTCTGGAGTATTGTACGGGTATTATGAATTAAAAAAGAGAATCAGCTACTCACTGAGAGAAATTTTAGTAATTGGGTGGCAAGAATCAAAATATGTTATAGCAAAAGCATATTCCAAAATTTCACTGAGATAATATTTTAGGCTTTCTCAATTATAGTTCCTCTTGTTGTATTTATTACAGACTTTATTGTTGTATCCAAGAAATATAAAAACCAAAAAACAATACCAATAATCTTAAAACTATCTTCAATAAAATAATCTGAAGAATAAAGTACATCCCATAAAACAGACAGACCTAAAAATAGTCCAGCAATAAACAATAATACAAAGTTGGTTTTGAAAACAAGTTTGAAAAATTTCACTAAAAAATATAATAGTGAGACAATATAAATGATATAGATCACTTTTTCATTTATCCCTCTATGTGCAGATGCATCATGAAGCATAAATACATCATCAACACCTAATACAAAAGTAAAAAACGAGAAAAATCTAAAATAGAGAACATACAAATAATCTCCTGCTAAATGCTTTAAAATTATTGCACTCGCTAAGCATAAGCTTACTGTCCCAAACCAAAAAAATAGTCCTATCTGGGATACAAATCCAATATATTTAGGTTTTAGTGAAATTGCATTAGGGTCTCTTGTTAAATCCGCATAAGGTATCCCTCTAACTTGGTGAATGAATTCAGTAGCCCCGATGATAAAGGCAATAATTAAAATGCCTGCTAGCAGGTAATATTTACCTTTAAGCAAATTTGAAAATACCGAGGATAGAACATTCATTGTATAAGTTTGCATATACAACGAACTTGATAAATGTATATTTTAAAAGATCTCTTTGGATTTATACCCAATAGTTGTAAGGTTTAGTCCGCGACTATTGTATATAACGAAAAGAAAAATTCCTTTTTTTACGAGCATATACTTCCCCGTCATTGTCCAGTAAAGAAATATTGATACTACAAAATACCGGCAATTTTAGTTGATTGTAAATGTAGCTTACTTCCATATTGTGTTTATAGTTATAATAAAGGTCTATTCCTTCATTATAATAGTTCAAAGCGTTGGTTTTATTTAAAAAAAGCCAGTTCAATTCTAGGGTGTGAACCCTAGCTGTAGGTTCATAATTGACTCTAACTTTATTTAAGTCAAATGAAAAAGACAGTTTCTCATTTGCAAGAACGGTAGCAATATTTAGTTGATTAAATGGATTAATCGCTTCATCAAATTTTTTGTAAAAGCTATTTGAAATAATTTGAAAGGAAGCAAAATAGTGGGCACTCAATTGACTAATGCTATTTTCATGTTGCACTATAGATCTGGTGTATAGGTTCATAGGATACCCATAATTGGTTTTATCACACATGTAATAAAAAGCAGAATCTGTCTGTTTAATATTGGTAATATATGTTTTAAATGTGGTATCAAAATCCCATTCGTGCCTTTTGTCTAACAAAGAAAAAGCCCTTGATTTATGGAGCATACTATCACGAACTCTTTTACCGTTTTCATAAATAAAATATTGTAATTCATATGCTTGCCAAAACCATTTTTTTTCTTTCTCATCAAAATAGAAACTAGTTGTTCTTCTTAAAAAGGGTTCTTTTTGTTCGGCTTTGTATTCGAATTGTTGAATTGTAGAGGTATCTGTAATTAACTGATCAGTAAACTTTTTTGAAGAATCTTCTGTCATCGAAGTTCTTTCTGTAATGCTTGTAACTCTTTTAAGTAAGTCGTATGAGAATAAAATTTCTTTATACTTTCCATTGATGGTATCGCTGGTAATACTTTGAATTAAACGATCTTGTTTGGCTCCAATACTCAAATTTTGTGAATTTGAAAAAAGAGGTAAAAGAATTAGTATGCTTAAAAATGGTTTCATTAAACAGTTTTTATGAATGCTTCTTGGGATATTCAAATGAATATTTTATTAGTAATTATTTTTTGTAGTGAAAAGTAAAATGCTTTTTATAACTACCAGCATTAGTACCATTATTTAGTGTTTTCTTTACCGCGATTGTGCAATAAACAGGATAATTATCTTGATTATAGGTATAGTTTAAACTTATATCGTCTATAAAAGGGGAGTCGCTAGATTTCTTTCTGATAATATAATTGGTAGGATTATTGTTATTGTATATTGGCCAATAAAAATAGGCTGGCGTGAAACTAAAAGGATTGTCTACATCAATTAAGTCGGTACTGTTAAATTCAAATGAAATATTTTCGGTTTTAAATACGGATGAAATATTGAGTTGTTTAAAGGGATTAATGGCTTTATCGAAATGCCGAAAACTAAAATATGTGCCTGAGACTAATTTTAAAGAATTGATTTTTATATCTCTTATGTAAAATTCTTCATGACTGTCTTTTATTGCATTAGTCTGATAAACGAATGATTGTTTGTTAAAAAAGTTGTGATAATTAGGCTCTTTTTTTTTATATATACTTGTAATGAATGAATTACCATACTCGAATTTTCCAACTCTGGCATCTGGTAAATCATTGTCAAACCTAAAATCCCATCCTGCAATATGTTTTTCTAAAATGCTATCTTTAATTAGTTCTTTATTTGAAAAAAAGAAGTACTGAAGTTCAGTATTATAAGTAAACATTTCTTTTGGATCAAATTTTTCATACTCGTAGGTTATTCTAAGTCTTTGCTTTGGTTCCATGTTATTTTCATCATATTCAAAACGCTGAAATTTAGTTGCCATTGGTAATGAATATTTAAAAGGAAGTACGGTAGAATCATTAACTAAATGGATATAATCAATGATATTGATCACTCTGTTTAAATGATCATAAGTAAAATATACTTCTTTATATTTTCCATTGATTGTATCACTGGTGATTCTTTCAATTAGTGGTAATTTATTATTTGCATTATTATTTTGTGCCATTGAAAATATCGGCATAAAAATCAGCAAGAAAATTATTTTTTCATTTGACTAGGTTGTTCATGGTACATGCTAACGCTTATGTTTTTGTACTTTACTTTGTTTACTATTTTGAATAACGGAAAGTAAAATATTTTAAAAAACCACCAAGGTAAGTAGATCCATTGTCAATTTTTTTAGTGAGGGCAACACAGTACACGGGTAGTTTATGTTGATTGTAAGTATATTTTAAATGAACATTATCATAAATAGGTGGTGAATATTTATCGCCCCTTCTTACTGTGTAAATTAATAGATTGTTTTTAGTACTAAAATACCACATAAATTCAATTCCCCAGTTATGAAAATCCTTATTAAGACTTATTAAAGCTGATTCTTTTATAGGGAAATAAATATATTCAATATCAAGGGCAGCAGCTATATTGAGTTGATTTAAGGGGTTAATGGAACTATCATACTTTTCTTCGTCGAATTTTATATTTCTAATTGGATTATCTTCTGCTTCATTTGTTTCAAATGGTTCAAAAGTTTGTTCGAAATAGTCATATTTTCGTCTCCCATTTTCATTTTTACGATAGAACACACTGTCTCGAACTTTCTCTCCATTTTCATAAATAAAGTATTGCAACTTATTTATTTTCCAAACCCGTTTATTTGCTTTCTTATTAAATTCATAAGTAACCATTTTACATAAAAAGGGCTTTGCATTATTGCCTGTATATTCAAAAAATTGTGTTTTAGTAGTATCAACTTTGGGTTTATCTATTGCAGGTTTTTTAATTGAGCAGTTTGTATGTAAGATGGCAATAACCCTATTTAATTTATCATATAAGAATTTTACTTCTTTATAATTCCCATTAGTTGTATCTGTACTAATGCTTACTATCCTAGGAAGGATATTTTTTTCTGTTGAACTTTGTTGTGCTATAGATAGGATTGGAAGCAATAAAAAAATGGAAACTATTTTATTTAAGCGCATTTGACAGAGTTAGTTATTAGATAAATATACCATGGCTGGTATTATATTTAATAAAAAACCACCTACATTTTTAATGTAAGTGGTTAAATTTAAGTTTAAATTAAGTGGACATAGCAGGGCATGATCTTGGGACCCCTGATTATGAGTGGTGATTTAGCATTAGATTTTCATACTAAATAAAAATATCAGAGATTATATTTTATTGTTAAGCTTCCCTTTGTTGCTTTGTATGATTGGTATTTTAATGGGAAATCTTTATTATACCAATCAAGTTGCATTTTGGTATCAACTGATCCACCTGGAAATATAAAATTGTTTATTTTGAATGAATCATTCGTTTCACCCTTTATTTCAAGAAGCATCATTACTGGATTTCCTGCATTTGTTTTAATCATGATAGTAGTATCTCTACTTGCATCCAACACTTTTACTTCCCCCTTATGCGAACAAGACATTAAGAATAACCATAGTAGAAGAATTATATTTTTCATAATTATTGATAAAATTTAGCAACTCAGTAAGGCCTTAGATTTCTCTTCCATTAAAATAGATTCTTATTTAAAATACTCTTTTCTATTAAGATAATCAGAAATTTATAAGAAAAATGAAAAAACAAGGCTATACATTTATAGATTTGGGTAACCCAACTGGAATACTGGTACCAAGTGCTTTTTACTATTTGGAAAAAATTAATTTTTGGAAATTAATAAATTGAAAATGAATAAAAATAGTTTAATAAAAAATAGGCTAATTAAAAGTAGTTTATTGAATGAAAATCAATTTTCTTTTTCAGAAGAAAAATTTGAAAAACAAATTGGTAATTGGTTCAAAAATGCTTTTAAAATAAAATTTCAAAAAAAAGATACAAAATTATTTTTCAAAATTGCTTTTTATGAAATTGCCGAAGAACAAGAAATTAATTCATTCTCTTTTCAACTTAAAGATAATAGTTATAGTGGAAAAGGTTATAATGCGTTGAAC
>PNMI01000034.1 GCA_013823565.1 Sphingobacteriaceae bacterium | reverse complement strand
CCAGTAATTGTAAATACATCTTCAACCGGCATTAAGAATGGTTTTTCTTTCTCACGTGGAGGTAATGGAATAAAGCTATCAACAGCATCCATTAATTCCATAATTTTGTCAACCCATTTTGGATCGTTATTTAATCCACCTAAAGCAGAACCTTTAATGATTGGAGTGTTATCACCATCAAACTTGTAGAATGATAATAATTCACGGATTTCCATTTCAACTAATTCTAATAACTCAGCATCTTCAACCATATCCACTTTATTCATGAATACAACGATAGCAGGTACACCTACTTGACGAGCTAATAAGATATGCTCACGAGTTTGAGGCATAGGACCATCAGTTGAAGCAACAACTAAAATCGCACCGTCCATTTGAGCAGCACCAGTAATCATATTCTTCACATAATCCGCGTGACCTGGACAGTCAACGTGAGCATAGTGACGAGTTGCAGTTTGATACTCAACGTGAGAAGTGTTGATCGTGATACCACGCTCTTTTTCTTCTGGAGCATTATCAATAGAAGAGAAATCTCTTACTTCTGATAAACCTTTAGATGCTAATACAGTAGTAATTGCAGCTGTTAATGTAGTTTTACCGTGATCTACGTGACCAATTGTTCCAATGTTTACGTGTGGTTTGGAACGGTCGAATTTTTCTTTAGCCATTGTTATTTTGTTTATTTGTTATTTATATTTAAAATTAATTATTCTTTTTTCAATCTTTTTGAGCTGTTGAGCGGGATTGAACCGCCGACCTCCTCCTTACCAAGGAGGTGCTCTACCACTGAGCTACAACAGCTTTTAAATTCTGCTGTTTGCTTTATTTTAAAGAACTTACTTTTTGTATGCACGAAAAGTCCCTCTATTTTTGGGGACTTTCAAAAGGCTTTGGACCGCATACGCAAGTCTTTCCTGTCTTTTGTCCGTATATACGGTTATTCATCAACTTCACCTTCAATCTATTCTTTGGAGCGAAAGACGGGTCTCGAACCCGCAACCTCCAGCTTGGAAGGCTGGAGCTCTACCAATTGAGCTACTTTCGCTTAATCTTACTCTTAACAATGCGACAACCATCGTTTAATGTGGGGACAGGAGGATTCGAACCTCCGAAGTCGAAACAACAGATTTACAGTCTGTCCCATTTGGCCACTCTGGTATATCCCCATTTTAAAAAGAGCCGAAGAAGGGACTCGAACCCCCGACCTACTGATTACAAATCAGTGGCTCTACCAGCTGAGCTACTTCGGCTTATTTTTTTGATTTTAAAGAACGTCCCTTTTAAATGGGGTTGCAAATTTAATAACAATTTCTGTTGTTGCAAAAAAAAATATAACTTTTTTTGCTTTTTTTCAAAAATAATTGCTTTGCCGCTCTTTTTCAGTGAAATAGAGAAGGGAGGACCCCTTCTCTATGCTGTAAATAGTTATAACTAGTGATTACTTAAATAATCTGCAACACCTTTGTGGTCTGCTTTCATGCCTTCTTTACCTTTAGTCCAGTTTGCAGGGCAAACTTCACCTTTTTCTTCAAAATATTGTAAAGCATCTACCATACGTAAAGCCTCATCAACATTACGTCCTAAAGGTAAATCGTTAATTAATTGATGACGAACAACGCCTGCTTTATCAATTAAGAATAATCCACGAAAAGCAATCATATCGCCAGTTGCAATTAAATCACCATTTTCATTTACATCATAATCTCCTAACAATGTATCAAAATTAATTGAGATAATTTTAGTTGTGTCTGCTACCAATGGATAAGTAATTCCTTTGATACCACCTTGTTTTTTATCTAATTGTAACCAGCCCCAGTGACTTTGTTCTGTATCAGTACTGCAACCAACAACAGCAACACCACGTTTTTCGAACTCTCCTAATTTCTCTTGAAAAGCGTGTAATTCAGTTGGGCAAACAAATGTGAAATCTTTTGGATAAAAGAAAAATACCACGTGTTTTTTACCAATGTATTGCTCTAAAGAAAAATTATCTACGATTTCTTCTCCGTTAATTACCGCTGAAGCCTTGAATAAAGGCGCTTTTTTTCCTACTAATGCCATATGATTTTTATTTTTTAGTTTATTAAATTTTTGTGCAAAATTATCATTTACTTTGTTTAAACAGTTCTAATTTTAGATTGTTTAACTAACAATTAATAACCAGTTTACTCACAAGTAAGCACAAAACATAAAAATATGGCAATAACAGTAGGACAAGTAGCTCCAGATTTTAAATTATTTAATACCGAGAAAAAAGAAATTTCTTTGTCGGATTATAAAGGAAAAAATTTAGTGATTTTATTCTTTCCATTAGCTTTTACAGGTGTTTGTACAGCAGAATTGTGTAATATCAGAGATAATTACAATGTGTACACCTCTTTAAATGCAGAAGTAATAGGGATCTCTATCGACTCACTATTTAGTCTTGGTGCCTTTAAGAAAGAACAAAATTATAATTTTCACTTATTATCCGATTTCAATAAAACGGTTTCGAAAGCATATGATTCGTTGTACGAGACCTTTGGCTTTGGAATGGTTGGCGTAACTAAGCGTTCGGCTTTTGTAATTGATAAAAACGGAGTGATTCAGTATGCTGAAATATTAGAAGATGCTGGCAAGCAGCCTGATTTTGATGCTATTAAAGCTTGTTTAGAAAGTTTAAAATAAAAACATTAACCACATAGACACAATAGAATTAAAGTACAGCTGAGTAAAATTATAAGATAAACAGAGAGGAAGCGTCGCTTCCTCCTATATGTCCTTAAAATATATAACTTACGCTTATAGACTCTAAAATACTATGTTTCTATGTGGTTAAAAAATAATTAATGCTTAAATCATATTTCGATAAAAACTTAATTGAAGCAGGCTGCGATGAAGCGGGACGAGGTTGTTTGGCTGGTCCTGTTTATGCAGCATCTGTTATCTTACCGAAAAATTATAAAAACAAATGGTTAGATGATAGTAAGAAATTAAGTGATAACGATAGATACGAGCTCCGTCCTGAAATTGAAGAAAAAGCTTTAACCTGGGCTGTTGGCGTGGTTGATAATGTAGAAATTGATGAAATTAATATTTTAAAAGCATCGTTTTTAGCGATGCATCGTGCGATTGACCAGCTCAATCAAAAACCTGAGTTGTTATTGATTGACGGAAACCGCTTTACACCCTACAAAAAAACACCTCATCAATGTATCATTAAAGGTGATGCTAAATTTTTGAGTATTGCCGCAGCGAGTATTTTAGCAAAAACCTATCGTGACGATTTTATGAAGGATGCTGCTGATAAATATCCTCAATACAGTTGGGAACAAAACATGGGTTATCCTACAAAAAAACATAGAGATGCTATAAGAGTTCATGGCACTACCCCACTTCACCGCCTAACGTTTCAATTGTTACCAAAACAATTATCCTTAGATTTGTAATATGGAATTCATTACCAAAGACCTTAGCGATTATTGCGAAAACAATACCTCTCCCGAATCAGAAGTATTAGCAAACCTAAATAGAGAAACGCATTTAAAAGTGGTTTCTCCGCGTATGCTAAGCGGACATTTACAAGGTCGTTTTTTAAGTTTTATTTCCAAACTACAACAACCAAAGTTAATTGTAGAAATTGGAACATATACTGGCTATTCGGCTTTGTGTTTAGCAGAAGGGTTACATCCAGAGGGGAAATTAATTAGCATTGACGTAAATGAAGAAACCTCTTCGTTTGCAAAATCATTTATTGCCAAAACAGAATATGCCAATCAAATAGAATTGGTTTTGGCTGATGCGAAAGAATATGTTACAACAATCAATGAACCGATTGATTTAGTTTTTATTGATGCTGATAAAAAAAATTACCTCAACTATTATCATTTAATCATTGATAAAATAAAACTAGGTGGATTAATTATTGCCGACAATGTTTTATGGAGCGGAAAAATCACCATGCCTGAAAAAGATATGGATCGAGAAACATTAGCGCTTCATCAGTTCAATCAGTTTGTGCAGCAAGACGAAAGAGTTGAAAATATTTTATTGCCCATTAGAGATGGCTTGATGGTGGTGAGAAAAAATAAATAGTATCTGATTATCTGAAAAAATAAACATAAAATATTCTTTAAACTTATTTTACATTAGTTGCCTATTAATACCATTATGAAATTCACATACAAGCTTTTTCTATTACTTCTTGTTAGCTTAGATTCTTTTTCGCAAACTAACGAAGAGTTATCCATCTCTTTTGTTAAAAAATTAGAGCGTCAGCAATTTGACAGCTGCTACTCGATGTTTGACACCAGCATGGCCAATAAATTTAATGCGGCGATGTTAGAAAAAATGTGGGGAAGTATTCCAAGATACATGGGCGAATACAAAGGCTATACAACCGTTGAATCAATGAAGAAAGATTCTATTGATGTGGTTGCTGTAAGATGTACATTTGAAAAAACAAAAATGGATTTGCAATTTAGTTTTGCTGAAAACAAAAAAATTATCGGGATGTTTTTTGTGCCTCCAAAAAACAAAACAGCTTATATTACTCCTGAATATGCTCAACCAAACAAATATTACGAAACAAAAATTGCTGTAAAAACAGGAACAATGTCCTTACCTGGCGCACTATGTGTGCCTAATGCGATTAAAAATCCTCCAGTGGTTATTTTATTAGCGGGTTCTGGCCCTAATGATAAAGATGAAACTATTGGACCAAACAAAGCTTTAAAAGATTTAGCCGTTGGCTTAGCTTCTAATGGCATTGCTACTTATAGATACGATAAACGCACTTTAGTTTATGGTAAAGACATGAAAGAAGTTGATTTAAATACTGAGGTTATTGAAGATGCTTTAACAGCCATTACGACTATAAAAAACAATCCCAATTTTAAAGATTCCAAAATATTTATTGTTGGCCACAGTTTAGGTGCCATGTGTGCTCCATTAATTGCCAATAAGTCAAAACAAATAAATGGTATAGTTCTTTTAGCAGGAAATGCTCGCCCTTTAGAAGATGTGGTGTTAGAGCAATACAATTATATTTTTGGCCTAGACAGTATTGACCAAAATGAAAAGAAACAAATTGAAGAGCTTAGCAAACAAATTAAAACACTTAAAGACCCTAAAGCTTTAAAAACTGCTAAAGCAGAGGATTTACCTCTGAATTTAGATTCTAAGTACTGGCAATCCCTAGTAAAATATAACCAAGTACAAGTGGCTAAAAAAGTAAAGCAACCTATTTTAGTATTACAAGGTGAAAGAGATTACCAAGTAACCATGACTGATTTTAATTTGTGGAAGCAAAATTTAAGCGACAAACCAAAAAATCAATTTATTTCATACCCAACCCTTAATCACTTATTTATGAAAGGTGAAGATAAATCAAGCCCTGCCGAGTATGATAAACAAGGTAATGTGGAAGAAAAAATCATTCTAGATATTGCTAATTGGGTTAAAAGTAACTAGTCCCACCCCTTCTTTTTAAAATTATTTTTTAGTTCCCTGTAACTTTTCTGTAACGGGGTGCGTCCTATGTATAAATTCTGCAGAAAAGATTATTTAATTTAAAAAATATACAATGAAAACAATCATATTATCATCCGTTTTTTTAATTAGCTCCCTTGCAATTAAAGCACAAACAACTCAGGTAAGAGAAACAAAACCATTTAAGCAAATTGAATTATCAGGAGCTACAAGCGTTATTTACAAGCAAAGTGATACTTTGTCTTTGAAAGTAATAGCAGACGATAAAGAAATTAACAACATCTACACAACATTTGAAGGAGATGCATTAATCATTAAAGCTAAAGGAAGTTTTACTCATAGCTACAAAGTATATGTGAGTGGAAACACTCTCTCTAAAATCATTTGTAGTGGCGCTTCAAAACTAAGTACAGAAAATACATTATTAGGCGACAGTTTATCTATTGATGTTTCTGGTGCAGGAAATGTAATAGCTACTATAAAAACCAAAGCAATTGATGCGATGTTAAGTGGCGCGTCATCTGTTACATTAGAAGGAAATTCTGAAACTTTATATGGAACTATTAGCGGAGCATCGGCATTAAAAGCCTATAAATTGAATGCAAACACAACAAACATTACAGCTTCGGGCGCTTCATCAGCAAAAGTGTATGCTAATCATAAGATAAACGCTAATGCTACGGGTTCAAGCACCATTAAATTTAAGGGCGAACCAACAGAAGTGAGTGCCGAAGCCTCAAGTTCCTCATTTATTGCAAAAGTAGTTGGTGATGATGTTGCTAAAAAATCAGGCGACAAAAAAGATACAACCACTATTAATTTCAGAAAAAAACAATACGTCATCATCAATAAAGATAAAGACTCGGATACAAACATTAGCAAAAAAGATGAAGATGACTTTCACCATTGGGGTGGCTTCGGAATGGGTGTAAATGGCTGGTTGTCAAATGGCGACTTTGGAATGCCAAAAGGACAAGAATATATGGCTTTAAACTATGGCAAATCATTAAACTTTCAATTAAATCCTTTCGAAAAAAACATTCACATTTACAAAGATTATGTAAACCTTGTAACTGGTATTGGATTTGAATGGAATCAATATGAGTTTAGTAATAAAACAAAATTAAATGCAGATTCAAGTTATACATTCGGTGTGATTGATTCTACAAACACATTTAGTTATAAGAAAAATAGATTGAAAACAACCTTTGTAAATGTTCCACTATTAATAGAATTTAACACCAATAAAAACCCTAAAAAAGCATTCCATTTAGCATTTGGTGTTGTTGGTGGCTATAAGTTAGGCTCAAGAACTCGCCAGATAGGCACTCGAAATTCTGAAGATATAAAAGTGATTAGAAGAGATGATTATAACTTAAACCCATTTCGAGTAAATGCTCATGCAAGCATAGGCTATCATAACTTTACATTATATGCCAATTATGCTTTAACCCCCTTGTTTGAAAACGGAAAAGGTCCAGAATTATACCCTTTTACCATAGGAGTAAAATTAGTTTCATTCTAAAAGACCAAAAAAATACGGGCGATTTAATTAAACAACAAGCCGTGTTTCAAACAATTAAAACCCTTCTGATTGATAGCAGAAGGGTTTTTTAATGAATATATGAGATGCTAATCTTTTTTAAATCAATTTTCAGCAAAAACAATACACTTATCAAATAAACAATAGCACTTATTGGTTTGCAATAAAAACTTAAATCTATTGCCTTACTTTTACTCAGGTTTTGATTCGATTTGTAAAACAAGCTGTTTTTGGTTTTAAACAACAAATCAAGTTTAGTGAACAAGCCAGAGTAAAAAAAGCCCTTCTGATTGATAGCAGAAGGGTTTTTTTAATTCCATCCGTTTTCTTAAATGTGCTAAAAATCCTTTTAACGGTAAGGTTTAGTAAATAAATTGGATTATATTTGAACAAATAACGTCCTATATGAAAAAAATAGTTTTACTCGTTTTACTTATCTCCTTCAATTTAATAAACGCACAAGTTGAATTAAAATGGGCAGTAAATTTCCCTGTACACTATGCAAATCAGTCAGGAGTAGACAGATCTGTTGTGGCTGATAAATTTGGCAATGTATATTCAACTGGTTCCTATCTAGATTCAATCGATTTAGATCCTGGAACGGCAACACATACTTTCACTCTAAGTAATATGGCAGCCGCAACATATATTTCAAAATTAGACATAAATGGAAATTTTATTTGGGCGAAGAAAATTGAAGGGCCAGTAAATGTGGTAAGCAGAAATATGGAAATTGATTCACTAGGTAATTTAATTATTATAGGAACTTTTGATAATAATATACTAAATAATCCTATTGATTTTGACCCGGGGCCTGGAGTGTATAATTTAGCTGCTAGTGGTAATGAGGATGGATTTGTTTTAAAACTAGATTCAGATGGCAATTTTATTTGGGTGAAAAATATTGGAGGACTGTCGGCAAATGTTTATGTAACTGGATTGGATTTAGATAAATATGGGAATATTTATTTTGGAGGAAATTTTACTGGTACAGTAGACTTTGATCTAGGATCATCTACCCATTTTATTACTAGCATTGGGACTATTTCTTCGTATGCTGATGCTTTTGTTTTAAAGCTTGACAAAAATGGAAATTATATTTGGTCAGGTGTATTGGGTGGTTCACTTACTTCATCTATATTAGATATTTCTGTAGATAATTCATGTAATGTTAATTTATTAGGGCAACACTCTGGTACTGTTGATTGTGATCCAGGAACAAGTGTTTTTAATGTAAATAATTTTTCAGGTAGTAGTATTAATTTTTTAACAAGATTAGATTCTTTGGGAAATTTTGTCTGGGTAAAATCTTTTCCAAATAGTTCTGGATCTATACGTTACCGAGGTACTGCTTGCGATACATATGGTAATATATATATGGCTGGTAATATTTCTGGTACATATGATATAGATCCAAATATTGGGGTGTATAATGTTTCAGGAAATCCATTATCTGGTATAATTTTAAAATTAGATTCTTTTGGCAACTTTATTTATGGCCATCAATTTATTGGTGAGCCAGCATCGTTAGCTATTGATTATTCATTTGTATATGTCAAGTTTTACAACAATATTTTAATGTTACCTGGAATTCGTAAATTAGACCTAAATGGTAATTTCATTTGGCAAGAAATGAGCGGAGATGTCATAATACTTAACGATACAGACGGTTCTTTTTATGTGGATCAGAGTCAGAATATATATATTATTAATGAATTTACAGGTACAGCAGATTTTGATCCTAATCCAGGGATTTATAATTTATCTGCGCCAAATGATGGTATCTTTATTCAAAAGCTTGGACCATGCACTTCGCTCCCTCCGTCGTCACCAGCAGATATTACCCCACTAGCTAATAAGTCAATTTGTGCAAACGCCACTACCACTTTAACAGTAGCAAGTAACAACCTTTTTATTAATTGGTATTCTTCGCCAACATCCACAGTTGTATTGTCTACAGATACTTTTTATGTGCCGTCCGTTTTGCCTGTCGGCACATATACATATTATGCAGAGTCAAAAGATTGTTTATATAGTACCGCTAGAACACCAATTACATTTACGGTTAATGCACCTCCTGTTATATCTGCTCCAAATGGTACTGTATGCCCCAATCAGGCGTTCACCATTACTCCAACTGGAGCTGTTACATATTCGTATAGTAGTTTAAATCCAGTTGTTTATCCTCCATCTACAAATACATATACCGTAACAGGATTTAGTAGTGCCGGATGTTCGGCTGCTACAACACTAACTGTTTATACATTACCGTTACCAAATGTCACTTCAAATGGTAGTGGTGCTATTTGTACTGGTAATTCATTTACTATTAATGCTTCAGGTGCGGTTACATATACTTATGCAAGTGCAACTAGTACCGTAACGAGCACTAGTAACACTATTGTTGTTTCACCTACAACAACAACCCAATACACTGTTTTTGGAGCGAGTAGTGCAGGCTGTGTGAAGTATACAGATTTTAATGTTTTTGTGGATCAATATCCTTCCTTAGTTACTTCACAGAGTCAAAGTGTGATTTGCATAGGCGCAAGTGACACATTGAGAGCGAGCGGAGCTACTAATCATATTTGGAATGGTTCAACCAATACAACGAGTATAGTAGTTTCACCTACAGTTACAACAAATTATACGGTGGTGGGATTAACAGGGATGGGATTATGTTTAACTACTCATACGTTAACTGTAGTTGTAAATCCAAATTGCCAAGATGTTTGGCCAGGAGATGCAAATAGTGATGGTATAGCAAATAATTTAGATGTTTTAGAATTAGGCTTGCATTATACGCAAACAGGAACACCAAGAGCAAGCACAAGTAATACATGGCAATCGTATTTTGCAAATAACTGGACAGGAACTATTACTAACGGTAAAAATTTAAATCACAGTGATTGTAATGGCGATGGCACCATTAACGATAATGATACACTCGCTATTTTCAATAATTATGGATTAACTCATACGTTTAAACAGGAAGAGATAAATTCAGTTAATCCACAATTAAGGATTGTTCCGGATCAAGCTTATGTAACTAAAGGAAATTGGGGAACAGCCTCTATTTTTTTAGGAGATGCGACAGCAAATATTAATAATATTAATGGAGTTGCGTTCACCATAGGGTTTAATAATACATTGATAGAACCAAGTAATATTTGGTTAGAATACTTGCCGTCATTTATAGATGCCTCACAAAATCTACATTTTAGAAAATTAGATTTTGCTAATGGTAAAATTTTCACGGCAACAACACACACCCTTAATAATAATGTGAGTGGAAATGGTTTAATAGCAAAACTGCACTATCAAATCAAATCTAATTTAACAACTGATGATGTTTTAAGCATTGGTTTGTCACTTGCAAATAAATCAAATGCTACAGGTGTTATTACTCCCTTAACAACAGGCACAGGCACATTAATGATAATTGGCGCAAGTGTTGGTTTACAGGAGTTAAATGGCAATGTAATTTCAGTTAGCCCAAATCCAACTAATGGTTCTTTAACTATTACTTCAAAAATAGAATTACAGAAAATAGAAGTAATGTCGGTTGATGGAAAAATATTACTAAGTGAGATTCCAACTAATATTTCGCACACCTTGCATTTAGATAATTTTGCTAATGGAATTTACTTCGTCAATCTTTATCAAAACAATCGAGTTGTGATGAGAGAAAAAGTGATATTGAATAAATAACAAGAAGCCCCGATATTTTTATCGGGGCTTTTTTAATTCCATTTATCCTTTAAAATGTAACCACTTATCAAACAAAACCGACCACTTATTAGTTTGTGGTTTTTTGTGGCGGATTTAGGTATTAATTTTATACCAGTTCTTTATCATAGGTTTTGTTTAGTTTAAACCAATACAAAAAAGCTGCTGTACTTTAAACGGGGATGGGTACAGCAGCTTTTTTTATGTCCAATTTTTTCCCTCCCCCTGCCCCCCTGACTGCCGTCAGGCAAGTCTCCAGAGGGGAACACACTATACCAACTTTGCCTCTATTAAATACTCCGCAATTTGCACAGCATTAGTAGCAGCTCCTTTACGCAAATTGTCCGATACAATCCACATATTTAAAGTTTTAGGCTGTGTTTCATCTCTTCTAATACGTCCAACAAATACTTCATCACGGTTGTGAGCATTCATTGGCATAGGATAAATTTGATTTGCAATATCATCTTGTAAAATAACGCCTTTCGTGTTATTCATCATCTCAAAAATATCTTTCACTTCAAATTCATTTTCAAACTCAATATTCACGCTTTCGCTATGTCCGCCCATTACAGGGATACGAACCGTAGTTGCCGTTAAACGAATAGAATCATCGCTCATGATTTTCTTCGTTTCGTTTACCATTTTCATTTCCTCTTTTGTGTAACCATTATCCGTAAATACATCAATTTGAGGAATCACATTTAAATCGATTTTATATTTATACGCCATTTCGCCTTCTTTACCAGCACGCTCATTCATTAATTGATCAACTGCCTTAACGCCAGTACCAGTGACAGATTGGTAGGTAGAAACAACAACGCGTTTGATTTTATATTTTTTATGTAATGGATTTAAAGCAACCACCATTTGAATAGTAGAACAATTTGGATTGGCTATAATTTTATCTGTTGCTTTTAACTCGTGAGCGTTAATTTCGGGTACTACTAATTTTTTTGTAGCATCCATGCGCCAAGCGCTTGAATTATCAATTACTGTAATGCCAGCTTCTGCAAACTTTGGAGCCCACTCTAAAGAAGTGCTTCCACCAGCCGAAAATAAAGCAATTTGAGGTTTTGCTGCAATAGCTTCTGTCATAGAGTGCACCTTGTATTTCTTACCCTTAAACGTAATTTCCTTGCCCACTGATCTCTCAGAGGCTACAGGGATTAAATCTGTTAAGGGAAAATTTCTTTCCGCTAATACTTCTAACATTTTAGTGCCTACTAAACCTGTGGCACCTACTACTGCAATTTTCATTTTTTATATTGATTAATTAATTAGAGCGCAATTTGTTAAATTATTCCTTATCAAAAAAATTTCTTATTTTAGATTCTCATAAGTTTTACCATAAGATGAACCACTTTTCCTTAATTATAGTATTCCTGTTTTTTTTGTTTTCTTCAAAGGCTCAAGTCAATGAAGATTTTACTGATGGAGACTATACATCAAATCCCACTTGGACAGTAAGTTCGGTATCTGATTTTTCGGTAAATGCTGGTCAATTAAAATCGGCCAATACAACTTCCAACAGTGCGTTTTATATCAGCACCACAAATACCTTAACCTCTAATTGCACTTGGGAATTTTGGGTAAATCTTCAGTTTGCTACTTCTGGAGCAAATTACGTTGATGCTTATTTAATGTCTGATAATTCAAATTTATTAGCCTCAACCATTAATGGATACTTTGTGCGAATAGGAAACACCAGTGATGACATTAGTTTATATAAAAGTACCGCAGGGACTCAGGCAATATTAATTGATGGTGTAAATGCGACGGTAGCAAGCTCTACAAGTAATTTGATAAAAATTAAAGTCACACGTACAAGCGCTAATGTTTTTACATTAGAAAGAGATATGACAGGAATAGGCTCTAGTTATGTTTCGGAGGGCTCTATTACGGATGCTAGTTTTACAACATCAACTACTTTTGGGTTTGCCATAAAACAATCTACTGCTAGTTTTTTTGGCAAACATCTATTTGACGATATTAATGTAGGTACAATTGTATTAGATGTAACTCCACCCAGTATTGTGAGTAACACTGTTATTTCCAATACACAATTAGATGTTTTATTTAGCGAGCCTTTAGAAATTACCTCAGCTCAAACAATTACAAACTATACTGTAAATAATGGAATTGGCAATCCAAATACTGCCACAAGAGATGTTTCTAATTTATCTTTAGTTCATTTATCTTTTACAACTCCTTTTGCAAATGCCGTGTCTAATACATTAACAGTTAACGGCGTTCAAGATAATTCCTTAAATGCTATTTCATCTGGCACTGCCAGTTTTACTTATATAGCTCCTATTACAGTGGGATACAAAGACATTGTCATCAATGAGATTTTTGCAGATCCATCACCAGTAATTAATTTAACTAATGCCGAGTTTGTTGAATTATATAATCGTAGTAGTAATGCATTTAATTTAAACGGACTCAGATTAGCCGATAGCTATACGGCAACTGGAGCTACTTTGGGGAATTACACACTGCTTCCAAATAGTTATGTTATTATTTGTCCTGTAGTAGATACTGCACAATTTACAGCATTAGGTTATATGAATAAATTGGGAGTGAGTTCATTTCCATCGTTAAATAATACAGGAGATAATATCTATTTAAAAACAAATGCAGGAGTACTTATCGATAGTGTAAATTATAAAGACACTTGGTACCAAGATGCTGTGAAAAAAGATGGTGGATACACCCTTGAACAAATCAATCCAAATTTAAATATTAACTGCTCTCAGTCTAGTAATTGGATAGCCTCTAATGATGCGGATGGAGGAACACCAGGTTTTGTAAATTCTGTTTACTCTTTAGCACCTGATGTTATTGCTCCAAAAATAAGTTCAGTAACTGTATTAGATTCATTACATATTTCTATATGTTTTGATGATGCCATTGCGGCTTCTCAATTAACTATTACTGCAAATTACTCTGTTAACGGAGGCATTGGTTCCCCCACTTTGGCTGTTAATACAAATGGCAATATGTGTGTTACTTTAAGTTTGGCTAGTAAACTAATTAATGCCACTAATTATACAGTTACTGTGTCTGGGGTTACAGATTGTAGTTCTAATGCATTATCTCCAAATACTAAAGCGTTTTCGTTTTATAAAGCACAGCCTTATGATATTGTTATTAATGAATTGATGCCTGATCCAGACCCATCTATTAATTTACCTAACGAAGAATATGTAGAATTAAAAAACAGAACTAACTTTAGTATTAATTTAAAAAATTGGAATTTTTCGAGTTTAACGAGTTCGAAAAAGATACCTGATATTACTATTGAACCTAACGGATATGTTGTTCTTGTTGGTTCAGGAGTTGCGAATCAATTCTTAAGTAATTTTGGTATTGTTGTATATGAAGTAACTAGTTTTCCTTCTCTTTTAAACGATGGCACAACAATTACATTAAGCGACTCCAATAATGTTGTGATTAGTTCTGTATCTTATTCTTCAAGCTGGTATAATGATGCTAATAAAAGCAGTGGCGGATGGAGTTTAGAACAAATTGACGCTAACAATCCATGTGGTGGACAAAATAATTGGCACGCTAGCACTCATCCAAATGGAGGAACACCATCTATTGCAAATTCTGTGGCTGCATCAAACACAGATGTTACGGCTCCAAGTGTGGACAGAGTAATTGTGATTGATACTGATACTATTGCTGTATTATTTACCGAATCTTTAAAACTATCTACCATCTCTAATCCCAACAATTATACATTTGATAATGGATTAACAACTCCAACTTATGTAAGCGCAGTGGCTCCCGATTACAAAAAAGTAATTTTAAAATTATCTTCTCCTATTCAACTGGGTACAATTTATAATGTTACAGTTTTAAACGGCATAACAGATTGCGTTGGTAATCCTTTAATTAATGGCACGGCCCCGTTTGCTTTGCCAGAAGCACCCGCACCAAATGATGTGGTGATTAACGAAGTGTTATTTAACGAGCCTACTGGAGGTGTTGATTTTGTTGAACTTTATAACAGAAGTAAAAAAACAATTAATCTAAAAGATTTACGAATAGGCTCGATGGATACATTAACTGGTGTTTTAGAAGATACTGAAATTATTACAGAAGAAGGGTATCTACTATTTCCTGAAAGCTATTTAGTATTAAGTGAAAATGGCAGCACTGTTAAACAAAAATATCAAACCATAAATCCAAAAGGATTTTATGATGTAAACGATTTGCCAAGCATGAACAATGATGCAGATGTTGTAACACTTAGTGACAAAAACATGGTTGTGATTGATAATTTAAAATACACCGAAAAAATGCACTTCCCTTTATTGGTAGATGTGGATGGTGTATCCTTAGAACGTATTGATTTTAACAGAACTACTGACGACCGAACAAACTGGAATAGTGCCTCTGAAGGTGTTGGTTTTGCAACCCCTGCTTATCGTAACTCTCAGTATTTACAAGCAGATGGTGGCAGTGGTGTTTCTATACCAAATCCATTATTTTCTCCAGACAATGATGGATATAATGATGTATTAAATATTAGTTACAAATTAAATGAAACTGGTATTGCCGCAAATATTTTTATATACGATAACAAAGGCCGACAAGTAAGGCATTTAATTAAAAACGAACAACTGTCAATGGACGGCGTTATCAGCTGGAATGGTATAAATGACAATAATGAAAAAGCACCAATAGGAATTTATGTGGTGTATGTTGAGTTATTTAATTTATCAGGGAAAATAAATAAATACAAACTAAGTTGCACACTAGCTGGTAAGTTATAAATGCTACAAGATTTTTTAGCGCTCATCTATCCTCGTAACTGTGTAGCTTGCGGTAACTCATTATTTAAACACGAAGAACAAGTTTGTAATTATTGTTATTCGCATTTACCAAAAAGTAATTTTCATAAACAACAAAGAAATCCTGTAGACACTTTGTTTTATGGGAGAACACCGTTACTCTTAGCGAGTAGTTTTTATGTATTTCAAAAAAAGGGAGGTATACAAAAAGTATTACATGCCATCAAATACAAGCATAATAAGGATTTAGCAATATTAGTTGGGAAATGGTATGCCGAAGATTTAAAAACAAATGATATCATTAGCAAAGCTGATTTTATTATTCCTGTTCCTTTACACAGTAAAAAATTTAAAATCAGAGGGTATAACCAAAGTGAGGAGTTTGCCAGAGGTTTATCAGAAGGGTTGAAAATACCATTAAACACTAGTGTTTTAAAACGAAAAGAATTTACAGAAACACAAACTAAAAAAAGTAAATATGAACGTTGGGAAAATGTGGAAGATGTCTTTGAATTAATTGTGCCCGAAACCTTTAAAAACAAACATGTTGTTTTAGTAGATGATGTGATTACTACAGGCGCTACCATTGAAGCCTGCTGCCAATTATTACAACAAATAGAAGGGATAAAAATTAGTGTGTTAAGTATTGCTTACGCGGATAAATAGATTTTATTCTGTAGCCTTAAGTTTGTCAGTTCGAGCGTAGTCGAGAAGTGAATAAAGTTTTGTTCGATGAGATTCTGAAACAAGTTCAGAATGACCTATCGCTCTTTGCGGTTAGATATTACATCGCCTCGCTCACTACTTCTTTCACAGCATCAGGCAATAAACGTTTTAATAAGGCTTCAATACCAGCTTTTAAAGTCAGTGTGCTACTTGGGCAACCGCTGCAAGCACCACGCATTTGCACAGTAACCACGCCGTCTTTTAATTCTTTGAATGTAATTAAGCCCCCATCCGACTCTACAGCGGGACGGATATATTGATCTAACACTTCAATAATTTTAGCTTCCACTTCATCTTTAGCAGCCACATGCTGAGTGCTAATGGTTGTTTTTTCGGTAAAGGTATTATCAACGGCTACTTCTTGTTTTGGCAAAGCAGTTACAATTAGTTTACCTGCATTTAAATATTCGGTTAAAAATGTGCGAAGTTCAATGGTAATATCATCCCACTCTACAGCATCCGTTTTTGTAATAGTAATAAAATTAGCCGATATAAAAATGGTTTTTACGAAAGGGAATTGAAATAATTGTTTGGCAATTGGCGCTGTTAAGGTTTCTGAAATATTTCTATATTCAGCACTTGCTCCTTTTTCGTTAATCAACACTTTATTAGCAACAAATTTCATTGAAGACGGATTTGGAGTGCCTTCAATATATATAATGTAAGGAATAGTAGTTTCCATGAATTTAATTTTTGACAAAGATAGGAAGGTTTTACAATAATTACTCTATTAAAAAAATTTAAAGAAAGTCGTTGAATAGTGATTTTTTAAAGATTAATCTCTAGTTTAGTATTAAGAAAAAATTTAACTTTACTAAAAACCATAGATTATGAAAAAACTATACACTCTTATCGCTGTTTGTTTTGCAGTATTAGTAAATGCGCAAATCGTTTCGTTTAACCCAAGAACCGGAGATCTTGACATGGATAATGTTTTAAAAGACATTAATACAAAAGCTCAAACAGATATCAAAGCCTTTAAAGATCAAGTGTCAACCAAATTTAACCTAGCAAAAGATAAAGTACAAGGTTTATTAAACGTGATGGCTCCTGGCGATGTGTTTATGGTTGCTCAAACTGCTGAAATTACTCATAAACCTGTTGAGACAGTTGCCGATACCTACAAGAAAAATAAAGATAAAGGTTGGGGAGCGATTGCTAAAGAATTAGGAATTAAACCAGGCTCTAAAGAGTTTCATGAATTAAAAAATAAAACCAAAGAACACAAAGGCAAATCAAAAGACAAAGGGAAGCCTGAGGGAAAAGGAAAAACAGAAAAACCGAAGGGAAAAAAGAAATAATCTTTTAATCTCTCAATTTTTTTTATCTTCATGCCTTCAAATTTATAGGTATGACACGTACAAAGATTAAAGAAGTATTAAAAGGAAACTTAATTGACCAAACGGTTAATGTAAAAGGTTGGGTTCGTACATTTCGTAACAATTCGTTTATTGCTATGAACGATGGCTCTAGCATAAATAATTTACAAGCGGTCGTTAATTTCGAAACAACTAACCCTGAAATTTTAAAACGTATCACGCCAGGCGCATGCGTTGGTGTAACTGGCAAATTAGTAGCTTCGCAAGGTAAAGGTCAATCAGTTGAAATTATTGTTTCTGAGATTGAAATTTATGGAGATGCTGAATCGGATATTGCCAAACCAAACGCTTACCCTTTACAACCTAAAGCACACAGCTTAGAGTTTTTAAGAGAGATTGCTCACTTACGTTTCCGTACCAATACATTTGGCGCTATTTTCAGAGTGCGTCATACTTTGGCATATGCTATTCATAAATTTTTTAATGATAAAGGATTTGTTTACATGCACACGCCAATCATCACCAGCAGCGATGCAGAAGGTGCTGGAGAAATGTTTCGTGTATCCACTTTAGATCCAAAAAGTCCACCATTAACGGAAACTGGTGAGATTGATTATAAACAAGATTTCTTTGGAAAATCAACAAACCTTACTGTTTCTGGGCAATTAGAAGGCGAATTAGCAGCTATGGCTTTTAGTGATGTGTATACTTTTGGGCCAACATTCCGTGCTGAAAATTCAAATACCACTCGTCACTTAGCGGAGTTTTGGATGATAGAACCAGAAATGGCTTTTTATGATTTAAAAGATAATATGGCTTTGGCAGAAGAAATGTTGAAGTATGTGATTACATATGCTTTAGAACATAATAAAGAAGATATCGAATTTTTATCTCAACGTTTGTTAGACGAAGAAAAAAATAAACCTCAAACAGAACGCAGCGAATTAAACTTATTAGAAAAATTAAATTTCTGTTTAGGAAATGATTTCGCGAAAATTACGTACACTGAAGCAATTGATATTTTACGCGAATCGAACCATAATAAGAAAAAGAAATTCCAATATATCATTGAAGGCTGGGGAGCTGATTTACAAAGCGAACACGAGCGTTACTTAGTAGAAAAGCATTTCAAAAAACCAGTTATTTTAACAGACTATCCAAAAGACATCAAATCGTTTTACATGCGCATGAATGATGATGGAAAAACAGTAGCAGCGATGGATATTTTATTCCCAGGCATTGGCGAAATTATTGGTGGTTCTCAACGTGAAGAACGTTTAGAAAAATTAGAAACTCGCATGAAAGATATGCATATCCCAACAGAAGAAATGAGTTGGTATTTAGATACGCGTCGTTTTGGTTCTTGTCCGCATGCAGGATTTGGATTAGGTTTTGAACGTTTAGTATTATTTGTAACTGGTATGACTAATATCCGCGACGTGATTGCTTTTCCAAGAACGCCGAATAATTGTGAGTTTTAGTTTTACACCTGACAGGTTTTTAAAACCTGTCAGGTGTTGATTAACCTTTCAACACCCACTTTAACTCATTCAGCATCATTGCTGTTGCACCCCAAAGCACCTTACCTTGTACATCAAAGTAAGGTGTTTTTAGTTTATAGCCTGGGGTTGGTTCTATGGTTGTTTCTTTTATGATTTCGGGATTTAATAAATGATTGATTTCCCACTCAATTAGGGCATTTACTTCATAAGCACTTGCCGTAAAATTTGGTTTTTGTTCAACATACGACACAAAAGGTTGCACCATAAATTTACTAACGGGAATATACACTGGTGTTAATTTTCCAATAACAGTAGGTGTTGCATCAGAACCTGTTTCTTCAAAAAATTCACGTAAAGCAGTTGCCTGTAAATCAATATCATCTGGTTCAACTTTGCCGCCAGGAAATGCTATTTGTCCGCTATGATGTCCATTATAAGTCATACGTTCAATTAATAAAACAGAAGTTTGTTTTTGCTCGTTTGGAAACAATAAAATCAATACCGCGCTTGGTCGGTAATTCTGTGATTCGTAAGAATTAGCCAAAACTTTTTCGCGCTTTACATGGGCCATCTCAAACTGTGCATCTACACCCGGTAATGGCTTTTGTAAATTAGTTTTTAAATTATCAATGAATAATTGAAACATTGCGCTACTTTAATTGTCTTATACTTAGTGTGATTATGATTTAGGTCAAAAATACGAAGTAATTTTTTATCAAGATGATGAATAAAAATCTTTACGTAGCAATGCCTACGGAAAGGTTTTTTGAAGAAATATTGATGAAAAAGGACGAGTATTTTGGCCTAAATTATGATTATACTGAGTATTAAGCAAAGATATAACATTATGAACTTCTATAACATCAAGAGCACACAACATTTACCTATTTCATTAGAAGAAGCTTGGGACTTTTTTTCATCTCCTAATAACCTAGCAAAAATAACTCCTCCCGATATGGGCTTTATTATTACCTCTGATAAAAAAGATGGCGAAAAAATGTATGCTGGACAAATCATCACTTACATTATTAAACCCATGTTAGGCATTCCTGTAAAATGGATGACAGAAATTAGTCATGTAAAAGATGAAGAGTACTTTATTGACGAACAACGTTTCGGTCCTTATAAATTATGGCATCACCGCCATTCGTTTAAAAAAACAGCTACGGGCGTAGAAATGCATGACGAAGTGAATTATGTACTACCAATGGGTTTTTTAGGCACAATTGCTCACAAATTATTTGTTAGAAAACGTATTGAGTACATTTTTGAGCATAGAACGAAAGTATTGGAAAAACAGTTTCCCTGGAAATAAAAAAAGCCCGAACATATTGTTCGGGCTTTTAGAATTAGATACTCTGATGATTACTCTTTAATCACTTTAATAATTTGTTGTTTGTTATTTGTCATCACTTTCACAAAATAAACTCCTGTAGATTCATTGTTGATGTTTACAGTGTGTTTTCCTGCTTCAAATGTTTCTGCAATTACAACTTGTCCTAATGCATTCATAACCGTTACTTTAGATACAGATGTTAACTCTATAACAAACAATCCATTG
>PNMI01000033.1 GCA_013823565.1 Sphingobacteriaceae bacterium | reverse complement strand
GGTCGTTTAGTTAACTTAGGTTGTGCTACAGGTCACCCAAGTTTTGTAATGAGTAACTCATTTACAAACCAAACATTAGCTCAATTAGAATTATGGACAAACACTGCTGCTTATGAGAAAAAAGTATACGTGTTACCAAAAATTTTAGATGAGAAAGTAGCTCGTTTACACTTAGGTAAAATTGGTGTTGAATTAGATACATTAAATAAAGAACAAGCTGATTATATTGGTGTGAAAGTAGAAGGTCCTTTTAAAGGAGACGCTTACAGATACTAGTATTTAATCAATTCATAAAAAAAGTCCCATTTGCTTTGCAGGTGGGACTTTTTTATTTTTGAAATGATTACATTTAAGTAAATTTCAAAACCAAATGAAAGGATTAAGTACTGAGGAAGCTCTAAAAAAAATACAAACACAAGGATACAATGAATTAAACACCTCATACTCAAAAAATATTTTACAAATAGCTCTTGAAGTATTTAAAGAGCCCATGTTTATTTTATTGATTAGTTGTGGCGCATTATACTTGGTTTTAGGAGATAATACCGAAGGAATCATCATGCTTTGTTGGGTGTTTGTAATCATATTTATCACATTCTATCAGCATCAAAAAACAGAAAAAGCATTAGAAGCTCTTAAAAAATTGTCTTCGCCAAGAGCTCTTGTGATAAGAGATGGAAAAGAAATTAAAATTGCAGGAAGAGAAGTTGTAACGGATGATATTGTTTTATTGAATGAAGGAGATAGAATTCCTGCCGATGGTGTGTTATTAGAATCAAATAATCTTTCAATAGATGAATCCATGTTAACTGGAGAATCTGTTCCTGTTTTAAAAACAAATAAAACAGATACTAGTGCTAGTAGTTTAGTTTTTAGCGGAACATTAATTGTTCAGGGAAGTGGAATAATGCAAGTAACTTCTATAGGTGCAAATACAGAGTTCGGTAAAATTGGAAAATCTTTACAACTCATCGAACAAGATCAAACGAAGTTGCAAAAAGAGATGAAAATTCTCATTCGAAATCTCTTTATCATAGGTGTTGTTTTAAGTGTTGTTGTAGTTATTGCTTATTATTTTACGAGAGGTAATTTTATACAAGCCATTTTAAATGGATTATCAGCTACTATGGCCATATTGCCTGAGGAATTTCCGGTTGTGTTAACCGTATTCTTGGCAATAGGTTCATGGCGATTATCACAGCAAAATGTATTAACTCGTAAACCATCTGCTATCGAAACCTTAGGTTCGGCAACAGTGCTTTGTAGTGATAAAACAGGAACTATTACTCAAAATAAAATGGAGATTGTTTCCTTGTTTGCCAAAGATACATTATATAATAAATCAACGTTCCAACAGAATTCTAATAGCGTTCAAGATATATTACAAATTGCCTTTTTTGCTTCTCAAAAAAACACGATTGATCCTATGGAAAAAGCAATAGGTTTTTCATACGAAACATATGTTCCTAAAGAAGAGCTATCATACGATTTAGTGAAAGAATATCCTTTGAGTAAACATTTATTTGCAATGACAAGGGTTTTGAAATCAACCGACTCCAATTATTTAGTGTGTTGCAAAGGTGCTCCTGAAGCGATTTTAACTCTGTGTAAATTAAGTGATAGCGAGCAACATAAGTTACTGGCTCATGTTCAAAAAATGGCAGAGCTTGGACA
Organism: Sphingobacteriaceae bacterium; assembly: GCA_013823565.1. GTDB lineage: Bacteria > Bacteroidota > Bacteroidia > B-17B0 > Aurantibacillaceae > UBA4416. The sequence continues at coordinate 20,976 of PNMI01000033.1, read as the reverse complement.
AAGAGTATTAGGTGTTGCCAAAGCCACATGGAGTAATAGTAATTTACCTGAAACGCAACAAGCATTTGATTTCGAATTCATTGGTTTTGTAGGTTTTGAAGATCCAATAAGACCTGAAGTGCCACAAGCCATTAAGGAGTGTTATGCTGCGGGAATTAAAGTAATTATGATTACGGGCGATTATCCATCAACAGCAAAAAGTATTGCGCAACAAGCAGGGATGAACGTGAGTGATTTAATACTCACAGGCTCTGATTTGAAAAACATGAGTGATGCGGAGTTGAAAGAAAAAATTGAATCAGTTAATATATTTGCTCGTATTGTTCCCGAACAAAAATTACAAATCATCAAAGCATTTAAAGCTAATGGTGAAGTGGTTGCCATGACCGGCGATGGTGTGAACGATGCACCAGCATTAAAAGCGGCAGACATTGGTATTGCGATGGGAGGAAAGGGAACGGATGTGGCCAGAGAATCGGCTTCATTAGTATTATTAGATGATAATTTTAGTTCTATTGTGTCGGCTATTCGTTCGGGAAGAAAAATATTTGATAACTTACAAAAAGCAATGGCCTATATTATTGCCATTCATATTCCAATTATAGGTTTAACCTTATTACCTGCATTTTTTCCTGAATTACCCATCTTATTAATGCCTTTACATATTGTATTTATGGAACTAATAATTGACCCTGTTTGTTCCATCGCTTTTGAATCAGAAAAAGAAGAATTAGGCATTATGAATCGCCCGCCTCGCGACCCTAATATGTTATTTTTTGGTATGAAAAAAATACTACAAAGTGCATCGATGGGATTGCTTTTATTAGCCATGGTAATTGCTGTTTATTTTATATCAATTCAGGAAGGGCATACAGATGGAGAAATTAGAGCCATTGCTTTTTCTTCATTAATTATTGGCAATATATTTTTAATTATGACCACGCTTTCAAAAACCCGAAACGCCATTTCGGTTTTATTTGAAAAAAATATAGCCTTATTAATCATCATTATTGCTGCATCAGGATTGATGTTATTTATTATAACAATTCCATATCTGCAAGCAATTTTTAGTTTTGAAGCACCAGGCTTTAAACATTTCATCATCTCCATTATTGGAGCATCAATAGTGCTGCTGACTTTGGAGATTATAAAATTCTCGAAATTAAAATTTGGAACAAAAGGATTTTAGATGATTTTTTATAGCTCCTCTCGACAGACTAAGGTTTGAGCCAAGTTTAAGGCTGTCGAGAGGATGCTAAAACTCTTCCAATAAATAAATTATTCGTTAGGAATCATTTGGTATTCTGATTTATCAAAAGCTAAAATGCCCCAGAAAATAATTCCTAAGAATAATAGCCCAACTGTAAACCCTCCGCTTTTTCCAAACGATAAAGAAATACGGTGTAATAACATAATTGCAAATACAATGTTTGCAATAGGAATAAAGAGCATGAAAATCCACCACCAAGGTTTGTTAGCTACTTTCAACATAATTAAAATGTTGTAAATAGGAATAAAAACAGCCCAACCTGGTTGACCAGCTTTTTCAAACACTTTCCATTGTGATACAATAGCAAATGCAATAATAGATAACCAAAGAACAATCATTAAAATAACTCCAATAATCATAGTTTTAAATTTTTTAAGGCCTGCTTGTTGGCAGACAAGGTTTATACTTTATCTAAGATAGTACTATTTTAGATTTGAGCAAAAAAACTTTATATTTATGAAAGCAATCTTGTCTATTTATGGCGGGTATAAGTAAGTTAGCTCAAAGCTTTAGATAACCAACAAATTATGACAATCGTAAAAGACATATATGATTCTATTTTCGAAAAAAACTACGAAGCAGTTTGGCGACAATTTTCAGCTGAAAATAATGGTATATATTCAGACACTCCTAATAGAGTAGAAATCACTTACGCTAATCATAAAATACTATTTGACACTTATATTCATTATAGTGTTGTTGGCGGAAAATCATACGAAACAGAATTTACAAGAGTTAGACTTGAATTTATATCACCAGACAATCTGCGACTACGACTAACTAAACAAGCTTTCGTTGACAATATTGGTAAACTGTTTGGAGCTCAAGATATTCAAATTGGTGACAAAACATTTGACAAGAGATTTATGATTAAAGGAAATGATGAATTTAAAATTCAAACATTATTTTCTAATAAAATCATAAAGGATTTAATTTTGGCACAAAGTGATATTCATCTTCAAATTCTGGACAAAGAAGGGATATTTGACGAACCTATACAAGATGGCAACGTAATGCTTTACTATATTTCAGAAACAGTAGTAAAAGAAATAGAACAACTTAATTCATTGTTGAAATTATATAAAGCTCTTGTAGACCATTTGATAAAGCTAAGTTCAGCAAAGCCTTTAAAAGTCAGCACCTAACATTTCCCAATCACATTACTCAAAAACCTACCCCTTAATATTTCTAATAATTTCTTCTAGTTGAGCCATATCTTTACACTTTACTTCACGTGCTTTAGAGCCTTCAAACTGCCCAATGATACCTGCAGCTTCTAGTTGATCAACTATTCGTCCTGCACGGTTATAACCTAGTTTTAATTTACGCTGTAAGAAAGAAGCAGAACCTTGTTGAAACTGTACCACCAATTTGGCCGCTTCGTCAAACATTTTATCACGCTCACTTAAATCAATTTCTTCTTTGCCATCGCTACCATCTTCACCCACATATTCTGGTAATAAAAAGGCACTAGGGTAGGCGCGTTGTGAACCAATAAACTCTGTAATTTTTTCAGCCTCTGGTGTATCTACAAATGCACATTGAATACGAATTAAATCATTTCCTGTACTTAATAACATATCGCCTCTACCAATTAATTGTTCTGCTCCACCAGCATCTAAAATAGTACGGCTATCAATTTTACTAGTAACACGAAAGGCAATACGAGCAGGGAAGTTTGCTTTAATAGTACCAGTAATAATATTAACTGATGGACGTTGAGTGGCAATAATTAAGTGAATACCAATGGCACGCGCTAATTGAGCTAAACGAGCAATAGGCGTTTCTACTTCTTTACCAGCAGTCATAATTAAATCGGCAAACTCATCTACTACCAAAACAATGTATGGTAAGTATTTATGGCCTTCGTTTGGATTTAATTTACGATTGATAAACTTAATGTTGTACTCTTTAATATTTCTTACTTGCGCGTCTTGTAATAAAGCATAACGATTATCCATTTCAATACACAAACTATTTAATGTATGCACCACCTTTGTGTTATCAGTGATAATCGCATCTTCGGAGTTTGGTAATTTTGCTAAGAAGTGACGTTCAATTTTATTGAATAATGTTAATTCTACTTTTTTAGGATCCACTAACACAAACTTAATTTGCGCCGGATGTTTTTTGTAAAGTAATGAAACCAATACCGCGTTCAATCCAACTGATTTACCTTGACCTGTAGCACCTGCCATTAATAAGTGAGGCATCTTTGCTAAGTCGGCAATAAAAATTTCGTTATTGATTGTTTTACCTAAAGCAATTGGTAAATCATGTGTGGTGTTTTGAAACTTCTCAGAAGCAATGATATTACGCATTGGCACCATTTCAGGATTTTGATTAGGTACTTCAATACCAATAGTTCCACGACCTGGAATTGGCGCAATGATACGAATACCTAAAGCCGCTAAACTTAAAGCGATATCATCTTCTAAGTTTTTAATTTTAGAAATACGAACACCCGCAGCAGGAACAATTTCGTACAATGTAACGGTTGGTCCAACTATCGCTGAAATTTTATCAATCTCAATTCCGTAATTTTTTAAGGTATTTACAATTCGGTCTTTATTAGCCGTTAACTCTTCGTTACTAACTTTAGCGTTGCCTGTACCGTAATCAATTAATAATTCAACACTCGGGAATTGATAATGGCCTAAATCTAAAGTAGGGTCGTATTGTCCAAATTTTTCAACTAATTGTGATGCTTTTAATTCGTCATCCAACGTAATTTGATTTTCTTTAGGCTCTTCTTTGACAAATTCTGGTTCTTTTAAAACTTCATCAGCACCTGGATTATTAATTTCAAACGCTAAATCTTTTTTTTGTTCTTCTGGTTTAGGAGTCACTTCTAAATCTAAAGGAATATTTTCTTCAACTGGTTCGGTAATTGGTTCTTCTTTTATTTCTTCGTTAGTTGAAATAACTTCAAAATTTAATAAGGCTTCCTCTTCTTCTTTGCTTAAGCTTGGTTCTTTTTCAAAAACAGTATTGGCGTGAGGATTAATCGTATTTGTTTCTTCTTTTAATTCTTCTTCAATAATGGCTTCGTTTTCTAAACTAGGAATCACATCTTTTTTAATATTGAAATTCATATTAAAACTTAATACTAAAAAGGCAAGCATACTAAATGCCAATATGGCTAATGTTCCAATGCTTCCAACGTAATTAGATAATTGAATATTTAACACATAACCATATCCGCCACCAAGAAAAAATAATTTATCGTGAAAAAAGAAAGCTAACACTAAGCTTGTCCATACCATGAAAAATATCCATTTAGCAGTAAAGGCTGATGGTTTAGTGATTTGTTTATTTAATACTTTTTGTAATCCGTAAATAACAAATACAGGCACCAAAATAAACGACGCCACGCCAAACCATTTATACATAAATTGGTGAGAAACTAAAGCACCAAATTTACCTAGCCAGTTAAATACTTTAGTGTCGATAGCAAATAATTCAGATAAAGGACCTAGTACTTTGTCTTGATCTTTTTCCCAAGTAAAAATATAAGAGAGTAGGGCAATGAATAAATAAACTCCCGCAAGCATTAATAGTAAGCCAACTAATTTTTGTGTGCGTTCGTTTTTATAAATAGTAACCGTTTTATTCCAGCGCTCCAATAAAGAGGCTTTGGTTTCCTTAACAGAAGATTTATTCTCAACTTTAGTTTTTGTTGATTTTACATTATCCGTTTTTGCAGACTTAGATTTATTTTTTGAAGAACTTAATACAGTTTCTTCGATATCGTTTTTGTCGATAGAAGATTGTTGAACAACTGTATCGTCAACCGGTTTTTCTCTGAATTTATTTTTTGTTGTTGCCATGGCTTATAGGTATTAAAAATAAGGGCAAGAGAGCAAAATTGAGGAAAAACCTTAAAATGTTTTAAACTTCGGGATTTTAATAAGTTAGAGCGAATTTAATTGCAAATTATAGTCACCCTGAGCGAAGTCGAAGGGTACTCTCCGAAAAATGGATAAAAGGGCTTCGACTCCGCTCAGCCTGACAGAAGTATAATTAAACAGTTGCAGAAACTAACTCCCCACTCACAAAACCATCTTCGGTAATGGCTTTGGTTTGAATAGAAACCGATTGATTTACCAGTTTTTCGTCAAATGGATACACGATTTTGATATAATTTTCGGTAAAACCGTTCATAATCCCATTTTTATTTTCGTGCTCAAATAAAACGGTGTATTCTTTATTCAAGTTTTGCTCGTAAAATTGACGTAATTTCTTCGCAGATAAAATGCGTAACATTTTGTTACGACGTTTACGTTCTGCATAATCCACCACACCAGCCATTTCAATTGCTTCTGTGTTATCACGCTCACTGTAAGTAAACACATGTAAATAAGAAACATCTAATGAATTGATAAAATTATAAGTATCTGTAAAACGTTCTAGAGTTTCTCCTGGAAAACCAACAATCACATCCACACCAATACAACAATGCGGCATTAATTCTTTAATTTTTGCTACTCGGTCTTGGTACAATTCACGCTTGTAGCGACGTTTCATTTTAGCTAAAATGTCATTATTTCCACTTTGTAATGGAATATGAAAATGAGGCATAAAACGTTGAGAGTTTGCCACAAATTCAATCACTTCATTCGTTAATAAATTTGGTTCGATAGAAGAAATACGAATACGTTCAATACCTTCAACTTTATCTAATTCTTTAATTAAATCTAAGAAATTATATTCTTTACGTTTTTTAGTTTCGGTATCTATATCAATTCCGTAACCAAAATCACCAAGGTTAACACCTGTTAATACAATTTCTTTAACGCCACTAGCCGCAATTTTTTTTGCATTAGCAACAGCATTTTCAATCGTATCGCTTCGGCTTTTGCCACGTGCTAAAGGAATGGTACAAAATGTACAGCTATAATCGCAACCATCTTGTACTTTTAAGAAAGAGCGGGTTCTATCGCCAACCGAGAATGAATCGACAAAGGTATGTACGTCCGAAATTTCACAATTGTGAATTTCTGTATGAACGTTTTTGCCAGAAAAATTAATGTAATTTAATAATTTGAATTTTTCGGAAGCTCCTAAAACCACATCAACACCTTCGATATTGGAGATTTCATCAGGCTTTAATTGAGCATAACAGCCAACTACAGCAATAAAGGTTTCTGGGTTTTTTGCTAAAGCAGATTTTACAATTTGCTTACATTCTTTATCTGCATTTTCGGTCACCGAACAGGTATTAATCACACAAACATCAGCTCCCGAATCAAATGGCATTTTCTGAAAACCTTTTTCTTGCATCAAACGAGCAATCGTAGATGTTTCTGAAAAATTCAGTTTACAACCAAGTGTATGAAATGATACGGTTTTACCTTCAAATGACATGGCTCAAAGATAGGGTTTTCTTATACTTATTGCTTAATAAATTTCGAATAAATACTTGGATTATTTTGAAGTGAAATAAAATAAATCCCACTTTCCAACTCTTTGATATCGATTATTGTTGATTTTTCTAGATTCACAACCTTGACCAACACACCAAGGGAATTGTAAATTTGTATAGGTTCAACAGAGGAGATGTTAAATAGATTAATATTAATTTTTTCGGATGTTGGATTAGGGAAAATGGAAATTGAAGCTTGTTTATTTAAAATAGGTTCTTTCACAGATACAGGTGAACCAATTTTTGGTAAAAACCATGGATCAGCATCATATTTATCAGTAGCTATTCCATTAACGGTATCTTGGTATATAACAACAAAAGATAAGTCGCCATTTTGAGTAAGAGTAGGTTCTCCAACAGCAAGTGAATTACCAGCGCCAACTACAGATTCTTTGTTTATCCAACTATCCCAATTGCCAGGCGTAGCTTGTTTGGCCCTAAATATTTCTGTTTTACCGGTTATGGCATTAGCGCCTGTATAGTAGATATACCATACAGAATTTGCATCTTTATAAAGATGTGGTTGCTGCTCTCCAACAGAAGCTGTATTTAATGAAGAAACTTGTAAAGGCGCTGTCCATGTTAATCCATTATCAGAACTAGTAGTATACCAAATATCTAACTGGCCAAGTCCTCCTGGTCTATCATCCGAATCAAAAAACAACACCAAATTGGAAGGATCAATTCTTTCAATATGAGGATTGTCTTCTTTGTATTGAGTATTGACTGGTGCTGGTAAAAATGCACCTTGAACGGAAGGATTGATGTTGGTGTTTTTTAATAAAACAATATCGGTGGAATAATCGGGCGGTGTATTATTGGATGTGGTGACAAATAAATCTACTGTAGATGTATTGATGGCATTATGTTGTGGCGCACCTTCCGAATAGATTGGATTAGCCAAGTTGGATAAAGTCCAAACTAAAAAGCTATCATTAGTTGTATTGCGATGAGCATAAAGAATATCGGCTTGAAGCCATTCTGAAGCACCAACAGGATTAGTAATTAGGTCCATGCCAAATGTTGGACCTCTTAAATAAGAAGAAAAATTGGTTGGGTTAGCAGGACCAAAAAATGTCCATGAAAACAAGTCAATTGGAACATAAATACAATACAAATCTAATCCGTCTCTAGAGATAAAAATCCCATCTTCCCATCCTAAAACAGAAAGAGGTTGCTTGTAAGGAACGCCAAATTCTGAAGGGATAGATACGCTTGGCGTGGTATTACTTTTTATGAGTGGCCAGTTAGGTTGAGCAATACTATTGGGTTGTAGTATCACTAAAACAAAAATTGTAAGCAGAAGTATTTTTATCTTCATTTTGACTTTAATTTTATTACAACTAAGGTATAATTTATTTGATTACATTTAGATAATTAAACATATAGCAATGACAAAAACAAAAATTACAATTAATACAAACGGTTCAATTAAAGTAGAGGGAGATTTTGAAATTTTAGATAAATCTGGAACTAACTATGATTTAGGTGGCAGAGAAATAGTAGGATTATGCAGATGTGGTTTATCTAAAAACAAACCATTCTGCGATGGTTCACACAATGGGAATTTTGAGCATGAAGCTATAGCTTTTGCATTACCTCCAAAGAAATAAAAAAAAGCCTGATAGTTTTTACTATCAGGCTTTTTTTAAGATTTTTGAAATTATTTCACCAATTTCATTTCATTTAATAGGTAACCTGCACCTGCAAATTTATCTATCACAAAAAGCGTGTATCTAACATCTAATACAATATTACGACATTGGTTAGGGTTGTACATGATATCACTCATGGTTCCTTCCCAGTTTCTGTCAAAGTTAGTTCCTATTAACTGACCTTTTGCATTAAATACGGGACTTCCACTATTACCACCAGTAGTATGGTTACTTGCAGTAAAAGCTATCGGTAATTTTCCTTCTTTATTGGCATATAGTCCGTAATCTTTTTTGTTATAAAGGTCAATTAGTTTTTCAGGTACATCAAACTCTTCATCTTTTGGAATATACTTTTCCATAATACCATCTAAGGTGGTGTAGTAATTATATTCAACACCATCTTTTGGGATGTAATTATTTACTTTACCGTAAGCCACACGCAATGTTGAGTTAGCATCTGGATAAAAATTCTTGTCTTTAAAAACTTCTTTTTGCCCTTGAATATATAATTTTTGTAATTCATTAATCTCACGTTCGTCGTACTGAAATTGAGGAAAAACAGAAGTTGCATAATATTTAACAATAGCGTTAGTTATCTGATATACAGGGTCTCTTTCGAAAAGCTGAGGGAATTTCTCAAAATCATTTAGCATAGATTCTGCTTTTTCTTTATCCACAAAATTGGTATTTGAGAATAAAAACTCTGTTATTTTTTTAGCATCATTGTTATTTGCAACAATAAACGAGTCTAATACATAAGGACGATTATTTGATGGGACGCCTTTAATGTATTCGTTTAGCATGGCTTCACAGATTTTTATATCCGTTGGTTTATTATAGCCTTTAAAGAATCCTAGTTTTTTAAATTCACTCAATGATTTATCAAAGGTATTTGTAGCGCCTTTTTGTTTTTTATTTAATTCAGCTATAAGAGTCATATAGCTTCTGGCATAAACAAAAGCATCAATCGTCATTAAACATTCGCTATAATAATCCACTTGTTTATTTAGTACTTTGTATTCGGCATATATTTTTTCAAGTTGAGGAAATATATTTCCGTACTTTTCTTTTTTTATTGGGTCAGCATTAATAGCATCATTAAATTGTTTTTCAAATAATTGTTTTTTTGCAACGGCATCATATTTTTTTAAGCCGTTCATTTCGCCCATCCATTTTTTGTAGTAATTGGCAACACTTGCATATTTACTTGCATAAGCAATACGCACGGCGTCACTTTGTAACATATCTACATTCATAATATTTAAACGTTTTTCGCGAAGAGAAACTTTTAAAGGATCGCTTTCGTTCATAATCATATCAACTGCATAGCTTGATAGATATTCTTGTGTACGACCAGGGAAACCATAAACCATTGTAAAATCACCTTTGTTGTATCCTTTGATAGAAATAGGAATGACATGTTTTGGTTTGTAAGGAACGTTATCAGTACTGTATTCTGCAGGCTTATTATCTTTATTAGCATAGATACGGAAAACTGAAAAATCAGCGTTGTGACGTGGCCACATCCAGTTATCTGATTCGCCACCAAATTTACCAATAGCAGAAGGTGGAGCTCCGACCATACGCACATCTTTAAATGTTTCTACAACAAATAAGTAATATTCGTTACCATAAAAAAACGGACGAATAAAAGACTCGTAGTGTGTTCCAGCTACAGCTTCTTTTTCAATGGCTTTGATGTTAGCTTTTGTGATAGAATCTTTTTTGGCTTCGGTACTAGTAGCCGTAATACCTTTTAAAACCTTTGCTGTTACATCTTCAATACGTTGAATAATAGTTGCTGTTAAATTTGGAGTGTATACCTCTTCATTTTTATTCATTGCCCAAAAACCCTTTGTTAAGTAGTCTTTTTCAACTGTACTATGATATGCAATGGCAGAATAACCACAATGGTGATTCGTTAAAATTAATCCTTGGTCAGAAACTATTTCAGCAGTACAACCACCACCAAATTGAACAATCGCATCTTTTAAACTAGATTTATTAACGCTATAAATTTGTTCGGCTGTTAATTTTAAGCCGTTCTTTTTCATATCTTTTATGTTCATAGCATTTAAAAGTTGCGGTAACCACATACCTTCATCAGCTTTACTTACAATAGAAATGATTAGAGTTAATGCTAAAAGAGATTTTTTTAAGTTGTTCATTTTTATTTAATGTTATTTGTTCTCGACTTCCACTTCGACTTCGCTCAGTGTGACAGATCGAACGGACAGTTTTATATGATTTGATATTATTTCGTTGAAAATCTTTGCATGAAAGATGATTACATTGAACGAATTACTTCTTTAACAATAAAACTCATTTTTGGTTCAGCTGCAGCAGCAATATGTTGAACTTCTTCATGAGTGACTTCAATAATTTTGCCTTCCACTCCTAAATCAGTCACAATACTTACTCCAAATACACGCATGCCTCCATGTTTCGCAACAATTACTTCAGGCACTGTACTCATGCCAACCGCATCTGCTCCAATGCGTCCAATGTAACGGTATTCAGCAGGTGTTTCAAAACAAGGTCCAGTTAAGCCAGCGTAAACACCTTGACTAACTTTAATATTATTGTCTTTAGCAATTTGTAAAGCGTTAGCAATTAATTTTTTGTCATATGCTTCGCTCATATCTGGGAAACGAGGCCCTAATTCTGCAATGTTTTTTCCTATTAATGGATTAGTGGGAAATAAATTGATATGATCGTTGATAATCATGATTTCTCCGATTTCAAAATCAGGATTCATGCCGCCACTTGCATTTGATACACAAACGGTGTGAATCCCTAAAGCTTTCATTACACGAACGGGGAATGTAATTTGTTGCATGGTGTAGCCTTCATAAAAATGAAAACGACCTTGCATGGCCATTACTTTTTTGCCACCTAATTCACCAAAAATTAATTTACCACTATGGCCTTCTACAGTGCTTACAGGAAAGTTTGGTATTTCCTCATAAGGAATAACAAATTCTGCGCTTATTTCTTTTACTAATCCTCCTAATCCAGTTCCAAGAATAACTCCTACTTCGGGACGAAAATTGTTTGTTTTATCAAGAATACTTTTTGTGGTAAAATTTATTTGTTCTAACATAGTTTATAATTGTTTCATTAAATTCTTGTGCTTTATCTTTAAAATCTACCTCTATCGGCAAAACGTACAAAGGTAATGTATTTGCTATATCCTGCAAGTCGCTTCCTTTTAATCGCATCGCATCTTTTTCGGTTGTTATTACAATTTTATTTCCTCCTTCAAAAGCATCCAATTCAGCACGTATGTCGGCAATGTCTTGGATGTTAAATTGATGGTGGTCAGGATATTGAATATGTTTTACATCGGATGCATACTCTTTAAGGTAAGTAACCATTGGCGATGGATTTCCAATGCCTGTAAACAATACAATACGATAACGGAATAAATCGTTTAAGGTATCAATAGTTTCGGTAGGGTTTTGAAAGCCTACTAATTCACCATATTTTAACCAAGTAAAAAATAATTGCTGATGAGCTAAAGGCTTTATATCCTTAATCACATTTCTTATTTCTATTGCCGTTGTTTTATCGGGTGTTTTGCTAATGATAATAATATCGGCACGTTTAATTCCCGCTTTAGATTCTCTTAAAGTACCAGCAGGCAACATACAATCATTTAAATACAGATTTGAATATTCGCTCACTACAATTTTTAATTCGGAATTTAATGCTCGATGCTGAAAAGCATCATCTAGTATGATTACTTTTGGAGGCTCAGGAAATGATAATATTTTTTTTACACCGTTTACTCTGTTGGCATCCACACATACATCCAAGTTTGGATTTTTTGTTTTGTATTGTAAAGGTTCATCTCCAATATCAAGCGCTGTGCTGTTTTCATCAGCGTGAATAAAACCTGTTGTTTTGCGTTTATATCCTCTGCTTAATGTTGCTATTTTAACTTCATCTTGCAGTAGCTTAATTAAATACTCCACATGAGGTGTTTTACCAGTGCCGCCAACCGCTAAATTACCAACGCAAATCGTATGAACATCAAATGATTTGGATTGTAAAAATTTCCAATCATATAACAAATTACGCAATGAGGTGATGATGCCATAAATTACAGCAAAAGGAAATAAAAGTATTTTCTTTAAAGTCACCTAAATAGTTTAAAAGTAGTGAATTTAGGAGGTTTTTATTAAAAAAGGAAATCTTTTTTGAGCTATTCTTTCACTTCAATCCAAAGTTTACAAGGTTCTAATTGACAACCATTAGCATCAGTTTCGGTAACTTCTAAATAACCACTTTGATAATCTGAATCTAAAGTAATTGCATTTGTGTTTTTTCCTTTACTAATCCACATTCCAGGAGGGGTGCTCCATTGATACTTGGAGCCTTGATGAAAAGGAACAGAGTAGGTGAGGTTAGTGGTTTTGGGTTTAATTGATGTTGAACCGTCTATTTTATATGGTTTTTTTATGATTCCGAAAAAATCTGCCGCCCAATAGGTACTATGAAAATCTTTATCGTATGAAAACATTCCCGTTTTACCACCCTGAGTAGAACAATTTCCTGTATCAACCGCAATGGCATGCCCCATGCCTCTTACTCTAAAATAGCGAACAACTTCTTGTTGCTGCCTGTTTTTATAAATGGTTAATTCTACATCTTCGTTGTTTCTAAATTTTTCAAAATGTACATCTTCAACATAATCTGTATGATGAATATCTACCCATTGTTTTATTAACTGATTAGCATTATTGCTATTTACAATAGGATCTAAACCACCATGAAATACAATTAATTCGGGATAGGTTCCTTTAAAATGAGGATTTTCTTTTCTTACTAAATCACCCCAATCTTCGGGAGATTTTGCCACGATGCCAAGCATAGAAGTGCCTGCATTTATAACAGATTCAGTTGCTTTATAAGGTCCGCCACCAATAACACCTCCTTTGTCAAAAACTTCAGGAAAAACAGCCATCATAATACTACTCATGGCGCCTCCTGCAGATAAACCAATTATGTAAATTCTTGTTGTATCAATATTCTTATTTTTCTTTAAATAAGTAATCATTTGCATGATGGATGCTGGTTCTCCTTTATCTCTACTTTGGTCGGCAGCGCGATACCAATTAAAACAATTCTCTACATTGTTGAGTATAATTTGTTCGGGATAAAGTACATAAAACTGATGAAGTTTAGCTAATTTATTCCAGCCTGTTTGTTCGGCACAGCCTTTTGCCATTTGAGTACATCCATGTAATACAACAACCAAGGGTGCTTTTTCTTTAATGTTTCCTGGATCGTAAAACATGAGTTTTAAATTACCAGGATTGGTGCCAAATGGACGAATTTGAATAGGCTCTTCTTGAGCAAAAATAGAGGACGTTAGCATCAGATAAATAAAACTATTTATCAATAAAATAATGGAAGATTTTGATTTTATCATCTGAAAAGAGAGATATGTCCGTTACGAACTATTTTTTTGTCATTGCCTTTTTGAATAGCTTCAATACGATAAACATACACATCATCAGGACAAGGATTACCTTTAAATTTTCCGTCCCATTTTCCATTCACATTATTAGATGTGTAAACAGTATTTCCCCATCTATCCATAATAGTTAACGAAAAGTATGAATAATCACATTGAAAAATAGGCAAGAAGTAGTCGTTTCTATCGTCGTCATTTGGTGTAAAGCTATTTGGTATAAATACATCGCATTCGCAGTTTTTGTATTTTACAGTAACGCTATCTGTTTTGGTACCACATACTTTAGAAGTGCTTTTTACCCAATACACACCTTCTTTAGTTGCATTAATAGAGGAGGTAATAGCTCCTGTATTCCAATAAAACTTTACATCACTTGGTGCTTTTACAGATAAAATTTTATTTGGTTCATTTTCACATACCAATAACTCTTTACCAAAATTAGGAGTGATTGAAAGTCCTGATGATACTCTAAAAGTATCAGTTAAAGTACAGCCTTTATTATTTACTTTTACCCAATAAGTTCCGGGCTTTTCAATCTTAATTTGGTCTCCAGTTTCGCCATTGCTCCAAGTATATTTGTATGCTTTGTTTTTTGAAGCAACAATGATAGGACCGCCACATAGCAAAGTGTCTCTAATATGAGTTTTTGGCTTTTCATTTATTTTTAAAAATGTGGTGTCAAATATTGTTCTTTTACCATCTATAATTTTGATAGAGTAGATGCCTTTCTTTTTTATATAAAATTGTTTGGTATTTACAATGATGCCGTAACTTGTATTTAATTGGTATGTTGCATTTTTACTTACTTGATCTTCGGAAAATTTTAATAGAAATGAATCTCCTAAACAAATAATGGTTGTATCAGGCAATAAATTAAGTGGTTTAACTTGAGCACTTAAGTTAAACAACGCTAAACTAAAAAATAATATAAATATGTTCTTTTTGATATTCAAGTGATTACAAAAGTTGTGCGCTTGTTATGGTGTTATTTGTTAATTTATGATAATATTATAAAGATTAAATCTGCAAAGAAATTGTGATTCTAGTGCCTTGTTCGGCGGTTTTTAAATCTGATTTGTCGATTATTTCTACCGTTTGTTTTTTGCCAGTTAATTTGGTGTTTAGTTCTAAAATGTTTTCTATGGTTTTGGTTCCCAAAGATTTATGCCCAACTTTTGCATTTTCTTTAGCCTTATTAAATCCAATCCCATCATCTTCAATAATAATTAGTAATGTGGTTTCATTTTCTTTTTTGAAACTGATATTTAAATTACCATGTTCATGTTTTGGTAAAATACCATGTATAATAGAATTTTCGGCATAGGGCTGAATAATCATATTTGGTATTTTTATATCAAATGTGTTTATGTCTTCTGCAACATGTACATGGAAATCAAATTTCCCTTTAAAACGCTCCCTTTCTAAATCTAAATAATAATTTAGTCTTGTCAATTCTTCATGTAGTGATATTTCGCTTTGAGAAGCTTTTTCGATAATCATTCGGATTAAACGAGAAAATTTTGCTAAGTATTCGCTTGCTTTTAAAGAATCATTTAAGTTGATGTAATTTTGAATAGAGGTTAACGAATTAAATATAAAATGAGGACTCATTAAAGAGTTCATTGCCTGATGTTTTAATAAATTAACTTGTCGGTCTTCTTGAACTCGACGAGTAGCTTTGGAGCGTACTCGTTTTATCCAAATAAATACGATTATTAAAACAAGTAATAGTAAGCCAATAACAATTGACATGATGAACCAAATGGTTTGTTTAAACGGTATATCTTTTTGAATTGAAATGGTAATTGGTTCAGACCAATTAATTCCATCATATGAACAAATGATTTCTAATTGATGTGTTCCTCCATCAATTGATGTTAAGTGTATTTGTCTATTCTCTAGGCTAAACCAACCTTTGTTGTTTTTGCTATAATATCTATATCTGTAATATTGTTTATTAGGCTTTACATACAAGGGACTCGAAAAACTAATCATGACGTCGGATTGGGAGCTATTTAATTTTAAAATATTGTTCTCTAATTCCAGTAAACTTCCGTCAGCATCAATGGTTGTGATAAATAATTTATTAGCAACTCTAACTTTGTTTAATAAATCATCAATTGTACATAAGGTAATCCCTTTATCACTGCAAATACAACAGTTATTACCTTCAAATACAATATCATTAATTGTATTTGATAATAAACCATTTGATTTATTATAGATAACAATAGGATTAAATTTGCTATCGCAAATAAACAATCCATCTAGTGTGGCAATCCAAATACGATTTTGATAAAATTTTATTTTTTTTACGGCTGTCAATTGCTGTTCTCCAATTTGTTGTATTAGAGAAGAGTCTTCAAAAATCGTGATACCGTTTTCGTGAGCTATATAGGTTTTGTTGTTATAATGTTCGATGTGATTAATTCCATAACTAAATAACTGATTTGTGAAATTTTTATAAGACTTGGTTTTAAATGAATAGATGTTTAAACCATCTGATGTACCTATAAATAAATTATCATTAGATTCATAGATAGTGTTAATTTTAGTTCTGTAATCAGGGAAAGAAACAAGAGTATCTATTACCGTAAATTTTTCGGAAGTGTAATTTTTTATTTTATACAAAGTTCCAGTTCCATCTGCCATATAAGCTTCTGAAGGATTTTCACAATAATCAAATAATCTTGATGCAATTGGAGAAAAATTGTAATAAGAATTGTTGATTAAGAAAGAACGTTTAGTGTTTGAAACCGAATTTATTTTAGAATACAAGACATTGTTTCCTAAAGGATGAATGCCATAAACTGTTTCGTTAAATAATTCATCTGGCGTAATTACAGTTTGAGTATTATTATGCTCTTTATCAAAAATAAATAAACCGTTGTTAGTTCCAACAACAATACTGTTTTCAATAAAAGATGCACTGCTTACTGGTAATATTTTTCTGCCAGAAGTAAAAGAAATATTTTGAAGTTTCGGATTTTGAATAAAGTAAACACCATCATTAAACGTTCCTATCCAAATATGGTCGTCAGTGTCTTTAAAAATACAGTTAATTAAAACCTTATCAATTCCTAATAAATCAAAGGCATCGTAAGTGATGTTATTGTCTATTAAATATAAATTATCATCTGGATTATTGGTAAACCAAATACGATTGTATTTATCTACAATTAGTTTACTAACTCGGGCCGTATTATTAGCGCTAAAAAAACTGCTGGCCTTTTGAGTTTTTACAGCAATTGTTTTTATGATTTTATTGTCTTTTATACAATAAATAGTATTATCACTTCCTACATATAAAGTTCCATTTATATCTTCGGTAATAGAATATACTGCAATGTTTTTTTCAATATTTAACTTTACTTGTTTTCCATTTTTAAATTGATACAATCCATCGCTTCTTCCTATTAATACTTGATTTTGCTTAGTTTCAAATATGGCAAATGCTTGGTTGTTTTTATCTTTGTCTCGGATGTTATCACCGCTTATTATCCCTGTTTTTAATTCGATAGCCGATACCGAAATTTGATCGCTTAATGAATAACCATATTGATCATCTAAAATTAACTCATCAACAGAATTATTAAATACTAAGTACTTAATATAAGAGACATCATTTTTCTTTTTATTATATTCATAAATACCTTCTCTACGATTAATGATTACTAAGTTATCGCTTTGATTAAAACCAATATTTCGTATGTAATTTGATTTTAATGGAGTTCGAGGTTTTATTTTATCAAACTTGTAACCATCAAAATTGTAAACTCCATTTTCAGTAGCTAAATATAAAATGTGGGTTTTATCTTGTTTAATTGCAAATACATTGGCATTACTTAAACCATCTTCTGGACCGTAGTGTTGAAAAGAGAAACTACGGTTTTGAGCGGATGTAATTTGCATCAGAATGAAAATGCCAATAAATAAAAGGTATAATCGCTTTATATACATAATATGTACTATAAAAATAAGGAATTATTTGAAAATAGGCATAAATGATAATCGCGAGGCTAGCTCGCGATCAACTATTTTTTAGCAGTTCGTTATTTTGGGGTAACAGCTCTTGTTTTTAAGAATTCAGCAAATTCTTGAGAACGAGCTTTTGATACTTGAATGCTAGTTCCATCAGCCATTATGATCGTGCCTCCTTCTGCATTTGAATATTCCTTAATAAAATCAATATTAATTAATGAAGAACGGTGGATTCTGAAAAATACATTAGTTGGTAAAATCGCTTCAAACTCTTTTAATGTTTTTGAAGCTACAATTTTTTTAGCATTGTTTAAATAGATGTTTGTGTAATTATCAGAAGCTTCTAACCAAACAATATCCTTGTAATCAATTAAAGTAAAGCCTTTGCTGTGATTGATTAATACTAAGTTTTTATCGTTACCTAAAGCTGGTGCAGCTCCTCCTTTATTTTCGTAGTGTTTGACTACTTTTTTAACGGCACCTTGTAGTTCGCTCAATAATAATGGTTTTAATAGATAATCTATAGCCCCAGCTTTAACAGCGTTGATACCATGTTCGCTATAAGCGGTTAAAAATATTAAGCAAAAATCACGATGAACAAGGCCATCAATCATTTCCAAACCATTCATTCCAGGCATATTTATGTCACAAAAAACCACTTCAGGCTTTAAATCCTGAATTAATTTTTTTCCTTCCATACCACTCGAAGCCTCAGCAATTACTTCTATTTCTGGGCAATAGCTAGCTAACATACTTTTGGTATTGCTACGGCTATTTTCTTCGTCGTCTATGATAATGGTTCTGAAAGTTTGCATAAATTAATTAATTGGTTACGCTAAGCTAATAAAAAATCAAATAACATTTTAGTCATTTATTTAACAATGTAACCGTTTGAGTAAAATAGTGTTTGTTAATAGGGAGTAAGTGTTTATCTTCATGCTTTAATTTAAAATACCATTTTATGAAGTCTTTTTTTATTTCAATAGCAGTATTCTCTTTAATTGCTATTAACGGTTTAGCTCAAAAATCTATATCAGTAGATGATATTTGGAGTAAATATGCTTTTATGCCTGCATCTGCAGGTGGATTTAATGCTATGAAAGACGGTTTGCATTATACAGATTTAGAAAAAGATGGCGATTATGATAATATCGTAAAATATGAATTAAAATCTGGTAAAAAGGTTGCTGTTTTAGTAAAAGGAGCTAATGTCAAAGTTGGGGATAAAACCATTGATATTAGTGGTTATTCTTTTAGTCCTGATGAAACTAAATTGTTTTTTGCAACAGATGCAGAAGGGATTTATCGTCGTTCTTCTGTCGAAAACAATTATGTATATGATTTAAAAACTGGTAAAACAACTGAGCTATCAATTAATGGAAAACAAATGTTTGCGACTTTTTCTCCTGTAGGAAATAAAGTAGCTTTTGTTCGTGAAAACAATTTATTTATTAAAGATTTAGAAAGCGGAAAAGAAACACAAGTTACAACTGATGGAAAAAATAATGAAATTAAGAATGGTTGGGCTGATTGGGTTTATGAAGAAGAATTTAGTAAAGCTAATTATTTTGAATGGAACGCTGATGGAAGTAAATTAGCCTTTGTGCGTTTTGATGAAAGTAAAGTAAAAGAATATACGTTTGATACTTATAATAATAACCTATATCCTGATAAAGTAACCTTTAAGTATCCAAAGGCAGGAGAAGATAACTCAGTTTTATCAGTTCATATTTATGATTTAGCAAGCGCTAAAACAATAGGCGTAGATATTGGAAAAGAAACAGATATTTATATTCCTCGTATTCAATGGACCACTGATAAAAACACTTTGTCTTTGCAACGCCTGAATCGTTTGCAAAATAAAATAGAGTTAATGTATGCTAATGCAAATGACGGTTCTACCAAAACAATTTTAATGGAAGAGTCTAAAACTTACATTGACATTACTGACGATTTAACGTTTTTACCTAATAATAAAGGATTTATTTGGAGCAGTGAATCAGATAATTTCAATCATTTATACTATTATGATAATACTGGTAAATTAGTGAATCAAATTACTAAAGGTAAATGGGATGTGATTTCATTTAACGGTTATGACGAAAAATTAAATACTTTATACTACATCTCAACAGAGCAAGGGCAAATAAATAGAGATGTATATAGTATTAAATTAGATGGTTCAAACAAAAAACGTTTATCTACTGCAGATGGAACAACGAGTGCTGATTTTAGTAGAGGGTTAAAATATTATGTGAGTTCTTATTCAAATGCTAACACGCCTTCAGTTTACGAATTACATAGCGCTGACGGTAAGTTAATTAAAGTTTTAGAAGATAATGCTGCTTTAAAAACTAAAATGAAAGAGTATAAATTATCTACTAAAGAATTTTTTACATTTAAAAACACAGATGGTGTAGAATTGAATGGCTGGATGATGAAACCACAAAACTTTGACCCAAACAAAAAGTATCCTGTTTATATGTTTGCCTATAATGGCCCAGGTTCAAATGAATGTAACAATGCATGGGAAACATTTGATTTTTGGTGGCATTCGTTACTAAATCAAGAAGGTTATATGGTAGTTTGTGTTGATGGAAGAGGAACACTAGGAAGAGGAAGAGAATTTAAACACTGTACTTATTTGCAGTTAGGAAAGTTAGAGACATTAGATCAAATAGATGCTGCTAAGTATTTAGGAAATTTACCATACGTAGATAAAACAAGAATTGGTTTCCAAGGATGGAGTTACGGTGGTTACATGGCTTCATTATTAATTACAAAAGGAGCGGATTATTTTAAATCAACCATTGCAGTGGCACCAGTTACTAACTGGAAGTTTTATGACAATATTTACACGGAGCGTTTTTTACGTAAACCGCAAGATAACAAGAGTGGTTATGAAGACAACTCTCCAGTTAATTTCACAAAACAAATGAAAGGTAAGTTTTTATTAGTGCATGGAAGCGGTGATGATAATGTTCATTTTCAAAACTCTATGGAATTAGCAAACTCACTAATTAAAAACAATAAGCCTTTTGATTTTATGGTATATCCAAACAAAAACCATGGTATTTACGGTGGTTACACAAGAACGCATTTGTATAACAAAATGTTGGCTTTTGTGAAGGAGAATTTATAGTGATTATTAACAGTTATTGAT
>PNMI01000032.1 GCA_013823565.1 Sphingobacteriaceae bacterium | reverse complement strand
GCTTCAGCCTTCGCTTTTGCCTCAGCTTCCGCTTTAGCTTTAGCAGCAGCCTCAGCGGCTGCCTTTTCTGCTGCAGCTTTTTCAGCCGCTGCTTTAGCTGCCGCTTCTTTATCTGCTTTTTCCTTTGCTAATCTTGCAGCCTCTTCTTCGGCTTTTTTCTTGGCAGCAGCTTCTGCAGCTGCCTTTGCTGCAGCTTCATCAGCTGCTTTTTTATTTAGTGCTTCTTGATCTTTAATAATGACTTCTATTTGCGCTAACTGGTCTTTAGGATACGTTTCCCCAGGTTTATAAGTTAAGGCTTGATTATATCCAGCTCTAGCGGTAACCCAATCTTTTTTCTTAAATGCATTATCAGCTGATTTAATAGATGATTGGTAATTAGCTTCAATTTCTTTTTGTTTATTAATAGCTGCTAATTCTAATTGCTTCAATCTTGTAAGTGCATCTAACATTTGGTTACTATACGCTTCATCATAGTCAAAATTTTCCTTTTCTGGAGAGTATGATACTTTAACTAAAGGTTGATTTAAAACAGAATAATCTATTCCGGGAAGAGGTTCAAATAAGCTAATCGCTTCAATATTAAACCCTTTAAAATTATCTTGAGTTTTATCAGTAGGAACACCTCTTGTGGAGACTTGGAATTTTTTTGTACAATGTCCAGTTTTTGTTACGATAATAGTATAATCTCCGTTTGGTGGAATTTGAAATTTAAAAGCCCCGTCATCACCAGTCATTGTTTGCATTATTTGTTTAGAGCCTTGCATTAAAGTAACCGTAGCTCCTTGTAACTTTTTCCCGTTTTTTTCAATTTTACTAGAAAATGGGAGAGTCCATTCTTGGGAAAAAGAAGAGAAGGTACAAAAGAATAAAAATATATAAATGAAAAAAGTATATTTCATGTGCTACAAAGCTGTAATTTTGTATAAAGGGTTAAATTTAATCAAAATTCCATAAAGAAATTCATAAAATTATGCAAAAATCTAGTGTCTATTCAAACTTTAGTTTTTGGGAAAAACAAACTTACTTTCATGATATTGAACTAATAGTTATTGGAAGTGGGATAGTAGGTTTAAACGCAGCTATCTCTTTCAAAGAAAAACACAAAAATGCAAAAGTGGTAGTTTTAGAGAGAGGTATTTTACCCCACGGAGCTAGTACAAAAAATGCTGGCTTTGCATGTTTTGGAAGTGTGAGTGAATTATTATCTGATTTAAATAAAACAAAGGAAGATATTGTTTGGCAGACCGTAGAAATGAGAATTAAAGGTTTGGAAGTTTTAAGAAAACGACTAGGGGACGAGGCTATTGATTATAAAGAATTTGGAGGTTATGAATTGTTTGACAAACAAAATAGTTATGAAGAATGTTCAGATTTAATTGAATCTTTTAATAAAAAAATTAAATCTTACACAGGAATTAAAAATACTTATAGTATTGAAAATGAAAAAATTAAGTCTTTCCAATTTAAGCATATTAAAGGTTTAATATGGAATAAAAAAGAGGGGCAAATAGATACAGGTAAAATGATGCAGAATTTAATAAAATATGCATTAGATAAAGGTGTTATCATTTTAAATTCAATACAGGTTACGCAATTGGTTGATCAAAAAACTCATGTGGAGATAGAAACGTCTGTTGGCAATTTAAAATCAAAAAAAGTTGTTGTTTGCACAAATGGTTTTGCTAATGAGTTATTAAAATTAAACGACGTAAAACCAGCAAGGGCACAAGTTTTAGTAACTAAGCCAATAGAAGGGTTAAAACTAAAAGGAACATTTCATTACGACGAAGGATTTTATTATTTCAGAAATATTGGAAAAAGAGTATTGTTTGGTGGCGGGCGTAATTTAGATTTTGAAAAAGAAACGAGTACTAAGCTTGAATTAAATTCTAAAATTCATAAGCAACTAGACAAGTTATTGGAGACTGTTATTTTACCAGGACTTAAATTTGAAGTGGAACATCGTTGGAGTGGTATTATGGGAGTTGGCAATGAAAAAAAACCTATTATAAAAAAAGTTTCCTTAAATGTTGTTTGTGCTGTTAGAATGGGAGGAATGGGAGTTGCTATAGGTTCTTTAGTCGGCAAATTAGCCATTAATGAATTTGATTGAAATTTAATATTATTCTTGTATAAAGTAGTTGTTTTAAAATTTACTATTTAACATAATATTAATTATAGATATATTTTTATATGTAATTAATTGATATTTAGGTGATTAAATTTTTTAGCTTTTTATCGGGAAGCCTCTTTCGTGAATTACTTTTGCAACCTAATACTAATCCCGTAAGATTATGAAATGGCTTTATAGCCTATTTCATTCTGTCTTATATTAAAACTATAACAGATATGAAACTATCCATGTTCAAGTTCAATTTGCCAAAGGAGTTATTGGCAGAACATCCAGCAAAAAATCGCGACGAAAGTAAGTTAATGGTTGTTGACCGCGCTACTGGAAAAATAACTCACAAAAAATTTAAAGATATTATCAATTATTTTGATGACGGAGACGTTATGATTTTAAATGATACTAAAGTTTTTCCTGCTCGTATGTATGGAAATAAAGAAAAAACTGGGGCTAAAATTGAAGTATTTTTATTGCGTGAATTAAATGCTGAAAGTCGTTTATGGGACGTTTTAGTAGATCCAGCTCGTAAAATTCGTATTGGTAACAAATTATATTTTGGAGAAAACGATAACGTTGTAGCTGAAGTTATTGATAATACAACTTCTCGAGGAAGAACTTTACGTTTCTTATATGATGGACCTTATGAAGAATTTAGAAAAGCCTTATATGATTTAGGAGAAACTCCATTACCAAAATACATTAAACGTCCTGTGGAGGAAAGCGATATTGAACGCTACCAAACAGTTTTTGCTAAAAACGAAGGTGCTGTTGCTGCTCCTACTGCAGGTTTACACTTTAGCCGTGAATTATTAAAACGTTTAGAAATTAAAGGTGTTAATTACGCTAATTTAACTTTACATATTGGTTTAGGCACATTTAGAATGGTTGAAGTTGAAGATTTAACCAAACATAAAATGGATAGCGAAGAAGCTATCATAACCGAAGAAGCTTGTAAGATTATTAATGCTGGTAAAGATAAAAAGAAAAAAGTGTGCGCTGTTGGAACAACGGTTATGCGTGCTTTAGAATCTTCTGTTTCTACAACTGGTCATGTTAATCCTTATCAAGGTTGGACAAATAAATTTATTTTTCCTCCTTATGATTTTTCGGTAGCTAACTGTATGATTACTAATTTCCATATGCCAGAATCTACTTTATTAATGCAAGTAGCTGCATTTGGTGGATATGATTTAATTATGAAAGCATACAAAGAAGCCATCAAAGAAAAATACCGTTTCTACTCTTATGGAGACGCTATGTTGATTTTGTAAGAATAAATATATTTATATTAAAAAAAGGCTTTCATTAATTGAAAGCCTTTTCTATTTATAAAAAGTTATTTTTATGCCTTTGAAGTAATCTAAAGTGTGAATTTTAGTTTTTTTCATTGATAATTTTGTGACAAATTCATTTTCTTTTTGATTTAAATCTTCAAAAGAGTCAACGACTATGATTCTATTAAATTTATTAACGTCCCTATCTACATCATCCCAAGATGTACAAAAAATAATATTTTCATTAATTGGTAATTCTTTTTTCTGATGTGATAAAAATTTAGAATCATAGTAATAGCAAAATAATGGTTTAATGTCTTTAGTTTTAACGATTATTAAATCAGATTCTTTTTTTAAATGTTTGATAAAGTAAACTGCATTTTTATAATTCATGCCTTTATCTGTTTTATAGTTGATTTTAAAAGCTGAAAAAACAAAAAACACAAATGATAAAGTAACTATAATGTTTTGGTTTTTAAAAAAGGATAACCCTAACGCAATTAAAATAAAAATGAATGGAAGTGTGAAAATTAAATATCTATCCAGAAAAATTGGAGTCATTTTTCCTAAAAAAAATAGAATAAAGATTGAGCCAATACCTACTAAAGTAACATAAGTAACTACAAAATATGATTTTTTTATTTTTTTATTAAATATTAAGAAAATTCCTAAAATTATAATTAGTATAAAGGGAACAATCATCGTTTTATGAAATAAAAAATTTGAAGCAACTTCATTTAGGTATTTTATGGAGGACTTTTGTAGCCAAAAAGTTTTTTCAGAATCGTTAAAATTTAAAATTAATAGAAATTGTTTTTTTGTAAACCTAATAAGGGTAAGGAAAACTATTACACCTATGCTATAAGAAAAAAGAGCTGCTTGTTTTTTTTCAAAATAGATAAAAATTAATAATACCTGAAAAAAGATTACTATACCAGATATGTAGTGCGTATAAATAAGTAGGAAATTAACTATACCTAATAGTAATGCAATTTTTAATGAGGAATTTTGTTTAAAATTTAAATAGAGAGAAGATGAAATTAGAGACAAAAGGACAACCAATGAATAAGCTCTCGCTTCGTGAGAATAAAAGAAAATAATATTGCTAGATAAATATATCAGTGAAACAACAATAGCAGTTGTTCTATTAAAGTGTTTATTGGCTAATAAAAACAGAATTCCACCTGAAAAAGAACTGAATAAGACACTTAAAAATCTAACATAGAATTCTGTATCATTAAATAATTTTATCCATACACTTAAGCAGTAATAATAAAATGGAGGATTATTATCCCACTCAGAAACATGTTTAATATGACCAAAATCTAAAGAAGCACTTTCTACACTAATAATTTCATCATACCAAAATGAAGAAAAATCAAGTTGAATTATTTTAAATACAATATTTAAGAAAACAATGGAGAAAAAATATAACCATAATTTATTATGATTAGTTATACTTTTTGCGTTATAAGAAAAAATGCTGTTTAACATACCATTATTTTATCACTGAAATTTTCGAGCAACTAAGTAGTTTATTTGAATCAAAAATTTGTAATAAGTATAATCCATCAGATAATAATGATACTTCAATACTTTTTGTCAATTCATTAATCGTATTTGATAAAACAACTCGTCCATTTAAGTCGATAATTTGGTAATTTAATCTTCTGTAGTCTTTAAAATTAGAAATCTTGATATTGATATAGTCACTTGTTGGATTTGGATAAATCCCAAGTTCAATGTTAGTATATTCTCTTTCTTCAATACCAATGATACTATTACCAAAAGAACCTAAACTATCAATTTTCATAAAAAACACATCGTTTAATACTGAGTTATATCCATTAGTTTTTCCAACTGCAACAAAACCATTATCTCTTGTTTTTGAAATAGAAAAAAATTCTTCGTATGTAGTGGTTCCTTCACTAAAAAAATTCACATAACCATAGGAACTACTGTATATGTCAATTAAGCCGTCATATCCAAAAACAGCATTTTTAGTAGACCCACAACTAGCAATATTTCCACTTAAACTTTGAGCCGCACAATTATAAAATTCATCTTGATTACTAACATCTCTGTAATTATATAGTGGGTTTCCAGAAACTAAATCGTAGGAAAGGATTAATGTTTCTCTGTTATTATTTACAGAAAGACTTTTTGTTGTTCCGCAAATAAAAATATTTGAATTTTGTAACTGAATTATTCCGTTCCCAAAATCTTCTTTGCTTCCTCCGTAAAATTTGCACCATGCAGAGTCGCCGTTAACTTCTAATTTAAAAACCCAAACATCTCCTGAGTCAATATCATTATAACTTTTTGTATAACCAGTTAAGGCATACTTTCCATCTGAAGTTTGTATAACCGATTTGAATTCATCATCATTTAATCCTCCATATGTTTTTTGCCAAGTAACATTTCCATTGGCATCCGTTTTCACAACATAACCATCGGCATTACCTCTACCATAACTATAAGTTGTTCCTGCAATAATAAAACCTCCGTCAGCTGTGGCTTCCATACTATAAGCAAAATCCCAATCGGTCCCTCCTATTGTTTTTTGCCATATAAGAGCCCCCGTTTTATCTGCTTTTACTAAAAAAATATCGTATCCCCCTACTCCAGTTGAACTTGTATAACCTGCAATGACATAACTCGAATCGATTAGTTGTACAACACTTTTACCAATTTCATTACTCACGCCACCAAATGAAGTTTCGAATTTTTTCACTCCCATGCTATCTAGTTTCAATAAATATAGGTCGGTGTTGCCTTGTCCAAAACTGCTAGTAGATCCTGTGATGATATATCCCCCATCTAGAGTTTGTTTCACATCATAGCCCTCATCATATCCATTTCCTCCATAAGTAGAATAAAACTTTGCTGGTGGTTGAGCTTTACCTAAAATGCTTACAATAAAAAATAAAATAAATAATATATTTTTCATATGTCTAAATTGTTTGTTTTTTAATTGTCATAACTCGTGCCGCGTTACGCGGTATGGTATAGCCAGTTTAGTCATTTGTGTTTTGGCAAACATGGCTATTTCATGATTCTTTATTTTTTAAATTTTTTGGCAATACTTATAAAAGCTCCTTGACCATAGGTGTTGTTAGGAGAAATATATCCTTGAAGACTATTACTTCCTAATCTAAAAAACCAAGACGGAGAATTATAGGTAAAAGCTAAGCCTATGTTTAATTTCGAATAACCACCGTATCCAATATGTAATGCTCCAGTGATTTTTTTTGTAAACTCATATTCAGCATCTGTAAAGAAATAAGGTTTGAAATTTGAATTAAATAAATACCTAAATCCTGTTCCTAATATAAATTTATCAGTAAATCTTATTTTATTAATAATTAATAAGTTAGTAGGAATATTTACATTAAAAGATTCTTGACGAGCATTAGTGGTGTTTTTTATAATACTATCTCTATTAATAGCAGCCAAGGTTGTGTCTTTCAAATCTAGTAAATTATCAATATGATATCCATCAAACTTAAATGTTGAATCGCTACTATACTGCACACTATTATCAAACCAATGTAAAAAACCAATGTTATTAGCATTTACAGTTAATACACTTCCTTTTCCAATATTGCTTTTATAGGGTGTTTCAAAAAATATATCGGCACTAGCCCCAACTCCGGAGTATGCAAATGGATTAGATGAAGTAGATGTGTCGCTTATTGCCATATTAAAATTAGAACTGAATTGTAGTTCGGTTCCATCTTCATTGGTGTACAATGAAGATCCCTCTTTTGCTTTTATATAAAATAACTGTTGACCTTTTAAAATAGAAATGGATACACCTACTTTAGCTGTTGTATCAATTTTATGCCATATAAAACCAAGTTTCAATTCCTGAAAACGTAATGAATTGATGCTTGAACCAGATAAATTTTTTGTTTCGCCTAAATAAGGTTTGTTTCCATAAAACACTAATTGATAAAAATCTTTAGTAAAGGATGAGTTAAATATTCTTTGGTCTTTAAATCCAATTAAATAGGAATATTTAGATTTCCGCCCAAAAAAAACAGATACATCATAGTTCATATTGGCGCCCATCACATTTAATTCTTTCATCGAATTATTTGAGGCATCTTTTGTTTTTTGATCAATATACCCTCCATAAATAAATTTATTTAATAAGGAGTTATAAATACCATTGGAACCTAATTCATATTCTCCATTAATAGAAACACTTCTTCCTGTTTTTTCAAAATTCAAAAATTCAGAATTGTATTGAGAAAATCCTTTCAATACTATTAGTACAAAAAATAAAAGAATAAGGCGAGTCTTCATTATTTTGATTTAGCGTTATAATTTAAATAAGCACTCACTATTAAATCTAAATAACTATCATCTTTTATTTTGATAGGTGTAGGCTGATTAGGTAAATATAAGTAGCTCACAAATTTAATTTGTTTACATAGAGCTAAATTTTCAATTTTCGTTTTATCAAATGATGCTACTAGTTTTGAATCAACGTAATTTAAAACAACATTATTACCGTCAGTTATAGCTGATTCAACCATGTTTTGACCAGGAATAAATAATGAATCTATGATTTGGTTTTGATCATTAAGCATATATCCTTGAATGCGGGCAGTAAAAGGATAATTGTTTCTTGCAGATACTCTAATCTCACATGAATTTACATCTTCTAACTCTTTTAGTTGAGTTAAATCAACTTTAGAAAAGTTCACTAAACTAAAATAATCAGCTGATAATGCTAATGGAATATCTACATCTGCGATAACTTTCAAGCCTCTTCCGTAATAAGCAAAATCATTTCCTGCCGAAATATTTCCTAAAGGATTAAGTTTTGCTTTAACAGAATAGCCTAAGTAATTAGGTAAGTTCTCTAAAAAAGGATTTAAGTTAGAGTTTGTTGAATTAATATTAATTTGTTTAAACCAAGGGAAAACTGGATTTGATGAGTTATTTGTTTTATTGGCTCGTCCTATGTTTATAGACTGTAACATGTTTCCTGAATTTAATGTAACCACATTTGCAGGAGATGTTTTAATAGATTTTAAATTATTAATGGAGCTACTCATTTCAATTCCAAATTCATTTATGATTCTGAAATTAATGGCAGATTGAGTTAAAGCTAAGTTACTAGTACTGAAAGTATTTAAAAAATCAAATGAAGATGAGTCTGGTCCAAACGATAAATCTTGTTGTCCGAAATAACCTTGAATATATTCAGGAATAATATCTATAAATGATAAATCAATAGATAAACCTTGCCCTGATTGAAGAACATCAGGTGCCCCACTTGGATCAGTACTGATGGTATATGTTTGAACTAGAGTATTTACTTTATTACCAGAAATACCAGTTAAATTAATATTATAACCATCTAATGGATATATTTTTGTTAAAGAACTACCTCCTGGAACTATTTGATTAACTGTTAATTGAGAGCCCCATAAGGTTGCCGAATTAATAATATAATTAAATTGAAGAGGTTGTGCATACGTATTATTATAATCAATTTTTAAGAATCCTTTTTTAACAATGGCTTTATTTAACTCTACCCCATTACTCACATCAAAAGTGATTTCTTTATCAGTTGATGAGGCATTAGAAAATATTTGAACTCCAGGACTTAAAGAAGTATTAAAAGGTATGATATAACCTAAATTAACAGTAGTGTCTGGAAGTTTTACTAAGCTATCCATTGTGAAATTTATTAAATCTCTACTAAAAGCAATATGTAACAAGCCTGTTGGATCTGCCTGAAAAATTGTGTCTCCAAAAAAGTTACTGATATTAAGATGGCTTCTTGCAATTGGAATGGCTAAATCTACATCCCAACTTGTTTCTTTTTTACAAGATAAAAAAGACCCTAATAAAAAGACGAAAACTAAAGATTTTTGGATAAATCGCATATCACAAACTTACCTTTTTTTTAACAGAATAACAATCAAAAATTTGGCAAAGTTTTTGATTCAGAAAGCAAAAAGAATATTACTTTTGCATTCGATGCTATATTCATTTAGATTTTTTGTTAGTTGGATTATTGCTGCCGTACTTATGTACGTTGCATTTTACTTTTGGCACGGCGTTTTTTTAAACGATTTGAATCGCATTTCCTTTTCCAAAGCATTATTTTTAGGCTTAGCTGCCTTAGTTTATTTGGTTATTTCTTTCTTATTGTATAGAACTTACGAATCCAAACTATTATCAAAATACATTCCTCATGCTATTTTTAGAGGAGTAGTAAGTGGTTTTATGATAGGATTTGTTCTATTTGCTTTAGTCACTGTTTTAGGAATCTCCTTTACTAAAAATGTAAATTTTACTTATATTATTGCTGATTGCGCTTGGCAAATTGCAGAACAAGTTATTGGAGGTGTGATTATAGGATTAGGCAAACTGATTATTTTTGAACCTATTCCCGAATTAATCCATAGAGATTAATAACCGTATTTATCGCCCCATCTTTCCTTTAAAAATTCTTTTAAATCTCTTTCTCTGGAATATTCAGATGGATTATAAAACGCTGTTCCGCTAATTTCATTTGGCAAAAATTCTTGCTTCACAAAATGATTATCAAAATCATGCGCGTATTTATATTCGTCACCATAACCCAATTCTTTCATAAGCTTGGTTGGTGCATTTCTTAAATGTAAAGGAACAGGCAAATCTCCTGATTTTTTCACTTCTTGTTGAGCTAAATTAATAGCCATGTAGCTACTATTACTTTTTGCAGAACAGGCTAAATAAGTTGAAGTTTGAGCCAAAATAATTCTACTTTCTGGATAACCAATTACATTAACTGCCTGAAAGCAATTGTTGGCAATAACTAAAGCGGTTGGATTTGCATTTCCAATATCCTCAGATGCTAAAATTAATAATCGACGCGCAATAAAACTTGGATCCTCACCCCCATCAATCATTCGGGCCAACCAATATACTGCTCCATTTGGGTCGGAACCACGAATAGATTTTATGTAAGCCGAAATGATATCATAATGCTGTTCCCCTGATTTATCATATAGGGCTAAGTTTTGTTGAATATATTGTTTAACTAATTCATCTGTAATTATAATCTCAGGTTCAGTAATGCAATTCACAACAATTTCTAAAGCATTCAATAATTTTCGTCCATCTCCTCCTGAAATTCTTAATAAGGCTTCTGTTTCTTTTAAGGTAATATTTTTTCTTTTTAAGCTTTCGTCATTTTGAATGGCGTTATTCAATAATTGAATTAAGTTGTCCTTAGTAAGATGCTTTAAAACAACTACTTGGCATCTTGAAAGCAAGGCTGGAATAACTTCAAAAGAAGGATTTTCGGTCGTGGCACCAATTAAAGTAACAATTCCTTTTTCAACCGCATTTAATAAAGAATCTTGTTGTGATTTGCTGAAACGATGAATCTCATCAATAAACAAAACAGGTTTTTCTTGTTTAAAAAATCCGCCATCAGCAGATGCTTTTTCAATCACATCTCTCACATCTTTTACTCCCGAATTAATGGCGCTTAATGAATAAAATGGACGTTTTAAAGTTTGAGAAATAATTTGAGCCAATGTTGTTTTACCAACTCCTGGAGGTCCCCATAATATAATAGAGGGTAATAAATTTTGCTCAATCGCTTTTCGTAAAGCCGAATTTTTGCCAATTATTTGCTCTTGACCAATGTAATTGTCAAGGTGTATAGGTCTCACTCGTTCGGCTAAAGGTTGCATGGTTATATAATATGCGATAAAGGTAATGCCATTTAAAACATAAAAATGCTATAAAACGTAGATATTGATGCCAAAAAATATTAATAAATTGTAAACACCCTAATTGTGGCACTATAATTTCATTAAATTTACCACAATTAAAAATTAATAACAATGAACTTAAAACACATTATCATATCAGCCTCTGTTTTAACAGTTGGTTTATTAAGTGTTAACGCTATTAAAAAAGGCGAACCAAAAGACAGCTTAGATAAACGAATCTTTACGGTTACAATGACTGAAGTTAAAGAAGGCACTCCTCCAAAAAAAGGAGTTGAAGACGAAATTGAATTTAAAGCTGGAAAAGGAATGTTTAGTACTTTTTTGTTTGACAAATTAGAATATAAATGGTTGAAATATGAAATCACTAAAGATTCTGTGTATACCGACGAAGAACAAAATGAAAGCCGTTGGGTAGAAGCTGAAATCTCGACAACAGACGATAAAGACCAAACAATGGTTATGAAATGTGTGGTTGATAATTATGATATCAGTGGAGAAGTTAAAATCACTAAAAAAGATAAATTGAAGAAAAAATATGAGTTTTCAGGTAAAGAAAAACCAAAAAAGAAATAATCTCAATTGTAACTAAACTAAAAGCCGTAATCACATTACGGCTTTTTTGTTTTTATGGGCTAAAAAACTTGACATTTTGGACAAAAATAACGCCTAAAATGTTTTGTATTTCCCGCTAAAAATATATATTTGTAAGGTAAGGGGGCGTAAATATGAATATATGTTTCCTATTGTAATTAAATAACTATTGCTACTTAAATTTACTATGCAAAAAGATGTTTTATCATCCACTCAAGGATTAAGTTTTGAAGATTTCAAAAAGATTGTGTTAAACGATTATCGTGTGATTAACGAAAGTCGTCAAACCAGTTTGTTGGGAAGAAAGGAAGTTTTAACAGGAAAAGCCAAATTTGGAATTTTTGGTGATGGAAAAGAATTGGCACAAGTAGCCTTAGCTAAAGTATTTAAAGACGGTGATTTTAGAAGTGGATACTATAGAGATCAAACGTTTATGATGTCTATTGGTCAATTAAGTCTGCAAGAATATTTTGCTGGTTTATATGGTCATACTGATTTAGAGAAAGAACCAATGAGTGGTGGTCGTCAAATGGGCGGACACTTTGGAACACATAGTTTAAATGCTGATGGTTCGTTTAAAGCATTAGTAAATCAAAAAAATTCATCGGCTGATATTTCTCCTACCGCAGGGCAAATGCCTCGTTTATTAGGATTAGCGTATGCTTCGCATTTTTATAAAGTAAACAAAGATTTACATCAAGGCAAATTTTTAAACTATAGTAACAAAGGAAACGAAATTGCTTTTGGAACCATTGGTGATGCATCCACTTCTGAAGGTTTATTTTGGGAAGCTATCAATGCGGCTGGTGTATTACAAGTGCCAATGTTGATGAGTGTGTGGGATGACGGACATGGAATTTCAGTGCCTAAAAAATACCAAACAACTAAAGAAAGTATCTCTGAAATTTTAAAAGGATTTCAAAGAGAAAACGGAGGTAATGGTTTTGAGATTTTTAAAACTAAAGGTTGGGATTACGCTCACTTATGCGAAACATACGAAAAGGCTGCTAAAGTTTGTAGAGAAGAACATGTGCCAGTTTTAGTGCATGTAGAAGAAGTGACTCAACCTCAAGGACACAGTACATCTGGTTCGCACGAGCGTTATAAATCTAAAGATCGTTTACAATTTGAGGTAGATTTTGACTGTGTGAAAAAAATGCGTGAGTTTATTTTACAAAATGCATTAGCTGATGAAGCAACTTTAAATACCATTGAAGAAGATGCAAAAAACTCAGTTCGTAATGCACAAAAAGCAGCTTGGACTGATTATTTAACACCTATTAAAGCAGAAGTTGCAGAAGTATCAGCATTATTGGATGAATTATCAAATGGTGTAAATGGTTCTTCTATCGTAGCTATCAAAACAGAATTAAATTCTATTAAAGAGCCAATTCGCAGAGAAATTCATAATGCCGTTAAAAAAGTATTACGATTAACTAAAACTGAAGATTCTGCTTCAAGAGCAAAATTAGCAGATTGGTTACGTTTATCGAATATTGAAAATACAGATAGATATAGTTCTCATTTAATGTCTCAATCTAATTTTCAAGTATCAAATGTAACTCCAGTTGCAGCTCAATACGATGGAGAAAAGTTAGTGGATGGAAGAGAATTATTAAGAGAAAATTTTGATTATATTTTATCTAAACATCCTGAAACATTAATTTTTGGAGAAGACTCTGGAAAAATTGGTGGTGTAAATCAAGGATTAGAAGGCTTACAAGCTAAATATGGTGAGCACCGTGTATTTGATACTGGTATTCGTGAGGCTACCATTATGGGACAAGCTATTGGATTATCGATGCGTGGTTTAAGACCAATTGCTGAAATTCAGTACTTAGATTATTTATTGTATGCTTTACAAATCATGAGTGATGATTTGGCAACTGTGCAATGGAGAACAAAAGGTATGCAAAAAGCACCTGTTATTATCCGTACTCGCGGTCATCGTTTAGAAGGTGTTTGGCATAGTGGTTCGCCAATGGGAATGATTGTGCATGCTTGTAGAGGTATTAATGTGTGTGTGCCAAGAAACATGACACAAGCTGCAGGCTTTTATAATTTATTATTAGAAGCTGATGAGCCATCTTTAGTGGTTGAGCCATTAAATGGATACCGTTTAAAAGAAAACTTACCAACTAATATTGGAGAATATAAAATAGCTTTAGGTATTCCTGAAATTTTAAAAGAAGGATCGGATGTGACTTTAGTTACTTATGGCTCATCTATTCGTATTGCACAAGAGGCTATTAAGCAATTAGAAGAACACGGTGTTTCGGTTGAATTAATTGATGTACAAACATTATTACCATTTGACGTGAATCATTCTATTGTTGAATCTTTAAAGAAAACAAATAGAGTTGTGTTTTTTGATGAAGATGTTCCAGGAGGTGCAACAGCATACATGATGCAAAAAGTGTTAGAAGAACAAGGAGGATATCAGTATTTAGATTCAAAACCAATTACTTTGGCTTCTAAAGAACACCGTCCTGCTTATGGTTCGGATGGAGATTATTTCTCAAAACCAAGTGCTGATGATGTGTTTGATGTTATTTACAATCTAATGTTAGAAGTTAATCCAAATAAATACATTAAGATTTACTAATTCATTTAATTTTAGTATTGATTTAATTTTTAAGAATAGAAAAACAATAATAATTTACAATATGAAATTTACTACATTAATTTGCGCTCTTTCATTTTTGTTTTCAGTTGGTGATGTATCGGCTCAAGAAGTTAAAAAAGATGATGACAAAAAAATACAAGAAGTTGTAACGATGATGGCAGACCCTTTGCCGTCAATACCTAATGCTGATGGGTCTTTACCTGTAGATACTAATCCTCCAAAAGGTATGGCATCTAGTGAAATTCTTAAAAGAGCCATTAATTTTGTGAAAATGGAATCTACTAAATACATCAAAGGTAATAGAGTAACTACTGGAAGTAAAGCAGAGTGCGTAGCTGTATTTAATTACAAACCAAAAGAATTAAATCCAGCAGCAGATGTTCAAGGAACTATTACTATGCATTTAAGTATTGAAGCTAAAGAAGGAAAATACCGTTATACTATTTCTAAAATTACGCATAATGCCAAAAATGTTGATTTTACAGGTGGAGATATTTACAATGAAGTTCCTGCATGTGGTAGTATGAAGTTACCTTCAGATTTATGGAAGAGAATAAAAAGCGAAGCTATCAAGCAAAGTGGTGTTGTGATTAATGAGTTAAAAGAAGCAATGAAAATTTCTAGTACTACACCTGTTAATT
This sequence comes from Sphingobacteriaceae bacterium, assembly GCA_013823565.1. Classification (GTDB taxonomy): domain Bacteria; phylum Bacteroidota; class Bacteroidia; order B-17B0; family Aurantibacillaceae; genus UBA4416. The sequence goes on along the minus strand of PNMI01000032.1, from coordinate 11,061 downwards.
CAGACGAGTGGTAGTTAAACCTATTTAAACTAAATAATTTCATTTTGTCATCACGCCAAGGCGTGAGTGCGTAATCGATAACATCACACATTTTACAACGCTTCTCGACTCCGCTCGAAGTGACAAGCTAAATGTAAACGTAACAGTTTTACTTAATGAAATCATTAGAATTATACTCAAAAAAAGATATAGAACAACTTACTAGAAAAAGAACCAATGAAACAAAAATTGGTGAAGATGTCATTGTTTTAAAATCAGAAAAAAATTGGGAAGAAGAATTGTCAAAAACTAATTGTCAGTTTGTGTTACTGGGTATTCCCGAAGATATTGGAGTAAGAGCTAACTACGGACGTGGGGGCGCTCATACGGCATGGAAACCAGCTTTGGATAGTTTTTTAAGTCAGCAAAGCAATGAGTTTTTAAACGGAAAAAACATTTGTGTTTTAGGTCATGTATTTGTAGATGATCTGATGGAAACATCAAACACTTTAAACGTTAAAAACAAAAACGAACTTCAAGAATTAAGAAAATTAGTGTCAATCATAGATACAAGAGTATCGGAAATTGTTACTAAAATTATTTCGTCTGGTAAAATTCCAATTATTGTAGGTGGCGGCCACAACAACTCTTATCCTATTATCAAAGGTTGTTCGCTTGCTATTCATAAACCATTACATGTTATTAATTGCGATCCTCATACCGATTTTAGACCATTAGAAGGAAGACATAGTGGAAATGGTTTTAGTTATGCTTATCAAGAAAAATACATGGCTAATTATTCGGTGTTTTGTATGCATGAACAGTATAATACAGCCAGTGTATTAACTGACTTTACAAAAAACAATCACCATTTATATTACAGTACCTACGAAGATGTGTTTGTGAGAGAAACTAAAACTTTTACTGATGCGCTCAATCAAAACATTAGTTTTGTGAAAGATAACAACTGTGGTGTAGAAATAGATTTAGATGCCATTACCAATGTGCCATCAAGCGCTAAAACTAGTAGCGGTATCTCTCCAGTTCAGGCAAGACAATATGCTTATCAATGCGGGAAACAATTGCCAGCCATGTATTTTCATATAGCTGAGGGCGCCCCTATTCTATCGCATATTAAAGCGGATAATAAAACCGGAAAGTTAATTGCGTATTTGATGAGCGATTTTATAAAAGGAATTAACGATAAATAGTATTGTCAGTTCTAGCGCCTGCCATGTCGGCAGACAGGGAGTCGAGAACTAGACATTTAAAATAAAACATGATTGATAGGGTGAATTTTTACTAAGGATTTAAAGTCACAAATTTTATTCTCTAACTTACCTTAAAAACGATTTCGAATTTTGCACCGTTGTCGTTATAAATTTTTAGTTCGGCATTAATTTGTTCGGATAGAATACAAACAATATCTAATCCTAAAGATTCGTTACTATGTAAATCAAAATTGGCAGGTAATCCATCCCCATTATCGGCTACTCTTAGTTGATAGGTGTTTTTTACAAGTTTACTTAATTCAACTTGAATAACACCTTCTTTTCCACGAAAAGCGTGCTTGTAGGCATTTGATACTAATTCGTTTGTTATTAAGCCTAAAGGAATGGCTGTATCTAAATCTAATTCTAATTCAATAAAATTAGTTTTGATACTAATGTTTTTATTAGTTAAAGCAAAACTACTTGATATTTGAGTTATTAAACCATCTAAGTATTCGTTAAATAATAAACTTGTCATGTCATTATTACGATACAATAATTGATGAAGTAAAGCCATAGAATTAATTCTGTCTTGTGCTTCGTTTAACGACATCCTTACTTCTTCATTACTGCTCTTTGCTGCCTGAAGTTTCATTAAGCTAGAAATAATTTGAAGATTGTTTTTTACTCGATGATGCACTTCTTTAACCAATAAATCTTTTTCTGCTAAAGATTTATCAATAATTTCATTTCGAGTTTCAATTTGCTTGTTTTTTATTTCTAATAATTGTTTTCTGGTGTTTGCATTTTTTAGCTGAACAGAAATAAATATCACTACAACAATTAATATTACCCCACAAAATAATAAGGCATTTTTGATGGTTTTTTGCTTACTGACTTCAATATTTTTTTGCTTAATATTTTTTTGATTTTCATTAATTAATTTTTCTTTTTCATCAACCTGACTTGCTACTTGAGCAGCCAATAACTCTCTTAAATTATTTTGAGCTTCTAAACTATCATTGATAGCTATGTAATTTTTATAATATTTAATAGATAAAGAAGACATGCCCGTTTCATCATAAAAAATGGCATATTGTTTTATGATGTTTAATTGGGTATTATAATCATCTATATTTTTAAGCAATACATTCGCACTATCTAAATATTTTTTGCTTAAGTCAAACTTTTTTAATGCCAAATAGCATCTTGAAATTTCTAGTTGACTGATACCAGCGTTGTGAAAATTTTTAATTCCCTTACTACCTATCACATCTTTTTTTAATAAAGGAATGGCTTTTTCAAATTGCTTTAATTTCATTAATGATTGCCCAATATTTCCTTCTATTAAACCTATTGTAAATTCATTATCTGCACTCAAATTACTGTTTGTGAAATTTTTATAAAACTGTTCTTTTGCCTTTGTAAACCAAAAAATGGCACTATCTTGATTTCCTGATTTTTCCCAATACAATCCTCTGTTATTATAGTAATTAATAAACATCGCTGGATTGTTTTTTATTTCTTCAAACTCCTGAAGTTGTTCGTTTAAGCATTCTCTGTACAAATGCATTTCATAATAAATAGTACTTAAACGGGGCATTAATAACCATTTACTCAGATTAGAATCTCTTTTTTGAAGTGAAGTTAAAACCTTATGTATTTCAACCGTTTTATTCAAACTTTTAATATTTAAATACGCATTTTTTAAAATGTACAATACTTGTACACTATCTTTTAAGGTTTTAATTTTATTCTTCGCTAATAAATCAGTGAAAATGGGAATGGCTTTGCTGTAATTTTTATTTACATAAAGCATCTCGCCATCAATTTTTAAAAGCTTATCTAAAATCACTTCTTGCTGATCTTCTTTTGCTTTTAATTTAATGGCTTCAAGTTCATCTTTAATTAAGGGATAACATTTTAATTTAGCTCGATTATTTAAAGTATCAAAAGCATTTACTTTTCCTGCTAAACTTTGTGCATTAAAAAAACGCAAAAACGTTTTTTCGTAATTGCTTTGAGCTTTAAGGTTTATTGAAAAACAAACTAAAAGTAAGCTCAGGACAAGAAATTTAAATATGTATTCTGTCTTTTTCAAGGTATATGCCTGTTAAAGATATTACTTAATAAACTAAAAAAAGTACCTCTTAATTGTTAATTAATGGATTGTTAAAAAGTTTATAGCTCATTTTCTTAACATCTTTGGATATAAAACTAAGGTTACTAACAATTCTTGAACTGATTATCAGTGAATTAAAAAAGGCTGTTAGTCAATTGTTAAGTTTGTTATTGGCGCTTATTTTTCGTAAATTCAATAATTAGAAAGTAATGAGCATTTTTACCCTCCGTACTAAAAACTATGCAAAATTTCGATAACCAAAATAAGACCCGCAAAAAATTATATACTCCTGTAGCTACTAACGAAATTGGTAAGTTACAACCTCAAGCCATTGAATTAGAAGAAGCTGTTTTAGGTGCCATGCTTTTAGAGAAAGATGCATTAAGCACTGTGATTGACGTGCTTTCGGCGGAGAGTTTTTATAAAGAACAAAACGGAATTATTTTTAAAGCCATTTATAATTTATTTAATCGTTCGGAGCCCGTAGATATTTTAACGGTTACTCAAGAATTAAAACGTAATGGCGAATTAGAATTAGTTGGTGGATCTTTTTATGTTTCCTCTTTAACTAACCGTATAGCTTCTGCCGCTAATATCGAATACCATGCACGTATTGTTGCACAAAAGTATTTACAACGTGAGTTAATTCGCATTAGTACCGAAACTATTAAATCGGCTTATGAAGATGGCACAGATGTTTTTGAGTTATTAGATGCTACAACACAACATATTTTTGAAATTTTAGATTCAAACGTTCGTAAGCAACATGCGGGTATGACTTCATTAATTGCTCAAGCAATTAATGAGATTGAAACAGCGGCTCAACAAACCGATGGTTTATCAGGTGTGCCATCTGGCTTTACTGCTTTAGATAGAATTACGGGTGGATGGCAAAAATCAGATTTATTGATTTTAGCGGCTCGTCCGGGTATGGGTAAAACAGCTTTTGTTGTTACCATGGCCAAAAATGCAGCGGTTGAATTTAATAAGCCTGTAGCAATTTTCTCGTTAGAGATGTCGTCGTTACAATTAGTAAAACGTTTGATTTCATCTGAAACAGAAATTAACCAAGATAAAATTTTAAAAGGAAATTTAGATAATCACGAGTTTGTTCAATTAAACGAACGTATTAAAAAATTATCGGTAGCACCTTTATATATTGATGATACTCCTGCCCTATCTATTTTCGAATTACGTGCTAAGGCTCGTCGTTTAAAAGAACAACAAAACATTTCATTAATCATTATCGATTACTTGCAGTTAATGAGTGGCGGACCAGATAGCAAAGGAAATCGTGAGCAAGAGATTTCTTCTATCTCTCGTGGTTTAAAATCATTAGCCAAAGAATTAGAAATACCAATTATAGCTTTATCTCAATTAAGTCGTCAGGTAGAAAACAGACCTGGTGGTAGCAAACGACCACAGTTAAGTGATTTACGTGAATCTGGAGCGATTGAGCAAGATGCGGATATGGTTATGTTTATTTACCGTCCCGAATACTATGGTATTGAGGTGGATGAAAATAACCAACCTACAAAAAACAGAGCCGAAATTATTATTGCTAAAAACCGTCATGGATCGATTGTAGATGTGCCATTGAAATTCATTGGTCAGTTTGCGAAATTTACAGATTTGGATTATAACGAAGGATCTGATATTTACACAAGCAACACCGCTAGTTCGGGTTTAGCACAAAACACTGATTTTTTAGCGCAACCTGCCACTAAAACAGTTCAATCGGCTAAGTGGGATGATGATGATGCACCAAGCAGCGATATCATTAGAAGAAATGATATTGACGAAGTGTTTTAATTTTTTTTAGTGTTACTTGCTAGTTATAACTCTTTTATAGTTTATATACTAAGGTGTCTATAAAGCAACTACTTTTTGTAAAAAGTTTAAGCCTATGCTGATGGAACTTAAATATCAGAGTATTACTTTTTTTTCTGCATAAACAAACCGTTTATTATTACAGAACTATCTAATTTTGTAATTTGTGTGTGATAATTATTTAAGGTTACTTAATATTGTATTTAATTGATATGGTTTCAAAAACCCCATAACATAAATCTCTGTCGGGGTAAGTATAAATTGCTTCAGCATATCTAGCCAAATTATATCCGTTTATTTCTTTATAATCTTTTAGCGGTGTTGCCCACGGAAGTTTTTTACCCGCATCAGTATTGTATCTGTCGTTAGATGTGAAATTTATTAGTTGTCCAGCTTCATTAAATGATAATATTGCATGAATAGTTATCTTATTATTTGTAAATGTTGCTTTTACAGTATTTTCACTTATCGTCTCCCATAAAATTCGTTTGTCAATCAAAGTTGCTGGAGCCATACAACACATATCATTAAAAAATGTCACGGTTTCTGCTTTATTCATTTCATCACCATCTTGAAACTGTACTTTAAATAGGGATAACAATCGTATATCCATAAATGCATTTCCATTAGTGTAGCTATGATACCCTGCAACAGGAAGATGTTTCATAACAGCTTTCATGAAAAATAAACGGGTAGGAATTTTCATGAAATTATATTGCTCAGAAGTGAATGGCATCCATTCTGATTCTTCATTTTTTCTAATTTTTCCTTTAAACTCAATTTTGAAATTATTTACTTTGGGTTTACCAATAGAACCTGTATAGTGTAAGTATTTCTTCACTGGTTCTGGTAAGTGTTTAATATCTGTTTCTGTAATTACAGAATTATTAAAATACTCCTCTTGTTGCAAACCTAGTTTGACATCATTTTTATATTTATTGTAATAGTTCCATGTAGCATATCCTATTATTAATCCAATCAAAATTATAACATTGATGATAGTTCCAAATTTAGCATCCTGCCAGTTTTTAAAAATAAGTAATTGAGAGATGATGATTGCTACTGATCCAAACAACAACCAATAGCTATCATTAAAAGCTAATAGTGTTGCTGATATAAGAAAAAAGCAGAAAACAATCAGCCAAATAACTCCTATTGATTTTGGTATCGTTTGAGTAAGTTGCTGAACATTATAAATTCCAAAAGCTTTCACAAAACCTAATAAATGTATTAGACTATGAATAATTATAATTAGAACTAGTATTAATCTCATTTTTATTATTTTAAAATTGGTATTGAATGATGATTTTTATTTTTTTTGAGGAGAAACTTTTAAATAGAATTTTAAAAATAATCCGTTCGCTATAAGTAATAAGCCGATAGACAACATCACAAAATGAAGTAAATTAAAATCCTTTACCATCATCACTTGAATTATTATCCATCCTGAAAGTAGTAATCCTTGAACTATTATAAAGACAGGATAATGTTTGTGTTTTTTAATACAAATAATACTTGCTATAATGTTTAGTAATCCATTAACAACCAAGAGTGTGAGACCAGGTATTAAAAAAGTAGAAAAAGGAGAGTGAGATAAATAACTAGTTGACATCCCTATTTTTTTTCCACTAGGATCGATTACGAACAATATTCCTGCCACTATAGCATTCACTCCTGTGAATAAAAGAAGGAAAATTGTGACGATTCGAGAAATTTTAACAAAACTGTTCACTAACTATTTTTATTGATAATTCAACCAAAACAAATATATTATAATTAAAAAAATCAAAAAATGATTTCTGTCAGACTATTTTTAAGTACTCAAAGAAAATATTTTACAACTATAAATGTAACTGTTTAAATAAGGCTCATGTTTATTATAAAACCCTAAAATAAACTGTCTTTGGCGGAGCGGCATTTATTGCAAATGCTTTGCCGAATGCCCGCATTTTTGGTAGGTGCTGTTAGCTGACTGGTACCGCCATTTAGTTACCCAATGCTTCCAGTGTCTGCCGATAAAAGTTTATTGTTCGATATTCCTGATTTTGTCTCGAGCTTGTTTAACGATGTCGGAATAGTTAGGAGTTAATGGTTCTGTCAATGTTTTCTCAAGCTGCCCTTCGATTGACCACAGTGTTTGTTGTTCAGCTTGGTCTTCAAATACGTTGTTGTTTTCTATTGCATTGAAACGAGATAAGAAGTCAAACAATACGATTGCTTCGTCCTTAGTCAATTCAATTTTAATGTTCTTGTCCATGATTAGTAGTGTCTTTCTACAGTTATTGTTTCTGGTTTTGTCCGCGGCGCTTGCAGCTAACGTTTTGGAGCTACCAGTAGTGCGGTTTGAAACCGTTGTCTACCGAAATGCTACTAACAATGATACTATGTTTAATGGACTTTTGCAAAGAAAAAAATAAATGTCTTTCGCGAAGCGACCTTGTTTGCAAAAGCTTTGTTGTCCGCCCGCATTACTGGTAGGTGCTGTTATGTGATAGTGCGTGCCACCCAGTTTTAATTCGATTCTCTTGTCGGTGTCTGCCGGATTGAGTTAGATTATATTACTAAATTTGTCTTATGAAAGAAACTGTATTTAATATATTTTTATTTATTGATGATAGAACAATAAATGAACTAGGTGTAATTTGTCATGAGATTGAAGGGACTGACGAAGATAAATTAGAATTTTTACGAGTAAATGTCGATAAAGATTTTAAAAACGCTGTAAGATTTAAAATACCTAGCATTTTTAAATTGAAAGTCGGGGAAGAAGAGTCAATTGCTTTAACATATGATAGATATAGAGAAATGGTTCACACAGGAACTGACGGGACACTTTTTGAAAATATTTATAGACATTATAAAGCAAGTGATACTCCTTTACGTTGCATAACAACTATAGTAAATGGGAAAGTAATGATTGAAGGACAAGATACTGTTAATGTGTCCGAAACAAAATTTGTAAATGAAGTTTACGAAATATTACAACCAGATTATATAACTGAATATTTTTCTGAAAATAAATTCAGGTTTTCTGATTTGATAAATGATGATTTTTTTGAGGGAATTAAATCAACTTTTCAAAAGGGTCTGTATGTTTCATCGATAAAACTTATGATGTCATTTATTGATACAGCTGCTTATTTAGATTTCGGAGATATAAATGGAAACTTTAAAAGTTGGCTAGATAAATATTCTAAACTTGATGATATGAATATTTCCTCATCAGAACTTTGGGAGTTTAGAAACTCAATGCTTCATATGACGAATTTAAATTCTAGGAAGAATATTGATGGTAAGGTAGAAAGGTTGCAGTTTTATATTTCAGAAAAAAACTTAGAGCATTTGAAAAGGTCAGACACTCATAAATATTTTAATTATAAGGAACTAATTTCAGTAATTGCAAATGGTATAGAAAAGTGGGGGGAAACTTATAGCATTGATAGAAACAAAATTCACGAATTCATTGAGCGCTACGACCAAATTGTTTCAGATAAAAGATATGGGTTTGTCAAAATAAATTAGTTATGGAAATTTTCTAACTAGATTTTCGAGTGAAATTGTCGATGAAGTTCTTGTCTGCCGTAATTTGTCTTTCGGAGATTTCAGCACGCATTACACATAACTACCATATAGGTACTATAAAATTAGTCTTATCTTGTTAAATTAGCAAGATAAGACTAATTCAGTATCACAAATATCTAGTTATTAAATATACTTAATTAAGGCTTTAAGCTAACTTAAAATACTTCTTAGCTTGCTCCGCTATCTCATTACCATATGCCAACGAAGCCGTAGCTGCTGGTGATGGAGAGTTAATCACATGCATGGAGTTGCCCGAGAATTCAATTTTAAAATCATCTAACATTTCGCCCTCTGGCCCCAAAGCCATCGCTCTAATACCACAACGTTCGGCTGGTACTATATCATCCATTTGTAAATCTGGTATCAATTTACGTAAACGGTTTAAGAAATAGGCTTTGCTAAATGCTCCGCGGTATTCATCCAACCCAAAGCGCCAGTGTTTCCAAAAAAACTTCCAAGTTCCTTTAAAGCCAAATGCTTCTAAGGTATCTTTTAAACTAAATGCCGTTTTGCTATAGCCTTCACGGTCAAATACAAACACAGCGTTTGGTCCACACTCTACTCCACCTTTTATCATACGTGTAAAGTGCACACCTAAAAATGGAAACTTAGGATTAGGTACCGGGTAAATTAAATTCTTCACCTTGCTTCTACCCTTCTCCGTTAAATCATAATAATCTCCTCTAAAGCCTACTATCGCCGAATCGGTTTTAACATGATCTTTCTTAGTAATTCTATCGGCTTGCAAACCAGCACACGAAATAATATAAGTGGCATTAAAGGTTCCTTTTTCAGTAACAACATCAGTCGTATTTTCCTTTTTTATAAAATCAATGACTTTATGGTTGGTTAATACTTTGCAGCCATTATTTTTAGCGTGAATCAATTCTACATATTTACGAGCAACATCAGCATAATCTATAATTCCTGTGCAAGGCACCCAAATACCAGCAATACCTTTACAATGTGGTTCAATTTCACTAATGCGTTTGGCATCTATTAATTCAATCCCCTCTACTCCATTTGCTACTCCATTATTAAATACTTTGTTCATGTGGGCCAACTCACTTTCCTCAGTAGCCACAATAATTTTTCCGCAAAGGTCGTGTGGGATGTTATGCTCTTTTACAAAACTCATCAACTCTCTTCTTCCTTCTACACACTTTACTGCTTTATATGAACCTGGTTTATAGTAAATACCAGAGTGAATCACACCCGAGTTGTGACCCGTTTGATGAGCGGCCACTTCTTTTTCTTTTTCTAAAACTAAAATGGTTTTTGTTGGGTTTTGTGCTTGTAATTTATAAGCCGTAGCTAAACCAACAATTCCTCCTCCAACAATTATTATATCGTAATGTGTAGTGCTCATTTTAAAAATTCTAAATTTGTCAAAAATACTAATTATTATTGTTTAATTAGTAGGATGAATTTGTATTAGTGTATGGTCATGCTGTCCGCCGGCTGGCGGATCAGCATCTCATGAGACCCTGAAACAAGTTCAGGGTGACTAACTAACAGAAGAGCTACTATAAAACTAAAGTATATGAAAATTATTTGCATAGGTCGTAATTACGCCGAACACGCTAAAGAAATGAAAAGTGAAGTGCCAACTGAGCCCGTATTTTTTATGAAGCCAGACACGGCTTTGTTAAAAGACAGCGAGCCTTTTTATTATCCTGATTTTACCAAAGACTTACACCACGAAATTGAAATCGTGATTAAAATAAACAAAGTTGGTAAACATATCGAAGAACAATTTGCACATAAATATTATGACGAAATTGGCTTGGGTATCGACTTTACTGCCAGAGATTTACAAGCTCAATGTAAAGCAAAAGGTTTGCCATGGGAAAAAGCCAAAGCTTTTGATGCCTCTGCCCCATTGGGTAAATTTGTTTCTAAATCTTCTTTAGGAAAATTAGATGACATTGGGTTTGAATTAAAAATTAATGGCGAATCTCGTCAGGTTGGTAACACTAAAGATTTGTTATTTAGCTTCGATAAAGTGATTGCTTACGTCTCAAAATTTGTAACCCTAAAAGTGGGCGATTTAATTTATACGGGCACTCCCGAGGGTGTTGGCCCAGTGGCAATTGGCGATAAATTGCAAGGTTATATCAAAGGCGATTTATTTTTAGAATTTGAGGTGAAGTAGTGTTTTGTCACTTCGAGTGATTCGACTTTAGGAGAATCGTATCGAGAAGTGAGTGTAAACAATAGTTCTCGATATAGCTTTCGTTCCTCAAGCCACTCGAACTGACAATTAATATCGCAGTCACAATCTAACCATCAGTTCTCGATACACCTTCCGCTATGCTTCAGGCACTCGAACTGACA
>PNMI01000031.1 GCA_013823565.1 Sphingobacteriaceae bacterium | reverse complement strand
TTAAATACAATAATAATAGAAGTTACAATAGCTACTGTAATAGCTGAAATAGAAATACTTCTAATGTTTTTTGAATCTGGTTTTTTTAAACTTGGTAAAAAGGCATAACCTATTGTCATGCCGCTTAAAAGTCCACCAATATGCGCAGCGTTATCAATACCTGGTTTTAATCCATTTAATAAATTATACCCAACAAATATTAAGGTGCTGGTACGCATCGCATCTCTTGCTGATTTTTCGATGTGATTTGTTGTGAGTAATGCTAAAAACACACCATATAGTCCAAAAATAGCACCAGATGCTCCAGCACTGATGGTTAACTCATTCCATGCAAGACTTGTTAAACTTGCCACTATTCCAGTAGCGACATAAGCAAATAAAAACCGAGTTTTACCCATTAGTGGTTCTAATAGCACCCCTATAGATACTAAAGCGTACATATTCATTAATAAATGAAATATGCCAATATGAATAAAACAACAGGTAAATAATCGCCACCACTCACCACCTAAAGTGTTTGGACGGAAGTTTGCTCCCCAATTTAACAGATCTTGGTTTTCTGGTTGAAAAATGCCAACGCCAAATATTGCCATCACAGCAAAAACCAAAATGTTTAAGTTTAAGATAATTGGTGTAATCGTATAACCTTCAGTTGGAATGAAAATGGAGAAGAAGTTGTTTATTTTTTGCTTTGCGCTTGATGGAGCTGTATTTAATACATCTTCATTAACTGGACTAAAGTTTAAACTTAGTGCTTTGTATTTCTCTTCTAATTCTTCTTTTGTAAAAGCATTTTTTATATCATTAAATCCTGATATAAAATTCTCTACATTGTCTTTATTCTTTCCCCAATCAAACATCTGGCTGCCAGTACATTCACTTTTAATAGTTGCTGCATGCCCTTCTATACTAACTTTAAATTCTTCTCCATAAGAACTCATAGAGAATTTTGTGTAAGCAATAAAGCCTGTTTCACAAATGTAGCTAGGTTTCCATTCTAATTGTTTAATCACTTCTTGAGCAATAACAATAAACTCTTCCTTACTTAAATTATCAAGCTCAATGGTTTGCTCATGCTTTGGTGAAAATCCTACGGCCATATCTTTCGTTTGAGATGTTAGAAAACAGAAAGATATTATTTATTTTCGAAAATAAATAGATTAGAGTATTATTAAAATAAATCTTAGTCTGAATAATTTATAAAATTTACTTTATCAAAAACTTCACATAAATAGAAGATTGAATTTTAATTTTTTGAAATTGAATTTCTTCATCCTCAACACTTTTGTCGCTGTCATCCAAAAAACGAACGTTTTGATAACTTGTAACTCTAGTATTTGAGTTTCTGTTGTAATTGTATTCTAAATTACCATTACTGTTTTCTCTTACTATTAAAGGCTTTCCAGTTTGTTCTCCAATGGCATTTAATAAATAATCAGCTTTAGTTTTTGCTGCTTTGATAGCCGCTATTCTAATTTCTTTTCTTAAACTATCAATTTTTGAGTGGCTTACTTTAGATACATTCGCATCATTGATTTCTAATTTCTCTAATTGCTGAAATACTTGCCCTACTGCTGTTGCACTTGATACTTTTAAAGTATAATCTTTTTTAGTTAAAACGTCTTTAGTTCTAAATTTCACTTTCACATAATCAGCATTAGCATCCGATAAATAAAGATTGCTAGTAGGGATATTAATTTCCTTTAGTAAAGCCTTCAATTTTTCTTCCTGACTTTCGATAGTTATTTTTTCTTTATTCTCGTATTTCTCACGAATAATGATGCTTATATAAATTTGGTCAGGAATAATTTCTTGCTCAGCAACTCCATTGACTTCAATAAAAGGTTTTTCTTCAATCGGATTTTGGTTTTGAGCGTAGGTTGCGCCACTAAAAAGAATAACAATGAAAAGTGTTTTAATGAAATTCATAAGAGTAATAAATTAGTTTGAATAAATTAAGTTGATTGTATCAGTGATAACGGTATCGTTAAGTATTTATTGTATTTGAAAATTATGTGAAAAGTAAAATATTGGAATCTTATTTTTTCTTTTTAGCTTCCTTTTCTTTTTTCTTAAAGTAGTTTCTTAATAAAATATTGTGTTTTAAGGCTTCCATATCTTCGTCAAAATTTTTGGTGCCACTTCTCACATTTTTCATGGTTTCATTTAGGTTGTTCACAAATGTAGTATCCATTAAAATGGTTCCGATGCCACCTTCTCCTTTTCTAACCTTTGAAGTTATATAGTGCATATCACCAGTAACTAAAGCTAATGAATCGGTGATGAGTTTAATATTAACAATGCTTTGATTTAATTTTACAGCAATGGTTGTATCTGCTATTAAAGCACCAATGGTTCCTTTTCCATCTTTAATGTGTTTTACAATTCTACTTAAATCACCAGTAATAATAGCGGTTCGTTCGCCAGTTACTTTAATGTTTACAATAGCTTGCTTCACATTATCGGCAACAATTGTATCCATCAAAATGCTCCATAAAGTATTTGGGCTATTTAATCTATTGACAATGTTTTTTAAATCAACGGTAATGTCTTTCACGTTTTCATTAGTAATGTTTAGGGTACGCATCATATCATCTGTACCTAATGGATTTTTAGACACCAGGAAATCACCATCTTCTACACTTTCAGAAGTTTCGCTGGAGGAACTAATATTAATTAATTTATTTCCCATTAAACCATCTGTGCCAACCATGGCCGTTGAATTTTTTTTAATAAAGGCTTGCACTTTATTTTCAATAATCATTGTCACATTCACAGTCGAGTCATTAATGATTTCAACGCTTTTTACGGTGCCTACATCAATACCAGTAAAACGCACATTGTTTCCTGGCATTAAACCATTTACATTTTTAAATTGAGATTTTAATTCAAAGGTGGAGCCAAATAAATTTTGTTTTGCTCCGATAAGGTATAATGAAAATATAAGTAACACGGTTCCTATTAGAACAAATGCTCCTACTCGTATATTTTTAGATGTTTCTTGTGCCATACTATTTATTCAAAAAATTGTTTTACTCTTGTGTCGGTTGAGTTTTCTAGTTCTTTATATGTGCCAGTTGCATAGCATTTGCCATCAATTAGCATCACAATTCTATTGGCTACTATTTTCACACAATTAATATCATGCGAAATAATAATAGATGATGTATTGTATTTTTTTTGAATGTCGAGCATTAAATGACTGATTTCTTTCCCAGTAATAGGGTCGAGACCAGTAGTTGGTTCGTCATACAAAATAATTTCTGGTTTTAAAATTAAGGTTCTTGCTAATGCAATGCGTTTGCGCATACCACCTGATAATTCTGAAGGCATCATATCAACGGTGTGAGGTAATCCAACATTAGTTAAAGCCTCCATCACTAAATTATTGACTTCGTCTTTACTAGTGTTTTTTTTAATCCAATGTCTTCGTAAAGGAAACTCTAAATTTTCTCGAACAGTCATCGAGTCATACAAGGCATTACTTTGAAATAAAAAGCCAACCTTAACACGCATTTCATCTAGTTGTGTGGTGTTTAGTTTTTGCACTTGATTTCCTAGTACATCAATAACTCCTTTATCAGGAGTCATTAAGCCAATAATTAATTTAATTAAAACAGATTTACCAGAACCCGATTTCCCTAACACGACTACGTTTTCGCCTCTTAATAAATCAAATTCAAAACCATTTATGACTTTGTTATCGCCAAAGGCTTTGTGTAAATCTCGGATACTAATAACAGCATCTAATGGTTGATTTAAAATATGCTCCTTTGATTTATCCATTAGTTTAAGTGAAGAGCGTCTGTTATTTGAACAGCCAATAAATCAATGATAAATACTAATAACGATGAAATAACTACCGCAGAGTTGGCTGATTGTCCAACGCCCTCTGTGCCTTTACTTGAATTAAAGCCTTGGTAGCAACCGATAATTCCAATGACATATCCAAAGAAAAATGTTTTTGCAATGGCAGGAATAAGATCAGCAAATACCAAAGTATCAAATACTTGATTCCAAAATAAATCCCAACTCACCACGCCATGAATGTTGCAGCCTAAATAACCACCATACAATGATACAGCGTCGGCTAAAATGGCTAATAAAGGAATCATTAAAGTAGTTGCCATGACACGAGTAACGACTAAAAATTTATAAGGGTTGGTTCCTGATACATCCATGGCATCAATTTGTTCGGTTACTTTCATAGAACCTAATTCGGCACCAATACCCGAACCGATTTTGCCAGCACAGATTAAAGCGGTAATAACCGGTGCAATTTCACGAACCAATGAAACAGAAATCATTTTTGGTAACCATGCTTGAGCACCAAATTCAACTAGAGTAGGGCGGGATTGCATGGTGATTACTAATCCCATAATAAAAGCAGTGATAGCAACAAGTGGTAAAGATTTATTACCTATATAAAAACACTGACGTAAAAATTCATTAAACTCAAACCGTCCGTTAAATACTTCACGAAAAAATCGCCCAGCAAAACGCCAAATTAAACCTATTTCGATGAAGATGTTTTTAATCATATATGATTCCAAATTAGTAAAAGAATACGTTATAAACAATATTCTTCATTTTGCAAGTTAAGAATATTCTCAGAATTTTAAAATCATATTCTTTAATAAGTTAGAAAGATCTTATTGCTCTTACAAAATGTAAGTTGTTTTTGTTTGGATATAAAAAAACACCATTGCTAAAATGTATAGTATAAGAATACCAAGCGGTCCCCTCACTGGAGCTCCAGTATTCAGTATTTGAAAAACCTCCTATAATCGTTTTATTGAGATAAAGTTTCATTAATTCATCATAGCTAGGAAGATACCAATCACTATAGCCATTAAGAACAAGATCGCCACATAACCTTGCCGCTATACCAGGAGTAGCACAACCCGTCATGATTTCTATAGTGTTCTGATTTCCTTTTCCTATAGGATTTCCAGCACCAGCAAACTCTGAGCAAACAGAAGTATACACACAACCCCACTCAGCTCCTGTGCTTTGATCGGTTGGAGCTGCAATTAATCCATGGGTTTCTCCAGCAATGTATCCAGGGTCTCCAGGTTGTAATATGTAGGCAACTATGCCACCTTGAAAACTGTCGCCAATGACAAGTGTGTCTATTTTTCCGTGTTTAGTTAAAAATGGTGTGTTATTTATTTTGCCGTTTTTATCAATATAGCTAGATGTATTATCAGAACTATTTCTATTTGTATTGATACCTTGTGCGGAAGTAGTTATTGAAAAGATCAGACAAAGAGTAGTAATAAGATATATTTTCATGACATCGTTTTTAGTAAGAATAGTCAAATTGAATTCTATCGTTAACAGATAATACATAAGAGCCGTTATTAGCTGGAATATATGTTAGAGTTGCACCACTCACACTATAAGCAGTATTACTGATTCTTACTCCATTGATATACATTTTTACTTTGCTATTAGCTGATGGTACTTGAGTTAATGTAAAACTTGTTTGTGCAGACGTTGCGCTAAACTCATCAGCTGCTTCATTCACTGTAGTTAGATATCCTGCGTTCGCATGATTTCCCCAACTATAGGCTGTATTCCAGTTCGTAGAATTTCCTCCATTAGAAGTAACCACACCATTTACTTCCAATGCAGTCGAAGGATTGATTGTTCCTATACCAACGTTACCATTATTTAAAAGATTCAAAACATTATAAGCAGGCATCATATGAAAGGCTAGTCTTGCATTTGGTCCATAATTTACGTCAACAAATTGTATAGCTGCATTTTCACAGTTGATTCCACTAGCAGTAGTTCCAATGAAAATAATTGGTTGATATGATGATGTTGCTTTAATTCTTAATTCAGTATGACCATTTGAATTTAATTCAAGAGCTTTGCGATCTGAAGTATTGTTAATCGATAGAGCTCCAGTCATGTTGTCCCCACTTTTTGAAACTTTCAAATTAAGATCTCCATTAGTTACGGGTGTAATCCAACTAACGCTACTTCCATTTGTAGATAAGACTTTACCATTATTTCCACTTTGATTAGGATAAGTTGCATAACCAGCACTCGCATGATTTCCCCAACTAAATGCAGTATTCCAATTTGTTGAGTTACCTCCAACGGCAGTTATTATCCCATTAACATCAAATTTGGAAGCTGGCACGATAGTTCCAATACCAACATTACCTGTAGAAAAATCACCGTAAATTAAAGGAGTAGTAGTGCTGCTATTTGCTATATATAATTTATTTGAACCCATCTCATTATAACCTGCCTGATAACCGACAAATACATTTCCATTACCTGAAGTGTTATTATATCCAGCTTCCTGACCAATGGAAGTATTATTATTTCCTGAAATATTTTTTTGTAAAGAACTAAATCCTAAAGCGGTATTCCATTTTCCAATAGTGTTAAAATGCATTGCCCAAGCTCCTAATGCCGTATTATGTTCTCCTGTGGTGTTATATAATAATGCATCATAACCTAATGCTGAATTGAAATTTCCTGTTGTGTTTTCAGCCAAAGTTGCATAGCCAATGGATGTATTACCAGTAGCAGATGTATTATGCGCTAAGGCATTGTCTCCCATTGCAGTATTTTGACCACCAGAGGTGTTCAATTCCAAAGCTTTAAAACCAACCGCTGTATTATTTGCCCCCGAGGTATTACTATTTAAAGTACTAAAACCTACAGTAGTATTATTTGAAATATTTCCATTACCTCTTCCAACTCTCACTCCATTAAAAGATGCATCTTCTGTTACTTCCAATTTAAATGTAGGTGTAATTGTTCCTAGTCCTATTTTAGCTGAAGCGAAATCACCATAAATTAAAGGAGTTGCACTACTATTTGCTATATATAATTTATTTGAACCGCTAGAATTTAAGCCCGCTTGATTACCTATGAAAATATTGGATGAACCTGTATTGCCACTACCGGCCTCTGCACCAATACCTGTGTTATTTGAACCGGAAGACGATGATTGTAATGCATTATAACCTATTGCTGTATTATTGTCTCCACCGGCTTTTAATCCCATGGCATATTGTCCTATTGCTGTATTTCTATTTCCCGTAACACTATTAGCTAAAGCTTCATCTCCGAACACGGAATTACCTGTGCCAGTTGTATTTGAATAAAAAGCTGATTGTCCAAAGGCATTATTGTCATTTCCTGTGCTGCTGTTACCAGCCCAAGCGCCAAAAAAAACAGAAGCAGTGTTTATATCAATTTTACCTGCTTTTTGATTACTGACTTTGAAATTTAGCGGATTGCCATTTGTTGTTCCAATAAAGTTTGTACTAGTTGCTGCATTACCATTTAACCCCCAGGCATTAGTTGCAGGTAATTTTGCAAAACCGCCATTGCTTAAATAAATGGTATCGTTACTAATTCTTAATGTTTGTAATTCGTTTGTCACTGAACCATCCACTTCGGTAAAGGATGTTAAGTAACCTGCATCGTTTGAAAAAGAACTCACCGCCGTAGGCTTGTTTGTTAAGCTATTGTAATTACCATCAAAGCCTGCTGGCAGTTTTGTATAACCACCATTACTTAAATAAATAGTATCATTGCTAATGCTTAGTGTTTGTAATTCGTTGGTAATAGAACCATCTACTTCGGTAAAGGATGTTAGATAACCAGCATCGTTTGAAAAAGAACTCACTGCTGTTGGTTTATTAGTTAAGCTATTGTAATTACCATCAAAGCCTGTTGGTAATTTTGTATAACCACCATTACTTAAATAGATAGTATCGTTGCTAATACTTAGTGTTTGTAATTCGTTTGTTATAGAACCATCTACTTCAGTTGATAATTTATTGTTCCAATTGTTTATATCAGAAGATGAAATTCCATTTGCAGGAGATGCTACAAAAACAGGATCTGTTTCGGTAATGCCGCCCGTAATGCTTTCTGCTGTTTTTGCGTGTAAAGCATAAGGCACACTTAGTAATTCGCTTGTGCCAGATATGGTATAAGCTGTTCCTCCTGTTGGGTCAGTTTCTGTTTTTATAAAATACGGACCATTAGCCCAATTAATTGCGGTAAATGTTCCAGTTACAACTGTTCCAGTTCCAATTTCTATACTTACTAATCCATTTGCATTAGTACTTGTGGTTTGTGTTTCTGAATAAACTACGGCGCCTGTTGATGAACCTTGTAAAATGCTTATTTGCATACCAACGGGTGAGGATGTTATAAGTGCATTACTCGTATTACGAATCACAGCTTGGTAACTCATTTTTTGTGGAGCTTGAGCCCAACTATTTACAGTTAATAATAAGGCGATTACTAGGATGTATATGTTTCTCATTGGTTTTAGTTTTTAATAATTTTAAATGTTTTGATGTCTTTATCTAATTCGGTTATTTTTAAAAAATAGATGCCAGAGGCTAAGTGCTCCATGGCGATAGACATTTCCAGGCTTTCCATTTTTTTTGTTTCTAAAATTTTACCATCGAGTTGATAAAGCTGATACATTAAATTTTCGCTGGTATAATTTTCTACTTTTAATTTTAAAAAGTTAGTGGTTGGATTTGGATATACCATAAAAGAAAGCGTGATGTCATTCGCTTCTTTTACTTCAGTAACAATTGATATTTCATAAGGCTGTTGTACACCTTGTGCTACCGAACCATTTGTTCCAGTATATGTACTATAAACAGTTTGTCCTATCGAATAACTAGCAGAGCCACCACTTCCAGAAGCATTACCTCCTGAGGCATCTGTGGTTTCTTGAGCCTTGATAACGCTTTGAAATAAACTTAGTAATACTATGATTATAAGTTTTAGTTTGGGTTGTTGCATATCTTTTTGTTTGTCTATTTATTTACACGAAGATACCAGTGTTGTTTTTTTGATAAGATGATAGCCGTCAGTTCTTTATCTGATTAATGTCATTTAATTGTATGTCTTATGTCATAAATACTTATTGGGTTTACATAGAACTTTGCTTCATAATAAAAACTTAAAACAATCATCATGAAAAAAACATTACTAAATTTTGGTTTATCTTTTGGTTTAACTGTTTTTGCAGTTAATACATCAAATGCACAATGGGTGGCACAAACTTCACCAACAAGTCAAATACTTGACCAAGTAGTATTTAAAGATGCTAATAATGGTTATGCATTAGGAGTTATGGGGCCAAGTCCAGTTGTATTTACTTGGATTAAAACAACTAATGGAGGCGCAACATGGACAAACGAGACGTCTAGTACAATTACTTATGGACCATTCTCAATGTTTTTTACAGATGCCAATACTGGTTATGCTGGCGGAGTAGATGCGATTTATAAAACAACAAATGGAGGTTCAACTTGGACATCAGTTACTATTCCTCACTCAGGTGGGAGCTTTGCTGTTTTTAGTATGTATTTTTTTAATGCAAATGTAGGTTATGCTTGTGGATTTGATTATGTAAATAATGTGATGTTTATGTTACATACAAGTAATGCAGGTGCTTCGTGGAGCGCCGTTGTTGGAGGAACGGGAGCAAGTATAGGTAGTAGAAATATTGATTGTATAGATGCTAGTACCTGTTATGTAGTTGGATGGAATGGAGGAAATGGTATATATAAAACAACAGATGCAGGTTCAACATGGACACTAGTAAGTCCATCAACTTTTGGAGATTTGCGCTCAATTGATTTTATTAATTCTACAACGGCCCTTGGAGCTGCTGGTGGCAGTGGTATTGTTCGTACAACAGATGGTGGACTTAATTGGACACAAGTAACAAATACTTCTGGGCCAAATTATGATATTAGTTCAGTAAGTTTTTTAGATGCTACTACAGCAGTTGCAGTTGGTACTGGTGTTATTTTAGTGTCTGGCGATGCGGGATTAACTTGGACTCAAATGTCTACACCAAGTATTACAACTCAAGAAATGAATAGTTTTCATTTCCCAACTAGTACAGTTGGTTATGCAGTTGGATCTTCGGGAACTATTTTAAAATATAATGGAAGTGTTGGTGTAGAAGAATTAAAAAATTCTTTGTTAACTCAAGTGTATCCAAATCCAAGTAATGGAGAGTTTACTGTAAAAGCCGTAAAAAACTTTAATACTATTGAAGTTTTAAATGTAACTGGAGAAAAAGTGTATAGTGCTGATTTAAATGGAGCTGAATTAAAAGTAAACTTGGAAAACCAACCTAAAGGCATTTATTTTTATCGTTTAACTTCTGATAACAATACAGTGAAAACAGGAAAATTAATTATTCAATAAAAATTAATTTATTAAATATTTAAAAAGGGATTAAGCATTTGCTTAATCCCTTTTTTAGTTTGTAACATGTTGCTTTGTTTTATTTCTTTTTAGCATCAGTTCCAGATGGACACAGAGCATCGGCTTTATCTTGCGAAGATGCTTTAACCTCTCCTGCAGTATTACCGTATGTATCTGTGCATACATACGTTTTTTTACAAGACGTTATGAATACACCTGTAATCACAATAATTAAAAAAAACGTTTTCATTTTAATGATTTTAAGTTGATGAATATTATCTAGGATTTTCAATCCTTACATAAAAACGAAATTACTTTATGCTTATTGTGTAATTATTTTTAATGTTTGCAAAGCAACTGCTTTTTGTAAAAGCTTCGATGCTTATCAAACTGTTTGCTTAGCGTGTTGCTACCAGTTGTTTTTTTTCTTTTACTTAATGCAAGCCTTTATTTTATTATAGATGTCCGCTTGTTGTTCAAAGGAAAAGTTAACTATTCTACTTTTATGACTGCCTGAAGGAACAATAAAAACATTTTCACTTGTAGTTGTCTGTAGAGCCCAAGGGTCGTTTTGCCCATAAATAAAGAATACATTTTTTGAGTCAGAACTTTTCATAAATGTATTCACTGTTTTGTGAAAGGTATTGTCATATTGAATAGTAATATTTTGAGGAGCGAAGTATTTATTTGAATAATCTTTTCGCTTAAGATATTTTGTAAATGGGTTAGTATTATATTCATAATAGCCTAATTCATGATAGAACATATAGAAAGCAGATTCAAGTTGCTTTTTGTTATTTACCGAGAAAAAGCGAGGGGGAACAATTTTTGTCAAATAGCCCACCAAATTTTCAGTGTTAAAAGTTGAGTCGGGAATGTCTTCACATTTATTACCGTTCTGCCAGAATGAAAATGGTAGCTCAAGTAACATATAATCCATTACTATTTCATTATCAAGAGGCGAAAAATCATATTTTTTCTGTGAAGTAAAGTCGGAAAAGTATGGAAGTAAAATACTTTTATGTGTAAATAAATATTGTTGCAATTCGGATACTTTTTTACCACAAACGGTTTGTGTTAAATTTAATAGAATGGTGTCTGAAAAAACTGATTGTTTGTTTTTTATTGCAGCGCCGTAGGTAACTGCAACAGCAATATCATTTGGATAAAACATTTTATAAGATAATGCAGCTTGCCCACCTTTACTTATTCCTGAGGATATCCATTTACCAGATAGGATTTTGTCAAGGATGGATTTAATGAAGTGATAATCATCTGCAGCTTGCTTCATCGTTAGCAAATCCCAGTCAATACTATCTGGAATCGACTTGCCAAAAAAACGATGTTCCACAACTACTATGTTAGCTTTCAGTTCGGTTGTTAGTTCGTTAGAGTAATCTTGTTTAGAGGCATAGTCAATCGCATAGCCATCAGTTACAATCACTGTGGGTGCATTGAAGTCTTTAAATCCAACATAAATGCGCTGGTTAAATTTGTCTTTAGGATTTATATGGTCTAATGATTGTTGAATTGTTATTTCGTAATATTCTTTGAAGTTGAGATTTGTCTTGGGGACAATTTTGAAATTATAAAGCTTAGAAAACTTGTTTTGAAATAGATTTTTTTGCGAATAGGTCGAAATGACATTTACAATTAAAAAAATAAAAATTATTTGTCTTTTATAATGCTTGGTCATTCGTTCTATACAATTGGTGGTAACGTTTTCGCGCTTGGCTTCCGGCTGGTTTGAAACCGTGTCTTACCGAAACGCTGCTATAAAGATAACTGTTTGAAGACATTTGCAAAGCAAAAATTAACTAATTGTCAAACCGATTTTGCAAATGCTTGCCGTATACCCAGCTGGAACCAAGCGTGTGTTACCACCAGTTGTTTTGTCAGCCTGATGCTTTGTTTATTAAATTGTCAAGCACGGTCAAATATTTTTTATATTCTTCTCGAAGTCGAGCTTCTTCTGATTTGTTTGTAGAAATACAGTCAGCTATTGTTTTACAATTAGCAAAGTCTGAAGATTTTTCAAACGAATATTCGTAAATGGTTTTTAGTTCTGGTTCGATGTCACTTTTAGATTTTGAAAGCTGCATATACTCGATAACTATTTCAATGTATTCAGAGATTGCAGTATCGAATTTAGCTTCTGTCACTCTTGTTTCCTGTCCCTTTTCGTAATGCTTTTTCCAACTGTCGTCTGAGTCACTTTTGTCTTGACTAATTGTAGCAGCACGACCATAATATTGTTTGTGAACCCTATACATTGCTAATGTATTTAATAGTCGAGATATGAGGAAAATTTTGGCTTTTGCTTTAGCGATTAGTTGTCTTTTACTTACTTTGTCTGTTCGCTTATTCTTTTTTCCTTCGATTACCCATTGAATAAGCAATGTCAGTCCAGCTCCTAATGCAACAGTTAAAATAGGTAGTCCGTATGTCAGCCATAAGGAAGGTGTCGGTTTAGGAGTAGATAAAATATCTACTAAGTTGTCAAGCGATTTACTTGCTAGTTCTATTTTTGTAGTATCGTGCATTTAGTTATTTCAATTGCTTGTATAATGGTCCATCTTTTCTTACTTTTTCAATAGCCTCTAGCCAGTATTCGTAGAAGGCACTGTCCGCAGGTTTGCCGTCAGCTAAATACTCTCCGCCGCTAAGGATATCTGTCAAGTCATTTGAGTCTGTCAGCTGCCAATAGTAATGTAGTGTATGAAGCATTGCCTCGTAGCCTTCTTTTTCTGTGATTGTCCGTGTCGTATTTATTTCCATGAGTATAGTTCAGCAATTGGTGGTAACGTATTGCAGCTTGGTACTGGCGGGCATTGAAACTCTTCCATACCGAACTGTTTCAATAAAGATAACTGTTTATTGGACTTTTACAAAATGAAAAGAATTCGCGATAGCGACCTTGAATTTGTAAAAGCTTAGAAGATGCCCGCATTTTTGGTAGGTGCTGTTAGCAGCTGGCATTATCGCATTAAATAAGTGCTAAAAATTTGTTTGATAAGTGTCCATAATTCTTTAGCATTGTCTTGAGTGACACTTAATTGTATTATTACACTTATAATGGTACCAACAAAAAGACTTTTCCAGTCAAATTTATTCATGTCTTTTGCAAGTTCAACCAAATGGTCGAGCTTGTCATTAAATACATGGGCTTGGTCGCCAAGTAAACCTAAATTATTAATGCTACTTTTTAATGTCTCAACTTTTAATTTCAAGTCTTCATATTCATGAAAAGAAAATTTATCTTCGTCATTTGTAAAATTAAAGCGAATGCTTTTCATTTCTGATTCAAGTCTTTCCCATTTATTCGGAGAATTGATCTCTCTGGAAAGATATTCAAGCCATCTGTCGAAGACCATAAGTTGCGTATCCCAGTCGCTTGTATGAGCCTCGTCATTAAAATGTTGCTCTCCCGGTGAGAAAGAAGCATAATGACCACCATAATGCGTATCAAAAAGAAAATAGTAGTCAGTACCTTTGTAACAGAGCATCGTCGCTACCTCAGGAGATGATTGGATGCTTTTTGTATTTACGAATTCAAATTGTGCAGGCGATAAGCCATATACTTCAATAGCGTCGTAAAGTTCGTTTTTCTGTGAATTTAATAGTCTCATATGTTTCTAAATGCTTGCTGCTAAATACTCGCTAAGACTCATAAACCAATTGCAATTAATTATAATTGGTTACAAATACTTAAACGTAGCTTTATCAAATGTAATGAAAAAGCCTTTCAGAAATGAAAGGCTTTTAATTTCTATTACTCTAAACTATCTTCAATATCAATCAAAGGTTCTTCGATGATTTCTTTTTTCATCGATTTTTTATGAATAGATAATAAAATAGCAGGTAATAAAATAATGTTTGTAAACATGGATATTAATAAAGTGATAGACATCAATACACCTAATGCAACTGTACCACCAAAACTTGAGGCTGAGAATATAGAGAAACCACAAAATAAAATAATAGAAGTATAAACCATACTTAAGCCTGTATCCTTAATGGCTGCCGAAATGGCGGCTGCGGCTCCTCGGTTGTTTTTCTTTAATTCTTGGCGATACTTGGTTAAAAAATAAATGGTACCGTCGCTGGATATACCAAAGGCTATACTAAAAATTAAAATGGTAGATGGTTTAAATCTGATATCTAAAAAGCCCATGATACCTGCTGTAATTACTAATGGAATTAAACAAGGAAGTTTGGATAATACAATAATTCGTACCGAACGGAATAAGGCAATACCAACAATGGCAATTAAAATAATTTCAATAATTAAACTTTCAATTAAGTTGGATAATAAATAATCGTTGTTTTTTAAAAATACTAAACTGTGTCCTGTTAAACTTACATTGTATTCTTCTGGACTAAAAATAGAATCAATTTTAGGACGAATCACTTTCATCAATTCTTTCATTTTTTTAGAACCAATGTCAGCTACTTGATAACTGATGCGAGTAATTTGTTTTGTGCTATCAATAAATTTAGCAAGCTTGTTATCTTGTCCTTTTAATGAGCCTTTGTATTCTGATAAAGTTTTTAAATCGGTTACACCTGGCATTTTATAATACTTAGGGTTCCCTTCGTGATAAGCTTGATACGAAAACTTAACGGCCTCTACTACCGATATTGGTTTTGAGAAAATAGGAAAGCCTTCAAATACTTTTTGCATGGCTTTAATTTTATATAAAGCTTTGGCATTGTTTGCAAATAATCCATTTTCTGTTTTGCTATCCACCGATATTTCAAAAGGTAATACGCCGTTAAAGTGTTTTTCAAAGAAATGTAAATCCGTATAAATAGGATCTTTTTTAGGTAAATCATCTACCACAAATCCATTCATATCAATAAAACTCATTCCCCAAAAACCAAGTGCTGTTACAACAGTTGTTGTGATATAAATGGCCGTTCTGCGCTTTTGCACTAAATGGTCCACCATATCCAAGGCTTTATTAATAGTTTTGCCTTCTTGATGTTTGGTGTGTTTTGCTTTAGGTGTAGGTAATAAATTTAAAATAACTGGTACTAATATTAAAGTAATAAAGTAAGTAGCCATAACACTAATGGCAGCTACTACACCAAATTCTACCAACATGCTGCTTTTTGTAAAATACAATACACCAAATCCAATAGCTGTTGTTATGTTTGCTAAAAACAAGGTAACTCCAATGGTTTCGATACTGCGAGTAATGGCTTTTATTTTATTGCCATGCGCTACAAATTCGCTTTGGTATTTATTAATTAAAAAGATGCAGTTTGGTAAACCAATTACCATAATTAATGGTGGAATTAATCCTGATAAGATGGTGATTTTGTAACCAAACATAAACATTATCCCCATCGACCATAATACGCCAATGGCTGTAATGATTAATGAGAAAAATACCACACTTCCCGAACGGAAGAACACCCATAAAATTAAAGCTGTTACTAAAATGGCTAATATCAAAAACAAAGTCATCTCATGAGAAACTTTTGTCATCACCTGAGAACGGATATATGGCATACCCGAAAAATGCATTTCTACATGATGTTTTGCAGAGAATTCTTCGGCTAGGGTTTTAATTTGTGCAACAATTTCTAAACGGCGTTTTGAGTTTAAATCCTTTTTAGTAAAGGTAATGGCCATTACGTTGGCACCTGTTTCTTTATTATAAATAATACCTTGATAAAAAGGTAGCGCTAAAAATTCAGCTTTAATACTATCAACTTCTTGTTGGTTTTTAATAGGATTTTTAATTAAGGGAACAAAGTCAAATTTTTCGAGACTGTCGTTTTTTACAATCTTATAAACGGTAGGCACCGACATTAAATCTTTGATGCCTTTAATGTTTTTGATGGTATTGCTTAACTTATACCAATCGTTAAATTTTTCGTATTCAAATAGGTTTTTGTCTTCAAAACCTATCACCATTACATTACCATCTTCGCCAAATTGTTTTTTGAAGTTTTGGTATTGAATAAAGGTGCTATCAGTATCAGGAAGAATTTGAGCAAAATCGTAAGATAGTTCAACTCTAGAGGTTTCCCAACCCATAAATGCCGTAATTAATAAAACTACCGTTGTAAAAATTGCTTTATTTCTTAATAATAAACCCGAAAAATATTTCCACATAATGTCATTGCTTTTAGTAACCAGTTCGTTTTTAGAAAATTAGCCAAAAAATCAAAACTTAATTTGAGCCTTCAGATAAAATTTCGAAAGGGCTAATTTAAGTATAAATTGAGTTTATTTCGAAAATTTGTTTTACACGATGTTATATAATAGTTAACATGATTTTATCAAAAAAAAGAGGCTATCTGTGGTTAGATAGCCTCTTTTTAGCGGAAAAATATTCAAATTAATCGTTTTTTAGCTCTTTTTTCACTTTTTTAAGATTCAATAAATTCATTGGGTTCGTTGTAAAATCTTTAATGTTTTTTTGAACTAAACGAATCACTTGGTCATAATATAAAGGAACAATTGGAGCGTCATCAATTAACATTTGATCCATTTGTTGGTATAATACATTTTTTACTTCACGGTTTTGTTCACGAATTACTTTTTCAAACAACACATCAAATTCTGGGTTTTTGTAATGGGTGTAGTTTGAACCAATAGGAGCAAAGTTTTTACTATAAAATAAACTCATAAAGCTTTCCTCATCAGCATAATCTCCAACCCATGATTTTTTAAAGAAATTATATTCGCAACTTGCTACTGCTTGTCTCAATACAACTGGTTTATCCACACTGATTTTTACTTTAATATTATTATCTGCTAACTGTGATTGAATAAACTCTGTTTGTTCTAAATAATTATCAGTAGTGTGTAAAGTAATTTCTGGTAAGTTTTTACCATCTGGGTATCCAGCTTCTATTAATAGTTGTCTTACTTTTTCAGGATTATAGGTATATCCTTTTACTATTTTTTCGTTATACGAAGGCAATCCATTAGGAATAAAGCCAGCAGTAGCTGGATATCCAACATTGTTTCTAAAATACTGTACTAGTTTCACTCTATCAAAACCGTAGTTAATAGCTTTTCTTAATGCTTTAACCTTTAAAGGTGATTTTTTTACGATGTCGATATTTTCATCAATTAAAATTCCTAGATAATCTGTTTTTAAGAAGGTTTGTTTTTGCATCACAAATTTTTCGGCATACGCGGATTTTAAATTCCCGTTTTTATCTAACACCTCATTAATGTTAAAGGCATCAGCCCCACTTAACATATCATACTTCCCATTTAATAATTCCATAAATGCGGTTTCTCTATCTTTCACAAAGGAAATAGTTACAGCATCTAAATAAGGTAAGCGATTGTTTCCGTCAAACTCAAAATAATTTTCGTTTTTTAAGAGTACTAATTTGGTTCCTTCTTCCCATAATTTAAATTTAAAAGGACCTGTTCCTACAGGGTTTCTTCTAAAATCTTGACCATAAAAATCAACGGCTTCATAAGGTATAACCGAAAAATATTTCATGGTTAATACATCTAAAAAAGCGCTAAAGGGTTCTTTTAAATAAACAATAAAGGTAGAGTCGTTTGTTGCCATAAAACCTTTGTAGCCTGTTTTTTCGGTTCTATCAATATTTGCTAATAATGATACAGCACTACTTACACGGGCATCATACAATCGGTTAAAAGAAATGACAAAATCTTTCGCAGTTACTTTTCTTCCTTTTCCGTTTTCAAAACATTGATTGTCATGAAAGTAAACATCATCTCTTAAGGTAAATGTATAAGTTAATCCATCTTCGCTTACATACCAGTTTTTTGCAATACATGGAGTTAATTTTAAAGAATCATCCAATTGAACTAAACCGTTGTATAGTTGATTCACTGGCCAAATCACTTCGGTGTTGTTGGCAGAAGCAGGGTCGAGCGTAGACACACCAGCCATTTCATTATAGTTAAAAACGGTTCGTTTATCTTGGTCTTGTTTGGAGTCAGAGCAAGTGGTAGTAAGGGCCAAAACAAAGAGGCACAATATACTTAGCTTAACAAATTTCAGGGAATGAATCATTGTTTTTTGGTTTAAGGAGTACTTAATATCAATATTAAGCAAATAGCTCCTTAATTTTTCAAACTATTTCAACAGTTTTTCACATTAGCATGTCAATTCTCCTAAATTGTATAAATTAGTGTTTTATTAAATTAACACACCTAAATAATGAAGAAACATTTTTTATTGATAGCATTGTCTTGCTTTACTTCTGTATTTTATAGTCAGGAAGATGGATTAACCAAAGTATCATCTGATGAAGCAAATGCTAAAATGAAATTAGGTAATTACGAAGATGCCTTAACGGATTATCTTCAGTTACTAAATGAAGATCCAAGAAACGAAAGTTATAATTATAATGTTGGGGTTTGTTATTTGAACAATAATATGAATAAGGCAAAAGCAGTTCCTTATTTAGAAATTGTAACTCGTAAAGAGAAACACGATCCTAATGCGGATTATTTATTAGGAAGAGCTTATCAATATGCCAATAGATTTGACGATGCCATTAGTGTGTTTCAAAAATTTAAGCAAGAGGCAAAAGGCACTGTATTTAATTTGGTAGATGCTGATTTGCAAATACAACATTGTATTAATGCGAAAGAGTTAATGAAATTTCCTGTAGATGTTATTTTTCAAAACTTAGGATCAAATGTCAATTCAGAGTATAGCGACTATTATCCATTTGTGACATCCAATGAATCATTTTTACTTTACAATACAAAACGTCCTGAAAAAAATGCTGAGAAGTTGGAGAATGGAAATTATAAAAACTCTATTTATATTTCTCGTGTTGTAAATGGCGAATACATGAAAGCTAGTCCAATTGGTGCGCCTATTAATGCTGGTAACGAGGGAATGGAAGTGATTGGATTAAGCGAAAATGGAGAAAATATATTATTATATCTTCCAGAAGGTTCTGGTAAAGGAAATATATTCATTAGTAAACTGGATGCACAAGGTATGTATGGCAAACCAGAAAAATTAGATGCTAAAATAAACTCTGGTGGTGATGAAATTGCGGCTTCAATTTCGTCTGATGGAAATACATTGTTTTTTGCTAGTAGTCGTAAAGGTGGAGTAGGAGGAACAGATATTTATGTTTGCAAAAAGATTGGAAAAAAATGGTCTGACCCAAAAAATGCTGGACCTGAAATTAATACACCTTACGACGAAGATTTTCCTAATATTTCGCCTGATGGAAAAATATTGTACTTCTCTTCAAAAGGACATACAAGTATGGGTGGGCATGATATTTTTAAATCTAACTATGACGAAACAACTGGTGTTTTTTCAAGCCCAAAAAATTTAGGATATCCAATTAATACAACGGATGATGATATGAATTTTCGTATTTCTAAAAATGGTAAATATGGATATATTGCTTCAGCTAAAAATGGAGGACAAGGAGATTTTGATATTTATCGAGTTACCTTTAATGATGTGGAAACTGATTATTCAGTGGTAATTGGGGAATTTACTACAAAAGATAATGCAGAAATAAATTATGCGGATGTTTTTATTTCTGTTAATAATAATATATCAAAAGAATTAATGGGTAATTATTTGCCAAACCCTGCTAATGGACGTTTTGTAGTAATATTGCCTCCTGGCAAATACCAAATGACCATTGATGCTCCTGGCTTTAAATCAATTACCAAAAATATTGAAGTGTTTGATAAAGTGTCTTATCAGGCAGAAATCAATATGAATATTCAATTGAGCAAATAAATTTTTAATACTGGTACTCTGTGGAATTCTCGTCAAAATTAATAGAACAAGCTGTTGGTCATTTTTCTAGTTTACCAGGTGTTGGTAAAAAATCAGCCTTGCGTTATGTGCTTCATTTAATTAAACAAGACGAACAAGATATTTCAAATTTTTCAGATGTATTAAAAGCATTAAAACATGATTTGAAATTTTGTAAAAATTGTCATACTATTTCTGATCATGACATCTGTGAAGTGTGCTCTAATCCAATACGAAATCAACAAGTTGTTTGTGTTGTTCAGGATTATAGAGATGTCATGGCAATTGAAAACACAGGCTTATATAAAGGCGTATATCATGTATTAGGTGGATTAATTTCGCCAATGGAAGGAATTGGACCAAGCAATTTAACGATTGATTCATTAGTGGCTAAAGTCACACGACAAGAAGTATCTGAAATTATATTGGCTTTAAATGCTACCATGGAAGGAGAAACGACCAGTTTCTTTATATTTAAAAAACTAGCACCGTATAATTTAACCTTATCAGCCATTGCTCGCGGTATTGCTGTGGGTGACGAGCTTGAGTATACTGATGAAGTGACATTAGGTCGTTCTATTATTAATCGTATTCCTTACAATAATAGTATAGCTAGATAATTTTTTTCAAATTCATTTATGGAATTTTTAATTTCTGTTCATCTCAATAGAAATTTAAAAATCTATATTATGAAATATGTTATCCTACTTGCTTGTTGCTTAAATATATTTACAGCAAAAGCTATCGAATCAGAAAAAACAGTTAAATCAAAACCCGAAAAAATTATTGTTTACACACAAGGGGCTCAAGTTCATCGAAACTCACTTGTTAATTTAGTAGCTGGACAAAACACTCTTATCTTTTCTGGTTTAGAAAACTGTATTAATGCTGCAGCGATTCAAGCATCTGGTAATGGTAATTTTATTATCGCGGATATTCAACACGAAGTACATTATCCAGAATTTGATAAAGCAAAATTAAATGGAGATGTTCGCTACAAAAAATTATTAAAGCATGTAAACGATAGTTTAAAAGAACTCAATTACTTAATTGAGGATATTACCTTAAAATATGATGCATTAACTACTGAGAAAAATGTATTATTAAATTACAGTTTATATAAAGGACAATCAAAAAGAGATAGTATTGCCTCATTAAAAGAGGGTTTATCTTATCTTCGAGAAAAGTTGTATAACATTAATGCAGAGCAATTAAAATTAAAACGCGAAAGAGAAAAGTTAGAAGCTAAAAAAGTAATTTTAAACGAGCGTATTGTAAACGTGAGTAATGAATTAGCTAACGAAAATAATACGGGTGAAGTTGAAAAAGTAGATTATAGAATTTTAGTACATGTTATTGCTGACCAAGCAACACAAGCAAGTATTAATTTAAATTATTATATCACAAATGCAGGTTGGACACCTTCTTATGATTTACGCGCTAATACAAGCGACCAAAATGTTAAGTTAACTTACAAGGCACAAATACATCAACAATCTGGTATTGATTGGGGAAGCGTAAAATTAGTTCTATCGACAGCTAATCCAAATCGTTCTTATAATTTGCCAGAATTATCACCTTGGTATTTAGGTTATACAAATTATAATTACAAAAATAAGAAAGCAAATTACGGCTCAGTGCCATCAACTAATTCTTATTTGGAGCAGGCAGCTGATAATAAAACGAGTGCTACAATGGATAAAGAAGTTATTGCTCAAAATGCGTATGATTATACAACTGTTAGTGAAAATATAATTGAAACAGAATATGAAATCAGATTAAACTACAATATACCAAGCGATGGTAAAGAACATTTTGCGGCTATTATGGTCAAAGATTTAAAAACATTGTATCGTTATAAAGCTATTCCTAAATTAAATAATAATGTGTATTTAACAGCTGTATTACCAGATTGGGAAGATGCCATTACAATGTCAGGAGAAGCATCTATTTATTATGATGGTTCCTATATTGGAGAAACTAATTTAGTGCCGGGTGGAACAGAAGATACCATGCAATTATCATTAGGTATAGATAAAAATATCGCCATCAAACGCCAAAAAATTAAAGATAAATGCTCTCAAAAAGTATTAGATAATGATATCATACATCAATACACTTTCGAAATCACAATGAAAAACTCTCGCGCAGCAAAAATTGAGATAGAAGTAGAAGACCAATTACCATTATCTCATGATAAAAGCGTAAGCATTGAAAGAAAGGAACTATCTGGAGCTAAGTATGATGAAGTAACGGGTATTTTAAAATGGCGAACTAATATTCAAGCAAAAGATAGTAAGAAGTTAACTTTAACTTATCAAATAAAAGCCCCTAAAACAATGCCAGTGGCGGTTAATTAAAATTGAATGATTACGGTAAAAGAGGATTGAAATTGTTCAATCCTCTTTTTATTTACAAGCACAATTGGGTTTTATACATTGCACTAATATTTGTTGCGCAGCCTTTGCCGACATTAAAATATGTTCTTTGGTTTTTGTACTTAATTTTAAAGAGTCGTCGTAAGCATTAATTTGTTCTACAATCAGTTTATCATTTAATCCTATTTTGAGTTCAGTTAAATAATTTAAAAATACTTCGCTGTGCTCGCTAACGCCTAACACAACACATTTACAGCCTTTAATACTTTGGGATAATGGTCTTCTGTCTGATTTTGGTAGTTTGCCTTGTTTGTTAGGAATGGGGTCTCCATGTGGGTCAAAATCAGGATTACCAATTACATCATAAATCCTGTCAATTAATTTGTCAGAGTTAATGTGTTCTAATTGTTCTGCTATTTCGTGAACTTCGCTCCAACTAAACTTTAATTCTTTATATAAATAGGTTTCCCAAATTCTATGTCGGCGAACAATATTTAAAGCAATATCTTTTCCAGTTGTAGTTAATCTTGCTCCATCAAATTTATTATAAGTCACATATCCTTTTTTTACTAAAATGGCTAATTTTTCTAGTACTGTAGGAGGTTTCACTTCAAGCCAATTGGCAATGTCAGTTGGACTCACTGTTTTACTTTTGTCATGATTGGCGAGTTGATATACAGCTTTTAAATAGTTTTCTTCTCGATACGTTTTCATGACATAAATATAATGATTTTTTAAATAGTTAGGTTAACCTAATTTTATTAAATAGTGTTTACTTATTTTTGCACTATGTTAAGAATTGTATTGATTATTATTTTTGGATTACACTTTCAATTTTTGTTTGCTCAAGCGTTGGGAACATTAAAAGGAACCATTTCCTCAAATGGTCAGGCACTGCCTTTTGTAACTGTTGGTTTAAAAAATACCACTTATGGCGCAAGTACAAATACAAAGGGATATTTTGAAATTAAAAATATTGTTTCAGGAACCTATGAGGTTATCGCGTCTGCTATAGGTTATGAAAAGCAATCTAAAAAAATCGTTATTTCCGAATCTCAATTAGAAGTGACTTTGTCTTTTGAATTAAAAGAAAATCAAACTCATTTAAATGAAGTAGTTGTTTCAGGAACAATGAAAGAAGTTTCTAAAACAGAGAGTCCTGTTCCAGTTGAAGTATATACACCAGCTTTATTCAAAAAAAATCCAACACCTAATATTTTTGATGCTTTACAAAACGTAAACGGGGTTCGCCCTCAATTAAATTGCAATGTATGTAATACAGGCGATATACACATTAATGGATTAGAAGGACCTTATACGATGATTATGATTGATGGTATGCCTATAGTGAGTGGTTTATCTTCTGTTTATGGCTTATCAGGTATACCAAATAGTTTGGTTGAACGAATTGAAATTGTGAAAGGCCCTGCTTCATCATTGTATGGTAGCGAAGCAGTGGGAGGATTAATTAATATCATTACTAAAAAAACTGCCAAAGCTGATAAGTTGTCAATTGATTTAATGGCTACTTCTTATCAGGAATACAATGTAGATGCAGGATTAAAATATAAACTAGGAAAAAAAGTAAATGCCTTATTAGGGATTAATTATTTTAATTATCAAAACCCTGTAGATAATAATCATGATGGCTTTACGGATGTTACGTTACAGCATCGTTTCTCGATTTTTAATAAGTTAAATTTCGAACGAAAAGATAATCGCGAAGCGTCTTTGGCTTTTAGATATTTTTATGAAGATAGATGGGGTGGAGAGATGAATTGGAATAAACAATGGCGAGGAACAGATAGTATTTATGGAGAAAGTATTTTTACGGGCAGATATGAAGTAATAGCTAAGTATCAATTGCCTTTAAAAGAACGTTTTTTTTATAATGTATCTTTTAATAGCCATGATCAAAATTCAGTTTATGGAACTACAAAGTTTAATGCACAACAAAAAATACTCTTTAATCAGTTGTATTGGGAAAAAGAATTTGAAAAGCATTCGTTGTTAGTGGGAGCGGCTTACCGTTATACTTGGTACGATGATAATACTGTTATCACACAAACAAACGACTCTGTAAATCCTAAAAATAAACCTAACAATGTGGCATTACCAGGGCTTTTTATTCAAGACGAAATTAAACTTAACTGCAACCATAAAGTATTATTAGGATTTAGGTACGATTATAATGAAGCACATGGAAATATTTACACGCCACGTTTGGCGTATAAGTGGACCTTAAATTCGAGAAATATTTTAAGGTTTAATACAGGAACTGGTTATAGAGTCGCTAATGTATTTAGTGAAGATCATGCTGCGTTAACTGGTTCAAGAGAGGTTATAGTGCTAAATGATTTAAAGCCAGAACAAAGTGTGAATTTGAATTTAAATTATGTCACTAAATTTTATAAAGAAAAATTTAATCTAGGAATAGATCTGTCTGCTTTTTATACGCGTTTTAGTAATCGTATAATTGCAGATTATGATTCTGATCCCAATAAAATTTATTTTAATAATTTAAATGGTTATGCTATTTCTCAAGGATTTACTTCAAACATTGATTTAGAGTTTTTAAAGATTCCATTAAAAATATTAATTGGAGGCACTTATATGGATAATTATAAAGTGGAAAATGGAACACGTTCTCAGCAAATATTAACCGAAAATGTTACTGGTACTTGGGCTGTGTCTTATGAATGGAAAAAAATGGGATTAAGTTTCGACTATACAGGAAACATTTATAGTCCTATGCGTTTACCTTTACTAGGAGAATTAGACCCTCGCGATGAATACTCTCCATGGTGGAGCATTCAAAACATACAAATAACAAAAAAACTTAAACGATTTGAAATATATGGAGGCGTTAAAAATTTGTTGAATTTTACACCACCAGCAAATAGTATTGCACGCTCATATGACCCATTTGATAAGGGCGTTCAATATAATTCATCAGGACAAGTCATATCAACGTCTAATAATCCTTATGCATTAAGTTTTGACCCAACGTATATGTATGCCCCTAATCAGGGGATTAGGGGATTTTTAGGTGTACGAGTAAGACTCAAATAATGATTTTATTCTTCATTACTAGCGTTTACTTGTTTCATTTTTCTTAAAAACATATCACGTTTTGTTGGACTACAAGTTGTGAATTGGAAACTAGGACCGCTTTTAACATCTTGTTTTTTATCTTTTGATTTTAATTCTTTTAAGGCATTATTAAATTCAGCATTACTACTTACAACACTCATGACTCCTTTAAAATAATAGAAGTAATACCATGTTTGAGGGTCTAATTCAAAGTATAAAGTGAAATTATCTCCACCTTTTTTACGTTGAATTTGGATGTAGCCAGGAACCTGTTTGTAAATTTCTGTTTTATTGATAGCACCTAATCCAATTTTACCAACAGAAAGGAACGAACGACTGGTTCTATCATATCGCATAGCGGTATTAGTAATCATAAAAGTTTTTTCAAATTCGTCAGGGAATTTTTTAATATTTCCATTTAAATTTAAATCAGAAATAACTTTATCACCTTTCTCTTTTCCTAAAATTTCTGTAATCCCTTTAGTGAAAACTTTTCCACTAAAATCAATCGATTCAAGAGTGTTATTATAAACCTCCACATCTTTCACCATTTTTTTCAAAGCACCTTTATCAAAAAAGAAATCAATGGTGCTCATGAATTCAAATGTTGCCGAATCGTTAATGGTACTATGTGTAGCAATACCGATAGTATTAAATTTAACTTGACCTAAATCTGCACCTAAGTCCATTTTACCTTCAGCATACACTTTACAATTTTCTGTATTTAAGCTAATGTAATTTCCAGGTAATGATTGTTCAACCATTTTTTCTTGATTAGTAATGCGATATTCTTTAGATTCTTTGTCAAATCCTAAATAACCATCTGCTCCAATGACATCCACATCTTTTCTACCACCTCTTAAAGACACAAATGAGGAATACACCATGTTTGTATCTTGACCATATATAATAGCAGAACCTACAGGTTTTCCATTCATATCTGTGGTGTTTGCAGGTAATGGAATTAAAATTTCATTTGGGTCAATTTCCCCATTAAATTTTAGATACGCTTTTCCAATTTTACCACATGCATGAACAATTTTGGTTCCACCATCATAGGTTAAAAATTTATTGTTTGCGTATAGATATACTTTTCCTGCAAAACTAAAATAATCGTTAAACTGAAATTTTGATTCTTCAGTAATTACACCTTCTGATACAGTTTGGAATATGGTGTCAGGTTTTATGGTATTAAATTTAATTAAATACGCCTTATTGTTTTCATCAAGATATTGATAATCTCCGCTAGCTAAATAACTTTTTTTACCAAATATATTAGCCGTTACATTTCTAATAGTATGGTATTTTGTTACTGTATTAGCTAAGATAACAGAGTTTTTTAAGGTATCAATCACGGCATTTTTAAAAATAGTTACTTTTCCTGAATCAGGAAAAAGGCGTGCATCCGCTACATTTATAAATGGTACGTTAATACAACTGATAATGTATTTTCTTAAATTGTATTTAGCAGCAGGAGCAAGAAATCTTAATGAATCTTGTTTAGGATGAACAGAAATAAATTCTGGACCTTCTAAATCTAAGGCATTTTCTACACTTCCATTTAATTTTTTGTTTTCATCCCCTAACTGAATTTCTTCAGAATCCATAAACCATTTAAAACGTTCCATATAAGCTATGTATTGGTTTTTAGGAAACCTTACAATAGACGCCTTACCATTCGCAACAAATTCTCCAACGCGTTTTTGTAAATCCATTTTTGCATTGACGTTATCCGAAGCAAAGGTTAATCCTTCTTCTCCAATAGCCTTTAAATGAAAGTTCGCTGTGTCGGAGAAAAATTGATGTTGCTTAAATAAAATATTAACGGCTTCAATATCTGCTTTTACCATGTCAACAACACCATTTCCATGCAACTCTTGGGGACTTAGTGAGTATTTACCCGTAAATGTACATGTATTGTTATATGTTTTAAAAGGACTAGCTTTATCGCTAGCATTCATAATATCCTTATAAGGTACCCAATGCACATAAACAGTATCACCGTGAGATTGAGGGAATTCAATAGGATCAATCTGTTCCTTAATATCGTATGAAGTAGCTAGCGTATTCATACTATCAGGGAAGAAAATAAAGTCTTTTGATTTTGTTGTAGAAGTAATATAATTTAAATCTCCATCAGCTCTTAAGCCTTTATTACTTAATCTGATTTCATTTTCAAATTTTGCTTTACCACCATATACTTGATAGCCACCTGGAGGTGTACTTCTGATAAAGCCTAATGAATAATCTTTTTGAAGCTTTAATTGTTCTCTAAATGTTGGGAATATGCCAGCCGATGAAAATTCGCCTTCAAATACTAAGCCTTCATTTCTAAAGTTATCTAAACTATCCATGGTAAACGGATCGAGTTTATAATAAAATTTATCACGGTTATACACTCCTTTAAAGATTGTTTTTTTATCGTAGAACGTATAACTTTCTTTAAAGCTCTGAAACTGAGGAAAAGTAGTGGCTTTGCCATATCCACTATGATTTTTTGGAGCATCAATTCTTAACTCTCCATTTAGATTTTCGATAACTGTTTGAACACGTTTAAAGGGATAATTTCCATTGACATCTGGCTCATCAGCTACTACGTAAATTCGACAAGAGTCAATAGTTTTCATTTTAACTTTAAACATATCATAGTCAAATAAAAAATCTTTACCATGAAATTCAAATTTACCAGAGGCTACAGTACCCGAAAATTCAATGGTTCGGTTTTTCTTTAGTACTAATTCATTTCGCTTAGGAAACATAAATACTTTTTGAGTATCGCTTAATAAAACACTTTCTACACCTCTGATGGTAATATCATAAGTGTTGTTTATTAAACTCATGGTTGCATTATTTTTATTAGGAAACACAGAATGTATGGTTATGATATCATAATCTTTTTCATGTTTTAAATTTTTTATATAATCAAATAAACGAGGTCTGATAGTAATTAAATCAGTTTCGGGTTCGTAATAGATTAATCCAAAAATGGCCATTTTAAAAATGATTGGTCTTAAGTCTACTGCCAAATATTTAATATACTTAGCAAAATCTACGACAGTAAATGTTGATACGTTTCCATTATTGTTATAGTAATCGTTAATTTTTTGAACAGGGTTAACCGTTTCTTGTCCTTTAATAGCCTCTAATCTTAATCTTGAGAAAAAGTCTTGTGATTCAAAAAAGGCTTCACCCTGTGTATTATTTGGCAAGAAGTTGAATTCAATTTTTGGCTCATCCGTTTTCCAAACGAGTTGCTCAAAGTACATATCCACTTTGTGATAGGTATTGAAGTAAGGAGACTTTTCCAAACCATCATCTGTTCTTAAAAGAGTAATTGTTTTTTTGTCTACCTGATATACAAAACTTAATCCAGGATGAATAATAGAGTCTTTTTCTAAATAAAATTTTATGGATGCAGGTTTAGCATTTATTTTTTCTTTTGTCATTGAAAAAGAACGTGCCGAGATTTCTAAAAATCTCGCATTATTTCTTTTAAATAAAAGCTTTGCAGGATTTTGTGCATTACCAGAACCTACAAATTTATTTCCACGCATACCAAATCCGCCATCATAATCAACATCAGGGTAAATATTTTTTACTACTAATCGTTTACTATAAGAGTCAAAACGAGGATAGGTTGGATCGCCATTTTCAGTAACAATTTTATCAGTTACTTTTCCTTTTTGAGGTATGTCAAAATATTGTTTCCCTACAAATGTTGCAGAATCAGACGAATATCCTCCAGTTTTACAATCTAAATTAACTCTTATTAAATCAGCATACACATCATCGCCAACACCAGTTCTTTTCCAGCTTAATCTGCCTCCTTTACCAATAAATCTACCCCATGATGGATAATAAATCCCCTGAATATTTTCAATAGAAATAGAATCACCCCTTGGACTAGCACCTACTAAAGTAAATTTTGGAAAAATAACTTTTGGAATAGAGTCAAATTCAAATTTATAATTTGTTTCAACACTTCTATAGCTATATGTGGGCGATTTATAAAACACATTATTCGAGAAAATATTTTCACTCATTTCTAAATATTCACCGTAATTCTTAAGATTTTTTGAATTGAATATTTTTTCAATACACAACTGCCAATTATCAAATACTTCTGGATTTTGTTTAGAATCAATAAAATTCACAACAGCATTTAAATAGCTTATGAAGTAAGGATACGGCTTTAATTTTCTTTGCAACATGGCGTTACTTGTTTTGTAAACAGCAACTCTGTATTTATTCGAAAAATCAGATGATTTCCAAATCTTTTGAAAATTTAAAATGTATTCTTCGGCAGATTGTTTGTTTGCAGAAAAATCATAAAAATACTCATTCAATTCTTTAATGAATTTTACCGAATCGGAACTGAATTGAGTTAATTTTTGAGCATTAGCATAGTGCGTAGCTAATATTAATAATGAAGCAAATGCTATTTTTTTTATCATAAGTCGTTTTCTTAGTAACTCAAATATATCGATAGCAATCAATAAATGTTACACATTTTACAAACAAAATGGTTAAACTTTTGAAAATACTGTATAAGAACAGAGTCGTTGTATAATTTTATTTTTTGTACTTTTATCAAAAGATAAAATTCGAAACTAAAAAACAATAAGTATAACATGCCGTCATTTGATATTACCAGTAAAGCAGATCCGCAAACACTTGATAATGCTATTAACGTAGCAAAAAAAGAAATTTTAAATCGGTTTGATTTTCGCGATTCTAAAAGCGAAGTAGAATTAAATAAAAAAGATTTAGTAATCAGTATTGTAACAGAACACGACATGCGTTTAACGGCTATTATTGATGCCATTCACAGTCGTATGATTAAACAAGGTTTAGACCCTAGATGTTTAGATGAAAGCAAGGCGCATTATCCTTCTGGAATGGTTATTAAAAAAGAAATTAAAATACGTCAGGGGATTGAAAAAGAAACCTCTAAAAAAATTTTAAAAGATATAAAAGACAGTAAAATTAAGGTTACTGCCCAGTTAATGGATGATATTATTAGGGTTTCAAGCAAAAGTATAAATGATTTACAAGCAGTTATTGCACTTTGTAGAAAAGGGGAGTATGAAGTCCCACTTCAATTTGTCAACATGAAATAGCCTTTCTTTACAGGCTTTTCTTTTGTTTTAAATTATTAATAGAATAATTTATTCCTTCTACTTGAAATAAATCCGCATTAAAAAACAAGATGATTCATGTTTAAAAACTCGTAGAGTGTCTTACGCCGATTATTAAAACAGTTGATAAGAAATTTTATTGAAAAATAATATTCAGAAAATCAGCACTTTACAGAGAATATTTAAATTATTTAAAAAAAACTCAAAAAAAGAGTTGTGAGT
>PNMI01000030.1 GCA_013823565.1 Sphingobacteriaceae bacterium | reverse complement strand
TTACATTTGTTACAATACTATTTTATAAGTCAAATTTAGTTTTACTAGCTTACTCAAATAGCACATATTGAAATTTATATTTTTTTACATATCTTCGTTTCGTTGAAAAAACTAATCGCCATATTATTTCTATCCATTTATGTAGTTTCTGCTACAGAATTGCATGAATTTTTTAAACTTCCGCAATTGATAGAGCATTTTATGGAACATAAATCAGAGAACAGTAAAACAACTTTGATTGATTTTTTAACCATGCACTATTCTTCTCCTAATAGCAACAATGCTCACAATACAGATGATACACAACTGCCATTTAAATCACACCATGATTTTGGAAATATAAGTCATACAGCATTTGTGTCATTTGAAGCTTTTCAATTAGAAATAAAGACAACTCCTATTGAAGCAAAATCTTATAATACCTATTCATCTGAATTTATAAGCTCTG
Organism: Sphingobacteriaceae bacterium; assembly: GCA_013823565.1. GTDB lineage: Bacteria > Bacteroidota > Bacteroidia > B-17B0 > Aurantibacillaceae > UBA4416. The sequence continues at coordinate 33,662 of PNMI01000030.1, read as the reverse complement.
CTTATTTATCTTCTATTTGGCAGCCGCCAAAATCTTGCTAATTAATTTTGATTTTTCGAAATCCATATATACTGTAAGTATATATGTTTTTTTGATGTATGTTCTATCAAATAAAATTACCAATTACTCATTATGCTAAATAAAATCATTGATTTTTCAATCAAAAACAAACTCATTATAGGGCTTTTTATTATTGCCCTTATCGGTTATGGTTCCTATGAAGTAACAAAGTTACCCATAGATGCTGTACCAGATATCACAAACAATCAAGTACAAGTCATTACTGTGGCTCCCTCTTATGGAGCCACTGATATTGAACGATTAGTTACTTTTCCTATTGAACAAGCTAACAATAATATATCAGGCTTAAAAGAAATAAGAAGCTTCTCTCGCTTTGGATTATCTTTAGTTACTATCGTATTTGAAGACGACATTGATATTTATTGGGCAAGACAACAAGTAGGAGAACGTTTACAATCCATACAATCTCAAATTCCTCAGAGCATAGGAAAACCAGAATTAGCTCCAGTATCAACTGGATTAGGAGAAATATATCAATATGTTGTGAGACCTAAAGAAGGTTATGAAAAAAAGTACAACGAAACAGATTTAAGAACCATTCAAGATTGGCTAGTTCGTCGCCAATTATTAGGTGTAAAAGGTGTGGCTGAAGTAAGCAGCTTTGGAGGAAAACTAAAACAATTTGAAATAGCTATTAATCCAAATAAACTTCAATCATATAACATTACGATTAATGATGTTTTTACAGCTCTCGAAAAAAATAATCAAAATACAGGTGGAGCTTATATCGAAAGAGGTCCTACCGTTTTATTTATCAGAAGCGAAGGTTTAATAGGAACTATAAGTGATATAGAAAATATATCTATTAAGTCGATTGAAAACGGAAGTCCTTTATTTATTAGAGATGTAGCAGAAGTAAAAATTGGCCACGCGACTCGTTATGGTGCTATGTGTTATAATGACATAGGAGAAGTTTCGGGAGCAGTAGTCATGATGCTGAAAGGCGCTAATAGTAGCGATGTTATTAAAAGCGTAAAAGATAGAGTTGTTCAAATTCAAAAAACATTACCTGAGGGAGTTGTTATTGAACCTTTTTTAGATAGAACTAAAATGGTTAACAATGCCATTGGTACTGTTGAACAAAATTTATTAGAAGGTGCATTGATTGTAATTTTTGTTTTAGTATTATTCTTAGGGAATTTCAGAGCTGGTTTATTAGTGGCCTCTGTCATTCCTTTAGCTATGCTGTTTGCGATTATCTTAATGAACACGTTTGGAGTAAGTGGCAACTTAATGAGTTTAGGAGCATTAGACTTTGGATTAATTGTGGATGGCGCCGTCATTATTGTTGAAGCCGTCATGCATCAACTCTCTCATGGAAAAAAATTCAAACATATAGCTCAATTAAATCAAGAGCAAATGGATAATGAAGTGAATCATTCTGCTAGTAAAATGATGAATAGTGCTGTATTTGGACAAATTATCATTTTAGTAGTTTACTTACCAATCTTTACTTTACAAGGTATTGAAGGGAAAATGTTTAAACCAATGGCACAAACCGTAGCCTTTGCATTATTAGGTGCTTTTGTATTATCCCTAACCTATATACCAATGATGAGTGCTTTATTTTTAAGTAAAAAGACTAAGCATAGTCCTAACATCTCTGATAAGTTAATGATTTGGGTAGAGACAGGTTATCAGCATACTTTAACTAAAGTATTACGCTATCCAAAAATGGTCATCACAACTGTTATTGTTTTATTTATTTCAGCCATTGTTACACTTACATTTTTAGGAGGCGAATTTATTCCTGCTTTAGAAGAAGGTGATTTTGCAGTAGAAACTAGAGTATTAACAGGAAGTAGTATTAATACAACGATTGAAAACACACAAAAAACGGCTCATATTTTAAAAACTCAGTTTCCTGAAGTGATTAAAGTGGTTACAAAAATTGGTAGTGGCGAAGTGCCTACAGATCCAATGCCTATGGAAGCAGCCGATATGATGGTGATTTTAAAAGACAAAAAAGAATGGACTTCAGCAGAAACATTTTCTGAATTAGCCGAAAAAATGGGCGAAGCGGTTGCGGAAGTTCCTGGAGTAACAACAAGTTTTCAATTCCCAGTTCAAATGCGTTTTAATGAATTAATGACAGGTGCCAAACAAGATGTAGTTTGTAAAATATTTGGTGAAAATTTAGACACTCTTTCTGCTTATGCTAAAAAATTAGGGGAACTTGTTAATCATGTGGCAGGTGCAAAAAATTTATATGTTGAACCAGTGACTGGTATGCCTGAAATTATTATTGATTACAATAGAGCAACCATTGCACAATACAATTTAAATATTGAAGACATCAATAAAGTAGTAAACACTGCTTTTGCAGGACAAAGCACAGGCCTTGTTTATGAAGGTGAAAAACGTTTTGATTTAGTAGTTCGTTTAAATACAAATAAACGCAAGAACTTAGAAGATATTCAAAGCTTGCTTATCCCTACTCCACAAGGAACTCAAATACCATTGTATCAATTGGCTAATGTGAGTATTAAAAATGGACCTAATCAAATACAACGCGAAGATGCTAAACGAAGAATTGTTGTAGGATTTAATGTAAGAGGCAGAGATGTGCAAAGTATCGTCAATGAATTGCAACAAAAAGTAGATAAACAAATTAAATTTCCATCTGGCTATTATGTAACTTATGGAGGAGCCTTTGAAAATTTAAACGCGGCTAAACAACGTTTAATGATTGCAGTTCCAGTTTCACTAGTGATGATTTTTATTTTATTATTCTTTGCGTTTAATTCCGTAAAACAAGGATTGTTAATTTACTCAGCTATTCCATTATCTGCTATAGGAGGAATTTTCTTTTTAGCACTAAGAGGTATGCCATTTAGCATTAGTGCTGGTGTAGGCTTTATTGCTTTATTTGGTGTAGCTGTTTTAAACGGTATTGTATTAATTGCTGAATTTAACCGACTTAAAAAAGAAGGATTAAAAAATATGCAACGCATTGTTTTAATGGGCACAAAAGTTCGCTTACGTCCGGTTATGATGACAGCCTTTGTAGCCTCCTTAGGATTTTTGCCAATGGCTATCAGTAATGGTGCTGGTGCCGAAGTTCAAAGACCTTTAGCAACTGTAGTAATTGGTGGTTTAATGATTGCTACTTTCTTAACCTTATTTGTTTTACCTATTTTATATATCCTTTTCGAAAAAGGAGTGAAAGTAAAAGTTAAAACAAACTCAACAGTTGTCGTTATCTTGTTTTTAGGATTATTTACATTTCAAGCCAAAGCTCAAACACCAATTAATTTGCAAGCAGCCATTGATACCGCTCTTAAAAATAACTTAACAGTTAAAAACGAAAAGCTAAAATCAGACTATCAGAAAAAAATAATAAAAACATCTGCGTCTATTCCTCAAACCAATATTATTGGAGAATACGGACAGTTAAATAGTTATTATAACGATAATCGTTTTGGGGTCTCTCAATCTTTTAATTTTCCAACTGTTTATATCAAACAAAAACAATTGCTTAACGAAGAATGGAAAACATCAATCATGACTGTGACATTAAAAGAAGCGGAAACGAAAAAGTATGTACGACAAACATTTTATACGTATTTGTATTTAAAAGAAAAAGAAAAATTACTATTAAAGAATGATAGTATTTATGCTAATTTTTTAGAGAAAACTAATTTACGTTTTTCGAAAGGTGAAAGTAATATTTTAGAGAAAACCACAGCCGAATCTCAACGAGGAACTATTTCTATTCAATTAAAACAACTACAACAGGATTTAGAAATCATTCGTTTGCAATTTAGTTTACTATTAAATACCAATACTTTATTTATTCCAACTGAAACAAATTTCAAATTGGACATACAAGTTAGTTCCGACAATAGTTTAATTGTGCAACACCCTTCTTTAAAAATCATGGAGCAACAAAAAAAGTTAGCCATGATTTCGAGAAAAGTTGAAAGAGCAAAACTACTCCCCGACTTTAATATTGGATATTATAATATGACGATGCAAGGCTCAGGCGCAGATAATAAGATATACACATCTTCTTCAAGATTTCAATCGATGCAAGTTGGCTTAGGAATTCCATTATTTTTTGGAGCGCAAAAAGCAAAAATTAGTGCTTCCAAAATAAATCAAAGCATTTCAGAAAACAGTTATGTATTAGAGAAAAACAGTTTAGAAAATCAATATCAATCTGTTTTAAGTCAACATCAAACAAATTTAGCAGCAGTTACTTATTTTGAAACAACTGGATTAAAAAATGCTCAGTTAATTTTAGAAACAGCTAATAAGCAATTTATGAATGGCGAAATTAATTATTTAGATTGGGTAATGCTTACTAATCAAGCTATTAACATCCAATCTAACTATTTAGATGCCATCAAAAATTTAAACGAATCAATCATTCAAATCAATTATTTAATTACAAAATAAACCCATTATGAAAAATATAATCATTATTCTTCTAAACATTGTTTTATTTTCATCTTGTGGAAATAATAACGAGGAAACAGAAACAACTCAAGATACTATAGAAACTTCTGTATCTATATCGGATGCTCAATTTAAAAGTGCAGACATTGAAATAGGAAAAATTGAGAGAAAAGAAATCTCTAGCATTTTAAAACTCAATGGAAAAATTGATGTACCACCACAAAACATGGTTTCGGTAAGTACACCATTTGGAGGTTTTTTAAAATCAACAAAATTATTGCCTGGTATGCACGTCAAAAAAGGCGAAGTGATAGCAAGCATGGAAGACCAACAATACATTCAATTGCAACAAGAGTACTTAACTATTAAATCTAAACTCAATTATGCTGAGAGTGAGTATAACCGTCAAAAAGAACTAAACCAAAGTAAAGCGAGTAGCGATAAAGTATTTCAACAAACCGAAATGGAATACAAAACTCAAAAAATTTCGTTAAGCGCATTGGCTGAAAAATTAAGATTAATCAATATTAATCCTGAGGCACTAAACGAATCTAATTTATCTAGAAGCATCAATGTCTATTCTTCTATTGATGGATTTGTTTCTAAAGTCAACGTAAACATTGGAAAATATGTCAATCCTTCAGATGTATTGTTCGAATTAATTAATCCAGAAGATATACATTTAAACCTTACCGTGTTTGAAAAAGATTTAGATAAATTATCAATCGGACAAAAATTATTAGCTTATAATAATAACCAGCCAGACAAAAGACATCCTTGCGAAATAATATTAATCAGTCAAGATTTATCTTCTGATAGAGGCGCTGAAGTTCACTGTCACTTTGAAGATTATGATAAAACATTATTACCTGGAATGTATATGAATGCGGAAGTTGAAATTAAACTAAATAATGCTTTAGCAATAAATGACGAGGCCATTGTGAGTCATGAAGGAAAAGATTATATTTTTATTGCAACAAACAAACTTCAATTTGAATTAGTAGAAATTAAAAAAGGAAGTTCTGAAAATGGTTATACCGAGGTAATGACGTTGGATGGAAAAGATATTTCTAATTCTAATATTGTAACTAAAGGCGCTTATTCGTTATTGATGCAATTAAAAAACAAATCTGAGGAGTAGTTGATTTTAAACAAATGATTATCTTCAAACCATAATTAAAAACAAATGACACTCATAGAACAATATGTATCCAATAACCATTTCGGAAAAACATTAGGAATGGAGTTTAAAATTATTGAGCCTGGCTTAGTACATTATTTCATTACCATTAAGCAAGAACATTTAGCAACGCCTTTAGCTGCTCATGGTGGTGTTATTTCTGCGTTGATGGATGGCTTATTAGGCGTAACTGCTTTATCCGTTTCTGCAAACGACCATCATATTGTATCCACCATTGAATTTAAAATCAATTTCTTATCTGCCGCCTTTGTAGGAGATACCTTACAAGGTATTGGAAAAGTTGAAAACCAAGGCAAGCGTTTAATTGTAACAAGTGGCGATATTATTTGCCCAGAAAGAAACAATATTGTGATAGCAAAAGCAATGGGAACTTTTAATACATATCCTGCGGAGAAGGCTGGGTATACAATATAAAAAAGAAAGGCTCCCAAATTGGAAGCCTTTCTTTTTAGATGTAAGAAATATTACAAAGCTCTCAACAAACTATTAATGCTCGTTTTCTCAGTTAAGATAGAGTGTAATTCAGAAATTGCTACACGATCTTGTTTCATTGTATCTCTGTAACGAATCGTTACTGTTTTATCTTCTAAACTTTGGTGGTCAACTGTAATACAGAAAGGTGTTCCGATAGCATCTTGTCTTCTATAACGTTTACCAACAGTATCTTTCTCATCATAAGCCACCATAAAATCAAACTTCAAGTCTTTCATAATACTTTCAGCTAACTCTGGTAAACCATCTTTTTTAACTAATGGAAAAATAGCGGCTTTGTATGGTGCTAATGCTGGAGGTAAATTCAATACAGTTCTTGTATCTCCACCTTCTAAACTTTCTTCTTTTAAAGCTGATGATAATACCGCTAAAAACAAACGATCTAAACCAACCGATGTTTCTAATACATAAGGCACATAACTTTCGTTAGTTTCTGAATCAAAATATTGTAATTTTTTTCCTGAAAATTCTTGGTGTTGTTTTAAATCGAAATCAGTACGAGAATGAATTCCTTCTAATTCTTTAAATCCAAATGGAAATTGATGCTCAATATCACAAGCAGCATTAGCATAATGTGCTAATTTTAAATGGTCGTGAAAACGGTATTTCTCTGAACCTAAGCCTAACGCTAAATGCCAGTTTAAACGTGCTTTTTTCCAGTATTCATACCATTCCATTTCTGTACCTGGTTTAATAAAGAACTGCATTTCCATTTGTTCAAATTCGCGCATACGGAAAATAAACTGACGAGCAACAATCTCATTACGGAAAGCCTTACCAGTTTGAGCAATACCAAAAGGCAATTTCATACGTCCTGTTTTTTGAACGTTTAAGTAGTTTACAAAAATACCTTGTGCGGTTTCGGGACGTAAATAAATGATGTTGGTTTCATCTGTTACTGCACCAGTTGAAGTGTTGAACATTAAATTAAACTGACGAACATCTGTCCAATTTTTTGTTCCACTAATAGGACAAACTATTTCTAAGTCAACAATAATTTGTTTAACTTCTTCTAAATTATTTGCATTTAAAGCTGTTTTAAAACGTTCGTTAATTGCATCAATTTTATCTTGATATTCTTTTACACGCCCGTTAGTAGATTTAAACATCTCTGCATCAAAATTCTCGAAACGCTTTGCTGCTTTTTCTACTTCTTTATTAATTTTATCTTCAATCTTCGCCACATGCTCTTCTATTAATACATCTGCACGGTAACGCTTTTTAGAATCTTTATTATCAATTAATGGATCATTAAACGCATCAACATGTCCACTTGCTTTCCAAGTTGTTGGGTGCATGAAAATAGCTGAGTCAATCCCAACAATATTTTCATTCATTTGCACCATGGCTTTCCACCAATATTCGCGAATGTTTTTCTTTAACTCCGCTCCCATTTGTCCGTAATCATACACGGCGCTTAATCCATCATAAATTTCGCTGCTTTGAAAAATGAAACCATACTCTTTACAGTGACCAATAATTGACTTAAAAAAATCTTCGGGTTTTATATTTGACATATGTTTAGAAAGTTTAAAAGTTAGAAAGTTTCAAATTTAATATTTTGTTGAGAATTATTCTATCATCCAATTATCAATTAAACGAATGTTACCAACAAACAACGCAATTAAAGAAATAGCTTTTTGATGCCTTTCGACTCCCTGTCTGCCGACAAGGCAGGCGCTCAGGGTGATAGATTTAATATCTGAAATAGATTCTAAAGTTTCAGCATCGCACACTTCATAATAATCTAATTTCATTTCAGGGACTTTAGAAACTTTTTCATTAATAAATTGCTTAGCCGCAGTAATTCCTTTTTCTTTAACAATTACTATAGCTTCCTGCATCCATTGAGGAATAAAAGCTGCTATTTTTCGTTCTTCGGCACTTAATCGCGTATTTCTAGAACTCATTGCTAAACCATCCGGTTCACGTAAAATAGGACACGGAATGATTTCTACTGGTAACTTAAGTTGTTTTACCAAACTCTTCACTACCATTACCTGTTGATAATCCTTACTTCCAAAATAGGCTTTATCAGGTTTCACGCCTTCCAACAAAATACTAACGACTTGCCCTACTCCATTAAAATGTCCAGGTCGTGTAGCACCTTCCAAAACAGTATCTAAATATCCGAAATCAAACTTCCTAATATCATTTTCAGGATACACATCACTTACCTCTGGCATATATAAAATATCACACCCAGCATCTTCTAATAGCTTTATATCGGCTTCTGGAGTTCGAGGATAATGTTTTAAATCAGATTGATTGTTGAATTGCGTAGGATTTACAAATATGGAACATACCGTTATATCAGTTTCTTTTTTAGAATAATCGATTAAAGAAATGTGCCCCTGATGCAAAGCACCCATTGTTGGAACAAAGCCAATAGTCTTATTTTTTGCCTTTTCCTGAGAAACGACCGCTTTAATTTCGTCTATTTTATGTAATACAAGCATTTTTAGCCCTTTTTATTGAAATAATAGGTCCCAAAGCTAAATAATACTTTGATATATGGATTTTTTTTTATTACTTTTGTATTGTCTTAAAAAAACCACTACCTAAATCTATTTTATGAGAAAAGCCAGAGTTCTTTTTGTGTCGCAAGAGATTACCCCTTATTTAGATGAAACCCATATCGGAAAAATTGCCAGAAGATTACCTCAAGCAATTCAAGAGAGAGGGAAAGAAATAAGAACTTTTATGCCTAAATATGGTAATATTAACGAAAGACGCCATCAGTTACATGAGGTTATTCGTTTATCAGGTATGAACATCGTTATTAATAACGCCGATCATCCTTTAATTATTAAGGTAGCATCTATTCCTACAGCTCGTATGCAGGTTTATTTTATTGATAATGATGATTATTTTCAACGTAAATCTGTTTTAACAGACAAGGCAACTGGAAAATATTTTGATGATAATGACGAACGTACTGTGTTTTTTAACCGTGGAGTAATTGAAACAGTTAAAAAATTAGGCTGGGCTCCAGACGTAATACACTGTCATGGTTGGTTTACAGGGTTAATTCCTTTATATATCAAAAAAGCATTTACCGAAGATCCTTTATTCGCTGATACTAAAATCATCTTCACTATTTATGACGAAGAATTTACAAAGTCGTTAAATAAGAAAATTATTGATAAGGCAATGATTGATGGGGTTACTAAGAAAGAATTAAAACATTTAGAAGATGCTTCTTATGTTAATTTAATGAAGTTGGCTATTGATTTTGCTGATGGAATTTCTTTTGGTAGCGAAAAAATCAACGAAGATTTAATTAAATATGCTAAAAAGTCGGGAAAACCTATTTTAGAATTTAAAGGAGAAGCAGAATATGCTGATGCTTATAATGAATTCTATGATTTAGTGCTTGAAGACAGCGAAGTTTTAGCCGACTAATAAATTATACACTTTTAACTATTTTAAACGCATAATTTTCATTAATTATGCGTTTTTATTTACCAATTATGACCAAACTAAATATAGGATTACTTTTTTTGTTGTTGACTGTCGTTTTTTCTTGCAAAAAGAAAGACGATGAGAGTGTTTTAGGGCTTGATGTTCAACCAGAAAATGATTTAGTTGGAGTTACTATTTCTGATACAGCTTCTGTTTTTATGCATACACAGAAAGTGGATGCGTCAAGATCTTACAACGACCAATATAAATATCTAGGTTCAAATCAAGATCCTATTTTTGGAAGAACAGACGCTAGTATTTATACAAACTTTTCAATTGCCAATAATTTAACAAATGTAACGTTTGGAACAAATCCTGTGTTGGATTCAGCTGAAATTGTGATTCGTTATATGGGTCAATTTTTGGGAGATACATCTACTGTTTTAACATTTGATGTTTATACATTAAACGAAAAATTGACATCAGATTCATTATATAAAACTAACAGTACTGTATCAAAATCTAGTTCTAAAGTAAGCAGCATAAATGGTAGAACAGGTCGCAGAGGAAGTGTTCCTTGTTTAATTTTACCATTTGATAAAAATTTAGCTCAATACATTATACAAACTACTTCAAACTTAACTAATAACACAGCTTTCCTTAATGCTTACAAAGGTTTTTATATTACAACTTCCAACTCTTCTTTATCAGGACCAGGGTCTGGTGCTATTTATCGTCTCAATTTAGATGATGATATTTCAGGATTAAACGTATATTATCATGATGGAAACTCCGTAAGTGCAAAAGGAGAAACGTTTAAGTTTACATTTAGAGGAATTGACGCTTTAAGATTTAATAACATCAAACATAATTATACTTCTGGAGCAACTTCAAATTTATATGATCAAATTTATGGCGCTGGAACTACCGATACCATTAAAGGTAACTCAAACGTGTATTTAAATAGTTTTGGTGGCACTCGTATAAGACTTTATTTACCATACTTAAAAAACTTTTCAGACTCACAAGTTGTTTCAATTAGCAGAGCAGAATTAACTATTAAAATAGATGAAATTGTTAGTCCTTATACCGTTAATTATAGCTATCCTGCTAATTTAGCGCTATTGGCGTGTGGTTCTGATGGTTCAGAAGAATTAGTATGGGATCAATTAGAGTCTAGTGATTTTGTGAAATACGGTGGTAATTACAACTCTACTGGTAAACTTTATACTTTTAATATCGCAAGACAAATGCAAAAAATAGTTACTGGTACGATTGCTAATTATGGTTTTTACTTGGTAAACGCAAATCCTACCAAATCAGTTGTTATTAGAAGAGATAACCGTATGGAAAGAGTTGTATTTGGAGGTAAAAATAACTCTAGTTTCAAACCTTCGTTTAAGGTTACCTATATTAAATATCCATACGATAAATAACAACTGTTATTAACTCTTGAAAAGGCAAATAAAATAGTTTTATATATTTGCCCATCAAAATTTAATACTATGTCTGCTCTAACTGCCACCCATTTCAATTTCCCTAAACAAAAAAGCTTTTATAAAGGAAAAGTTCGTGATGTATACAACATCGATGATAAATACTTAGTAATGGTAGCGAGCGACCGTATTAGTGCATTTGATGTGGTTTTACCTAAAGGTATTCCATACAAAGGTCAAGTATTAAATCAAATTGCTTCTAAGTTTTTAGAGGCAACAAAAGATATCGTTCCTAACTGGGTTTTAGAAGTTCCTGATCCAGTAGTAACTATTGGACGTGTGTGCGAACCTTTTAAAGTAGAAATGGTTATTCGTGGGTACTTAGCTGGGCACGCTGCTAGAACTTATAATAGCGGTATACGAACATTATGCGGTGTTACTATGCCAGAAGGCTTAAAAGAAAACGATAAATTTCCTGAACCTATCATCACTCCTACCACCAAAGCTTCTGAGGGACATGATGAAGATATTAGCAGAGAAGAAATTTTAAAACAAGGCATTGTAGAAGAAAAATATTACGTTCAATTAGAAGATTATACTCGTAAATTATACGCTCGCGGACAAGAAATTGCCAATAAAATGGGCTTAATTTTAGTTGATACGAAATATGAATTTGGTTTATGTGATGGTAAAGTATTTTTAATGGACGAAATTCATACACCTGATTCGTCTCGTTATTTTTATTTAGAAGGCTATCAAGAGCGCCAAGATAAGGGCGAAGAACAAAAACAATTAAGTAAAGAATTCGTTCGCCGTTGGTTAATTGAAAATGGATTTCAAGGAAAAGATGGTCAAAAAGTACCTGAAATGAACGAAGCTTGGGTGAATGAAATTTCTGATAGATATATTGAACTTTACGAGAAAGTAAGCGGAGATAAATTTATTAAACACCCAACCGATAACTTACAAGAGCGCGTTGAAAAGAATATTTTAGCAGCTTTAGCTAAATTAGGCTAACAATAGAGTTACCAACATTTTTAAAACAGTGCATAGGATATATGCGCTGTTTTTTTATTTTTACCACAAAATAAATAACAACATAATGTATCAAAAAATAAGCAATAACATTCTTGAAACTATTGGTAATACACCAATGGTAAAAATTAATTCTATTACTAAAGATTTACCTTGTACTGTATACGCAAAAGTAGAAACAACAAATCCTGGTAACTCTATTAAAGACCGCATGGCTTTAAAAATGATTGAAGATGCTGAGAAAGACGGACGTTTAAAACCAGGTGGAACTATCATTGAAGGCACCAGTGGCAATACTGGTATGGGCTTAGCAATTGCAGCAATCATTAAAGGTTATAAATGTATTTTCACAACAACTGATAAACAAAGTAAAGAAAAAGTAGATGCTTTACGTGCCTTTGGAGCTGAAGTAGTAGTATGCCCTACGGATGTTGAACCAGAAGATCCAAAATCATATTATTCAGTTTCATCGCGTTTAGTGAAAGAAGTTCCTAATTCTTGGAAACCAAATCAATACGATAACAAATCAAATTCAGTGGCTCACTACGAACAAACAGGTCCTGAAATTTGGGAACAAACTGAAGGTAAAATTACTCACCTAGTAGTTGGTGTTGGTACTGGTGGAACTATCAGCGGAACAGGAAAATACTTAAAAGAGAAAAATCCAAACATTAAAGTGTTAGGAATTGACACTTACGGTTCTATTTTCAAAAAATTAAAAGAAACTGGTGAAATTGATAAAAATGAAATTTACCCATACATCACAGAAGGTATTGGTGAAGATTTTTTACCTGAAAATGTTGACATCAATTTAATTGACCATTTTGAAAAAGTAACAGACAGAGATGCAGCAATTATGACTCGTCGTATTCCTCGCGAAGAGGGTATTTTTGCTGGTAACTCTGCTGGTTCGGCAATGGCAGGTTTAATGCAAATGAAAGACATGTTTAAACCTGGTGATGTAGTAGTAGTTATTTTTCATGACCACGGTACTCGTTACTTAGGAAAAATGTTTAACGATGATTGGATGCGCGATAGAGGTTTCTTAGAAATTAAAAAACCAAAAGCAATTGATTTAATTGCATCTCATAAAAACCAAAAATTATTAACAGTTGATGCTAAAGCCTCTGTTTCGGATGCTTTAAGTACAATGAATAAATATGGCATTTCTCAAATCCCAGTTAAAGAAGGCGACAAATTTGTTGGATCATTAAATGATTCTTTCTTATTTTCTAAATTAATTGAAGATAGTTCTATTAAAAACAAAACGGTAAAAGATGTGATGCAAGCACCTTTCCCATTTGTAACAGATCAAACATTAATGGAAGATATTTCTAAATTAATTACTAAAGAAAATAATGCTGTATTAATGACTGATTTAGCTGGAACTACTCATATTATCACTAAACATGATTTAATTCAAGGAATTTCTCAAATGAGTAATTAACCATTTATCATCACAAATATCTGATTGCAAAAATTAACAGTTTAATTCAAATAAATAGTTTAAACTTGTTATAACAAATACAATTATTATGAAAAAAATTACCATCCTTGCTTGTTTATTTTTTGCACTAGCAGCTAGTGCTCAAAACAAGCGTCCTGATAACTGGTTTAATTTAGATGCTACCAAAGACAATGTTAATGGAGTGAGCACTGAAAGAACTTATGAAGAATTACTAAAAGGTAAAAAATCAAAAACTATCATTGTTGGTGTTTTAGATAGCGGTGTAGATTACATGCACGAAGATTTAAAAGACGTGATGTGGACTAACCCAGGAGAAATTGCTGGTAATGGAATTGATGATGATAAAAATGGATACATTGACGACATTCATGGATGGAATTTCATGGGAAGTAAAGATGGGAAGAACGTAGAAAAAGACAATCTTGAATTAACTCGTGTATACAAAGATTTAAAAACTAAATATGATGGAAAGTCTGAAAAAGACATGAAATCAAAAGCTGAAAAGAAAGAATTTAAATTTTGGCAAGTGGTTAAAGCTGATTATGAAAAAGAATTAGCTCAAGCCGAATCACAAGCTAACCAATATAAATTTATTAGAGATGCTGTTTCTGGTATTGTAGAAAAAATCAAAAAAGAAAAAGGTGTTTCTAAAGTAACTTTAGAAGACTTAAAAGCATTTGATGCAAAAGAGCAAAAAGATAAGCAAGGTAAAATGATTGCTTTAGCTCAAGGCGCTTCAGGAATGGAAGTTGAAGATTTATTAGAGCAATTAAACGAAGCTTTAGCATCAATGGATGGTTCAAGATTAGACATGAATGCTGATACTCGTGCTATAGTTGGTGATAATTACAACGACATGACTGAAAAATACTACGGAAATGGAGATTGTAAAGGACCTGGCGCTTTTCACGGAACTCACGTAGCTGGTATTATTGGTGCTACTCGCAAAAACGGAATTGGTATTGATGGTGTTGCTGATAATGTGAGAATTATGAGTGTACGCTGTGTACCAGATGGTGATGAACGTGATAAAGATGTGGCTAATGCTATTCGTTATGCGGTTGATAATGGAGCTGTTATTTTAAATATGAGTTTTGGAAAAAAATACTCTCCTGGAAAAAAAGTAGTAGACGATGCTGTAAAATATGCTGAAAGTAAAGGTGTTTTATTAATTCATGCTGCTGGTAATGCATCTGATGATATTGATGAAGTGATTCACTACCCTTGCAAAAAATTAGAAAATGGTAAAAACGCATCTAATTTTGTTGACGTTGGAGCTTTAAGCTGGAAACCAGATGATGAAATTGCTGCACCTTTTAGTAATTATGGTAAAAAAACAGTTGATTTTTTTGCGCCTGGTGTAGAAATTCATTCAACAGTTCCTGATTTAAACAAATACAAAGATGCTAGTGGTACTAGTATGGCTGCTCCAGTTGTAGCTGGTGTAGCAGCAGTATTAAAATCATATTTCCCTGATTTAACGCCTAAGCAAATCATCAAAATTTTAAGTAAAACATCTGTAAAAACTTATAAAGACAAAAAGGTCATTAAGCCTGGTTCAAAAGATGAAATGATTGAATTTAAAGAATTATCAAAAACTGGTGGTATTATTAACTTATACGAAGCTGTGAAAATGGCTGAAGGAATGAGTAAAACTAAATAATAATTCATTTCCCCTAAAAAAACACTGGCAAAAGTCAGTGTTTTTTTATGTAAACTTTTTTGTAAAAACTCGGTTTACATGATATCTTTACACCGTAAATGCTTCAAGGAAAACAACTCATATTAGCAACTAAACCTTTTGCCAAAGAAAACCGAGCAAAAAGTTGGTATTATACAATTAGTACGCTTTTAATATTAATAGCTTCGTTGATTGGTACTGTTTTTAATTTTCATTGGACCTTAAAATTGGCATGCAGCATATTTGCGGGCTTAGTAATCGTAAGATTATTTGTGATTTATCATGATCATCAACATAAAGCTATATTAGATAAATCTCCCTTAGCAACTGCTATATTTACTTTGTTTGGATTTTATGTATTAGCACCAACTGGTATATGGAGCGCTAGCCACGATTACCATCATAAAAATAATTGCAAACTATTTAGTGCTAGTATTGGCTCTTATCCTATTTACACGAAACATAAATTTGAAACATTAAGTAAAGGAGAACAGCGTCATTATTTATTTATTCGTCATCCTTTAACTATTACATTTGGTTACATTTTTACGTTCATGTACGGTATGTGTATTAAATCAATAATTAACCGTTTCAGTAAAAACATAGATTCTTTAATTGCTCTTATTTTGCATATTGCATATCAAGTAGCTGTATTTTATTTTTTAGGTTGGCAAACATGGATTTTATTATGTGCCATTCCTCATTTTATTTCTGGTGCTATGGGAAGTTATATGTTTTATGCTCAACACAATTTCCCCACTGTAACTTTTGTTGGAAATGAAGAATGGACTTATGAAGGAGCTGCATTAGATTCATCTAGCTATATGCCTTTAAATCCCTTTATGCATTGGGTAACAGCAAA
Source organism: Sphingobacteriaceae bacterium (assembly GCA_013823565.1). Lineage (GTDB taxonomy): Bacteria > Bacteroidota > Bacteroidia > B-17B0 > Aurantibacillaceae > UBA4416. The sequence goes on along the minus strand of PNMI01000030.1, from coordinate 17,600 downwards.
TATTGGTTATCATCACATTCATCATATGAATTCAAGAATTCCATTTTATCGTTTACCAGAAGTATGGGAAGCTATACCAGAAATGCGAACAGCTAAAACAACTTCTTTAAATCCAAAAGATGTGTGGGCATGTTTGAAATTAAAAGTGTGGGATTTTGAAAAACAAAAAATGGTGGGAGTATAATTAAATATAAAATTTAATCATAGGCTCCAGTTCACTTATCAGTTTTAATGGTTCTTCTACCCGATGATTTATAGTAATAGTGAAATCACCTTTGTTTAGTTTTAATAAATCTATATCATATCTTTTAATTAAAGATAACCAGTCATTCATTTCTGAACTTTGAATATTGATGTTGCTGCTAAAATAATAGGGAGATTCTATTAATCCTTTAAGCTCTTTAGACATAAAAAATCGTTTAATTTTAGATTCTTTAAAACAAATTTTATTATTTCTATTTAAAGGACTCATCGTTACGTCGAGCCATTCTATAATTTGACTTTCTACTGGCAAAACACTTGTCTGTCTGATTGTTTCTTTATAAAATCTAAACTCAGTAGTTATATTATTTTTGATATAAGTCGCATTTAACTCAAATCCCCAGCTATTACAATACCCATCGCAAGCCACCTGAAGCGTTTGAAACAACTGTTCAATTTGCAAACAATAAGTTTCGTTGGCTTTGTAAAACGAGGAGCTATTTGTGTCGTAATAAACCAATTGAAAAATTAATGCTTCGCTAAAGGTTTATTAAATTCATCCTTAGTTAACAATAAATCATTTATCAACTTTAATACAAAAACCAATTGTTCTTCTTTATTTAAATCTGTATTATCTAAAACAATCGCATCTTCTGCTTTTATTAAAGGATTTTCTTTGCGGGTAGTATCATCATGATCACGTTTTTCTAAATTGCGTTTCACATCTTCAAAGGAATGATGTTCGCCCTTACTCATTAATTCATCTAAGCGACGTTGAGTTCTAACATCATTATCAGCTGTCATAAACAACTTTAATTCAGCATTAGGAAAAACATGAGAACCAATATCTCTTCCATCCATAATTACTCCTTTGTTTTTCCCCATCTCGCGTTGCAAAATCACCATTTTCTCACGTACTTCTTTAATAGAACTAATGGCACTTACATTGTTCGCCACTTGCATGGTACGAATCTCTTTCTCAACATGCTCTCCATTCAAAAATACTTCGGATGTTTTAGTAATAGTATTGTATACAAAAGAAACTTCAATCTCATTCAAACATTCAATTAATTTTCGCTTATCAACAACAGAATCTCTAATAATATCGTTTCGTAAACAATAAATGGTAACCGCACGATACATCGCACCAGTATCAATATAATTGTAATTTAGTTTTTGAGCCAATGCTTTAGCTAAGGTGCTTTTTCCGCACGAAGAATAACCATCTATAGCAACTGTAATCTTAGACATAATGAGATAAAGGTAGTAATTTATTTGCTTTATATAAATCACTTTAGTGATATTTATTAGTTATTTAATCATGATATTTATGACTTGTAATTATTAAATATGACTAATATTACTAGCATTATTTTCATTATTGCTATTACTTTCTTAAGCTTATTTAGCATTCATCTTTTAAATAAGATTTTTAAAATCCCTCTAAAATCTGTAAAACATGAATCTATTGAAGGATTAAGAGGCTATTTGGCATTTTTTGTATTTATACATCACGCCATTATTTACTACTACTATTTAAGAACCAATCATTGGAACATTCCTAACTCTAAATTATTTAATCATTTTGGAGAGACTAGTGTAGTGTTATTTTTTATGATAACGAGCTTTTTATTTGTTTCTAAATTATTAAATCAAACAACTAAAACAGATTGGACAAAACTATTTACTTCTCGCATTTTAAGAATTTACCCAGCGTTTTTACTACTTTTTATAATACAAATTATACTCATTTTTTATATAAGTGATTTTCAATTCATAGAATCACCCATGTATGTTTTTAAAGAAATAATTATCTGGCTTGGATTTTCAATTATTGATTATTTACCAATTAATGGATACAAAGACACAAATCTAATGACAGCAAATGTATTGTGGACTATAAGATACGAATGGGTATTTTATTTTTCATTACCTCTATTATCATTAATTATCTCTAAACATAAACCTAATATCCTTATTGTTTTATTCACAATTTCTATCATGTGTGCAATTGCAAATTATATTCAATTGCAAATAGTTTTTCTATATACTTTTGCAGGAGGAGTATTAGCCGCATTTGCAGTCAATAATCATTCTATTAAAAAATATGCAACAAAATCAACAACAAGCATTTTAGTTTTAGGATGTTTAACGATGGTAATTTTATGTTTTGACACCGCATACAGTCTAATTCCTATTTGCATTTTAACCATCGCTTTTATTGGGATAGCTTGCGGAAACACATTATTTGGAATCCTAACTTTAAAAATATCTAAACTATTTGGACAATTATCATATAGTATTTATTTATTTCATGGCATTGTCCTATACTTTATCTTCATCATAGTAATAGGCTTTAAAACGGCAAGTCATTTTAGTGTAATTGAACATTGGCTAGTTGTAAGCACTTGTTGTTTACTTGTAGTATTGATGGCAACAATATGTTTCAAATGGATTGAACAACCTTGCATTAATTCAAGCATTCAAATATCCATTAAACTAAAAGAATTTTTTTCAAAAAAATTAAAGAGCGGCCGCTCTTCTTAATCTATCGTTAATTGCTAAACCTAAACCTTGTTCGGGTAATAAATTGGTGATGATTACATCAACATCCGCTTCATCTAATTCTCTTAAAAACGAAAATAAATTGACGGCTGCTTCTTGGTAGTTTTTTGAAGAAGACAAATTCTTTACTGTTGTGGTTTCATTCAATTTTATATCATCTCCAAAAACAAGGGCACCTATATTTTTACCAGAATGTATTTTTTGTAAATCAATTACATTACCAATATAAACAGGCTTTTTAGGTGCGTAATGACTTTTTAATTGCCCTGGTGCTTTTGGATTGCTAGATTGATTTAATTGTACGGAAACTTTTCCTACCATCTTTTCAATATCATCAATAGATAAACCGCCCAAACGATAAATAATTATTTCTCCGTTTTCTTCGCCCACAATCGTTGATTCTAAACCAACTTCACAATTTCCGCCATCTAAGATATAAGGAATTTTAGTGCCTAATTGTTTATTGACATGTTCTGCCGTTGTTGGACTGATATAACCAAAAGGATTAGCGCTTGGTGCCGCTAAGGGAAAATTTAGTTGAGATAATAACTCAAGTGTTAATAGATGATTTGGAATTCGCACTCCTACTCTATCCAATCCTGATGTGACTAAATTAGGAACAATCTCTTTTTTAGGCAACAACAAGGTTAATGGTCCTGGCCAAAACGTTTCGGCTAATTTTAATAAAGCAGGATGAATCTCTGTCACAAATTTTTGAACCTCATTCAAAGAGTGTGTATGCACAATTAAAGGATCAAATGTTGGACGTTCCTTAGCTTCAAAAATCTTAGCCACAGCAATAGGATTTAAAGCATTAGCAGCCAAACCATAAACCGTTTCGGTTGGGATAGCTACTAATTGTTCGTTTTCCAAAAAATCTTTGGCTTTTGATATGTCTTTTCCTATTTCTGCCACTCGGCAAATATAGTTGTTTGCTACAACATATATAGTGCGTTTTTTAACCACATAGACACATAGTTTTTAAAACAAATGAAGTTCTTAGACAGAAGCTTCGCTTTTCACATAACACTCTATGTGTGAAAAACATGTTTTCTATCCTACACTCTCACACTAAATATTCTATGTTTCTATGTGGTTTCAAACCCTACAATTTGCCCTTAGATAATCTCATTTTACCCTATTTTATAACGGTAATTTTTGTATTTTTATAGCCTTTATATTAGAACTCTTTTACAATGAAAATATCATACAACTGGTTAAAAACCTTAATACATACAGATTTAACTCATGAGCAAATGGATGAATACTTAACTTCTTCTGGATTAGAAGTAGAAGGTATTGAAGCCTTTGAAAATGTGAAAGGTGGATTAAAAGGCATTGTAGTTGGTGAAGTTATTGAAAAAGAAAAACACCCTGACGCTGATAAATTAAGCATTACCAAAGTAAATGTTGGGGCTGCCGAATTATTAAATATTGTATGTGGTGCACCAAATGTTGCTGCTGGACAAAAAGTTTTAGTAGCTATGATTGGTGCAAAATTATACCCTACTACTGGAGAACCATTTGAAATTAAAAAATCAAAACTACGTGGAGCTGCTAGCGAAGGAATGATTTGTGCCGAAGATGAAATTGGTTTAGGAAACAGCCATGATGGTATTTTGATTTTACCAGACCATGCAGTGGTTGGTACTCCAGCTGCTGAGTTCTTTAAATTAGAAGAAGATTATGTTTTAGAAATTGGATTAACTCCAAATCGTGCTGATGCAGCATCTCATTATGGTGTTGCTAGAGATTTAGCAGCCATTTTAAATTGTAAAAACAATACCAATATTTATGAAGCTAAACTTCATAACATTTTTGAATTACCTGAGGCAAGTAACATCAATAAAGTTGATATTACTATTGAAAACACAGAGGCTTGCAAACGCTATAGCGGTTTAGTAATTTCAGGCATTACGGTAAAACCTTCTCCAGATTGGTTAAAAAATTATTTATTGGCTATCGGTTTACGCCCAATTAATAACATTGTAGATATTACCAATTTTGTGTTGCATGATTTAGGGCAACCTCTGCATGCTTTTGATTTAAACAAAATCACCGACAATAAAATCATTGTTAAAACAGGATTAGAAGGTGCAAAATTTAAAACCTTAGATGGAACTGAACGCACTTTACTAGCTAATGATTTAATGATTTGTAATTCGCATGAGCCAATGTGTATGGCTGGTGTGTTTGGTGGTATAGATAGTGGCGTGAGTAATGACACAACAGCGATATTTTTAGAAGCGGCTTATTTCAATCCTGCATATGTTCGTAAAACAAGCAAACAACATGGTTTAAAAACCGATAGTAGTTTCCGTTTTGAGCGTGGAACAGATCCAGAAATGACCATTACGGCGTTAAAGCGTGCTGCGGCATTAATTTTTGAATGTGCAGGTGGTATTTTAAGTATGGATATTGTAGATATCTATCCCGAAAAATTAGAACCATTTCAAGTGGCTTTCTCTTACCACAACTGCCAATCCTTAATTGGAAAAGACATTGATAAAAATACAATTAAACACATCATAACTTCACTAGGTATTACTATTACTAAAGAAGGTAACGATGGCTTATTGTTATCTGTTCCTCAATACAAAACAGATGTGACTCGCGAAGCGGATGTGATTGAGGAAGTAATGCGTATTTACGGGTACAACAATGTTGAAGAAAGCACTCAAATTAAATTCTCAGCAAACTATGCTGATAGAGAAAAAGCAACAGCTACTGATAATACTACAGCTAATTTATTAATTGGTTTTGGATATAATGAAATGATGGGCTTATCATTAACTAAAGAATCTTACTATCCAGAAGGAACACCTTTCGTTAAAATTTTAAATCCTTTAAGTGCGGATTTAAATGTGATGAGAAACACTATGTTATTTGGTGGTTTAGAGTCATTAGCCTACAATATTAATCGCAAACAAGCTGATTTAAAATTATTTGAATTTGGGAAAACTTACGAAAAAACAGACAGTCCTGAGTTCAAATATGCAGAAACTAAACATTTAACTCTATTTGTTACTGGACGAAAATATCCTGAAAATCCTTATGGAGAAAACAACAAAGTGGATTTTGCTTTCTTAAAAGCGAGTGTTGAATCTATTTTAAATAAACTATCTATTAAATTTAAAATCAGTGAGTTAAGCGACTCTAATTTCAGTTATGGTTTATCTTACACTCAAAAAAATAAACATTTAGTGAGCTTTGGCTTAGTAGATAAATCGATTTGCAAAAAGTTAGATGTTAATACAGATGTGTTTTATGCAGATTTTAATTGGGATAATGTATTATCTCTTGTCGGTAAAACAAAATTAGAGTTTACAGAGATTCCAAAATTCCCAGCTGTTCGCAGAGACTTAGCATTATTGTTAGATAAAAAAGTAACATATAAAGAAATAGAAGAGTTAGCTTATAGCGCAGAGCGTAAGTTATTAAAAGACGTTAACTTATTTGATATTTACGAAGGCGATAAATTAGAAGCAGGTAAAAAATCATATGCCGTGAGTTTTATGTTACAAGACGAGGAAGCAACGTTAAATGATAAGCAAATTGATAATGTGATGCAAAAACTAATAAAAACTTATACTGAGAAATTAGGAGCAGTTTTACGCTAAAACTTACCACTTATCATAAATATACTGCCAGTTATTAATTCAATCCTGTAACTGAAAGTATTATACTTAATTTTATATTATGTTACAAAAGCAATTCATATTCATTTTTTTATTTACAATTTCACTGTTCTCAAATGTAATATGTGCTCAAAGCAGAATTAATGCAAAAACAACAGCCAAAACTCATTCTATTTCTATTAACAAAACAGAAAAAGAAAGGCCTTATACTCGCTGGAGCTTAAGAGTTGGGGGCAACCTAAGTGTAATTTATTTGGCTCGTAATATTAAAGATAAAAACAACGAGCCAGGATTTTGTGGTGGCTTTATTTACGAAATAAATAATTTCGTAAGAGTGTCTGCTCTGTATACACATTTTCAGCCAACTAATATTAAACCAACTTGGCTTGACGTAAAAGCCAATACCACTGAAGTTAATTTGGAAATTTTAGCGAAGTTTCCAAATAAAAAAACCTTGCTATATCCATTTGTAGGACTAAGTTATAATACATATACTGGTTTTTTTACTGGAGAGTCTGACTATTTAGGATTAAGAGAATATTATCCTGTTAATAGTACCGTTAAAAATCAATGGCTAGGATTAAACTTAGGAACTGGCATCGAACATAATTTTGGCATTATAGGTTTGTTCTTAGATTATAGAATGCGAGTGGGCAGACAAGAAAAAGCCATAAACATTATGGATGTATGTTACACTGGAGGAATTAAAGTTAGATTTCCATACGGTAAATTAGCGAAATCGATTGCATCTCCTAATGATAGATTTCATTGGTTTTAATAGTAAAAAAATTCTTCTCTTAAAACCTAACTCTCTTTTTTTTGTGTTATTAAATTTATTTGATAAAAACTACAAGTTTAAGTTTTAAACCTAAACACTAAATTATAATAAAAAAAAACAGATATCAATCCGGAAACTATACCGATAACATTAGTAATAGTAATAAACATACCAACAAACATAACGGTAAGCCCACCCAAAAACATCTTTTCAGAAAAATAAACTAATTCCATTAAAGATAAATTTCCACTATCTCTTGAGTATTTATATAATTCTTTATCAATATATAATTGAGCTACTATCATCCATATAAGAGCGACTTTTAACAACAAAACCCCTACACTATTAATCAATGGATGATCAAATTTATCTAATGGTATAAAAATATAATAATGATTGGGTAAAGCGCAGTATATAAATGTCATTATTACAAATACAATAAAAAAAATAAAAAATAAAAAATTTATTCTTTTCAATCTATGATAATTTGTAGTCTTTTCAATATCAATATACTCTTTCACTCTTATAAATTTCCTAAACCATTTCCAGAAAAAAGTGATTCCGATAAATATCAGTAAAAACGATGGCAAAAACATTTGCAAAACTTCCTTTTCCATAAACTAAGTGCTTTATCAAGCAATAGTAAAGTTATTAATTTTAAAAATTTTATCCAATAAAAATTTAAATTCAGTCAGGTAATTAGTAAATTGCACCAATCATGCACTTACCACATTTAATAATTGATTTAGCTCTCATCCTTGCGGGTGCGTCTATTATTGGCATTATATTTAAATTTTTAAAGCAACCTGTGGTTCTTGGATATATCATAGCAGGTATCATAGTTGGCCCATATTTTAAATTTTTTCCTACAGTTATAGAATTAGATAGTATTAAAATATGGGCAGATATAGGAGTTATCATTCTGTTATTTAATTTAGGTTTAGAGTTCAGTTTTAAAAAATTAATTAAAGAAGGGTTAAGGGTTGTTATCATTGCTTTATTTGGCGTAATTCTTACTTTAATTTCAGGATTTTGTTTAGGTAAATTAATGGGATGGAACAACATGGATAGCATCTTCATGGGTGGCATTCTCTCAATTGCATCAACTACTATTATTATCAGAGCATTTGATGAACTAGGTGTTAAAACACAAAAATTTACCAATATAGTAACAAGTGTTTTAATTGTAGAAGATTTGGTTGCTGTAATTTTAATGGTGATACTATCAACTATTTCTATTAGTCGAGAATTTCAAGGTATTGAATTATTCTTCTCTGTCTCTAAATTGATTTTCTTTTTGATTTTGTGGTTTGTTTTAGGTATTTTTTTCCTTCCCACAATTTTAAAATTGCTTAAACCCATTTTAAATGAAGAAATCTTATTGCTTTTATCATTAGCACTTTGTTTTGCGGTAGTTATTATGGCTTTAAATGCAGGTTTTTCTCCTGCTTTTGGTGCATTTATAATGGGATCAATTTTAGCTGAAACTACTAAAGCCGAAAGAATAGAACATATCATTTCTCCATTAAAAAATTTATTTGGCGCTGTATTTTTTGTATCAGTAGGTATGTTATTAAACCCAGAAATGATTATCCAAAATATTTTTCCGATTATTTTTTCAGCTCTAGTTTTACTTTTAGGTAAACCGCTTTATATAACTATTGGTTCTCTGGTAACTGGTCAACCATTAAAAATATCTATTCAAACAGGCTTAAGTTTATCACAAATAGGAGAATTCTCATTCATTATTGCTTCGTTAGGATTAAGTTTAAATGTAACAAGCAATTTTCTTTATCCCGTTGCTGTGGCAGTTTCAGTACTTACAACTTTCACAACTCCTTATATGATAAAATTATCTAATCCTGTACTTAAATTAACAGAGAAATTGTTACCCTTAAAATGGAAAGAAACAATATCCAGCTACAGCATGAGTGCCGAAAAAATTAACCATGTAAGTGAGTGGCGTAAATTAGTAAGAAGTGCTATTATCAATTCTATTATATTCTCTGTAATTATTGTAACAATTATTTTGTTTAATATTAATATCATACAACCATATTTTTGGGAATTCAAGTGGAGTAGAATTATTACAGCTATTTTAACTATTATATTTATTTCTCCTTTTTTATGGGCACTTTCATTTCGGAAAGGTGATAAAATAGCTTACTCTAAAATATGGATTAGCAATGAATACCGTGGACCTTTGATTATTCTTCAAATATTCCGAATGCTCTTATCATTATTTTATATAGGATTTTTGTTTGATCGATTATTTTCAACACAAATTGCATTAATTGGAGTTACAATAACATCATTTATTCTATTATTATTTTCAAAAAAAATTCAAAATATTTATAGTAAGATAGAAGATAGATTTAAATTTAATTTAAATGAAAGAGAGTTGAATCAGAAAAAAGAATTAAAAGATTTAACTCCTTGGGATACACATTTATCTAATTTTAAACTAAATGCACACTCTCCATTTATAGGAAAAACTCTTTTAGAATCAAAAATCCGAGAAGATTTTGGAGTAAATATCGCCGCCATTGAAAGGGAAGATTTAACCATTAACGTACCTAGCAGATTTGAAAGATTATATCCACAGGATATCATATCAGTGATTGGCACAGATGAACAACTTAATAAATTTAGAAGCTTCCTGAGTAAAAATGAGAAGGGCTCCGACCTTTTACAAAGAAAAAGTGAAGTAAAACTTTTACATTTTACAATTCAATTAGACTCTATTTTAATTGGTAAAACAATTAAAGACTCAAATATCCGAGAACTCTCAAAAGGTTTAGTGGTTGGAATAGAAAGAAGTGGTAAAAAAATTCTTAACCCTGAATCCGATATGGTATTTCTAGAAAACGACTTGATTTGGATAGTTGGTAATGAAAAAAGAATACTAATAGTTTCAAGAGAAAAACACTCAAAATAATTATCTCAAAAATACAAATTCCTACTCCTTAATAAACTTACTGTTAATTAATCCTTCAGTCGTTTTAATAGAGATAAAATAAACACCTTTTGGTAAATTATTAAACTGTATTTTATATTGATTAGATTGCCCTTCTGTAAAAGACACTTCTATCTCCTTACCTAAAACATCTTTTAATTGAACAGATTCTGGTTTTTGATTTAATGAGAAATTAATGAAATATTGTGCAGGATTAGGATATAAATTAAAACCTGTTATTTTTTCTAATTCATTAACAGATACTGGATTCAAAAAAGCATCTGCCAAACACATATTTGGTATTCCCCAACCATAATCATTATCAGGGTTTGTAGATTTTGATGCAGATGACTTTAAGGCTTGTAGAATCTGCATATTAGTTTTTGTAGGATTAGCCTGCATCAAACAAGCTACAGCCCCAGCCAAAATTGGAGTGGCATAAGAAGTTCCATTTCCTGACCCAAAACTAAATCCAGGATTACAAACGTAAGAACCTTCTCCCATCGAACTTAAATCTGGTTTAATACGACCATCAGCTGTTGGCCCAACTGAGCTAAATCCAGAATGAATCCCACTTCCATTAACTGAGCCTACCGCACAAATACTATCAGCATCTGCAGGCACTCCAATATAATTCCAAGAACCATTACCTTCATTGCCTGCGGCATTTAAAACAAAAATACCTTTTCGAGCAGCCATTGTTGCTGCAATAGATGCTACCGATGTTTTTCCATCTAAATCTGAATAAACATGATCTTGAGAAGAAATGTCAAAAGTAGTATACCCTAAAGAGGTTGTTGTCATATCTGCTCCCACGCTATCTGCAAATTCCGCAGCTACAACCCAATAATTTTCTTCAATAATTTTTTCGGTAGCGGCATCTTCTGATCGTAATAACCAATACTTTGCTTTTGGAGCTGTTCCAATTAATTGTCCTGGAGTATTACCAGCCATTAGTGATAAACAATTAGCGCCATGTAAATTATCCTCGTAAACAGAACTATTTCCCTGAACAAAATCTCTTGTTCCCATTAATCTTCCTTCGTTTCTTAACGAATCAAATACAGGATTAATATTCACTTCATAAAACCCTGCATCAATCATGGCTATTAAAATATTTTGTCCTCTATACCCTTTGTTATGCATACAATCAGCTCCTATTTGATTAACCTGAGTAAATGAAGGTCCGTAATTATACGCCGCTACTGAGCTTGATGTTTTTAAAGAATTAGCCACTGGTTTGATTGGTTCATCAGGCGTTGTTTTATATAGTTTAGCAACAGGCGATGTACTCAATACACAGGTTAAACTATTAATAGCTGACAGTTGAGCAGGGCTTGAAACATTAACAACAGCCGCATTCATCCATTTCGAGCGTTGTAAAACCTGAGCTCCTGTAGCATTTACTTGATTAATATAAGTTTGATTAACAGGAATATCTGTCAAATCAACTGCAATTCCTTGATTAGTTCTTCGTGCAATTGATTTTGCTGACAAAAATGCACTTGGGTTACTTATAGAATAAGGCGAACCGTTTTTGTTTTTAAACTTAACCCAATACTTTGTAAAGGTTTGAGATTGTAATGAATTTAAAGTAAAGCATACAAAAGATGCTAATATGATTGTTTTTATTTTATTCGAATCCATGAGTAACATAGGTTAACTTATATATAACACCTTTTTCAATTCTTTGTTCAACTGGTACACCAAATATCACATTATTTGAATACAAATCTTTTATTTCGCGATAAACCAAGCCTACCGTTTTAGCATATTTTTCTATAAAATATTCACGATGAAGCACGTTGTTTTTGTCTTTTCTTTGAATGACTAATAATACGTTGTCAAATTTAGTCCCATTTATAATTTCTGTTTTATCTATGTAATCATAGGTATAATCCCACTCGCCAATTGTATTGTGAGCATTTCCATTCCAAATGGCGTCATCGTTAACTGGGAAAATTAATTTAGTAAAACGTATATCTTCCTCAACTACCTCTAATGTGGTATTAGTTTTAGTATAATTCCAAACATCTTTTATGGTCCATGGTATATTATCATAACTCACCGTATCATTATACTTTTTTATATAACGCACTAATTTTATAGCCTCTCTACCCTGATTATCTATAAAAGTTTCCTCTAATTTTTCCTTAATACGGTATTTATAATACGTGGTATCCATATTAAAATCATCGTAAACGGTAGAATCTACATCATAAACTACATATTTACCCAAAGTGGTTGGCGCATAACCATATCCTAAATCGGGTGGGTCTTCAGTTTCTTTTTTGCAGGCTACACCTAAAAAAAGTAATGAGCAGAACAAGAATATGTTATAAAAATTTTTGATAGTTAAAATTACTAATAAATTATCGCTAAAACAATCCCAAATAATTCTAAATTCGTGCAAAATTAATTTCTTATGGCAGATTTCTCAAAACACAAATTCGGTACAAGAGCTATACATGCTGGTGCAGATCCAGATCCATCAACAGGTGCAATTATGACACCTATTTTCCAAACATCTACTTACGTTCAGGAATCTCCAGGAACCAACAAAGGTTACGGTTATGCTCGTGGTAAAAACCCAACTCGTGATGCCTTACAAAAAAACATCGCCGCTTTAGAAGGTGGTAAACACTGTGTTTGCTTTAGTTCTGGTATGGGCGCTACAGATGCAGTGATGCGTATGTTACGTCCAGGAGATGAAGTGATTACAGGTGATGATTTATATGGTGGTTCTTACCGTATGTTTACTAAAATTTACGAAAATTATGGTATTAAATTTCACTTCATCAATTTAACAGATGCTAACAACATAAAAAAATATATCAATACTAATACTAAGCTAATTTGGGCAGAAACACCAACTAACCCAACTATGCAAATTATTGATATTGAAGCTTGTTCTAAAATAGCGAAAGACAATAATTTATTATTAGCAGTTGATAATACTTTCGCTTCTCCATATTTACAAAATCCTTTATCATTAGGAGCTGATATCGTGATGCACTCTGTGACCAAATACTTAGGCGGACATAGCGATGTGGTAATGGGAGCTTTAGTAATGAACGATGATAAATTACATGAGCAAATTTATTTCATTTTAAATAGCTGTGGAGCCAACCCAGGTCCTATGGATTGTTTTTTAGTAATGCGTGGTATTAAAACTTTGCATTTACGCATGGAGCGTCACTGCTTTAACGGACGCAAGATTGCTGAGTTCTTAAAAACGCATCCTCGTATCGAAAAAATTTACTGGCCAGGTTTTACTGATCATCCAAACCACGAAATTGCAAAAAAACAAATGCGTGACTTTGGTGGTATGATTTCTATTGTATTAAAAGGTGCTTCTTTAGAAGATACTTTTAAAATTGCTTCTTCATTTAAAGTATTCTCTTTAGCTGAATCTTTAGGAGGTGTTGAATCCTTAATAAACCATCCTGTAACTATGACTCATGCTTCTATTCCAAAAGCAGAACGTGATAAAGCTGGTGTTGTAGACAACTTATTACGCTTAAGCGTTGGTGTGGAAGATGTTGAAGATTTAATTGAAGATTTAAAACAAGCATTAGCTTAAATATACTTGCCTCTGTGTTTGTCAGTTCGAGCGAAGTCGAGAACAAAAACATAGAGGCTTAACAAAAAAGCCCGATAACATAAAGTTATCGGGCTTTTTTTATATAATTAAAAATTAATTATTTTGTTGCAGAAGATGAATTATCATCTGTTTGCGAGCATTCATGTTTTTGGGTATCTTCTGGCTTATTACAATCTTTTTTGTTGCAAGATGTTACTACTAAAGAACAGCCTAATAAAATAATAGCAATGGTCGTTTTCATGGTTTTAAAATTTTAATAAAAGTATAAAAATAAAATGTTATAAAACCATAATTCTATTCATCTTCTTTGATAATCTGTTAAATTTGTTTTCTATAACCATAAAACCATGAATTTTTTTAAAGGATTTTTCAAAGCCATTTCAAATAGTTTTAAAGGCTTTAGCTTGCTTTTCGAAAAAGGCTTGTGGCCTTATTTATTCTACTCTGTTGGCTTATGGTTGCTCATGTGGGTAGGCAGTATTTGGTTATTTGCTGAAATAGCCTCTCAGCTTGCAAACTACTTAAACCAACAACTCAATTTTGAAGAAATCCCTGACTCTGGAGCTATTTTATCTTTTGCCAAACCTTTTTTAACTGGATACTTTAGCTTTATTATGACCTGGATATTTAAAATTATCTTTTGGTTTGTATCCAGTACCTTTACAAAGTACTTAGTATTAATCGCTCTCTCTCCCCTATTTGCTTTATTATCCGAATCGGTTGAAGAAAAAACTAATGGAAAAAATTATCCATTTACCTTTCCTCAATTAATGAAAGATATTGGAAGGGGTATCGTCATGAGTTTAAGAAATATGTTTTTTGAATATTTTTTAATTGTCTTAGGTTTTATTATCACATTAATCTTCCCTCCATTAGTAGTTATCACAGGTCCTTTATTAATATTAGTTTCTTGGTACTTTATTGGTTTTACGATGTTAGATTACAATTTTGAAAGACATAAAATGACCATTTCAGAAAGTGTGAATTTTACTCGTAAAAATATTGGTTTAGCATGTGGTATTGGCTTTATTTACACAGTATTTATGTGGCTACCATTTTTTATTGGTTTAATGTTTGGTCCTGCTTTGGCAGTAGTTGGGGCAACTCTTAGTTTTTTAGAACTAAAACAAAAAGAAACTGTTATATAATACATGCAACACTCTGTATCCATAGTTAACTATTATAACACCACGCCATTTTTATATGGTATTAATCACACAAACTTTTTATCTCACATAAAATTAGAATTGGATATACCAAGTGTGTGTGCCCAAAAATTAAAAAACAAACAAGTAGAAATTGGCTTGGTGCCTGTTGCTATTTTACCGGAATTAGAGAACTATCATATTATTACTGATTATTGCATTGGCGCAGTTGGTAAAGTGGATAGCGTAAAACTATTTTCAGAGAAACCATTAGAAGAATTAACTCACGTATTACTAGATTATCAATCTAAAACATCAGTGACTTTAGTTCAAGTTTTAAATAAACATTTTTGGAAAAAAAACATTCAGTTCATCAATGCTACCGAAGGTTTTGAAAAACAAATTAGCGGAACCACTGGTGCGGTTATTATTGGCGATAGAACTTTTGGATTAACCAATTATCCTTACCAATACGACCTTGCTGAAGAATGGCAAACATATACTGGCTTACCCTTTGTATTTGCTTGTTGGGTAAGTAATGTACCTTTAGGAGAAAGTTTCATTAATGAGTTCAATAAAACTTTAGCATACGGAGTTAATCATATTGAAGAATCTGTGATTGAGAAACCAAATGAAGCTTTAGGCGATAAAGCTTTAGATTATTTAAAGAATAAAATTTCTTATAATTTAGATGCGGATAAAAGAAAAGCTTTAGAGAAGTTTTTGGAGTTGATGAAGTGATTTTTTAAGTATATTTATTATATATATTTTATAAACTATATATCAAACATATACCACAATATAGGTTAAAATGTCTTTAGAAAAAACATATATACAATATGGTGTTCCAAGTAACTGGGCTAATCATTACAATCAAATTGGCATTTCTACAAAAAGCTTTAAAAACACTTCAAAAACAAATCTTATTACAAAATATAAGATTCCTGAACTTCAGATTAATTTTGTCAAAAACTGCTTAACAAGACAACCAATAGAAGAAGATATTGTACAAAAAATTTTAGAAAACAATAGCTTCACCTGTTGTTTATGTAAGGGTATAAAAAGTGATGCGTATATTATACATCATATTGTAGAATATTCTCAAACTAAAGACAATAAATACAATAATCTTGCTTTATTATGTCCAAATGATCATGATTTAGCTCATAGAGAAGGGACATCTTTAACAAACAAAATTTCAAAAAAACAAATTAAATTAGCTAAAAAAAACTGGGAGAATCAAGTTAAGTCGGAAAATAAAAAAGCTGCCTTAAATAAGATTCCACAACAAAAATTATATAATTGGAAAAAAGAAAACATTTACAAAGAATTACAATCATTTTCAGAAAGCGATAAAGAATATTTCTTTGGCAGAAATATTGAAATAGAAGAATTATTAATAAAAATAAATAAATATAATATTGTCGGCCTTTTTGGTGAATCGGGTACAGGGAAAACGTCACTTATTAACGCAGGCTTAATACCAAATTTAAAAAAAGAAGGGTTTATTACTATTCCTATTCGATGTTTAGATGAACCTATTAGACGGATAAGGGAAGGATTAATCAAGTCATTAAAAGAGAAAAACATTTCCATTCAATTGATCGATGATTTATCTATCACTGACACTTTCGCTCATTTAATTATTTCCTTGAAGTCAATTATCGAAAAAGAAAATTTAAATCTAATAATTGTAATAGACCAATTTGAAGAATTATTTACAAAAGCAAGAGAAACAGAAAGGGAGCATTTATCAAAAGGAATTATAGAAGCTTTAATACCATCTAATAATAAAGGGAAATTATTTTTTTTACTATCTCTTAGAGAAGATTATATCGGAGAACTATGGGATTGGTCTCATTTATACGACCTTGAAGATGCATGGATACACCAATATAGAATAAAAAAACTAACAGCCGAAAAAGCTTTTGATGCAATAACCTTCCCTCTACAAAAGTTAGGAATAAAGATAGATAATGAGTGGGTTAATCAAATAATTCTTGAGCTACGAAATATTGGAGATGGTTTGATATATCCTCCGTATTTACAAATAGTTTGTTCTGCCTTATTTACAGAATATAAAAAACAAAATACTGACTTAAAACCAATAATAGAATTTAATCAAAATATATTCCAAAATACAAATATTGTTGAATCTATAATAACTGATTATTTAAGCGAATCAATGTTACATGGATTGACTGAGGAAGAAAAAATATACGCACAAAATATATTAGATTTATTAACAGGTCCAGAAGGTTTACGAGCCTTTCTTAATATTGAAGAAATATCAAAATATTTATCAATAAAAGAGATAAACGCTAAACATATTTTAGAACATTTAATAAAAAAGAAGATAGTTCATCCTATAGTTGAAAGTGATAAAGTAGCCGGTTATGAATTGGTGCATGATTTTCTATCGAAAAAATTTTTTGATAAACTAGGTCCAGATGCAAAAAAAGCAAAAACTACAATTGAAATTTTCAGAAAAGCTTTTAAAGAATGGAAACAACATGGTGTTTTAGCAAGCAAAGACCGATTGGAAATTCTATTTCAAAACATAAACCAGCTAATATTAAATGACGATGAATGGACGTTTTTGATAAAAAGTAGTTTTAGTGTTTATTGGTATTTTGAAAATAAATGGATAGAAAAACTCAACAATTCTCATTTAACCAGTATTTGTTTAAAGTTAATCGAAGATAAAGAAGAA
>PNMI01000029.1 GCA_013823565.1 Sphingobacteriaceae bacterium | reverse complement strand
CCAAAACCTACCTAATCTGCGATTTCAATCGCTCCACCATATTGGTTAACTCTACTATTTTTTGTTTTTGTTCTTCTTCTAATAAATTACGTTCGTTGAGAGAGAAACATAAAGATATGAGTTCAGCAACTTGAAATAAGAAATTGATTTCCAATTTTTGCCATGCTCTTGGTTTATGTGTTTGTTCTTGACTCAGTACTCCAATAATTTGTTGGTTGTGGATAATAGGAACAAATAGCAAGGATTGAATATTGTTTTTGCTTAAATAAGCATTGTTAAGGCTTTTTGTGAAAATGTGATTTTGCGCATCGTTAGCCATCACAAAGGGCTCTTTTCTTAATAAGGTAAAAAAGTCAGGGAAATCTTTATCGTTTAAAGTTTCTCCTACAGTATATTGTTGAGATGATTTAATAAATAAAGTGTCGCAACTAATATTGGTGGTATTGTATAACCAAAAGCCTGCTCTTGAAATGTCTAAAGTATCAGCAATAATTTGAGTACATAATTTACCTATGTTTTTTACATCGCCTTTATAAATAACCGAATGACGAGCTAAAATAATTAAAGAGTCTTTTAATTTATCTTCTTTTAATTCTCTGGTTTTTTCTTCGGTAATATCAATATAAACACCTTGTAAAATATAATGTGTCGTATTATCAATAATATTAGCATTAAATTTTAACCACTTAATTTCATTGTCTTTGGTTTTAAATCTTCCAACCGATGAGATGCGTTTAGTAGTTTTTAATGCCGCTTTTAAATCATTTTTAAAATAATCTTTATCCTGCCCGTTTATATTATTTAAAAACGAATCCCAGTTTTCAATCAATTCATCAGCTGTATAGCCAAAATAGGTTTCGCAATTGTCTGATATAAACAAACACTCCTCTGTATAATCCAAATTGACCTTAATGCTGGTAATAACTCCAGGAAACGATTTATAAAGTTCGTTTAATTCAAAGTCTTGAATTTTTATAATAGTTGATGACATGATTTTAAATTATGTAATGACAAAAAGAGGCCTATCAAATATATTAAAACATCGCTTATATGAAACCACTTTTTATACACAATTATTGAATTGCTAAATCAACATTTTATAGTATAAAACATTTACAATTAATTAATAAAAGTTATTTTCACTTTCATTAAACTTTAATGTAATTTTACTTGACCTTAAATTTATAATTATGAAAAAAATAAATGTTGCCATTAACGGATTTGGAAGAATAGGAAGAGTGTTTTTTAGAATTGCTTTTGCTAATCCAAACATCAATATAGTTGCTATTAATGATATTACAGATGCTGAAACTTTAGCACACTTATTAAAATACGATTCAGTTCACCGACGTTTTAATGCCGAAGTGAAACACGACCATGATCATTTATATGTAAATGGAAAAGAAATAAAAATATTTGCTTCTAAAGACCCAGAGAATTTACCCTGGAAAGCTTTAGATATTGATATTGTGATTGAATCAACTGGTTTATTTTTAGATAAAGCCTCTGCTCAAAAACATTTAAACGCTGGAGCTAAAAAAATCATTTTATCGGCTCCTGCCAAAGATGATGATATCAGAACCATTGTGATGGGTGTGAATGATGAATTATTACAAGCAGATGATGTGATTGTATCTAATGCCTCTTGCACCACAAACTGTGCTTCACCAATGTTGCAAGTATTAAAACAATGGGGTATTGAAGAAGCGTATGTTACAACTGTTCACTCCTACACTGGCGACCAACGCTTACACGATGCGCCTCATAAAGATTTAAGAAGAGCACGTGCAGCAGCTATGAGCATTATTCCTACAAGTACTGGAGCCGCTAAAGCTTTAGGTAAAATTTTCCCTGATTTAGAAGATAAATTAGGAGGTTGTGGAATGCGTGTTCCTGTGCCAGATGGTTCGTTAACCGATATTACTTGTGTATTAACTCAATATCCAAGTGTTGAACAAATTAACTTAGCCTTTAAACAAGCTTCAGAAGGCCCATTAAAAGGTATTTTAGAATATACAGAAGATCCATTAGTCTCAACCGATGTCATTGGTAATCCTCATTCGGTAGTGTTTGATAGCGACTTCACAAGTGTTGTAGGTAATTTAGTGAAAATCATTGGCTGGTATGATAACGAATTTGGTTACAGCACCAGATTAGTTGACTTAGCGATTAAAATGCAAAGTCTTTAACCCTGTCTGCCGACAGGCAGGCGCAAAGTACACAGAGATATGACGTTAAGGAAAAAATAGTAAAAAAATGTCAGTTCGAGTAAGCGCTTTTTTTGCGCTGTATCGAGAACAATTATTACACACTTCTCGATACAATTTTTTGAAAGAGGCAACAAAAAATCACTCGAAGTGACTTTACTACTTTTTCTTTAACGTTTTTTGTATCCTTTTTTTAAACCCACGTTATAATCTTCATTAATTTCGCTTTAAGCAAAACTTTATGAAGAGACACCTACTCTATTTTTTATTATTTAGTTCTATCTCTTCTTTTTCCCAAAAGTTGAGTATTTCAGGAAACGTTCAAGATACCACTGCTAAAGGGCCATTATCAAATGCCATCGTTATGGCGATTAAATTAATGGACTCTACCCTAGTAGATTTTACCAGAACTAATAACGAGGGAATTTTTAAATTAAAACCCTTACCTATTGATACGTATCAGGTGGTTATTTCGCATCCAAAGTTTGCCGATATGGGCTACTTTGTTTTTGGCGACAAGAAAAACTTAGAATACGATTTCGGAAAAATTATTTTACAACCTAAAAATGTATCTCTAGATGAAGTCACTATTTTTGCATTTAAAGATCCTATTTATTATAAAGGAGATACTTTAATATATACAGCCGATTCGTTTAAAACCAAAGCAAACGCCACCGTTGAAGATTTATTAAAAAAACTACCAGGGCTTAAAGTGGATAAGGATGGTAAAATTACCTCACAAGGAAAAGCCGTTGATAAAGTATTAGTGGATGGTGATGAGTTTTTTGGAGGCGACCCAACCGTGGCAACTCGTAACTTAAATGCCAATTCAATCGAATCTGTTCAGGTATATGAAAAGAAAAGTGATGATGTTGCCAATTCAAGTACCGGAGAAGAAACTCAGAAAATATTAAATCTTAAATTAAAAGACGAAGCTAAAAAAGGATACTTTGGTAAAGTATCAGGCGCTAGCGATTTTCAGAAGTTTTATGAAGGTGAAGCCTTAGGCAATTATTTTAAAAAGAAATTAAAAATCTCAGTCTTTGGTTTAGCAAGTAATACCCCCAACTCTAGTTTTGGTTGGGACGATGTATATAAGTATGGATTAAATAATGAATTTGATAGACAGGAAAACGAAGATGGAGGCTGGTCAATGACTATGTCAAACTCTCAGCCACAAGGTATCCCTCAAAATTTAAAAACAGGATTTTATTATACCGATAAGTTATCCAAAAACACTAAGCTTAATTTTAATTACTCATACAATAATAGTATGGTCAATTCAAAAACCACTAAAAAAGCTCAGTATTTCTTAACCGATACAAGTTATACTTCCGACAATTTAGTAGAAAGTATTCAAAAAAATGAAGCACATGCTTTTAATTTAGGACTTGAGCAGCGCATTGATTCTCTAACTGATTTTTATTTGAATTCAAAAGTTAAATTATTAGGAAGCAATTCTTCTAGTAAAGATGAAACAGATTTTTTAAGTAGTGATAATATAAAAACCAGAAATACATCTATTAGCAATTCAAATAAAAGTTCGGGTTATGATATCTCTAACAATTTAAAATTAATTAAACGTTTCAAAAAGAAAGATCGCTTACTAAATGTATCTTATAGTAACTCTTTTTCAGAAACTAATACGGATGGTATTTTAAAAACAGATAATTATTCTTATGCCGACTCCGTTGATTTTTTAACCTCTATTAATCAAAAGAAATCAGGATTAAATGTGAATCAAAGTCATATAGCTGGTATTTCGTATACCGAACCTATTACCAAAAAAATAAAAATTGAAGTGTCTTACGACTTTATGCATTATAACAGTAAGCAAGACAAAAAAGCACTTAATAATATTTTAGGTGAATACACTGAATTGGATTCAACGGTTACCAATAATTTTATAAACGTAAAACAAATTAATCGTGCTGGTTTAAAGTTTAGTTATGAAGTAAAGAAAATGCGTTTTACCATAGGAACAAAAGCGCGTAACGTATTTGTAAATAATAACAACATTTTCAAAAACCAACACATTACACAAAACTTTAATAACATATTGCCATTTTCAACCATACGATATAAATTTTCTGACAATAAAGCCTTAGATATAAAATATACGACAGGTTCTCAAAATCCAACTATTAGTCAGCTACAACCCGTTAGAGATAATTCAAATCCTAACTTTATAAATATTGGTAACCCTAGTTTGTTGCCTACATTTATGCATAGCATTAATTTAAATTTCAATTCATGGAAATCAATTAGTGGAAAATATACTTGGATGGGATTAACGTATAATTACATTAATAATGATATTGCTACAGCCACTTCTTACGATAGTATTGGTAGGACTGTTTCGCAAGCTATTAATGTAAATGGTAATTTTAATTTTAATGGATATGTTGGAACGAGCATGCCTTTCTTCTCTAAAAAATTAGAAATTGGGCCAAATCTTTGGGCGTCTTATGCCGAAAATAAATCCATGATTAATGGATTAGAAAATAAAACCGAAGATATCAGAAGTAGTATATCAATGGACATAAGATTAAATTTAGAGAAATTTAGTGCCGGGGTTTCGGGCTACTATTCTTATAATTCAGCTTTTTCTTCTTTAAATAATAAAAGCAATACACCCTACTCTTCTCAAGGCTTATCAGGTAATGTTAGCGCTAAGTTGCCTAAAAATTTCTTGCTCGAAAGTGATGCTAATTACACCATTAATAGCAAACGAAGCAATGGTTACAATATTAACTACTTAGTATGGAATGCTTCTTTTTCAAAAACATTCTTTAAAAAAGAGAATTTTATTTTAGGAGTTTATGCGTATGATATTTTAAATCAAAACATCAGTGTAGATAGAGATATTAGTAGTAACGTGATTACTGATATTAAAACAAATATCATATCAAGATACTTCTTATTAAAAGCTACCATTAAGTTTAACAGTAATAAAACAAAGGAGGAAGATGAATTTTAATAAATACATAATTGCTTTTGTTTGTTTATGGATGACAACTCAAGTGGCGTTATCTCAAATTACGTATGGTAAAATTACTTACGAGCGTAAAACCAATCTCTACAAGAAATTTAAAAATAATGGAGATGTAAAAGAATGGTTGAGAGAAGAAGATAAAAACAAAGTAGATGTATTTGAATTATACTTTGATGATTCATTATCTGTTTTTAAACCTCAAGAAAGTGATTTAGTGGAACGTATGAGTTGGGCAACTACAAAAAATGTAGTTTACCAAAATCATTTATCCAACAAGCGCTTAACCGAAAAAAAGATATGGGGTGAAACATTTTTAGTAGCAGATTCCATTCGAACATTTAAATGGAAAATAACTGAAAGTAAACGAAATATTTGTGGTTATCAATGTCGAAAAGCTATTTGGCAAGCCAATGATAGTACAAGAATTTATGCATGGTTTTGTTCAGAAGTAAATTCATCAATAGGTCCCGAAAGTTTTGTTGGTTTACCTGGAGCTATTTTAGGTTTAGCTACAGAAGATGGAGGGGTAATTTATTTTGCAAAAAGTGTAGAGGTTGTTAAGCCAGAACAAACCACACTCCTTCAAAAGAAATCAAAACAAAAAATTTATAAAGCTTCAGAATTAAAAGCTCAACTCGAAAAAGATTTTGGGAAAGAGAAATGGGGAAAGGCGATGATTTATAATAATTTTGCCATTTGGTAGAATTTTGTTTGTCTGATTAAACATCAATTAACACGCCTCTTTACCTCAAAAAGCCAATCTAAATGACACATTTTACATTTCTTTTTTTACATTTGTAAAAGTGCAAAAGGTAATTTTATACATCATCTGTTTTATTGGTTTTTATAGCCAAGGATATTCTCAGTTAGTAGCAAATGCTGGCCCTGATGTGACTGGTTGTTTAAATGGAACGGTTGTTATTGGTGGTTCACCCAGCGCCACAGGTGGTACGCCTCCTTACAAATATTTATGGCAGCCAAGTACTTATTTAAGTTCAACAACAGTGGCTAATCCTACCGTTACTAGTATTACATCAGATATAACTTATACTTTAACGGTTACTGATTTTGATACAACCATTGTGTCGAATACCATGTATATTAATTTAGATAAAATTCATACGTTTAATGCAGGGATTGATACAGGCTATTGTTTTGGTCAAGAAGCCGGTGTACAAATAGGCGCTACCAATAATAATAATGCATTTCATAATTTTAGTTGGAGTCCATCTAGTAGTTTAAATAATGCAACAGATGCTCGTCCCTTTGCTTCGCCATCCGTAACCACAGTTTATACATTAACTGTATCAGATGGCTTATGTCCTAATAAAATATCGCAAGTTACAGTTTATGCTTTTCCTGCTCCATCCATAGATGCTTCTCCTGATACTACTATTGATGAAGGGCAAACCATTACATTAATTGGCGCCACAAGTGGTACAGTGTTTTGGTGGCAACCTGATTATAATATTAAATACCAAAATACGACTAATCCAGATGTATGGCCTACCACAACTACCACTTATACATTTACGGTTGATGATCAACATGGTTGTTCTAATACTGATGTAGTAACTGTTACTGTGAGACCAGGAACCGAACTGTTTTTTTATAACACCTTTACTCCAAACGGCGATGGAGAGAATGATGTGTTTTATATTGGTAATTTGGGTAAATATCCCGACAATAGTTTGAAAATTTATAACCGTTACGGTAAGCAAGTTTACAGCGCCACAAACTATGATAATACTTGGAATGGTACTTATTTAGGAAACACGTTACCAACAGGCACTTACTTCTACATTTTTAATGATGGTGTTGATAAACAATACAAAGGTAATGTGACTATTATTAGATAGTTTAATTTAATTGTCAATAACTAGTTATTTAATATTTTCATCTTTTTCCCCTCTTAATCAAAAAAAATCCTAAGTTTATAGGCTAATTTTTTTGAACGTTGGAAACCGAAGAAACTATATCTACTCGTCAATTATACCCCTACCAAGAAGAGGCTGTTAATACTATTTTTAATAAGCTTAAAGATGCTAAGCCTAACGAGAATATATTATTTCAATTGCCAACAGGTGGTGGTAAAACGATTATCTTCTCGGAAATAGCCAAACGATACATCAACCATTTTAATCGTAAAGTTTTAATCTTAACGCATCGTATTGAGTTAAGTAAGCAAACCTCGGATGTATTAGCAAGCATTGGAATTAAAAATAAAGTCATCAATTCCGAAGTTAAAACCTTAACTCAACAAACCGAATTTCAAAGTTTCACAGCATTAGTTGAAACATTAAATAATCGTTTACAAGAAGACGAACAATTTTTAGAAGATATTGGATTAGTGATTGTGGATGAGGCTCACTACAATTCATTCCGAAAAATATTCCACTATTTCGAAAATGTCAATATTTTAGGCGTTACAGCAACTCCTTTAAGTAGCAATAAAAAATTACCGCTTTATCAAACCTATAAAGAAATTTTAGTTGGAGAAAGCATTCCTTCCTTAATTGAAAAAGGTTTTTTAGCTGAAGGGGTTACCTACTCTAATGATGTTAATTTAAGTTCGTTACGCGTTGGTAATAATGGTGAGTTTACAACAGGCTCTCATGAGATATTGTATACTCAAGCCATGATGCAAGGTAAGTTATTAGATGCTTACGAAGAGATTGGAAAAGGTACTAAAACTCTTATTTTTAATGCAGGTATCTTAACAAGTATAGCGGTTTACAATATGTTTAAGGCTAAAGGCTATCCTATTAAATATTTGGATAGTACATTTAGCGATAGAGACAGAGCAGAAACTTTAGACTGGTTTAGAAACACTAAAGATGGTATTTTAAGTTCGGTAAGTATTTTAACTACAGGTTTTGATGAACCAGAGGTTGAAACCATCATCTTAAATCGTGCAACAAAATCGTTGACTTTATATCACCAAATGATAGGTCGTGGTTCTCGTATATTGCCTAATAAAAAGAAATTTAATATTGTTGATTTAGGAAATAACTCACGTCGTTTTAATTTATGGCAATTCCCTATTGATTGGAAACACGTGTTTGTAGCTCCTCATTTATATTTAGAGCAACGCTATAAAGATGAATGGGATTATGAATTAGAAAACGATTACGAATTACCAGATGACATTAAAGCTCGTTTCTTAAATTCATCAGCCGAGGCATTTGTAGTTCGTGAACGCTATTTACAATGTTTACGCAAAGGTTTGAAACCTCAAACGGTGTTAGACCAATCTTTAGAC
Source organism: Sphingobacteriaceae bacterium (assembly GCA_013823565.1). Taxonomy (GTDB): domain Bacteria; phylum Bacteroidota; class Bacteroidia; order B-17B0; family Aurantibacillaceae; genus UBA4416. The sequence goes on along the minus strand of PNMI01000029.1, from coordinate 26,477 downwards.
GATCATTTTGGACGAATTAAGGATAATGCCGCTGATTTTGATGAAGCTTTTGAATTATTTGATTTATTGAGCGAAGAAGTGAAATACAGAGTGAAACAATTTGCTAAATGTATTAACGCTACTAATAATTATACCGATTATCAAACCCAAACCTATAGTAGTAAATTACGTCGCCGATTGATTGGCTGGTTTGTAGAATAATCTTTTAGGAATAGAAGATTGAGATTAAAATGTTTGTAAAAAATACTGTTTTTTGTGGTATATTTGGGTAAGCATTTTATTCATGAAAAAAATATTCCTACTTCTAATTATTTCGGTTTCTATAATTTCTTGTAAGAAAGATGAAGTTATTCCACCAAAGGAATTACCAATGCCCGATGTAATTGATACCACTGGTTTTTTAGAAATTCATATTGCAAATGTTGTTAATGGCACGCCATTAAGTTTACATACCTCTACTTATGTGAGTTCGGCAAACGATACTTTTTCAGTAGACATTCTTAAATATTATATCAGTAATGTACAATTAGTGACCGCTTCAGGATATACTTATACAGAAGTGGAAAGCTATTATTTAGTTGACCACTCTCAACCAAATTCATTGCACTTAATGATTAAAAAGGTGCCTTCTAATCATTTTTCATCTATCAATTTCACCATTGGCGTTGATTCTACTAGAAACGTATCTGGGTCTCAAACAGGCGCCCTTGATCCTCTAAATGATATGTTTTGGACATGGAATTCAGGATATATCATGGCAAAAATGGAAGGACATTCTCCTCAGTCTCCCGAACCAACAAAAAAAATAGTATATCACATTGGTGGTTTTTCAGGTAAATTTTCAGGAATCAGAAATGTGTCTTTAGCATTTCCAAATACAGCAGATGTTACTAAAAACCATATTCCTATCTTAAATTTAAAAGCAGATTTATATCAATGGTTCGTGCAGCCAAATTTTTCAAATTTTAGTACGTCTTATTTTATTACAAGTATTGGTCAAGAATCTAAAGATATGGCAGACAATTACGCTAATATGTTTTCGGTTGTTTCTGTGGTAAATTAAAATGAAAAAAACACTTTCCATACTATTTATTTCATTCATTGCGTTTTCTTGTTCGGTTGACCCAGAGATAAAACCCATAATTACCGAGGATGAAATTAAAGAAGTAGTCCCTGAGGGTTGGCCTACTCCGATATATAATTTTAGCAGTAATCCTTTAACAGCAGATGGGTTTACTTTAGGACGATTTTTATTTTATGATCCAATATTATCTTCAGATAATACTATTTCTTGCGGTTCTTGCCACCAGCAGTTTGCTGCGTTTGCTAATGTAGGACACGACATAAGTCATGGCGTTAATGGATTATTGGGAACTAGAAATACACCTGCTATTCAAAATGTAAATTGGTTACCGGCTTTTATGCACGATGGTGGTATCAATCATATTGAAGTGATGCCTTTGGGACCTATTACTAATCCTGTAGAAATGAATGAAACAATGACAAATGTTGTTGCTAAATTATCTGCCAGCGGAAAGTATAAGCAATTATTTACCAAAGCTTATGGCGATGATATGGTAAACACTCAACGTATTTTTAAGGCAATAGCACAGTTTATGGGTACTATGTATTCATACAATAGTAAATATGATAAAGTAAAATCTGGAGATGAGAGTTTTACTCCTCAAGAACAATCTGGATATACCTTGTTTGTTCAAAAGTGTTCTTCATGTCACAAAGAACCTTTATTTAGCGATTATGATTATCGAAATAATGGTTTGGTGGCTTATGCTGATAGTGGAAGAGCTCATATTACAGGAAATCCTTCGGATAGATATAAATTTAAAACACCTTCTTTGCGTAATATCGAAAAAACAGCACCATATATGCATGATGGGCGTTTTTATACTTTAGATCAATGTCTAGATCATTATGTTTCAGGAATTGTTTCTAGCCCTACTTTAGACCCATTATTAGTTGGTGGTATTAGTTTGTCTGCTCAAGATAAAAGCGACCTTATTGCTTTTCTGAAAACGCTTACTGACACTAAATTTTTAACAGACCCACGTTATTCTGAAATTCATTAAAAGTAAAAAAATGAAAAGCATATTTAAACTTTTTTTAGTGTCTGTTTTAGCCTTAGCGGTTGTTTCTTGTACCAAAAACAGAACTGGCGGAACTGCAACTTTAAAAGGCAAGGTCGTTCATCATGGGAAGGCTATTGCTAATGCCTATGTTTACGTTAAATTTAACACCTCAGAGTTTCCTGGAGATAATTATAGCTCTTATGATACTTATGTAGAAGCTGATGCTAGCGGAAACTACTCAATCCCTTTTTATCAAGGAACTTACTATATTTTTGCTATGGGTAGAGATATGGATATAGCTTATCCTTATAAAGTTCAAGGAGGGCTCTCTATTTCTATCAGGAATAAAGAAAATTTAGAGAAAGATATCGCTGTAACCGAGGATTAATTAACTTTTAACGTTAAAAACCCTGCTTTTTTCTTTTTAATAGTAGATATTTTTATTTATCTTCGCAACTCAAAATTTTAAATGTATTATGTCTGAAGAATTAGAGCAAATAGAACAAGTAGAAAGTAATATCGAATCAGAATCATCATCTAGTAAAAAATCAGCTGGAAAACAGTTAGATTTAGGTGGTTTAGAATTCTTTTACGAGAAAAACAAAAAGGCTATAACTTATGGTGGTGGTGCTATTTTAGCTATCGTTGCTATCTTCAGTTTCTATAAATTTTACTATTTACCAGGTCAACAAAAGGAAGCAAATAACGAAGCGTTTTTTGCTCAGACCTATTTTGAAAAAGATAGTTTTTTAGTGGCTTTAAATGGTGGTTTAAATGTTCAAACTGCTGACGGCCCTAAAACAATGATGGGTTTTAAAGATATTGCAGAAAATTACAGTGGTACTAAAACTGGTAAATTAGCTAATTATTATGCTGGTATCTGTTTATTACGTACTGGTAAATTTGCAGAAGCAATTGAATACTTAGAGAAATTTGATGGGCACGATGAAATGTTGGCGCCTGTTGCCGTTGGTGCAATTGGAGATGCTAATATGGAATTAAATAATGTTGATGAGGCTATTAAATTTTATTTAAAAGCTGCTGAAAAGTCAACTAATTCATTTACTACACCTCTATACTTAAAGAAAGCAGCGTTTGCTTACGAGCAAAAAGCTAATTACACAGAGGCTTTAGCAACCTATGAGCGTTTAAAAAATGAATACTCAAAAAGCACAGAGGCTCGTGAAGTTGATAAATACATTGCAAGAGTTAAAGCTTTAGGAAATATCCAATAATTTTTAAAAACTAAATAATTAAAAAGGTGAATGGTATTCACCTTTTTTTGTTTCAAATAATATTACAATGGCTAGCGAATTAAAAAACCTTTCTATTTTCGAAGGAACAGAAATACCAAACGCATCCGAAATGAAATTTGGGATTGTTTGGGCTGAATGGAATCATAAAACAACTCACGCATTAATGCAGGGGGCTTATGACACATTAATAAAGCATGGAGCTAAGCCAGAAAACATAACAATCAAAACAGTTCCAGGTGCTTTTGAACTAACCTTAGGTGCTCAATATATGGCAGAATTAAGCCAAGTAGATGCCGTTATTTGTATTGGTTGTGTCATTCAAGGAGATACTAAACATTTTGATTTTATTTGCGATGCTGTAGCAAAAGGAATTACTAATTTAAATATCAAATTTAATATGCCCTTTATATTTGGTGTATTAACAGTTAATACTCAAGAACAAGCAGACGATAGAACTGGTGGAAAACACGGTAATAAAGGTGATGAAGCTGCTGTTACAGCAATTAAGATGCTTGGTTTAAAAAACAGTTTCGAAGAGAATAAAGCTAAAATTGGTTTTTAGTTTAAAAACTAGCTCCAATCGTTGCGGTTAATTGCCCAGTATAAAAATGGTGATTAGCTTTCCCGTTTCCTTTTCCTAATACTAATACATTAGTGTAATCGGCATAAGACCCTTTTGCTACAAACTCAAATACTCCATATTTTAAGAATTCAACTCTAAATCCAGTTTCTAAACCTACAATCCAACCTGCCATGTGCCATTTGTTGTTTAATCTGGTACCAAATATCGTCACATCTGTTCTTGGATAAACAAATCCAGCTCCTGGTTTTACAACATATCCTACATTAAATAACTTTGATGGTTTGTATAAATTCCAACGTTTAATAAAATTAAACATCCAAAAATTAGCGCCATCTGTATGTTCAAAATGTAATAAGGTTTTTGGGTCAAGAATAGTGTCTTGGTCAACGTATGTACCATTGATAGTTCCTTTAATTCTTACTTTTTGGTAATCATGAACTACGTACTTCGTATGATCGTAATTGATTTCTACTCCAAAATCTTTTTTGTTATTAAAGTAATACCCTACTCTCGCTACAAATTGAGGGATGGTAATGTTAATCACATCTTTTATTCCATTAAAATCTGGTCTATCGCCTGCTTCAGCATCATAAATAGTAAAATCATAATCATGGTATTTGCCCGTTGCAGGATAATACGTATTTGAATGATCCTCAAAATGAATATCACTTTTGCTATACCATGCTCTGGTATATCCCCATAAAAAATAAAAATCTCCTTTTTTTAATTTTTGCCCAAGCGTCAATTTAGGTGCAGGAGTAACTGTATTAGTAGTGACAGTTTCTGTCTGCGAAAATGCTAGAAGAGAAAAAAAAGATAATATGATAATAAAAAAAGATTTCATTATGAGTTTTTAATAATTTCGGCGCGAAGATAGCGATTATTGTTTTCGATAGAAATGATTATTCTCAGGAAAGAATCTAAAAAATGAGTGGCTAATTCGGGCCATTCAATAAACAGGTAATTGTCAGAATTTAAATAGTCTTCAAATCCAATTTCAAACAACTCTTCTTCTGATTTTAATCGGTATAAATCAAAATGATAAATTTTAGTTTTGGTATTTGTATCATATTCATTTACAATAGAGTAAGTGGGACTACTCATAGTATCAGTTACTCCTAAATAATGACATAACGATTTAATAAAAGTAGTTTTTCCTGCTCCCATGGGCGCATCAAACAAAAATACTTTTTTGCCTTGAGCAAACTCTATTAATTCTTTAGCGGCTTGCTGATGAAGTGATAAATCAGATATGTTAAGTGTTATTGTTTTCATTAATATTCAATCATTCGATAAAGATTTTGAAAGTACTCATCTTTATCTATTTTTTGACGTTTTTTAGTTAAGATATCAATTATAAACCAATTGTCTTTATTAATAACTAAAGCTTTATTCTTTTTTAAATAAACAAATAGATTACCATCCATATCATAGCTATTATTAGTTACTGAATTTTCAATAACAAAAGATTCGTTTGGCTCATAGCGTTTTAAAACATGTATTGTTTTAGAGGAAAATTCAATGTGATTTTTGTTTGAGTAAATTAATTTGCCTTTATAATTATACACATCATCATTTGATTTACTATTGTATACTGCGCTGCAACAATAAATGGTACTATCTTCAGTATTTATTGCTACTGTATGGTATTTACATTTAATTACCTCTAAGCCTGTAGAATCTACTAATCCTTTAGTTCTAATGATTTCTTTATTAAACTCAGCATATTTCTCAGTTTCAAAATATCCTTTAGCTTTTGATTCAGATATATTATCAAAGCCACTAGATAATTGCTTTCCTTTTTTAGAAACTAAATACAATTTGTTTTGAAATAAGATTTTAAAATAGTTGGAGGAATCTTGATAGTTGAATTGTAATTCTTGTTGATTTTCAAAAGTAAAGATGCTATCAGGAAAGTTTTCTGCTAATAAACTTATTTTATGATTACTTGTATTAATAAAATAGTAGTCTAAAACAGGTTCTTCCTCACCTGTTAAGGGATTTACCTCTTTATTAAACTCATTTTTATTTGAAACTAATGCAATTTGATTTGTTTTATCGAATGGATAAGCTGTATCATATTCAGGAGCAATCACAACCTTCTCTCCTATTTTATAGCCCCATTTTTTGTTTTCAGAAAAAGGCTTTATGAGTTGAGCTTTTAAAACAAAACTTATAAGTAAAAAGATGAAAATATGATAGATAGATTTGATGCTAAAACTATATTTTAATTGAAATTAAATATAATATTTTTAATCTTAGCTAGATTTATTTATTTAAAACCACACCCTTAAATCTAATTTTTTGAGAAGGTGTTTTTGCATTTGATACAATTTCTACAATTCTATCTTGCCTATCGTAAACAGATTTTGTATCAAATTTCACGACTATTTTTTCTGATTGACCAGGAGCAATTGGGTGCTTAGGAAATTCAACAGTAGTACAAGAACATTCTGCTTTTGCTTCTGTAATGATTGCTGGTTGGTTACCAGAATTAACAAATTCAAATTCTATAATTACAAGCTCTCCTTTTTTTACAAATCCAAAGTTCTTTTTTAGGTCTTTAAATTTTAATTGGGGTTGAGAAAAAGCAGAGAAACCTATAAAAACTAATAATAAACAAAAAGCCCCTCTAAAAATAGAAGGGCTTTTCACTGATATATTTAAATTATTTAGCATCAACCGGAGCTGCTGGAGTTGCAGGAGCAGCTTCAACTACACCTTTAATTTTAACTACTTTGCTAGGCTCTTTTGCATTTGAAGTAATTGTTACATTTTTTTCAAATGGTCCAGGACGTTTTGTATCGTATTTTACTTTAATACTAGCAGATTTTCCTGGTAAAATTGGTTCTTGAGGCCAACCTGGTTTACCATCAATGGTTGTAGCTGTACAACCACATTGTCCTTGAACATTAGAAATTGTTAAAGGAGATTTCCCAGTGTTTTTAATTTTAAACTCACGAACGCCATTAGCGTCAAATTTAACCGTACCAAAGTCTACTACTTCTGTTTCAAATTTCATTTCTGGAGCATTTGGATCGATACTCGGAACCACTGAACCGCCTTCTTGAGCATTTGCTGCTAAACCAAAGAATAATGCTACTGCTGCGAATAATTTTTTCATGTTATGTTTATTTTAAATTTGATTATTTTTTTTCTAATGGTGCACCTTGAGAAGGTTGATTTGTTGGAAAAGCCTCTTCTACTGGTTTTGCCGAAATATTACCTTTAATTTGTAATGTTTGAGTTCCTGTTTTTGAGTTTGATTGAACTGATATAGACTTACTAATAGGACCTACTCTGTTTGAATCGTATTTTACTTTAATTTCTCCAGATTTACCAGGTAAAATTGGATCTTTTGGACATTGAGGAACTGTACAACCACAAGAACCTTGGCACATTGTGATAATTAAAGGCTCTTTACCGACGTTTTTGAATTTAAAAACACACTCACCATTATCGCCTTGTTTAATTTCGCCGTAATCGTGGACCATTTTTTCAAATTTAATTTCCGCTTTACTAACAGGAGCTGTAGTAGCTGTTGTTGCTGCTCCGTGGTTATGACCATCGTTAGCACTATGTTCTTGAGCAAATGATACAAAGCTTAAAGAAGCTACAAATCCTAGGGTATAAATTAATTTTTTCATTTTATAGTTTGTTTTTATTTTACGATTTAAAAATAATTCCAATATCGTGCCATAAAGATAGTATGCATATGGTTTAGTATGATTATTTTTGCGAAATTTAACAAAATTTTTAATACTATAGATGGAAATCGCTAAAACATATAATTCTGCTCAGGCAGAACAAACTTGGTACCAGTACTGGTTAGATAATAAATTCTTTAAATCAACTCCCGATCACAGAACTCCTTATACTATTGTTATTCCTCCGCCAAACGTTACGGGTGTGTTGCATATGGGACATATGTTAAATAACACTATACAAGATGTATTGATTCGTCGTGCTCGTATGCTTGGATTCAATGCTTGTTGGGTTCCAGGAACAGATCACGCCAGTATTGCTACGGAAGCTAAAGTAGTTGCTTTATTAAAGGAACAAGGTATTAACAAAGCTGATTTAAGCCGTGAAGATTTTTTAAAACATGCTTGGGGCTGGAAAGAAAAATATGGTGGAATTATTTTAGAACAATTGAAAAAGCTTGGTGCAAGCTGCGATTGGGACAGAACTAGCTTTACCATGGATGAACCCATGAGCGAAGCGGTAATAGATGTGTTTATTGATTTATATAATAAAGGTCATATCTATCGCGGAGTTCGTATGGTAAACTGGGATCCGCAAGGATTAACTGCAGTGAGTGATGAAGAAGTTATTCATAAAGAAGCGCAAAGCAAATTAGTTTACGTTAAATATCAAATTGAAGGTTCAAATGAGTTTATGACAGTAGCCACTACTCGTCCGGAAACCATTATGGGCGATACAGCAGTTTGTGTAAATCCAACTGACGAACGCTATGCGCATTTAAAAGGAAAACAAGTGATTGTTCCTATTGTGAATCGTGTGGTACCAATTATTTTTGATGAATATGTTGATAAAGAATTTGGTACTGGTACATTAAAAGTAACGCCAGCTCATGATATCAATGATTTTAACTTAGGACAAAAACATAAATTACAAACTATTGATGTTTTAAATCCTAATGGAACTATTTCGGAAGCGGCTGGTGCGTATGTTGGTTTAGATCGTTTTGCTTGTCGTAAACAAATTATTAAAGATTTAGAAGAACAAGGCTTAGTTGTAAAAATCGAAGACATTAAAAACAAAGTTGGTTATAGCGAACGTACAAACGCTGTGATTGAACCTCGTTTAAGTATGCAATGGTTTTTAAAGATGGAAAACGTAAGTAAACCAGCTTTAGAAAATGTGGTGAATGGTGAGATTAAATTAATTCCAGAGAAATTTATTAATACCTACAAGCATTGGATGGAAAATGTACACGATTGGTGTATTAGCCGTCAGTTATGGTGGGGACAACGAATTCCAGCTTGGTATGATGGACAAGGAAATACAGTGATTTGTAAAACAAAAGAAGAAGCCATAGAATTATTAAAAGCAAAAAATGCTTCTTTAAATATAAATGATATTAAACAAGACGAAGATGTATTAGATACTTGGTTCTCATCTTGGTTATGGCCAATCACCGTATTTGACCCAGCGGTTATTAGAAATGGAAAAGCAAATGCTAATGCCGATTTGAACTACTACTACCCTACTAATGATTTAGTAACGGCTCCAGAAATTTTATTCTTCTGGGTAGCGCGTATGGCAATTGCTGGTTACGAATGGATGCAGGAAAAACCATTTACTAATGTATACTTAACGGGTATTGTAAGAGATAAATTAGGGCGTAAGATGAGTAAGAGTTTAGGTAACTCTCCCGACCCATTAGATTTAATTGCAAAATACGGAGCAGATGGCGTTCGTGTAGGTATGTTATTATGTTCGCCTGCAGGTAATGATTTAATGTTTGATGAAAGCTATTGCGAGCAAGGACGTAATTTCGCTAATAAAGTTTGGAATGCTTTCAGATTAATTGCTGGATTTGAAGTGGCTTCGACAACTTCGACAAGCTCAGTTACCGCAGCCACCATTCAAAGTGATGCGCAAAAAGCAGCGATTACTTGGTTTGATAATAAATTATCAGAGCAGCTAGAAATCATTAATGATCATTACTCTAAATATAGAATGAGTGATGCCTTAATGACGACCTATAAATTAGTGTGGGACGATTTCTGTGCTTGGTATTTAGAAGCGATTAAACCAGAATTTGTAGATGGAAAAGCACAACCAATTGATAAAGCGACTTATGATGCAACGATTGGTTACTTAGAGTCTTTATTAAAAATCATGCATCCTTGGATGCCATTTATTACAGAAGAAATTTGGCATTTGATAAAAGAGCGCGATGCAAAAGATTGTATCATTGTTGCTGAATGGCCAACGGTTAAATCTGATTTAGATAAGAAACAATTAGAAGAATTTGAAGTAAGTAAGGAGTTAGTAGCCATGGTACGAAATGTGCGTGCGCAAAAACAATTATCTCCTAAAGAAAAATTAGAAGTGATTGAAAAATCGGAAGCGACGCGCTCTTACTTTGATAGTACTATTATTAAGTTAGCAAACTTATCTGCTTTCTCATATACTAAAGAAAAAGTAGAAGGCGCCTTCTCATTTCAAATTAAAACAACTGAGTTTTATATTCCTTTAGCGATGAATTTAAACAAAGAAGATGAGATTGAGCGTTTAACTAAAGAGTTAGAATACAATAAAGGGTTCTTAAAATCAGTACAAATTAAATTATCGAATGAGAAATTTGTAGCGAATGCGAAGCCTGAAATTATTGCAAGTGAACGTAAAAAAGAAAGTGATGCATTATCTAAGATAAAAACTTTAGAAGAGCAGTTGGCTGTTTTAAACTAATTAATCATTAAAACAAAAAAAGCGAGCTAAACATTAGCTCGCTTTTTTTATGGATAAATAGTATGCTTTAATCTAAAGGTAAACCATAATAATTCATCGTTGCATAGTAGTCGTTAAAGTCCACTGGTTTTTTTCTAGATCCTTTGTAATCTGAAGACGGAATTAAAACTACTTTAAATTTTAAAATATTTACCTGCGGACCAGTATATGGTGTGCCGTCTGGATCGTAAACAGATATGTATAAAGATTTTGATGCACTATATGTATAAAATCTTGACTCATAATAACCCGCCAAGCCAAGTCCTGGTGTTGTGTACCAAGCATTATTATCAACCAAGTGATAAACCAAAACGGCACTAGAATCTAACATATTAGATGTAACTGCTGGATTAGAAAGAGAAAAATAAAATGAAGTTCTAGTAGTGGTAATTGAATCTTTACCAAAGTAAAGTATTTTCACATTAGCATTTCCGTTTGTTCCATTAGCTCCAGCAGGACCTGCGGGACCCATATCTCCTTTTTCAGCTTTTTTACAAGATACAAGTGTTGCAAATAAAGCAAACACTGCAATAAAGATTTTTGTTTTCATATTTTTACATTTAAGGTTTTATGAGAACAAAATTATAAGATAGCTATGACATAAATATTAACATAGGTCATGGATAAATATGATTAATGTTTGAATTATAAAAAATAAACAAGAAAGGTGCAGCGCCAAAATTAAAACTGATGATAATTGTTAGGAAAACACTAATTAACCTACACCATTTCCACCAGCGCGTTGTTTAATATCATCTGCACCTCCTTGTCGTTTTTTTGAACCTGGAACACTTATTTTTCCAAATTTATAAGTAAAAGAAATTGTCGCAACTCTCGAATCTCTTGCTACAGTGAACGTTTCTTTATAATCTGTAAAAGCCACATCCGCTTTTATTTTATTAGAGTACATCACATCAGTGAAATTAACTTTAATAATCGCTCTGTTATTCCATAATTTTTGTTGTAATCCAATATTAAAAAACCAAATTGGTTGAATCACATCAAACGCATATATTTCTTTGCTTCGATAATTAGCACTTAGTTCGCCAGAAAAATTGGATGAAAAATTAAAAGTGTTTACCGTATTAATACTATAATTAAAATTACCAACCTTGCTAATTGACGTGTTGGCAACATTGCCCGAATAAAAAGCAAAATAGGAACTTATATCGTTAGTCATATGCCACCATTTAGTAATATCAATTGGTAAAGAACAATTAAGAGCATATACATCTACTTGTGCCAAGTTAACGTTTGTTTGCACTGTAATTTTTGATTGATTGGCTGCAGGCGCAATTACTTCTGTTATGTTTTTATTTGTTCTTCCAAATCCAAAAGTGGTGTATATTTTTTGTTTAAATACATGAGTCAATTCTATTGATTCTGTTGTTTGGGGATTTAAATAAGGATTTCCTTCTTTGTAGGTTGTGGGATCGATATAAAATTTGAAGGGATTTAATTGCTCATAACTTGGTCTATTAATTCGGCGACTATAATTTAATTCTAAACCATGTTTTTCATTGAATTTATATCCAACAAAAGCACTTGGAAATAATTGAATGTAGTTGTTTTCAAACGAAGTATTATATACTAATTGTTTTCCTGTAACAAAGGTGTGTTCGCATCTTAACCCCAATTGCATGCTCCAATTTTTGTAATCCTTAGCTGCATTAATATATATCGCATTAATATTTTCGGTATAAATAAAATGATTGCTTTTTGATGAATCAAATACATTTAAGTTATTGCTGCGGTTATAAAATGATAATTTATTATCTGCAATAACATAACTCGATTTTTGACCTGCTTCTAATTTAAAATCTTTTTTAAGTGTTTTAGCAAAATCATTTTTAATAGAATAAATATCTAATCCACCCTTCATATTTCCATATAGTAAATAGGGATTTAAAAACTCTTCTTTATTTAAATCGTAGTAATGTGTTTCAAAATTTTGTTGTGTTTTATTACCATAGTGCGCGTAATCAATATCTGTTGTTAATTCAGTTCCTAATGTATCAAACTGATGTTTGTAATTAATATTAGCTGAATAGTTTTTCCATTTTTCATTTGAACGATTAGTAGTTTTGTAAGTTGAAGCCATTGTGTTAGAATTATCAAACACAGATGCTGTATTATCTCCTTTTGGGTTAAATTTGTTACTGATGGAGCTAACAACTAATCCAAAACTGTTGTTTTTATTGGCATAATAATCAATCCCTGCCCTAGCAATATGATTATTAAAATCATATTTTATATAATTATCTTGATTATAAGCTCCAATAAATGTGTCATTTTGATAAAATCTTCTATCCAGTTTTAAATGAGAAAATGCTTCTCGATAGGCATAACTATAAGTACCAAAAATATTTACTTTTTTATTACGATGGTTGATATTTATACTGTTATTACTTTTCATATAAATGCCTTGTCCGTATGAATTTGTGAGACTTCCATTGGTTCCTATTCTTTTATCTTTTTTTAATTTAATATTAATAATTGCCGAACCAGCTGCATCATATTTTGAAGAAGGATTTGATATCATTTCAATTTTATCAATAGACGAAGAAGGTATTCCTCTTAAATAATTTGCTAGGTCAGAACCAGTCATTGGAGTTGGTTTTCCATCAATCCAAATAGCAATTCCTGGTTTACCATTTAAACTTACATTATCATTATTATCCACTCTAACACCTGGTGCTTTTTCAATCAATTCAAATGCTGAAGAACCAGCGGCATTAATACTATTTTCAACATTCAGAATTACTTTTCCTTTTTCTCTTTCTATATAAGGTTTTCGGGCAACAATTGCTACTTCTTTTAATTCGACTTCTGTTTTTTGTAAAATGATAGTTGGTAATTCCTGCGAAGAATTTAGGTTTAATGCTTCTGATAAATATGGTTTATATCCAATCACATTTATTTGTAATAGATACAGATTAGGCTTAATTTCATTAAAGCTAAAAGCTCCTTTATCATCTGTAAATTCATTTTTAATTAATGAGGAGTCTGTGCCGTTTAATAATTGAACAATTGCATCTGGAATTGCTTTATTTTCCGAATCATAAATTTTACTCGATACAGATACTGTTTGTGATTTTGAAATGACAGTTATAAGCAATAAACATGCTATTATACTGTTTTTAATTATTGTTGATTTCATGCTGCAGATACTTTAATGATTACTCACAATTTTTAATAATTGCCTTCATGACCATTTTTACATGCTCCTCTTTCGCAATTCCAATTCCTTTTAATGCTTGATTTCTGTATTTTTCTACAACTATTGAGGCTGATTCAATAGTTTCTAATCCTAATTCAGTGATTGATAAATTGGATTTTCGTCTATCATCTTTATTGATGTTTCGTTTGATGTATTTTGCTTTAACTAATAATTCAATAATTCGAGTAATAGATGCTGTATCTTTAAATACGGCTTCTGCCAATTCTTTTTGAGTAATTTGAGGATTTTCGTTTAAACAATTTAAAGTCAACCACTGATCTACTGTTATAGATAATCCAGCATTCTTCAATTCTTTTTGCGCGAACTGTCGATAGGTTTTAATTGCTTTTTCAATATAATAAAAGAGTACCGAATCTAACTTTTCCATGTTTTATTATTTTTTGTAAAAATAGTTGATATATCAATTATTGATATGTTAATTTTTACAAAAACAAGAATTAGATTGATTAACGGCTAAAAAAAATGACAAGAATTTTAGACTAATTCTTTATATTTTTCTGGAATGGATAATAATATCTCTCTGATTTCTTCGATATTATCTGTTGTTACCAATTTCATGCGAGTGTCTTTAAAGTGATTAATCCCTTTAAAGTAATTAGTATAATGCGGGCGCATTTCTAATACGCCGAGTTTTGGTCCCTTCCACTCTATTGATTTATCAAAATGGGCTAAGGCAACTTCTACTCTATTTTCTAATGTTGGTTTTGCTAAATGTTCTCCCGTTTTCATGAAATGCTTAATCTCATTAAATATCCAAGGATAACCAATACTAGCTCTTCCAATCATAATACCATCTAAGCCATATTTATTTTTGTATTCTACTGCTTTTTCGGGTGAATCAATATCTCCATTTCCAAAAATAGGAATATGCATGCGAGGATTATTTTTTACGGCAGCTATTGGTTCCCAATTTGAATGACCTTTATACATTTGAGCACGTGTTCTGCCATGTACGGTTAACGCTTTAATACCAACATCTTGCAAGCGCTCAGCAACTTCCATAATATTAATCATGCTGTCATCCCAACCCAAACGTGTTTTAACAGTCACAGGTAAATTAGTTGATTTAACAACCGCTTTTGTTAAGCGAACCATTAAATCCACATCTTTTAAAACGCCAGCTCCTGCTCCTTTGCAAACTACTTTCTTTACAGGACAACCAAAATTAATATCTAATAAATCAGGTTGAGTGGCGTCTACAATTTTGGCTGACATCGCCATGGCTTCTTCGTCGCCACCAAAAATTTGGATACCAATTGGTTTTTCGTAATCAAAAATATCTAATTTTTTACGGCTTTTAATCGCATCTCTAATTAATCCTTCGCTGCTAATAAACTCAGTATACATTAAATCAGCGCCATATTTTTTACAAACATATCTAAATGGAGGATCACTCACATCTTCCATAGGTGCAAGTAATAACGGGAATTCTCCTAATTCTATGTTGGCAATTTTTACGATGTTGTAAAGGTACTAATCTTTTTTTGAAATTATTGTCTACATTTCGACTCCGCTCAATGTGACAATAATAATTATTCCTCTTCCGTTTCTGGTTTTATTCCAGCAGCCTGAGGTCCATCAATAGCCGCATAAATACGCCAAGTAGCATATACGCTGCTGTTTAATCGATTACTTAAAACAATCACAGTTAAACTATCTTTTAATCGGCGGTGAAACGAAGTTCTGTAGCCATGCCACCAACCATTATGAAATACTTCTTTGGTTGAATCATTCATGTTTTTCATTCTCCATCCAAATCCATAATTATGAGTTTTAATTTCTTTACTATGAGGTGTAAAGGCTAATTGCTGGGTTGTATGAGCCAGTAATCTTTTTTGGTACAACGCGGTACTTAACAAAAATAAATCATAAGTAGTTGTATAAACTCCTTTATCACCCACTACTCCATCATATCTATCGTTTGGTACACAGCAAAATTTATTAGTATAACCACATGTTAAATGTTCTTTTGTACTATCAATATTCAAAGCCGTGTAACTATGAGTCATGCCTAATGGAGCAAATAATTCTTCTTTTAAAAAGGTAGAATAACTCTTTTGAGCTATTTTCTCAACAATTAAAGCTAATAAAGCATAATTAGTGTTGCTGTAATTAAAACGTAAGCCTGGATTTAAATAGGCTTTAGGTTGATGTTTAATCATGATGTCAAGCATTTGTTGATTACTTAATCTACAAACCGTATCACCTAAATACTGACCACAGAAATAGGTATAATTAGGTAAACCAGAACGATGTGATAATAAATGTTTTACTGTTACATTTTTGTATGGAAAGTCCGTTAAGATATCAGAAACTTTTGAATCAATGTTTAATCTTCCTTGCTCATATAAAAGCAATGTAGCTACACCTGTAATTACTTTTGATACAGAGGCCAATTGAAAAATAGAGGAATCGTTCAATAGCTTATTTGATTCTTTAACTCCATAACCAAATGATTTTTGATAGATGATATCTTTACCTTTTGCAATTAAAACATTGCCGTTAAATACATTTGCTTTGTATAGTTTGGTAAATAAAGTGTCTAATCTAAATATTTCTGCTCTGTATTTAACGGAATCAATTTTAGATTGAACAATTGGTTTTTCTGGAGTTTTAAAATTTGGTTTATCGGCTCCTTCCGTTTGATTACAATCAACAATAAAGGAAGAAAAAATTAAAAAAGGAATTATATATTTTAATGACTTCAAGATAGTGGCGTTTAGTACTACCTACAATCTTAATAAAAAAAGTCAAAATATTGAAGTTGCTTTCGATTTAGTATTCAAAAGTAATTTGTTAATTACAGAAATTATACCTTTTGTGAATTAGACTTTCCAGCGTTTTAAACTCCATTGAATGTGCTGAGTGTCAGTTAAAAAGGTCCAAGCAACTAAACGACTAATTTTACTGCCTTGAGACATATTTATTGTTTTAATATTGACAGCATTTACTTTTTTTAAAGCATTATATATAGAAGGTAAATTTTCGCTTTTAGAAACTAAAGAAGTAAACCATAAACAACTTGATGCAAATGAAGTACTTTCTTCGATCATTTTAGTAATAAAAGTTTGTTCCCCACCTTTACACCATAGTTCATTTGATTGTCCGCCAAAATTTAAACTTGATTTTATATTTTTTTGATGCCCTAAATTTTTCCATTTACGTTCAGTACCTAATTTTGCTTCGGCAGCTGATGAATGAAAAGGAGGATTACACATCGTAATATCTATTATTTCGTTAGGTTTTAAAATACCTTTAAAAAAACAGGAAGAATTTGATTGATGTCTACATTCGATAAATTTGGATAAGGAATTGGATTCTACTATTTGATTAGCCACTTTAACAGATAATGAATCTATATCTGAACCAATAAATTGCCAGCCATATTCCTGATGACCTATTAATGGATAAATACAATTTGCACCTACACCAATATCTACAACAGTTACTGATTTTCCTTTTGGAATAATACCACCATTACTGGAAGCTAAAATATCAGCAATGTTATGAATATAATCTGCTCTGCCTGGAATTGGTGGGCATAAATAGTTTTGAGGAATATCCCAAATATCAATTTTATAAAACTGTTTTAATAAAGCTTGGTTTAATGTTTTTACCGCTAGAGGATTTGTAAAATCAATGGTTTCGATTCCAAATTTATTAATAGAAACAAATGTTTTTAAATTGGGGCAAATAGTAATTAACTGTTCAAAGTCGTAACGAGAGCGATGTTTGTTACGAGGATGTAATCCGCTTTTTTCAGATGATATTTTTTTGATATCCTGTTTCAATTAATAATTATTTAAAAGGTATTGGATTAATTAAAGAATAAACAGCCGTATCTAAAAACTGTCCAGCAAAAAAATAGTTTTCTTTAAAGTAAGCCTCTTTTACAAAATTAAATTTTTGAAGAACTTTCTCAGACCCAACATTGGTTGGATCAATATGCGCTTCGATGGAATGAAATTTAAGAATATCAAATCCATATTTTATAATGGCTTCAACAGCTTCACTTACTATTCCTTGTCTCCAATATTTTGGATGAAGCATATAGCCAATTTCGGCTCTGTAATGAGCCTTATCTATTCGATGAAAAGAAACACTGCCAATCATTTTGTTGTCAGTTTTAAAACAAATGGCCCAACCAATACCATCATTAAAAGCAATCATTTCGTTGATTTTATAAATCATCGTTTTTGATTCTTCGATAGATGTTTGTAATGGTTTGCAAATATGTTTCATGGCATCTACATTACTTCTTAATTCGAAGTAAGACTGAGCATCCTCTAACGTAATTCTCCTCAAAACAAGTCTTTCTGTTTCAAGAATGGGAAATGGATCAAAGTTTAATTCAAGCATACACAAATATACATAAAACAAAAAAGCCATCCTCAATTAAGAGAATGGCTTTTTATTAGTTACTGTGAGATTGCTTCGTCGTGCCTCCTCGCAATGACGTTATGCTTTGTTTTCTTCAGCAGCAGCTTCTGGTTTAGCAATTAATGCTTTACGAGATAATTTTGCTTTTCCGTTTTTAGGATCTGTTCCAATGTATTTTACATTCACTATATCGCCTTCTTTTACTAATCCTTCTAATGAATCAATACGTTTCCAGTCGTACTCGCTAATGTGTAATAAACCTTCTTTACCTGGCATAAATTCAACAAATGCACCATAAGGCATAATTGATTTTACTTTTGCTTCGTAAGTTTCTCCAACTTCAGGAATTGCAACAATTCCTTTAATACGAGCAACAGCAGCTTTTAAGTCTTCTAACTTTTCTGCAAAAATTTCAACTCTTCCACTGTTATCAACTTCAGTAATTGAAATAGTAGCACCAGTTTTCTTTTGGATATCTTGAATTACTTTTCCTCCAGGTCCGATAATGGCACCAATAAATTCTTGAGGAACAGTTAATACTTCAAAACGTGGTACGTTTTCGTTATAATCAGCACGAGGAGCATCAATTGTTTTCATGATTTCGCCCATGATGTGTAAACGTCCTTCACGCGCTTGCGCTAAAGCTTTTTCCATTACTTCATATGGTAAGCCATTTACTTTTAAATCCATTTGCACAGCAGTGATACCATCTTTAGTTCCACAGATTTTAAAATCCATATCTCCTAAATGATCTTCATCACCCAAAATATCAGATAATACAGCGTATTGTCCTTTATCGTTAGTAATTAATCCCATCGCAATACCAGTAACTGGTTTTGCAATCTTCACACCAGCATCCATTAAAGCTAATGTACCAGCACACACTGTAGCCATAGATGAAGAACCGTTAGATTCTAAAATATCAGAAACCACACGAACTGTATAAGGTGTATCAGTTGGAACCACTTTAGATAATGCACGCATTGCTAAATTACCATGCCCTACTTCTCTACGACCTACACCACGGTTAGGTTTTGCTTCACCAGTTGAAAAACCTGGGAAGTTATAATGTAAAATAAATTTTGTTTCTCCACGGTAAAATGCACCATCAATTAATTGCGCATCTTTTCCTGTTCCTAAAGTAACTGTTGTTAACGATTGAGTTTCTCCACGTTGGAAAATAGCTGAACCATGAGCTGCAGGTAAATAACCTACTTCACTCCAAATAGGACGAATTTGATTTGTTTTACGGCCATCTAAACGAATTTGTGTGTCTAATGTAGCTTGACGAACTGCATCATATTCTACATCATGATAATATTTATTGATTAATGCTTCTCTGTCTTTTAATTCTTCTGCTGTATAAGTTGCTTTGTATTCAACTAATACGGCTTTAAATGCAGCTTTACGTTCATTTTTATTTGGATTACCTTGTTTTGCTACAGCATATACCTTATCGTAAGTTGCTTTATGAACAGCTTCTTTTAAAGCTGGATCATTTAACTCATGGCAATATTCACGTTTTGGTTTTAAACCTGCTTTAACTGCAAATTCTTTAATTGCTTTAATCTGAACTTTAATCGCTTCGTGAGCAAATTTAATAGCCTCTAACATTTCTGCTTCAGATACTTCACTCATTTCACCTTCTACCATTGAGATATCAGTTTCAGTAGCAGCAACAATCATTTCTAAGGTTGCAGTTGGTAAAATATCAGCATCTGGATTGATACATAATTTACCATCTATTTTAGCAACACGCACTTCAGAGATAATTCCGTTGAATGGAATATCAGAAACAGCTACTGCTGCACACGCAGCTAAACCTACTAATGCATCTGGCATTGTTTTCTTATCAGACGAAATTAATGAAATCATGATTTGAGTATCTGCATGATAATCATCTGGGAATTGAGGACGCATCGCTCTATCTACAATACGAGAAATTAAAACTTCGTAATCAGATAATTTTGCTTCACGACGGAAAAATCCGCCTGGGAAACGGCCAGTAGCCGCATATTTTTCTTGATAATCTACTGTTAAAGGTAAAAAATCAACTCCTTCTTTTGCTTCTTTGTTACTAACAATAGTAGCTAAAAGCATAGTTGCTCCTAATTTTACTACAACTGCTCCATCAGCTTGTTTAGCTAATTTCCCTGTTTCTAGGGTTACGATTCTTCCATCTCCTAGATCGAATGAATGTTGAATTCCAATTTGTGACATTTTGTTTTGTGTTTTGTGTACCAACGTTTTTGGTACGGATTTATATTTGTTTTCTGTTTTCGTCTTAATTTCTTGAACCCTGAGGCTCTCGAAGGGTTAAATAAGAAAGGCATTTCGATTGCTCGAAATGCCCCTTAATCTTAACATGAACTCATTATTACTTACGGATATCTAATACTTTAATAACCGCACGGTAACGCATAATGTCCGTGTTTTTTAAATAATCTAATAACGCACGACGCTTACCTACTAAATTTAATAGTGCACGTTGTGTTCCAAAATCTTTTTTGTTGTTTTTTAAGTGACCTGTTAAATGGTCTATACGGTGAGTAAATAATGCCACTTGAGATTCAGCTGAACCAGTGTTTTTATCGCTACCACCGTGTTTTTTAAAAATGTCTTTCTTTACTTCTGATGTTAAATACATGTTATTCTTCTTTTATTGTTATCTTTAAATAGGGCTACAAATATAAGACATTTTGTGATACAAACAATAGTTATTCACAATTAATCCTCTTTTTTTAATTAAAATGAACATTTTTTTTAATGATTGATGACGAATTTTTGGGTAATAACACCAGCTTTTTCAAATTTACCTGTAAAAAAGTACATTCCACTAGGTAATTCTTCAACATCAATAGGGTAAACTTCGGAACTTATAGTACTTAATTGCCCCTTCTTTAGTTCTTTACCAGCAATATCTGTTATTACATAATCCAAATTTTGAAATTCTTTTACATCGCATAAAATATTAATAACTGATTTTGTAGGATTTGGGAATAGCTGGAAATTTGTTTTCGTATCTATTTTTTCAGATGATGTTATTAAACTACTTGTCATAAAACGCTCTGTTGTCTGACAGCCAAAATCACCATTAAAATTTTTAAGTGAAATTGGAATTCCTAATTTATTAAATCTTAAAACTCCATTACCTGGATTAGGTGTATAATATTGGTATACCCACCAAGAAATGCCATCACATCCATCATCGTCCATTGTAAAAGTATAACAACCATCAGGTAAGTTTACAGTGTCTTTGAATATGGTACTATTTGAGTTATTAATTCTACTTTTAACAACATTGCCATTCACATCTTTAATTGTCCAATGAGATTCGTTGTAACCAGGATTAATTGAACTTGTAGCTGCATTAGCACTAAAATAAACAATGAAGGTATTAGGATAAACTTTAACGGAGTTATAAATAGATTTATAAGTATTATTTAATAAATCTTGGTCACCAGAAACACCATTTACTTTATCAACTGAAACATTAAACTCATTAGTTGTATTTCCATTATATAAAGGCATCAATGGACCAAATTCAACAATGGTTTCTTCTAAAAAATTTAAGGTTCCTGTCCAAGTATATGAAGCTACAGAACCACCAGTAATGTTATAATTAAAAACCACTTGAGTAACAGGATTGGTTCCTGTATTTTTAATTTTAATTTTTGGGTTTACACAAGTATTGTTAGAACGTGCATAATTTGGGTCATTGTTTGGAGCAATAATATCTTCAATGGAAATATCAGTATTGTAGCTTGGTGCTGAATATGAAATTAATTGAGATACAATATTGAAGCCACCTGTATTGGTTTGAGTTGGCGATGTGTATGGTTGCATATCAATATCAACAGAAAAAGAAGAAGCTGGTGAAGTTTGAGAAGATATATCGTGTAAAATAGGAAATACAACTTGACCAGGACACCAATTAGCTCTATCATATAACCAAGTTCCTGTTTGAGGAGAAATATCATTTATGCCACAATCACTTTTCCATAATTGTTTTTGAGAAATAGCGTTATTGTTAATTTTTAAATCATAGTATTTACTACAAAATTCACCGCAACCATTATCATCAGAACCGTGTCCGCTAATTGTATTTTTTACAAAAGCTTTTGCAACAGGACTATTATAAATAAATGGTTTAGCTATTAAATGGTTTTCAATTGGGTTAGAAGTATTTCCATAAGCAAAGTAACCATCATAAATATTTTTAACTGACAAAGCTGGCATTGCAGGAGTTCCTTCAATCATTTCTAATTTTAAAGTTAAAGTGAAACCCCAAGAATAGCCGTCGTATTTATATCTAAAATCAAGATTCCCATTTAAAATAGATGAATAATCTGTTACGTCAACTACAAAATCGTGTTTACGATTCGTGCTTAACCAATCAGTTGCATAAGGGGTAATTATTCTTGCAATTTCAACTGTATCAGCATTGGCAGGCTTTGCATATACTTGAGTGGTATAGTCCCAAGAACCACAATATTGTGTTCCACTAGGACAAGCATATCTTCCTAAAATATAATGCAATTTTATTTTCCTAAATGTTTTACCTGTTGGTAAAACTGCACTTGTATCATAATTACCGTATTGAGTTATTTTACGTAAATTATAAATTGTGACCCAAGTTGTATCTCCTGGATTTGCAAATGATTCAGGAATTAATAGGATAGATAGTAATGCAAAGAATAAGATTTTTTTCATTTTTCTAAATTGTTTTAGTAAAAATACTTAAAAAACAAATAGCCCACATATTTAATGTAGGCTATTATCGTAAAGCTATTTTTAAGTAATTAAGAAAGTTTTTTTAGCGCATTTCTTAGATTAGAAATAACATCTGGCACATCGGTTACTTTACAAGTTCCTACTGACATACGATACCAAGGAGAATTATCATCAGCTCCAAAAGCATAAAAAGGAACAACGGCTAATTTAGCTTCATCCAAAATAAATTTGGTAATATCTTTTGTAGTAGTTAAAACCTTACCATCAGCTGTTTTCATGCCATGTAAATCAAATTTTATAGTTAAGTAAATAGCAGCTTGCGGCGTAATTGCATCCACTTTAAAACCTTCTTTTTTTAAGTCTTGAAACCCTTTATAAAATCCATCCAAACGAGTGCTAATTTTGTTTTTTTGTTCTTCAATAAAAGAATCATACATCGATAAATTACTTAAATATTTAGCAGAAGCCATTTGCTCAGCTTTTGGTGCCCATGCTCCAACGTGAGTTAAAATGGCTTTCATTTTATCAATAATTAGTTTTGGCCCCATACTCCATCCTACTCTCACACCTGTAGCGGCTAATGATTTTGAAATGCCATCCACAAAAACAGTATAAGCTCTCATTTCTGGTCTTAAAACTACTGGGTTATAGTGTTTACTATCGCCAAAAGTTAATGCCCAGTAAATTTGATCATACATTAAATAAACTGGTTTTGCATCTGGTCCACGACGCTTGTTTTCAGCTAAAATCATGTCGCAAATTTCCTCTAAACCTTCTTTACTAAAAATAGTTCCTGTTGGATTTTGAGGAGAACAAAGTGCCACTAGTGTCGCTTCTTGAATATAAGGCTTGATATCAGAAGCCGTTGGCATAAAATTTTGCTCGGGAGTTGCTTCAATAACAACAGATTTAGCAAAATTTAAATAAGAATAATGGTTATTGTTCCAAGATGGTACAGCAAAAATCACAGTATCATCAGCATCAACTAAAGCTTTAAAAATGCTATAGATAACTGGACGAGCACCACCAGCAATTAAAATCTCATCATTTTTATAATCTAAACCACCACGTTCTTTTAATAAATTAGAAACTGCATTTCGCAATTCTAACATACCATCCGCCGCTGGATAATTGGTTTGATCATCAAAATAAGCATCAACTATATATTGTTTTAATTCAGTAGGAATTGGAAATTCTTTCGGATTAAAATCTCCAATCGTCATATTGTAAATTTTTTCGCCTTGCTTTATTTTTTCGTTTACTTCTCCAGCTAATTTAATAATTTCTGAACCAATAATGTTTTCGGCAAGTTTAGATACTTTTGATTGTTTAGATTGTAGTGTAGTGCTCATGTGATTAATTTTTTTGAAAAATATATATAATACTTGTTTCTACAAAATAATGTTAGCAACACTTTCTGATTATTTTTAATCATGAGGGTTTTTATCAGAAATACACCATAATTCTAATGCTTATCCTTAATTTTACTGAAAAAAATAATTAAAATGGATTTATTAAACATAACACATAAAGTAGTTGATTTAGCTAAGGAAATTGGTGAATTTATAAGAATCGAAAGAAAAACATTTTCTTATACCAAGGTTGAAATAAAAGGCTTAAATGATTTAGTGAGTTATGTGGACAAAACATCTGAACAAAAATTAGTTGAGAAACTATCTTTAATTTTACCAGAAGCAGGTTTTATCGTTGAGGAAAATACAAAATCTGGAACTAAAGATTATAATTGGATTGTTGATCCACTAGATGGTACCACTAATTTTATTCATGGAATTCCTTGTTATGCTATAAGTATAGCGCTTGAACATCAAGGAGATATTATTGTTGGAGTAGTTTATGAAGTAGCTCAAAACGAATGCTTTTATGCCTATAAAAATGGTGGTGCTTTTTTAAATGGAACTAAAATATCCGTTTCAGAAAGAAACAAATTATCAGATAGTTTAATAGCTACAGGTTTTCCTATTTATAACTTTTCTAGGTTAGATAATTACATAAAGACTCTAACTTATTTGATGAAAAACACTCATGGTTTAAGAAGAATTGGTGCCGCTGCTGCTGATTTATGTTACTTAGCTTGTGGAAGAGTGGATGCATTTTTTGAATATAATCTAAATGCTTGGGATGTAGCTGCAGGAGGCTTAATTGTAAAAGAAGCAGGTGGAACTGTTAGTGATTTTACTAAATCAAATGATTGGTTATTTGGAAAAGAAATTATTGCAACAAATTCTCTTCTCCAACATACAATGGAAGAAATAGTATCCGAAAATTTTAAGTAAACGAGTGTTCTAGAATTTAGAACGTAAACGAGTTTTCTTACGCTTAGGAGGGAAGAAACGTCCGACAGTTACCTGTATAGACATGTACGTATCTTTCTCTTTATCACCTCGTTGAGCGCCTGTACCGTCAGCATTAGGTGAGGTAGCTGTAGGAATATAACCTAAACTAGGATCTGCCATCATAACTGATTTTGTACCATAGGCTTCAAGTTGAGCATTTCTATCTGGATAATATGTCGTACTCACATCGTCAATATAATCTGTGAATGTTTTTCTATAATTAAATTCTAATCCAACGCACCAAAGTTTATTAATAGTTCTTTTATAAGCTATCCCCATTGGGATACTTAAAGCAAAGCGACTGTATTGTTTAGGACCACCAGGTAAACCTTGTCCTTCTGTATGAAGAGGATATAATTTTTCCCATTCTCCAGTTGCAGGATTTTTACCTTTTGGATTAAAGTAAAAACCACCAATTCCAACAAAAAGGATAAACTCGTTAGAACCACCTTTATGTCTACGCGATAATGTTTTTTTAATTCCGTAACGATGCCCTACTTTACTCTTAAATAAGGCTACTTCTGCCCTAACGGCTAATTCAAATATATTAGATTTAAAATTTAGATTTCTATTATTTCTAAAAGTTTCTGAAGTTAATCTGTCATCTCCAGCTACTAATAAATAGTTAAAACTAGAATGAATATTAAAATTTTTACTCAATTTATATCTATAACCCAAGCTAAAAGCAGGACGAGTTAATACAAACTCTAAATCAACAGGACTAAAATCTGTTCCAATTTTATTTAAACCACCAAGGTCTCCTAAAAAACCAGATGCGCCCATTTGAACCGTTAATTCTCTACGGTATTTTTTCCAATCATTTGGCCTTGTGAAATTTTGAGAGTAAATGTTCTGTAAAAAATACGCTGAAAATATAAAAATGTATAAAATTCTTCTTTGATTCATAGTTTTTTAGGTATTACAAAAATAATACAATTTTTCAAATATATACATTTTACAATATTTTTTATCCTTTTAGCTCTGGTTAAATGTTAAAAATAAGGTCATTTTTATTGAAAGTTATCAAAAAACTATTGTTTAAAATAGACATAACTATTTTTTAACTTAAATATTTTAAGCTATTACCCAAAATCTTCGTTAGAATAGTATAATTTATAGAATTTCAAGCCTTTATCTTCATCATATCCTTTCTCAACATAATCATGTCGTCCATGAACATAGATATGAAAATTTTTATCCAACTTAACCACACTTTTCATAAATTTTTGATTTTTCTTTACGGCTGTTGGAGAAATTTCAAAATCATCAATAGCCGTTAAGTCCATTTTGTCGTTATAAGTTTGACGGTATTCTCTAAATGCTTCTTTTAATTCAGGTTGAGGCAATATTTCTTTTTCAAAT
>PNMI01000028.1 GCA_013823565.1 Sphingobacteriaceae bacterium | reverse complement strand
GATAAAGAAGCTGCTGATAAACTAGCTAAAGAATTAGCAAACAAGTCAGCTGCTGAAAAAGCTGCTGCCGAAGCAAAAGCGAAAGCTGAGGCTGAGGCTGCTGCTAAGAAAAAAGCAGAGGAAGATGCCGCTCGTTTAGCCAAAGAAAAAGCGGATAAAGAAGCGAAAGAAAAAATAACTGCCCCAGTTGTAGATAAATATAAAGAGGCAATTACTAAAGCTGATGGACAATTTAACGCGAAACGTTATTTGGACTCTAAAAAATCATATGAAGAGGCTTTAATTGCAAAAGCTAATGATAGTTACGCTAAAGGGCGTTTAGCTGAAATAGAAAAAATATTAAAATCAGATTCAGCCACTGCAGATGATATAGATGCCAAACAAAAAGCGTTACTAGCAAAATATCCTCCAGGAGTTACAGAAGAAACTATTTCAGGTCCTGGAGTTGTTATTATTCAAAGAGTAGTTGTAAAAGAAACAGCTGCTTATTTATATCAAAAGAAAATCTTTAGTTGGGGAGGTATATCATATTTCAGAGATGGAAAAGCGGTTACTGAATCTACTTTTGAACAAGAAACTAAACCTTAAAGTTATTTATGCCAGATATTTTTGAAGACGTTCATTGTTGCGTTTGCGGTAACACAAATCCTTCTGATTTTAAAATCAATTACGAAAAAGAAAATTTTTCGGTGATAGAATGTAAAAAATGTTCTTTTACTTTCATCCCTCCTTATTTTAGAAAACAAATTTCTTATGATAATTACAAAGATGAAAATGTAGCCAATGCTGTTCGTAATGGAAATAATTGGGTTAAAATTGAACGTCATAAATTACGTTATGATTTAATCAAAAAATATAAATCAAGTGGTTCATTATTTGATTTAGGAGCTGGTTGGGGCCATTTTATGCTCACGGGACAAATGTTAGGTTATGATGTTTATGGAATCGAAATTTCTGAACAACCTTATCTTTATTCTAAAAATGATTTAAAATTAAATGTAGATCATATTGATTTTTTTGATATGAAAGAAGATAAAAAATTTGATATAATCACCATGTGGGATGTTTTAGAACATATAGACAAAGCAGATGATGTGATTGCAAAATGTTCGAGAATAACTTCTAAAGATGGAATTATCGTTATTCAAGTTCCACAAATAGATTCATATTTTGCAAAAAAACATAAAGATAATTGGAAGATGATGGGAATTGATCATGTAAATTATTTTGGTAAAAAAACAATTACTCAACTACTAGCAAATCATGGGTATAAAGTTGAAACTATTAAATCTTCTTTTGAAATAAAGTTATTTATCATGTATACTATTTTACCTTTATTAAAAAGATTAAAAGGTAATAAAAAACAAACTCAGCAAGAAGCTAATAGTACTATTAAAGCTTCTGAACGTCAACAATACTTTAATACATTTACTCAAAAACCAATGTGGAAACTAAAGTTGTATATGAAAATTCATAATATCATATATAAAACTTTATCTGCTTTAAATATTGGAGAAGAAATGATTGTTATTGCTAGAAAAACAAATTAAAAAATGAATTGATACATCAATTCGTCTTCAAATTTGTTTTTAGAAATTTGATTCCATTGTTTTTTAATTCCAATTTTTTGGAAACCAGTTTTTTCAAAAAGAGCAATACTTTCCAGATTAGATGAGCTAATATTGCAAAATAATTGATGCATTAGTAATGTTTCTTGAGCATACTTTTTAACTAATTCAATTGCTTCATAAGCATATCCTTTTTTTCTAAATTCCTCGAAAATTAATACTCCTACTCCAACTCTTAAATGCATCGGTTCAAACTCAAATAAATCAATAGTTCCAATAGGTGTATGTTTTTGATTTAAACAAATCATTAATCTTAATTGCTTATTCGTGTATATATCCTGATGAGCTGAGTGCAAATACAACTCTAAAACATCCCTACTAAACGGTGCTATAGTATTACTCACTTTCCATATGGCTGAGTCATTTTCTGAAACATATAATAATTCTAAGTCAGAGGACTCAAGTGCCCTTAGGTAAATATGTTCCGATTTGATAAACATTAGTCTTTATAATAATTAGATCGTTCAGTGTTAATAATGGATTGCAATTCGTCATTAGTATACATTGGCAATGAAAATTCATTCTCCTCTACTCTATCTTTAATATTTAAACCAACGGTTAATGAGATATATTGATTTTGTTTTAAACGTTCTATTAATTCAAATAAAAGTTCTTGTTTATGTTCTGTAATTACATAAAATTCCTGTAAAAATAACTTGATAGGACTTAAGCAAGAGGCTTCATTAGCTTTAACTTGTGTGAATTGTTTAATATAAAACTGACAAATTTCTTTTTGATACCCTGTACTAAAAACAGGATGTTTTTTTAATTTAATAAACAGTGTTTCTATTTTTTTTTGTTGAATCGTTTTTAATAATACTTTGATATCAACATCTAATTCCTGCCCTTTAATGGTTAAAGAATTATAATTCCCATCTATTAATATTCCTATATGAGGTGGAGTTCGAGAGGCATGTAAAATAACTAACCATGTATCCTTCACTAACAAATCCTGATGAAAAGAATCTGAAACAGTAAGTGTATATGGACTCTGAATAATCATTTGACCAAAGTTACTGAAAGATTTTTAAAATAACTTACAAAAGTGTTAATCCTAATTTTTGATTAATAACACCTTCTTTTAATGAAAAAGTTGAAACTCTCATTTTATTTAAATTTAGTTCTTTCAAAATAAAATCAATAAGCAAAACAGAGATAACAATCATATCAACTCTCATATCTATTAATCCTGATATATGATAGCGCTCTTTTAAAGTAGATTTTTTTATCATCTCACTAATTTTGTGATATTGATTTAAATCAATATCATATTCTGTTTGAATATCATTTAATCCCTCACTATTAAATTTTCCAGCAATGATATCCACTACTGAATCAAACGCTCCTGACGAACCTATCAATTCTATTGGTTGATGTATTTTTACAGCATCTAAGAGAGATTGCAATTCTTGTTTCAAATAGGAATTAAATAAAATAATTTCTGGATTGGTAACAGGATCTGATAATTTGAATTTTTCTAATAATCTAGCTGCCCCAAGTAAATAACTTTGTTTCCAAAATATAGTATCATGATTTGCTAATATAAACTCTGTACTACCTCCTCCAATATCCATAATTAAAGACACTGAATGAGTCATATTAATTGCCATTTTGTTTCCATGATAAATTAAATATGCTTCTTCATTTCCATCAATAACAGTAATTGAAATACCTGCAACTTTTTTTGCCTGTACTACAAATTCATTACCGTTAGACGCTGAACGGATAGCTGATGTTGCAAAAGCATAAGTATGCTCTACATTATAATCTAACAAATATTGTTGATATTGTCTTAGCGCACTTATACCTCTTTGAAAAGGAGCATCTGCTATATATCCCGAATTAATTGTGCCTTCACCAAGTTTAACTGCAATTTTTGTATTAAAAATTTTCTTAAAAGTGCAATTAGGTAGTCGTTCTGCTATCAGCAAATTAAAAGTATTAGTCCCTAAATCTATAACTGCAAAAATCATAAACAACCATTTTACATACCAATTTACTCAAAAAACACAAGAATTCCTATCAATACTAAAGTAAGTATTGATATCTCTGTCTGATAAATCGCTTGTCTAAACCTCTTCTTTTTTTATCTGTTCCCATATTTGACGAGAAAACTAATGATAATTCATGGGATCCGCTTTGATATTTTCTTAACGGCGAGGTAACTATATCATAAGAATATGAAATCTGAAAATTTTCTTTTATTGTGTAACCTAACTGTAATGCAATAGCATCATTCAATCTAAAACTTAAGCCAGCAATAAGTTGCTGTCTCATATGTAATCTGAGAGTATAATCAAAAGAAAAAGGAACACCTGGAACATAAACTGCTAATACGGAGTTTTCGAATGTAAAATTTGGATCATCTGCCCAATTAAACCCAGCCGATAAATTATAATGAGGAACATTAGTAAACCTGCCTTTTTTTAAAGAATCATTTTTATAAAATTCGAATTTACTACTTGCAATATTATTGGCACCTACTCCTAAATGAAATCTATCATTGTAATACAATAAGCCAAAGCTACCATCAAAATTACTATCCTTGTCTTCCGCATATTGATTAACCGCTTTATCTTGTTGGTTTCTTAATGTAACATCAGTCCCATTAAATGTTTGTCTTAAGTAGTTTCCTTGAACTCCAAAAGAAATTTCAGAATCAGCAAATTTTAAATGATAAGCTGCCGTTAAGCTAGTAGATAAATTCCTAAAAGGACCAATATCATCTTTAAAAATAAAACCTCCAACTCCAATACGTCC
The DNA here is from genome assembly GCA_013823565.1 of Sphingobacteriaceae bacterium. GTDB lineage: Bacteria > Bacteroidota > Bacteroidia > B-17B0 > Aurantibacillaceae > UBA4416. The sequence goes on along the minus strand of PNMI01000028.1, from coordinate 30,885 downwards.
TTTCCATAAACGAGAATTTAAAGCTAAAGCATAGGTTTTTGGAGAGCCATCAAAACCAGTCCATTGATTTCTATAGTTAATCCGAATATCAACTACCCTTTTTGTTCCGCAAAATGCAGGATTATAAAGAGTTTGGTTATTTCTGTATTGAGACCACCATGGATATTGCTGCGCATTACCTAGGTATGTTAAGTAAATAAAAATGAATATCAGAAACTTTCTAATCAAAGAATAAATTTTAGTAACTATTATTAATTAGAAAAAGATTCTTAGTTAATACGAACTCCGTCTTTATATTTAGCAATAAAGCCATTATAACCTTTTGATTTTAACTCATCACGGTGTCTTACAGCATCATCTAACGTTTTAAAATTACCAACAGTAACTTTATACATTCCGTTTATTAAATCAATATTTACATTTCCTGCACCAGGAAATTTACTTTTACTTGGTTGAGTTGAATAAGCTCCAATTTGAACCTTAAAAGTCATTCCAGCTTCTGAAGAAGAAGAAGTAACAGGTTTAACTGGCTTCGTTTCTGAAGGTGATGTTGTTACTGGTTTAGTTTCAACAGGTTTAGTTTCTGTTGGTGTAGTTGTAGTAACTGGTTTAGTTTCAACAGGCTTTGTTTCTGTTGGTGTAGTAACTGGAGTTGTTTCAACAGGCTTTGTTTCTGTTGGTGTAGTTGTTGTAACTGGTTTTGTCTCTGTTGGCGTTGTAGCTACAACAGCACTTCCTCCACCAATATTAATAATTGCTGGTGCTGCTTCTACTTCTTTTTTCTCGTTATTTTCTAAATAATAAAATTTTTGCAAGAAAGTTCCGGGATTCGTTGCATCTGAATTAGCCTGAACTTTTAATTTAATTGTAAATTCTGGCTCACTAGGAACTGAAACCCATACGATTTTCGCTCTTTGATTTTCGAAAGTGAAATTTCCTCCTTTTGCATCCACAATAGATATCACATAACCTGCAGGAACATCCAATTGATATTTAGCAAAATTACCTACCGCTCCTTTGTTAATTTTAACATCTGCATCCACTGTTGATGCCGAATTCATATTTGAAGGGAAATTAGCATTAATTGTAATTTGAGAGAAAACGGATGTAAAGCTAGCAATTGCAAAAAAAGTTAATATTTTTTTCATATAGTAATTTTGTTAATATCACAAATATAATTATTTGTTTCAAAATTAAAAACTAATTAGTATTAATAGTTACCTTTCATTTTCTATGAAAATCAATCATATATTGTATTTTTTCTGTATTTATTTATCAAATTATAAATCAAATAATAGAAATTTAAAAACACAATTAACCATCCCAGTGCGATTTTACTAAATTGATTTAATTAATATTTAACAATTACTTCTCTGTTTGTGTCGTTTAATTGGTATATTTTTGCCTTTCACTTATTTTAAAAATCAGATGAAAAACAAATTACCTATTTTTTATTTCCTTTTATTCTTTGGCTTGTTTAATAATTTATTTTCTCAAGAAGTAAATAACACATTAAAAGCGGATGAATTTTTCACGATGCACTATTACACTTTTGAAGGAAATATGAATCAAGAAAAAATAGAGGCGTTTGAAAAAGTATTATTAAAAATCGAATTTGTATCTCAAGCAAAAGTGAAATACAAGACTGAAAAAAACATGGGACAAATTGTTCTTGTAGTTAAAGAAAAAACTGTTACAAATGAAGGTGATAAAACCTTTAGTCCAACATCCATTAAACAAGCTATACTTAAAAATGGCTTAGCTCCAATGGAATACAGTACAGGAAAATACATTCAATAATTTTTTATAAAACTTTTTACATTATTTAAGTATGCGCAATATTTATATTACTCTTCTTTTTGTTTTATCTTTCTTTAGTTCATGGTCTCAGTCTGAAAACTGTTCGGGAGCTGTTACATTAACTAATGGTGCTTGTGTAGTTGGAACTGCTGGTTCTTCTCAAAACATTGTTGGTTGTGCAGGTAATGCTGATGACGATGTTTGGTATAAATTTGTAGCCTCTGGCACAAGTCATTCATTAACTGTTACAGGTTCAGCAACTTTTGACGCGGTATTACAAGTATTTTCTGGAACTTGTGCTGCTTTAGTTTCAAATGGCTGTGTTGACAATACATTTAATGGACAAGTTGAATCTACAATAGCATCAGGTTTAACAATTGGCTCCACTTATTATGTCAGAGTATATCATTACGGTGCAGGTTCTGGATCGAGCACTTTTACAATGTGTTTAAATAATCCTCCAGCGGCTCCTGCAAACGACCCTTGTACTAGTGCAATAAATTTAGCTGTCAATGCTGGTTGTGTTAATACATCTGGTACTTCTTATGGAGCAACTACTTCTTTAACTGGATGTGCTGGTACTGCAAATGATGATGTTTGGTATTCGTTTACAGCCACAAATTATACTCAAACCATACAAGTAGCTGGTTCAGCTAATTTTGATGCCGTTGTTGAATTATACGATGGTACTTGTGGAGCTTTAACATCATTAAGTTGTATTGATAATACTTTTTCTGGAGGAACGGAAACTGTTACTGCATCTGGTTTAACTCCAGGTGTTACTTATTTGTTTAGAGTTTATGATTACTACTCAGGTGCTGGAAGTACTTTTAGTGTTTGTGTATCTGGAACAAGTATTATTGCTGGCTCTCAACCAAATGATGAACCTTGTAACGCCATTCAAATTCCTGCCGTAACAGCAGATTGTAACAACTTAGTGTTTTCAAATATTGGCGCAACTCAAACTACTCTTCCCGGAAGCCCAGGTGCTGTTTGTGAAAATTATGATAATTCAACCAATTCAATGGGAGCCCTTTCAAATGGTGGATTTGGAGCAACATCAAAAGATGTTTGGTTTAGTATCACAGTACCTGCTAGTGGCAATATTTATATCACTCCTCAACCAAATATGGGAGCTGGTTGGATACAAGATGGAGTTATGACATTATACAGAGGAACATGTGGAGCATTAACAACTTATACTTGCTCTGATGATTATAATTATCCTGCAGGCTATAATGATTTACAATCTTTTATTAGAGCTACTGGATTAACTCCGGGCGAAACAGTATACTTAAGGTATTGGGGTTATGGTTCTGCTCAAGGTAACTTTGGATTTTGTGTACAATCTCCAACTAACGATTTATGTGCTAACGCTTTATACATTTGTGATATTAATGGTTATTCTGCAACTACTAGTCCAGCTTACAGTCGCGATCATCCTTGTAACATGAGAGGAAATGGAGAAGGACCTGGTCCAACATACACTTATAGTGTAGGCGCAAACCCAGCTGGTCCTTTTGGCGCAGGTGGAACATGGGGAACTGGTTCAGCTATTAATGATGTGTATATTGATAATAATTCGTGGGTACGTTTTACAGCAGCTAGTCCTACTGTTTCATTAAGAGTTACAGTGTCTAACTGTTGGGGAGTTGGCACTAACACTGTTACTGCAACTCCAGGGACTCCAAGAGGTGTTCAGATGCAAATTTTTTCTACAACCTCTGCTTGTTGTGGCTTCACTCCTGTCTCAGATTACAAAGAAAATGCCTCTGGTTCATTTTCAGGTGGTATAAGTACTTATACTGTAAATGCAAATAGCTTAACCGTAGGTGATGATTATTATGTGATGGTTGATGGTTGGAGTGGAGATATTTGTAACTATAATATCCAAGCAATTTCTGGAGTTGCATTACCTGCAATCACAGCTGTTCCAGGTACAATATGTCCTGGTCAAAGTTCTATTTTAACGGCTCCTACTGGAGCAACAGGATATACTTGGGAGCCAGGTGGTCAAAATACTCAAACCATATCAGTAGCTCCTGGTACACAAATGACTTACACGTGTTATGTTGGAGGAGTTTGTGGTTACAAACAAACTTTAACAAAAACAGTTTTCTTATATACAGTTCCTTCTGTTTCTATAAATGCTGGAGCGGCTATTACAACTTGTGGAACTCAAACAATTACTTTAACTGGAGGAGGTGCAAGTACTTATTCTTGGAGTACAGGAAATACAACCACTTCATTTACCGTGGCACCTTCGGGTAATACTACCTACTCTGTTATTGGAACCTCCGTCAATGGTTGTACTAATACGGCAGTTTCTTCGGTTACGGTAAATACAGTGCCTTCGTTAACTATTGCCTCAACTTCTAATACAATTTGTAATGGATCAAGCACAAATTTATCAGTAAGCGGAGCCAGTACTTATACATGGTCTCCTTCAGCTAGTTTAAGTGCTTCAACAGGAACTGCGGTCACAGCTTCTCCTACCATTACTACTAACTATACTGTGATAGCAACCGCAGCAAATGGTTGTACTAATTCTGCGGTATATACTGTTACTGTTAATCCTAAACCAACTGTATCTTCTACAACATCGGGTTCAGTTATTTGTAATGGAAATTCCGTTACCTTAAATGGAACAGGGGCTAGCACATATGCTTGGACAGGGGGCGTTACTGACGGAGTTGCATTTACTCCTACTATTACAACTACTTATACAGTAATTGGAACAAATGCGGTAACTGGATGTACTAATTCTGCCGTTAGAACAATTACTGTAAATACACCTCCAACAGTTTCTTCTACAACTAGTAATTCAGTTATTTGTAATGGAGCCTCTGTTACCTTAAATGGAACTGGCGCTAATACATATACATGGACAGGTGGAGTTAGTAATGGAGTTGCATTTACTCCAAGTACCACAGTATCATACACCGTTACTGGAACTGCAGCTAATGGTTGCACCAATACAGCTGTAAGAACAATTACAGTGAATCCATTACCAACAGTTGGTTCTTCTGTTTCTAATTCTGTTATCTGTAGAGGAAGTTCTACGACGTTAAATGGAACCGGAGCAAACACCTATACTTGGACAGGAGGTGTATCTAATGGTGTTGCTTTTTCACCAACAACAACTACAACTTACACGGTTACTGGAACTGATGCTAATGGTTGTATTAATACTTCTATAAGAACTATAACAGTTAATCCGATTCCTACATCAACAGCAAGTACTGCAGGAACCATTACCTGTGTTACTAATACAATCAATTTAAATTCAAGTTTATCAGGTCAAAGTTATACTTGGACTGCTCCTGGTGGAAGTTCAATTTCAGGAGGAACTGCAAATAATCAAAATGCTATAGGACAAGGTTCTGGGACTTATACGTTATTAGTTATGAGTTCAGCTGGCTGTACTTTTACTACAACATTGGCTGCTAATATAAATACTACAACACCTTCGGCATCTGCATCGGGAGGAACTTTAACATGTGCTCAAACATCAACTGTATTAGTTGGAGGACCAACAGCAGGTGTTACTTATAGTTGGACTGGTCCCGGAATAGTTGGAAGTAATACTGTAGCTAATATTACAGCCTCTGTTGTAGGAACCTATTCATTAATTACAACCAGCACTGTTAATGGGTGTTCAAGTTCTTCTGTAGCTGTTGCAACAGTCACTAATAATTTAACTACACCCACGGTCACTGCTGGTTCTAGCCAAACGATTACGTGTGCTGTACCTACGGTTACATTAACAGGTAATGCCACTGGAGGCTCGAATTTAAGTTGGAGTAATGGTGCTACAACAAATACTACCACCGTTGGAGGCGCAGGAATTTATACTTTAACTGCTACTAATCCAGCCAATGGGTGTTTTGTTACATCAACTGTTCAAGTAGCGCCAAGTGCAGGAACTCCAAACGGAAATGTTAGTGCTGCATCTAATTCAATAACTTGCTCTCTTACATCTGCATCAATAAGTATAACGTCTACAATATCACCTCTTACTTATTCTTGGACAGGACCAGGAACAATCTCTTCGCCAACATCTTCTGCTACAACTGTTTCATCAGGAGGTACTTATACTATTACCATTACAAACACAGCTAGTTGCTCACAATCTTACCCAGTGGTTGTTCCAACAAATACAACTCCTGTTTCTGCAAGCGCAAGCATTGCTCCTACAGCAAGTATTACTTGTACTTCTTCAAGTGTTACTTTAAGTAGCACTCCAACTGGTGCTAATTATTCGTATTCATGGTCTGGCCCTAATATTATTTCTGGTGGCACAACTGCTAATCCTATCGTTGGCGCTACTGGAAACTATTCTGTTACAGTAACAAATACAATTACTGGTTGTACAAATCCTACAGGAAGCGCTGTTGTTTTTGTTCCAACTAATACAACTGCTCCTACATTAAGTTTAAGCGCGACATCAGTTACTACAACATGCGGAAATCCAAATACAACTGTAACAGTAACAAGTAATTCAAACCCCAACACAACTTATACTTGGACTGCTCCTGCAACAGGGACAATAAGTAACACATCGATCAATAACCCTACCATTGGAGGTACTGGTGTATTTACTGTAGCTGTAACAAATACGGTTAATGGTTGTGCTTCATCTATCGGAACTGTAACCTTAACTCCGGACGTAAATTTACCAACCTTTAATTTATCTTCTAATACGACAACCATTACTTGCGCTATTCCTTCACCAAGTGTATCTCTTTCTTCAACTGTAACTCCTGTTTCATATTCTTGGAGTCCAACTCCTAGTTCTGGATCTTCATCTGCTAATGCAACATTTACAGCAACAGGAAATTATACTTGTACTATTACCAATACAACTAATGGTTGTTCAACAAGTGCTGCGCAAGTAGCTGTTGGAATAAATACAGTAATTCCAAGCGTTACAATAACACCAAGTGCATCTATTACTTGCGCCTCAAATACAGTTGTGTTAACTTCTTCGGTTAATCCTTCAACAAGTACCTATACTTGGTCAGGACCAGGAATTGTAGGCAGCGTAAACAACTCTTCAATTACTGCTAATGCAGCTGGAACTTATAGTTTATCGATTACCGATCCTATCAATGGATGTATAAATAGTTCTGCATTTTCAACGGTAGGAACAAATACAACAGCTCCAACACTATCTATATCAGCAACAAACTCAGTAATTACTTGTTCTAATACTAGTAGTACATTAACTGCAATATCAACATTAACAGATACACCAACATGGGCTACACCTTCTGGAGCAGCTACTAATCCTGTAATTACAACTACCGCAGGGGATTATACAGCAACTGTTACTGATGCTGCTAATGGATGTTCAACTTCTCAAACAATCACTTTAACAAGTAGTGTTATATCTCCAAATGCAAATGCTGGAGCGGCAACTGTAATGCCATGCAATTCTTCTACAACAACATTATTAGGCACTTCAACAACAACTGATGCTGTTTCGTACACTTGGAGTGGTCCAAATGTAGGAAGTATCATTTCGGGAAGTAATACAGCAACACCAACAGTTACTGATACAGGAGTTTATACATTAACCGTTACAAATTTAGTAACAGGATGTACAGCTACTTCAACTGTTGATGTTTCTCAAAATAATGTAACTGCTGATTTTACTTTTGATCCACAAACAGGAGAAGCACCATTAACAGTCAACTTTACAAATACTAGCACAAATGCTAATAGCTTTACATGGAATTTTGGAAATGGAAGTACATCAACCATTCAAGATCCAAGTACTGTTTATAATACCGAAGGAACTTATACGATTGTATTAGTCGCAAGTTCTGGTTTATGTAATGACACAGCCATTAAAACTATTTTTGTAGATGAAGGTTTTGTGATTGAGATTCCAAATGTATTTACACCAAATGAAGATGGCGTGAACGATTTATTTCATATTAAAGTAAAAGGAGTAAAATCTGCAGAAGGATATATTTATAATCGTTGGGGACAATTATTATATAGTTGGGATGCTCTAAAAAACTCGTGGGATGGAATTGCTAGTAATGGAGAAAAATGTCCAGATGCTACTTACTATTACATCATAAAAGTAATTGATAAAAAAGATAAAGAGCATTTAGCTCCAGGTTATGTTTTATTAATCCGATAAACAGAAAGGCTGCTAAATTTAGCAGCCTTTCTGTTTGAATTACATTCCCAAATCTAAATGAGAACGGAATGATTTATCATAATCCTTTACACTTCTTCTAATCACTTCGTGAGCTTCTTCCCTTCCATATGTTTCTGTTATTTCTACAATAGCAGTTGATTCACCTGGGATATTTTTATAAGTTAAGAAATAGTGACGCAAACGATTGATTAATGGTTCAGGACAATCTAAAATATCTTTCCATTTACTGTATATTTCATCTTTTGCCATCACTGCAATGATTTTATCATCTGCTTCGTTTTTGTCAATCATTCTAAACCCACCAATAGGAATAGCTTCTACAATAATATCTCCACTAGTAATGTTACGCTCTGTTAAAACACAAATATCTAGAGGGTCACCATCACCGATGATATCTTTACGCCCCGTTCTTTCATTAGCTCTTTGTGCAACTAAATCACCACAATAGGTTTGAGGGACAAAACCATATAAGGCAGGAATGATATTTGAAAATTTTTGAGGTCTATCAACTTTGCGATAGCCAGAAGCTTTGTCTATTTCATATTTCACATGATCAGCGGGAACCATTTCAATAAAAGAAGTGATGATTTCAGGAGATTTTTCTCCAATGGAGATACCATGCCAAGGATGTGCTTTGTGTAATTGAACTTTCATGAACCTTATTTATATTTTTTAAATAGTTTATTGACAATCACATAAAAACCAACGACTCCTATTATAGAAAATAAAAGTGTAATGATTAATTGATTGGTGTTAGGGATAATATTTCTGTTTTGTGTTTTATTAGGATTCTCTTTTAAAAGTTTATGTAACCCTAAATTAGTTTGTAAGTAACGAAGTTCTTCGTCGTAAGATATACCAGTGGTTTCAGTAAAAAAATCCTCGTTAATATTTTTAATATAATAACGACTTCTACTGCAATAATCTAATTTTGCATTATCTACTTGATGATAATTTGTATAAATAATCCACTCCTCACCTACTCTTAGTTGTAATTTACAAGGATCTTCATCGTCAAAAAATAGTTTAAAATCCTGAGCAATAACTCCTTTATATAGTTCAGAAACTGTAAAAATAGCTTCACTCTTAGTTTTATTTAGTTTGATAGATTTTACAGAACCTTTAAATATAATTTCATACTTAGCAATTTCTTTTTCGTTTAAAGTTGTTAAAGGACATTGACAAGCAAATGATATTTTGCTGGTGATGATAAAAAGGAATATGATGAGTAGTTGTTTCATTTTTTTATTTAAGGTCCTCCCCCTGCCCCCTCCAGAGGGGGAGACGAAAGCACTATTTTTGTATTAAATACTAAGGGTTTTTACGAATTGTAAAGTTGCCTCTAATTCTTGATACATAATTTTATCATCTTTAATAAACGGAATTAATTTTCTAAAGTCAGATAATAGATTCTCAATTTTCGTAGATGATTTTAATGGTCTTCTAAATTCAATTGCTTGCGAAGCGTTTAATAATTCAATGGCCAATAATTTTTCTACGTTTTCAATAACCTTATGACATTTAGTAGCGGCATTTGCACCCATACTTACGTGATCTTCTTGACCATTACTTGACACAATACTATCAATACTAGCTGGTGTGCATAATTGTTTATTTTGACTTACAATACTTGCTGCTGTGTATTGAGGAATCATAAAGCCTGAATTTAATCCTGGCTTAGCTACTAAAAATGCTGGCAAGTTTCTTATACCAGAAATAAGTTGATACACGCGTCTTTCAGAAATACTTCCTAATTCAGCAATAGCAATGGATAAAAAGTCAAGAGAAATAGCTAGAGGTTGTCCGTGAAAATTACCCCCACTAATGATTTCATCATCTTCAGGGAAAACCGTTGGATTATCAGTTACTGAATTAATCTCTGTTTCAAATACAGAAGTCACATAAGCCGTTGCATCCTTAGTAGCACCATGAACTTGAGGAATACAACGGAAAGAATATGGATCTTGTACTTGTACTTTTTTCTGAGCTAATATTTCACTACCAGCCAAGTTTTCACGAATCGCACGCGCTGTTTGTAATTGTCCTTTATGCGGACGAATGATATGAATATTATCTTTAAAAGGTTCACTTCTTCCATCAAAACCATCCAAAGAAATTGCTCCAATTAAATCGGCTAGAGCATTTAATTTATTTGATTTCAATAAACACCAAACGCCATAAGCGCTCATAAATTGAGTACCATTTAATAAGGCCAAACCTTCTTTCGATTTTAATTTAATAGGTTCTAATCCTAATTGTTTTAATACAACTGAAGCTTGGTATTTATTCCCTTGATAATTTACTTCTCCCATTCCTAATAAAGGCAATGATAAATGCGCTAATGGTGATAAATCTCCAGAAGCACCAAGAGAACCTTGTTCATATACAATCGGGTACACTTTATTGTTATATAAATCAATTAAGCGCTCCACTGTTTGTAATTGAACCGCACTTTTACCATAAGATAAAGATTGGATTTTTAACAATAACATTAAACGTACTATCTCAACTGGTACTTCATCTCCCATTCCACAAGCATGAGACATTACTAAATTAGTTTGCAGTTGTTCTAATTCATTATCAGGAATAATGACATTACATAAAGAACCAAAACCTGTATTAATGCCATAAATAGGCTCTTTTTGAGAAGCCATTTTTTTATCTAAGTATTCGCGACAAGCCACTATATCTTTTTTTGCTTTATCAGATAAAACTAAAGTAGAGTTTGAGTCAATGATATATTGTATATCTTTTAATGTAATTTGTTTGTTGGTAGTGATTTCGTATTTCATTCTTTTTCTTTTTAAAGGATTACGCTTTTTTTACTTCGGTTCTAGACTACCACTTCGACTCCGCTCAGTGTGACAGCTCGAACTGACAGCTTAGAGTGTAATCGTTATCGTTGTTCGCTTGTGGCGTTATCTTTATTAATATTATTTAAATTAAATATAATAGGGTATTTAGTTTTGTAACGAATTGCTTTTCCATCTTTTTTACCTGGCTTCCATTTTGTTTGACGCATAATACGAAGTGCTTCTTGAGTGCATAAGTGATTGAATTCTTTTTCGACAACAATATTACTAATCGTTCCATTAGGCTCCACAATAAAACTCATCACTACTGCTCCTTGCAAGTTTTGACGAATCGCTAAATCAGGATACTCTAAATTACTTAAAACAAATTCGCTTAAAGCTTCTTCGCCTTTATAATATTCTGGGGAGGAATCAGCCATTTTGTAAACGACAAAACTTGTATCAAAAATTGCTTGTTCTTTATGAATTATAAAGCCTCTGGCTTTGGTATATTTTTTATAAGTATCAGGACTAAATTTAAATACTAAAAAACTTTGAGAAGCCACATTTACGTTACCAATTGTGGCAGGTGTAAACATAAAATAACGCAATAAACGTTTTGCCTCACTCTTAAATTCTTCCTTATACTCTTGTTTAAATTCAATATCTTTAACTGAGCCATCCGATGAAACCGTGAAGTAAATTGCAACATCTTCGCTAATATTTTTCTTTAATAAATTTTCAGGATAAATTACTTGAGATTGAAACACGTAATCTACATCTAATTTACCACCAACTGGTTGAGCTGGTTTATCAACTACTGTTTCAATTTTTTCTTGGGAAAATAAAGAGCTTGAAAAAAGTAATATTAATACCGTTAGGATTTTCATTTTTTTTGTGCTTTTAAAAATCGTTGTTTGCCACTCATATCGTTTAAAATCTCTGTAAAATTAAAGATTTTACTGTCATTTGCATAGTTTTTTACATCTATTGCATACATGGGATTTAATTCAAAATACAACCAACCTTTTTCTTCTAAATACTTGTCACACAAGTCGATAATTCGTTTATAAAAAATGATAGGATCATTATCTTCCACAAATAAAGCTAAATGAGGCTCGTGTTCTAAAACTCTGACATCCATTTGTTTGGCTTCGGAATTTAAAACATAGGGAGGATTACTTACAATAATTGAGAAGTTAGAATTAAGAATTAAGAAGTTAGATAAAATATTTTGTTTTATAAATTCAACATCTACATTGTTTTTTAGAGCATTTGATTTAGCTACTTCTAATGCTTGTTCAGAAATATCAATTCCAAAAACTTTTGCTAGAGGTAAATGTTTTTTTAGTGTAATAGGAATACAGCCAGAGCCTGTTCCAATGTCCAAAATAGATATTGGAGAGTTATGAGTTGTTTGAGATTTAATTATTAAATCAACTAACTCTTCTGTTTCTGGACGAGGAATTAAAACAGCATTGGAAACATTAAAGGTTAAATCATAAAAATAGGCTTCTTTTAAAATGTATTGAATTGGTGCACCCTTTTTTAATTCAACACCTGTATTGTATATATTAATCAAATTGGATTGATTAATATTTTCATCAAAGTGTTGTTTTACTTGGGCTTTAGAATAATTTAAATACTTCTCGCAAACTAGTTCAAATATAGAATACAACTCTCCTTCATCATAAATCAATGATAATTCGTTTTTGTAAAATTCGTATAAATCGGAAAGTTTATTGGTCGCGATTTTCATTACTTATCTTCTAATAATTTCTCTAAACCAAACATTTCATCACGCAAACTAGCCGCTTTCATAAAGTCCATTTCTTTAGAGGCTTTCAACATCGCTGACTTTAATTTAGTAATTTGTTTTTTCAATTCATCCTTGCTCATGTATTGAACAACTGGATCAGCAGCTACACTAAATACATCTGGTTCAATATACGTTCTTACTAATTTCCCATCCACTGTAACTTCTACTCCTGAATCGTTTGGTTGTAATAAAGCTTTTTTACCAGCTTGAGATGGTGTAATTCCGTTTTTATAATTGTATTCTATTTGTCGTTTTCTGCGTCTTCCAGTTTCTTCAATCGTAATACGCATGCTATCCGTCATTTTATCAGCATACATAATTACTCTACCATTTACATTACGAGCTGCCCTACCCGATGTTTGTACTAAGCTTCTTACATTTCTTAAAAAGCCTTCTTTGTCTGCATCTAAAATAGCTACTAACGATACTTCTGGTAAATCCAATCCTTCTCTTAATAAATTAATTCCAATTAATACATCAAACATTCCTACACGTAATTGTCGTAATATTTCAACTCGTTCCAGTGTATCCACTTCACTATGTATATAACGACAACGTATTTGTAATTTGGTTAAGTATTTAGAAAGTTCTTCGGCCATTCGTTTAGTTAAGGTCGTTACTAAAACACGCTCATCTCTTTCAACTACTTTATGTATTTCATCTAATAAATCATCTACTTGATTGCCACTAGGACGAACTTCAATAATTGGATCTAAGATACCTGTTGGGCGAACTAATTGTTCAACCACAATTCCTTCTGCTTGTTCTAATTCATATTCAGCCGGTGTAGCTGATACATAAATAACTTGATTAATTAAGGTTTGAAATTCTTCGAACTTTAAAGGACGGTTATCCATTGCTGATGGTAAACGGAAACCATATTCAACTAAATTTTGTTTACGAGAAAAATCACCACCAAACATCGCACGAACTTGAGGCAATGTCGCGTGACTCTCATCAATAATCATCAAATAATCTTCAGGGAAATAATCTAATAAACAGAAAGGTCTAGTGCCTGGTGCTCTACCATCCATATAACGAGAATAGTTCTCAATACCACTACAGTAACCCAATTCGCGCATCATCTCTAAATCGTAATTGACACGTTCTTCGATACGCTTCGCTTCTAAATCTTTACCTTGTGATTTCAGGAAAGCAACATGCTTTACCATATCGTCTTGAATATTCACCATGGCATTTTGTAAAGTATCAGGTGCCGTTACGAAAATGTTGGCAGGATAAATTCTAAAATCTTCATGTTTTTGAATGATGGTGCCATGAATTGGATCAAATGTTTCAATCGATTCTATCTCGTCTCCAAAAAAACTAATGCGAACCGCATAATCAGCGTATGATAAATTCACATCAACTGTATCACCTTTTACTCTAAATGTACTACGTTTAAACTCTTCAGTCGTTCTTGAATATAATGCACCTACCAATTGATGCAACAATTTATTGCGGGAAATCACTTTTCCTACTTCAATTTCTATAATGTTCTTTTTAAAATCTGTTGGATTTCCAATACCATAAATACAAGATACGGACGATACTACAATCACATCCCTCCTACCCGACAGTAATGCGGAAGAAGCACTGATTCGTAATTTTTCAATTTCATCATTTACTTGTAAATCTTTTTCGATATACGTTCCTGTAGTTGGTAAGTAAGCTTCAGGTTGATAGTAATCGTAATAACTCACGAAATACTCTACGGCATTTTCAGGAAAGAATTGTTTGAACTCACTATACAACTGAGCAGCTAGCGTTTTATTGTGACTTAAAATAAGCGTTGGCTTATTAACTTGCTGAATTACATTCGCTGCAGTAAACGTTTTACCAGAACCAGTAACTCCTAAAAGTACTTGATGTTTAGTATTAGCATTTAAGCCTTCAACTAATTGTTGAATAGCAGTTGGTTGATCACCAGTTGGTTGAAATTCAGATATAAGTTTAAATGACACTCGCTAAAGGTAATAAGGAAACGGCAGATAATAAAGCTAAAAATTGCTTATTTACTAATCACTAATTCCTTATTAATTGCTCTAACGCCATCATTTATTTGTATGACATACATCCCATTAGAAAGATTTGTGGTATTTAACTTCACTTCATGCTCTCCTTCTTCATAGATTCCTTTTTGAATAGAGTAAACTTTTTCTCCTAAAATATTAAATACATCTATAAATAATGTTTTGGTCTGAGATGCTGTAAACTTTACTGCACATTCATCAGCCGTGGGATTTGGAAATATCTTTACAAAATCTAAAATCTCTGATAAATCTTTTGTATCTGTTGCAACATCAATATTTATATCATCAATAAAAATATTATTACCACCATCTCTAGAAAAAACAAACTTTAATCTAAAACCAGAGGTAATTTGAGCAGCAATCATTGAAACGGATACTGATCTCCATTCGGCTGTGCTTATTGGATAATATGGATTTGTTGTTAATGTGGTTGTTTCTAAGGCTGAACCAATAGCACTATATCTAGGTAAAGGGGTTCCATTACATGTTCCTAAACCAAATACTTGTAGTTTATCTTTATTAGAAGTATCTCTTCTGGCAAATGCATATTTAAAATTTATATATAAACCTGTAGCTCCAGATAAATTAATAGCTCTACTAAACAATTCATCTTTTCCATTTATCGAAGTTGAAAAATTATCAATCATAATACTAGTACTACCTGAAGCTGCCGCTAAATTAGTAAGCTTCCAAGTGTTAGAAGTATCTAAATTATTAGTAAACCATTCCGTTCCATTTAAAGAAGTAACCGTTTCAAATCCTTCTGAATAAGGCAACCCTGCTCCAGATGTAGCTTGCATGTTAATGTAATTTTGTTTCACAACAATCGATGAATCTGTTCCGTTTTTTACTTTTAATTCAACAGGATAAGAACCTGGGGTTGAATATGAAACTGTAGGATTAGAAACCGTTGAAACAGATGGCGTTCCTCCCGCAAATTTCCATTCTATAGATGTAAATGTACCATGATAAGATGTATTTGTAAAAGTAACTGAACTTGCACTAGGGCAAACCATGGTTTTGTTACTTATAAAATCTGCCTTACACAAAGCTGGTATAGTGGTATATGTTCCTGTCGCTATTAAATTAGATGTTTGCCATAAATTATTACGTCCTGCAATTGGCGAATTTAAACAAGCTTGCATTCGAGTTTTTTGTCCTTGAGTAAACATAATATTGCAGTAGCTATAATCCATCGCATTTTGAACATTATCGACGGTGTTTCCACAAGATGCTCCTGTTAAATTGCAAGATTGCCAACCAATGGTTGGAGGTGTATCAGCTACTAAATCATCAATATTGCAATCTTTATTTGGATCAGCACAAGGATAAAAGTAAAAACCGGGTACATTATTACCACCCCAAATATGATGTAAGTTTAAATAATGACCGCACTCATGAGCAAAAGCCACAGATTGTGTTAAGTTAGATGTCCCAAAAGTTCCAACGTAATTATGAGATAATACAATACCATCCCACAAAGGAATCGTATCTGCATCGCTTGGCCAAACGGCGTGACCAGCTAAACCAGCAGCATTAGCCACTACATATACATTTAAGTACTGAGTTGGAGGCCAATGAATTAAGTTTTTTACACGATGATCTCCGCTGGTAGTTAAAGATGATGCGATGCGATTAATTCCACTATGACAATTTCCATTGGGATCTTTAGTGGCTAAACGAAACTCAATATCACAATTAGCATGAATACCCTGAAATGCAGCAACAATGGAAGATGTATTGGGATGGGTTTTATTAAATGATTTATTAACGATATCCAAACCATCTTTTAACTGAGCATCCGAAATGTTTTCAATACCATAATTATGAATCACATGAAATACAACAGGAATAACATACGTTGCTATATTGGCATTTTTACTTTGAGACTGAGTAAAATTTTGAGTAAAATTTTCTAGTTCCACATCTCTATTGATAACCGCATTAGCAATTTGAGGATTTTGTTTTAAAGTGTTAATTCTCATCTCATCAGCTCCACAATGTAAAGGAGTTTGGGCTATTAAATTTCCAAAAAATACAATAGCAATTGTAATAGGTAAAAAAATCTTCATAGTAATAGTTTTATGAATTAAAAATAAGAAAAAGATATGAGCTTTTTTATACTCAAACTTGCCAGAAATCATTTAAACAAAATAATATTATAAACTAAAGCTTAAAGCCCATTACACAAATCACGCCAGTAGTCGGATCGTATTATCAGCCATTCGTTAAATACGAATGCCGATAATGCATACATCATCTACTTGTTCTAAACTTCCTTTCCAATCTTCAAACGTATGATTTAAAACAGATTGCTGTTCTTTTAAAGGTTGTTGACTAATAGATACTAATTTTTGCTTAAGCTGACTGTATTTATATTTTTTACCTTTCGGTCCTCCAAATTGGTCAGCAAAACCATCTGTAAAAGTATAAATCACATCTCCTTTTTGAAGTTCTATTTTTGAAGTTTGAAAAGGAACCGCGCCTTCCATATAACCAACGGGCATTTTCTGAGACTTGTATTCACTTAACTCTGCTTGTCGAACAATGTAAATAGAATTATTTGCAGATGCGTATTCTAAGGTTTGTTTCTCTGTATCAATTTTACAAATAACAGCATCCATTCCATCCATTGAATACCCTTCATCTGTTTTTAAGGAACGAATGATTTCGTCTCTTAGCTGATTTAAAATAGTTCCTGGATCTTTACTGTTTCGTTCAACAATAATTTCACTTAATAAATTAATGCCAAGCATACTCATAAATCCACCAGGTACGCCATGTCCCGTACTATCAGCAGTCATGTAATACAATGTTTTTCCGTCTACATGAAACCAATAAAAATCGCCGCTAACAATATCCTTAGGTTTAAATACAATAAAATTTTCAGCATTCAATTTCTTTATTTCTTCTTCAATATAGCTAACCGACGTTAACATAGCATCTTGTATGCGTTTAGCATAAGTAATACTGTCAATGATTTCTTTGTTCTTTTGCTCTAAACTAAATTTTTGTTGTTCAATTAATTGCTTTTGTGAACGTGTGGTTTTTAATCGCTTATTTAAAACTATCGCAAAATAAACAACGATTAAAAGAACAATGACAACACTTACAATAATCAATGTTTGACGCTTTTCTTTTTCAGCAACAATAGCAGCTTCGGCTTTTTTAATCAGTTGTTGTTTTTGTAATTGCTTGTCGTATTCATACTGACTTTCTTTTTTAAACAATTCTCGTTGTTGTTCTTCTCCAATTACTTCTTCTTTTAAATGTGTGTAAGTTTTTAAATAATAATAAGCACTATCCTTGTTATTCAACATTTCGTAACAAGTCGCTAACCGTTTAGCAGATTCGTATTGTTCGCTGATGGCCTTTAAATCTTTTGAAATGGAATACGCATTTTGAAATTGAGAAACGGCTGCTTGATAGTTACGTTCTTTTACATACACATCCCCTATTCCATTGTAGCCATATATCAACCCAAATTGATTTCCAACTTTACTATTAATCACAATAGAGCCTTGAAAGTAAACTTTTGCAGAATCTAAAATACTTTTTCGAATAGGAGTATTTGATTTATAATTAATATTTAATGCCACAATTGATAAAGAATCATCTGACAAAACCGACATCATATCATAAATAGTTCCAATATTAATATGGGCTATCGAAATGCCAATTTGATCGCCTCCTCGAATATGATAATCTTTGCTTTTTTCAAAAAACTTTAATGCTTTAATTAAATCATGATTATCCATAAATACATTTCCCAAACCATTATAGGAAACAGCAATACCTCTATTATTTTGAAAACGTTGATGAAGACTTAAAGCTTTAAATAAATATTTTTTTGAAGATTCTTTTTCGTTCAATCGATTATATACTTTTCCTATATAATTACAAACATCTGCAATCCCAGCGCTATCTCTAATATTACCATAGATTTTTAAAGCTTGTAAAAAGTTATCTAATGATTTTGGGAAATCACTTAAATCATAAAATACATTTCCTGTTTTAGCATAAGTATCAGCTAAACCTTTTTTATTATCCGTTTCCTGAAATAAACTTAAACTAATCGCATGATGAGGTAAGGCTTGTTTATACTCGCTTTTGTGCCATAACACCAAGCCTATTAAATTATGAGCAACTGCTAATTCATTTTTCAAATTTGATTGTTGAGCAATAGCAATGGTTTGATTTAAGTAATAATCCGAACTATCATAATTACTTTGGCTTTCGAAAATAAATCCTAATTGATTATTGGAAGCGGCAATCCCTTTTGCATACTGTTTTTGAGTACTGAATTGTAAAGCTTGATGAGCAAGTTGCATAGCTTTAGCAACTTCACTTTTTTTTAATACCTCATTACTTTGAGTTATTAAACTAAACACCTTAACTGAATCTTGAGAAAAAACAGAACGAATTGCAAAAATGAGTATAAAAAGTAGATGTTTTTTCATCTTTTAGATATACCAAACATACGATTTTTATCCAAAATGGCCTCAAATCATACAAACAAAAAAGCCATTCGCTAAACAAATGGCCTTTATAAAGATACTTGATTCTTAAATAGCTAATTCTTTCTTTTTAGTTGCAAAAAATAAACCACCTCCAACTGCTATTAATACTAAAATAGAACCTATCATCGCAATTGTATTACCTGTTTTGTAGGCCTTTGGTTCAAATTTAAATTCCACTTTATGTTTTCCTGCAGGAATTTCCATTCCACGTAATACATAGTTTACACAAGTATGAGGAGTTAAGTTTCCATCAATATAAGCATCCCATCCTTTAGGGTAATAAATCTCAGAAAACACTGCAAATCCTTTGTCTTTAGAATCTGTTTCATAAACTAAGTAATTAGGCTTATAGGACTGCAAAGTAATTTTACCACCTGTATTATAAGAACTAGCAACAGGTGTAATTTCTTTATTTTTTTGTTGAATCACAGCGTCACGTTTTGTATTTAAACCATATAATGCAACAATTTCAGAATCGGCGTTTGCAACGGTTTTAATGTTTTTTACAAACCATGCATTACCATTAGCTTGTGGGTTTGGAATAGCAAACGATTGATCTTTAGCGGGTACTATAACGTACTTAGTATTTAACATATTCAATACTCCTAACTTAGCCGTGTGAATTTGCATCAAAGAATCGTTTTGAACAGCTGTGTTTAAACCATCATAAAAAGCATTGATTTCTTTATCTAAATGAAAATCAATAATTTCTTGGTATTTTTTCAATTTAGCGCCATGGTATCCACCAATTGATTTATGGTAATAAGATGTTGCCGCATCGTTAAATGTGCTTGTAGATAAATTTAATACACGATAATCCAAACTCTTGTCTTGTAATATTTGCTCATCCGCTTGCGACTTAACTGGTGGCGCATCGTATTGTGCTTTAGGTACAAAGTTTTTATCATTTAAGTATCGGCTGGCTACTGGCCATAAATCAGCTAATATAAATACACCCAATGATAAAAAGAACAGTTCTAATTTTAATTTTTTAGTTAAGTATAAAAACAAAAAGATAGCAGCCAAACCAACAAAAGTTAAAGAACGACGGGCATCACTTTTAAAAATAGACTCTCTCGCTTTTTCAATATTTGATAAAAAATCAGGCATAAACTGCGCTATTTGAGCATCAGGAGCTCCGCTTTGTCTAAATTGATTAACTATTTGAGTTTCTTCACCAGCAGGAATAAATGAGTTTGTTAGAGTTGGCATAAAAGCACTGATTAAACAAAAACCTCCTACAAGTGCTACAGAAATAATTAACACTTTCTTCAAATCAATTTGAGTTTTCAAAAATGGTAACGTAAAGGTCTCATTTTTAGCAGCAGATTTAATAAACTTATCTAAAGCTAAAATAGCTAACAAAGGAATGGTTAACTCTGCCACAATCAATATCATTGACACTGCTCTAAACTTATTGTAGCCGGGGAAATAATCCATAAAAAAACTGGTTAATCCCATAAAGTTTTTTCCCCAAGCCAACATTACAGACATAATAGTTCCAATAATTAATGGCCATTTTAAAGGATGATCGATAATAAATAAGCCTAAAACACATAATAAAATTACAATAGCTCCAATATAAACAGGACCACTCGTAAAAGGCTGTTCACCAAAATAAGCCGAACTTTGAGCCACTTGTTCTCGCATTTGAGGATCAACACTTTTTAAGGCATCTTTATCTACACCACCAATAGCTGCTGAAGCCCCTCCTTTGAAATTAGGAATTAAAAACGTAAACGTTTCTCCAACTCCATAACTCCATTGTGTGGCATAATCTTTATCTAAACCAGAGGTAATATTTCCTTCATTACTCTTTAAATTAGCATTCATGGTTAACTCCGTTTTGCCACGAGTTGTGTAATTTCCATATTCATAGGTTGCATATAAGCTTCCTGTGTTTGGCAAAAATCCAACAATACAAGCTGCTACAAAAATAGCTGTGCTAATAAAAAAAGGCTTAATAGCTTTTTGTTTAAATGCTACAACAAAATAACCAATAAATACTAAACCAAATAGCATAAAGCCGTAGTAAGAAATTTGTGGATGCCCTGCATTTAATTCTAATGCTAAAAACAAAGTACTCACAGCAAAACCTAACCAATGTTTACCCCTCAGTAACAAAATAATACCACCTAATAATGGCGCTAAATAACCAATAGCGTTGGCTTTGGAGTTATGTCCTGCCTCAATAATAATAAAGAAATAGGAAGAAAAACCATAGGCTAAAGCACCAATTATAGCAAGCCAAGGATTAATTTCCAAACATAATAATAGAATAAAGAATCCTAAAAAATATAAAAACACATATCCATTTGGATGTGGTAAAAAAGCATGAAATGCCTTATCTATATTACCTAACCAGTTGCCAGGATACACTGTGGATACCTGATAAGCTGGCATTCCTCCAAACATAGAGTTTGTCCATAATGCCTCTTGGTGCTCTGTATTTCTAAAGTCAGTCACTTCCTGACTCATGCCTCTAAATCTAACAATATCACCTTGCTCTAAAGCCTTACCTGAAAAGATAGGACTAAATTGAACAATATTAATAATAGCAAAAATGGCAATCGCTACCAAGTAAGGAAGAATTTTCTTTATGTTCATAAATGAGGTTTTAGGCAAATATAAGAAACAGTTTAGTTAATAATACGTGAAAAAAGTATAATTTATTTGTATTTTAGTAGCCTATGAAAAAACTATTTTCTGTTCTTAAATACACCAAAGATTATAGAGGATACACGGCCCTAAATATTGTGTTTAATATTTTCTTTGCTATTTTTTCGGTTTTTTCTATTTCACTAACCATTCCTTTTTTAGAATTAATTTTTAAAAAGGATGTAACCGACTATCAAGAAATCATTAATCAAACCTCCCCTGCTTTTAAACTTTCGATGAAGGGATTAACTGAATGGGGCTATTATCAGATGTCGTTAATGATTATTGAACAAGGCAAAGCACAAACGCTACTTATTATTTGTTTAGTGGTATTTTTAGCTACATTCCTTAAAAACATCTCACGTTACTTTGCTATGTATTTTTTAGCACCTATTCGTAATGGTGTGGTAAGAGATTTAAGAAACAAAATGATGAAAAAATCATTAGAATTACCTCTATCCTATTTTAGCGACGAACGCAAAGGAGATATGATGAGCCGTATGACAACGGATGTGATTGAGATTGAATGGAGTATTATGCAATCTTTAGAATTAATATTCAGAGAGCCATTAACCATTATCATTTCTTTAGCGACACTGATTTTTATTAGTCCTTATTTAACGCTATATGTATTTTTACTATTACCAGTAGCAGGCTTAGTAGTGGCGCTAGTAAGTAAAAGTTTAAAAAGTCGATCAGCTAAAGGAAAAGAAGTATTTGGGCAACTCTTTAATATCATGGAAGAAACCTTGGGTGCTTTAAAAGTTATTAAAGCATTTACTGGCGAACGTTTTGTGCAAAATAAATTTGAAAAAGTAAATCAAAATTATAATAAAATATCAGTGAGCTTATACCGCCGTGCTGATTTAACTTCGCCTATAAGTGAAACTGTTGTATTAGGTGTTTTATTGTTGATTTTATACATCGGTGGTTGTATGGTATTTGATGGCACTGGAGCCTTATCTGGCGCAGCCTTTTTAGGGTATTTTGCTGTAGCCTCTCAAATTGTTCCTCCTATTAAACAAATTACTTTAGCTTATAATAATATTCAAAAAGGCTTAGCTTCCGAAGAGCGAATTGATAAAATATTACAAGCCGAAAATCCTATCGTTAATAAAGCTAATGCTACTAAAATTGACCATTTTGAAAAAGGTATCGAGTTTAAAAATGTCTCTTTCTCCTACAAAAAAGGAGATGATGGTTATGTATTAAGAAACATTAATTTATCTATCCCAAAAGGCAAAACCATTGCTTTAGTTGGGCAAAGCGGTAGTGGCAAAACGACTTTGGCAGACATGATTCCAAGATTTTACGATACTGATTTAGGAGAAATTACAATTGATGGTATTGCTTTAAAAGAGTTAGATATTGAAAGTTTAAGAAAACAAATTGGTGTGGTGACTCAAGAAAGTATTTTATTTAATGATACCATTGAAAATAACATTGCTTTTGGTTTAGATACAATCGACTCAAATAAAGTGATAGAAGCCGCTAAAGTAGCTAATGCTCATGAGTTTATTTTACAACAACCTAATGGCTATCAAACCAATATTGGCGACCGCGGAGGAAAATTAAGTGGTGGACAAAGACAACGAATCTCTATTGCGAGAGCTATATTAAAAAATCCTCCTATCTTAATTTTAGATGAAGCCACTAGTGCTTTAGATACCGAAAGCGAACGCTTGGTGCAAGATGCCTTAAATAACTTAATGAAAAACAGAACGAGTATCGTTATTGCTCATCGGTTAAGCACGATTATTAATGCTGACGAAATTTTTGTAATCAACAAAGGCGAATTAGCAGAAAAAGGATCGCACCAAGAGTTATTACAAAAAGACGGCATTTATAAAAAGCTGTTTGATATGCAAAATTTCAAATAAGATTCTATTATTCAAAAATCCAAATTAACGTAGGCTTTGTGGCTGTTTTTAATAGCTTATCAATTTGTTTCATTAAACCATTTGCTACTACAGGGCAACCTTGACTCCAGCCCATGGTTAAATGCGAAGGATATATTTCGGTTTCTGCCACATAATCGTAAGAATGTAAAACAATATGTCGTTTAAAAGCATTTGAATTGCAAGTTTCTAAACCATGCATTTTGTAATGAATGTTTATTCCCCAATTACTATAGGCGCGTTTTCCAATTTTATATTTACCAAGCGATGTACAATTGCTACCAACTACATTACTATAAACGGGCTTTTGCTCAGTACTATTTTTGCCAACCCCATGACATACTAAACCAGAATGAGAAATACTATTAGTATTAAAATTATAAATATAAAATCTGTTTTTACCAGAGTGTGCCGAAACGTCCATTAAAAAACAAAAATCAGTATTCATTTTATGTTTTTGACAATAAGCTTTTGCCTCTGTTGCCTTTTTTAAAAGTTTCTCACTTAATTGACTATAGCCAAAACTTAAATGAAATACTAAACTATAAAATACGAAGCACCTCAAAGTATTGCTTTTTAAATCTTGTGCTTGTACGAAGAATGATAGAGAATAGTTTCGTAAAAAAATATAAGAATAGTCTGTTACAAAGTAAAAAGCATTTAAATTTCTATTATTTCCTATAAGTTTTATCAAGTACTTTTTTTATCACTTCATCTAGCTCTAAAGCAGCTGTTTGAATGTATCTAATAATTTTTTTATTTTCAGTTGGATTATGATTCTCATAATCTAAAACATTAATTAATCCTAATATCCTTGCAAGAGGTGCTCTAACCTCATGACTGTGGGTGTGAGCAATATCACTTAATTTCCTTCTGTGACTTTTTGAACGAATAAGTAATATAATATAAAGAAGAAAAATAATAGACACAAGTAACGATATTGTAATTATCAAAATAATTCTCTCGCTTTTTTTATTCTTAGCTTCAAGTAATGAAATTTCCATTTGTTTTTCCTTCAGAATAATTTCCTTATTTTTCAGTTCTAATTCTCTTTTTGTTTCTAGCGATGAAATTTTTATTTGAGTTTCAATACTATTAAGCGAATCTTTAGCTTTTGAATATTCTTTAAATTCATTTAAAGCTAATTCATGCTTTCCTGCCAAAGAATAGGCCTCAGAAAGATATTGACTAAATTCAACCAAGGGGCCTTTAAAATTAGTTTCAATGCAAATATTTTTTGCCTCCTTTAAAAACAATATACTCTTCTTTAAATTTTCATTTTTAGAGTAAGGTTTTCGAGTTTGTTTTGCAATGGTTAAATATACTTCTCCTGCATTTCCCAAATTGATACCTATGCTTTTTTTATCTTTAAGTTCCTTACTAATAGCTAATGCTTTTAAGTGATAATCTAAAGACTTTTCATAATTATTTAAATGCATATAAGTAATGGCAATATTTGCCAAGTTTATTTGCTCAGACATTTTAACTCCTCTTAATTGATTATTTTGCAGTGCAAGAGTATGATATTTCAATGCCTCTGCGTATTCTCCTTTCTCATTTAATACAATGCCTTTATTACCTAATACCCTAGCCATTCCGTCTAAATCAGATATTTTTTTAAAATTGTCGTGAGCAAGAGAATAGTAAAAAAGAGTTTTTTTAAATTGTTTTTGTTCAAGGTAAATAGTACCAATATTTTCTTGAACAATAGCAGTCATACGATGTGCTTTTATGCTTTCAAAAACCGTAAGAGCCTTAAAGGCATATTCTAAAGCCTTGGTATAATCGCTCTGATTTAAATACAAAAGGCTTATATTAGCAAAAACAGCGCCTTCTCCTTCCTCATTACCAAGTTTTTTATATAATCTTATTGCTGATAAATAATTATTGATAGCCAGCTTATATTCATATTTTGCTGAATAATTTAAACCAAGGTCTATATAAGCTGCAGCCAAACCTTTATTATTTTTACTAGCCTTTGAAATTTCTTTTAAAGTATTTGCATATTTTAATCCTGAGTCTGGATTCAACTTTGAAAATGAAAAGGATAAAGCATCTAAAATTTTAATTTTTGATGTATCTGTTTTACTGAATGTGAGTTCTTTTTGTAAAGAATCAATCTCCGTTTGAAGTCGTTGAGCTTTTAAATTGATAGCATTTATCAACATCAAGCTTAAAAAGAAAATCTTATTCATGGGTGATTGAACTTTATTTAACCAAGTTAGGCAAAAACTTTAACTAAATCAGTTAAATATAAATAACAGATATAAAAATTTAGATTATTTTATATGCCCTAAAAAATAGTCTCAATTATATAAAATTCTTAAAACTAGGAAGACAAAACACTATCGGTTGTAGAAACTATTAATACAGAAATCCAAAAACATGGCATTTTACTTACTTCACAATCTTCAACTCCACCCTACGGTTTTGTTGCATTCCTTTTGCATCAGGTTTGCCACTAGCTAAAGTGTTGGGAGCAATTGGAGTTGTTTCTCCATAACCTTTGGCTACTAAATTTTCTTTCTTAATTCCTTTTTTTATCAAGGCATTCACTACTGCCTGAGATCGCATTTGGGATAATTTCATATTAGCGGCATCATTTCCTTTGCTATCCGTATGTCCTGATACCTCAATTACTAACTCTGGATATTCTTTTAGTAGCGTTACCAATTTATCAATCTCTACACCCGATTCTTTTCTTAAAGTAGCTTTATTCGAATCAAAGAAAATATTATTCAATACAATCTTAGAACCTATTTCCATCTTATCCAAAATCACATCTTTTTCCATGACTGAATATTCTGCCACCTTTGGTACATTAATGTTTTCGGAGTGAAATAAATAGCCTTTTGCCTCATAGGAGATATTATAGTTTTGCCCACGGTTTACAATAAAGTAATACGAACCCGAATCAATGGTTGTATAAAACGTTTCCAATAAATCTCCCGTTATATTGTCTTTTAAATTAATGTGGGCTCCTGGTATTGATTTTCCATCTTTGTTTCTCACAATACCTTTTACCGCCATGGTACCCAATGTTTTGGTTTCCATATTTATCATTTGTAAAATAAACTCCTTCTCAATTTCTTGATAAGACGAATTTGGAGGAATAACTAATGATATAGAAATGGGTTGATAACCATCAGCTTCAAAATTAACAGCATAAGTTTTTCCTTTTTGTCCAGGAGCCAAAATCATGATATACTTCCCTGTTTTTTCATTTGGTCTAATATCCTGAACAACAATACCATCTTCGTCCATAACCGTAATACGAACATTAGATGGCGTTTTATTAGTTCCATTAAAAGTTAATACCCCTTTTAATAAAGTTAAAGGCTCTGCAATTGCTCTATCAAAATCAATACGATATATATCTTTTTCGCCTAACCCATTTTTTCGGATAGAAGACACATATCCTCTTTTTCCATCGGCCGACTGCACATAAAAAATATCATCATCGGGAGTATTAATAGGTGCTCTTAAATTTTCAGGTTCACTCCATTTTCCTTCTTCGCTTTTAGTAGATTTAAAAACATCAAATCCTCCCATATTTTTGTGCCCTGTTGAACTAAAAAACAAGGTTACTCCATCTGGATGCAAAAAAGGAGCGTCTTCATCGGCCGCTGTATTAATTGTTGGACCTAAATTTACTGGCAAACTCCATTGTTCGTTTGGCAATTTTACACAACGCCAAATATCTCGTCCTCCATAACCGCCTTCTTTTCGGTTACTTACAAAATATAAAGTACTTCCATCTACTGCAATTGATGCATGGGTTTCCCAATCAGGAGAGTTAATCGTATTTCCTATTGGGAATAAAGAGCTCCATGTATCTCCTTCTAAATGACTCACATAAATATCACCACCATTAATATCCTTATACACAAATAATTGATTTCCCTCGGGAGATAATCCAATATTGGCTTCGTTGCCGGAAGTATTAATAGTGGCGCCAATTGATTTAGCTGAACTCCACGTGCCATCTTTTTTCTTATAACACACATAAATATCTTCCAAATATTTATCATCATCGGTTTTTTCTCCACCCGTACTTCCAGAACGACGTGAGGTGAAAATCAAAGTAGATTCATCTGCAGAAATTACAGGACTATAATCTGGAAAAGGTGAGTTAACACTATCACCCAAATTCACAATTAATACCCTTGCCGTATCTTTAGTAAACTCCTGTGCATTAGTGTTTTTTAATAATTGATTATCAATATCTTTAATTAACTCTTGGTTCTTCTCTCCAACTATATCCTTAAACTTTTTAAAGTAAACATAAGAAGCAATAAAATTATAGTTTAATCGATAAGCCTCTCCTAATGAATAGTATGCTAATTCTGAAGCTTTTTTCTCATTGGGATCTTCTGGATTATAATTATGGATAACATTTTGAACGGCTTTTTCTAAATGCTGAACTGCTTTATTTTTTTGAGAAGCAGATTGTAGATAACACAACCCTAATTTATAATTAATATTAGCCGAGGAAGAATCTATTAGAAATGCTTCTTTAAAATATTTTAAAGCCAGCTCATAATTATTTTCAAGCATCAAATAATTACCTTGAATAAATTTTTCTCGATATGTTTTTTTATCGTTTTGGCTTTTTGCAAAAACAGAAACCAATACCAAAACAAATAAAAAAGTAATCTTTCTCATATATAGTTTAAAACAACCTACATATCAAATATAGTAGTTTTATTATCCGAACACAATTTCAAAACGCATAAATCACTGATTTTTAGCATTTTTGAAAGGTAGATTAAAGCAGTCATAAAATTTTGATTCTATCTTTTAACAAAAAATTATTTTACAAATCAATTGATATCGCGTAAAACTTAAAATAATTTAAATTATATTTGATTAAGATGAAGAACTATATTTTATCGCTTATTTTACTACCCATTAGCCTGATGTCATCTAATGGTGAAGGACCAATCGGACCTCGTTCAGCATCATTAGGTCATGCTTCTTCATGCTTAACTGATATATGGAGCACGCGCAACAATCAAGGAAGCTTAGGTTTTGTGAGACAAAATGAAGTTGGTGCTTTTTATGAAAATCGTTTTTTTGTAAAAGAACTCACGCAATCAGGTTTTGCTGCTGCAATTCCTATTAAAAAAGGAACCTTTGGTATTAGCTATTCATCTTTAGGTTATAAACTTTACAGAGAATCACAAGCTACTTTGAGTTATGGTATGAAATTAAGTGAAAATATTTCTGCTGGTATAGCCTTTGATTATCTCAATACAAAAATTGCTGACATATACGGACAAGCCAATGCCTTTACTGGTTCTTTTGGTTTAACAGCAAAATTATTACCTCAAGTTGTGGTTTCAACTCACATCTACAATCCATTCAGAGCAAAAATCACCAATTATAATAATGAGAAAGTGCCCACTATTTACAAGTTTGGGGCTCAATATATTTTCTCACCTAAAGTATTTTTGGTAGCTGAAGCTGAAAAAACATCTGCACAAAAAATCAATATCAAAGGTGGTATCGAATATAAACCTTCCTCATTAATCTACATTCGTGCTGGAGGTTCTTCCTTTCCTGCCCAAGCATCATTTGGTATTGGTGTTAATTATAATGGCATAAAAATAGATATGAGTTCCTCTTACCATAGTGTTTTAGGATTGTCTCCTCAAATTGGTTTAAGCTATGCTTTTGGAAAAGACAGATCAAAAACTAATAACAAAACTGCTAGTGAGGCAGAAAAATTGTAATTACCATTAAATCTTCTATCTACATATTTGGATTCATTGTTTTGTGCTTATGCTCAATAAACGGTATTGCCCAAATTGATAGCTTAAATAATAAAAATAATGAGCAGGTTGACGAACAAATCAATCAAAACATTGAGTTGATTTCGGAACAAATGCAAACAGAGGACGGAGATTTATCTAACTTAACCGAAACTTGGACCTATTACAAATCGCATCCCTTAAATCTTAATAAAGCTAGAAGAGAAGAATTAGCTGACTTGCTTTTACTAACTGATATTCAAATAAATAACTTATTAAAACACCGTGAAAAAAATGGTTACTTGATTAGTATTTACGAACTACAAAGTGTAGACGGTTTTGATTTAGCGACTATAAAAAAAATTACTCCATTTGTTTTTGTAAGTGACAATTTTAATTCTGCTTTTTTTAGTACTAAAGAAATGTTTAAAGATGGGAAGCATGAATTTGTAACTCGTTTTCAAAGAATTTTAGAACCTCAAGCGGGCTATAATGTTTCTGATAGTGTAAGGAATGCGAAACCAAATTCATATTACCTAGGCGACCCTAATAGAATTTTCGCTCGTTATTCGTTTCAATACAACAACAACGTCTCATTTGTTTTAGCTGGCGAAAAAGATGCTGGGGAGCAATTTGGGATTGGAGGAAATAAAGTAGATAGCATTCCTTTAAACGATGGCAGTGGTAAAAACAGAGCCGAGTATAAACAAACTAAAGGCTTTGATTTTTACTCAGGACACATTGCTGTTAGAAATATTAAATTTATTAAAACCTTGGTTGTTGGCGATTATCAAGCAACCTTTGGACAAGGTTTAACGTTATGGCAAGGATTTGCTTTTGGAAAATCAGCATCGCCAATGAATGTAAAACGTTATGGTATGGGAATTAAACCTTATCGTAGTTTTGATGAAAATCGTTTTTTTAGAGGTGTTGCAGGCACTTTTAGATTAAAAGATTTTGAAGTAACAGGTTTAGCTTCTTATAAAAAAATGGATGCTAATGTGATAAACGCTGACACTTCAACTAATGGAGAAATTGATGTAGTGGGTGTCAGCAGTTTAGAAATGAGTGGATTACATAATACAAATTCACTTATGCAAGACAAAGGAGTTATTGAACAAAGTGTATTTGGAGGCAATGCCGCTTACAATAAACGCAATTTTCATGTTGGCGCTACGGCTTATTATATGCGTTTAAGTGCTGAGTTAGTAAAAGCACCAAGCTTATATAATCAATATGATTTTCAAGGGAAAAATAATTTTGTTGGAGGTCTAGATTATAACTACATATTTAAAAACGCTAATTTATTTGGAGAATTTTCTGTAAGTGCCAACGGAGGAAAAGCATTTTGCCAAGGAGTCATTGTAGCTTTAGATCCAAAGCTTACTTTCTCTGCTCACTATCGTCATTTCGAAAAAAATTTCCAAAACTTATATG
>PNMI01000027.1 GCA_013823565.1 Sphingobacteriaceae bacterium | reverse complement strand
GGTGGTACTGGAACTTTTACTCCTAATAATACTAGCTTAAATGCAACTTACAATCCTAGTGCATCTGAACTTTCTGCGGGTTCTGTTAATTTAGTTTTAACTTCTACTAATAACGGAAACTGTAATCAAGTAAATGATAATGTACTAATTATTTTTACCACACCGCCGTCTGCAAATGCTGGTGTTGATTTATTTTCTTGTAAAAATAATGCCTACAGTGTCCTTTCTGGAGTTGTATCTGGCCCAACAACTACTGGTATTTGGAGCGGTGGAACTGGAACTTTTACACCCAACAACTCTGTGTTAAATGCAACTTATACTCCAAGTTCTTCAGAATTGACTACTGGATTTGTGTATTTAAAATTAACATCTACCAATAATGGAAATTGTAATCAAGCAATTGACAGCGTTTTAATTAATTATACTAATTCGCCTTTAGTAAATGCGGGCATCGATTTAAATTCTTGTAAAAACAATCCTTCGATTGCTCTTTCGGGAAGTGTAACAGGTCCATCAACAACAGGTATTTGGTATGGAGGCGCAGGTAGCTTCAACCCAAGCAACTCTGTTTTAACAGCTACCTATAATCCAACGGCTGCTGAAATAGCTGCGGGATCTGTTAGTTTAACTCTAGCATCAACCAATAATGGAAACTGCAATCAAACAAGTGACACTGTTGTGATTAATTTCACTAACCCAGCTTCTGTTAATGCAGGTCTCGATTTAAATTCTTGTAAAAATAATGCTTCAACAGCCTTGTCTGGAGTTGTATCTGGACCAACAACTACTGGTATTTGGTCGGGGGGCAGCGGAACATTTAATCCTAACAATACTGTATTAACTGCAACTTATACGCCTAGCGCCGCCGAAATAGCAACAGGTTTTGTAAATTTAACTTTAACATCAAGCAACAATGGAAATTGTAATTCGGTAAATGATTTAATAAAATTGAATTTTATTCCTATCCCATTTGCTAATTTCAACTTCAATAATTCATGTTTAAATAACTTAACCACTTTTACTGATTTTTCTTTAGCTGGTTCAGGAACATTAAATTATTGGGAATGGTCGTTTGGAGACAACACAAATAGCACTTTACAAAATCCAACACATACTTATGGTTCGTCTGGAACATTTACAACTCAATTAATTGTAGGAAATACATTCGGATGTTATGATACTATTGTAAAAAATCCAACTATCTATCCTTTACCTAATGCTGATTTTGGAATTACTAGAATTTGTAATGGTAACATATTAAACCTTAATTTTTCTGACAGTTCAACTGTTAACTCTCCAGAAACAGTTAATCAGTGGTTATGGAATTTTAGTTTACCTGGTGGAGTTCAAAGTAATCTTCAAAATCCAACACAATTATTCCCTGGATCAGGATTATACAATATTAGCTTAATTGCTATATCAAATCACAATTGTAGAGACACTATTGAAAAACAAATTACATTAACACCTAGACCTTCGGCAGGATTTGCTTACTCTATTTCAACAGGAATAAATGTAGGAACAACCGTAAATTTTGTTGACACATCTAGTTACGCAAGTACATGGACTTGGAACTTTGGGGATGCGAATAATTCAAGTTCTTCATTACAAAATCCATCAACAGTATATTATGACAACGGAACCTTTATTGTTACCCAAGTTGTAAAAGACAATTATGGCTGTTCTGATACCGCAAGAGTTGCCATAAAAATAAATAACGTTACTAATGAGATTAGCACATTAATTCCTAATGCTATTTCTCCAAATGGCGATGGAAAAAATGATGTTTGGAAATTAGACTTTTTAAAACTCTTATATCCAAATGCAGAAGTAGAAATTTATAATCGTTGGGGAGAAAACATTTATAGTTCACAAGGATATACCATACCTTGGGACGGAACGTATAAAGGTTCTCTTCTTCCAGTTG
This sequence comes from Sphingobacteriaceae bacterium, assembly GCA_013823565.1. Lineage (GTDB taxonomy): Bacteria > Bacteroidota > Bacteroidia > B-17B0 > Aurantibacillaceae > UBA4416. Next base: position 35,154 of record PNMI01000027.1, on the reverse strand, counting down.
GAACATATTACTATGTTCTGAATTTAAATGATTCATCCATAACAGAACCATTAAAGGGTGGTATTTTATTAATAAGATAACATGAAGAATACTATTTACATAACCATTCTTTTATTAGCTAGTATACTAATTAATAAAAATAGTATTGCGCAGCAGTTGCCAATCAATACTAATTATGTTTTAAATAATTATGCATATAATCCTGCAGTTGCAGGGTCTAAACCAAATGCTGTAGTTAATTTAAATTACCGTAACCAATGGGTAGGTTTTGAAGATGCGCCTAAAACATTTATGGTAAGTCTTCATAGTCCAATTGGTAAACAAAAAAAGGTAGCTATGGGAGCTCTTATTAGTTCTGATAATACAGGGCTAATTGGAAAAACATCTGGATACTTGACATTTGGATACCATGTAAAATTAAACAAAACATATAAATTAGGACTAGCTGCATCTGTAGGAATGGTTCAATATAGAATTAAATTATATGATGCAAAAGTTGCTGATACAGGAGATGATTTATTAACAGGAAACATCCTTTCAAATAACGTTTTTGATTCTAATGGAGGTTTATATTTATATAGTGAAAAATTATTTTTCGGCATATCTACTTATCAATATTTAGGTAACAAAATTAATTGGAAAGATTCTCAAAGTAGTTTATCTCAACATATGTATGCTACTTTAGGATATACGTTTAAAGCATCTAAAAATATTTCTATTCAACCATCTGCCTTGGTTAAGTTTAATAAGCCCACTCCTATTCAACCAGAGTTTAGTGCAAGAATGATTTACAAAAATTTATTTTGGATTGGTGGTTCTTACAGAACAAACGAATCGGCAAGTGCTTTGTTAGGATTAACTATCAAAGACAAATTAAGCATTGGGTATTCATATGATATGTTAACATCTAAAATAAGAACATACACTAGTGGTTCTCATGAAATCATGGTAACATTCCAATTCATCAAACCTAAAAAGAAATTAGATGCTGATGAACAAGAGCTAAATAACATTGATAATAGTATTAAATCCAAATTAAAGAAACAAAATGAAGAAAGTTCTAAATAGAATCATATTAATTCTTCTTATCGTAAGTAGTAAAACGGTTGTATCACAAATTGACACCGTATTTTGGTTTGCAGCTCCATGGGTAACCACTGGTCATGCAAGTAACGTTCCTGTTGTTCTACGTTTATCGTCTTTTAACAACGCTACTCAAGTAAGGGTAAGACAACCAGCCTCTACGTTTGACACAACGTTTACTATTCCTGCAAACTCTTTAGTTTCAGAATCTTTATCTCATTTGATTAATCAAATCGAAAATACTCCTGCTAATACCGTTTTAAATAGAGGTATTAAAATCACATCCGATTTTCCTATCACTGTTATATATGAAGTAGTAACAACTGGTAATAATCCAGAAACCTATTCTCTAAAAGGACAAAACGGAATGGGATTAGAATTTGTTTGCCCGTTTCAAACCAAAGGTATTAACTGGACATTTACTCCAACTGCTAAATCTCAAATAGATATTGTAGCTACGCAAAATGGAACCATTGTTTGGATAACACCTAAATGTAACGTAGTTGGTCATGCCGCTGGTGTAACTTATTCTGTTGGCTTAAACGCTGGTCAAAGTTATAATGTAGAAAACGTTACCAATGTAGCAAACGTTGCTGGACAAAATTTAAGTGGAACAATTGTAGTTTCTAATAAACCTATTTCCGTATCAGTAACAGATGACTCTGTAAGAGGTGTATCTGGATGTATGGATTTAATGGGTGACCAAATTGTACCTATTGAAGTATTAGGAACCCAATATATAATTAATAAAGGTGGGCTTTCGGCAGGGGAATTTGAAGGAACTTACATCGTTGCTACAGAAAACTTTACACAAATAACTATTAATGATGGTGGTATTACAAACGTATTATTAAATAAAGGTGATACATATTATTATGGAATAGGTCAAGCGTTGACATACATTACTGGCGATAAACCCTTTTATGTGATTCATGCTAGTGGTTTTGGTTGCGAATTAGGAGAGGCTATTATTCCTCCTTTAAACTGTGCGGGTTCTGATCAAGTAAGTTTTACTAGAACCAACACACAAACATTTATTTTAAATATTTTATGTAAAACAGCTGCTACTGGAAACTTTTTATTAAATGGTAATGCTACTTTAGTTCCTGCATCATCATTCTCAATAGTTCCTGGAACAGGTGGTTTATGGAGTGGTGCACAAATTAGTTTTACTACTGGACAAATACCAGTTGGTGTAACTAATCTTTTACGAAATACAAATGCTACAGATGATTTATTTTCGATGGGGGTTATTAATGGTGGAGCAACTACAGGATGTTTATATCATTACATGTCTTCATTTTTAAGAAAAGTATACACAGATGCAGGAGTTGATAAAAGCATCTGTACGGCAACTAATACAATTTCGTTAAATGGATCTGTTACTGGAGGTGCTACAACTGGTATTTGGACAACTCCTAATGGAACAGGAACGTTCGGAAACACCACAAGTTTAAATACAACCTACACATTAAGTGCAAATGATTTAAATCAATCTCAAATTAAATTTATACTTTCTTCAACAGGTAACTGTACTCCAAAAATTGATACCATGATTTTAAATGTTTACCCTTCTCCAATAGTAGATGCGGGAAACAATTTAACTATATGTAAAAATAATATTGCATCTATACCATTAAACGGCACTTTACAGTTAGCCGCAGGAGCAAACTGGACAAGTTCAGGAACGGGTTCTTTTGGAAATCCAGGCGCTTTAAACACAACCTATATTCCCTCTCCAAGTGATTTATCAAGTGGAAGCGTTATTATTAAATTAACATCAACTGGAAGTTTAAATGGATGTCCTAACAGAAAAGATAGTTTAATTATAAACTTTACTAATCCACCAGTTGTAACGGTTGGAGCTGATGTATCTGTTTGTGCAAATAATTCAACGGTAGCAATTTCAGGTTCTGTTACAGCAGGTTCCACAACTGGAATTTGGTCGGGTGGTTTAGGAACATACAATTCCAGCAACACTGCCTTAACAGCAACTTATGTTCCAACTCCTGCCGAAATAGCTGCAGGTTCTGTAAAACTAATTTTAACATCAACTAATAACGGAAACTGTAATCAAGTAAAAGATAGTTTAACAGTTACATTTACTAGTTCTCCAAATGTAAATGCTGGTGCAGATTTTTCTGTATGTAAAAACAATACATCAACCGTTCTTTCTGGAGTTGTAGGCGGTCCTACTACAAGTGGTATTTGGAGTGGTGGCACTGGTACATTTACTCCAAATAACTCTGTACTAAATTCGGTTTACTCGCCAAGTGCTGCTGAACTTGCCGCAGGGTCAATGACCTTAACTCTATCTTCTACAAGTAACGGAAATTGTAATCAGGTAACTGATAATGTTGTGATTAATTTCACAAATCCTCCTACAACAAACGCAGGTTTAGATTTATCTGTATGTAAAAACAATATTGCAACGGCGCTTTCTGGAGTAATTGCTGGACCTACTACGACTGGTATTTGGTCGGGTGGTGCTGGTTCTTTTAATCCCAATAACTCTGTATTAAATGCAACTTACACTCCAAGCGCTTCTGAATTAACTGCGGGTTCTGTTACTTTAACTTTAACTTCTACTAATAATGGAAATTGTAATCAGGTAGCTGATAACCTTGTGATTAATTTCACTAACGCTCCTACTGTTAATGCTGGTGCTGATTTATTTATTTGTAAAAACAACATTAACACTGCTTTATCTGGTGTGGTTGCTGGACCTACTACAACTGGTATTTGGAGCGGTGGTGCTGGAACTTTTAATCCAGGTAATTCTGCTTTAACTTCTACTTATACACCTAGTGCTGGAGAAATTACGGCTGGGGTGGTTACTTTAACTTTATCTTCTACGAATAATGGAAACTGTAATCAAGTAGCTGATGTCATTCAAATCAACTTCACTAGTGCCCCTGTTGTTAATGCTGGTATTGATTTATCTTCTTGTAAAAATAATCCTAACACTGCTTTATCTGGTTTAGTATCTGGTGCTACTACAACTGGTATTTGGAGCGGTGGTGCTGGAACTTATAATCCGAATAGCACAACACTGAACTCTATTTATTCTCCTAGCGCTGCCGAATTAGCTGCGGGCTCTGTTACTTTAACTCTATCTTCTACTACTAATGGAAATTGTAATCAGGTAACTGATAATATTGTGATTAATTACTCTAATGCGCCAGTTGTAAGTGCTGGTACAAATTTATCGGCTTGTAAAAATAATGCAGCCACTGTTCTTTCAGGAGTTGTAAGTGGTCCTACTACTACAGGTGTTTGGTCGGGTGGAGCTGGAACCTTTAATCCAAACAATTCTATTTTAACAGCTACTTATACTCCAAGTGCTGCTGAAATGAGTGCTGGTTTTGCTGAATTATATTTAACATCTACAAATAATGGAACTTGTAATCAGGTAGTAGATACTGTTAGAATTACATTCTCAAATGCACCGACTGTTTTAGCTGGCAACGATATAAATTCATGTGCTAATAATATTAACACAGTTTTATCTGGAACTGTTTCTGGAATAACAACTACTGGTATTTGGACGGGAGGAACAGGAACTTTTAATCCTGGGAATTCTGCGTTAACAACAACTTATACTCCAAGTGCTGCTGAAATCTCTGCTGGATTTGTAAACTTAACACTCGCTTCAACAAATAATGGAAATTGCAATCAGGTAATAGATATTATTCAAATCAATTTCACAAGTTCACCTCAGGTTAATGCAGGCTCTGATTTATCATCTTGTAGTAATAATCCAACAACTATTCTTTCGGGATTAGTATCAGGTGCAACATCCACAGGTATTTGGACTGGTGGTGCTGGAACTTATAATCCTAGTAACACTACTTTGAATTCTATATACACTCCAAGTCAATCTGAAATAAATGCTGGATCTGTAACCTTACAATTAACATCTACCAATAATGGAACTTGTTTTCAAGTGGTGGATAGTGTTGTTATAAATTTTACGGCTGCACCAAATGTAAATGCAGGTATTAATTTAAATCCGTGCAAAAACAATGCAACATCTATTCTTTCTGGCGTTGTAACTGGCCCAACTACAACTGGTATTTGGTCTGGTGGTTCTGGAACATATAATCCAAATAGTTCAGTTTTAACAGCAACATATACACCAAGTCCTTCTGAACTTGCTGCAGGGTTTGCGAGCTTAGTTCTAACTTCTACCAACAACAACAATTGTAATCAAGTAACAGATACTGTTTTATTTACTTTCTCTAATGCGCCAGTTGTTGCTGTTGGCGCTGATGTTTCAGTATGTGCTAATAACCCAACGGTTAGTGTTAGTGGCTCTGTAAGTGTAGGCTCTACAACTGGAAACTGGTCGAGCTCTGGCTCTGGTTTGTTTTCACCATCTACTTCTTCATTAAACACAGTATATCAATTAAGTCCTGCGGATGTATCTCAAGGAAGTGTTACAATCAAATTAACCTCTACAAATAATGGTAATTGTAATGCCGAATTTGATAGCTTAATTATTAACGTAACACCTGAACCAATTGTTGATGCAGGTATAAATGATACTATTTGTTCAAGCAATATTTTCCATGTATTGAATGGTGCGGTTTCTGGTGGTGCTAGTTCAGGCGTATGGTCAACATTAGGAAATGGTACTTTTGCCAATACAAGTAATTTGAATACAATTTACACATTAGGTCAAGCAGATACACTAGCAGGACAAGTAAAATTAGTATTAACCTCTACAGGAGGTAACTGTCTTCCTGAAACAGACACTGTTCTAATAGTTCTTGTAAAAGCTCCATCTGTAAATTCAGGAAGTGATAAATTAGTATGCGATAATCAATTAGTATCATTAAATGGTAATGTAACAGGTTTAACAAATACCGGAGTTTGGACATCATTAGGTACTGGAGCATTTACGCCTTATGATTCGTTATTAACCACCAACTATCAACCGTCAGCTTTAGATTTAGCAAATGGATCTGTAAAAATAATTTTAACATCCACAAATAATAAAGGATGTGCTGCTGTAAAAGACACAATAGATGTAAGCTTTAAAGTATCGCCAAATGCAGACTTTAACACAAATAACGTTTGTGCAAATCAATCTGCATTATTTACAGATATATCTTCAACTCCTTCAGGAACTATCACTTCTTGGCATTGGGACTTTGGTGATTTCCTAACTTCTACGACAACCAACGCTAATCATAATTATGCAAGTGCAGGAACATATACCGTTACACATGTAGCTGTTAATGATAACGGATGTAGTGATACTATAAAAAAACCAATAGAAATTTATTTCTTACCACAAGCTCAGTTTTATCATAACACGGCTTGTGTTGGAAACGCAACACAGTTTGCAGATTCTAGTTCAACATTATCTGGAACTATTAATAATTGGTTATGGAATTTTGGAGATAATCAAACATCAACTTTACAAAATCCAGCGCATCCATTTAGTAGTTCATCTACTTATACCGTTTCTTTAATTGTAACTACTTCTTTTGGATGTAAAGACACTATTCAAAAAACAGTAAATGTTATTTCTGGTCCTACTGCTGACTTTAGTATGAATCCTAATCCAGTTGAGGCACTAGAAACAGTAACGTTTACAGATTTATCCACTGGACCAAATTCAATCGTAAACTGGTATTGGGCATTTGGTGATTCAACTGCCGCTAACGTTCAAAACCCAACACACATATACAGTAATCAAGGAAACAACTCTGTGTTATTAGTTGTAAAAGATTTGAGTGGTTGTGTAGATTCAGTTATGAAAGATATATCTGTTATTTTATTACCAGATGTACCTACTGCGTTTACACCAAATGGCGATGGACAAAATGATTTATTTTTTGTAAGAGGAGGTCCATTTAAATCTATAAATGTTAGAGTATATAATAATTGGGGACAATTAGTATTTGAAACTGATGACCAATTAAATGGTTGGGATGGTAAATTTAAAGAGGTTGACCAACCTATAGGAGTTTTTGTGTGGGTAGTAGAAGTTGAAATGTTTAATGGCGAAAAAATTAAAAAGACAGGTGATGTTACCTTATTAAGATAAAATGAAAAAGAAATTACTTATATCCTACAGCATTTTGCTTTTATTGACATCATCATTAAAAGCTCAAGACTTTCATCTATCGATGTATGATGCAGGTCCGCTATTTTTAAATCCAGCATTAACTGGAATTGTTGATGCTAATTTTAGAGTTCATGCTCAATATAGAAATCAATGGAAGTCTGTTGCATTTAAACCATACAATACAGCACTATTAAGTTTAGATGCTCCCAAAGGTAAATGGGGCTTTGGTGGACAAATTATAAACATGAGAGCTGGCGTTGGTAACTATAATGTATTACAAGGTATGCTGTCTTTATCTTATGCTGTTCCGTTAGATAAAAACAAATACAATAATATTTCATTTGGAATTCAAGCAGGTGCTACACAGAAAAAAATAGAGGCTGGTCTTTATACATACGACAATCAATATAATAATACCAATGGTGGTTATTTTGATCAGTCTATGTCTTCTGGCGAATCATTTAACAGACAGTCATTTGTAACCGAACAAGTGAATGCTGGTTTCTTATATTATAATGCAAAGCAACAATCGAGATTAAATCCATTTTTAGGATACTCTGCATTTAATTTAACCAGCCCAAAAGAAACCTATTTTGCAACAAGTAATAAATTACCTATAAGACACTACATTCATGGTGGATTAAGAATAAATGTTACTGAGTTGTTTTATGTGCTACCAAAAGTATTGATTATGATGCAGAAAAATGCTTCTGAGCAATTGTATTCGATTGATATTGGGTATTTCTTAAAAGAACAAGAGTTTTATTTATTAGCAGGTGCAAATTATAGAAATAAGGATGCTGCAGTAGTTTATGTAGGTGCTAGAAAAAATAATTACATCGCGAAAATTTCATACGATGCTAATACGTCTAGTTTAAAAGATGTTTCTAAATATAGAGGCGCTTTTGAAATTTCATTCACCTATATGGCTAAAAAATCTAAAGCTAAAGTAATTCGTCACTGTCCAAGATTATAAAAGTTATGAGAAAATTATTATTTGCAACTATTATTCTTGCAACTGTTCAGGTATTTGGACAATCTAAACGTCTTTGGTTAAAATTCGCAGACGAGGCATTCTTTAAAAGAGATTATACAACCGCAATTGATTATTACACGAAATCTCTTGATGATACTCTTATCTTGAAAGAACAAGTATTACCTTATGAGGTTCAACTTGTAAATCTTAAAATTAAAGAGTCTAAAAAAGACACTTCGAAAGGCAAAAACAGTACTGCTAAAAAAGAGATTTCAACTTCTGATTATATTACTCATCAATTGGCGCATTCATATCATTTAAACTATGATTATCCAAATGCCGTTAAATACTTTAAGGTTGTTGTAGATAATGGTTCATATCCTGAGGATATATATCATTATGCTTTAGCATTAATGAATTTAAAAGAATACAATAAGTCGATGACTATTTTAGAGAAGCTATTAGAATCTTCGAAAAACGACTCTTTAAAAAAACTAGTTCAAAAAGGTATTAGCTCTTGCTACTTTGCTCTTGATTCAAACAGCAATAAAAAATTGATTATTGTAAAAAAAATGGATACTACCATTTTTAATGCTGGAACATCCAATTTTGCTCCTATGTATTGGAATAGTTCAACTAGATTATTATTTACAAGTGCGAGAAAAGGAGGAGTTATTTTAAATCCTGAAAAACAAGACTCTAGATATTTATGTGATTTATATTATACTGAATTAAAAGATACTGGTTGGATGAAACCTATTAATTTTGGTAGACCTGTTAACACAGGATTACATGAGGGCTCTAGTGTTATTACTTCAGATGAAATTATGTTTTATACGAGATGGAGCGATGCCAATAGAAACGAAGCTTTTATTTATATGGCCAAAATGAAAGATGGCTTATTTTACGAATCCTATAAACTTAATGAAACCGTCAATAAACCTGGCTATAGAGCAATGCAACCTTATGTATCATTTGACGGAACAAAATTATACTTCTCTTCAAACAGACCTGGTGGACTAGGTGGATTTGACTTATACATGTGTAATATTGATGAAAATGGATTTACTGGAGAAGCTAAGAATTTAGGTAGCACTATTAATACAGCTAAAGATGAAGTCACTCCATTTTATCATACTATATCAAATACTTTGTTTTTTAGTTCTAATGGACATACAGGAATTGGAGGCTTAGATATTTTTAAAAGTTCATTAAATACAGATGACTCTATTTATGCAGCACCAAAAAATTTAGGGACTCCCATCAATTCAAGTAAAGATGATGCGTATTTTATTTTAGACAGAATTCAAACTAAAGGTTATTTTTCAAGTGACCGAGAAGATTGCCCAGGAGGTAATTGTTATGATATTTACGAATTCCAAAATGAACCAATATTTTTTGACTTAAATGGTACCGTTACAGATTATGCAACAGGTGAACCTATTATAAGTTCGTTAATTACAATTAAAGACGTGGCCAATGATGAAGAACCACTGTTTTTAATTACAGACGAAAAAGGGCATTACTTTACCCCATTAAAAGAAAACAAACAATTTTTTTTAAAAGCTCAAAAGAAAAGCTATCAGGCTAGTGCGGCCAGTGTAACAACAAAAGGATTAACAGAAACCACTCACTTGCTTCAAGATTTTGTATTAGATGTGATACCTGGAGAAGATGTTGTCATTGAGGGAATTGAATATGATTTAAACAAAGCGACATTACGACCTAAATCAATGGAAATATTAGATAAAATTTATGACTATCTAATATTAAACGACAACTTTAGTATCGAAATTAATGCACATACAGATACTAGAGGTAGCGATAAAGCTAACCAAATATTATCTCAAGCTAGAGCGCAATCTTGTGTTGATTATTTAATAAGCAAAGGAATAACTAAAGATAGATTATTACCTACTGGATATGGTGAAAAGAAACCATTAATAAGCGATGCTGAAATTGCGAAATTAGTTCCTAAGAGTCCAGAGTTTGAAGCTGCACATCAAAAAAACAGAAGAACGGCTTTTAGAGTTATGCAAGAAAGCACATTGATAAAAGAAGTGAAACAAAAATAATTTAAAACAATAAAAAATCCCAATGTAAAAACACATTGGGATTTTTGTTTTAAATTATAATCTATCTAATTTCCCATTCCTTCCAGTCCATTTCTTCGCCATTTAAAATACCCAAATAACTTTGATAACGCTCTTGAGAAATCTCTCCAGCTTCAACAGCTTTTAAAATAGCGCAGCCTGGTTCGTTAACGTGTATGCAATTATTAAATTTACAGTCATTCATCTTTGCCATCATTTCAGGAAAATAATGCGCCACTTCTTCCTTCTTCATTTCAACCAAACCTAATTCTTTAATCCCTGGCGAATCAATAATATTTCCACCAAAAGATAAAGGAAACAATTCGGCAAAAGTAGTGGTGTGCATCCCTTTCAAATGCGCCGCCGAAATATCACCAACCTTTAAATCTAATCCTGTATCAATAGCATTTACCAAGGTGCTCTTCCCTACTCCGCTATGCCCTGATATTAAAGTGGTTTTATCTTTCAATAATGTTTTTATAAATTCAATATCTTGTTTATCAAAAGAGGATACTGAATAACACTCATATCCAATATCAGTATACAACTTCATAATTTCATTTTGCAACTCAATCATGTCTTCATCCAATACATCTTTTTTATTAAAAATAATTTTAGCAGGAATGCCATATGCCTCAGCCGTTACTAAAAATCGATCGATAAATCCTAATGATGTTCTTGGAGCAACCAAAGTAGCTACTAAAATTGCCTGATCTAAATTACTGGCAATAATATGCGCTTGTTTTGACAGATTAATAGATTTACGGATAATGTAATTTTTGCGAGGATGAATATTGGTAATTTGATTACTTCCATCCTTATCTCTATCAATATCTACAATATCTCCTACAGCAACTGGATTAGTTGTTTTACGGTCATCTAACCTAATTTTACCTTTTAAACGGCATTCTATTACCTCTCCGCTTTCAATACGAACGGCATACCAACTTCCTGTAGACTTTGTAACTAATCCTGTCATGTGGTAAAGATAATAAATAGAAAGCTGATGACACGGATAATTATGATATGCACGGATAGAAAATTCATATTTATAAGAATTTCCATCAATAATCTTAAATAATCATAACAATCTGCCTTATCTGGGTTCCATCATATTATAATAACAAAAAATCAGTATTTTTGGATTAGAATCTACCACTATGTCAATTAAAGTAAATAATATCACCAAATTATACGGCGCTCAAAAAGCATTAAATAATGTTTCTTTTGAAATAGGCACCAATGAGATTGTTGGATTTTTAGGCCCTAATGGTGCTGGTAAAAGTACCATGATGAAAATTTTAACTTGTTACATTCCTCCTTCAGAAGGAACTGCAACGGTTTGTGGATTTGACACCAATGAACAAAGTATTGAAGTAAGAAAACAAATTGGTTATTTACCAGAACATAATCCTTTGTATTTGGATATGTACGTAAAAGAATTTTTAGAATTTATTGGTGGATTATACAAAATCAAAAATGCTAAAGAACGCGTAAAAGAAATGATTGAAGCTACTGGATTACAAGTAGAACAAAATAAAAAAATTGGAGCTTTATCAAAAGGATACCGCCAGCGTGTTGGCTTAGCTCAAGCCATGATTCACGACCCTAAGGTTTTGATTATGGATGAACCTACCACAGGTTTAGATCCCAATCAATTAGAGGAAATACGTGGATTAATCAAAAAATTAGGAAAACAAAAAACAGTGATGTTAAGTACTCATATCATGCAAGAAGTAGAAGCTGTTTGCGACAGAGTCATCATTATTAATAAAGGAGAAATTGTTGCTAATGATACTACTGAAACATTACAAAAAAACACCACTAAACAAGTCATTACTGTTGAATTTGATAAAGAAGTTTCTGTAAAAACTTTAAAATCAATTCAAGGTGTTGAAGATGCTATTTTATTGGAAGGCAACACCTGGAAAATAATTTCGGATGTAGAAAATGATGTTCGAAAGGAATTATTTAATTACGCTGTAAAACACAACTTAAGTGTGTTAACTATGAATAAAGAAGAGCAAAAATTAGAAGATGTATTTAAAGCATTGACTAAAAAATAAATGCAAACCAAACATTATAGTATTTATTCGGCTGGTAAATTTATTACTTCTAAACATATTCTTGAAGTAAATAATCCATTTAACCATACGTTAGTTGCAACCACATATTTAGCTGACAAAGTCATTTTAGAAGAGGCTATTACAAAAGCACTTTCAATAAAAGAAGAATTACAAAATTTATCTTCTCAAAAAAAATACGAAATTCTAAAACAAATCTCAGACGAATTATATTCAAATAGAAATTATTTAGCAGAGATTTTAAGTTTAGAAAGTGCTAAACCTATTAATTACGCCTTGGCAGAAATAGATCGCTCTGCATATACTTTTTTGATTGCTGCTGAAGAATCTATAAAAGATAGAACAGAACATCTGACTTTAAATAGAATTAATAATACCGACAAAAGAGAAGGTATAGTAAACTATTTTCCAATAGGTTTAATTGCTGGCATTGCGCCTTTTAATTTCCCCATGAATTTAGCGGTACATAAAATAGCACCAGCCATTGCAAGTGCTTGTCCTATTATTTTAAAACCTGCAAGTCGTACTCCTTTATCTTGTTTAGAATTAGCAAAAATCATTGATAGAACAGAATTACCGAAAGGTGCTGTGTCTATTTTACCAATGGATAGAGAAACAGGTAATTTATTAGTGACAGATGAACGCTTTAAACTATTAAGTTTTACAGGCTCTCCAGATATTGGCTGGAAAATGAAATCCCAAAGCGGAAAGAAAAAAGTAGTTTTAGAATTAGGCGGAAATGCCGCTACTGTTATTACTGCAAGTGCTGATTTAAAAGACGCTTTACCTAAATCATTAATGGGTGCATTTGCTTATAGCGGACAAATTTGTATTCATGCACAACGTTTTATTGTTCATTCGTCGTTGTTCGAAATAGTTGTGAATGAATTAAAAACATTGACTCTTAATTTAAAATCAGGGGATCCATTAGATGCAGCTACGAATATTTCTAATATGATTGATGAAGCAAATGCTGTACGTGTTGAGAATTGGATTAATGAAGCCATACAACAAGGTGCGCAATTAGTGTGTGGTGGAAAAAGAACTGGCAGTTATATAGAACCTACTATACTTGCAAATTGCAATCATACCATGAAGGTATACTCTGAAGAAGTATTTGGCCCAGTCATTTGTATCAATTCCTACCAAACAATTGAAGATGCCATACAACAAGCTAACAATACAAAATTCGGATTGCAATGCGGTGTATTTACAAATGATAAAGCTGAATTAAATAAATGCTTTAAACAAATAGAAGTAGGTGGCCTTATTCATAACCACGTCCCTACTCTTCGCTATGATCAAATGCCTTATGGCGGAGTTAAAGATAGCGGACTTGGAAGAGAAGGCGTAAAATACGCCATGCTTGATATGTTAGAACCAAAAATATTAGTAAAGTAAAGAAGATTAAAGTTTTTAGTTATTGGTTGTTTGAATACAAACTTCCAACAAAACCAAAAACCAAACAACAAACAACTTAACTCAAATAACTAAATAAAATGGAATATAGAAGATTAGGAAAATCAGGATTACAAGTAAGTACGTTATCATTTGGATCATGGATTACATTTGGTAAGCAAATTGAAAACAATACAGCTGATGAGCTATTAACTATTGCTTACGATAATGGAGTAAACTTTTTTGATAATGCTGAAATATATGCTGCAGGGAAATCGGAAGAAGTGATGGGTAAAATTTTAAAACAAAAAAATTGGGCTCGTAGTTCTTACTGTGTTTCAAGTAAAGTATATTTTGGATATGAAGACAAAAAACCAAATCAAACTGGTTTATCTCGCAAACATATTATTGAAGGCTGTCATGCAGCTTTAAAACGTTTACAAGTAGATTATATTGATTTATTCTTTTGTCACCGCCCAGATAAAAACACTCCTATTGAAGAAACTGTTTGGGCAATGAATACCTTAATACAACAAGGCAAAATTTTATACTGGGGAACAAGTGAGTGGGCTAATGACGAAATTATGGCAGCCTTTGTTTTTGCTGAACGTAATAGATTGATTGGTCCAACAATGGAACAACCTCAATACAATATGTTTGAAAGAACAAAATTAGAAAAGGACTATTTATTATTGTTTAGAGATTTTGGTTTAGGAACAACGATATGGAGTCCTTTAGCCTCTGGTTTATTATCTGGCAAATACAATAATGGAATTCCTGAGGATAACCGCTTACATATAGAAGGAATGGATTGGTTGAAAGAACGCACTTTAGGTGAAGAATCTAAAATCGAAAAAACAAAAAAACTAGCATCATTGGCAAATGAATTAGGGACATCGGTTGCTAAATTATCGATTGCTTGGACTATTAAAAATCCAAATGTGAGTACTACTATTTTAGGAGCTTCAAAAAAAGAACAGTTAATAGAAAATCTAAAAGCATTAGATGTTGTATCATTAATTACTCCAGAAGTAACCGAAAAAATTGAATTGATCCTAAATAATAAACCTGTTCAAGCACAATTTTAATTTATAATGAATAAACCTTTTTCAGATTTAAAAGTAATTGAACTAGCTGGTGTTTTAGCAGGACCATCAGCTGGTTTATTTTTTGCTGAATTAGGAGCAACCGTCATTAAAATAGAAAATCCAAAAACTGGCGGTGATGTTACTCGTTCTTGGAAGTTAAAAACAGAAGATAAAACAGATAAAGCAAGTGCCTATTTTTGGAGCGTCAATACTGGTAAAGAAATTTTGTTTTTAGATTTATCAATTGATAAAGATTTACAATCATTTTACGATTTAATTAAAACAGCGGATGTTTTAATTACAAATTATAAATTAGGCGATGACCTAAAACTAAAAGTGGATTACAGTACACTAAAAGCGTTAAATCCTACTCTAATTTACGCATCCATCAATGGTTTCGGAAACTCAAGTCCTCGCACCGCTTATGATTTAATATTACAAGCCGAAAGTGGCTTTATGTTTATGAATGGAGAAAAGAATGCAGCTCCATTAAAAATGCCTGTAGCCTTAATTGATATATTGGCTGGACATCAACTCAAAGAAGCTATTTTAATTGCCCTTTTAAATAAATACAAAACCAATAAAGGCTCACATATTACTGTTTCGTTATTTGATACCGCAATTGCTTCATTAGCAAACCAGGCAACCAATTGGTTAATCGCCCATCATTTACCAACTGCGCAAGGCTCGTTGCACCCTAACATTGCTCCTTACGGAGAAATATTTAGAACAAAAGATCATCATCAAATTACCTTTGCTATTGGAAGCGATAAGCAATTCAAACATTTGTGCGAGATTTTAAACCTTGATTTATTTTCTCATCCCGATTTTGAAAACAATCAACTTCGTGTATCTAATAGAATTGATTTATTTTCCAAATTAAATAACAGTATTCAATCATTCAATTTCGAATCCATATTTTCTGATTGCATGAAACACGACGTACCAATAGGCAAAATTCGAAATTTAAAAGAAGTTTTTGAATTACCTGAAGCGCAAACAATGCTAAATACATTTTCAAACATTCAATCCATTAAATCAATCAGTTTTAAATTCGAAGAGTAATCTCATTTATTTTTGAATAAATACCTCTAAATGTCAATATCATTTGATAGTATTTATTTGAGATTATTTGTAAACTTGTTACATAATTAACTCTATGTCAAGATTTACCATTTGTATACTATTTATTGTTTTTTTTGCTTTCAATTCAAAAGCACAATACAAAGACACCATTTTATTAATGAATGGTAATTATGTTGTGGAGAAAGTAATTGACACCTTAATTGGTGCTGTAACTATTGTAAATCCAGAAAAAACAACTGAAAAGCTACATTATGAATATGATGATATTTATTGTGTAAAATACGCATCGGGCTTTACAGATTATTATTATTCACAAGATACCTTAAGAGGAAATTATTTTACTCGCGATGAAATGCAATACTATATTTACGGCGAAAGAGACGCTCGTAAAGGATTTAAAGCCAGAGGTTCATTAATTGGGGCTGGTGTTGTAGGATTAGCAAGTGGAGGACTTGGTTTATTTTTCGCTCCTGTATTTCCTTATGGATATATGGCATTAAGTGGTATTCCTAAAGTAAGAATAAAACATAGTACCATTAGTAACCCAAATTACATAGATCATGATGCGTATATTTTAGGATATGAAAGAGTTTCCAGAAGTAAAAGAAGGATTCAAGCTTTAATTGGCGGAACCATTGGCTTAGCAACTGGATATGGTTTATATTTTGGTTTATTAAAAGATAAATTACCATCAACAATTACTTTCAGATTTTAAATATTTACTACTCATGAAACGTCATAAAATTTTACTATTAGGTTCTGGTGAATTAGGAAAAGAAGTTACTATTGCCTTACAAAGATTAGGTCAATATGTTGTAGCTGTAGATTCATACAAAGATGCACCTGCCATGCAAGTAGCACATGAACATGAAGTTATTAATATGCTAGATGGTGATGCTTTGGATGCGATAGTCGCAAAACATAATCCAGATTTAATAGTTCCAGAAATTGAAGCGATTAGAACAGAACGTTTTTACGATTACGAAAAACAAGGAATAACAGTTGTTCCTAGTGCTAAAGCAGCTAACTTCACAATGAATAGAAAAGCTATTAGAGACTTAGCTAGTAAAGAGTTAGGATTAAGAACTGCCAATTATTTATACGCCACTACTTTAGAAGATTTTAAAAAGGCAGTTTCTGTTATTGGAATTCCATGTGTGGTAAAACCTTTAATGAGCAGCAGTGGTAAAGGGCAAAGTATTATTAAAACTGAACAAGATGTTGAGAAATCTTGGAACTATGCCATGGAAGGTTCTCGTGGTGATTATAAAGAAGTAATTGTAGAAGAGTTTATAAAATTCAATTCTGAAATTACTTTATTAACGGTTACTCAAAAAAATGGTAATACGTTATTTTGCCCGCCAATTGGTCACCGACAAGAACGAGGTGATTATCAAGAGAGTTGGCAACCATGCGCAGTAAGTGATAAAGATTTAAAAGAAGCGCAAGACATGGCTGCTAAAGTAACTAAAGCATTAAGTGGTGCGGGTTTATGGGGTGTTGAATTTTTCTTAACAGATAAAGGAATTTATTTTTCTGAATTATCTCCTCGTCCACATGACACAGGAATGGTAACTTTAGCTAATACACAAAACTTAAGTGAGTTTGAACTACACGCTCGTGCTATTATTGGTTTCCCTATCCCACAAATACAATTACAACAACATGGAGCCTCTGCTGTTTTATTAGCAAGTGCAGAAAGTACATCCTATCATTTTACTGGAGTAACCGACGTTTTAAGTAATCCCAATACAGATGTTCGTTTGTTTGGAAAGCCTACTACTCGTCCGTATAGAAGAATGGGTGTTGTACTAACATATGATAATTTACAATCCGATGTGAATGCCGTAAAACAAAGAGCCATTGATTTGTCAAAACAAATTTCAATCATTAACAACTAATGAAATTAAATTTTCTGATAGCTTTTGTATTACTGAATCTCAATTTATTTTCTCAACAAATAAACTTTGCCGACCATTTAAAAAAGACAGCCGTTGCAAAATTACAAAATGGCGATTCTTTAGTTTATTACCAATGTCATGTAGATAGCGCTAGTCAAGAAATTACAACATCTAATGGTAAAAAAATAAAAACAAAAAAGAAACGAATTACTTTAACTGAAAAGTTTGTGATTTACAAAATAGACACCATATATCATTGCAAGTATTACAACTCATCCATCACAAACTATCCTAACAAAAAATTCCCTTATTTAACTTTAAAAGAAGTTGCTAATTGGGAATTTGAATTAAAAGAACAAAAACAATTAACTCATACCGAAATATTGATGTTTGCCGTGTTAGAAATAAAGACTCACGCTATTACTCATTACGAACTAAACATAAATAAAACTTGCCCCAATGAAATTATTATAAAAGGCAAACATATCAATGAGCAATTTATTGTTGAGGGAAATTATATCCTCAGTAAATCATTAAACTATTAAAACAAAACTGTTTACCCTTCACTACTATTTATTAAAAAAAGATCTGATGTACTCCATAAAAAAGCCTCTGCAAATGCAAAAGCTTTTCAAAAATTAATAAAATTTATAATTATAAGGCATCAAAATCAACTATTAACTTTTCAGTTAATGGATGCGCTTGACAAGTTAAAATAAAACCATCTTCTACCTCAGCTTCTGTTAAAGCAAAGTTGTTATCCATTTTCGCTTTCCCTTCAATTACTTTAGCACGGCAAGTACAACATACTGCTCCTTTACAACTAAATGGTGCATCAACACCTGCTTCAATCGCAGCATCTAAAATAGTTAAACCACCTGTGTTTAATTTCATGGTTGTTTCAATACCGTATTGGATAACTGTAATCTCACTATTTACATCTGCACCAGTTGGCTCATTGCCAGTAGCTTTATTAACCGCATCAACTACAGCACTAAAATATTCAATATGAATTTTGTCATGGGCAATTTTTAAAGTTTCTAATGCTTGCTTAATATTTTCCATCATTGGTCCTGGGCCGCAAATAAAATATTCGTCAGCATTTACACCGCCATAATTTTCTATAATAGCTTTTACTTTATCAACAGTTAATAATCCTTTTTGTAAATCACTCACTTGAGTTTTAGGATTATCATACACATTTACTACTTTTAATTTATCTGAATGATCAGCAGCTAATTTTTCTAATTCAGCTTTAAAAATCACAGAATCTTCATCTCTATTAGCATACACTAAAGTAATATGACTTTGTTTTTCAATATATAATACACTTTTTAAAATACTCATCATCGGAGTAATACCACTTCCACCTGCAAATAACACATAATGTTTTTTGTTATTTCCAGATAAAATTGAACTAAAGTTTCCCATTGGAGTCATTACCTCAACAGTATCACCAGCTTTCCAGCTACGATTAATTAAAGTAGAGGCGCGTCCATCTTGTACTTCTTTTACGGCAACACGTAATTCTTTTTCGCTATATGGGCTAGTGCAAATACTATATGAACGACGAATTTCTTCTCCGTTTACATTTAATTTGATGGTTATATATTGTCCTTGTTTAAATTGATATTCGTGTTGAATTGCTAAAGGAACTTCAAAAGCCACTGATACGGCATCAGCTGTTTCTCTTCTAACATCTTTAACTTTTAAGGTATGAAATCTTGCCATTTTTTTGTTTTTAGGTTGCAAAAATAGATATAAAAAACAAATATATTAGAAAGAGCCTAAAAATTAGTATTTTATCCTTCAGTCTCATATAAATCATTGGGTTAATAAGATTTTAGAAACATAATTAAACTTCACATGATTTTAGCTGTTTAAATGGTATTAATTTGCTCATAAAAGGTTTGAAAAAAACGCAGCAATAGCTTATATTTGTATAATTCGTAAACTAAATAACAAAATGGAAGTCAACAAATTTGAAGATGTGTTTGAAGGCAAATTAGCCAAAAACGAAATGGTTGAACCAAAAGATTGGATGCCAGATAATTACCGTAAGCATTTAATCCGTCAAATATCTCAACATGCTCATTCTGAAATTGTAGGAATGTTACCAGAAGGAAATTGGATTACACGTGCCCCAAGCCTTCGTTCAAAAGTAGTTTTATTAGCTAAGGTACAAGATGAAGGTGGACATGGTTTATACCTATACACAGCTGCTGAAACTTTAGGTATTAGCCGCGATGAATTATTAGATAATTTACATACTGGTAAAGCAAAATATTCGTCAATATTTAATTATCCAACTTTAACATGGGCCGATATTGGCGCTGTAGGTTGGTTAGTAGATGGTGCTGCTATCATGAATCAAGTAATGTTGCAACGCACATCTTATGGACCATATGCTCGTGCGATGGTGCGTATCTGCAAGGAAGAAAGCTTTCACCAACGTCAAGGTTTTGAAATCATGACTCGTTTAGCTTTTGGCACAGAAGATCAAAAAGCAATGGCTCAAGATGCATTAAATCGTTGGTGGTATCCAACTATGATGATGTTTGGTCCGCCAGATGCAGAATCGCCAAATAGTGAAAATGCTATGAAATGGAGAATTAAGCGTGAAACAAACGACCAGTTACGTCAACGTTTTGTTGATCAAACGGTTCCTCAAGTGCAGTATTTAGGTTTAACTGTTCCTGATGCCAATTTAAAATGGAACGAAGCAAAAAAAGGATACGATTTTAGCGAACCAAATTGGGTTGAATTTAAAAACGTTATTAGCGGAAATGGACCTTGTAACAAAGAACGTTTAGCGGCTCGTAACAAAGCTCATAACGATGGCGCTTGGGTAAGAGAAGCAGCGCAAGCATTTGCGAAAAAACGCAACGAAATTTACGTGGCTGCATAAAAAAAAGAGATAAGTTATACGTTTTGAGTTATTAGATTTAAATAATTTCAAAAAACAAACAACAACATTCAAACAACCAATAACTAATTTAAAATGAGTGATAATCAAGGCCCAGTTTGGGAAATATTTTTACAAAAAAAAGCAGGTCAACCATTTGTACACTGCGGTAGCTTACATGCATTTGATAAAGAAATGGCTTTGCAAAATGCAAGAGATTTATATACACGACGTAATGAAGGGGTTTCTATTTGGGCAGTTCCATCTAATGCAATTGTAGCAAGCAGCCCTGAAGACATTGGTCCTTTCTTTGAACCAGCAAATGATAAAGTATACCGTCATCCTACGTTTTATCAAATTCCGGATGCTATAGGTCATATGTAATTTTTGTCACCCTGAGTGCCTGCCTCGTCGGCAGACAAGGAGTCAAAGGGTGTTGTATAAATAAATTAAAAAATGCTGAAATAAGTTCAGCATGACAATATAAATAAATCTGTGAAAATCCGTGAAATCTGCGGGACAAGAAAATGACAACACAAGAAGCATTATTTCAATACACACTTCGTTTGGGCGATACTAACTTAATTTTAGGTCAACGTTTAAGCGAGTGGACTGGTCATGGACCATTTTTAGAAGAAGACTTAGCCTTAACTAATATAGCATTAGATATTACTGGTACTGCAAAATCATTATTAGAATACGCTGCTAGCATTGAAGGTAAAGGAAGAACAGAAGATGATTTAGCCTATTTTAGAAACGATAGACAATATTTTAATGCTCAAATTACAGAGCAACCGAACGGCGATTATGCTAGAACGATTGTTCGTCAGGCAATCATAGATTGCTTTGACTTTTACTTTTACACAGAGTTAGCAAAAAGTAAAGATGAAACTTTAGCTGGTATTGCTCAAAAGTCAATTAAAGAAGTAACTTATCACTTGCGTCATACATCCTCTTGGGTAGAACGTTTTGGAGATGGCACTGAAGAAAGTCATAACAAAGCTCAAACAGCTGTAAACGAATTATGGCAATATACTGGAGAGTTATTTGAAATGAATGAAGTGGATGCTATTTTAATAAAAGAAGGCATTGCTGTTGATTTAAATATCGTGAAAGCAAAGTGGGAAAAACACATCACTGAGTTATTAGAAAAATCTACTTTAACAAAACCAGAAAATGTATTCATGCAAACTGGTAGTCGTAAAGGAATTCATACAGAACATTTAGCGTATATCTTAGCAGAAATGCAAGCATTGCCTCGTATGTATCCTGATGCAAAATGGTAAAATCAAAGTAGTTTTAATAAAAAGTTAATCATTTAATACTAAAACAATATACCATGAAACATTTTTTATTAATCCTTTTTTCGTTTTTTACTTTAGCGATTTATTCTCAAGTTGCACCTACTCCAAAAATAAAAATTGCCAGATCGCAATTTACAAAAGCAAAAACCATACGAGAAATCCTTCCGTCGTTTCCAAAAAATTGTCCTATTACTGAATATCGATTTGCCATTGATTCACCACAATTAAAAAAATCAATTACAATAAAAAACAATAAAATTACCTCAGACCTTAAATCAATTGTTAAAAGCATGAAGGCTGGGCAAAAATTTTATATCGAAAACATCAAATCAAATTGTAAAAGTCCATTTAAAACTAAACATATATTCGTTATTACCAAATGAGCTTTAAAGAATCCTGGAAAAAACTATCACCTTACTTTGTTGATGTATGGCAATACATTGTCATTATTGTGATTATGATTATTGCTGCTATTTTTATTCTTTAAATTTTGAGCCATACTAAAGAACATATTCTTTCTCTTTTATCCGAAATTCCAGATCCTGAGATTCCAGTCATCTCAATAATTGAATTAGGTGTGATAAGAGACATTGAAATTACTGATGATTCTACTATTACTTTAAAAATTACTCCTACTTACTCTGGCTGTCCTGCCATGAAACAAATAGAGGATGATGTGAGAAAAAAATTATCAGAAAATGGATTTACAACTATTACAATTAACACCATTTTTTCTCCCCCATGGACAACCGATTGGATAACTCCAGAGGCCAAAGAAAAATTAAGGATATACGGAATCGCACCTCCTGAACATAGTACTGAAGACAAAAGCTGGTTAACAGGCAAAACAAAATCAATTGCTTGTCCTCGATGCAAATCACAAAACACTAAACTCATCTCCCAGTTTGGTAGTACCGCTTGTAAAGCACTTTATCAATGTCAGGATTGCTTGGAGCCTTTTGACTATTTTAAGTGTATTTAAACCAAAATTATTCGACTAAACTTTATTTTTATATTACGAAATAAGCATTATCTTAGCTTAAAGTATTTTGCCATGATAAGTAAGTCTTTTTTTAATCTCCTCGTTAATAATTTTCTTGAGCATGTTTTTGTTTTAAATAGTAAAAAAGAAATTACTTTTCAAACAGAAAACAACTCTTCTCTTTTAGGCTTTACAAATGATGAAATTCTAAAAAAAGGATTTCAGTCTTTATTTATTAATCCTCAATTCTCATTAAATGAAATATTAGACAAGGCTAAAAAATATGGAGAATTTTACGGAACAGAAAATTTTGAACACAAATCAAAAAAATATATTAATGTAGCTTTTCGTGTTTTATATCAAGAAGACGAACCCTCAAAAGAACAAATGTTTGTTTTTTATTTAAGAGACAATACTCAACAAAATTTGGTTAGAAAAGATATTATCAAAAAAAGCTTAACGATTGAAAATCTCTCTAAATCACGTAAAATTAGAGATGGAAAAATTAATGAAGCGATATATGAAATACTAGAATCTTCATCCAGAGCTATGCATGTAACGAGAGTAAATGCATGGTTGTTTGATAAAGATAAAACAGAAATTCAATGTATCGGAAATTTTGATTCAAGAGAAAATAAATTAGTTCCTCAAAGTTCTTTGCCTCGAATTGCGATGCCATTATACTTTAATTTATTTGAAACAGAAAAAATTATTATTACCCGAGATACTTTTAATGACCCAAAAATAGGTGAGCTATTGGATTTTTATTTAAAGCCACACGACATACAATCTTTAATGGACGTTCCTGTTCGTATAGAAGGTGAAATGGTTGGAGTTATTTGTTTTGAAAATGTTGGAGCTCCAAGAGAATGGAGTTTACAGGAACAAAAATATGGTTTAGTAGCAGCTCAAATGCTATCTCTTACTATTGAATCACATAATAAACAACTTGCTAAAAAAGCGCTAGAATTAGCATTAGAAGAACAAACTATTTTATTACAAGAAGTTAATCATCGTGTAAAAAACAATTTAAGTATTGTGGCTAGTTTAATGAATTTACAAAGCGAGAAATCACATGATGATTATCATAAGCAGTTATTTATGGAATGTAGAAATCGTTTAGATTCTATTGCTTCTGTTCACGAACTAATTTACAAAGCTAAATCATATTCACACATCAACTTTAAAGAATACCTTAATCAAATTATTGAGCACATTTCTAATTCCTACAAATCATTCAATCATATCAAAATTGTAAAAGGTATTACTGATGTTCATGTAGATATTTCATCAGCCATTCCAATGGCATTAATTGTGAATGAATTAATTACTAATGCCTACAAACATGCTTTTACTAATAAAACGGATGGCGTTATTGAGGTTTCTCTTTTGGAAAACAATAATCAAGTTTTCTTAACAATCAAAGATAACGGTAATGGATTTGACAAAACGGTTATTCCTAAAAATTCCATTGGCATGGACATTTTAAGTGGACTCATTGATCAAATTGAAGGAACTTGCAATTTAACTAGCGACGATAAAGGAACTGTATATAAAATTTCTTTTTCCAAAAAATAAATCCCAATTTTAGTTCCTTCTTTTAACCACATAGATATATAGATTGTGTCAAAAGATATTGTTTGATAAAATAAAAAAACAGTATTTTTATCTTATTATAAATTTTTATTTAATTTTATTGTGCATCTGAAGCTTTGCTTCAGAACTATATAAAACTTAATAGATTAACATGTTAACCTAACCAATTTAAACCTATATTTCTATGTGGTTAAAAAACATAGAAAACAAAAGCATTTATTATGAGCTACATACTTTCAGAATTAAAAGATAAAGTCATGGTTATTACATTAAACCGTGCAGATAAATTCAACAGTTTTAATCGTGAAATGGCGTTAGAGCTTCAAGGCGTTTTAGATAAAGCGGAGACTGATGAAAAAGTTAGAGCCATTGTATTAACAGGAACGGGAAAAGCATTTTGTGCAGGACAAGATTTGGCAGAAGCTATTGATCCTAATGGACCTGGTATTGCTAAAATTGTTGATGAACATTATAATCCAATTATTTTAAAAATTCGTAAAATCGAAAAACCAATTATAGCAGCCGTAAATGGCGTGGCTGCTGGCGCTGGCGCTAATATTGCTTTAGCCTGTGATATTGTTACAGCAACAAACTCCGCCTCTTTTATCCAAGCATTTAGTAAAATTGGATTGATTCCTGATAGCGGTGGCACCTTCTTTTTACCTCGCTTAGTTGGTTTTCAAATGGCAACTGCTTTAATGATGACTGGTGATAAAGTAACTGCAACCGAAGCTCAGCAAATGGGCATGATTTATAAAGTTTTTGCTGATGATTCATTTATGAATGATGTGTTGGCCTTTGCAAATAATTTAGCCAATATGCCAACAAAAGGCTTAGGATTAACTAAACGTTTATTAAACGAAAGTTTATTCAATACTCACGAAAAACAACTAACACGCGAAGGCATTATACAAGTAGATGCCGCTAATACATACGATTATTCGGAAGGAGTAAATGCCTTTTTAGAAAAACGCAAACCTGATTTTAAAGGAAAATAAAATTTTAATACTGCCAGAGTCTGAAACTCTGGCAGTGTTGTTTTTAAACTTTATTAAACTACTTATTGTTTACAATTTTCTTGTATCTCTCCTGCAAAAAAGGCGTTATAAGCTTAATTTTACTCTTATGACAAAAAAATCCTATTTCTTATTCATATCATTTATATTCTTAGCTTTTATATCATTAGCTCAACCTAAAAAAGAATATTACGATAGCGAACAAACAAAATTAAAATCTGAAACAAATATTGTAAAAGGCATGCCTCACGGCCGTCATGTAGAATATTTTAAAAATGGTAATATCTCACGTAAAGGCTCATTTTACAATGGAAAAGAAGATAGCACTTGGTATTTTTTTTATGAAAATAAAACATTAAAAGCTACAGAGAATTACAATCGCGGTAAAAAAAATGGTCATAATTTTTACTATTTCAAAACAGGAGAATTAGCTCAAGAAACTGTATTCAATCAAAATTTAGCTGATAGTATTTGGACTTCTTATTATGAAAATAAAACTGTAAAAAGTCGCGAGTCTTTTTCTAAAGGCAAAAAACAAGGCGATTGGTTGTATTATTTTGATAACGGGCAATTAGAAAGCTCAGGGAAATTTACAAATGACTTAAAAGAAGGTGAAGTAAAAACCTTTTACAAAGATGGAAAAGCAGCTAGCATTTCTAACTTTTGCAAAAATAAACCATGTGGTAAAAACATTGAATATTATGAAAATGGTCAACAAAAATTTGAGAAAGAATATATTGATTCTGTTACATTTTTACTTCACAGTATGTGGGACGAAAAAGGAAAACCTATTATCACTAATGGAAATGGAACCTTAACTGCTCAATACACTAGTGGAATTATTAAAGCTCAAGGAAGTTATCAAAATGGTTACATGCATGGTTTATGGCGTTATTTTCATCCAAACGGAGAATTAGACTATGAAGCAACTTACGAAAAAGGCATTTTAAATGGTTATTACTCTTCATACTACCAAAATCACAAAATTAAAAGTGAAGGCCCATTTGTAAACGGAAAGAAAAATGGCGTTTGGAAATTTTACACCGAAAAAGGTGAAAAAGAAATGGAAGGCACTTTAAAAGATGGCCTAAGAACTGACAAATGGACTTACTATTATGGTAATGGAAACAAAGAATCTGAAGGGTATTTTTTAGACGACAAACAAACAGGTACTTGGGAATATTTTTATCCAACTACCGAAAAATGGAAGCAAGGAAATTTTGAAAATGATTTAAAAACTGGCATTTGGACTACTTGGTTTGAAAACGGCAAAAAATTACAAGAAGGTCCTTATACCTTAGGCAAAGAAAATGGACAATGGCAAAGCTGGTATATTAATGGTCAATTAAAAGATCAAGGAAGTTTTAAAAACGCTCAAATATCAGGCTTATGGGAAGGTTGGTACATTAACGGAAAACCAAATTACAAAGGAGAATACAACGAAAAAGGCAAAAAACAAGGACTTTGGGAATATTGGTATGAAACTGGACAATATCGCGAAAAAGGTTCTTATGTAAGTGGTATTAAACACGGGCATTGGACCAGTTACCACGAAAAAGGTAACTTTGTTGATAGTGAAGGAAATTACAGTAAAGGGAAACAACATGGTACTTGGACCTATTACTACGAAACTGGTGGTATTATGAAAACCCAAAACTTTAAAGACGGTCGTCTCTCTGGAAAATCTATCAGTTATTATTCAAACAATAAAATTCAATCTGTGAGCAATTACAAAGTAATAAGCGAGAAACGAAAAGGAAAAAAACAAAGTGTGGCAGATGGAGATTGGATATTTTATGATAAAACAGGCAATGAAATTAGTAGAATTACCTACAAAAATGGTGTGAAAAAGTAACCGAAAAATAATATGCATGTTTTTTAATAAAAAAGTATCTTTACTAAAATAATAATTACCCCATATGTTTTTAAATATTAAATCATTTGTATTGATTAGTTCTGCAGCTATTATATTAAGTGCTTGTGGCGGAAGTAAACAAGAAGAAGTGGATGCTTCAGATGATGGAGCGGTTGCAGTAGGATTAGATTCTCAAAAAATTTCTGCTCAAAATGTATTTAATACAATCCCTTCAAGAGATGTTCTTCTTGACCTTATTAAACAAGCTAATACTGAATACAATGTGCAGTATTTAAATAATCCTGACGATGTGAGTAAATATTTTTTGGAAAGCAGTAGAGCATTAAATTTAGGAGTGTATGGTGCCGATTTAAATGTAGCAAGCATCTATGATCAAACCCAAGAATCAATGTTATTCTTTAAATGCGTGAATGTAATTGCCAAAACTATTGGTGTTAGCAATTCATTTGACGAGAATATGGGTGATAGAATGAATGCTAATCAATCTAACAGAGATTCGACTTTAAATATTATTTCTCAAGCATTTAAAAGTGCTGATAATACCTTAAGAAAAAATGGTCGCCCTGGAACGTCTTCATTATTAGTGGCAGGAGCATGGATTGAAGGTTTATACATTGCTTGCCAAACGGCTAAGGAAAGTAAAAACGAAGCTATGATTAAAGAAATTTTTAATCAAAATGAATCGTTAACTAACTTAATTGAACTAATAGAAGTATCAAAAGTGACTAGCGAAGCTGAATATGTTCTTACCGATTTAAAATCAGTAAAAAAAATCATCGAATCAAAAACTGATAAAGTATATACAGTAGATGCTTTAAAAGAATTAGATACTAAAATCACAGAAATTAGAACTAAAATTATTTCTACAAAGTAATCGCATGGCTTTTATCTTACCCGTAAACGGAATTGAACCGAGTTTAGGCAAAAATACTTTTGTAGCTCCTAATGCAACTATTGTTGGCGATGTGATTTGTGGCGACGATTGTAGCTTTTGGTTTAATGCTGTTGTTCGTGGCGATGTAAATTCTATTCGTTTAGGAAATAAAGTTAACATTCAAGATGGCGCAGTCATTCATTGCACTTATCAAAACCTGCCTGCCGGTCAGGCAGGGACAAAAACCATTCTAGGTAATAATGTATCTGTTGGGCATAATGCTATTGTACATGGCAGTTTGGTTCACGACAATGTATTGATTGGCATGGGAGCTATTGTGATGGATAATTGCGAAATTGGTTCAAACTCTATTATCGCAGCAGGTGCCGTATTAACAGAAGGCACTAAAGTGCCAAGTGGATGTATTTATGCAGGTGTGCCAGCTAAAAAGGTAAAAGATATTTCTGAAGAATTAATTAATGGCGAAATCAATAGAATTGCCAATAATTACTTAATGTACAGCACTTGGTTTAAATAAGCACTAAATTCCACAAGAAGTATCTGAAGTAGAAAGAGATTCACAGTGTTTTTTTGCATCACTTTTAGTAGCCTCAACTGTTCCAGCTGTATAAGAGCCATTAGAATTTGTACAAATGCACGTATAGTCTTTTTTACAAGAAACCGCCACAAAGGCAAAAAACAATAGGCAAATTCTTATTACTTTCATTTTTTTAGATTTACTGCTAAAATAAACAATTAAATGCTAATAAAATTTGGATTTTAGGGAAATAGCCTATATATTTGCAGCCCAATTTATAAATTAATAAACTTATATAATGTTAATAGTAGCAGTAAAAGAAGGTGAAAGCATTGAAAAAGCTTTAAAAAAGTTCAAAAAGAAATTTGAAAAAACAGGTGTTGTAAAACAATTACGTACTCGTAAAAATTTCGAAAAACCATCTATCACAAACAGACAAACTCGCATTAAAGCTGTTTACAAGCAAAAAATGCAATTAGGTTTAGCTGCTGAATAGTTAGTTTACCCTTTTTCACAAAAATTATATTATAACCTAAGGTTATTGCGATATTTTAAAGTAATTTCGTAGTAACCTTAGGTTTTTTATGTTCAATAAGCAGATAGACTCTTTCTTTGATTACTTAACGTATGAGAAAAAGTATTCCGTTCATACCATAACCTCCTACAAAAACGATATTAGCCAGTTTTTAGCCTTTATTAATCCAAATACTGAGGTTTTTAGTGTTACTGACATAAACTATCAACAAATTAGAGCTTGGGTGGCTAGCCTCATTAAAGATAAAATAGCAGCCAGATCTGTTAATCGTAAATTATCTTCTCTTAAATCATTCTTTAAATACCTGCAACGTCAACAAATCATTGATGTAAACCCAATGGCTAAAATTTCGGGGCCAAAAACACCTAAACGCTTACCTGTTTTTGTAGACGAGCACCAAATGGAAGATTTATTTGCCGAAGTGAAATTTGAAGAAGGCTTCAACGGATTAAGAGATTGCTTAATATTAGATTTATTTTATCAAACAGGTATTCGTCGTTCAGAACTCACTCATTTAAAGGAATTGGATGTGGATTTATTTAATTCAACCATCAAAGTTTTAGGTAAACGAAATAAAGAACGAATAATTCCAATTTCTTTAGCCTTAAAACGTAACCTTGAAAGCTATTTACAAGTAAAAAAGGAACTAAACTTATCAAATACTATGTTGTTGGTTAGCGAGAAAGGACATACATTAAGCGAACAATCTGTTTACAATACTGTAAAAAAGTACCTTTCTCAAGTTACGACCATCCAAAAGAAAAGTCCACATGTTTTACGTCACTCATTTGCTACCCATTTATTAAATAACGGGGCTGATATTAACGCCGTGAAAGATTTATTGGGACATGCTAATTTAAGTGCCACACAAGTATATACACATAACACCATAGAAAAATTAAAGAAATCATACAAACAAGCCCACCCACGAGGTGATTAAATACATTACAATTAACAGAGTATAAACTAAAAACACAAAAACAGGAGGATTTATTATGACAACGAACATCCAATCAGTGCATTTTGATGCAGACAAAAAGTTAATTGAATTTGCAAACGAAAAAATGAATAAACTTAAAACCTTTCACGACGGTTTAATAAATGGCGAAGTCATTATGCGTTTAGATAAATCATCTAATAGTGAAAATAAAGTAGCCGAAATAAAAATATTAGCAAAGGGACAAGAATTGTTTTCAAAAAAACAATCTGCTTCATTTGAAGAATCGATTGATTTGGCTTGCGAAGCTTTAAAATCTCAAATTAAAAAACATAAAGAGAAACAAGCCGGTGCAAGAATAAATACAGATGATTTGTAAAATGTAAATCATTTCTTTTAAAAGGAGCTAAAGTTTAGCTCCTTTTTTATTGCAATAAAATCTCAATCTTTTTGATATATTTGAGTGTGCAACAAAAACCAACAATCAATATTATAGGAGCAGGTATTTCAGGATTATCAGCAGGATGCTATTTGCAAATGAATGGTTTTGAAACTCAAATTTTCGAAAAACATTCCATTCCTGGAGGTTTATGTACCAGTTGGGAAAATGGAGGTTACACCATTGATGGTTCTATTCATTGGATTTTAGGCTCCAAAAAAGGGAGTGGTTTTTACAAAATGTGGTCGGAATTAATGGATCTTGAAAAAGTTCCTTTTCATAACCACGATGTGAGAATGCACATTGAAGTAAAAAACTCAGCAGATAAATACGGTAACAAAGTTTTTAAATTGTATACCAACTTAGATAAATTAAAAGCTTATATGCTTGATTTATCGCCCGAAGATAGTGGTGTAATTAATGAAATTATTCAGGATATTAGAAACTTGCAACAATTTGAATTGCCGCCAGTAATGTATAAGTTGCCACTAATTCCTTCTATCATCAGAAGCATTAAAATGGCTCGTTACCTTAAGTTTTTAGTGTATCTCACTAAACAAAAAAAGATTACCAATTTTGACATTGCCCGCAAATTTAAAAGTCCATTTTTAAAAGAAAGCTTCGAACTATTATTTGACGGAGATGAAATTAAAATGATGGTGATTAATTTTCCGATGGCTTTTTTCGATCAGCAATGTGCTGGCTATCCAATTGGAGGCTCTTTAAGCTGGGCAAATCGTATTGCCGAAAATTACATTTCATTAGGCGGAAAAATACATTACAATACTCCTGTCAAAAAAATATTAGTAGAAAACAATGAAGCCAAAGGATTACTTGTTAGAAATGATGTGATTCATAAAAGCGATATGGTATTATCGACAGCCGATTGGTATAAAACGGTTTTTGAATATTTAGATGGCAAATATGTAAATGATACGATTTTAAATTTAAAGAATGGTAAAATATTAGATGTGTACTACTCTATTCTTTTGGTTTCTTTTGGATTGAAAAAATCATACAAAGAGTATCCGCATTTTTCGAGATTCCCAACCGAAGTAAAATTAGAATCACCTTGCGGAAAAACATGGGACAGATTAGAAACTCATTTTTATAACTACGACCCTACATTAGCACCAGAAGGTAAAACAGTAATGGCTTGTAGTTTTTATACCACTAACGGACAATATTGGATTGATTTAAGAAAAAATGATCGTCCAAAATACAGAGCAGAAAAAAAGAAATTTACAGATTCATTAATTGAATTATTAAATGTAAAATATCCAGGAATAAAAGATGAAATTGAAGTAGTTGATTTTGCCACTCCTGCTACAGTGTTAAGATACACCAATAATTGGAAAGGAAGTGCGCAAGGCTGGTTGCCAGGAAAAAACATGGCAGCTGCATCTCCAGTAAAATTCACATTACCAAATTTAAAAAACTTTTATTACGCTAGCCATTGGGGAAGAGCTGGTGGCGGCATTCCTATTTCATTAATTCAAGCAAGAGATGTGGCAAATTTAATTTGCAAAAAAAACAAAATGGAATTTGATCCTCAAAAAGGGATGAATTCAGGATGGAGTATGAAGTAACACTTGTTCTCGACCTCGCTCGAACTGACATGTTACTTCGTGTGAAGTCGGAAAGCTTTAATTACAACTCACTATAATGTTTCACTCCCTTTACAAAGTGTGTAAACACAATATTATTTTCGTACACGCCAGTTGTCGAATCTCTAAATTCACTCATTAAACGCATCTCATCACGTTTTTTTAACGTAGATGGTAAATGCTTATAAAAAGAAAAATGTGCTTTAATAACAGCGAAAAAATGAGAACCATTTCCTTCAAACAAAAACTTAAAGGCTGCTACTCCATCTAAAATCATTCGGTAAATGATTTTAAAAAACAAAAAGCGCGGTGAAGCATTTTTGGTAAGAGTGATTAAATTATTTCTAAAATTTAAAAATGTTTTTTTAGGGCTTAATTTATTAAGTGTTCCTCCTCCAACATGATAAATCACTGATTTGGGTTCTACGTAAATTTGGTAGCCAATATTTTTCATTCTCCAACACACATCAATTTCTTCCATGTGAGCAAAATAATCACCATCAAAACCACCCACTTTCCAAAACGCTTCGGTTCTCACAAACATACATGCTCCTGTTGACCAAAACACCTCAACTGCGTCATTGTATTGTCCTTTATCTTCTTCTAATACATTAAATATTCTGCCTCTGCAAAATGGATAACCATATTTATCCATAAATCCACCCGCAGCTCCAGCATATTCAAATTGAGTTTTGTGATTATAATCCAAAATTTTCGGTTGGCAAGCAGCAATTTTTGCATTAGAATCCATTAATTGGATAATAGGATTTAACCAATTAGCCGTGACCTCAACATCTGAATTAAGCAATACATAGTATTCTGCGTTCACCTGTTTTAATGCCAAATTGTAACCTTGAGCGAAGCCATCATTGGAAGGATTTACAATAACAGTGACTTGAGGGAAATTATTTTTTAAAAAATCAACACTATCATCCGTTGATTGATTATCAGCTACAAAAATATGTGCGTCTTCAGAAAACTTAATGACAATAGGTAAAAAATTTTCGAGAAAAGTTTTTCCGTTCCAATTTAAAATAACGACAGCTACTTTATTACTCAACATAAATTAGCGAGGGGTATTAAAGTTTTCATCCATATTGCTACCAAAAGTTTTTCCAGGCTTTGTGTCATCAATATTTGTAGACTGCTGCGAACGATTTACTAATTTAAATCTCCATCTCTCGTCATACATTTCTCCTTTTACATCACTGTGAATTAATTCATAACAATCATCAGCAATAGCAAAATTAGCAAATACAAATCTCTTATTGGTAAAAAAGCGTTTAGTTGCTCTATCATAAATTCTATAGTACTGCCATATTTCATATGGATACGTATTAGGCTCGCTATTTACTTGATTACGTTGATCAGGTTTACCATATTGTAAATACACTCTTCCTCTATCCGTATAGTATCCTTTTTGTTTACCACACTTTAATAAAGCGTTTGTTTCAAGTACTTCTTTATAATACGAGTACCATAATTGCAGAGAGTTAGTAGTGTCTCCAGCCTGAGTTTTCCAATAATCAACTAAATAACCTCTCATTAAATTTGGTTCTTTGTTTTTTATTTGAATCTGTTGCCACTCTCTTTCTTTAGTAGAAGATACAGGCCATAAACATTCTACAAATTGTTTTAAAGAATCTATATTTTGAACTGAATTAAAAAAATCTTCAATTGTTCTTATATCAGTATTATGAGCAATATTAACTGCATCACTTTGACGTTGGAAGAACCATTTTTTTTGTGATTGCACTTTGTTTAATGAATCTTTTACTTCAATCACTAAATTATAATTTCCAGAAGGTAATTGAGTGATATCAAACTGAGCTAATAGCGGATTAATGCGGTTAGCCGCTTGTTTTTGAAATCCTGAAAAACCAAATTGTTTTTCTAAATTTTCGTTATTTTCGATATAATAGTAATACACAAACTTAGTTCCTTTTCCAATTAGTGTATCCAAGTTATATGTTTCCATATAAAATTTAAGGGCATTTTGCCTTTTAGGAAAGTAATTAATATTGTAAGGAATTAAATCATAACCACTTTTAGATAATTGTGATGCCGCTGTCGATTTTTTGTATGACTCTAATATTTGAATATCTGAATTATAGATTTTCTTATCTCTATCAAATGAAATATTAATTTTTTGAGCATGACTTGTTTTTTGATCAGGATGAGCGTTATCTGTAATAACCAACTCTAAATTATATTGTCCATTCTCTAACGAAAATCTTTGATTATCGATAAAAGATGGCAACTGAAGCGAATCTGTAACAATAGGGCTTAACAAGTTATAATTTGAGGATTTTACAATCTCAGCACCTTTAAAAATTTTCCAAGAAATATTAACGTTAGCCTGTAATCCACCAGCTACTGGCGAAAATTTAACGCTATTACCCGAAATAGTTAAATAGGTTTCCAAATAAGGTTTATTATTTGAGGTATTAAATACGCCATAATTAAAGTAAACTGTGATTGTTGAAAAAACAGCTTTATAAAAAATGGTTAAAAGGAGAATCAAAAAATATCGCATAGTATTGATTTACAAATTACTGGGGGATGTAAATTTGCATAAAGTTAGTGATAAAAAATATTTTATAAAAATTAGTTGT
Organism: Sphingobacteriaceae bacterium; assembly: GCA_013823565.1. Taxonomy (GTDB): domain Bacteria; phylum Bacteroidota; class Bacteroidia; order B-17B0; family Aurantibacillaceae; genus UBA4416. The sequence goes on along the minus strand of PNMI01000027.1, from coordinate 142 downwards.
AGAATAAAAAAAATTACTATTTTTGCATCCTCTGGAGAAATGGCAGAGTGGTCGATTGCGGCAGTCTTGAAAACTGTTGAACCGTGAGGTTCCTGGGGTTCGAATCCCTATTTCTCCGCTGAAAGGGACTTAGGCTCAAAAA
>PNMI01000026.1 GCA_013823565.1 Sphingobacteriaceae bacterium | reverse complement strand
CATGCTACTTAATAAATTGTTTCTCGCAATTTCTTTGTTGTTGTTTTTGAGTTTCAGTTCAAAGGCTCAAGTTTATAAAGCTGGAGATGTTTTTACTGGTTACGCTGATATAACGCCAGATACGTTAATTAACTATGTATTTCCACCTTATAGTTCTAGTGAAAGTTATTATTTTAATATAAATAATGATTCAATCGATGATTTTATAATTAACGCAAGAGCACTAAATGCAAACGGTCAGGGTAATGATTATATTATTGTTAAATCATTAAATCCAAACCTCTGTATTAGGTCAGGAAGGATTGATTCAGTTCTTTTAACAAATGGTTTTTGGTGGATCTCGAATGTAGCAAAACCTTTAATTTATGGTGATACAATTAATTCGTTAAATGCTATTTGGGATAGCACTTCATTGTTTCTAACAGAGAATAGTTTTTTCGCTAGTGCTCACAAAAATCTATTGGATTGGGCAACTGGCTCAGATTTATTTATTGGCTTTAGATATCAAACTACTATGGATACAATTTATGGTTGGGTAAGAGTAAATATTCCATATGCAAATAACTTTGTAAAAAATTGTTATATTAAGGACTATTCGACAACAGGATTTATAGATGGTATTAATGAAATAAATGAAGGTGTTAAGGAAATAACTACATACCCTAATCCAGTTACAAATACTTTGAACTTATCTACTTTAACTATTAACCTGTTTAATTCAAAAATCGAAATTGTGAATACCCTTGGTCAAACTGTTTTAAAACAGCCTTATTCAAAAAGTGTAGATGTTACTTCACTCCCTAATGGTTTTTATACTTTAAAAGTGGCCGCTATTGATAAACAGATATTTTTGTCCAAATTTATCAAGGAATAGTTAATCTAACGTTATTAGACACTCGTCTTAATTTATTTTATTAGTAAAGTTATTTTGTTATATTTGGTAGTCTATTGAAGTGCTAAATTGGTTTAACATTTATAAATAGTATTATAAAATAAATGAGTAGTCCTGAAATTAAGAAAGTTGGTATTGCCTTGCAAGGTGGAGGCGCACATGGTGCTTTTACTTGGGGAGTTTTAGATAGATTATTAGAAGCTGAACATATTGTGGCGGATGCCATGTGTGGAACTAGCGCTGGAGCAGTTAATGCGGTTGTTTGTGCTTATGGCTTACATTTAGGTGGACCTGCAAAAGCTAAAGAAATGCTTGAAACGCTTTGGCGTAAAGTGGCTCAAGCAGGTAGTTTTTTTCAGCCAAGTACATTTGATAGATTGTTTAGCGATGGTGATATTCATAATTCACCAGGATATATCATGTTTAATAACATGACGCAATACATGTCTCCTTATAATTTTAATCCTTTAAACTATAATCCTTTACGCGATATTTTAACGGATTTGATTGATTTTAAGGAGTTACACATGTACAGTAAAAAGAAATTGTTTATTTGTGCGACCAATGTAAAAACTAATAGAGCAAAAATATTTACTAATAAAGATATCACCGTTGATTCGGTATTAGCTTCAGCTTGTTTGCCTCAATTATTTCAAGCGGTGCAAATTGACGGAGAATATTATTGGGATGGTGGTTATATGGGAAATCCACCAATTTTCCCTTTAATAACTAATACAAATTTGCATGATATTGTTTTAATTAAAATTAATTCAATCAATATAGGTTCTGTTCCAACGTCGGCAAGAGATATTGCAGATAGAGTCAATGAAATTTCTTTTAACAGTAGCTTAATAAACGAGATGAAGTTAATTCACTATCGTAATGAGTTATTGAGAAATGGAATTTTGAAAACAGATGACAAAGCTAATAGAGAGATTTTTGTTCATACCATTTCTGGATATGAAGCACTAAGTCAGTTAAGTTATAGCAGTAAAATGAACACATCTTGGGATTTTTTATTAACCCTAAAAGAACGTGGTCGTCAAACAGCTTCAAAATGGTTGGAAACTGATTACAAACAAGTGGGAATAAAGTCTACCTTTGACGTTGAAGAGCATTTCTTCGATAAATTTTAAGTTTCTATTTTCTGGGTTTAATGAATCAACATAAACATACTTTTTGTGGTAGTATACTGCTGTATTTTGTGTTTTTGTCATGTACATTAACGGCTCAGGTTAAATATCCGTCTGATAGTAGTTTTATCAATGTATTATCAAATAGTGATAAAAATAATTTATTGAATTTTAACTATTCAAAAATAGATAGCTCTATCACAAATCTTCAAAATTATTTTCCTCGAAATACAAATGGACATTTAGGCCAAGCATCAGCTCCAATTTATATTGGTTATCAATCCAAACCTTTAGGATTTAATATGCTCATTGCTCCTTATCAAAATGATATAATTAGTACCGATGATGTTAAGTATTATCAAACCAAAGGACCTTATGCTAATTTAACAGGGATTGCAGGAAGTAAACAAGAACAGTTATTTAAACTATTGTTTTCTAATACATTTAAAAATAAATTAAATCTCACATTAGCTTTTAATCGTTATAGCGGCATAGGATTCTATAAACATCAACAAAGTTTTACTAATAATTTTTATACAAGCTCTAATTATACTTCTAAAAATAACAGGGTGGGGTATTACGCCTATTTTTTATTTAATAAGTTAAAACATCAAGAAAATGGAGGTATAACAAATGATAGTTCTTTTCTTGAAAATATTAGTATTAATAAAATGCTACTTCCAGTAAATTTAAATAATGCTAAACGAGAATATAGAAATACAACAGTGGATTTTAATCCTTGGTTTAGATTAAATAAACATGAAGATAGTTCTACTGTATTATCTCATTTTATAGATTACCAATTTAATTACACTGGTTCTTATACAAAGTATATTGATCTAAATAGCAGTTCAGAAGGTTTTTATAATGTATTTTATTTAGATACCGTTTCTACTCACGATTCTTCTCATTGGAGAGGAATTAGTAATGGATTGAATTATACACTTAAAATGAATTCAATCCATTCTAAAATTAAAATAGGGTATAAAAACGAAATTAATCAGGTGTATCAATACGCGGATTCAACTTTTATGAATCAAATGGCGAATGCAGGGTTTTATTTTAACGATAAAAATTACAATGGTTTTGTTAGAGTTAACTATGTTTTTAGTGGGGCAAACACAAATGATTATAGTTTAGATATTAATAATAGATATTTAAAAAAGGTAGCAACTATTCCTTTCGCATTAAATTTTAATGTGAATATTGAAAAACGTCACCCTGATTTTATTTTTAATACCTGGACCAGTAATCATTATATCTGGAAAAATAATTTTTCTCCAACGGATAAAACACAAGCATTACTTTCTTTATCTACAACAGATAATCGTTTTGATGTGGGGATTGTATATCAAAATATTAAGAATTTAATTTATTTTAATGAATTAGCTGTTCCTGAGCAAACCCCCATTTCTATTCAAAATATATCAGCTTTTATTCATAAAGATGTTTTATTGTTTAAACATTTAGGAATTGGCGCTAAATATAATTATCAAGCTTCTTCTTACCCATCTATTGTGAGCGTTCCAAATCATGTGATTAATGGAGCCTTATATTATCAAGGTAATTTATTTAAAAAAGCTTTGCAGATTCAAATTGGATTTAATGCACAATACTTTAGTTCATTTTATGGATATGCTTACATGCCAGCTACCAATCAATATTATGTGCAAACCAAAACAACAGTTGGTGATTATCCTTATGTAGATTTCTTTTTAAATGCTCGTATTAAACCAGTGAGATTTTTTATCAAAATAGATCATGTTACCCAAGGTTTAATGGGAAGTAATTATTCGTTAACGCCAGGTTATTTGCAAAATGACAGAGCATTCAAATTTGGGTTGAACTGGTTGTTTTTTGATTAATGTTATCTGTGTTTTATAATTAAAACAGAAGGAACTTGAGACAACCATTCAGGTTTTGTTTCAATCAAATATCTCCATGCATTAATACTAATTAATAGCAAGTCCATTGATTGTAAGAATGGTACATTAATTTTATCTTGAGAAAATATTGCAATATGATTAGGTGCTTGTTGTTCAATAGCTCTAATGTTTTCTTTTAGTTCGGCAAAGTGTTTAATAGTGTCGTTATAATCAATAACTGAAATCCTTGATTCGTTGTTATGAATCATCTTTTGAACGTAATTGATTAAAAAATCATCTTCCTTAGAAAATATTAAAATGGAAACATCATCTACTTTTTTTAATCCTTTATCTGCAAAAACACCTAACTCCATTTTAGTGGAACGAATGATAGCATTTGTTCTATCGTCGAATCCATTGTCTAGTATTTTTTCATTGCCAGTAAGTGTATGATACAATTTTTCGGGATTGATAATTTTTGTTGTAATACCTAGTAATTTCCCTAAAAAACTTCCTTCATACATCGATTGCCCCATGCCTACAACTAATAGGTCATATTCGCCTTGATTAGCTGTATCAATAATTTCTTTATCAAAATCTAAAGTAGGTTTAAAAAAAGTTTGAAGGCTTAAATTATATTTACTAGCTTCTCGTTTGATAGGCTTAAAACTATCTCGCTCAACTTCTTTAATATTATATTGATGTAATTCATTACTTGGCTCTAAGTGAAGAGCTGTAACTGAAGCATTGTTGGAAGTTTTTCCTATTAAACTATTAACTAAACGCACCATGCTTTTTCCCCTTTCAGAGTCGCCAAAAGAAAATAGAATTTTGTATTTCCCCTGATGTTGAATGGTGTCTGAATTTTCTTGATTTTTTTTATCCGGTAAAATATAATTAATGAAATCTAGGGCTGGCCCAGTCATAAAGGTTGTTACTAAAGCCATAATCACTAACATGGTGAAAATAGCTGGTGGTAAAATTCCTAAATCAAAACCAATATTCAGTACAATTAATTCCATTAAACCTCTTGTATTCATTAATGCGCCAATCATTAAGCTATCTTTCCATGACTGCCCAACAAATTTAGCTGCAATAGCGCTCCCGAAAAATTTTCCAACAACAGCAACGGCTATAATAAGCGCACATATTTCCCATAAATGAATATCATTTAGTAAACCTATTTGAGTTCTTAAGCCAGTGAATACAAAAAATAGTGGTAATAATAAAACCAATGAAACATCTTCTACTTTTTCAATAAATACATTTCTAAAATGCAAATTTTGCGGCATAATTACACCAGCCATAAATGCCCCAAATAAAGCGTGAATACCAATGATTTCAGTTAAATAAGAAGATATTAGTAGAGTCACAAAAAAAATAGCGACTACAGGTTTGCTTAATGTGTCTTGATGAGAATAAATATCACCTAGTCGTTTTAAAAATGGCTGAATGACTTTAAGCATTAAAATTACATAACCAACAGCCATCAATATGATGTAAAATGAACTTAATACAGAGCCGGCTTTTACAATAGCTATAACTGCCGCTAATATACACCAAGCCGAAATATCATCAGCAGCGGCGCAGGTAATAACAATAGCGCCTATTCGTGTTTTTGTGAGCTGTCTTTCCTGAACAATTCTTGCTAATACTGGAAAAGCAGTAATGCTCATAGAAATGCCAATAAATAATGAAAATGATAAAAAGTTAACATTTTCGGAAGCGTAAGATTGGTAAAGAATATATGCTAATCCCATTCCTAATGCAAAGGGAAAAATGATACTAGCATGGCTTATAATAATGGCTTCGTGAGCTTTTTTTTGAATGGTCTTTAAATCTAATTCCATTCCTACAATAAACATAAAAAGGATTAAGCCTATTTGGCTAATGAATTGAAGGTTTGGAAGAGATGTTTTAGGAAATAAAAACAAAGAGTATTCAGGAAAGAACATACCAATAAAAGAAGGCCCTAAAAATATCCCAGCTATGATTTCTCCTATAACCGTGGGTTGACCAATTTTTTTAAATAGAAAGCCAAAAATGCGAGCCACAATAATAATGGTTATAATTTGCAGTAATAAAATTGCTAAAGGGTGTGTTACATTGTGATGCATGGTTTCTTTAATTTGTGACCAGCTATTAGAATCTATTACTTGAGAAAGCTTTGTAACTTTTGTTATTTCAAGAGGCTCTCCTTTTTTCACAATCAAATACATTAAGCAAGCAAAGCCTCCAATTGTGAGAATATAAAACAATGAGTTTTTTATGTTTTTCATGATTTAGTTTTTTGTTCTTTAGTTGGAAAATAAAATACAAAACCTGCTACGGTTCTTATGCCACCTTGCCAATTATATTTTTGGTCGGTTTCAAAAAATGGAGCTGCTTCAAAAAATAGTCCTGCATTTTGAAATGGAAACGGAAAGGCTTCTACACCAATTGGAATAATGGGGCCGTATTTATGAGTGGTAGTTAAGTTCCAGTTTCCTCTAAAGCCAACCCCGATGTGAAATCTAACTTTCTCCAATAGGATTAATCGGTAAATAGCTGATGCCTCTGACAAAAATGAGGAGGACGTTTTAGTATCGCTATATAAATTGGCTTTTGTTACACGTGCATCTAAAGTAAAATGGTTGTCTTTATTTAATCTAAAACCAAGCCCTGTTTCTGTCCCTGTAGGATAAATGCCAATACCTACCGAAGTTTGACTTTTAGATATCAAAATAGCTACACAAAAAAATAGTATTAATAGAATTGTTTTCATCTTTAGACGAGAACAAAGTTAGTTGGAGAAAAGAAATTTGTGGGGTTGTTAGTTTAGATATGTAACAAAACCTCTAAATAATGTAACAAGATTTTACCCTTTGATTTTTAGTTTAAATTCATCTTTAAAAACTTCACTTAATGTGGTGTTTAATGAATTTCCATTTTTTAAAAGAATAGTTGTTTTTACTTCATCAGATGTGAAATGAACCACCGTTTTTAAGGCAATGATTTCTTTTTTATTGACTCTGCAAAATTTGTGAGAGGGGAGTGCTGACAAAATTTGTTCGAAGCTTGTATTTTTGATGGTTGTTTTGTTGCCATTTTCTAGATAAACCACTTTATCTCTACTATCAGTTTCTGAAGCTACAATGTAAAGAATGTCATTAAAATTAATAAGAGTTTTGCCTTTGTCTGTATTCCATAATACTTGCGTTTTTTCTGAACTAATTTTATGTTTTAATAGTTCCTTTGCCTTTGAAATAGCTTTCTCAAAACGTTCTTTTTGTAAGGGTTTTCTGATATAATCTACGGCATTTAAATCGAAGGCTTCAGCTGCAAATTCTTTATGGGCTGTTGTAAAAATAATAAGTTTATCTTTTAAATGCTGTGCTACTTCCAAACCAGTAAATCTGGGCATCTGAATATCTAAAACACAAACATTAAAATCTAACAGTGGAATAGATTCTAGAAATTTTCCTGAATCGTTAAATGCTTTTACAACCTCCACGCCAGGAAGTTCTTCACATAATAATTTCATATAGCTTAGTGCAGGAAGCTCATCATCCAGCAGCAAACACTTTAGCTTTGTAGTCAAGTAAGTTTAATTTTAAATGAGAAATAAATACGTCGTTCTCTACAAACTGTTCTAGCGTATAGCATTCTTTGTAGATAATATCCAATCTTTTTTTAGTACTCTCTTTTCCAACACCACTATTTGATTTTTTTAAAGCAGGTCTTGAACTTATTTTATTTGCAACTGTTAACGCAAAATAATCATCTTTTAAATCAAATGTAATTGATATAAACGAGTCCTCGCTTTGTAAATCAGCATGTTTAAAAGCATTTTCAATTAAATCAACTGAAATCATCGGAGCTAATAGTTCTTGCTCAAATAAAGGGTGATTTTCGTTGATTTTATTTTTGACTTTAATGTCAAACAGTGGGCTTAGTTTTAGTTTATTGATTTCAATTAGGTTTAAGGCAAAATCAAGTTCTTCTTTTATGCTCACAAAACGCTTATCTGTTTCATATAAAATATAATCTAAAACATTACTCAGCTTATCTAGAGAGAAATAAGTTTGATAGGCATGTGATTGAATTGAATTTAAAATATTTTTAAATAAATGAGGATTAATTTTATACTTTAAGTCTTCTAATTCAACTGAATTTAGTTTAGTTTCTAAAACTTTATAATCAGCTTGTAGTTTATTTTTTTGAGTTGAGATGCGATTAATTTTAATCAATAAAAAAATGATATATCCTATTAAAATAGAAAAAATCAGAGTAATTAGTATTGTATTTGATATAAACATGAATGAAACAAAATTACAAAGAATATAAATACAAATTGATTTGTTGATTGCTTAGTAAGAAATATAACTCACAATAGGGTAGTGGTCAGTGTTGGATTCTGCCATGTGGTGATATTCTTTACTCTTAAATTCTTTGCTATGTAAGATATAATCAATTCTAAATCTAGGAAAATTGCCTGCATATGTTTGTTCAAATCCAGCACCTGATTCTACAAAGGCATCTTTTAAATCGCCTCTTACAGTATTGTAAACATAAGAAGCAGGAGTATCATTGAAATCACCGCAAATTACTACTTTATATTTGCAATTCTTAATATGAGCAGCAATAGCATCTGCCTGAACGGCACGTTTTACAAAAGCACGTTTTAGTCGCCTTAAAATGGTTTTACTTTTCTCCATTTCATCTTTTGTGTCAGTTGTATCATTTCTCACTTGTTCAATAAATTTATAATCTGCTTTTTGAAAACGAATGGATTGCAAATGCATATTATAAACACGTATGGTGTCTTTTTTTATCACAATATCAGTATAAATACAAAGGTTATTCGCACTTGTGTTAAATTCGATTTTCCCTTTTTTTATGATGGGAAATTTAGTAAAGGTTGCTATACCCCAATGGTCATTACCTCTCAATGTAGTTGTATATTCTACATGGTAGTTTTTGGCATTTAATAAACTAGTTACCGTATCAATATTATTAAAATCGCCTGTTTCTTCAGAGGTGTAAAATTCTTGTAAGCATAAAATATCGGGATTTTCTTCAGCTAAAGATGTTAATATCTCATTTCTACTTTCGTTATTTTTTTTCCAATTATATAAATCAAACAACATAGAGTTATAACTCATAATTTTGATGTCTTTGTTTGAAATTGTATCAGAAGTGAAATCTATCTGAAAAAAACCTAAACATGTTTTAGCGCTAAAGAGGATTGCTATAACAGAAAAGGCTGCTTGAATTCGGAATTGAGCAAACCAATAAATAGCAAAAACAATGTTGGCAAATAAGATTATAGGAAATGCTAATCCAAAAAACGCTAATATCCAAAAGTGATCAGGTGAAATGTATTTTGAAGCGATAGAACCAATAAGACTAATAATAAACACGTAATTAATCCATAAAAGAATTCTATTAAGTTTAGAAAGCTTTTTAGCATTTCTCCTTTGGATAATTGCTCTTAGTTCGGCGATAGATATTTCAGAAAAGAAACTGATAATTACGATTATTGAATTTGTCCGTCTTTCATAATTAATTTTCGATCAGCCATGTTAGCTAAAGTTTCGTTGTGAGTCACAACCACGATGGTTTGTTTTAATTCATCTCTCAATTTAAAAAATAATTGATGTAAATTTTGTGCATTTTCACTATCTAAATTTCCACTTGGCTCGTCAGCAAAAATAACTTTAGGATTATTGATTAGTGCTCTTGCAACAGCTACACGTTGTTGTTCTCCTCCAGATAATTCGGATGGTTTATGATTGGCACGATGTTTTAATCCTAATAAATCCAATAATTCAGTTGCTTTTAGTTCGGCCTCTTTTTTAGAAGTTTTATTAATAAAAGCAGGAATACAAACGTTTTCCAGGGCTGTAAATTCAGGAAGCAAATGATGGAATTGAAAAACAAACCCAATATGTTGATTTCTGAATGCTGCTAATTTTTTTTCGTTTAAGGAAGTTATATTTACTCCATTAAATACTATTTCTCCAGAACTTGGTCTGTCTAAGGTTCCTAAAATAGTTAACAAAGTAGTTTTACCTGCTCCCGAAGAACCAACAATGGAAACTACTTCAGATTCTTTAATATGTAAATCAACTCCCTTTAAAACTTCCAAAGAGCCGTACTGTTTTTTAATATGTTGTCCAATAATCATGAATAGGCTAATCTAATTTATTTACTCAATACTTTTAGCTCTGTTCGTCTATTTTTAGCTTTATTTTCAGGAGTATCATTTGGGGCTTTAGGTTTTGTATCTCCATACCCTTTGTATGATAAATTTGTCGCTGGAAGACTTCCTTTTTCAATCACATAATCATAAATAGCTTTTGCACGATTAGTAGATAATGTTTTATTAAATACTTTATCACCACTATTATCAGTATGACCACTAAATTCAATTTTTAAAGTAGGATTTGCTTTTAAGAACGTAATAATCTTTTGTAATTCGGCTTTTGATTCGGCTTTTAAATCCCACTTGTTCACATCAAAAAAGATGTTTTTCAATTCAATAATACCTGTATCGATTGGTTGTAATGGAATTTGTAATTTGTAAGGCTTGTTATAATCAGCTACTTTGTCTTTTAACGAAAAATTATCGCTGTAAAATAAAAAACCAGGTTTACTCACATTTACTAAGTAATTATGATTTGAAGTTAATGTGACTAAAAATTCTCCAGCACTATTACTATAAGCGCTCGTAACAGATTGTTGTGTTTCTAAATCTATTAATTCAAAAGAAGCATCTACAGGAGCTTTAGTTTTTGCATTGTAAGTTAAGCCTTTTACATAAGTTATTTTTTCAGGACGAACAGATTCTGGTAATTCAAATTGATAAATGTCTAAGCCACCAAAACCGCCTTCTCTTTCGCTTGCAAAATAGGCTAATTTTCCATTAGCATCTACTAATAAACTATTTTCATCACTAAAGGTATTAATAGGATATCCTAAATTAACAGCCTTTCCCCAGCTGCCATCAGCTTGCTTCTTGCTTACAAAAATATCTAAGCCTCCCATTCCAGGATGCCCCTCACTACTAAAGTATAAAGTTTGATTATCAGGATGGATAAAAACACTTTCCTCACCTAAAGGCGTATTGATATTATCAGATAATTTAACTGGTTCCGAAAATTTTCCATCTTCACCAATAGTAGAAGAATAAATATCTGGATTTTTGATACCGTCTCTAGCTACTATTCCTCTGATAAAATAGAGTGTTTTACCATCGCTGCTAAAACTAGGTTGAGTCTCCCAATTCTTTGTATTAATCATAGAACCTGCATTTCTTGGTTTGCTCCATTTGCCATTAATTTTTTGAGCATAAAAAATGTCGCAACTTCCATAACCTTTTCTTTCAGAAGAGCCATAATCACCTGTCATTTCCATGCAGGATGCAAAAAACATAATTTCACCATCAGCACTTAATGATGGTGCACCTTCATTTCCTGGAGTGTTAACGGAAGAGATTGGATTAGCTGTTTGCCACACACCATTTGCTTTTTTACTTACATAAAAATCTTCTTGTCTGGGAGCCGTAACACCTTCCCCTTCTCTAATATTTCTGGTAAATAAAAATGTATTCCCATCAGCCGTTAGGGCAGGGAAGTATTCGTATTCGCTTGTATTAATACCTTCTCCAACATTTACTGGCTTAAATGGCTGCGGGTGCTTGATTGCATCTGCTCCAAAGTAGGCGTTTTTAATATATCTAGCAGCTTCGTCTTTTAAATTAGGATTAATTCTTTCTGCTTTTAAAATTTTCTCAAAACAAGGTATTGCTTTTTCGTATTGAGCTTCATGTAATAAAGCGCCACCTAAATAAAAATTATTATCAATAAATAATTTTGGATTTAAAGCTATAGCTTTTTCGTATAAAGGAATTGCTTCTTTCACCCTGTTGTTACTCATCAAAAAATCAGCGTATGCAGAGTGAGCTTCAATAAATTGTGGATCTTCTTCAATCGCTTTTTTGATTAATTTTTCAGCTTCAACATCTTTTCTTACTTGAAACATTTTTTTACTTTCTTCAAAGTATTTAATGGCTTTTTTATTGGTGCTGGTATAAGTTCCAGGAGGTAAACTCCCTTGAGAGAATATTAATGAGTAGTTAATGAAAACAAAAATAAGAAGTAAGAATCGTTGCATAATTTATAAATGTTAGTATAAATATAACGATATATTGTAAAAATAGATACTAAAAAATGCTAATAAATAACAACAATTATTGCGATGATTTTTGCTTGATTCTAAGCCACGCAATAGCTTTTTCTCTATCATCAAAGAATTCTGTTGGAACTAATGGTTTATTGATTTTTAAAAATAAACTACCTATAATTCTTTCATAAGCCTTATTGCTGTATAAAGCTAACGCTGCCACATGACCAGTATATTCTTTTGATGCTCCAGCTCTGCGGGCTTCTCCTGAAACAGAAGCATCTTCATCACCTTCAAATAGAACAAAAAACTTTTTACCTGGCATGTAATCTATGGACATATCTCTTGACTCCCAAACATCTTTTGCTTCTAAATTAGTGTTCTCTTTTACTTTAAACTCAATTAGCAAATCATCATGAATCGCCATCGTAAAAGCATCTGTTTCAAAAGTCTTCATATTGTATAATATTAATCTAATTTAATTCTTTTTAATGAGAAGTATATGACTAGGGCAGCTATAATTGATAAAATTCCACTAATAAAAAATGAAATTCCGGGAAAATAAACTGCCGCATCTTGTTTGGAGAATTGATAAAACAAATTTGTCATAATTAATGGGCTTATGATGGCAGATATACTCATTAACGAGGTGTTTAATCCTTGAATTTCTCCTTGTTCGTTTTCGGGAATATGATTCGATATTACTCCTTGAAGCGCTGGACCACATAAACCACCTAAACAATAGGGGACTAAAAAGGCATACATCATCCAACTATTGGTGGCAAAGGCAAAGCAAAATAAACCTACCGCATAAAATACAATTCCATAAAAAATAGCTTTCGCCTGACCGAATTTAGGAATAAACCATCTAATTAATCCTCCTTGAACGAGTGAAACCAAAACGCCTACAAATGCTAATGAATATCCTATTTCTTGTTCACTCCAATTAAATTTTAAAATATTGTAGTATCCCCAAATAACTTCAATTGTTTTTCCAGCAACGTATAATATAAATTGTCCAATAATTAAACCTGTTAGTAAAGGATAGCGTTTTAAATTGATAAAGGCACCTAATGGATTTGCTCGTTTGAAATCAAATTTTCGTTTGTTTTCTGGAGCTAAAGATTCTGGAATAAAAAATAATCCAAATAAAAAATTTAACATCGATAAGCAACCAGCTACCATAAACGGTGCACGAATATCTATTTTACTAAATAAGGCACCAAGTAGAGGACCAATGATAAATCCTACACCAAATGCAGCGCCTATTAATCCGAAATTTTGGGCACGTTTCTCTTTCGGACTTATATCTGCAATATATGCTCCAGCAGTACTAAAACTAGCACCGCAAATTCCAGCTATAATTCTGCCAACTACTAACCAGCTTAAGTTAGGAGCAAAGGCTAATAAAAAATTATCTAAACCTAAACCCAAAAGAGAAATTAATAAAACAGGCCTTCTTCCGTATTGATCACTTAATCCACCAAGTATTGGTGCGAAAATAAATTGCATGAAGGCATATAAAAATAATAACCAGCCACCAACGGTGCTAGCTTGCGAAACATCGCTACCATTTAATTCCTTTATTAATGTTGGAATAATTGGAATGATAATTCCAAATCCAATACAATCAATTAAAATGGTTGCAAAAATAAATGCAAGTGATGGATTTCTTTTTTTATGCATATTTTATGCTCGTGTTAATTCTGATATTAATTGACTGTGTTGTGGAAATAATTGAGTTAAATCTTGTCTGCTTGCTAATTCAAAATCATTAAAATCAAAACCAGGATAAACGGTGCAGCCAACTAAAGAAAAGTTGCCATTGTTACAAACTCTTGAGCCAAACCATGTGTTAGCTTTGACAGTGTATTGAAAGGTTTCTCCTTTTAAAATATTGGAGCCAATTTGAGTAATAGTTAATATTCCTTGCTCACTAATTTCAATGACTTCTAAAGCATCTCCATAATAAAAATGCCAAGTTTCGTCACTTTTGATTTTATGTAAAGCAGAAAAATTTCCTTTTTCAATTAAAAAATAAATTCCTGTTGCCATGTTTCTTTCACCTTTAAAATCAGGTGGTAAACATGATTGTGCAATTTTCCCTTCTGATCGATAAGTTTCTTTATAGAAACCACCTTCAGGGTGAGACAATAAATCCAATTCTTTAACTAAGATAGCAACGGTCATAAAATTAATAAGCTAAAACACTTCCTAACCAACGCTCAACTTCTTCCACTTTCATATTTTTACGTTTAGCGTAGTTTTCAATTTGTTCTTTGTTTAATTTACCAATTCCAAAATAGTGAGATTGAGGATGTGCAAAATATAAACCGCTCACCGCAGCAGTTGGAACCATCGCTAAACTCTCTGTTAAAATTATACCTGTATTTTTTTCTACATCCAATAATTTCCAAATCGTATTTTTCTCGGTATGATCTGGTTGAGCAGGATAGCCTGGTGCAGGACGAATACCAGCATATTCTTCCTTAATTAAATCTTCATTTTTTAAATTTTCATTTTTTGCATAGCCCCAAATTTCTGTACGTACTTTTTTATGCATTAATTCAGCAAAGGCTTCAGCTAATCTATCTGCCAAAGCTTTTAGCATAATGGCACTGTAATCATCGTGGTCTTTTTCGAAACGAGCAACGTGAGCATCAATGCCAATGCCTGTTGTTAATGCAAATGAACCTATGTAATCTTTCTTCTCGACTCCGCTCGAAGTGACATCTTTTGGAGAAATAAAGTCTGATAAAGCCACATTATATTGACCCGCTGGTTTTTTACTTTGTTGGCGTAACGAATGGAAAGTAGCAATGACATTTCCTTTTTCATCATACACTTCAGTATCATCATGATTTACTGTATTGGCAGGATAAATACCAATCACTGCGTTTGCTTGTAACCATTTTTCAGAAATGATTTTGTTTAACATTGCTTGCGCATCATTAAATAATTTTGTGGCTTCTGCTCCACGAGTAGCATCCGTTAAAATTTTTGGATAAGAGCCTTTTAATTCCCAACTATGGAAGAATGGTGTCCAATCAATGTATTCAGAAATTTCTTTTAAATCGTAATTATCAAATACTTTATTGCCAATGAAATTTGGTTTAGCAATTTCTGTTTTGCTCCAATCAATTGGGAATTTATTTTCTCTGGCTTCTGCCATTGAAATTAATTTGTTTTGAGACTGCGCATTTTTGTTTTGTTCACGAACACGCTCATAATCTTTATTGATGTCAGCCATGAACGCATCGCGCAGCTCAGTTGAGATTAAACTACTTGCTACAGGCACAGATTTACTAGCATCATTCACATGAATAACTGGACCTGAATAATTTTGCGCAATCTTAACGGCAGTATGTACTTTAGACGTTGTAGCACCACCAATCATTAATGGTAATTTGAAATTCAAACGTTCCATTTCTTTAGCTACGTGAACCATTTCATCTAAAGACGGCGTAATTAATCCACTTAAGCCAATAATATCAACGTTATGTTTTTTTGCTTCTTCTAAAATTTTATCGCAACTCACCATCACACCTAGGTCGATGATTTCATAATTATTACAAGCTAATACAACTCCCACAATATTTTTTCCAATATCATGTACATCACCTTTTACAGTTGCCATTAAAATTTTACCAGCGTTGGTTCTGCCATCGCCAACAATACCAGCTTTGGCATTGTCTTCTTTTTCTTTTAATAAATAAGGTTCTAAATAGGCTACCGCTTTTTTCATGACACGCGCACTTTTTACAACCTGTGGTAAAAACATTTTCCCCTGCCCAAATAAATCACCAACTACATTCATACCATCCATTAACGGACCTTCAATTACATGTAATGGTCTTCCTAATTTCAAACGAGCTTCTTCTGTATCTGCATCAATGTATTCTACTAAGCCTTTTACTAAGGCATAACTTAAACGCTCTTCAACAGTTCCTTTACGCCATGCTTCATCTTTTTCTGTTTTCTCTTTGGTGATACCTTTTAAAGATTCTGCATGATCCACTAATCTTTCGGTTGCATCATCACGTCTGTTTAATAAAACATCTTCTACTAATTCTAATAATGTTTTATCAATATCATCATATACCACTAATTGAGCGGGATTTACAATCCCCATATCCATTCCATTTTTAATAGCATGGAATAAAAAAGCAGAGTGAATAGCTTCACGTACATGGTCATTTCCTCTAAAAGAAAAAGAAACATTACTTACTCCACCACTTACTTTAGCGTATGGTAAATTTTCTTTAATCCATTTGGTTGAATTGAAAAAATCTAAGGCATTTAAACGATGCTCTTCCATACCTGTTGCTACAGGGAAAATGTTTGGATCGAAAATAATATCCTGAGCAGGGAAATGTACTTTATCTACTAAAATATCATATGCGCGTTTACAAATTTCTTTTCTGCGTTCTAATGTATCTGCTTGTCCAACTTCATCAAATGCCATTACAATAACAGCGGCACCATATTGTTTTATTTTATTAGCTTGTTCAATAAATTTTTCTTCGCCTTCTTTTAAAGAGATGGAGTTTACAATCGCTTTTCCTTGAACGCATTTTAAACCAGCTTCAATCACACTCCATTTACTGGAGTCAATCATAATTGGCACACGAGAAATATCTGGTTCGGATGCAATTAAGTTTAAGAATGTAGTCATCGCCTGTTCGCTATCCAACATCCCTTCATCCATATTCACGTCAATCACTTGAGCACCTCCTTCAACTTGTTCACGCGCAATAGATAATGCTTCTTCGTAATTTTCTTCTTTGATTAATCGTAAGAATTTTTTAGAACCAGTAACATTTGTTCTTTCACCAACATTTAAAAAATTACTTTCAGGAGTTAGAGTATATGGTTCTAATCCACTTAAGTGCATTAAAGTATCTGGCTGTGGCTTTTTACGAGGTTTTGCATCTTTTGCAATTTCGGCAATACGTTTAATGTGTGAAGGTGTTGTTCCACAACATCCACCAACGATATTTAAAAATCCTGCTTTTAAGAAGTCTTCTATTTGATGCCCCATTTCATGGGCATCTTGATCGTATTCTCCAAACTGATTTGGTAAGCCTGCGTTTGGATAAGCACTCACATAAAATGGTGCTTTATTAGAAAGCTCTTCTAAATACGGGCGCATATCTTTAGCACCTAAAGCACAATTTAAACCAACGCTTAATAAATCAACGTGAGAAACTGAATTTAAAAAAGCTTCAGTGGTTTGTCCTGATAAGGTTCTCCCACTAGCATCAGTAATAGTTCCAGAAACCATCACTGGCATTTTCTTATTTATTTTTTCGCAATAGTTTTGAATAGCATATAAGGCAGCTTTTGCATTTAATGTATCAAAAATGGTTTCAATTAATAATAAATCAGCACCACCATCAATTAAACCTCGCACTTGCTCAGTATAGGCTTCTACTAATTCATCAAACGTAATAGCTCTAAAGCCTGGGTCGTTTACATTTGGAGATAGAGATAAAGTACGATTGGTTGGCCCGATTGCTCCAGCTACAAATTTTGAAATAGACGCAAATTCAGGAAACTCAGTTTTAAATTCCGCAATGGCTTCTTTAGCAATTTTAGCCGACTCAAAATTTAATTCATATACAAACTCTTGCATATCGTAATCTGCCATAGCAATGGTTGTATCGCTGAAAGTATTGGTTTCAATAATATCAGCACCAGCTTTTAAATATTCTTTATGAATGGTTTTAATAATTTGCGGCTGAGTAATAGATAGTAAGTCGTTATTACCTTGTAAATCTTTATGCCAATCAGCAAAACGCTTTCCTCTGAAATCTTTTTCAGTGAGTTTATATTGCTGAATCATGGAGCCCATCGCTCCATCAATCACTAATACTCTTTTTTCTAATTCTTGTTGTATTGTGCTCATATATTCAATAAAAAATCCCTTCTGTTTTTATAGTCAGAAGGGATTAGTGTTTTTATAATGTTTTGTTTTTACTAATTGTTTTCCGACTTATTTTTCACGCTTGTAGCGTGACGAATTCCCACCTTCTTTAAAGTTCAAAGATGAAAATTCAAAGTTCAAAGTAATAAAACTTTAAATTTTGAACTTTTAACCTTAAACCATTACAGGGTTGGTAAAGCTTCATTGGGCGTATCCCTCTGCTTTTCTTAATAAGTGTGTTAAAGAACGAGCGACAAAGATATAAAATTTATGTAAATTTATGAGGTATTATCTTATTCTAATTATTAACATTTATAGCCTAAAGAGATGAAAAAACTATTGATTATCTATTGCTTGGTTAGTGGCTTTAGCCTTGTTGCTCAAAAGCAAAGTAAAGATGTGAATCAAGTGTTGGAAAACATGAAAACGCAGGAGGAGTCTTGGAATAAAGGCGATGTAAGAGGCTTTATGAATTACTATTGGAATAGCGATAGTTTGAAATTTATTGGAAGTAAAGGTATTACTTATGGCTGGCAAAAAACATTGGATAATTACATCAAAGGCTATCCAACTAAAGAAACTATGGGTATTTTAACATTTACAATATTGGAGGCTACTCAGTTATCCGAAACTAGTATTTATGTGATTGGCAAATGGGATTTGAAAAAAGATACTTCGGCAAGCTCAGTAAGCAATAAACCTTCAGGTGGGCATTTTACTTTATTATGGAAAAAAATAAATGGTAAGTGGGTTATTGTGGCTGATCACACTAGTTAAAGGGACTATTGAGACAGAAGAGATTAAAGGGAAAGAACAGACAAAATAGAAAAATAAATGAATATAGGATTAGGATTATACAAACATTATAAAGGAAATATATACGAAGTGATTGGTGTTGCAAAACATAGCGAAACCTTGGAAGAGATGGTGGTTTATAAAGCAACCTATCAAAAAGAAGGAGAGAATTTATGGGTACGCCCTTTAAAAATGTTTTTAGAAACTGTAATAATAGACGGAGTAGAGCAGAAACGATTTTCTAAAATTTAAACACAAAATTTGTAGCCAACGCCTCTAATAGATTGAAAGTGTAAAGGTTCTTTTTGATTCACTTCAAATAACTTTCTGAAATTTAAGATATAATTGTCAATCGTTCGTGATGAAGGGTTTTCATCTTTAGTCCACAATTTGTCAAGGATTTCATCTCTTGAAACGACATTGTTGACGTTGTCAACTAATAATTTCAATAAAGCCATTTCTCTTTTTGATAAATCTTCAGTTTTGCCTTCTCTAGTTATAATCTGAAAGGTGGAGAAATTGATTTCACAGCCATCAAATTTAAAGATACTTGATTCTTGTTTTTGAGGAGCGTTACGTTTTAATACATTATGAATTCTGAGTAATAATTCTTCTAAATCAAATGGCTTTGTGATGTAATCGTCAGCACCTAATTTTAAGCCTTCAATTTTATTTTGCACATTATTTTTGGCAGTTAAAAATATAACTGGTGTTGTATTTTGTTGTTCTTTTAACAGTTTGTAAACTTCTATTCCGCTTAATACGGGGAGCATAATATCTAATAAAATTAAATCTGGAGTATGTTTATTAATTTGTGATATAGCATCATCACCAGACTCACAGCAGAAAACCTGATAACCTTCTAGCTCTAAATTTAATTTTAAAGTTTGCTGAAGGGCTAATTCATCTTCAATTATTAATATTTTAAATGACATATCTATTAAAGCATCTAATTTACCTCAAATATTGATTAGGGGATTGATTTTTTGAAATATTTTTTGTAACTATGTATTACTAAATAGAACTCTATGAAAAAAATATTTACTACTTTATCTTTATCGTCTTTAATGTTTTTTGGAGCATTTGCACAAAATACTGACAATAACCAAATACCAAAACGTAAGTGCGGTACTCCTACTTACAAAGAAGTTGAACAAGCAGAAGCATACGAAAAATGGGTACAGGAAGCTATTAGAAAAGATAATCAGTTTGCCAATGGTAAAAAAACATCTACTGTCTATACTATTCCTGTTGTTTTTCATATTATTCATACAGGGCAAGCTGTTGGTACTTCAATGAATATTAGTCAAGCTCAGGTAAATTCTCAAATAACAGTATTAAATAATGATTTTAGAAAACTAAATACTGATTTTAGTACACATGTCACTCAACCTGGTCTAGCGTCATTGGCTGCTGATTGTGAAATTAATTTTTGTGCTGCTAAAGTTGCACCCTCTGGTACAGTTATGGCAGAGCCTGGAATTGATAGAATTTTATGCTCTTCAAAAGGATGGACTAATCCTCCCCACACAAGTAGCTATATAGATGGCACTATTAAACCAAATTCATCTTGGGATCCTACGAAATATTTGAATATTTGGATTGTATATATGAATGATGGAACCTTAGGTTATGCTCAATTTCCTACTGTGCCAAGTGCTTCTACACCCACTATTGGGGATATGGCGGGTGCTGGCGGAGCTGCAAATAGAGATGGAGTAGTATTTGATTACCGATATATTGGCACTACAGGTACTGCTACTGCCCCATATAATAAAGGACGAACAGCAGTTCATGAAATAGGTCATTGGTTAGGTTTATGGCATATTTGGGGTGATGATGGAACTTCTTGTAGTGGAACAGATTATGTAACAGATACGCCTAACCAAGCTGATGAGAATTATACTTGCCCTACTACTAATGGAGCTGTTAGAACAGATGCTTGTACGGCAACTTCACCAGGTGTAAATTATCAAAACTATATGGACTATTCCGATGACAAATGTATGGTAATGTTTACGGCTGGACAAAAAGCACGTATGCAAGCTTGTATGCAATATTGTGCTAGAAGAACGTCTTTAGCAACTAGTACAGTATGTAGTGTTGTAAGTGTGGAAGAGAATATGTCTAACGTTAATATGGAAGTTTATCCAAACCCAACTAATGGAGAATTATACGTAGATATTACAACTTTAGATGTACAAGATTTTACAATTAGTGTTGTAAATACCTTAGGGCAAACTGTAAAAGAGGTAAAACAAGTGCAATCTAATGGTGGTAAAATTAAAATTGATTTATCAGATAAAAATACAGGAGTGTATTTTGTAATGGTTAAATCTAAATCAGGTTCAAAGGTAAAACGAATTGTTTTACAATAATTTAACTCATTTGTTATTAAAGCCTTTGCTAATTTAGCAAAGGCTTTTTCATTAAAATCAAAATCATAAAATATGAAATCATTAATTTGCAGTATTTCAATTCTTTTATCGGGTTTATTATTTTCGCAAAAACCTGTAGACGTAAAACTTAATTTGCGAGACGGAAGTTCTATTTCTGGTTCAACGGTAATGAGCGATGTTAATCTAAAAACAAAGTATGGTCAATTAGTTATCCCCATTAAAAATATTAGTTCGCTAGAAGTTGGATTAGGAGATGATAAAGCCACAGCTGATAAAGCAAACGTTTATTTAAAAGTGTTAAATAGTAATTCGACCGAAGAGTTAAAGAAAGCTGCTTATTCTGATTTAGTTAAATTAGGCATTAAGGCTATTCCTGCCATAATTGCTTTTCAAGAAGATTCAAAAAACATGACTGAAGAGACTATAGTTTCAGATTATTCGATTGATCAAGCATTAAGCGAATTAAAAAACACATATCATGTTTCGGATGCGACTAGAATGGAAGATGTTGTATTTATAGAAGATGATTTGAAAATGAGCGGAAGCTATGATTTTGTGAAATTAGATGTAAAAACAGAGTATGGTAATTTGTCGATTCCTAAAGAAAAAATTAAAAGTATAGAAGTGTTATATTCAATGCAAGCCGAAGGAAATGAAATTGTTTTGAAATTGATGGCTAGTAAACATATCAGTGGAAATCAAAACGGAGGTTGGTTAAAAACAGGAATTACTCTTAAAGCAGGTCAGAAATTCAGTATAACAGCTTCAGGAGAAGTAACATTAGCGAGTTTAAGTAATCAAAAATATAAACCAGATGGAAGTTATGTTGCTGCTAATGGCACCTCTTATCCTTCAACAGTATCTGATGATTATGGCACAGGAAGTACTTATCCTACTTATGGTAATGTGGTTTATAAAATTGGAGAAACAAGTTATGATGCTTTGAGAGCAGGCGCAAAGTTTTCTGGAAGTGCTAAAACCAGCGGCATGTTACTAATTTCTATTTACGAAACAGTTTATAATGCCTCTAATACAGGTTCTTATACGGTTAAAATAAGTTTGAAGTAATCACTTCAATTGTTTTAAATACAGTTGAATGGTATTCTCTAAACCAAAATAAATAGAATCGCTGATTAAGGCATGTCCAATAGAAACTTCTAACAGGTTTTCGGTATGTTGCTTAAAATATGCTAAGTTTTCTAAACTTAAATCGTGACCAGCGTTTACTCCTAAGCCTAATTTATTGGCTAGTTGAGATGCCGCCGTAAATGGTTTAATGACATCTTCTCTTTTTATTGAATAATGTCTAGCGTATTCTTCTGTATATAATTCAATTCTATCTGTGCCTGTAGCTTTTGCTCCTTCAATCATCTTTAAATCTCGGTCAACAAAAATAGAAGTGCGTATTCCTGCTTTTTTAAATAAACTTACTATATCAATTAAATAATCTTTATTAGCAATAGTATCCCAACCATGGTCGGACGTTAGTTGATTATCTCCATCAGGAACAAGAGTCACTTGTTCTGGTTTTACATCTAATACTAAATCAACAAATTTTTGAATTTTAGGATTTCCTTCAATGTTAAATTCTGTTTTTAATAAAGGCTTTAAATCATACACATCTTGATAACGAATATGTCTTTCATCAGGACGAGGATGAACTGTAATGCCTTGCGCTCCAAAACGTTCAGCGTCTTGAGCTACTTGTAATAAATTAGGAGTGTTGCCACCTCGTGAATTACGAATGGTAGCAATTTTATTAATATTAACAGAAAGTTTAGTCATGTTTACAAAAATACGATTTATAGTAATAATAGTATTGTTTTAAATTATTTTAACCACATAGAAACATCATATTGTAGTTTGTTGATGTAAGAGCAAGGTATAGAGAAATTGAAGCAAAGCTTCAATTTGATAGCTTTAGGAACTATGATTTCTTAATGCATAACATTGAAAAATATTCTATGTGCCTATGTGGTTAAACGGCTACAAAAAACGTTTTAATAAATTTCCATCAGGAACAAGGCAGTTGTCCATTTTGCCAAACCATTTATAACGATTTTTAGCGACGTAATCATATACCCAATTTCTAATAAAAGAGGGAATGATTAATAACCCAAAACCAATAGGATACAAGCCTTTTAAATATTTAGTGATTCTCAACGCAGCTGTTGATTTGATATAGGCTTTGTTTTTTTCTATTAAAACTAAACTATCTATTTCTTTAGGATTAATAGAGTAGTGATTTAAAATTTCAATTCCTGTTGGAGATTGAAGAGAGGTGAAATATATTTCATTATTCTTTTCGTGCTTCAAAACAAATTGCACCGACGAATGACAGAGATTGCAATAGCCATCAAATAATAAAATTGTTTTATTTTTTAAGTTGCTATCCATTAAGGTCTAAATGCTACAGAGTAGGGGTCGGATGCTACTTCCGTTTTTTTTGAAAGAAGTTGCATGGTGTTAATATTAAAATAATTTACAAATCCATTTCTGCCACAAACCCCAGTATGATGAGGTGTGGGGCCATTATTTAAAATATTTCTACTAGCCACAATTACATAGCCATTAGCTTCATCTAAGGCAATACCGTGTGGTTGGTAACCAACAGAATAATTATTGGATTGATAAGTGGTCATATCAATAACAGTTACAGAGCCTTTTATGTTTGGGTATGTACTTGGATGATCTTGACAAGCTACATATAATTTATTTTTGCTAGAACTCATAGCAAACTCTAATGGATACAATCCTGTATTGATAGTTTGAAGCAACACATCACCTGCAGTACTCATTACTCTTACTTGATTTGATTTTTGACAAGTCACAAAATATTTGGAGCCATCTGGAGAAAAAATAATTTCATGTGGGTCTAAGGATGATGTTTGATTTGGAATACCTGAACCATCAATCGCTACCTCGTTGAATCCGTTTAAAGCAGTGTCTATTTTAAAAATGTAGTTTCCTGTTTGACGTGTAATATATATGGTATCGTTTGTTTTGTTTAAAGCAACGCCATGAGCGTCCGAAAAATTTCCTCCACCTACATTGTATAATAATGTCATGTTTTCAATATTAACAATAGCTAAACGACTATTTGTTTGCCACGAAACACAATATGCCCTTTTGCCATCATTACTAATTGTAATGGTATTCCAATTTTGATAAGCACCTAAACTTACTTCTCCAACAAAACTATCGTCGGAAGTACGGTATTTTTGTAAAATATTATTGGCCACAAATACAACATACCAATATTTTCCATCTGGAGAAACACGAATCATGTGTGGGCTTTCAGAAACAGAAGGATTATTTCCTACGTTAATATATCGCATTGGTAGTTGAGTCGCAGCGTCAAACACTGTTACCACATCACATCCTTGATTTAAAACATAATATTTTTTTCTGTTTGGATTATCATTCCACATAATATTTCCATTAATATCAGGTGCACCATTGTCAATCCACGTTTTAATTGTTTGCACCTCTTCTCGGCTTAATGGAGAGTTATAAAGTGGCATTGTGGGACTATTTTTAGGACCTAAATCAGCATACGTATTAATAAAATAACAGAGAGAAGAAAAATCACTACGAAAAGGAATAACTGGAGAGCCATTATTTGAACCTTTAAAAAGAGAAGCAAATGAGGTTAAATTTAAATCGGCTGCTCCTTTATAGCTAGCTTCATTATGACAACCAGAAGTAGCACATTTGTAAGTGAAAATTTCTCCAATTTCAGTAGGAAAGCCTCCGAACGTTGGTGGTGCAGAATCTTTTGTACAAGCTGAAGTTATAATAGCTAATACAATGATGCTTGAATAAAAAATATGTATAACAGAATTCCGCATTGCTGTATAAAGATACAAAAGCTAGCTGGGATTAAAAATATAAAAAGTACAAAATAATATTACAAACAAGCTGCTCTAAGCATTTGCATATACTGTAAGCCTTTTTGTCTTGCAAAATCAATGTTGTGTTGAGGGATTAATTCAGGATTAGGGTATAAGCTCAAGGCTTTTGTTAAACTCTCTTCTCTTAAAATGTGCAACATTGGATAAATAGAGCGATTGGTGTAATTAGCTGGATCATTTTCATCTTCTCCAGCAAAACAATAATCAGGATGAAAGCTTGCTATTTGATAAACGCCATCATAGTTTTCTTTAGTTAAAAGCTTTTCTGATTTTTTTACCAAATCCAAGTAGTCATCAAAATCTTTAAAATCACTTTCAAAAATAATAAAGCTTGTTTCTATCTCTGTATCCGTTTCTAGATAATCTAACTCTTCTTTTAAAGCAGCTAAACTATCATTCATGTTTACATTTGACTTAATAATGTAACGGATTGTTTTTTTCATTACCGCTCTAGCTGCAAAAGGACAAAAATTACAATCAATCACTACTGATTTAATCCAGTTATTGGTTTGTTCTATTATTTTTTCTTCTTCAGTACTCATTTATTTATCTCTTGTCAAATCTAGTTAAAATAATTAATCTGTTGTTTCACTCTAAATAGTTTCTATCTTTCAGTTTCTTAATTATGAGTTTTGTTGAAATATTTACAGATGGTTCTTGTCACACGCAAAAATGCGTAGGTGCCTGGGCATCAGTTATATTGATAGATGCTCAAAAAATAATTTTAAGTGGTAAAGAAGAAAATACAACTCATAATCGAATGGAGATTTTAGCGGTGATTAATTCTATAAATTACGTTTTACAACATTTTCCAACAATTCGAGAGTTGAAGGTAGTATCTGACAGTCAGTATGTTATTGGATTGGTAAGTCGCCAGTCGAAATTTTTAACGAGTGATTATACTACTAAAGCAGGAAATGATATTAGAAACATAGATTTAGTAAAAGAGTTGTTATTACTCTTATCAACCATTAAAGTGGAGTTTGTGAAAATTAAAGCACATCAAAAGGCAACAGCTGAGATTAATTATAATATCGAAGTCGATAAATTATCAAGACAGCTTGTGAGAGAGGCTGTTATACAAATGTTATAAGTTTTATTAAAAAATGGTAGAAATAAAAAAGCCCTTAAATTTTCATTTAAGGGCTTAATACCGAATTGTTTACTATTCTTGTGATCCTGCTGGGACTCGAACCCAGGGCCCATACATTAAAAGTGTATTGCTCTACCAACTGAGCTACAGAATCATGAATTTAAGAACGTTGTTTCCTTTTCGGGCTGCAAATATATAAACGATTTTTATACTAGCAAAACTTTTTTTATTTTTTTTTTAATTTATTTTCTTGACTTGTTTTTACTGGCTATTAGCCTTACTTTTATAGTCAGTTATGGACTTCACACCTCAGATAAATTTATTAAAGGGATTTTGCACATTAAATTTTGGTGTATCAGCTGTTGATGCCGAATTAGTTTTTGGAAAACCAGAAGAAATTCAAGTATTAGATGATAACATTTTAGAAACTTCTTGTACGGTTTATCATTATTGGGACTCAGGATTTTCTTTGTTCTTTGATAACAAGAACTCTATGAAGTTTGGCAGTGTGGAAGTAGATAACGAAGATACATTGTTGTTTGGAAAGAAATTATTTTCATTAAACGAACAACAATTAACGGATTTAATGAAAGAACATAACTATACGCTTACTGATACTGAAAGACAAGATTGGGGAGAAAAGCGTTTAAGCTTTGATGAAGCAGGTTTGGATTGTTATTTCGAAAACGGAAAAATGTCTTCTGTAAATTTTGGAGTAATTGATGAACTGAATACTTTTGAATTTTTACCTAATTAAATATTTACACAAATAACTAAAAATCAATACAATGCCAGGAACTGAATTATTTGGCGCTGAAGAGCGCAAGGAAATTGAAGATGTGTTATCAACTGGAATTATGTTCCGTTTTAATCATGATGCACAACGTAATAATATTTGGAAAGCAAAAGATTTTGAAGCAGAAGCTAAAAAAATAACAGGTGCAAAATATGCATTAGCAGTATCTAACGGTTCAGCAGCTATTTTAGCAGCTTTAGCAGCAAGTGGTATTGGAACAGGAGATGAAGTGATTTGTCCTCCATTCACATACATTGCAACTATTGAAGCAGTTTTAATGCTTGGTGCTTTACCAGTATTTGCTGAGATTGACGAAACATTATGTTTAAGTGCAGAAGGGATTAAAAAAGTAATTACTCCAAAAACAAAAGCGGTTTGTTTAGTTCACATGTGTGGTGGTAACGCTAACATGGACGAAATTATGGCTGTTGTTAAAGAGCATAATTTAAAATTAGTAGAAGATGCTGGTCAAGCATTTGCAGCGTCATACAAAGGAACAGCTACTGGTTTATTTGGTAGTGCTGGTGCTTATTCATTCGATTTCTTTAAAATTGCAACCGCAGGTGAAGGTGGTATTTTTGTAACGAATGATGAAAACGTCTACAAATTAGCGGATAGTTACTGTGATCATGGTCACGACCATGTTGGAAATAACCGTGGTATGGAAAATCATCCAATTATTGGTTTTAACTACCGTATCTCTGAATTACATGCAGCAGTAGGTGCAGCTCAAACTCGTAAAGTACCAGCTATTCGCACGGCGAACTTAAAAAACAAAGCGTTTTTACAAAAAGAATTATCTAAAGTAGCAGGAATTAGTTTCTCTAAATTAGGAGATGATAATGGAGATTCAGGAACATTCTTAAATATCTTAATGCCTGATACTGAAACAGCTAAACGTACTGTTGATGAATTTAATAAAGCTGGAGTTGGTGGATTTAATTATTGGTTCACAAACATGTATCACTTTATTAATCAATGGGAACATATTAAAGGTTTGAAAACAGCATCTAAATTGCCAATTCAATTGTTAGGAGCTCCTCAAGATTATAATAATTTAGATATTCCTAAAACGCAAGCAGTTGTTGGTCGTTTAATTTCTTTTGGTATTCGTTGTACTTGGACAGAGGAGGAATTAAAAACCTTAGCTGCTAAAATTTCTGAATGTGCTACTAAGGCTTTAAAGCCTGTTAATGCTTAATAAAAAAATGCAACACAAAAATTTTAAAAACATTGATAAAGTCACTTATGGTCGTGGTTCGTTTGCGCAATTAGCAGAAACGGTAGAGCCAATCCGTAAAGAAAATAAAAACTACTTTGTTTATGTTGTAGATAATTATTTTAAAGGGAAACCTTTATCAAACAAATTACAAAACAAACCAGAAGATTTAATTTATTATATTGATGTTGATCCTCATGAACCTAAAACTGAGCAAATAGATTCTTTAAGAGATGAAATATTAGCAAAGCAAGGTTTACCAAGTGGTGTGATTGGAATTGGTGGTGGTAGTATTATGGATATTGCGAAAGCTTTATCATTAATGTTAACTAACGAGGGTTCTTCTACTTTATATCAAGGATTGAACTTAGTAAAGAAACCTGGTATTTATCACTTAGGTGTTCCAACTATTTCTGGTACTGGTGCTGAGGTATCAATGACAGCAGTATTAACTGGGCCAGAAAAAAAATTAGGATTAAAATGTGATTGGACAGTTTTTAATCAAGTAATTTTAGATCCAGAATTAATTGCTTCAGTTCCTACGGATTGGTGGTTTTATACAGGTATGGATACTTACATTCATTGTATTGAATCTGAAACAGGAATCAGAAATAATGCGTTTAGTTTGGCTTATGGTGAGCAATCCTTAAAGCTTTGCAGAGAAGTGTATTTAGGGGAAAATGCAGGTCGTACTCCTGAAAACGATGATAAGTTAATGGTTGCTTCTTTAATGGGAGGCTTAAGTTTAACCTATAGCGAAGTAGGTGTGTGTCATGCGTTAAGCTATGGATTATCAATGGTTTTAGGAACTCGTCACTGTTATGCTAACTGTTTAATTTTCCAGCACCTAGGAGATATTTACTTAAAAGGTCATAGTGAGTTTATGCAAATGATAGAAAAGCATAAAATCCAATTACCACAAAACTTAAGTAAAGACTGGACAGAAGAACAAATTACAGCAATGGCGCAAGTGTCGTATAATTTACCATTTATGTGGAATCACGCGTTTGGTGATAATTATAAAGAAATTGCTACGATGGATTATATAAAAGATTTATTTAGAAGATTATAAACCTTGTCAGTTCGAGTTGTCACCCTGAGCGGAGTCAAAGGGCGAGAACAAGTAACAAAAATTAAAACCAAAATACAATGAGCAAAAAAATAGTAAAAGTAGGAGATATTGAGTGCGGAAGTAAAGAGTTATTCTTGATTTCAGGACCTTGCGTTATAGAAGAAGAATCTATTATGATGAAAACAGCTGAAAAGCTAAGAGAAGTTCAAGAGCGTTTGAAAATCAAAATTATTTATAAATCATCTTTCACAAAAGATAACCGCAGTAGTTTAAGTTACTACCAAGGCCCAGGTTTAATTAAAGGATGTGAAATGTTAGGTAAAATCAAAGAACAATTTGGTTTCCCTGTTTTAACTGATATTCACTCTCACGACCAAGCAGCAGCAGCAGCAGATGTGTGTGATGTATTGCAAATTCCAGCATACTTATGTATGCAATCATCTTTATTAGTGGCTTCTGCAAAAACAGGACGAGTGATTAATATTAAGCATGGTCAGTTTTTAGCACCAGATAATATGAAGCATCCAGTGCAAAAATGTATTGACAGTGGTAATGATCAAGTTATTTTAACAGAGCGTGGTTACTCTTTTGGTTACAATGATTTAATTGTTGATCCTCGTGCGTTTTATCACATGAATAATATTGGTTACCCCGTTGTATTTGATGTGACTCACTGTGTGCGTAAATATGGTATCCCCAGTTCTGATAAAAAAGGCGGAGCTCGTGAGTTTTTACCAGTATTAGCAAGAGCAGGTGTAGCATCAGGTATTGATGGAATGTTTATTGAAACACATCCAAATCCAGAAACTGCTTTATGTGATGCTGCTTCTCAATTATGCGTTACTGATTTAGAAGAGTTCTTAAAACCAATTATTGAACTTCATAATGTGGAAGTGAAATACAGAGATTAATTTGATAATAACCATAAATATGTGAAATCACGCTAAGGCGTGATTTCATTTTTAAAACAATAACACATGAAAAAACTAATCTTAATTCTCGTTGCTGGATTTTTCTGCACAACTATTTCTGCTCAAAGTCTTTATATTAAAGGAAGTAAAAAAGGTGAAATAGAATCTGATGGAGATATTTATATTGGTGGTTCTCGTAAAGGACAAATCGAATCTGATGGAGACGTATATGTAAACGGAAGCAGAGTTGGACAAATAGAATCAGATGGCGATATTTATAAAAATGGAAGTAGAGTGGGGCAGATTGAAAGTGATGGTGACGTTTATAAAAATGGTAGCCGTATTGGTCAAATAGAAGAAGACGGAGATATTTATTATAACGGAAGTAGAATTGGTGATTGTAAAGGAGTAAAGAAAGAGTGGGTAGCCGCTGTTGTTTTCTTTTTCTTTATCGAAGATTTAGCATATTAAATATTGTCATCACGCCTTGGCGTGAGAGCGTAGTCGAGAACAAGTAAAATTATGAAAGTATCAATTATTGTAGCTACATCTTTAAATCATGCTATCGGTAAAGACAATCAATTGCTTTGGCATTTGCCAGCTGATTTGAAATTTTTTAAAACAACCACAATGGGTTGTCCTGTTATCATGGGACGAAAAACATTTCAGTCGATTGGAAGAACATTGCCAGGCAGACAAAATGTAGTGATTACAAGAGATAAAAATTTTAATGCTGATAAGCAATTTGATTTAACAGTTGTTGGAAGTATTGATGAGGCTTTAGTGAAATTGCATGCAGAGAATGAAGTATTTATCATTGGTGGTGGTGAAATATATAAGCAATCCATAGATTCTGCAGATACAATTTATATCACTTTAGTTCATACAATAATAGATGGTGATGTTTACTTTCCTGAAATTGACAAATCTAAATTTGATTTGGTATGGGAGGAAAAACATTTTGCTGACGAAAAAAATAAATTTGATTTCACCTTTCAAAAATTCGAGAGAAAATGAGTACTATTAAATTAGAAAACATTTTGTTTATTGATATTGAAACGGCTCCTATTCATTATCAATACACTTCTTTATCCGAAACAGAAAAAGAATTGTGGGATAAGAAGTGGATGTATAGTAAAGATATTATACCAGAACAGCAGTATGCTAAAGCAGGTATTTATGCTGAGTTTGCAAAAGTAGTGTGCATTGGTTTAGGGTTTATGAGCGAAGGCAAATTCAGAACCAAAGCAATAGCTGGAGATAATGAACATGAGATCTTAACAGAGTTTTCTAAATTATTAGGACAATTTTTTAATACCAAAGACCATTTTTTGTGTGCGCATAATGGAAAAGAATTTGATTACCCATTTTTATGCCGTCGATTATTAGTCAATAAAATTGCTTTGCCAAAATTATTGCAAATACAAGGGTTTAAGCCTTGGGAAGTCAAGCATTTAGACACGATGGAAATGTGGCGCTTTGGAGATATTAAAAATTTCACGTCCCTAAATTTATTGGCGCATGTATTCGGCATTCCTTCTCCTAAAGATGATATTGACGGAAGCCAAATAGCAAAAGTGTATTACGAAGAAAAAAATATTGAACGTATTAAAACATATTGTATAAAAGATGTAGTTACTTTAGCACGCATTTATCAATCTTTAAAAGGATTGGATGTACTAAAGGATAATGATATAGTTTATACATAAAATAAATTCTCTGCGACCTTAGCGTAAAATCCTTTGCGCTCTTCGCGGTTAGAAAAACAAAATATGACAAACGGAAAAAGAATAGCAGTAATAGGAAGTGGAAGTTGGGCAACTGCCATTGTGAAAATATTATGTAACAACGCTAATAAAGTGAGTTGGTACTTTAGAAATCAATCGGACATAGAGCATATGACTAAACATGGCCATAATCCACGTTATTTAAGCTCTGTGCAATTTGATTTAAATAAATTACATCTATCATCTAATTTATTGGAGACATTGACGAATGCGGATGTGATTATTTTATCGGTACCTTCTGCATTTATTAATAATACCATTAAGGATATACCAGCAGATGTATTTAAAGATAAAACCGTATTTTCTGCCATTAAAGGTATTGTGCCCGAATATAATTTAATTGTTGGTGAATATTTGAACACAGTATTTCAAGTTCCTTTAGATAATATTGGTGTCATTACTGGACCTTGTCATGCAGAGGAAGTTGCTTTAGAAAAATTATCTTATTTAACATTGGCTTCTCGCGATATTGCTAAAGCGGATGAATTGTGCGAATACATGCGTTGCCGTTATATCAAATGCTCAAGTAGTGATGATATTTATGGAACAGAATTATCAGCGGTATTAAAAAACGTGGTGGCTGTTGCAGGAGGTATTTGTCATAGCCTTGGTTATGGAGATAACTTTTTATCAGTTTTAGTGAGTAATGCCATTCAGGAAATAGATCGATTTGTGGCAGCTGTTCATCCAATAGATAGAGATACTAAAGCATCTGCTTATTTAGGTGATTTAATTGTAACGGCTTATTCGCAGTTCTCTCGTAACCGTATGTTTGGTGCTATGCTTGGAAAAGGTTATGGTGTTAAACAAGCACAATTAGAAATGAATATGATTGCTGAAGGTTATTATGCCGTGAAATGTGTTGTTGAGATTAACAAAAAGTATAATGTGAATATGCCAATCACTAATGCAGTGAATAATATTATTTACAATCATAAAGATGCAAAACGTGAAATGGAAATGCTAGCGGATCAGTTAAGTTAGGCTTCGACTCCCTGTCTGCCGACTAGGCAGGCGCTCAGCGTGACAAACTTTGTCACTTCGAGTAACATTTGCCTGTCTCTTGCAAATGTGTATCGAGAAGTTGACGAATAATAAAGTTCTCGATACGTTCTGCAAAGAGTCAGCAGAACTACTCGAACTGACAAAACTATTTTTTTACTTTCTTCTTCTCAATCCCTTTCCATTCAAAGGTTTTAATCATGTGAACGATATCTTGTCTTAAAAAATCTACTACTATTTTAAGAGAATCGATATTAGGAACTACATTAAAGTACAAGGCGCCACGCATAAAATGGTGTGTGCTATCAGTCAAATAAAATTGCACATTAGAGGCCGTATTTCCACTAATATCATACACCAAACCGTATACTTGAGAGCTATCTCTAATAATAATGGTTTCGTCTAAGCCAGTAGCTTTTATTTGATGTTTAATGGCAAAATCTCTGCTGTCATTTAAAAACGTATCTAAATTATTAGAAACAGGCTTGTAACTTAAATGTATTTGTGCATTGTATTTTGGAAAATCCACATTAATCCAACATGGGTCAGCACCTTTGTGTTTATCATTACTTATTCTTGAATAGGTTGGTATTTCGAAACTATACGGACAAAGACTGTCGTATAATCTATACGTTTTTTCCGGGAAATCTACTCTTGGGTAACCTTTTGGTTTAGGAATAAACACTTCATCTTCATCATCTCCACAAGAAGAAAATGCAACTATAGAAATACTTATAATAAGTAATTTTAAAATGGTTTTAAATGATAATGTTGTCATAAAACAAATTTAAGCAATAAAAAACCCAGATAAACTATCTGGGTTAAAATTGATAACGATGTATTGTTTAAAACGGTAGCCCGTCTTTTTTACCTAAATCATCAAAATTCACATTACTTGAATCATCCGTGATATTAGGATTAGGTGTAGTAGAGTTTTCTTTACGTTGCAATACTAAAAACGATTCTCCAACCACTTCGGTAATATTACGTTTGTTCCCGTCTTTGTCAATCCACTGACGGGTTTGTAATTTGCCTTCCAAATAAATCTGAGTACCTTTTTTTAATAATTTCTCAGCACTTTCGGCCATGCTTCTCCAAACCACAATATTATGCCATTCGGTTTGTTCAATTTTATTACCGTTTTTGTCTTTATGAAATTCGCTGGTAGCAATGCTGAAATTTGCACGTGCAATATTGCCTTCTAAATACTTTAACTCTGGATCTTTGCCTAAGTTTCCTACTAAAATTACTTTGTTAACGCCTGCCATATCAATTAAAATTAGTTCAAATTATACTATAACAAACAAAGCAAATAGTTTTTGCTTTTGCAATGCTATTCATCTAAATAAAAGTCGTTTTCATAGTAAACATTAATAGTTTAATGTAGGACTAAAGTCCTCGTAAAAGATAATAGGATTATAAGCCCAGACTTAAGTCTGGGCTTAATTAATAAAAATTGAACACGGGCTTTAGCCCTGACTTATGAATGAGGCAGAATGAAATTATTCATCTTTTTAAGGTTTATAATTTTTTAAACATATACTATTTTCAACTGCATAATAATGTATTTTTGTGGTAATGAGTGACTATTTAAATGAACTAAACCCTGTGCAGCGTATGGCTGCCGAAACTACCGAAGGACCTGTAATGATTATTGCAGGCGCCGGTTCGGGAAAAACACGTGTATTGACTTATCGCATTGCCCATATTATGGAAAAGGGCGCTGATGCCTTTAATATATTATCCTTAACCTTTACCAATAAAGCGGCTCGAGAAATGAAAGAGCGTATTGGCAAAATTGTGGGAAGCAAAGAAGCTAAAAATATTTGGATGGGAACTTTTCACTCCATCTTCGCCAAGATCTTACGTTTTGAAGCAGAGAAATTGGGCTATCCTGCAAACTTTACTATTTATGATACAGACGATAGTAAAAGTGTGATTAAAGATATTTTAAAACAATTAAACCTAGATGACAAAGTTTATAAGCCTTCCTTAGTTTTAAATCGTATATCATCAGCTAAAAACAGTTTAATTTCAGCACATCAATATGCAAATAATCCTATTACACAAGCAGAAGATAGAGCATCTAACAAACCTTTATTAGGACAAATATATTTAGCCTATCAAAAACGTAATTTCAAATCAGGAGCTATGGATTTTGATGATTTGTTATACAATACCAATGTGTTGTTACGCGATTTTCCAGATGTATTAATTAAGTATCAAAGTAAGTTTAAATATATTTTGGTAGATGAGTACCAGGATACAAACTTTTCGCAGTATGTGATTGTGAAACAATTAGCCGCACGTTTTCAAAACATTTGTGTGGTGGGCGATGATGCTCAAAGTATCTATTCTTTCCGTGGCGCTAATATTCAAAATATTTTAAATTTCGAAAAAGATTATCCAGATTTAAAAACATTTAAGTTAGAGCAAAACTACCGAAGCACGCAAACTATTGTAAAAGCGGCTAGTGCAGTTATTGCGATTAATAAAGACCAGTTTAAGAAAAATATTTTTACTGATAATGAAGAAGGAGAGAAGATTAAAATTGTAAAAGCGAATACTGATAATGAAGAAGGACAAAAAGTAGCGGCTTCTATTTATGAAACTCATTTTACACAACAGGCGCATTTTAAAGATTTTGCTATTTTATATCGTACCAACGCTCAGTCTCGTGCTTTTGAGGAGGCTTTACGTAAATTAAATATTCCTTATAAAATTTACGGAGGCTTATCGTTTTATCAACGTAAAGAAATTAAAGATGCTTTAGCATATTTTAGATTATCTATTAATCATAATGATGATGAATCCTTAAAACGTATTATTAATTATCCAACGCGTGGTATCGGACAAACAACCATTGATAAAGTGATGATTGCTGCCATGGAGCATGATATTAGTATGTGGCAGGTATTAGATAATTTAAAAGATTTTAATACGGGTATTAATTCAGGAACAGCAGCAAAAATTTCTGAATTTACCACAATGATTAAAACCTTTTCGATGATGATACCATACAAAGATGCCTTTGAATGTGCGAATCATATTGCTGTAACGAGTGGAGTAGTGAAAGATTTGTACCATGATAAAACACCAGAAGGGGTTAGTCGTTATGAAAACATACAAGAGTTATTAAATGGTATTAAAGATTTTGTGGAGCAAGAACGAACACCACAAGAAGAAGAATTAAAAGAAGCGATTGCTAATAATATAGAAATTAACCCAACAGAGTTATTTGATTCTCCAGAGCAATCATCTGAATTGAAAACATTAGATGAGTTTATGCAAGAGATTTCTTTGTTAACGGATGTTGATAAAGAAAAAGAAAACGAGAAAGATGCGGATAAAGTGTCCATGATGACGATTCATGCCTCTAAAGGATTGGAGTTTCCTTATGTAAACATTGTGGGCTTAGAAGAAAATTTATTCCCTTCGCAGATGGCATTAAATAGCCGAAGCGAATTAGAAGAAGAGCGTCGTTTGTTTTACGTGGCCATTACTCGTGCTGAGAAAAAAGCAACCATTAGTTTTGCAACAACGCGTTACCGTTTTGGAAATATTATCTATTGTGAGCCTAGTCGTTTTATTGATGAGTTGGATGAGAACTGTGTTGACTTTCCTCAGGAACCAGAGAAACGAAAATTTAGTGAAGATGCCTTTATGCGACCAACTCGTCCGTTTCAAAAACCAATGGAATCAATTGATTTTAGGACGAAAGAAACAACAGGATTTGCTAAACAAGAACCTAAGCCAATAAATTTTGCGCCTACTAAAAAATTAATTCCATTAGCCAAACGTATGGCTTCTACTAATACACCAACAGATAATAGTGCTAATGCTAGTTTAAGAGTAGGCAGTGTTGTAGAACATGAGAAATTTGGAATAGGTGAAATAACTTCTATTGAAGGCGTGTATCCGGAATCAAAAGCCTGCATTAATTTTAGAAACGCTGGTGAAAAGAATTTGTTATTGAAGTACGCGAAGTTAAAAGTGGTGATGTAATAATTACTAAGGATTTTCAATCATATAAAGAGAATCTTTTTGTCTATAATAATTCTGTAAAGCCATATCATATTCAATATTATCAGGATTTTCATAAGCTTGAATTTTTAAACGTGCTAATTCAGGGTCATTATGATGTTGAATTTTAATTAATGTGTTGTTTGGTGTAAAATAAAAAATCAAACATAAGGCAAACCAAAAACTAATTCGTGTAATATAGTTTTTGTAATAGATTTTTAATCCTTCATTGTTTTTTTTACTTAACCAAATCGTAATTGCTAATAAGATTGGGGCAAAAATAAGAGAAGCTGTTAACTGAGTTAGTGCGCCTGGCCAAAACATCAATTTAAATAAAATAGCCAATGGTATAATGGCAAGTATCATTCCGCCTACAATTGATAAGGCTATATTTTGATTTTTTAATGATTTATCAGAAAAGAAATAAAAAGCTACAGGAAAATACATTATTGATATAATAGCTGCTGAAAAAATCAAAAGTAATGAGTGACCTGGTATATCAAATGCTTTTATAACTATTCCTAAAAGAAATATAGCTGTTACTGTTTTTTCTGTTTTCATAGTTTTATAATTTATTAATTTTTTTGTTTAGCAATTACTTCATTATGTCGTTTTTTATTGCAAACTTTTAATCAATCTTTCAATACGCACATTACAGCTATCAATCATAGTTTTATATTGGTCTGTATCTTCCACAATTGCTTTTTCAATTAATTGATACGATTCAATTCTTAAGTCACAATAAATTTTTAGGGCTTTATTTCTTTCTTTTATGTCATCTGGCAAATCATATGTTTGTACTTCTGATACTAAAGCAATACATTTTTTCCAATTTTTTATTCCATCATTGTTAAGCGAATTTAATATTTCTTCATTTGTTGCTGTTTCCGGCAAAGAGTAAACTTTTACAGCTTTTTCTTC
Source organism: Sphingobacteriaceae bacterium (assembly GCA_013823565.1). Classification (GTDB taxonomy): domain Bacteria; phylum Bacteroidota; class Bacteroidia; order B-17B0; family Aurantibacillaceae; genus UBA4416. The sequence continues at coordinate 6 of PNMI01000026.1, read as the reverse complement.
TAGTAA
>PNMI01000025.1 GCA_013823565.1 Sphingobacteriaceae bacterium | reverse complement strand
CTAAACGGATCGTTGGGATCGATAGGTTCTGTTTTAAATTTAAATTCTTTACCAGTCGTTAAAATATCTTCACTGTCAAAAATCATTTTGGCTGGCACGTATAGTTGTATCAAGGCAACTACACAAAATGTAACGAGTAATAGTTTTTTATTAGCCATTTTCTTTACGTTTTTTTAGCATGAAAAAATTAGTTAGAAAGAACCCAATACCAACGCCTACAAATATGATTCCTCTCAATACATAAGATAAATTAGTGTCGAAAAAGCGAACTAAAACTAATGCAGAAATCATCAGTAAGCCATAATTTAAAATTCCTAAATGATCGAGCTTAGCGCCTCTTCTTATGTTTACAATGCCTATGGTTAAAATAAGTAAATTGACTAATATGGTAGCGATAGGCGAGTATAACCCAATGATAAAAATAATTGGAAATACAACAAACACGAAGTTTAAAGGATTAAATTCCTTTAATAGAGCATGTTCTTTTTGTTTCCATAACAAAATACCAGCTATTATTAAAATAAGAATACAGCTAAGCATTTCAGGAGAACTAATCATACTTGAAAATTGAAATTGCTCTTCTCTTAAATTGCGCCAAAACCAGTTGGAACTTAGACTTAATAGTAATGAACTAGTTCCTAAGGACCCAAACACAAAGTAGCCATTGTTTGATGTTTTTTTATTTTTTAAATGAAGATTGGTTCCTATGATATAAAATAATCCAAATAAACTGATGTATGCAATATACATCAACTCCTCATGATGTTGCGCTACTGAACCTAATGAAAACATAACCGAGATAGGAATAAACCAATGATGAAAGGTGGTAAAATTACTATGCGCTTTATGTAAATATAATTTATAATAATAAGGCAATATTGCTAATAATAAAAACCAATAATAGTAGCTTTCTGTTGAAGGATAGTGCCAATAACAAGCTTCCCCTAAATAATAAGTAATGCCCGCAATATATAATAAGGATGCAATAGATGATTGCATGAGATAAACAAGTGGTAAACAAAGCAACATCCACAGCAATAAAAAAGAACTTAAATCGCCCGATAAATTATAAATCTGACTGATGAGAGAAATGCTAGCCCCAACTCCAAAAAATAAAAAGGTACTGCTACTTTCTTTCCAAGTAGTGCTTTCTTGTTTTTTTAATATGCTAAATCCACATAATACTTGACCCAACAATAATGGTAAGAAAGCTAATACAGTTTTACTGAATCGAGATAAGTTATCCCAATTGTGAGCAATGATTAATAAAATACCAAGCCCAACTAAAATAGCACCTAAAATCCCGAAAACAATAAATAATTTATTGTGAGATTGGTTTCCTTTGGTTTTGTAATACTCTTTGATTTTATCTGCTGTTTCCTGCGAGATAATTCCCTCACGAAGAAGTTCTGAAATGTCCTCTGAAACGTTCATGATGTATTAGTTTTGTTAAAAATAGTAATGACTGTATAATATCGAGGCAAAACAAAAATAGGTTAATAAAAAATCCAAACAAAGTAAATTAACGCTATTTAGCATTTGTGTTTTCATAACTTAATATGAACAAGAGTGATATTTTAGCTTGATTCCCCATGTTTCTACGAACTCTAAAAAAAACACTATTTTTTTATGGAAAAATAAATAATACGGCATCTCAATGTAAAATTACACCATGAAAAGCATTACTATTTTAATTCTAGCCTTTGTATCTGTTAATGTATTTGCACAAAAATTTATTAATGGAGATTTTGAAAATACCACCGCTAACACTGATCAAATTAATTTAAGTAATGATGCCTTAAATAATATGTTACCTGGTGTAACCGCTTTTGGAAGTTATGGCGATGTTGATATTATTTCGTCGGCTACCTATGGAGGAAGTGGAGCTAAAAGTAATAAATGGTACATCGCTTTAACAGGAGGCAAAACAGATATTGTTGCTCTTGAATTAAATAGTAATTTGATAAAAGGTAAAACTTATAGTATTTCTTTTTATGATCGTAAAACAATGAACTATGAGGCTACATCTATTCAAATTGGCTTATCTGAAATAAACAACGACTTTGGAACAGTAGTATATACATGTAATAAGAATCCAGAACTTAATGTATGGAACAAAAGAGTATTTAGTTTTGTGGCACCTCATAATGGCAAATATATAACAGTGCAAATGCCAGATGGAACTATCAGTAATTGGGTAAATATTGATGGTTTTAATTTTGAAAATACAATGGATATTCAGCCAACTATTTGCGATACAGTTTTTCGCATCATGGCCTCAGCCACCAAAATTATAAAAGGGTCTTCTGTTGTTTTAACTGTAAGTGGTGGATGCCAGTATTCATGGTTAAGCAAAGAAGGCTTGATAAAAGATACAGGTCATGAGATTACTGTAACTCCTCAAAGTAGTACTTCATACACTGTCATTAGTAAGCGTGCTGGTTGCCCTGATATCAAGGCTACTATTTTTGTTGAAGTGGTTATTCCTGATAAACCTAAAGAGCTTGAACCAGATACAATTTTAAAAGAAGAGAAATTTGTAAAGTTTACAAAACATCATTTAAATGGAAGAAGATATAAAGTGCAACAAACCTTAAGCTCTGAAAATAAAATTGTAAAAATAAGCATCTATGATAAAAACAGAGTGGATGGCGATATAGTATCAATTTATTTAAACGGAAAGTTGATTGTAGAAAATATTCAAGTGACTCATCAAAAAAAAGAAATCTCTTTACAACTACAAAATGGCTCAAATGTATTGGTGATGTATGCTATTAATTTGGGCCGCATACCGCCAAATACGGCAGCTTTAGAAATAAATAACGGTAGTAAACGTAACAGAGTAACAACTTTAGTATCTGATTTTAAAAATAGTGGCGCTTTAGAATTGATATATAATGACGATGTTTTATCAATGAGATAAAAATGAGGGATGTGAATTTATTTGGTTACCTTCATTCACTATTGTTAAATTACACAGAGTGAAGCAAACTACATATCATGCCAATAGCATCGAAGCCAAAGAATCTGATTACCTATTCATTAGTACATCACAACTACCAAATTCAGGAAATGGATTATATACTTCAATAGCTATTTATAAAGACGAAGTGATTTCTTTATTTAAGGGCGAAATATTAACGGAATTGCAAGCTAAAATTAGGGTAAACAAAGGATTGGATAAATATTTTATTAGTTTGCCAGATGGAACCATGTTAGATTCGATGCGTGTAAATTGTTTTGCAAAATATGCTAATGATGCCGAAGGCTTTAATAAATCCTTATTTAAGAATTCAGCCAAAATAGCTTTAGATGAGGATGGTAATGTTTGCATCATTGCTCTCAGAAATATTAAAATAAATGAAGAGATTTTTTGTGCCTATGGAAAATCCTATTGGAAAAAGCACGGATAATTTAATCTCTTTTTAACCAACCAGTAATGCTTAAGCGTTGTTTTTGTGTAATTAAAACTTCGTGCTGCAATTCATTACTTTTAAAAAACACCGTTTTGCCTTGGGTAGGATTTACTTTTTTGTTATTATAGTTTTGATAAATCATTAATTGTCCACCATCACTTTCTTGCCAATCGTCATTTAAATAGCTAATCATGCTATATTTCCGACTTGGGTTATTGTTAAATTGGTCTAAGTGTTTTTGATAAAAACTACCAACTTCATATAAAGAGTAATGAAATTCATAGCCGTTAATGCCTGCAAAACAACTACGATTAAGGTATTTTACAAAATCATCTATTTGATCCAAAAAATCATTTTCGTATTCATTATTATGAGCTCTGTCTAGCCAATAAATAGAATCACCTCTCACTGTTTTATTATGTGAAACTAAAAGTTCATTACCAGTGCCAGCTTCTTGAAGTTTATTTTGACTCAATAATTCTAATAAATTTTGTTTGAGGTGTTGTGATAATGCATCACTAATAAAATGATTATCGATACCCACATTTTCTTTAATAAAACTTTCAATCAATATTTCAAAGTTATTTTCCATAAGGCTTAATAGCCTGAAATGACAGACGCCTAATAAAGATAGACTTAATAAACGGATAAAATGAGATAAAAGAATTTATATGTTAGGTAACTTATAAAAGTTTTAATATTATTGTCGCTGATTTCAATAAAACTAGTGCAAGAGAATGACTCAAGAAAAACAAATTTCTATTAAAGATTATAAATACGACTTACCCTTTGATCGTATTGCTAAGTATCCTTTACAAGAGAGAGATTTATCTAAGTTATTAGTATATAAAAATGAAACTATAACAGAGTCTCAATACATTGATATTGATGAATTTTTGCTAGCAGATTCTTTACTGTTTTTCAATAATACTAAAGTTATTCCTGCTAGGATGTTTTTTAAGACATCTACTCAAAAAGATATTGAGGTATTTTGTTTAGAGCCTGTGTCAAGGAATGCTGATGTGTATTCTAGTATGCTGCAACAAAACAGTTCTCAATGGAAATGTTTAGTAGGTGGTGCTGCCAAATGGAAAGAGCAATTTGTGTTTTTAAACACGGATGAGTTACAAATTAAGGCAGAAATTAAAGAACGTTTAAATGGCACTTTTATTTTAGAGTTTACATGGCAACCAGCTACCAAAACATTTGCGGAAGTATTGCAAATAGCAGGAGCTATTCCTATTCCTCCTTATTTAAAACGTGCTACGGAAGATATTGATTTAGAACGCTATCAAACCATTTATGCTCAAAAAGAAGGTTCGGTTGCTGCACCAACAGCAGGCTTACATTTTACGGATAAGGTGTTTGAAAAATTAAAAGCCAGACAGATTACACCTACATACATTACATTGCATGTGGGAGCAGGAACATTTAAGCCAGTAAAATCAGAAACCATGGCCGAGCATGATATGCATGGCGAATATATTGATGTGCCTTTAAGCACGATTGAATATTTGTATCATCATATTCATAAATCTGTCACAGCTGTTGGAACCACCTCTCTAAGAACTTTAGAGAGTTTATTTTGGATCGGCGAAAAAATAGCGCAGCAACCTAATTTGGAACCACATGAATTATTAGTGGATCAATGGCAACCTTATGTTTCTTCAAGCAATCAAATAAGTGCAAAGGAAGCTTTAAAATATATTATTGATTTTTTAAATCAACATCAGCTCAAAACCTTATACGCTAAAACAAGTATATTAATTGTCCCTGGCTATCAGTTTAAAATAGTAAACGCATTGGTCACTAATTTTCATCAACCCGAAAGTACTTTGATTTTGCTAGTGGCGGCCTTTATTGGAGAGGATTGGCGTAAAGTATATCAATATGCTATTGAACATGATTTTAGGTTTTTGAGCTATGGAGATGGCTCTTTACTTTTTAGAACTCACTAAAAAGGAACTCTAAAGTCACAACCTTCTTTAAAACGGTTACATCCAAAAGCAGTTTTACCTTTTATAATTAATCCTTGTTTGCATTTAGGGCAAGTTTGATTTTCTGAAATTACCACTGGTGTTTTTGTTTTTTCTTGCTCTTCAACAAACTCCACCGCAAAATTTGAATTCAAAATTAAATGCCCGTTTACTTTTTGATTGTTAATGGTAAATCCTTTTATGCTTGGTGATTTCTTTTTTTGAATAAGCGTAAATAATTGTTTCTCACTTAATTTCTTTCCACCAAATTCAAAGTCTATTTTAAAATTACAGCCATCTTTAAATGCACTACAACCATAGGCTGTTTTACCTTTCATAATTGTTCTAATGTTGCATTTAGGACAAGTAATTGGCGCATCTGATTTTGGTTCTTTCTTTTCTGAAGTAGTTTCTGTTTTAGTTATTACATTTTCTGCAGTCGCTGTTTTTGATTTATCGGAAGTTGATACTTTCGGAGCTTCTGCTTCAATAGTAATTATATTTCCTTGTTCATACTTCACTTCTTTGGTTAAATCCGATACCATTTCTTTCATTTCGTTTAAAAACAAATGAGGATCGTATTCACCTTTTTCAATTTGACGTAATTTCTTTTCCCAAATACCAGTTAACTCTACCGATTTTAATAATTCGTTATTAATGGTTTTTATTAATTGAATACCAGTAATAGTTGGTACTAAATTTTTTCGTTGACGTGTAATGTAATTACGTTTAAATAAAGTCTCAATAATATTGGCTCTTGTAGATGGCCTACCAATACCATTTTCTTTCATTAAATCTCTTAACTCTGGATCGTCTACTTGTTTGCCAGCTGTTTCCATCGCTCTTAATAAAGTAGCTTCGGTATGCATTTTTGGCGATTGTGTCTGTTTTTCTTGCAATTCGGGTGTATGTTCTCCTTTTTCGCCTTTCACAAACAACGGCATTAATTGTTCTTCATTTTCTTTTTCCTCCGATGAATCATTGGACGCTGAGCTTGCCGAAGCTTTAGGAAATAACACTCGCCATCCTTCTTCCAAAATTACTTTACCTGTAGCGCTAAATTCATTGCCATCCACATCTCCTAAAACAACCGTATTACTTACTACACAATCAGGATAAAAGGCCGCAATAAAACGTCGTGCAATAATATCATATACTTGTTTTTCGGGTAAGTACATACCAGATGGAGGCATCACTCCTGTTGGAATAATAGCGTGATGGTCTGTTATTTTTTTATCGTCAAATACTTTTTTGCTTTTTCTGATTGGCTTATCCAATAATACCTTCGTAAACTGCTCGTAAGGTTTCATGTTCACTAAAATGTCTTTGATTTTAGGATACATGTTTTCTGGAAGATATGTTGTATCAACCCTTGGATAGGTAACAAGCTTTGATTCGTATAGTTTTTGTAAATGCTTTAAAGTATCATCTGCTGTGAAGTTTAATTTCTTATTGCATTCTACTTGTAAGGATGTTAAGTCAAATAAAGGTAGCGGACTCTCATTCGCATTTTTTTTAGTGCTCGAAATAATTTCAAATAAATGATTTTTAATCTGCTCTAAAATTTGAGTGGCATCTTCTTTCTTTGTAAACTTTCGTTTGGTTGAATTAAATATAACAGCCCGATAAGTTGTTTTTAATTCCCAATAAATTTCTGGTTTAAAATTTTGTATCTCGTTATAGCGATTGACAATTAACGCTAGAGTAGGGGTTTGTACTCTTCCAATAGAAAGAACGCCTTTACCTTGTGCATACTTCACGGTATACAATCTACTAGCATTCATGCCTAACAGCCAATCGCCTATGGCACGAGCATTTCCTGCAGCGTATAATAAATCGTAATCTTTACTATCTTTTAAATTTTCAAAACCTTCTTTAATAGCTTCGTCGGTCATCGATGAAATCCACAAACGCTTGACGGGTTTATTATTGGCTGCTTTCGCTAATACCCAGCGTTGTATCAATTCTCCCTCAATGCCAGCATCACCGCAGTTTACAACCTCGGTGCATTGTTCCATTAATGTTTTCAGGGTATTGAATTGCTTTGTGACTCCGCTATTATCAATTACTTTTAATTGAAAGCGTGGCGGAATCATTGGTAAAAAATTCAAATCCCAACGTTTCCAATCATCACTGTAATCATCAGGAGCTTTAAGTGTGCATAAATGACCAAAAGTCCAACTAATTAAATAGTTATTGCCTTCATAAAATCCATCACGTCGATTTGTTGCCCCTAATATTCGGGCAATTTCTTTTCCAACACTTGGTTTTTCGGCAATACAGAGAATCACAGATTGTTAATTTGAAGCCTTAAATTATAGTTTAATTCGATATGTTTTTTAAAAAGTTATTCTCATTTGTAAGATAAATTATTAAAAAAGGATTTAGTGATTTTAATAAAAGAATGAATTATGTAAGTTATTTAAAATGTAGTGTAACAATATTGCTTATGTAATAGCTCATCTTTGTAGAATAAATCTCTAATCTAAATTAAAATGAAAAAAATAGTAATAACACTAGCGGTTACGTTCTCACTTGGAATATTAATGTCTTCTTGTAAAAAAGATTACATATGCAAATGCACTAAGACTTATACGGGAAATTCTTCAACTGTAGATACTGATTACTCTCAGTATACCTATAAAGACACAAGAACTAATGCAGAAAGTAGATGTAATGCTAATAACGATTCTGGTAGTGATTTTTTTGGAGATTACAGCGTGAATTGCGAAATTCAATAAGCTAATGATGTTTGTTTAGTGAAGAGGCCTTTCAGAATTTTTCTGAGGGGCTTTTTTATTTTGAATGCTTTAAATTATCATTATTTTTAGAGCTGATAAAAAAGTGATTCGAAATCTTTTTAAACATGCATTCAAATAAAGTACAGGAATTATTAAAGGCCGAAGAAAAAGCATTCAATTTATTTGATGTTGCCGAAACAAGAGGTTTAATTATTGCTGGTAAAACAGAAAAACAATTGAATGAGGAATTGTATGCTTTAGCATTTGAATTGTATGGTATCAAAAAGTTTTGGCATAAACGCATTGTGCGTGCTGGTAAAAACACTTTGCATCCCTACCGCGAAAATCCACCAAATTTAACGATACAAACAGATGATATTTTATTTTTTGATTTCGGTCCTGTATTCGAAGATTGGGAAGCAGACGTGGGAAGAACATATGTTATTGGAAATGATTCTTTAAAGCATAAATTAAGAGCAGATGTTAATGCTGCTTGGAAAGAATCAAGAGATTGGTTTTTTACCCATACCTCCATTACTGGTGCCGAGTACTATCAATACAATGTAGAACTCGCTAAAAAATATGGCTGGACTTTTGGAGGCGATATTGCAGGACACTTAATTGGTAATTTTCCTCACGAGCAGATTGAAGGCGAAAGTAGAGATAACTACATTCATTCCGATAACCAAAAAGATATGTTTGCATCAGGTGTTTTAGGTACCAAGCGAGAGTGGATTTTAGAGATTCATTTTGTGGATGCTGAGAAACAAATTGGCGGTTTTGTTGAGCAATTTTTAGTGTAATCATCATGTTCTATTTGTAAAAGAATCAAAAATCCTACATAAGCGGTAAACTTACTATTTACTTTATGGTTACTTTTACACTATGGCATTATTGCTAAAAGAAAATATTAAAGTTGCAACTGATTCCATTAAAGGAAACAAGTTAAGAGCTTTCTTAACAATGTTAATTATCTTTTTTGGCATCACTGCCTTGGTTGGTATTTCATCTGCTATTGATGCTATGAAAGGATCTATCAATAGTAACTTTACAAGTATGGGTGCCAATTCTTTCACGATTCGTAATAGAGATATGAATGTGAGAATAGGACGCAAAGGAAAGCGAGCAAAGAAATATCAATCCATTACCTATAAAGAAGCTATTCGATTCAAAAATGAATTTGCTTTCCCTGTTACTACTGCTGTGTCAACTATGGCTTCATTTAATTCTCGATTAAAGTTTGAAGCAGAAAAAACAAATCCTAATATTCAAGTGTTTGGTGGCGACGAAAATTATTTAGAAACTAGTGGTTACGAATTAGAAAAAGGAAGAAATTTTTCTCCTCAAGAAATTATTAATGGTTCTCATGTTGTTATTATAGGTAAGGATGTTGAGTTTGCTTTATTTAAAGGAAAACAAAAAGCTTTAGATAAGACCGTGACTATTAATGGAGGTAAGTATAAAGTTATTGGAGTGTTAGCCAGTAAAGGTAACAGTATGGGGTTTGGAGGAGATAAAGTAAGTATTATTCCATTAACTGCCGCTCGTCAGTATTTTAGTAAACCAGATATGAGTTTTACCATTAGTGTATTGGCAAAAAATTCTTATTGGTTAGAGTTAGCCATTGGAGAGGCTAATGGCTTGTTCAGAAAAGTGAGAAAAGTTCCAATAGGCGAAGAAGATAATTTCGAAATTACACGCGCCGATAGTTTAGCAAGTATGTTGATTGGATTAACCAGTAAAGCATCTATGGGCGCTATTATTATTGGTATCATTACTCTAATCGGCGCATCTATTGGCTTAATGAATATCATGTTAGTGTCTGTTACAGAGCGAACGAAAGAAATTGGATTACGAAAAGCATTAGGCGCTACTGCTCAAACTATTAAAATTCAGTTTTTGATTGAGAGCATTGTGATATGCGTCTGTGGCGGTTTTTTTGGAATTTTAATGGGAATTATTGCCGCTAATTTAATTTCCTTTAACTTAAGTTCTTCCTTTTTTATGCCATGGACATGGATAATTATCGGATTTACAGTGTGTTTAATTGTTGGATTAATTAGCGGATATATTCCAGCGAAACGCGCCTCTCTTTTAGATCCAATTGAGAGTTTAAGATTTGAGTAATTTATTTTTTTACTAAACCATAGTAAAAACCAAATCCAAGAGTAATCATACTCATGTTCCAATTGTTTTTTACTCTGCCATAATCAAACCATTTATCAAATCCAGGATAGGTAGGATTAAATTGTGAGAAATTGTAGTTGTATGATAAATGACCGCCAATAGCAAAGTTTGGATCAACAATAAAATATAAACCAATCATTGGTTCAATATAAGAGCTGTTAAACTGAGTAGGATATTTGCCAATTAATGAATCATTTTTGTATTTGATGCCCTCATATTTATTAAAATTATATCCTGTGTTTAATGAGATTGTGGCAAAACCTCTGGCGCTAAAAAATTTATCAAAGCCTATTTTAACATAAGCATTGTGAGATTGCATCGAGGTATTGATAAATTGATCTCTAAAATGTTTTTGAGGTTTATAATAGGTGTAGCCATAACCAAGACCCACAAAAAAATCTGAAAATAGTTTGGCATTTACACTTAAATCTCCAGTTACGACACCAGAAAAAGAATTTCTAAATGATTCACTAGAAACTATTTTTGGAATACCTACGTTACCTCTAATAGAAAATCTTGGCAATTCAGGAGGTTTGCTACTAGTTTCTTCTTGCGCCATTGAAATGAATGCACTAAAAATTAAAATATATAAGAGTGTATGTTTCACTTATTAAAAACGATAGGCTTGATTTATTATTGCTAATATAATCAAAATAATTAACAGCAATGATTGCTTAATAAGCCCAAATAAAAAATCCGCATTTAATTATTAAATGCGGATTTTTTGAAATTTTATTTTTTGTATTAAGCAAATTTCGCTTCAAATTCTTTCATCACATCTACTAATACTTGAACGCTTTCAATAGGCATCGCATTGTAAATAGAGGCTCTGTAACCACCAACATCTCTATGGCCTTTAATACCATCAATATTTGCAGATTTCCATAATTTGTCAAATTCTGGTTCTAATTCTGGCTTATTTAATAAGAAACAAACATTCATATTGCTTCTGTCTTCTTTAACAGCTGTTCCAACAAATTGAGAGTTTCTATCAATTTCTCCGTATAATAAATCTGCTTTCTTTTGATTTAGACCTTCAATCCAACTAATTCCACCATTTTGTTTTAACCAACGTAAAGTTAGCATCGTAACATATACAGGAAATACTGGAGGTGTATTGTACATAGATTCACCTTTAATATGAACTTGGTAATCTAACATCGATAACATTTTACGACCAGTTTTTCCTAAAATATCTTTCTTCACCATTATCATAGTGCTACCCGCAGGACCAATGTTTTTTTGTGCTCCAGCGTAAATTAAAGAGAAATCTTTAGCGTTTACTTTACGGCTAAATAAATCAGAGCTCATATCGCATACTAAAGGCACTTCGCATTTAGGGAAATTTTTAATTTGTGTTCCGTAAATGGTGTTATTTGATGTAATATGGAAGTAATCTGCGTCTTTAGGAACTTCATATCCTTTTGGGATATAATTAAAGTTTTTGTCTTCAGATGAAGCAATCACTTTAGTGTTTCCAATAATTTTAGATTCTTTAATAGCTTTACTTGCCCAAACACCAGTGTTTAAATAAGCAGCATATCCTTTTTCTGTTAATAAATTGTATGGTACCATGGCAAATTGAGTACTTGCGCCACCACCTAAATACATCACTTCATATTCATCACCAACTTCAAATAATTCTTTAATTAAAGCGCGTGCTTCATCCATTACTGCCACGTAGTTTTTGCTACGGTGAGAAATTTCTAATAATGATAAATTCATGTTATCAAAATTGATACATGCTTCTGAAGCCTGTTTTAATACTTCTAAAGGTAAAATACCAGGACCTGCGCTAAAATTGTGAACTTTTGACATAGTGGTTATATTTAAGTTTTGATTAGCCAAAATTAGTAAATATTATAGACATTAAAATAGAAAGCATAAAAAATCCCCAATCTTATTTGATTGAGGATTTAAGTTTGGTATTAATTTTTTACAACCAACCGCCCATAGCTGTTTTAGCTGTCTTTTTTCTGCCTCTGCAGTCTTTTGCACGACAAGAACTAATAATAGCAGTTAATAAAACAGCAACGATGATTAGGCTTATGGTTTTATTTGTTTTCATGTTTTTATAACGAATATGAATTGATAAGTTACAATTTAAGCTATAACTAAAGTGCCAACTTTATCACCTTTTAATAAATTTTGAAGATTTCCTTTTTTATTCATGTCAAATACAATGATAGGTAAGTTGTTTTCTTTACAAAGTGTAAAGGCTGTTAAATCCATTACTTCAAGTCCTTTTGAATATACTTCATCAAAACTTATTTGATCATACTTTGTAGCTGTTTTATCTTTTTCAGGATCAGCTGTGTAAATACCATCTACACGAGTTCCTTTTAAAATAACTTCTGCTTCAATTTCAATTGCTCTTAAAGCAGCTGCCGAATCAGTAGTAAAATATGGGTTTCCAGAACCTGCACCAAAAATCACCACACGTCCTTTTTCTAAATGACGCACTGCTTTTCTTCTAATAAATGGCTCACAAATTTGTTCCATTTTAATAGCGCTTTGTAAACGAGTTTGCACTCCTAATCCTTCAAGAGCAGATTGAATAGCCATTGAATTTATAACCGTAGCTAACATTCCCATGTAATCGCCATGAACGCGATCCATACCACCTTTTTCTGCTTGAATACCTCTAAAAATATTACCTCCGCCAATTACTAAGGCAACTTGACAACCTGCATCATAGGCATCTTTAATTTCTTTGGCATATTCCATTAAGCGCTCTTGGTCAATTCCAAATCCTTTATTGCCCATTAAGGCTTCGCCTGATAATTTTAAAAGTATACGTTTGTATTTCATAGACATTGTTTAACCGCAAAGAGCGCAAAGCATTTGCAAAGAGCACAGAGGGTGATTGTGTTTAGTTTTGAAGCAATGAGTATCATATGTCATATTTGAGATTGCTTCGTTTCACTCGCAATGACATTTTAAAAAAAGAACAAAAAAAATCCCGATTAAAAAATCGGGATTTTAATAAAATTAAGATAAAGCGTAACGTTTAAATGCCGTAGCAGTTAAGCCTTTATCCACACTTTGTAAATATTGAGCAACTGTCATTTTGTTATCTTTAATATATTCTTGGTTTAATAAAGTTGACTCTTTGTAGAATTTAGCAATTTTACCTTGAGCAATTTTCTCAACCATATCTTCAGGTTTACCTTCAGCACGAATTTGCTCACGAGCAATTTCTAATTCTCTTTCTAACATTTCAGGAGTTACACCTTCTTTGTCTAATGCTACTGGAGCCATAGCAGCTGCTTGCATCGCTACGTTACGTCCAACTTCATCAGCAACCTCTTTGTTAAATCCAACGATAACAGAAACACGGTTACCTGGGTGAATATATGCAGATACTTTTTCAGCAGTAATTACTTCAAAATATCCGATTTCAATTTTCTCACCAATTTTACCAACTTGCTCCATGAATTTATCACCAACAGTAATATCACCGTTATATGGTAAAGTTAAAATCTCTTCTTTAGTTTTTGCGTTTTTATCTAAAGCAATCGTTGCGATTGAATCAGCAAATGCAATAAAATCTGCGTTAATTGCTACGAAATCAGTTTCGCAGTTAACCCAAATTAAAATACCTCTTTTGTTGTCAGCAGATGTTTTAGCTAAAACAACTCCTTCTTTAGAATCTCTATCTCCACGGTTAGCAGCTACTTTAGCTCCTTTTTTACGTAGGTAATCAATTGCTTGTTCAAAATCACCATTATTTTCTTCTAATGCTTTTTTACAATCCATCATACCTGCTCCGGTTTGTTGGCGTAATTTGTTTACTTCTTGTGCTGTAATTGCCATTGTCTTATTATTTATGTTTTATTATTTTAATTTAAAAAAAACGGCCTTCCCTCTAAAGGAACGGCCGTTAAATTATGCTAGTGAAAAATTATTTTTTCGCTGTTGTTCTTTTACGAGCCGCTGGTTTACGAGCACCTTCTTCCTCATCAGATTTTGCTCCTTTGATTTTTAAGCCTGCTGCTAATTCTTCTGCTTCTTCTTTAGAATTTTTTCCTTCTTTTTCATCAGCTGCAGTAGCTTCTTTATCCATTTTACGCTCACCTAAACCTTCGTTAATTGCTTTACACATTAACTCTACGATGTAAGCAACTGAAGTTGAAGCATCGTCGTTAGCTGGAATAGCGTAATCAACAAAATTAGGGTTTGAATTTGTATCAACAATTGCAAACGTTGGGATGTTTAAACGTTTTGCTTCTGCTACAGCGATATGTTCTTTAGTAATATCTACGATAAATAAAGCTGAAGGTAAACGAGTTAAATCTGCTACTGAACCTAAGTTAGTTTCTAATTTAGCACGCTCACGAGAAATTTGTAATTTTTCTTTTTTAGAAATATTATCAAATGTTCCATCAGTAGCCATTTTGTCGATTTGAGACATTTTGCGAACTGCTTTACGGATAGTAGCAAAGTTAGTTAACATACCACCTGGCCAACGCTCAGTTACATATGGCATATTTACTGCTTTTACTTTTTCTGCTACGATATCTTTTGCTTGCTTTTTAGTAGCAACAAATAATATTTTTTTACCAGAACGAGCAATTTGTTTTAATGCTGCTGCTGCCTCATCAATTTTAGCTACAGTTTTGTTTAAGTCGATAATATGAATACCGTTTTTCTCAGCATAAATATAAGGAGCCATTGCTGGATTCCATTTTCTTTTTAAGTGACCAAAATGAGCACCTGATTCTAATAATTCGTTGAATGTATTTGACATGTCTGTATAATGTATTGTAAATAAATATTAACGTTTGCTGAATTGGAAACGTGCACGAGCTTTCTTTTGACCGAATTTCTTACGTTCAACCATACGTGGATCACGTGTTACTAATCCTTCTGCACGTAATTCTTTTTTCAATTCTGGATTGATTTCTACTAAAGCTTTTGCAATAGCTAAACGCACTGCTTGAGCTTGTCCTGTAGTTCCACCACCATTTACGTTTACTTTTACATCATACTCACCAACTGCTTTCGCGTTGTTTAATGATTGTAATACGTAGTATTGTAAAGTTGGAGTTTTAAAGTATTCTTTATAATCTCTTTTGTTGATAGTGATTACTCCTGTACCTTTTGATACATAAGCACGAGCTACCGAACATTTTCTGCGACCTGATGTGTTAATTACTTCCATTTATATTATGCAATAATAGTTGATAAATCTACTTTCTTTGGTTGTTGTGCTGCGTGATCGTGCTCAGCTCCAGCGAATACAAATAAATTTGTATTTAATGTTCTTCCTAAACGTCCTTTAGGTAACATTCCATGCACCGCATGTTTAATTACTTCTTCAGGCTTTTTAGCTAACATTTCTTTTGGAGTAGCAAAACGTTGTCCACCTGGGTGACCAGTGTAACGTACGTATTCTTTATCATCCATTTTAGCACCAGTGAAACGAACTTTCTCAGCGTTGATAACAACGATGTTAGCACCACAATCAGTATGAGGTGTAAAGTTAGTTTTGTGCTTACCACGTATTAAATACGCTAGTTTAGAGGCCAAACGACCTACTACTTCATTTTCTGCGTCAACTAATAACCACTCTTTATCTGAGTTAGCTTTGTTGACAAATTTTGTTTTATAACTTAATGCGTCCACGTTTATTTTGTTTTAATTTTCTAAATTGGGCTACAAATGTAAGCCTTTTTTCATATCCGCCAAGTAAAATCACCTACTTTTTAGAATATTTTTTTAATTTTGCGCTATTTATGCAAAAATAGTATTAATTTAACATTCCATGGAGCACTTTATATTAATGTCAGCAGTTAGAAATTTGGGTTCTAGTACTCCAGATGGCATTCAAAAAGATTTACGTAATGTGATTGCTGTGATTAATAAAATTCACAAAAAACACTTTATTACCAATTTAGACATGGTAATGACTAATGAGTTTCAAGGCATTACAAATAACCTACAAGGTACATTGGAAATGATTTTTGATATTGAAGAGTGTATTATTGAGAATAATCTAGATTTTAAGTTAAAGCATGTATTGTATCATGATACTTTAGAATCAGTTCAGAGCAAACACACGGCCTACGAACGATTGGGTTTTGGATTAATTGATGCAAGGCAAAGACTAGATCTGATTAAGAAAACGGATAGTCGATTTTTAATAGCTACTAGCAACGAAAAAACAAGTTTATACTTAAACAACCTGTTTATGATATATGAGGATTATTTGGATTCTTGGAAAAAAGGGGACTTTGAGTACGTGAAAGCTTTTTTAAATCACATGAATTATAAAGAGGTGTCGGAGCTTTTTAATATTAATATATCTAGTGGGTGGAGAAGAGAGAAGAGTTTAAAGATGAAACAATATTATACCATTAAAGAGATGATTTTATCTTCAACAGAGTAAGTTTTTGTCACGATCATACTCGAATTTTACAGCTACAATTAAATAAAATCAAAAATAATTGAAATATTTTTTAAAATATTTTTGTGGTTAAGAAAATAGTTGTAAATTTGCACTCCCAATTCGAAAGAAGGGAAGCTGGTCCGGTAGTTCAGCTGGTTAGAATGCCGCCCTGTCACGGCGGAGGTCGCGGGTTCGAGTCCCGTCCGGACCGCAAAATCCTGGTAAGAAATTATCAGGATTTTTCGTTTTATAGATTTTTTTTAATTATCATTATTTTGGACTAAAGTCCAGCTAACTATTTTTTTCTGTAAACCACTCACTTAAGTCGGTGGTTATTACAAATAGAATAAAATTAGGCTTTAGACACGATTCAATTTTTCAATATCCAATAATCTAAATTTAAAATTAACACATTTAAACTTTTTATATATTTTTGCGTTCTATTTTGGCACGGCCATTGTCTTATCTTTGGCATTGTAAAATGAAATTATGTTTCTGTTTGAAACACTAAAGAAAAATATCACTATGAAAAAAATATTCTTATTAATAGCAACTATTACTATATCAACTCTTAATTCTTTTGCTCAAGATCAAGATCCTAAAGCTAAATCTATATTAGATGAGTTAAGTAAAGTTACCAAAGCTTACAAAACAATTACTTCGGAGTATGTTTTTACTATTTTAAATAAAGATAAAAAACAAACCGAAAAACAAACAGGTAAAGTACAGGTAAAAGGTGCTAAGTTTAAATTAGATATTCCTGGAAATACA
Organism: Sphingobacteriaceae bacterium; assembly: GCA_013823565.1. Lineage (GTDB taxonomy): Bacteria > Bacteroidota > Bacteroidia > B-17B0 > Aurantibacillaceae > UBA4416. Next base: position 23,017 of record PNMI01000025.1, on the reverse strand, counting down.
ATTGTATGTGATGGTAAAACTATTTGGGCGCATAACAAGGATGCTAATGAGGTAACCATCAAAAATTTTGAAGCGAACAACGAAGACCAATTGAATCCATCAAAAATTTTCACGATGTATGAAACTGGTTATAAATACAAATACGAAAAAGAAGAAAAAGTTGGAACTGCTATTTGCCACGTAATCACTTTATACCCTTCTGTTAAACCAGAGAAAAAGAAATTTCACACGATAAAGTTATTTGTAGATAAAACAAAAAAACAAGTAACTAAGTTAGTGATGATGATGAAAGACGGAAGTACTCAAAGCTACGAGATTAAAACATTTAAGGCTAACGCAGAAATCCCTGATAATCTATTTGTGTTTGATTTAAAGGCGTTTAAGGCTGATCAAATTACTGACGAAAGAGATTTGTAGTAGCTGATGCATTTTGGACTCATTGGCAAATCCTTGTCTCATTCATTCTCTAAATCTTATTTAGAAGAAAAATTTATCAAAGAAGATAAAGAAGGTTTTCAGTATTCTAATTTTGATTTAGAAAACTTAGATAGTTTATTGCAAATTATTACTGAGAACAAACTATCTGGTTTAAATGTGACTAAGCCTTATAAAGAGTTAGTCATTCCTTTTTTAAACGAATTAGATATTACTGCTAAAGAAATTGGCGCAGTTAATTGCATTAAAATTACTTGGAAAAACAATACGCCTTATTTAATTGGATACAATACTGATTACTATGGTTTTGCACAAAGTATTAAGCCTTTTTTAGAACCCAGCCATCAACGCGCATTAATATTAGGAACAGGTGGCGCATCCAAAGCGATTGCCTATGCTTTGAAAAATGTGGGTGTTGATTTTTATTACGTGACTACTGGAGAAAAAAAAGCAGCGAACTATTTTCATTATTCCGAATTAAACGAACATGTGTTTAATGCTTTTAAATTGATAGTGAATTGCACGCCTTTAGGAATGTATCCAAAAATAGATACTTGTCCTGATATTCCTTTTGAGTTTATTAATAACGACCATTTGTTATACGATTTAATTTATAATCCAGAAGAGACTTTGTTTTTGCAAAAAGGAAAAGCACAAAATGCAGTGACTATGAATGGATTAAACATGTTGAAATTACAAGCCGATAAGGCTTGGGAGATTTGGCATTTGTAAAAATCATACCGATGTTCCGTCCTTACAGGACTAACTATTCTTGCCTGATTATTTTTTTACTCATATTTAATCCCTACGGGATTATGTGAGATGCTTAATTAATGATGTCCCATCGGGATAAAATATTGGTAAAAAATAAAGGTAAATGAAAATAGAAGTCCCATCGGGACGATATATGTTTCCTAATTAAACTTACAAGTCAACATGGCAATGTCATCCACAAAAGGCATTTCTCCTTTAAATTCTTCTAAATAATACATCATGGCTTTATTGATGAATTGGCAATTAGAATTTTTATTGTTGATGAGGATATTTTTCAGTTCCTCCACAGAAATAGTATCATCATGGCTGTTAACAGTATCTGTTAATCCATCGGTGTAAGCAAATAAAATAGATTGAGGTGAAATTAAAAGAGACTCAGTTTCTAAGGAATGTAATGGATTTGTAATTCCTAATAATGTACAACCTTTATCTAACTCTATGGCTTGATTATTATTTAATAAAATGGGTGAGTTGTGACCTGCATTGATATAAGATAACTTACGTGTTCCAATATTATATTTTGCAATAAACAAAGAAATAAATTTCTCGGTTTTGGCATTATCGCAAATTAACTGATTGATATCAATAACAATCTCTGTTAGATTTTGAGTGTATTTTAAAAGCACTCGTAAAGCAGCTTGCAAATTACTCATCAATAATGCAGCGGCTACTCCTTTGCCAGAAACATCCGCTAAACAAAACACAAATTCAACTTCATTAATCCAAATCACATCATAATAATCGCCACCCACTTGTTGATGTGGTAAGTATAACGCATTCATTTCTAATTCTTCGATGTTGGGAAGCGAAGAAGGAAATAATAATTTTTGCATGCTTTGCGCTAACTCTAATTCTTTTTGAATGGCTGCTTTTTGAAGTGAAGTTTTGTACAATTTTTTATTTTCAATAGCCACTACCATTACATTCGTTAAGGTTTGAATAAATGGTAAATGCTTAATGGCAGAACTCATTTCAATTCTTTTCTCATCAATATCACCTAATAACACAAAGGCTAAAGGTGTTTGTTTGTGATAAACAGGAATTACAATTTCAAACTTTTGACTTAAGTTTCCTTTCGAATAAGAAATCGTTTCAATTTCTTTAATATCTAATAACTCAGGTTCAAATACTAAATGATTATAATCTTTATCAACTCCATATTTTAAAATACAAGTCCACTCAGTTGTAAAACTAAATAATACCAATTTTCCAACTTTCAATCTATTTTCTAAAATTTCCTGATAAATATCTAATAATTGCGACGTAGTGAGATTATTATTAATAGCCTTTGTCATTTCTAACAAAGAATTCAATTTCACATCCTTAACAGAGTTTGAAGTAGGGCGAGTATTTTTTTTAGGAGTAGCCAATTTACTTATCGTATAATTTATGAATTAATGATGGCAATTGTTTTACCGCAAATACTTCACGCATTTTAGCTCTAGCCTCTGAAGCTGGCGAACCAAAAAAAGTTTTTCCTGAAGGTACGTTTTCGCCAACGCCACTTTGTGCTTGTATCACTGCTCCATCACCAATAGTGATATCGCTCGACACGCCCACTTGTCCCCAAAAGGTAACATTATTTCCAATTGTGCAGCATCCGGCAATTGCTATTTGTGCTGCAAATAAGCACATTTCTCCAATAACAACATCATGTGCAATGTGAATTTGATTATCCATAATAGTTCCTTTACCAATAATAGTATCAGAAGTAACTCCTTTATCAAAAGTGCAGTTAGCACCAATGTGTACATTGTCTTTTATAATCACATTGCCACACGTTTGTAGTTGTTCGAAATGTGTTTTTCTGTTTTTAAAATAAAAAGCATCTGATCCAACAATTGTTCCTGCATGTATAATCACATTGTTTCCAATTTGGCAGTTATCATATACAATAACATTGGGATGTAAAATACAATTATCTCCAATCACTACATTATTTCCAATAAAACATCCAGGCATAATGACGGTATTTTTACCAATAGAAGCAGTTGCACTAATGGCTTGTGTTGAATAATGTTTGGGTTGAAAATATTGAGTGAGTTGGTTGAATGCTGTAAAAGGTTCGTTGTGTATAATGAGTGCTTTGCCTTCTGGACAAGCAACTTCTTTATTGATGATAATAGTTGTGGCTGCAGATTGTAAAGCTTTATCGTAATATTTTGGATGATCTACAAAAACCGCATCGCCTTTAACTACTCTATGAATTTCGTTAAAGCCAGTTATTAAATGATGATCGTTTCCAACATAATTAGCGTTGATGATTGCCGCAATATCTTTAAGTGTTGTTGGATTAATTTGCATGAGTTACCGGTATTATTTACAGTTTTAAATATAAGTAAAGAATTTTTATAATAAAATGGATAATAACGTATTTTTGCCCAAACATATCGAAGTTTTGAGTGTTTTGATAAGGTTTACAAGCATTGAAAATTATCGTATACATATTTTTATTTTTTATTGTTTTGAGATTAAATGCTCAAAACGATAAGACATTACCTATTTGTAAATCACCTGAATCTATTGTTATTGATGGCGAATTAAACGAATCGTTTTGGCAGTATTGTGTGCCTGCAACTGATTTCTGGCAAAATTTTCCCTATGATACCAGTTTAGCAAAAACTAAAACGACGGTTTATGTGACTTATAATGATAAGGCGATTTTTGTGGCAGCTATTTGTTACGATTCGTTGCCTGGTAATTATGTTGTGCAATCATTAAAAAGAGATTTTGCATATCCGGTGAGTGATTGCTTTGTGATAACCATCGACCCTTTTTTAGATAAGCAAAACGGCTTTAGTTTTGGAGTGAATCCTTATGGGGCTCAACGCGAAGGATTAGTTGCTGGTGGAGGAGGGCAGGGAGCCACTGTGAATTGGGATAATAAATGGTTTAGTGCGGTTAAACGAAAACAAAATTGTTGGACAGTTGAAATGGAAATTCCATTTAAAACCATACGTTATAAAAATGACATTAGTAGTTGGGGAATAAATTTTTCGAGAAATGATTTAAAGCAAAACGAAAATTCATCATGGTGTAAAGTCCCTCGTCAGTTTAATGTTTCAACTTTAGCGTATGTAGGTACTTTAAACTGGGATACTTTACCAAAAAAGGCAGGAAGAAACGTGGCTATTATTCCTTATGGAATTGCAAAAGCTAGTCAGGATTTTGTAGCTAAAAAGCCCGTATTGTATGAAGGTAATATTGGTGCGGATGCGAAGATAGCATTATCATCCTCTTTAAATTTAGACATCACCTTTAATCCAGATTTTTCTCAAGTTGAAGTAGATAGACAAATTACTAACTTAACTAGATTCAGTTTATTTTTTCCTGAACAAAGACAATTTTTTATTGAGAATAGTGACTTGTTTGCCAATTTTGGCTTCCGTCAAATACGACCTTTTTTTTCGCGACGAATTGGATTTAATAATGGAAGTGCCGTGCCAATTATTGCTGGTGTTCGTTTAAGTGGCAAGCCTAATAAAAATTGGCGTATCGGTGTAATGGATATTCAAACAGCTAAAACCAAAGTTTTAGAAACAGATGTGTATGCACAAAATTATTTTGTTGCAGCGGTGCAGCGTAATGTTTTTAAACGATCTAATATTTCCTTCATTTTTGTAAATCGTCAGCAGTATGATAGCGCAGGTTTTGCAGGCGTAAATTTTAATAGAGTAGTGGGAGCTGATTATAATTTAATTAGCAACAATAATAAATGGATGGGTAAAGCATTTTTTCATCATTCATTGTCCAATACAAAAAACGAAGATGCTTTTACGCATGCAACATGGCTTTCATACAATACACAAAAAATAAACATTCATTGGAATCATGAGTACGTTAATAAAAACTATAATGCCGAAACAGGGTTTACGCCTCGTATTTTTCAATTAGATTACACAAAAAATATCACCATTAGAAATACGTATTGGCGTTTAGAACCGAGCGTTAATTATTACATCTATCCTAAAAAATCCTTTATTAATAAAATGGGACCTCGTTGGTATATGGATTATTATGCGAATGATAAATACACAACAACAGATATGTTAAACCAATTAGGTTGGGATTTTAATTTAACTAATACGTCTGCTTTATCTATCGATTACCATAATTATTATACGAAGTTAATTTTTCCAACAGACGTTACTTTTAGTGGCAATGCAACTATACCAGTTGCGGAATATACATATCAGGATGTAGGTTTGAAAGTAAGAACCAATCAACGTAAAATACTAAATGCTTCGGCTGGAGTTAATTATGGAACTTATTTTACAGGTACAAAATTATCTTACAATGCAGATGTTGTGTTTAGAAAGCAACCTTATGCCATTATTACAGCTAGCTATACACACGATGAAATTATATTACCTCATTTATCCAAAAAAGTATATTTGGATTTAATTGGACCTAAAATAGAATTATCTTTTACCAAGAGTATATTCTTTACCACCTTTATTCAATACAACAGTCAAATTAAAAATGTGAATATCAATGCTCGTTTTCAATGGCGATTTAAACCAATGAGTGATTTGTTTATAGTGTATTCGGATAATTATTATTCCGAAAACTTTGGAGAGAAAAATAGAGGGGTGGTTCTTAAATTTGTGTATTGGCTAAATCCTTAACCAATTAATGCACTCTTAATTTTTGTCCTATTTTTAAATAGTAGCGCTTGTCGGTTCCATTAAGCACACATAATTCTTTCATCGATAAACCATAACGTTTGGCCACTTCATACCAAGTATCACCTCTTTCAATGGTATGCAATGTTGCATTGCTTGGATAAGCGCAAATGCCATAGCGAGATTTTTTAATGATTATAGAATCATTCAATGTTTTGTTTTCTGTGAATGAAATGATTGAAGAAGGATTTAAAGCTTGACCTTTAAAACGCACTTCAAAATGTAAATGAGGTCCGCTGCTTCTTCCTGTGTTTCCACCTAAGCCAATTAATTGCCCAGCCAAAACAACTTGTCCTGGTTTTACTTTTATTTTTGATAAATGAGCATAAACAGTTTCTAATCCATTATAATGTCTAATAATAACTACATTACCATAGGCACCTTTTACATGAGCAATACGAACCATTCCATCAAAAGCCGCAACAATTGGATCGCCTTTGTGTAAATTAATATCAATGCCTTTATGCATTCGCCCATCTCTCCATCCAAATTTTGAATTAACAGGACCGATTTTTGGATGATGATAAATGCCTAAAGAATCGCTTTCAATTTTGATGATTTGAGATTCAGGAAACTCGGTATCTGGAGTAATATTAAAAACAGTACTTTCATCAAAATCGTCATAAAAATTAGTAGCTGGTAATTGACCAAATTTAACCACTGCTAAGTCCGCCTCTTTAGAAACTAAGATACTATTGTAATAGCTAATGAGTTCAATTTCTTTTTCCTCAATAGTTTGTAAGTCTAATAAGGAATCTACCAAGTGCACTAATTGTAATTTAGTAACTTCTACTTTATTATTGGAAATAGTGGACGCATTAATTTTAGGGCGCGTGGTGTCCTTTTTAGGCTCTCCTTCTGCTTTTAGGATAGCAGGAGTAAAAAGAGTCATGAGTAGAATATGAACAATAAACTTCAAATTGTTGATAAGTTATACGAAAATAATAAAATTATTGTAAAAACAAATTTCTAAAGAAAAAATACAGAATTGCTTTATTTTCCTTAAACCCCTTAAAATAATCGACCAAAAAGTTTGTACTAACAAAAATTATGTGCTAATTTGTTTAATACAATACTGAAATAATGATAGCAAACGCTGATATTAAAATTGAAAAAACAGCTCACAGTAGAGTGGGTGAATACGATGTAAATAATGTTCCTTTTGGAAAATGTTTTTCAGATCATATGTTTATTGCTGAATATGCTGATGGAAAATGGGGGAAATTAACCATTACTCCATATAGAGATGTTCCAATGAGTTATGCCATGTCTGCGTTACACTACGGTCAAGCTATATTTGAAGGAATGAAAGCTTACAAATCTGAATCTGGAGAAGTAAGTGTTTTTAGACCGATTGATAATTTTAATAGAATGAATAAATCTGCTATCCGTATGGCAATGCCTGAGGTGCCAGAAGAGATTTTTATGGGTGGCTTATTAGAATTGTTAAAATTAGATTCAGCTTGGGTTCCAACATCAGAAACAGGTTCGTTATATATTCGTCCATTTTTAATTGCTACTGATGAAGCAATTGGTGTGAAACCAAGTGATACTTATAAATTTGTGATTATTACTTGCCCTGCAGGTAAATACTATAGCGAACCAATTAAAGTTTTAATTGAAACAAATTACATTCGTGCGGTGCAAGGTGGTGTAGGTTTTGTGAAGGCAGCTGGAAACTACGGTCGTAGTTTATATCCAACAAAATTAGCACAACAAAAAGGCTACCAACAAGTTATATGGACAGATGGAGCAACACATTCTTTTTTAGAAGAGTCAGGAACAATGAACTTAATGTTTGTGATTGGCAATTCGGTAGTTACTCCCGCATTAAGCGATACAATTTTAGATGGTATTACTCGTAGAAGTGTTTTAGCCTTAGCGAGAGATTGGGGAATGAATGTAGAAGAGCGTAAAATTTCTATTCAAGAAATTTTAGACGCACATGCTAAAGGCGAAATTAAAGAAGCCTTTGGTGTAGGTACTGCTGCTACTATTGCTCCAATTATTGGTATTGGATATAAAGAGGATTATATGGAATTACCTCCAGTAGCAGAGCGTAAGTTCTCTAATAAAGTGGACGAAACCTTAAGAGGTATTCGTAAAGGTAAGTTAGAAGATAAAATGGGATGGATGTATAAAGTGAAGTAATCGATTTACATATAAAAAGCCTTATTTGCATACATGTGAATAAGGCTTTTTAATTGACAAAATTGTCACTTCGAGTAGTACTTGCCTGTATTTTGCAAGTACGTATCGAGAAGATTATGATCAAGTTCTCGATACTATTTTTTGCAAAGAGACAGGCAAAAAATCACTCGAACTGACATTAACTTAATTGTTCAAAACATTTTTTTTATTACCAATTCAAAACTTTAAATTTGTTGCTCTTGTATTAAAAATTAAACTAATTAAAAAACAACATAAACAATAAACATGGGATATCTTTTCACCTCAGAATCAGTATCAGAAGGCCATCCAGATAAGGTTGCCGATCAAATTTCAGACGCATTAATTGATAATTTTTTAGCGTTCGATCCACAAAGTAAAGTAGCTTGCGAAACTTTAGTAACAACTGGTCAGGTTGTTTTAGCTGGAGAGGTTAAATCAAAAGCATATTTAGATGTTCAAGAAATTGCTCGTGAAGTGATTCGTAAAATTGGATATACAAAATCAGAATACATGTTTGAGGCTAACTCTTGCGGTATTTTATCTGCTATTCATGAGCAATCTGCTGATATCAATCAAGGTGTTGACAGAAAGAAAAAAGAAGAGCAAGGTGCAGGTGATCAAGGTATGATGTTTGGTTATGCTACTAACGAAACAGCTAACTATATGCCATTAGCATTAGATTTAGCTCATGGTATTTTATTAGAATTAGCAGCATTACGTAGAGAGAATAAACAAATTAAATATTTACGTCCTGATGCAAAATCTCAAGTTACTTTAGAATACAACGATAACAACGAACCTGTTCGTATTGATGCGATTGTTGTTTCTACACAACATGATGATTTTGATACAGAGCCAAAAATGTTAGCTAAAATTAAAAAGGATATCATCGATATTTTAATTCCTAGAGTTAAAAAGAACTATCCTAAATACGCGCATTTATTCAATAACAAAATTAATTACCATATTAACCCAACTGGTAAATTTGTAATCGGTGGACCACACGGAGATACAGGTTTAACAGGACGTAAAATTATTGTAGATACTTACGGTGGAAAAGGAGCTCACGGTGGTGGAGCTTTCTCTGGTAAAGATCCAAGTAAAGTTGACCGTTCTGCAGCTTATGCAACTCGTCACATTGCAAAAAACTTAGTAGCAGCAGGTGTTTGTTCTGAAGTATTAGTTCAAGTATCTTATGCTATTGGTGTAGCACAACCAATGGGTATTTTTATTGATACTTACGGTACATCAAAAGTAAAAATGACGGACGGAGAGATTGCTAAAATCGTTCAAAAAGTATTTGACATGCGTCCTTACTTTATTGAGCAACGTTTCAAATTACGTACACCAATGTATAGCGAAACAGCAGCATACGGACACATGGGACGTAAAAACGAAACAGTAACTAAAACTTTTAAATCTCCTGATGGAAAAGTAAAAACAATGAAAGTTGAATTATTTACTTGGGAAAAATTAGATTACGTAGCAAAAGTAAAAGCAGCTTTTAAATTAAAATAATTTTTTAACTCTATAAATTAAGAATCCCCCAACAGAATTGTTAGGGGATTTTTTTTGTTATATTTGATAGAGAAAATAGCAGAATAACGATAGCAATTAATTGTAAGTAATTACAAATGATTATTATGGCGCCTATCTGCTAGTTATATGCAATAAGCGCAGCGACAACTAAAATGATACGATTAACCTTAATATTCATTTCAGTCTTACTTCTTTCTTGTTCGACATCAAAGAAATCATCAAGAACTATGAACGACAAATTCATTAAAGCTTTCGAGTATATGACAACTGGGTGTACAGACTTATATATTAACGATACATACTATTGTGAAAAAGGAGATTTTTATAAATCCAATGCCTGTTGCTTTAATCCCAATAATTTTTATAAGTTTGATACGCTCAAAATAAATCAAGAGTTTAAAAAATACGTATCACAAATCAAAAATCTCATACTCGTTAATCCATCTCAGTATATTAGTAAAATTGACTTTGCTAATTTCACTAACTTAGAGACATTGAAAATAGAAGCACAAGATGTAAATGTTGATGGGTTAAAGTACTTACCGAAAGAAATATTTAAACTACCTAAATTAAAAAAAATACATTCAGAAGGAGAGCGTTTTCTACAATCAGAATTATCAAAAATTAAAACAGAAAACCCTCAAATTGAATTTACTGGTTGGTCATTAGAATACGACTTTGACTATAAATAATAATTAACGGACACGAAAGCTGTGTTTAAACTAAATGGCGCTTAAAGCATATAACAGCACCTAAAACTTATGCGGGCGACATCAAAGCATTTGCAAATTTCAAGGTCGCTCCGCGAAACATATTTTCATTTTGCAAATGCATAGAAACATAGTATCTTTATTTAAACGTTTCGGTAGACAAGTGTTCCAAAACCGCACAAGTTCTAGCTGCAAACCGTTACTAGTAATGCCCCCAGAAATCTCCGTAGAAAATTTAACGTTGAAAATAAAATTTAACAAGAAAAACAATATGAAACATTTATTAACTATTAGTATACTATTTATTCTTTCGACAGCTTATTATTCTCAAAACCTTATTTCGTTTCAAAGTAAAAAATACAACTACTCTTTTAAATATCCTGACAACTTTGTTTTAAAAGCATCTAAAGATGCAAGAACAGAATTTAATGCCGTCAAAGATGGTAATTTTGCTTCTATCAATATGAATACTATTCCTTTTGAGTTTTCGAGCTATAGTTTTGACCAAGTGACAAAAAAAACTATAGAAGATGCTATAAAACCACAAGTAACATGTTTCAGTATAAGTAAATTCACGAAAATCAAAATATCTGGACACAATGCAATTGTAATTAACTGTGATGTTACAAGTCAAGGCAAAGCATTTTCACAAACAATAGCATTTATTTACTGGCCAAAAACTTCTTTAACTTTTTCATTTTGTAGTTACAAAAAAGACTTTAATGTTTATAGCAATATGTTTCAGACTATTCTTAATTCCCTAACGTTAAAGTAGATTATATTTTTTATCTATATTACTAGTATTATTAATATTTTGGTTTTATACTAAAATAGGAAATTGGAGATACAAAAGCACTCCTTTATATTCAAACTCGAATAATTTTCTAATGCATTTCATTACTACATTTTTTTGCATCAACCTAAAAGCGATTGCTTTTTGAGTTACCTTTGTAACAATAAATATTAAAAATAAATGAAAACAATTAAAGCTGGATTTAAAGAGTTGGGCGACACTCTTCAAATAACCGTTACAGACAAGCCAATTTTATTCATTAAGAAAATTCAAAGTGAATTAAAAGTAAATCAATTCTTAGTATCAACGCCTGATTTCGAGTCTTTTGATTCAAAATCAATTATTGAAATTGCAGATGATAAATATCAAATGCTCAGACTTATTTGTAAACCCGAAAAATTTACAGAGTATATTAGTTTTGACATTTTTGATGAATTTGTTCCTAATGGTGAATTCTTAAAGCATTCGAATAATTTAGTTAATATTGACTACGATATATTTGTTGCTTCACTTGAAAAAGAAGTAAACAAATTTATTAGTGACAAATTAAATTAAAAAAAGGAGCTTTTAAGCTCCTTTTTTTAATTTAAATGCCTTCAACTAACTAATTGCATAATTTCATTACTGCTTAGTTCGGCAGACACGTACCTGTGTGTAAACTGTGTAGGGTGCACTTCTGGTAACAGCACCTTTGCCTAATGCGGGCGGACATCAAAGCATTTGCAAAAGCGGTCGCTTCGCGGGGACAATTATTTTCGCTTTGCAAATGTCTAATAAACATTTAGCTTTGTCAGTAATGTTTCGGTAGAAATAGTTTCAAAACCCAAACTAAAATTTAGCTACAAAACGTTGGCAGCAATAAGTGAAAAATAAATATGAAGACAATATATTTAATATTAACATTATTTTTATCAGCAAAAATTTGCTTTGGACAAACGGACACAACATTCTTTAATGCTGAGTGGAAAAAGTGCGAAAAAACAGACGCGAAATTCTATCGCACTATAGTAAAAAGTAAAGACAACTTTATTATTAGTGATATGTTTGCCAATAATAAACCACAAATGATAGCTGTTTGTACAAATTCAATAGATCCATTAAATAAAAATGGCAACTGTACTTACTTTGATGAAAAAGGGAATAAAGAATCACAAGGTTTATATAAAGACAGTAAGCCAACAGGAACTTGGACTTGGTATGACAATGACGGTAAAGACTCGACAGTCGCCACATATAGAGAAAATGGCACAAAAGAATATACTAGATTTAGTAGGTTGCAGTTAGAAAAACAAAAGACATCAAACAACGTTTATCAACTTGCTGACGAAATGCCCTCTTTTCCTGGTGGTTTGGATGCAATGAATAAATTCATTGTTAAAGAATTTAATTTACCAAAAGCTGACAAAAAGAATAACGTTACCGGAACTTTTTATGTTTCTATTATTATAAATGAGGATGAAAGTGTTTCATTATTGGAAATTAAAAAATCTTTATCTTCTACTCTTGACGAAGAAGTTACAAGGATAATTAACAAAATGCCAAAGTGGACTCCAGGTAAAATAGACAACAAAGCGGTTAAGGTAAAGACAATCATTCCTTTCAAAGTAAATTAACAGAACCTAAATTCCATTTGGACATTCGGCTTCGGCATTTGCAAATTCAAGGTCGCTCCGCGAAATCCCATTAAACATTTTAGATAGAACTATTTTCATAATTTTTTTATACTACTGTAACAAATCTTTAAGTTTAAACGTCATAGTAACATAAATTAATTTATTTTACTATGAAATCAATAATTACTGTAGTTTTTATCATGACCTATTTGGGTTCTTTTACCCAAAATTTAATAGCACAAACTTTAAAAAAAGATAGTTTACTTATTATCAAAAAGAACCCCGAAAAGGGATTTCATAATGATTATATTTTATTTATTCCAAAAGGAACTCCTCTAAATCAAAAAACATACTTGCTTGTTGAACCAAATAATACTGGTAAAATATCAGATAGCATGGATGTTCATAAACAATATGCTATTGATTTAGCCTCGGTTAGTTCGGTTGGTAACAACATTGCTACAGAACTTAAAATCCCTTTGCTTGTTCCCATTTTTCCTAGGCCAGAGTCTCAACCTCTTATGTATACTCATGCTTTAGATAGAGATGTTATGCTAGAAAAATCGCCCCAACTTAAACGATTGGATTTGCAATTATTAGAAATGATTACAGATGCCAAACGTATTTTAATGGCTATGAATATTTTGGTTGCTCCAAAATTTTTTATGAATGGTTTTTCGGCTTCTGCTACTTTTACAAATCGTTTTTCGTTTATACATCCTGAAAAAATAAAAGCATTAGCTATAGGAGGATTTAACGGGGAACTAATATTTCCTCAAACTGAAAAAAATGGAATTAAACTCAATTATCCCATTGGAATAAACGACTTTCAGAAATTATTTAGTAAAAAATTTAATATTGATGTATATCAATCTATCCCTCAGTTTATCTATATGGGAAAACTAGACGACAATGATGCCGTTCAGTTTGATGATGCCTATGATGATAAGGAACGAAAAATAATTAATGATAACATTGGTAGAACTGTTCAAGGAAGATATGTGGAATGCCAAAAAAATTATCAAGAAAATAAGATTACCCCAATATTTAAAACATATGAAACTGTTGGACATTGGACAACATCAGATGTGAATCTTGAAGTCATCAAATTCTTTATGAGTCAAATGCAGGAAAAATAAAGGTTTGTGTTAATTTGATTTTTTTGATATGTAGAGTAAGAAGTAAATTTCTGATTGATTTCGAAATTCAAAAAATGGTAAACAATTTACTTTGCAAATGCTTTTAAACATTGTACCTTTATTGGAAATGTTTTGTTAGGCGAGTTGCCAACAAAACAAAACCATCTGCTATAAATCACGAATCAAAACCATGAAAATAATATTAAGTGTCTTTTCACTAATCATCATTCTTGCTAGTTGTGATTCGGAAACTAAAAAATTAAACATTATGGAGAATCAAAAAAAACAAATAAACGATACTAATTCACCAGTAGATACAACACCAAAGGTAACAGGTATTGGTGGTATTTTCTTTTTTACTGATAATCCTAAAGAAACCAGAGAATGGTATCATAAAAATTTAGGCATTGATGCTAATGAGTATGGTGCTAGTTTTGACTCTAGAAATATAGATAATCCAGATGAAATTAATACGCTTCAATGGACTCCTTTTAAAACTGGAAGCGATTATTTTGAGCCTTCAAAAAAAGAATTTATGATTAACTATAGAGTTCAAAATATTGAAGGACTTGTTGCTAAACTTAAATCAAATGGAGTAACGATACTTGATAGTATTGCATCCTATGATTACGGAAAATTTGTGCACATTATGGATAGCCAAGGTAACAAAATTGAATTATGGGAACCTGCTAATACAGATAATCAACCAACGAAATAAGTTTTATTTTTTTAATATAAAAATAGGAAGAGATGAGTACATCCAACACACATGATGAGCGCATTGCTAATATGACCTTTGCTTCGGTTTATCCTTTGTACCTCACCAAAATAGAAAAGAAAGGTAGAAGCAAAGAAGAATTGGATGAGGTGATACGATGGTTAACTGGTTTTGATGATAAAAAATTAGATACACTCATCAAGGATAAAGTGACGTTTGAAAGTTTTTTTAAACAAGCAAAGCTTAATCCTCATGCGTCTTTGATTACTGGTGTTATTTGTGGTTACAGAGTGGAGGAAATAGAAAATGTTTTAACTCAGCAGGTGAGGTATTTGGATAAGTTAGTGGATGAGTTGGCAAAGGGTAAGAAAATGGAGAAAATTTTACGCCATCCGTAAAAACGGTATAATAAATTTCATAGATTAAAACTTTGGACAACTTACTAAAATACGCTTGTTTCGTTTTTTCTTTTTAGCAATTTCGTATATCAAGGATACTTCATGCGCACCTAATGAATTGGCAACTCCTAAATTTGAAATTGTTAAATCGTAACTATAACCCACTCGTAAGTTATAATCAGTCATATCAAATCCAATTAATAATGCAATTGACTCTCTGCTAGAGTAGGTAGCTGCGTATTTTTTGAAGGGTAAGCCTCTGTACCAAATACCAACATTTAAAGGTAAATGATAATAGTAAAGACCAATGTCTAATTGATCATATTTTTGTTCATGACGATAATTAAAAGTAGGAGAAAAATAACGTTTTAATTCTTTAGACTTTTGTTCAATGATAAATCGATAACCTCCATGCAAGCTTATAGATAATGGTAATGGAACTCTGTCTCCAGTTAAACTACTATTGGGTTGCGTTAAATGTTTAGCACTAAAGCCTAACCAATATTGGGTTGAATTTAATAAAGCACCTGCGGCAAAATCCATAAAGTTTAAAGCTTCGTAGCTTGACGCTTCAATAGAAGTGCCTGAGCCTGATGCAATCTGATCATTAAATTTTAATTTACTAAAATCTAAACGTTTCATATTGTAGGAGAGATTTGCCCCTAATCTAATTTCAGAAAACTTACTGATTTTAAAATGATAAGCATAGTTTACACCAAACTGAGAATGCGTTAATCCCGCTGTTCCAGCTCTGTCTTGCATCACACTAATACCAATACCACTATTAATATCAGACATGTTATAATCATAACTAGCCATGTAGGTTTGATATGTTTTACTGATACCAGGCCATTGATTACGGTAGTTGGCAACAAAACGATGCTCGTAGGTAACACCAGTAAACGCAGGATTTAAGTACATAGGAGCTGCATAAAACTGTGTAAATTGAGGGTCTTGTGCTTTCATAATCAATGAAAACAATAAAGCCAAAAGTGTTGAGTTTAAATATGTAAGCGTGTTTTTTATAATTAGTTCTTTTTAGTTAAACTCAATATCAATTCCTTTTCAATTAATTCTGTAGCTATTGGTTCTATGTCTAATATCATTGTTTGATATCCATCTTCTTCAACAATAGCTTTATATGATTTTAGAGGGTTCATTACTAAAATAAATTTTCCAGTTTTTGAATTAGCATTAAAAATTCCTGAAATCTGTTTACTTTCAACATCTATTAATGTTATTTTAGCTTTAGCAGGTTCGTTTCCAAAAACAACTTTTCCTGTTTTTGCCTTTAAATCATTATCTCCAAAACGAGTATCAATCATATAGATATCAGAACCGCCATAAGTATCTTCTTTAACGGATGAATAATAACCATGAGTACCGCTTGCATTTAATACAAAGAAAATATCATTATTTACAGTATTGATTGGGAAACCTAAATTTTCGGGAGTCGAAAAAGAGTTAGTTTCAGGATTTAAAGTGGTTTTAAAAACATCATAATCTCCCATGGTGTTATGACCTTTAGAGCTAAAGTAAAGGGTTGTGCCATCAGGATGCAAAAACGGAGAATCTTCATCTCTTTCTGTATTAACCGTCATACCTAAATTCATAGGCATCGACCATTTGCCATTCGGTAATCTTTTGATTCTGTAAATATCCTTTCCTCCAAATCCTCCAGGTTTATTACTACTAAAATAAATCACACTTGTGTCTGTACTAAAACAAGCACTTGTTTCGATGTATGGTGTATTTATTTCAGGACCTAATTTTACTGGGGCAGACCATCCATTAAAATCCATTCGGCATAAATATAAATCTCCTGAAACTAAATCTTCAGAGGTTCTATAAATAATCATTTGATTACCATCAAAACTTAATGCTACACACGCATCGTGAGTATTTGTATTGATAGGAGCCCCAACATTTACAGGATTATTCCATTTTGCTTTTTCATTTTTTTGAGATGAATAAACGTCTTCGTAATAATTACCATAAACGTCTTTCAAATTTCCAGTGCTTCCTTCTCTTCTTGAAGTGAAGTAAAGTAAATTTTCATCAGGAGTAATTAAGGGAACATATTCAGCATAAGGAGTATTGATGTTGTCTCCTAAATTTCTAATAACAGAACGATGTGGTTGACTAATTAAGTCAATAGCATTTTTACTACAATTCATGTGATAATCTACTTCATCATCAGCTATTGTTCTCTTTTTTGAACTGATGCTTTTGTATTTTGTAAAACACTTAATAGCTTCTTCGAAATTAGAAGTTAGATGATAAATTTTTCCAAAATAAAATTGTACTTCAGGAGTAGCACTGTTTTTAAGTTTAGCCAGGTGTGGTATACATGAATCGGTTGGCTGATTTAATTTAATACGACTAATTACCGAGTTTAAATTTGATAATTCATGACCTGGATCGATAGATAAGACCTTTTTATATAAACCAATAGCGTTTAAGTAATCTTCTGCATCAAAAGCTTCATTGGCTAATCCTAAATCCTTTGCGTATAATTTAGGATTTATTTTAGTTTGAACTTGCGACTTTATATGAAAAGTAAGGCAAATTAATATCAGTATGTGTAAAATTGTTTTCATGTTATCTCAATAAAAGTAAATCACCAGTTTTATTAATTTTTTTGCCATCTAATGTTGTGGCTGTTATTTTCCATACGTACACATCTTGTGTACAAAGTTTTCCTTTATAATATCCATCCCATCCAATATTAATATCTTTTGAAACAAATAATAATTCTCCCCAACGCGAAAAAATATTTAATTCGTATTTATCAATACCTTTCATCACAGGATGAAACACATCATTATTAACGTCGTTCGAATTAAAAGCACCTCCGTTTCCTGCATTAGGATTTGGAGAAAATGCATTTGGAATATCAATTTCACTTTCTAGTTCAGCAACAATTTTTGCAGGCAAATAAAAAGTATCAACACATCCCGACGCATTAATGGCAATTAAATAAGTTTGATATTCTCCGGCTTCTTGATAATTATGAGTAGGATTTGAAGCTGCAGAATAAGTATTATCCCCAAAATCCCAAAAATAGGATATTGCCCCAGAAGATAGATTGATAAAGTTAACAGGGGTAGATGGCACGTATGCTAAAGTTGGATTAGCTTGAAATAAAGCAATAGGTTTAGCAAATACTTTTATCACTTTAGTTGAAGTGTCTTTGCAACCATAACCATCTGTGCCAATTAATTGTACTGTAAATGTTTTTGTGGTTTGAGAATTATTGTAATAAATATTCGAAGGATTATTTGAAGTTGAAATATTCCCATCTCCAAAACTCCATTGATATGTAACAGCATTGGTAATTGAAGGGAAATTGACAGTTAAGGCAGTACAACCACTATCGGGTGTTGCAACAATATCAAAATCAGGTTTTGGATGAATGATGATTGGAACAATAAGAGTGTCTACACAGTTGTCGCTTGAAATAGCAACTAGTTGAACGGTATTAGTAATGTTTGCAGAAGTTGTATTAATAAATTGTTGAGCAATGTTTGTGGTTGTTAACGTTGTTACTCCTAATCCCCAATTAAATGAAGAAGCACCTAACGACGTGTTGGTAAAGGTTAATAGTTTTGGAGAACAACCAGGAGTATCTACTGTAAAATTTGCTTTTGGCTTGTAAAGCACCATTACTGGTATTGCTAATGAATCTTTACATCCGTTTGAATTGATAGCAATTAATGTGCAACTAAATGTTTGGTTTGTTGTATTGCTTGTGTTTGTATAAGTATGACTTGGATTAAATGTCACGTCTGTGTTTCCATCTCCATATTTCCATAAGTAAGAATTGGCATTTAAACTAACGTTAGTCATGGAAGTGTTTAATGGTGAACAAGAAATGGTTGGTGTTAATGCGAAATTAGCAATTGGTTTAGCATATATTTCGGGATAACCTAAAGTTGTATCCTTGCAACCATCAGAAGTGGTTGCAATTAACTGCACAGTGAAAGTTAAATTGTTTGCTGTATTTGTAGTATATGTATGTGTGGGATTAGGAACAGAGGATGTGCCTGTAAAATCACCAAAGTTCCATAAATATGAATTGGCATTTGGTGTATTGTTTGTGAATGTAATGGTTTTAGAAACACACTTTGGTGTATCTAAACTAAATGAAGCATTTGGTTTAAAATAAGTGAGTATTGGAATGATTAAAGAATCTTTACAACCATCATTATTTGTAGCTACTAGTGTGCAGCTAAAGGTTTGATTACTGGTGCTACTTGTGTTTATGTATGTATGGTTTGTATTTGCAGACACACTCGTGTTTCCATCTCCAAATTTCCATAAATAAGTATTTGCAGAAACACTCGTGTTTGAAAAAGATGTTGCCAAAGGCGAACAACCTACCGTTGGAGTTACCGCAAAATTAGCTTGTGGTTTTGCAAACACTACAGGATATCCATAAGTCGTATCTACGCAAGAAAAAGCATTGGATGCAATTAACTGAACGGTGTATGTTTTGTTAACCGTTGTTGTGTTTGTAAATACATGCGTTGGATTTGGAGAAAAATCTAAAGGACTTCCATCTCCAAAATCCCATTCATAAGTTACAGCACCTAAAACAGGAGGAAAGTTTACACTTAAAGGAGAACATCCACTACTAGGAATCATGGTAAAATTAAAGATAGGTCTTGGATACACTGTTACGGTTAAAGAAGTACTGTCTTTGCAGCCATTACTACTAATCGCTACTAATTGAGTAGTATAAGTTTGAATGAGCAAAGTGGTGTTATAATACGTATGTGATACAACTGTGGAAGAAGACGTACTGGTTGTTAAATCTCCAAAATTCCATTGGTAACTTGTAGCTCCTGTAGAGTTATTGGTAAATGTGGCAGCTACCGGAGAACAACCAGTTGGACCATTAACCGTAAACGAAGGAGTTGGTTTAGTGAAAACAGTAATGGTTTCAGTTTCAGTATCAGAGCATCCAGCAGCGGTTAAAGCAGTTAAAGTAATGGTGTATGTTTTATTAACACTTGTTGTATTTGTAAATGCTTCAGATGGATTTGTTGAAGTTGAGTTGTTTCCATTTCCGAAATTCCAATTATAAGATGTCGCATTAGTAGATGTATTTGTGAAATCTACAGTTAGAGTAGGGCATCCATTAATTGGTGTTAATGTGAAATCAGCAGAAGGTTTTACATTAATAGTAATAGTTTGTTCAACTGTATCGCTGCAATTAGCTGTATTTGTAATTAATTGAACCGTGTATGTGTTTTGAGTGGTGTAGGTGTGAGAAGGATTTTGTATAGATGTTGTTGCAGTAGGAGAAGCATCTCCAAAATTCCAATTCCAAGAAATAATTGGATCACCTGCGGCATGCGTGGAGTTATCGACAAATGCTGCTGGTGAACTAGCACAAGCATTAGAGGCGGTAAAAGCGGCTGTTGGAATTTGATAAACAGTAATTGGAGCTGTAAAAGTGTGAATACAGGTATTAGCGGCCGTTACAGTTAATGAGGCTACAAAGTTGCCGACGGTATTATAATTTTGAGCAGGAGGAACTTGTCCGTTAAAAGTATTAGAGTTCCCAAAGTTCCAGTTCCATGCTATGGCGCTAGTTGATAAATCAGTAAACGTAGCTCCAGTGATTGAATTACAACCAGAGTTAGGACTCACGGTGAAATTTGCCGTAGGGCGTGGAAGAATATTGATAACAACTCTATCTGTATCTGTACAAGATGCACCAGCACCCCCAATTAAAGCAACTACAGAAATTGTGTAAGTGCCCGGAGTGTTATAGGTGAATGTTTGAGCACCATATGGTCTTGAAACAAAACCTCCTCCAGTACCAAAATTCCATTTATAAGAATAGCCTGGAGGACTTGTATTTGAAAATGTAACCGCTGAACCTTGACAAAAAGGACCTGGACCAACTGCGACACCAGCTGTTGGTGGATTTAAAATAGTAACTGATTGTACTTGAATATCAACGCCACATAAATTGCTATCTTGTAATTGAACGGTGTAAGTTCCTACAGATGGATAAGTAACTGTTAATGGAGAGGTAGGTGGCCAAGGACGCCAGTTAATAATTGAGTCGTAACCCAAACCCCAATAATTTCCTAGGTTCCATCTCTCTTGTCGTTGAAATGTATTTCCTTGAGGGACACAATTTCTGTTTGTTGTGTTTGTAAAAGTAAATACATTATCGGGCCAACATTTAATAATAGCTGAAGGAGTAATAGCGGCATCATCCTTATCATAAATTTGAATAGGATTGAAATTAGCAATGGTAGGAATTGGAGTGCAATAATTTTTGGCGGTTAGTGTAACCGCAGTTTGACAATTAACGGTTCCTGGTAGATAGTTGTGAGAGATGGTTTGCCCGGCATTTGAATAACTAAAAGTTTGCACAGGAGAACCATCTCCAAAATTCCATGTAAACCATGTTGTTTCAGAAACATCAGTACTAGAGTTTGTAAATAATAATGCTTTTGGTGCGCAGGCAGTAGTCACACCTCCAATTGGAATTTGAATAGAAGCATTCACTGGTTTTTCCATAACGGCAAGACCAGTCATGACACAACTTAGTGAAGGAATAGAAATTGTAATCACAAACGTATCAGGCGTAGCAGAATTGTAAGTGTGATTAATCAAAGAATTTGCAGTATAGGCGCCTCCAACATTATTTGAAGTGCCGTCTCCCCAATCAATAGTGTAAGCTCCCCAATTACTATTGGAAGCAATATTCATATTGTAAGATCCTGTTCCCTGACAATTAATAAAATATGGATTATTAACCAGATTACCTAGGTAGTCATATATCTGAGGGCACTGGGCAGTTCCTAATTTTGCAGAAATTAGGAATAAAAATATATATAAGTAGCGTTTAAGCATCATATAGTACAAAATAAAAACAGGTTCTATAAGCCGAGTTCTGTATTGTTTACCAATTGGTAAACAACTTTCATCATTTATCTATGCAGCCTACCCTCCCTAATATAACCGAAGTTATTACCACGAGTCGCAGTAAAATTAGGGTTTACATGGCCTTACAACATAAGAGGTTTGTCCTATATAACTGTTACCAGCTATACATGTGAGCTCTTACCTCACATTTTCACTATGACCTTCACATTGCTGCGAAGGCTACTTGGTTTTCTGTGACACTATCTGTTATCTCAACATTCCTGTTGGGATACCCACTTTTTCAAGTGGCAAATTACCCTGCGTTGCCCGGACTTTCCTCCCTTAAAATAAAGAGCGATGAAACAAACCTGTTTTGTTTAAAATTACAAAAAAATGATGAAATAATCTCAATTTTTTTCAGTTTTAACTTAAAAAATAAAAACTAAGGGTTTTAACCTAAATAATATAGTTGAAAGCCTTATGGGAGCTATGGTTTTTAGTTTGTAAAAAACGAAATTCTGTTAATTTTTGTGGTTGAATTATTACACTATCTGCAATAGGAAATGCAAATATGTTTCTGCTCTTTGTTCAGCCATTACATTTAAGCATAACAATAAACATGCTTGTATAAGTAATCCTAATCCTAAACCTTTCCAAAATGTTTGTGGAGATTTGTAAAAAACAAGTATTAAAATAATGCTTGTAAGTATTAAACATATTTCGATCCATTTATAAATCACAAAATTTTGAAGTACAATTTCTATACGAGGTATTTCTATTGTTTGTAAATCACGAGTATTAGTTTTTATGTTTTGTTCTACTCGTACAATATCGCTTGGTGTTCGTTGATATATTTTACTGCCAACAATTAGTTCCATAGTTCCTACTAATAGCAAGGGAATTGCCATGCCTTTGAAAAAAGAATATTTGATAATGAGTAAAAAGATAAGAGCTAATAACACTGCTATAGAGCCAATAATGATGAAGAAAAGGCTTTCAATCTTTTCTTCGGAAAAATAGTTTGTTACGAAATCGAGGGAGGAATTCATTTAAAAAAATCTTTAAATTTTGATTCCAACAATACAAACATCATCTACTTGCTCCAAGGTTCCTTTCCAAGATTCAAAGGATTGATTGAGTTTTTCTTTTT
>PNMI01000024.1 GCA_013823565.1 Sphingobacteriaceae bacterium | reverse complement strand
GGATTTACAATCAAAAAAAAAATAGCTCATTCTGTATCATATCCCGACTGCATCATTTTAAAAATAACAGTATCCAATAAAGAAGAAAAAAAAATAGGAGAAATACAAAAAATAGTACATGTTGATTAAACAAAAAATAAAAGCATTTACCATGATAGAGTTATTAATTACAATGACTCTAACTGCCATATTAGTGGTATTTGCCTTTATGGGTTATAACCAAATTCAAAAACTGTTTATTAACTACACTGTTCAAAATAATTTTATTACAGACTATAATCAATTAAATAAAGCGTTATTTATTCTATCAAATAAATCTAAAACTATAGAAAAAACAAGTGAACATCTTCTTAAATTTAAAAATGATTCGAACACTGTAGAACTTGAATTAACACAAAACAACATACTACTCAAATTTAAGTCTCATACAGATACTTTTGATTTAATCCCTCAAACTCCAAAATTTGACTTTGTAAAAACAACTAGTGATACAGCATTATATTTAATTACAAACTTTCAATGCACTACTTCTTTCCAAAATCAAAAATTAAGTATTTCATTCCAAAAAGAATATGACGCATCAAGCATCTTAAAATCAACCTTACAACTATTACCACCCGATGAGCAGTATTGATTTATCAAAGTATCAAAAACAATCACCTCATAAACCATCTCAAACAGATGGAAATGATAGCTCCTTAACTGAAAAGCTATCTAACACCTTAAATAAAGACATTACGCTTTTTGAAAAAAAATTTGGGCAAACTCAAAAAGAAGCACTTTATTCGGAATTAGGTTTGCTTTTATCTTCTGGCATTGATATTAAAACCGCCTTAGAAATTATTGAGGACCAATTAAAAATAAAAAAACATAAGGCTATCATCTCTCAAATAAAAGAGGATATTATTTCTGGTCAATCTGTTTGGGAAGCTTTGCATAAACACAACAACGTATTTTCGGTGTATGAATATCAAAGTGTGAAAATAGGAGAAGAATCGGGTAAGCTTCCCGAAGTTTTAATTGAACTAGGTAAATTTTACACAAGCTCCATTAAACTTCGCCGTCAAATAATTAGCACACTTACCTACCCTGCTGTAGTATTAACCATGAGTGTATTAATTGTGCAATTTATGTTATCTTTTGTTGTACCTATGTTTACAGATATTTTTAAGCATACGGGTGCAGAGTTGCCAGCAACTACACAATTACTAATAAAACTAAGTGCAAAATCAGGATTAATATTTTATAGTTTAATCGCTATCGTTATTGCAGGATTTTTAATTCATAAAACACAACAGCATAAAATTTGGTTTAGAAAACATACCGCACAACTTCTTTTACGAGTGCCTGTAGTTAACGAATTAATTAGAAAAATTTATTTGGCGCGCTTTTGTCAATCTATGAAATTACTATTGGGATCAAAAGTATTACTCATTGATGCTTTAGATTTAGTAAAAAATATGATTGGCTATTATCCTATTGAACATGCTTTGGATAGCGTTATTAAAGATGTGTATTCGGGCAAGCAATTACACGAAAGTTTAGCATTGCATACTATTTTTCCAAAAAAATTAGTATCTCTTATCAAGGTATCTGAGGAAGTAAATGCGCCAGAATTAATTTTCGAAAAATTAAATCAACAGTATGCCGAAGAAATAGAACATCAACAATTAGTAATAGGTAAAGTAATTGAACCCTTGTTTTTAGTAATACTAGGTGGCTTGGTTGGCTTTATTTTAGTATCCATGTACACGCCGTTATTTAAAATGAGTTCAGGAATTGAAGGCATGTAGAAGTTTCTAGTGAAAAATATTTAAAAAACCTTTATATGAAATCTTATCTATTTTAAAAGTATAAAAATATACACCATCTGTTACATCATTCAAATTATTAATACCTTTATCTCTATTAAAAACAAATTCGCCCCATCTATTATAGATAATCAATGATTGAGGCTCAATTATATCTTCATCACAGGTAATTTTAAACTCATCATTAATTCCATCATTATTTGGAGTAATGGCGTTAGGAATAATATAATTTTCACAAACTTCAATAATAGGCTCTTCTATTGGTGGAACATACGTTGTTTTATAATAACCTGCTACATGATTAGGCAATCCTAGCCTACTAGAATAAGGTCCTATCCAAATTCCCGGATAGCCAAATTGACAACCCGTCCCCAAAACATCTGGCTTAGAAATTAAGAAAATGACTGCAGAATTATATTTAGCTATATATATTTTACCATCAGGGGCTAGTTGTAATGATCCATAAGGTGTTGAAAATGTGTATTGATGATCAATCACTATAGCTGAATTTAAAATTGCATTTACATTATAATTTATCAAATTATATTGCATGATATAACTATTTTGTTCAGTATTTGAAACATATAGGAGTTTTGAATTTGGAGAAAATTCTACTCCATAATTATAGTAATAATTAGTATTTATAGCCAATGCATTAGAAACTACACCAGTAAAATCATTAAAATCATACAATTCAAATATATTGTACTTATATGTACAATTCGCAATTTTTGTTCCATCTGGTGAAATTTTTAGTTGACCAATAGCTGAATGTGGATGTTGAACTAAAGTACCAATAATACCACAATTAGAAATAACTGGTGTTGTATTCACACCATTAGAATCTACCTTATATGTATAAAAATTATTAGTATTATATTCATGTGTTACAATCCATACAACTGAATCCTTTTGATTATTATAACCCGCTAATTTTTCGGATGTATTGTTATATAATAATATGTTTTTAGAAGTAACGTCACCATTTCCATTATTTAAATTTAAATCTACAATTGAGTATGAGAAACAACCGCATCCTATAAAACCAATACCAGCCTCAGCAGAAGTAGTAAAAATATAGTAAATATTATTTTTAGATGGATTTTTAACAATTAATGCTGATTGTGTAGAAGAAGAGTGCCCATTTAAACCAAAACCATTTGGCATTAGGATATTATTCTTATCATAAACACTCACTCCATCTGTATAAAACAAAGTATTTCCTAACGAATCGGAAATAGATGATGAGCCTTCAAGTGTTATAAGGGCACTACCATTTAGTATAGAAGCAGGATTTGTATTAAATGTAAGCCCATAATTTGCACCGAAATGCCAATTATTAAACGTTTTATCCTGAGAAAAACTATCAAGAAAACATCCAACAAAAATGAATATATATAGTTTATAAATCAATGGGTAAAAATTATGTTATACCGTAAAAATTACTGTGTTTTTTTTACTTTAGGTGAATTTTTAATGAGCTTCATTAAATATTTACATGTTTCGGTTCCTGCACTACTTAAATTTGCATTAATTTCCTCATCCATATCATTCGAATATTTTCCGAAACGAGCACTTGTACTTACGGGATTTTTATTAGTAAGATTACTTAATTTAAGAGTATAAAGTGGTTCAGTATGTTTCCAATCATAAATTTCAATTAAATAATCTCCTTTTACGTAGAAGTAATCATAATTTACATCCCGAAAAGTTAATTTCGTTGTTCCATATGAAATAGGAGTGATTTTAATTTGATACGTATAAATATAACTTTCATCTGTTGAATACTTTGCCATAATTCTTCCAGCTGCTTCAGTATTAAATGCTTTTTCGAAAATTTTAGACATAGGGTATTTCGCACAGGGAGTAATAAATTCATAGTATTTTTGATTTTCCCTACCATTAACAGAATATTTATCTAAGTTAAATTCGAGTTTATACAATTTCTCTTCTTTTAAAAATGAAAGTGCTATACTATCATTTTCCCATTTAAAAGAAAGATCTTGAGCAATTGATATATTGTGTTTACCACAAATAAGCAACAACAAAAAAAACACTGTTTTTATGTTGATTTTAGAATGGATTTTCATAAAATATTTTAGAAAGATTTATTTAGTAAATGTACCAAATAAAAGGCTATTGCACAATAATTGAAGTAACGAAGTACATAAATAATTCTCTATTTTTTTAAAGATAATTTAACAACTACCCAGCCTGCTTTTGTTTTTAAAAATTCTGTTTTTGAATAGCAAGTTTTAATGAATGCTTATAATTAAAACTTGAACTCATGTTCCAATAAAGTTCATGAGGAGTTTTATTAATTTTATATGAGAGGTAATTCGAAATTATATATTCATTAAATTAAGTTCGTTATACTTTTACAGAATGACTAAATTATAAAGTAAATTGAAATATTTATAATAAATACAATGGTTATAAATGAGCTGTACCTTGCAAAGAGATCCAATATGATTTAATTTTATATTAAAATAATCCTGTTTTTGATTTCTTCTTTAATTTTAATATATATTTTGCAGACTCCGTTCCTGCACGAATCATACTTCTGTATATTTCTACAAACAAATCATCTGAGTATTTGTTTTTACCACAATTTGAACTCATAGGGTATTTATTAGTTAGATTTGTGAGAGAAAAACTTGCAATTACATTAGAACTTTGGTTGTTTATAATTTCAATTAAAAAGTCTCCTTTTATATAAATCGAAGAACATGCTGGCCAACCAGGATAACCATTTTGAGCAGGAACAGATCTATAATTCACTTGAAAATAATAGAATTTTAAGGGAGAAACTTTTAAAATATAGTTGCAATTACTAGCCACTACGCTTTCAAAAGCTTGAATCTTCTTTTTTTTGACTTTGTTGAAGTTTTTTTCAAATGCACCTTTAACACTATCAAGCATAGCGCTGGTAGTAATTACATACTCCTTTGATTGAAGAACATCATTTATATAAAAACTATCTAAATTGAAAGTCAATTTTAATTGTTTTTCGTCTTTCAAAAAATTCAGATCTTTAGTTTTAGTAGTCCATATCAAGCGCATTTGTGCGTTGGAACAAAATGCACAAAAAATAAAAAAAGTCACAAAATATTTCATCTTGCAAAATTAGTATAGTTTATTTAATAAAATAATTAAATAGGATTGATTATACTGTAATTTTATTCTGAATTATGTCAAACAATTTGGCTCAATTAAATAGCACTTTGTTTGAAATAAATTCTGGATTCTCGAAAATAAAAAGAAAACCTGTTTTAAAATGAAGTAATCTCTATTTTCTGCTTGTTAGCATTTACAATTCAAATTTGCGTTCTGCATAATCCTGTTTATTAAAGATGTTTTTAATGTCTGTGAAGAATTAAAATCAGATTTAATATTCCAATAAAGTTCATGAGGGGTTTTATTTCTTTTATATAATGGCATATCAAAATTATGAATTTTCACAAATTAGGTAATAGCCAAAATTAATTGCTCAATTTTTAGATCTAAATTTTGAAATTTGCTTCTTATGTATTTTTTTTATAGCTGCAAATACTCTCTCTACATAAAATTAAAATGATTGATAATAGTTATTCCCAACAAATTTTGATTTACTTTTTTTTCCATTTTGTTACGTGATAGGATTTTACATATTGTTTTAGTTCAAGTGGAACACAATTATTTAATGCATCCTCAATTAGTTGAGGATGAAAATTTACACCTTTTGACATACTACTAATAAATTATTTTTTTGTAATTTCGTACTTATTGCTTTAAAGCAATAATATCTACATTTTTTTTGTAGATATCGGCTGTGTGGGGATTACAACAACCATGACAAAAAAAACCGAAGCAACACCGCAGGGGCATTAGTTCGGTTTTGTGCGGGAGCAATGCCCCGAGCCGTATCTGTGCGTAAGATGTGCTTATTATTGTTTTTTAAATACCTTTCTAGGATTTCTTTTGGTGTGTGTTAATCTAAATACATAAATCTTATTTCCAATGATTTCAAAAACCAATAAGTAAGGAAACTTATTTAATTTAATGGTTCTCAATTGCTTGTTTTTCTTCTGATACAATAAAGGAGCTTCTTTTATATGCTCCATCGCTGTTTCCCAATTTAATACAAACTTTAACCCTAAATCCTTTTGCTTAGATTCATAATAAGAAGATACTTCTTTTAATTCTAAATAGACGCTTTCGGGAACTATTACCTGATAAATCATTTACCTAAATTCTTTAATAATTTCTTTTTTACTTGCGCTACTGTATAGGTCTTTTCTTCTCCTTTTAATACAAACTTTCTACGAGCATCTATAATTTTTATATCTTCTGCGCTTAATTCATAATCATCATTTGATACTTGACCATTTAATAATGTATAAACAGCTTCTAATATTTTTTCATCATCAATATGCTCTACGCAATCCACGATTTTCTTTTTTAAGTTTGACTTTGCCATTTTGATTTGTTTTTTAAGTGAATAATCAAATTTACTCATTTTATAGATTAACCAAAAGGATGATGTTTTAAAAGTGTATCGGTTAAACTATCTATTTCCTGTAATTCAAATTTCTCAGTGCTACTAATGTATTTATGCTATGCCATTTACTGCGCCTGTCTTTTGCCATGTACTTTTATCCAGTGGATGATTATGTTTGGTTAAAATGTTGATAAATTAAAATATAGCATATATGACATAAATACACCTTATAGGGTATATTTTAGAGTGTGGCTTTTTCAATAGATTTGTTAATAAGTATTGCTAACCAAATCTGTCTAGTTAGTAATCAAATTTGGTTATATTTAGGTAAGCTATACATCATCCTTTTTATCACAACGTAAGCCGATTATTTTATCTATTATACAAAATCAGGTACTTGTAACTAAAAAATTTATTTAATATTACGGCTTTTTCGAAATGATACCTCGTTCTCGCAATTGTTATGATACTACTTTGGTTTATCTCTTTATCAGTGGAAATGAAAATATGTTACCTCCTGAATTAGTGGACAGTATTCCCTATTCTACCAAAGCTACCTGGAGAACTTACTTGAAGGAAAAATTTGTTGGGCACGCCCAACGTATGATTCTGGATGAAGGGATCAGAAAAACAGAGCTTTATGCTAAATACAAACGTATTAAAAAAGTGCTTACCGCTGTGGAAAGTATTTACACTACCGTTTCAGATATGTTGGATCTTGTGAAAATACCAATTTACCGGGTAAAGAAACATAGAAAAAGTAAAATGCGCTGCTTCTTATTTTGATGTGTGTGTGCGTAAATATGGGTCACAACTTTTAAAACCACAGGTTGAATTAATTAAAAAAACGCTTATCTCCGATGAATACACACACTGGCCAGTGGCATCCATTGCTTATCATTTTCAGCGGATGGGTTGGCTGCACGTATCGGTTACAACATGGTACAAGTATCGAAGGTTATTAGGGATTAAGAGGCTCCGTATTAAAAATACAAAAAAATTAGTCGGCATTATCAGTCAAAAACCTAATGAATACTGGCATGTCGACATCACTTATTTCACAACCAATAACGGAGTGAAGCACTGTATTTATTTTTTATCTGATAATTTTTCACGAAAAATATTAGCATGGCGTTTGGCTTTTGAGGTAAACTGGAAATACGTAAAAGAATGTATTGAAGATGCTTACCTAATAGCGATTAGTGTTGAGCGGTCTTTAAATCTCGAAATCGTTACCGATGGTGGTCCTGAAAATACACATCATTCATTGAATGAATTTATCGGAACATTGGTCGGTAATATCAAAAAATCAATTGCCTTGAAAGATGTTAAGTTTTCTAATAGTCCTGCCGAAAGCAAACACAAAACTTTTAAATCTTTTTATGCTGATGAGAAAGAAACTGAACACACAAAACAGTTAATTGAAAAAATCGAATTTTTTATTGACGACTTTAACATCCATAGGCCTATGCACGTTTTAAAAGGGCATACTCCGCAGGAGGTTTACATTAGTAACAAACCTGTGTTTGATTTTGTGGGATTACGGTAGCAGGATGCTCTAAAACGTAAGGAAATTCATAAAAACAGCTTGTGTACAGCATGCGAAATGATTCGGTAAACAAAATTGAAGAATGCTGTATGAAGTTTTTATTTTTTAGCCACGATACGAGATCAGGGTTCTTTTTAAATCCCCAATTATTTTAACCAGGCTTTGAAAAGCCTTCAAAAGTATTAATTTTACTGAATTTTACGATCTATCATAGGTTATTTTACAACCGTTTCCCGGAATTTGCGGGGCTATCTTTTAATTCTATTTTTAATGTTACTCGCATTCTATCCAAGCCCTCTAATTTTACGCCACCTAATACGGTTTGCTTTAGCAATGCGTTTTC
This sequence comes from Sphingobacteriaceae bacterium, assembly GCA_013823565.1. Lineage (GTDB taxonomy): Bacteria > Bacteroidota > Bacteroidia > B-17B0 > Aurantibacillaceae > UBA4416. The sequence goes on along the minus strand of PNMI01000024.1, from coordinate 32,407 downwards.
GTAATACATTTCTTCGTGGTTTTCGGTATTTAATTGTGTGCTCATATTTTTTTAGCCTTTTGAGTACTTTTTTATTAATACTTTTAAGTACATTTACAAATGTAAATAAATGTATTTATAAATACATAATAATAAACGATAAAAGTTATAAACCATTTAAAATGTACTCTTATGTGTATATTTGAAGCATGGCAAAAAAGAAAACGGAAGCCGAGATTATTGGCGAAAACATTCGTAGAATAAGGGAACTAAAGCATCTTTCTCAAAAAGAGTTAGCGGTTACGATTGATGTTGCTCCTACTCAATATAGCCGTGTGGAAACAGGCAAGGTTATGCCTGCTCTTAAAACATTGATTAAGATTGCTAAGGTGTTAGACACTTCCTTAGGCGTGCTTGTAAGCCACGATAGTAATACTACTCAAGATTATAACATTAAAGATAAATCCTTGTTTGATAAAGTACGCCTTATTGATGAGTTGCCCGACACTGAAAAAAATATGATTTTACAAGTGATTGATTTAGCTCTCTCTAAAAAGAAGTTCAAGGATTTATTACAGCAAATTGGATAAACTCACTACAACAACCAACATGAATAAAAATAATTACATAAAAATATGCAGCCTTGTATTTAATATAATATTACTGTCACAAACAGCAATGCCAGCACAAGAATTAAATATTGATAAAATTGATACTAGTAATTATTATGATTACAATGCTTTTAATGGAAGACAAAAATATTTAAAAGGCAAAAGAATATCCGAGACCTTTTTAAAAAAACACGAAGTGTTACTAATTATTAAAGATGAGCTTGAAAAACAAAAGATTAATGATATACAAACCCATGTTATATATGAATTAGATAGCAAAGAAAGCATTGTGTTAGACGCCTACTCTCCTAAAGAAAATATAGGTTTTATTTATATCGAAATATTTAATGGAGTTTCAAAAGCAAATAGAAAACTAAAAAGCACATACCGTAGATTTTTTGATATAGATTATCAAGAAACCCATTACAATATCAATGGGACAAGCAAACTAATAGAAATAAAAACAATGCCTAGTAATGCTTTAATACTATCAGCTGATAATTATTGGTTTCAATTTACAGAAGTCAAAGACGATGATAAATATTTGATTAGTAAAGAAATTGCAGAAAAAATTTTAAGACAGGATATTAGACGTTTCATAAAGAACAAGCTGTAAAATGCAAAATTTTAATAACCATAATGTCATTAAAGCAACCTATAGTGAAAATAGTATTATTGTTTACCAAGCATATAATAATATAATTGCAGATTCAGCATTGACAAATCAAACATTTATCGCTCCCCCTTTTAAATTAGAAAGAATGAGTTGGATAAAGACATCTTTTTTATGGATGATGTATCGGTCAGGATGGGCTACAAAAGAAAATCAAAATCGAATATTAGCAATTGAAATTACTAAAGAAGGTTTTATATGGGCATTAGAAAACTCAGTACTTACTTCATATAATGAGCTTACAGGACTATCATTAGAGGAATGGAAACTTTCATTAAATAATAAACCAGTAAGAATACAGTGGGATCCTGAACGAAACATTTTACTTGAACCAATGAGTACAAGAGCGATTCAAATTGGACTGTCAAATGATGCTCTAAAAAACTACATCAATAACTGGATTATTAGTATTACTGATATTACTGAAAAATGCAAAAACACTAAATACCTAATAGATAGCGGTTGTTTAAATCAAGCAATAGAAAACATCCCAAAAGAAAAAGAGTATTTAATTCAAATAAGTAAAATAGTAAAAAAGCAAATAATACTTAGCTAAACTAAGTTTTTTAATACCTCTGCTGCTTTTAAGCTCAATACTTGATTGTTTGAATGACTTATTAAATGTAACTTATTTATTGCCTCCTCTGTTCCTATTTTTGCAATAGCATGAATGCAGTTCCTTTCAACAGAATATGTATCATCATATTTTAAATGATGAAAATTTTCATTAATTACTAAATCATATAATGTCGAAATACTAATAGGATCATTAATTTCTTGAAGAGATTTGATTATACTTTCATAGTCTTGATGCCAATCTAAATACAATAAATCACATAATATTTTAGTGTGACTATTATTAAATGCTTTAAGTCTTTTGGCTAATCTTAAAATTAATGCCAAAGCTTTAGCATCTTTTATTTGCATAATTTCAATTAACTTCTCTTGTAAAAAATCACCCAAAGAATTAAACAACAATTTATGTTTAAGCTCTTCGAATGATATTTTTATATCCAAAAATTCAGTTATAATATGTTTTTCTTTTTCATTCATAAATTATTGTTGACTAATAACTTTAAAGTCAATGATTCTACTATTAAATCTTTGTAATGCTTCTACTTTACCTAAACCAATATTTAAAGCATCTCCTTCTAGCTTAATAAATGCTTGATTAATTGTCCAACCTGATTTAACAGTTGGTAAACTATTATACCTTGCGGCTAATGAATGTGCAGCATCTTTAACACCTATTTCCGTTAATTTTTGCAAAGTACCTGGCTTCGTTGTAATTTTAAACGTAACTCCTGAATACTCCGAAGCATACATGCCACTTTGAGACACAAATGTTTCAGATGTTGCTGGAATATTACCCGTTTTCAAAAATAAATTAGCGTCCTCTTTTGACATTGTCCTAAAAAACACTTCGGGACTTTTTTTAGTGAAAAGATTTTTAAATACACCACCTAATAAAATATCTGTAATAGGGTCAAAACATTCATTACTACAAGCTCCAGTAGCAGGCCATGGTTTATATGGAATAAAATTTATTTTATTCCTTCCCATTTGTTGATCTCTAAAATGCTGTGAAACTTGATTTGCACGAACATTTTGCACATAATTATCGGGAGTTACTTTTACTTCACTACCGTAATGTGTTTTCATACCAAGAGCATCACCATCAAACATATTACCATTAGTATCGTATGCACCTTTTACTTCTTTACCTGCGTACTGAAACCTACCATCAGGACTACCTTTGTTATAGTCTTTGTCTACACCAGCTTGATTAGTAATTTTTTCATCATAAAATACAGCACCTGTTTTTGTATCTTTTACCCAATCTTGACCTTCCAATCCATCTGGGTCAGCAAAGAAAATAGGATTATTATTGAAACACGCATAAGGTGATTGAGTAGGATAAGTCACAGGGTCTGTGTTCCATCTTCTGATAATTCGTGAATCATACTCCCAGTACTCTGCGGTATAAGCACCTTGGAAGATTTCATCGTCTTTCTCTTGACCGTTGTGACCGTAACGATAACCACCGACATTAGAGTTGTAAGACCTTCCAGGCATTTGCATACCGCCGGCATAATAATCATTACTTGAAAGAACGTGAGGGCTAAAATAATCAAATGTTCCATCACTTCCAAGGTCTACTGCAATCTTTCTATCGCTCACTACAGTTAACACATTCCCTAAATGGTTACTAAATTCATAGGCTTTTTCGCCAAGGCTTCGCTCTTTATTAATTTCTTTTACTGTAATGTTATCCACATAAAATGTAAATGCCGTATTATTTACTGTATTATTTTGGAATTTTATAATTGTTTGTCCGTTTTGAGCAGTAAATTTTAAGCTGTTAGTTCCCTGTACCGGTTTTATGGATGCTATTTTCTTATATACACCTGCACTTGGGTTATCTAATATAATTGCTACTAATTCATTTTCCTGCACCTCTCTTAAATCTATATCAAAAGTAAATTCAAAGGTTTTGCCAGCTATTGGTGTTGATGGATAATAATCAACTCCTCCATATAATACATTTGCTGGCAAATCTACTTTAAGCCTATAGGCAGCATCAACACTAATAGATGAACCTACTGATCCTAATCCGGCAGTAGATGAGTTTTTGAAATTTGCAGCTACAAGGATGGATGAATTAGCATCTACCCTAGTTTCTTTTTTCACCAAGCCTATGCGCGAAGAACCATAAATATGTTGTTCGGTTAAGTTTAATAAATTTGTACCACTCACTGTAATGTTCTCATAAGTTGCCATCACATTACCTTGAGCATCTCGCATATAATAAGAAGCTAACCAATCTGATGGTGGTAATAATACACCTGTAGAAGAATTTTTCTTTTTTACTAATTTTTTAATTCTATTCCCCGAAGCATCATATACAAATTCTAAATCCGGCTTTGTGCTACCTGCTATTCTGGTAATTGATTTTATTTTACCGTAAACCGTCCAATCAATATTCTGTATATCTTCTGCTTTATCTTCAATTAAATTTCCAATTTTATCGTAATGATAGTTTACTCCGGCATCTAAGTCGGGATCTGTTACACCTGGGGTAAATGTTTGATTTAATTGATTTTTAAAATCTGTGCCAGTAGTTGTTAAATCATTATCTTTTACAAAATAGAGTTTATTATATGCCAAATCAGTTGATGAAGGTTGGTATTTATAACCATAATCTAAATCATCCACCAACACTCCATTTTCATTATAACGAATTGCCTTAGTAATGTTTCCATTCATATCATAGGTAAAGTTCTCTTTATAATTATCAGTAAATGCAGATACTGGTGATACTCCCCAAGTGTTATTGGCTAAATTATCATAGGATTGCACATTTTTAATCCTATTTAATTGATCGTATCTAAATGATTTAATCATTTGCATGGCCGTTAAAGGAGCCGCTCCATTTTGAAAATAGGCGCTGGTAACCATATTAGCAATATTACCATTAAATAGTTGAGCACCTTGCGATGATGAACCCGGCGAAGATGGATATAATACACCTTGTATATTAGTGGCAGAGGCCATAAAGTTTGACGCAGAAGCATTTTTTGAAATGTAATCCCCGTTAAAATAACCTAAGGAATAACCATAAGCATCTTGAGCAAACTCCTGATTTAAATTAGTAGTTGCCACTTTTCCATCTCTTCCAATATCATAATCTCTATCTAATGAATTACTGTTTACACCTTTTATCCAACCTTGAATGGTGTAGGCATAATCAGTAGCTTGCACTTGCTTATCTCCAATTTCAGATCGAAATAAAGAGCCATGTTTATAGTAAAAATATTTTGCCTCTTTTTCCCAAATAATATTATTTCTGCTGGTATAAACGCTGGTAATTCTATTATCAGCATCATAATAATATTGGTGATGAAATTGATCTGGTTTTCCAGCATTATAATGTACCTCATTTACTTTTCCACTAATTAAATCATAATTATAATCAACACGATTTAAGTCATAATCAAAATTAGCAAGTTCCGTATTTTCGATATACAATGTTTTTACATTACCATGTATATCATAACTATAATGCGAAGCATTATCATAATATCTGTTAGTAACATTATAGGTCGTATTAGAAATCAAATCAGTTTCGGAATATGTAACGCAGGATACACGATTACGTAAATAACCTAATAAGTTTGAGGCGTATAATCCTTTTGTTTTATTACTTTGAATTTGATAATAACCACCACCCGAAAATACATTTTCTGGTGCAGCATCATAATAAGTTCTAGTAATTTGTCGTTTGGTATTATTTCCAAAATATCCCATTAAATCTTGTTCATTCTTAGCAATATCCTGAGTAAGAATTCCTGAAGATGAAGGGATTAAAATTTCTCCAACTTCTTTAATTCGAGACAACTCATCGTAAAAAGTATAAGAATATCCTTTATTAGTTGTAAAAGCCTCCTGTTTTGCATTTTGCGAAACATTTAATCGCCCAACGGCATCATAAAAGAAAACCGATTTACCAGCATCTGGTGTTATTTGTTCTCTTAATTGATTAAGGGTATTATATTTATAATTAGTAATTAATTGATGTGTTGGCCATACAAATGGAGTAGCCCCATTAGTTGGCGTTACTCTATGAGCTGCAACTTCGTTGGTATTTGGTGATGGGAACGTGCCAGTTGGAGTTGTTGGAACATAAATTGCACGGAATCCTTCAGGTGGAACAGTCTTTATTAAATTACCAGCTTGATCATAGTAGTATAATGTGTAGTGATATTCATCAAGAGAATAAGAAGCGGTCATTTTTTCTTTTTCATCTAGAGTCCCTAAGCATTTTGCAATATAATTAGCAATATAAATATCTAACATACGTTTAACGGCAAGTTGTTCTAAATACTGATTCGCATAAGTAACATCTGCATTTGCCTGATCTTGATCGCATGGATCCGGAGCAGGAAGCTCATTTGTAACAGGGCATAATAACGCATCAGGAACACTATAAGTAGTTATTGCACTGCCATTAGGAACAATTAACACGTTAATATCCAAGGGCGGTAGTCCACTAGAAAGACAGCTTCCTGTGCCTTGATAACATTGTGCCATCCAAGCGCAAACATCTGTTGATGTAATAGGACCACTTGAAGGCGCTACACTTAATTCGTTATTAATAGCAGTGGCAATTAAAGAAGGTAAATTGGGATCTGATAAATTCCAAGATATCCCATTATTAATTGTAAAGTTTTTAATATTATCACAAATACATGCAGCCCTAGAGTATTCTTCACCGGTTGATTGTGGGGTTGGGTTTACAATTGTAATATTACTAATTAAACTAGAGCAAGTATTATAAGGAGCTACGCCTAGATAATAATTTAAAACATCAGTAAAAGATAAAACTCCAGCTGGTAAATATGGATTAACAGGAGAAGCAGGAATATGGTCTAGTCCCTGCTGATTGGTGCCGTCACAGCTTGCCGTACAAATTTCAATCAAGTCGTGTTTTATATTTGCTAAGGTTGTTAAGGAACCTGATGCTGCTGAACCTAAATTACATTTTTCAATTTCTGATTTGATAGTAGCCATCCAACCATCAGCTTTTGCTGTGCACTGAGTACTGCAGGTATTTGCAACAGCTTGATCAGCATATCCTGCCATATCTGGAGCAAAATTCGGACAATCGCTTAACATTGCATCAAAAATATCGTTTTTAGGGAAACGTATTTGAGCGTGAGGTAAAGCATTGGTTAAAGAATTGTAAGTACAAGGAGTGAATCCGGTTTCATTAAGATCTACAAGTAATACACTTGGTGGAGTTGATAACCCATAATTTAATTTATTATTTCCACAATCGTAATTGGTATTATATAATCCATATAAAACAAATTGTTTTTTTCCAAAATATATGTTTTTAAAAACATCATATTTAGTAACATTAGTTTGTAATAAACTGGCATTTCTAAAAGATTGAAAAAAGTCGATAGTTACCTGATCAATTACAGTTCCTGTAGTCAAGTATGATGAAGAAGTAATAGTGAAAGGTGTAGTATGTGCTGAAATTCCATCCGGATCATCTAGCACATACCAAATACTCATAGGAATAGTATTAGCTCCTGAATTTACAGTAGCTATAAAAAAATTCTCTAAGCTATTTTTCATATAATTTGTTATTAAAGTACTTGAACCTGAAGCACAATATATATTTATTGCACATCCTTGTTCAACATCTCTAATAAACAAAGGATCTTTGTACTCGCTAATTCCGGATACGTATATTTGTGTTGGGCTAGCCATTAAATCAGATCTGTATAAAGACGGAGTGTTCCCTCCTGAAGAATATACTAAAGGGTCAGCAAATTGATTTAAATTATCAAACTTCATTACTCGGTCATATAAATTAACATGATTCATAGTAATAGTGCTTGTTAAAACAGAGCCAAAAACTCCAGGAGAAACTTGAGTGAGAACAGGAACTCTATCAAGTCCATTACCATTTGTAGTTAAGTCACAAATTGTGGTTTCGCCACAATAAAAATTAAAATTGCAATATTCGGGATGGTACTTGATAAGAAATTTAGCAAAACATGATTTCCAATTTGCTCTTATCCAGTTCCAGTCAGAAAAAGTAGATAATGTAATAGAAGATGACGGCACTACAGGATCACAATTTAAAGGAGGAGTAGTGTTTGTAGCAAAAGTATAGAAATCTGACCAAAAACCCGCATTATTTGTTACTAGGTTATCTAACCAATCGTTAATACAATTAGATTCGATATATCCAGGATTATCAGGACTACAAGCATCACTTGGAGAACAAGTATATATTTGATCGCGTAGGTTATCAAAATATTGACCTCCCGGACTCATATCTTTTAATAGAATTGAGGCTTTTAATTCGCATTCTGTAGGAAGGTTTGTTACAGCAATATTATTGCATGTGTAAGCACACATATTATATTCATTTAAGGCATTATCATATGCAGTTGTACCTTCAGTAACAGTATGCCCTAGCTTATCGGTTGTAATTGTATGCGTACTAGGAGCCGGAGATGGCGTAACATAAGTTGGGCCATAAGCACCATATTGTTTATTACAAATGTATTCACAATCATTACATGGCGGAGCAGTAGCAAAAACTGTTAAAGGACCACAAGGAGGCGATTGTACTGCGTAGGTAAAAGTTGAGGTTGCTGCATCAATCCCCGCTTGACTCACCGTTATTATTTTTTCAACGGTATAAGAACCTATATTGGGAAATGTGACACTAATCCCATAATGGGCACTTTTTATATCATTACATTTTATCAATGAATTAGTTCCACTACCACCATTATTATATGAACATGAACCGGAAGCATATGGCACAACAACTGACTGGGTAAAGGAAGCTGCTACATTTGCTCCATCTTCATTAGTAATTCTTATTTCAAGATTATAAATACAATCATTGCATAAGTTACATACCTCTGTTGGAACATTTGGATCTTTTACATAGGAGTAGCAAGCTTCATCATCACCCAATATATAATCGAAATTATAAACTGTGTTTATACCACTTGTGACAAAAACTGTTTTTGAAATTCTACTATTGTTTAAATAATCATTTTTTCCTGTGAGCATATCCGACACCATTGGGGTTGGAGCAGGCTTAGGAATTTCTAATAAATTAAGTGGGGATGTTCCTGCAAGGGCTGTTGCCACAACACGACCGGCTTGATCAAGGTATGTAACAGATAATTGCCCGTTAGCATCAGCCGTCATATTTTTTTTGTAATGACTAACAAGTCCCGCTTCATTTCCAAACAACCTATCTAATTCTTGCTGTCCTCCAGGAGTACCATATAAATATTTAGTATCGTGACCACTACCCAATGTGTGTGTGGCTCCAACACCGCTTTGTGCAACCACTCTACCTGTACCATCTGTTTTAAATTTAGTTTGTGTATATGGATAACCTTGTGCGTTTGGTACATAAGCATCGCTACCTGTTGCAGAATTATTTGACCCATAATAACTACCGGTTGCTGATGTATTAGGCATAGTGGCTGTTGCAGCACCTTGGTAGTTAGCATCAACATCAAATTGTTCTTTTGAAAAACCAGTGTTAAAATTTGTATAGTATTTTATTCCACTATTAGTTATTGGTGTTGGTAAAATTTGAACCGTTGGCCTGCCTTGATAATCATACTTAGTTTCAGCAATCACGGCATTATTATCTGAATTTAAAACAGTTACTGATTGTCTGTTTCTTAAACTACCGTCAAAATAACTAATTACTTCTTTGCGTTTTCCATCCTCAGCATATGTTCCTGTATACTGCCAATTGTATTCTTTATCTAATCCATCATAATAGCAAAAATATTTACTCAAAGGATTATATTGAACATTACTTGTATTCGACCCTGTAACACTCCATGCTCCTTCAATTCTTTTCTCAATTCCCTCTGTAAAATCATAGTCGCTCACGCCTCTCACTCTATAAATAAGTATGCCTCTTGGATAAGCCATTGGTATGTCATAATACTGTTGAGTTACATTAACACGAGTGGCATTGCTAAAATCAAAATCATACGGAGCGGTAAATGATGCTGGACTAGCCACATCAACAAACACCCATTCAACATCGTATGAATCTGCGCCTTCAATAAAATTCCATGTAATAGGTAACTGATTATTATTTGAAGCCAGAACAGATTGATTTAAGTAAATTGCCGAAACACTTGTGGAAACAATTGGAGAGGGAATCGTAACAGGAACACAATTACTTCCATTATATTGAAAGTTATAAAATCGTTCAGTCTCTTGAACAAGGTCAAAATAAATATCGTTATTATATTTTGGAGGTAAAGTTGATAATGCAGTGCCTGAAGATGGAGTCCAAAGCACATTAGTAATTGTTACTTCAGCTCTATGAGCCCCTTCATAAGATTTCAAATAAACATCATTATAACTTGAAGTTCTATTAAAATCAATAGTAGCAACTTCTCCTGTATAAGTAATATAAGGCGAATTAGATATGTCGTATAATGCAATATTATAGGTTACATTTAAAGTCCAATCAACTGTTTCCAAATTTCGTTTAGAATCATCGAACCTTAATACTACAGAAGCATTAGCTTGCTTGTTCTTAAAATAGCATGCCCAGTTTGGATTAGACAACATTATAATTCGCTGTTGATCTTCAACAGCTATTGAATACAAACTACTGCCACCAGATACAAATGGTTGTATTTGAGCACCCGACAAACTATTAATATTTTTTTCCTTTGCAGCAAAAGATGAAAATGATGACATCAACATCATCATGCCAAAAATAATACAAGATATTTTCTTCATATAATACATTTACAATTAAAAGTTGTGCTCAATTTTTATTCAATTTTATTCCCCTCGGGCTTAATCAATTTAAATTTTTTATATGCTTCCTGAGCTGTCACTTTTTTTCCATCAATCTTAATATATCTTGATTGATTAAACAGCTCATTGGATTTACATTCCATCGAAAAATTTGAATATGTAATTATCACTTTTGAGTTCCCTGTTCCTTTTTGAACATCTTCACTATACAAATAAACTATCTCATTAATAACATAAGTGGTTGGATGAAAAGACATGATTATTGTTTTTATATCATCATTACCAGTTTCAATCTGAACTTTTTTTACAACATCATTATTAACTAAATATTTTGCAACTGTTTTCTGACTTTTCACAAGTGAATCAATATTTATATTCTGAGGAGCACTTATCTTCTTCATCTCTTCGTCTGTAATCAATCTGTACATCATCAATTTTTGTTTACCATCAACTAACAACATGATATTATTATTTATAATTGTTTTTCTATTCATCACGTTCATATAAAATTTATCACCAGACTTAATAGTGCGTCCAGTTGAAGAAAACGTAACTTTTGGATTTGGGCCATAACTATAAACCTTCATGTCAACAGTCATATCATATGCCTTGAGTCCATTAAATTTTTTACCCATTGCTATTAAATCATCGGTTACAGTTTGCCCATAAACACCAACGATATGAGTAAGTGAAAAAAAACAAATAACAAAAAATTTATATTTAAATGCCCTACCTATCATTTCATTAATACTTAATATTACTTCTTGTTGTTTTTAATGTTTGAACACCCTTAACAGTTTCTTTTTTCACCTGAGTTAATGTACCTTCTTCATCATAATTATAAAAAGTCGCATAATTCTGATTATCTAATTCTGCCACAAGCCATAAGTTTTTAGGATTATATACAAATGTTTTAAGAGTACTTTGAAAAGGTTGAATCCTTATATCATCCATATACCAATTTGTAGAAACGCCATTTACTTTAAATTGTATAGTAATATTTCCAACATTTTTAGTAGTGAAATTTAATTCTACTTTTTGCCAGCCTTCAATTTTAATATTATCTAAAATTATTTCTGAAGACTGAACGCCAGAACCAGAAACTACTATTTCGGGCTTACCATTGGCAGTTTTAAACCATGTGCTAATAGTATATTTTTTATTTGACGAAGGCGTAAAATAATTAGTTCCACTACCAACGCTTACAGCCATATTAAACATTTGGTTACCAGTGCCTTTTATAGATTTTTTTCCTGTATGTGGATTTATATCATCAAACATGATAGATCCACTAGTCGGAGTTAAATCGATATGGCCACCTTTACGATAAGGAGAAGATAAAGCAGAATAGTTTAATGAACTACCATAGTCTTCAAATCCATCAAAAGCTGTTTCGTAATAGGAAGCGTTAGCGGCAATAGCTGTTTGAGCTGAATTATTATAACCATATAATGCTGAAGTTTTAATACCTATAGCATTTTTATTTTCCAATTCAAAACCATACGGACTGTATTTAGTAATTTCGTTTACCATTGTCCATTTTTGATTTGCGGTAGAAACATTGTCCCAGTTAAACAAAACAAAATCTTTAAAGGTACCATCTTCTTGTATTTTAGTGGTATTTAAGTTTGTTCCAGTAAGACTTTGTTTACGCTCAGTTTGGTATGCGTACGATTTATCCATTCTCCATATACCAGCTGTTCCTAATCTGTATGGATTGGAACTAGTTAAAAACTGCAAAGGACCTAACTGTGTATAAACAGGTGAAGTGCTAGATTCCGTTAAATCAACATAAGGATCTCCAACATCTACATAATCATAATCCCAATTTATATCTTTAAACACATACGCTGATGCATTTAACACACCATCCAAACATTCGGCTAAACCACATTCATCAACAATATCTCCTGTTGATAGAATTACGCCATTTGAAATCGCATACACTTTTTTACCTGCTTTTTTCAAATCAACTGATTGCCAATTTATAGATGTTGAAAGTGGAAAGATGAGTGTAAAATGGCATGGTTTTGTGCCAGACTGATCTTCAAAGTCAATAATAGAATTTGAGTCTGTCTCACTGTATGTAATTTTATATTCTTTCAGAATATTTGTACTACAATCAGCACTTGCCACGATATCCGGATTTCCATGTAAATTAAACGCGTCAAATAAATCAAACTTTCTATCATTTACTGGATTTGACAACGAAACAATAGCACCATTTGAAACAGACTGCTGGTTGCGTCTTCCTGATTTTATAACTAATCCACTTCCTGTAGTTCCGATATTAAATTTTGTTCCATCGGCCTTTACTAAATTTGCAGATGTGCTACTTAGAATTTGTTTTATCCATCCTCTTGTATAGGTTCCACTTACATGAATCAAAACCTCATCCCCAACAGATAATAAGTCATTTATAGTTCCTGTCGTCAAATCCATATCTTGACTGGAGTTTATGGTGAAATCAAAAACCGATCGGTCTGTTTTATAGGCATTTTTCATTCCATCATAGGCCCAATGTGCGGCATACTCATATTTATAAACTGGTTTATCATAATCATTGGTTACTGACGTTAACAATGGTTTACCAGAATAAGCATCAAACATCAAATTTTTAGAAACCGTAATACTTCCTTCATCAAAAGTTTTTGTGCCCATTAAAATAGCTGATTGATTAGACACATGCATGGATACAATTGATTTATTTAAATGCTCAGAATAATCAATGGTAGGCATGGCAATAAATGCTATTACAGGATAAATAGCAACAAAAGCTATGTACAGATTACTTTGTAGCCCCTGGTGCATATTAATCCCATAAATCTCTCGCATATCAATATATTGCTCATCAGTTACTCCCATTTGAGTCTCCCGATAATAACCATCTCCAAAAAGGGCATTAACCTTTCCTCCTACCTGATAGATGTTTTCCTGCTTTCTAACAGGTAATGTATTTGGATTATCAAAATCAGCATTTGCAGCATAAGTGGCAATAGATTTAGTTAAACCATTCATATTATTAGTCACCACTTTTATTGCCTGCGAAAATCCATGATTTTCGAAACCAACAGAACCAATAAAAGGAATAGGAATTTTAGGATTAAATTTTTCGTGTTCTAAAGCAGTTCGGTTAATAGAAAAAGGAGCATCTAATGTTGTATAATATTCATGAACCGTTATTCCTTCACGTGTTTTAGTTATATTTGGCGAACCCTGCGTTGGTGTTTCAGTTTGGTTAATGTTTTTTACAATCACTCTGCTATAACCAACACTTGCTCCCGGATAAAAACTTTCGCCAATTGGCTCCTCAATATATAAATTTTCATTTTTTAAAATGAAATAAGGACTTGAATATTTAATCGGTTTTCTATAAGGTATTTCTTCTCCTCCAATTAAAGGCTCATAAGATGCAACTCCTGAACTTCTTTCATCTGCTAATTTGTAGATATACTCCTGACCATATTTAGATACATTTTCACCGGTAGGATTTGAGGAACTTTGAGATTCTTTCCAAGTATCAGTTATGCTAATTTCTTTTACCCGATGTCCTCCGCCATATTTTCTTCCGTCGGGTGTATTTACACGAATAAATGATGGTTTAGTGGTATTTAATTCTTTACCGTAGCCTGCAGCTTCACAGTAACTATAATAACCGGTTATTAACTGAGTAGCAGAAGTGACTGATCCTATAATTGAGTTTGCTACTTGATTTAAAAATTGCATACCTCCACCAGTACCATTGTTACTTGATGGAAATAAAATATCCGGTCGTTGTAATTTAAGGTATTGCCAGGCCGCTTTTCTAAATGGATGAGTGTAAGGAAAACCGCCAGGAACATCATGAATACTCACTTTTTCAAGCTTAACGTATCCTATGCCAGTTGTTCTTATACCTGCATCTGCCGAATTTATATCGGCATATCCTTTTACGTAATCAGTTTGCGTTACACCTCCAATTCCATTACCTTTAAGATTGATATAGGCATTAAAATAAATCTCTTTAATTCCAGAAAAATATTTTTTAACCAAATCAGGCGTGTTTATTAATGAAGGCTCATTAATTTCAAAGAAAAGATATTGATTTTTATCTTTCATAATTGATGTAATAGAATTATTAGGATCATCTGAAAAACCAAGTACTTTTACCATTTCCATCGCTGGTAATCCATGCACATAGGCATAATCATCAGCTTCATAATCTACCTTAATAACTCCCCCTGATGGCAATGTAATTTCCTTTAAGCACCAAGCTGAAGCATGTTTATTTCTTGTGCCAATATTATAAGAACTGCTTTGTGGAGTGTAAGGGAATATTGTACTGTTCACACCAAATACATCTGGCTTATAATTCCCCCATCTATCCATTTGCAAAATACTATAATTAGGATTTTCATCCGGATCTGTTGCGTGGTAATCAAAAAGATAAGGAGATAAGGATCCTTTTTCGTTTCCTGAATATGTAAACCACACTTTCTTTAATGTTAATTTACCATTATCAGTACCATAACTATTAATGGTATTTTTACATAATTCATAATTATAATCAAAATGAACATCTTTAATTGATTTTGAAAGATCTGCTTTAGAAAATAATGAAATTTTGTTCAATTGTTTCATTACATTATTTTGTGACATACTAGCATTATCTGGAGTGCCCGTATATTTAGTTTGATTTTCACTCGCTGCTCCTTGAGCATCTTTTCTATCCTGCTCATCTAATGTAAATAAAGCGATATGTGATTTTGTTTCGATAGAATTTAAATACCAAATTTCTTTTAACCCATATGTATAACCAGCTTTATCATCCATGTTTGTACTTAAATACCCATCTAAATAATTGGCCCCTTGAAATGGTGCTCTCCATTTATAACCTGTAGCATCTGACGTTTTGGTATAATTAAATTTTACCCAATAGCCAAAATCATCATCCGACAATCCATTATTAGTTAAATCTACATAATCAGGCGACACAATTGCGGTTAACATATAAGAATGAACATAAGAAGGAATTTCAGTTGATGTAAAAAAGTGATCATCTAACTGATTATTAGCATTTGTATTATCTCCAGGTAAGAAATTGACAATTTTATCATTAACAACATTTCTATCTGATCCATCATGTATATCAATGGAAAAGTTGACTTCTTTTTGCATCAAATTTTTTGCCGGCAATGCATAGATATACCTGTTTCCATCAGGATTTACAACAGATAATTCTCCAATTTGGGTACTAACACCCATGGATACAGATGAATGATTTGTACCAACCTGTGCAGGATTTGCATTTAATCCAAATGTGTGATTATCTAACCAATTTGTTTTATATTTAGGGATGTTACTTATTTCGCCAAATGTTTTATAGGTCATTAATTGCGATCTTGTTTTTTTTGTTGTATAGTGATCTTGGTCTATAATTCCACCTGTATTATTTACTCTCACATCCACAATTGGATTTATTAATTCATCCAAATCAGTGGGAGCTAAATCAGGTATATTAATCATTGTGGTAATTGGGAAAGCCTGATGGGCCATAATTACCCCAGGCTCTTCTACCTCATCTGCCACAATTTCATTTGATAATTTAAAATATGCAGGGAGTCCTTTATGAGTTCTGCTTTTGATGTCATCATATAAATCAGGAATATGCCAAGGACCAGAATATTGTTTAGAATAATTTAAAGCTAAATTTACCCCTACATTCATTACTGGATAACCAATACCAACTTCTACTCCAAGATCACCTCCAACATTTTCACTATAAATCTCAGGATCCACCAATAAACCAATATCTGGTCGATATGGCCTGAACACTCCTCCAATTCCCTGTCCGTTTACTCTATATACATCATAAGTATTAATTGGAGCCGGCATACTAGGAATATCTTTGGAAGGGCTAACTTCACGATCTCTATTATAATCCATTAATTTGTAATCATCCTGATGGTCATCAAACCTCATGGAAGCCGTTCTTTGATGTTGATACAAATAGCCATATCCTTTAAAATCAATAGCTTTATATCCGCCCGAACCATAACGTGTTTGAGAATAACTAGCGTTAATAGAAAATCTATTATCAACACCAGCGCCATCCATTCCAAAGCTAAATTGTGTACTGATATTAAAACCTTCTGTAGGAAAATCACTGGGAGGGATAAATGAAGAACTTGCAAAAGAAACTTCTCCTGTAGAACGTTGTGATTGTTTATATTCATACAATTCAAAGCTCTCTTTTTTTCCATTTGAATTCCCATCTAAATAAACCTTATTATGATTTAAACTACTGCTAAAATTTATATCCTTTAATCCATTAAGTGAGCTAATGCTGGCGGTTAAACCAAATGTTTTAGAAGCATCTTTACTTGTATAACTTAAGCCTGCATTTAAATTAACTTCTCCTGATAATGAATTAAAACTCAAAGATGCTTGTCCCATATTATCTTGCCCAGATAGTGAATACCCACCTGTAAAACCAAATCCTTTATAATTATTCCATTGGCCGCCTAATTTTAAAGATTGATTAAACTTAAAACCCCAAATTTCGGGAACACTTGTAAATGGAAAACCAAAACCAATACCCACCGTTCTGTTAGGAAGCATATTGATTTTTTTATTAATATTTTCTCCTGCAAAATCATCTGGTAGTCCGCGCATATTACGCCCTATTACTCCAGGGTTAATATTCCATCCTAAACCAACCCAAGATGCTTCATCTTCCATGCCAATACCTGCATGATATGCCAAATTGATTGGATAACCTCCATTTGGTCCTGGAACAGTTAATAAAGGAATATTGTAATTAAAATCTCCCGAAAACGGATCAACCATTTCGGTTGTTCCCACAGGTTCAAAACTTGCCATTTCAGGCTGCCCTGGACCAGATGTTAATGCGTAAGCAGCAGATGGCGACACAATTTGAAAAACTATATTAATCACCAAATAAATGGCTACAACTCGTTTTAATTTTTCTTTTCTCATAATTTTATAATCTATGACTACATTAATTCCAACTCACAGAAGGAGCATTCTTTAAATTCTTATTATTAATTTTCAGCATTACTGGACCTGTTCCAAAAACACGGTCATTAAAAACTATTAATTTATCTGCTGATTTATTGATCGATTCGCCAAAGGCTAAAACAATATCGTTGTAAGGAGCAAGTCCATAATTTCGTTCGAAATGACTCAACAAACATGGCAAAGTATCTTTGTCTTCAATTAGCATCAAATCATCTTGAATATTATTCATATAATACTCTAATCTTTCGTAATATTCGTTTTGAGACTTAAGGTTTGCCCCTAATACCTCATTAGAATTCGAAACATTGATTCTTAATGTCACATACTGCATATTTCCAAGTTCAGTGATTCTTTTCCCAGTTTCATTTTTTTTAACACCACCATTTAAAAATTCCTTGGCAACAATATAATTTACTGGCTTATATAATACATGAAAACTAATACCCTTAAAATCCTTACTCACATTTAGTCCATTATCATTATCCTCCACCCAATTCACATAGTCATTTGGAGATAATTTTGTTTTTTCGCAGGACATAAAAAAAACAGAACTTATGATAAAAAATAAAAATCTATTTAACACCACCATTATAACATTGATTTACGTATGCACTTAATTCTTTTGTAACATCTTCTGCTTCGTCGCCATATAATATTGAACTTTTATTTTCAAAACCTAGTATATATTTACAATGAGTGTTTTTTCCAAACTGGATAATATATTGACTCAATTGCTTCCATATTTGGTTCTTATACTGTTCATTCGTTTGCTGAGTGCTTTCAGCGAAATTTTGTTCCTTTAAAGCGTATTCTTGTCTTTTAACTTGGAATTCTTTTATTTTTTCAACTTGGTCTTTAGATGTAATTGATTTTGAAAGTATATTCAATTCTAACTTTAAGCTATCCAAAATTTGTTGTCTCAATTGAGATACATTTTCAAACTTTGATTCCAATTCTTTTTTCATTGTAAACTCATCATAAACCGTTTCGATATTAACAAACACAATTTTTTGAGTTTGATTATACTGAAAAACCACCCCACTTATTGCTATAATAAATCCAATAACACCCAGTGCACTAACTATCTTATTCATTTTTATATTTCTTATTTTTTAAATCTTAAATACCATTTTTCATTCTTTTCATTTATAACTTCCAGTACATAAAAATTATTATTTGGCATGGTTTGACCAGATACATAATTACTAGTATTTGATAAATCGATACTATATCTATTATCACCATAAACAACAGAAGGCGGCGTTATCATTGAAGATGTTTTACAAACAACAATGTTTTGAGAATTATAGATGTTAAAATTTAAGATTCCATCAACATCTTTATATTCTTCATCATATTTGAACATTAACTTTTGATCATAAAGTAAATGATAACCACCATCTAATTTTTTATGAAGCATTGTATATTGTTCTATACTTGGGCAACCAAAAGATGCTCTTGGATGACTAATAATTCCATTTGATAATTTTAACGCCACATCAAATATTAATTCATTTGAAGAAGAAATACTAATTGGTAACCCAATTTGTAGATTATTTTTCTTAAAAATTAGAGAAGATGCGCCTGCTATAATTTTTTTCTCAATCCTAAACACATCATTTAAAACAAAATTTCCTGATGGTTTAGAGGCTGATATTGCACTAACCATCGTTTGATTTTGAGTTAAAATATAAAAACTGAAATCAAAGGTTACTCCAAATATCGTAATAGGAATTTTCGCATTACCAATTCCATAATTGACGGTTGCAATATCTGTGTTTATATCGGAAATACTAAAACCTGTGCCATTAACTGCATAATTAGAAGGAGATTTCCATTCAATCCATCCTTGTTCTGATGCTAACAATCGATTTAAAGACGAAGCGCCAGCATCCCAAGCAAAAGGACTGCTGGTTTTAGTTAATGATCTATCCATAGAGTTTATTGATACTGCGGTAGAATTATAATTAATCCAATCAGGCATGTATGCTACTTCAAAAGTTTGAGTTGTTGTCGTTAAAATTGAAGCTGCTGTACTTCCAATATTATGTAATGGAGTTACATATGCATAGTATTTAACTGTATAAACCCTTGGACATAAATCTGTAAACAAAGCGCTATTGATAGATGAAACATTAATTGTTGAAATAAGATTGGTTGACCCAAGATTATAAATTTCATATTTATTTGGTTCTCCTAAAAATATTTGTCCCTTGGCTAATATAGAACCTATACAAGAAGCGCCGCAAGTAACATCTGTTATAGTTCCGGATATTGATCCGATATTTTTATTTTGATAAATACCATTTTTGATAATTTTCAAACCATTAACTGTAGCACCAGAACTTCCTAAAACTACCTTCACTAAATTATATTCCGCTGTGTTAATAGAAGAATAAAAATCTTCGATTAATAAAGTTTCATTTTTATAAAAAGAAATTTTTTCTGGACTAGAATTTATTTTTATAGAGAAATAATCTCCTGAAGAAAAATTATCTGAATATATCGCATTGTTATCTAAAAATATTCTGAAAGTCTCATCCCCATAAAATTTAATAGAGGCTTTCGATTCAATGTCATCCGTTCCACCATTTACTTCCGATTTTAATTCATGTAAGCCAACAGAGCATGAACTTCTATTATCTGGGATACTAAATCTTATCTCATTATTATCAGAAAACTCTATAACATTATGAGGGATTGCATAGTGCTGGCCTGCTGTAAAAGCTCCGGATTGTGAAATACATTTGCCTGAACCATAATTGTATTCAACATTACTGAAAGTTTTATTTTCGATACTACACGAAGAAGATGAAGCTTCGAAACCAAATAAAGACTCTATAGATTCACCAACATAAACCATTAGATTAATAGAATCATTTACATTATCATACACGGTAACTGGATAAGTTCCTGGTAATAATTCACTATACACCAATCTCTGTCTCAAGGAATCAATCTGATGTTTAAAATAAACCGAATCAACAGATATTCCTGCCAAAGAATCTATTAACATTTGATAAGCAACATTAGAATCTGGAATCTTGTTTCCATTCCATACTATATTATAGGGAGGTGTTCCTCCAACAATTGACAAAGTAACTTCACCTTTTATTGAGTCATTAGTGTAATCTTGAATATTGGCAATAGAAGAAAATTTTGTTGTTATTAAAACTGTATCAGTTGCCGAGCATCCATTTAATGGATTAGTAACAGATAAGGAATAAATTCCAGATGAGGATACAACCGTGATTGAATTAGTTGGAGAAGTCCCTCCTGGAGACCATGAATAAGTAACTCCCGAAGTAGAAGAACTACCTGACAGAGTTGCAGAAGGAACGGATGCCGTAATTATTTTATTTAAACCCGCATTTACATTAGGTAAAACAGTATTTGATACCACACTAACTGTTTTTGTTATTGAACAACCATTAGTAGGATTCGTTGCTTTTAATGTATATGTTCCCGTTGTTGTTACCGATAACGTAGAAGTTGTTGCCCCTCCTGGTGACCATGAATAGGTTACTCCCCCAGTTGTTGTTGTACTAGTTAACACAACAGTTGGACTGCTACATGTTATTGTAGGACTATTAGTAATTGTTAATGTGGGAATAGTTGTATTTGATGCTACACTAACTGTTTTTGTTATTGAACAACCATTAGTTGGATTAGTTGCTTTTAATGTATATGTTCCTGCTGTTGTTACAGATAATGTTGATGTTGTTGCGCCTCCTGGTGACCACGAATAGGTTACTCCTCCAGTAGACGTCGTACTAGTTAACACAACAGTTGGACTGCTACATGTTATTGTAGGACTATTGGTAATTGTAAGCGTTGGAATTGTGGTATTTGAAGTGACAGAAATGGTCTGTGTTACATTACATCCATAATAAGGTTCAGTTACTTTTACTGAATAGGTACCTGAAGAAGAAACAGCCGTACTTGATGCTGTTGGGGTACTACCACCCGGGGTCCAACTATAATTAGGACTCGCTACATTTGTATATACATTTATATTAACTGTTGGATTACTACAAGAAATAGTCATTGAAGGACCAGCAACTGCATTTACCGATTGAAAACTACAACCTACATTAGCTATATTTGAGCCAGTAGTATAAACAGCTGAGCCAATAAACATTTTAGATTGTTGCATAGTACTAGTAATAGTTGTTGTCCAAACGGATGTACCATTCTTACTATACGTAATATTTGCTCCGTTCCTTTCAACTCGCATAACATCACCAACAGTGTATGAACCAATTGATGTTTGGGAACCATTATTACAGGTATTGTAAGTTCCTCCTGAATTCAATATCATAGCATAATCAATAGTATTCCAGCCTACAACCGAACCTGAATCAGCAAGTCCAAAAATTCGGTGATCCATGCTTTGAACAACATATTCAACCCAGCCATTGGTAGAATTTGCCAACATATTTGAACTCTTTGCTGAAAAAAGCCATGAAGAGCCTCCTGTACCATGTTTTAATGTATCATTAGATTGAGACATTGTAGAGTACATATTCTGCCATCTTACTTTATAACCAATACTTAAAGCTTTTGTTGTTGTAATAGTTCCAGTCCCCTTTACAGTAACTGTATAATTACCGTATCCTTTAGATGAAATAGAGCTAGTAGTTATACTACCAGGCTGCCAAGTGTATGTATAAGGAGCAACGCCACCAGAAACATTAGAAAGAGAAATAGATCCATTTGTACTTCCCACGCATGATACATGAGTAATGTTTGGCTTGAAAGTAATTTGCGATAGCAATTGGAAAGGAGTGAAAAAAGAAATCACCACACTTATTAAAAACTTAAAAAACTTCATAAATTAAATTTATTTTTTCCAGGATAAATAAGGCGTTATTTGACTATTATAATCTTCTACAGCAATTTCATAATTCAAATCTGACAATTGCGTTGTATTTACGGTTGATATATATAACACTTCCTTTTCTCTTCTAAACATAAGCTTACCTCCAACATAAACAGGGCTTATATTAATATCATATTGCTCCTGATAAATATCACCAGTTGAATTATGTCCTGAACTTATTCTAACATATATTTTTTTCACTGAAGACGTGTCTTTCAACTCAACAATAAAACTAACGGATACTGCAGAATCAAGAGTACCTGAAACTTGAGATAAATTACCATCATCATACTTTAATGCAAAATTTTTAATTTTAGATTGAGCAGAACCTTGAGCATTTATAGCTCCCGAAATTGAAAAAAACAAAAAAATTAAACAATAAATTTTTGTTACAGTTAAGAGATTCATATTGATGTGTATTATCGATTTATATTATTGATGTATTAGTAAAATCTATTATCTTTTTTAGACATAATTTGTCTGCATTATTTAAATCAACAATAAGAGATTTACCTAAGATTATTGGTGTAAATAATTTTCGAAAGATAGTATTGATAAACAACCTATCTATGAGTATAAATACCTAATTTAATAGGTATTTATACTCAATTATTACAATGGCTAAAAATGATTTGATTGAAATATAAATTACGAGCCTTAGAGCATATTTTATTACTAAAAAAAAGAAAAATTGAAAACACGAATAGATTAAAAATAAAATCTACTTTGTAATTTTTATAAGTTCCTTGCCTTTTAACAATAGGACATAATCAGGTGTAATATCCTTAACATAATGTCCATCTATATTATCCTTCTGTTTTATAAAATGAGATATTCCATTGATGCTAATTATGGCTGTCTGAATCCCTTTATCTGTATTCTTAATTAAACCAACATACTTGATATCATTAACCACAACTTTTACTTCCGTATTGATGTGTTTAACCTGTTTGTTTTTCTGTACAGATGAAATATTAATGTCTTTAGCAAATATCTGTTTTTTTTCTTTATGTAAGAATCCGTTTCCTTTCAAAAAAGGATCTGGATAATTTAACGCTAATACAACGCTATCTTCCTTTTGCATTTCATCCATTTTCTTAACATCCAATTTTGATGTTTCAAAATCAATATCGTCTTCCCCTTTTATGGCACCATAAATTTTATAGGAAACATATCCCCAGGCTATTAAATTAATAAGCACTAAAAAATATAGCTTTGCTTTTTTACTCACTTCTACGGGATTAATTTAAATTTTCGGATACTACTAAATGATGACCTATTTCCAGCAGAATCAATTGATTTCAATCTCCAGAAATAAAAATTATTATTGGATAAAGCAGGAGACACATTACTAATTTGATAAAAAGTATTATTTACATAAATACTTCTAATTGTTGAAGCAAAAGAGTCTGAACTAATAAATAAACTATCATACATTACATCCTGAGAGCTCCTTGACCATTTAAGAGAATCTTGCATAAGCAATGAATTATTAGATGGCGTTAATTGATTTGGAGTTGATGGACTAGTTTGGTCTATTTTTAAAAACCTTAGGGTGCTAAATTGAGAATAACTAAACGAATTTTGAGCTTGAATTTTCCATGAAAAAACTCCTGTATTTGCAAATGTATATTGATACATTACATTTGCGGTATTAAAGCTAGCAATTTGTCCTGTTGCATCATAAATGATTAAATTATAAGACAATGCAGAAGGTAAAGGATTCCATGAAAAAACTATAGTCTTAGAATTTGTTTTATAATTAATTACAGGGGCAATTGGATTAACCTGAACGTATTGCAAGTTACTAGTCGTATCAATAATTAATTTCCGGGTAATATATTCTGTACTGCCTCCTCCATTTAATGCTTTAATTCTCCATTGGTAACTTCCAGGATAAAATGTGTAAACAAACTTATCGCCAGTAATCATAGTGTCAACCAATAATTGAGAAATAGAATCAAAATTTGGCTTAACAATCTGCAAATTATATTTCTCAGCACCTTCAAGTTCATCCCACCAAAATGTAATGGTATTATTTGGTGTATTAAAATTATCTACTGGTGCAATAATATTAACCAAATCTTTTGTAATATCTTTTTGGATAAAATCTTTAGTACAGGAAATAACAAACCCTATACTTAAAATTACAATAATGTATTTAATCTTTTTTTTCATATTGTCTAAATGATTGAGTAACGAGTTTTAAAAATAAATTTGTTTGCTTTGTTTGAACATCCTTAATAGAATAAAATTTAGCGGAAACAACTTTAGCGCTATAATTATATTTGGTTTCAACTTCTAACATCAATTGCAATAAAGAATTATAAGATCCTTTAATCACAAATCTATTAGTTTGTACGTTTAATTGAGAACTGGAATAAAACGATTTTTCTGGAATTTCTGTTACTACACAATTGTTTTGTTCAGCAAAATCAGAAATAAATGCGGTTAACTGGTCACGAATAGAAGTTGAGTCTAAATCATTGTACGCCATATCTAATAGCTTCATTTGAGATTGTAATAAAGGAATTTCCTTTTCCTTTTCTTTTAACCAAACTAATTTATCGTGCTTAATCTTAGTATCTTTATAAAGATTAATAGTTTTTGAAAATGAAAATTTATAAGCAAGTATTAAAAATAAAATAAATGCTCCAAAAAGGATAGTCACTTTTTTAGGATATGTAAAACCATTCCACATTCTATTTAGTATCAATCTTTAAAACAAAATTCGGTAAATAACTCTCTGAATTATAAATAAAAGTTTCAAGATTTACTTTTTGAATAAAACTTTGACTTTTTAATACATTAATCCAATCATTTAATATTAAACTCTTATTACAGTTTCCTTTAATAATGATTTGCTTTTCAATAAAATTCGCCAAACTATCTTCATTAGCATCTCCATCTTCTGGATTAAAATACAACTCCTTTAATAAAATTTCATTTGGCAATGATTTCGCTATTTTATCTGCATAAATAGACATTTTTGTATTATCAAATATACCTGCTTGCTCAATTAAATCTTTCTTTTTTTGATAATTATCGAGCAACATGGTTATTTGATTATTTTTTGATTCATAAAGATTTAACTCAACTTCTATGGAACTATTATCTTGATATTTTTGAAAAAACATCACAGAATTGAATGCTGCTAGAATAAACACAATTGATACCAAAACCATGAGTAGGAATCTCACTTTTAATTTTTCTAAATGGTTTTTTGGTAAAATAGAAATTTCAAAATCATCCGTAATAAAATTAATTTGTTGGGTTAAGTAACTAAAAGCAGAAGCAAATGAAACTACAAAAGATGGCGCTACATCTAACTCAGCTACCATTAAATTAGGATATTCGTCTGAAGTTATAGAATCAACCGATTCAATATGCCCGTCTAATATCTCTAATTGATTAGTATTAGTTACAAATTTATTATAATTAGATATGATGTGAGAAAGCGAATTACAAACTAAAGGGCTAATAAATACATTTACAATTTCAATATTTTCTTTTTTAAAATAACTAAGTAAATCATTTACCTGTTCCTTTCGGCAAAATGAAAAATGCCCTAAGCCAACATTATTTTTATAAAATTGAATATAAAACTCATCATAAGGAATTGCAGGAAGATGTTGTTTTAATAAATCATTAAATTTTAATGAATCATTCTCACTAAAAATTATTCTTTTTATAATAATACCCTTACCTGTGAATGATAATATAAGGGGTAATTTTTTCTTTTTAAGTAAACCTATGAGCCCTTCCAAATGATGAAGTTTACCTTGTTCAAGTATAACAACTTTATTTTTATTTGTTTGAATTATTGAATAGAAAAAAGAAACTCCACTTTCATTGAATACGCATTCCACCCCACAAATGGAAGATTTAATTAAAAAAGATTTAGGTATCCAGCGCTCCCAAAACATAATTACTAATTATAGATAATAGTTGGTTTTATAAAAATGGTCAATTTATTTTCTGTTTTACTTTTTGTGCGATTCCCGAAAATCCATTTTAAAACAGGTATCCTTGATATTAAAGGCAATCCTTTTCCTGAATTAGATGTTGAATTTTCTTCCAAACCTCCAAGCATAATCATTTCTCCATTTTTAACTCTTATCAGCGACTGAAAATCTCTATTTAATTTCCCAGGAGGTGCGGTTTCTGAAATTCTCTCAGTAAAAGAAGATTGAGTAACCCCAACCGTCATTGTTATCTGTTCATCTCCAGAAACTTGAGGATTAATAGTTATTGACAAATCAGCATCTAAAGACTTATATTGTTGACTTTGAGTGATATTAGTATTACTATTATTATTAGTGTTGATTAAATTATTTTGAACTTCTAAATAATAAACTGTACTACCTACTTTTAATTTAGCCTCATGACCATTTAAAGTTGCAATTTGTGGTGTAGAACGAATTTTTAACGCCCCTTGTTCTTCCAGAGCCTTGAGAGTTAAATAAAAATTGGGAGTTACACTTCCTAAATTAATAATTCCTAAACCATTTATTCCACTTATTAAATTATTGATAGCTGTTGCGTTAAGAGACAAATCAACTTGAGGTAATAATCCTCCTTGAGTATTTGCAGCAGGCTTTGCTCCAATACCTGCAGATATTCCAGTTGATATAGTATTACTTTTACGAACATCTGCTATAATAACTTCAATATGAACTAATGGAACTACAATATCGATTTGTCTAATAAAAGCTTCTAATTCATTAATTCTAGGTTGTGAACCACTTACTATTAATCCATTTAAATCAGGAAATGTTTTAATATCAACTCCCTTTTTTAAGTCTCCCGGAATAAATTCAAGTACTTTATCAATGGTTCTATTTTTTAGAGTTATTAATTTACTTTGGCGTAAGCCTTCTAAATTTCTATCTCCTAATAAATAAATCTCACCATCTTTTTTAAAGGTAAAATCCGTCCCATTAAATAATAGTCTTAAAAAATCATCATAACTAGATTCATTAATTTTAAGCGAAGAATTCCCTTTTAATTCATTAAATAAAAAATATTCTTTCCCCAATTCCTTTGAAACGGAAGCCACTAAATCACTCATCAAAATATTCTGTGCATCTACCGTTATTAAGCCATTTTTAACCATAAGATTTGAGTTTTTATTACTAGAATTACCCAAACTGAAATTATTTACAGAATTATTATTTGAATTATTTTTATTCCCTTCAATCAGCTTTTTCTCTAAAATATAAAAGTTATCAGGTGTCATCGAAACTTTCATATCATTTGCAAACGCTAATTTTTCTAAAGCACTATTTAATGGAGAATTCTGAACAAAACCATTCACTAGTTTCCCAGATAAATCAGGTGAAAAAATAATATTTTTACCAGTTTGTTTAGTTATTTCTTTAGCGGCTTGAGACAATGTATCGTTTTGAAAATCAAAACTTAACAATCCTGCTGTAGGTTCATAGGAAACATTAATCTTTTTTGAAACAACTGCCTTTAATGGGACAGTTGGTGGTACATATTTAATAAAAGACATAATTGGTCCAACAAAAGTGATATCCAAATTATAGCTTCTACATAAAAAAATAAAAACTTCTTGTGCAGTAACCTTAGAAAAATTATTTGATACTTTAATATCAATTGTAGGATCTATATTTACATTCAAATTATTACTAGCTGCTATTGCCCTAATATATTCCTGAATAGAGGACCCATTTATTGATAGGTCTACCTTTTCATTTAAACCAGGACTTGATTTAGATAACTCGATAAGCTTTTGTTCTAAAATAGCAAAACGATCTTGAGATTTTGCTATTAAGCAAAATCCAAACAAGAATACTGAAATTATAATTTTAATTTTCATTGATTAAATAAGGATAAATTTCTTCTAAACTAGTTTCCCCATTTTTAAATAGGTTTAATACATTTTCGGCCAACGTATTTATTTTATTGATTTTACAATAATCACTAATGCTTGACTTTTGTTCTTTGATACTTTCGGTTAATTCTTTTGTGATATTAATTACCTCATACACTGCTTTTCTACCTTTATATCCTGTGAAATAACAATGATTGCAGCCAACTGGTTTAAATTGTTTAGTAATAGCTACTGATTGAAATTGTTTAGGCAATTCAATACAATTATAATTTTCTGATTTCTTACACTGAGGACAAAGTATTCGAACTAATCGCTGTGCAACCGATAGATTTATAGTATTAGCGAGTAAATATGGAGCTACTCCCATATCTATTAAACGAGATATTGTTCCCCAAGCTGAATTAGTGTGTATAGTGGACAATACCATGTGACCTGTTAATGCAGCTCTAATTGCCATTTGAGCTGTATCGGCATCTCTAATTTCACCTAACATAATCACATCAGGGTCTTGTCTTAAAAATGTACGCAATGCTTCAGTATATGTTAAACCAATCTCATCTTTTAACTGAACTTGATTTACGCCATCAAGCGTATACTCAATAGGGTCTTCAATAGTTAATATATTTGATTTTGATTTATTTAATAATTTAAGTGTAGCATATAAAGTGGTCGTCTTACCAGACCCTGTTGGTCCAGATATTAAAATAATTCCATGAGGTTTTTGAATTGCTAACTGATAGCGCTCCAACTCTTCATTATTAAACCCAAGTTTCAAAATGTCAATATGCGTTGCATCATTTCCTAATAATCGTAAAACAACTTTTTCACCATATAAGGTTGGAAGGATAGAAACACGAATATCTATCCTAGAATTATTGGAAGTAAAGCGAATACGACCATCTTGCGGTAAGCGTTTTTCGGAAATATCGCATTTAGCCTCTATCTTTATTTTATTAATCAAAGTTGGATATTCAGTCTTATTAATTTTATGACGTTCTATTAATTGGCCATCAACTCTGAAACGAATACGACACTTATCATCATATACTTCTATATGAATATCACTGCTTCTAAGATTTTGAGCTTCTCTAACAAGATTTTCTAAAAAATTACCATCTTTAATACTTAATTGTATAAACGATACTTCATTTATATTTTGATTAGCCCTAGGATAATTAATATTTAAATGCTTTTCAATCTCATCTGTCGATATCGAATTAAATTTTATTTTTTTACCTAGTATTATTTCTAATTCACTTTTAATATCCAGGCTAGATTTATTTTCATCTATTAATAAGTACAATCCATCCGAATTATATTTTTCAGGAACAATCTTATATGTCCATGCTTGATCTACTGTAAGCAAATGTTTTATATCTGGTGACAATGTACTTATATCTTTCATACAGAAATAAAACTGCAATCAATGGCAGTATTGATAGTAAAAAAATTAAAAACGATAATTGTAATAACGTAAAATAATACAAGTAAACCTGCTAGTGGTATCGCTGACTTTTTTATGTTTTTATTTAAAGTAGAATACATAATAAACCCAAATAATGAAAAAAGAAAACCAAAACAAAAAAATAAAATCATTCCGATTGTGTTTAAAGTTAGTCCGATAAATAAAAAAATTAAAACATCGGCCATTCCTAATTGACTATTAAGAATAGTTCTATTCCTTTTAAACTTTAAAAGCATATATAATTTCAGTACTAACCAAATAAAACTTCCATAAATTATTGTTCCTAATAAGTTGATTAATAAAGTATTTACATTCTTGTAATATAAAACCGAAGACACTGTTAAAAAACCAAATACTAATAATATCCATAAAGAAACGAATCGTTCTTTAAGATCCTGAATACATATAACACCTGAAGATAATATTAGTAATACAAAGAAGATAGTAAAAACAGAATTCATTAATCGGGAGTTATTTCTTTTAATTTTTCATCATTGGCAATTTGCCATACATTAAACTGTCCGTCTCCGTCAAAATCCGATACTGCAACAGCTTTTGCTGTAAAACTATTAACAGAAGCATCGGTGATTTCGATTTTGTAATTAGCATTTCCTTCTGCTGTTACAAGCTTCGCCTGTTCAAATCCGATATCATTTAAATTTGTTGTATATCTTGAATTTACATAAAAGTAATTTTTCTCTAACATAAGAATATGGCGCAATTGTAACTTAGCCTCTTGTGCTTTGGATTTACTTATCATAGGTAAAAATTCAGGGACCGCTAATGCAGACAAAATTCCAATAATAGCCATTGCCACAAGTAGTTCAAACATTGTGAATGCTGGAAGTTTTATTATATTTAACTGAATTATATTCTTTTTTATTTTCATAACATCTTAGTAGCTTAATACTAATGTTTATTTTATTGATTTAATACATTGAAAATATTTGAGCTTAATAATTCTGTTTTTTCAACATTAATATGTTTAAAACTGAACATGCAATAATTACAACTTACAAAACACTAAACAAACCTAAAAGTATGCACTAAAACTATTTAAAAAAATAGGTATAAATACCTATTTTTTTAAATAGCAGTTATTGCTAATATTGCTAGGTATATATACCTATTTTCATACAAATGATTCCTGTATATCATATACAAAATATCGTACCGTACTAAAAAAACAAAAATGGCTAACTCTTTAAAAATTTTACTTGCTGATGACCACATCATAGTAAGAACTGGAATAAAACTAATGCTTTCTCAACAAAATTTATTCACTCCCTTAATTGATGAAGCTAGCAATGGTGAAGATGCACTTAAAATGGCACTAAATAAAAATTACGATGTAATTCTATTGGATATTAACATGCCTAAATTAGATGGCATTGCTGTAACAAGAGATTTAATAAAAAAAAATATTAAAACTCCTATACTTGCATTAAGCGTTCACAAAGAAGAATATATTATAAAAAAAATGATCAGTGCTGGTGCTGCAGGTTATTTGTCAAAACAAGTAGGAGTTGAAGAGTTAGCTAATGCAATTCATAAAGTAACTTTATCTGATAATTATTATTGTAAAGAAACATCTGAAACTTTATTAAAAAATAAGTCAAAAAAGGAACGGACACAAAAAACATATAATACAGATTTAAATAACGTATTGTCTGAAAGGGAAAAACAAATAATGTTATTTATAGTAAAGGGATATAAAAGTCAACAAATAGCCGATAATTTATATTTAAGTAAACGAACAATTGATAATCACCGTAACAACATTATAACAAAACTCGATGTTAAAAATACTACTGGCTTAATAAAATATGCCTTTCAAAACGGAATACTAAATGATAATGTAATTAATTAAAAAACATCATCAAATTATAAATATAAAAAAACACGTCGATTCATCGGTTGATTTATTTAAAAACAAAACCTATGTCAGAAAGAACAGGAACGAATCGCCTTTTGTTGGATAATAAAACAGAAATAAAATAGTGACTGCTTATGCTCTCGCTAATAAAAATAGTACTTTGTGAGTGGTTCCAACAAAAAAATCCCGCAATAGCGAGACTTCTTTTGTTCATTTTGCGGGCTCAAATTTACCCTGTTCGAACCAAATAACCAACGAAAACCCTGAAGAATTGAAAGAAGCCCATATTCAGCGGTTTTTATCCGATTTAAGGGCAATAAGTCAATTTTGCAAGGCATTTGGGGTTGGTCAGAAATAAGAACTGTTAGCGCCATTTACGGTAAATTTTATCGTCAAGGTATAAAACAGCCTACTTTAATACCCCAATCCGAACCAAATGTAAACCAAATCCTAGAAGATACAAGGACTTTAGCTCAGATTTGGGACTTGTACGGTCACCTTCTTAACGAGGATAAAACTTAAAAATTATTATGGTAGGCATGAAATTTCACTTTTCTATCATTTTAGCGTATTGCTTTTTACCCATTGAGCAAGCAAGTCTAAAACACTTAAAATTGCCATAATCCGTAGGTAGTATATTTTCATATTCTGAAATGTAAATAGGATTCTGGTTTTTATCTTCATCGATTATTATGCAAGGGT
>PNMI01000023.1 GCA_013823565.1 Sphingobacteriaceae bacterium | reverse complement strand
GTTAGTAGTTAATGGACATACTATCCTTCAAATTTTTTTAATTCGAGGTTATTGCCATCAAACTCTGCGTAAGTACAATAGTTTATCCATTCACCTAGATTAATATACCTTGATGTCGCAGAAGCTTTTAAATCTAATGGTAGATGACGGTGACCAAAAACAAAATAATCCGTATGTTCTTTTTTTAATTGTTCTTTACAATAAGTCATTAACCATTCATTATCATCTCCTAAAAATTCTTTATCAGAATCGCCAGTGTTTATTCTGCTTCGTTTACTTGAACGTCTAGCAATCCAGAATCCAATATTTGGATGAAGGGTTTTAAAACACCAAATTAAAAAAGGATTTTTAAAACATTTTTTTAAAAACTTGTACCATCCATCTCCTGGACCTAAACCATCACCGTGACCTATTAAAAATGATTTATTATTATATATTTTCCTTATTGGTTCGTGATTTACTGTAACTCCAAGTTCTTGCACAAAATAATCTCGCATCCATAAGTCGTGATTTCCAGTAAAAAAATGAACAGGAATACCACTATCTGTTATTTCAGCAATTTTCCCCAGTAATCTTGTTTGCCCTTTTGGAATGGTGTATTTGTATTCCCACCAAAAATCAAAAATATCTCCAACTAAATAGATTTCTTCAGCTGTACTTTTAATCGAATCCAACCAACGAACAATCTTTTTTTCGCGAGCTAAGCTTAACTCAAAAGTTGGAACTCCTAAGTGAAAGTCAGATGCGAAATATATTTTTTTACCTGATTGCATTATAAAAAGCTATTTGTAATAAAATTACGAGGATTAATGTTGTGCAAATTTAGTGTAAATCGGATAGTATCAAAAAATCCAGCTTTATTATTAGCTTCTAAAGAAGTTTTAATGTCTTTACTGTAAGCAAAAGGAATATAGATTTCAAAAATATCTTTCCATAAACAAATATCTGCACCAACATTATAAAGAAACTTATCTTTAAATAAGCTTTCGTTAAACTCGCTTGTACCAATATCTGCGTAAAGTTTAAGAGGAAGCTTACCAACTTTTGGCGATTTGATATTTAATGCAACTAGCCATTTTGATGTTTGTCCTAAAGGAGTCCAAATTTTAAAAGCTCCATCGTTTTCAGTAAATTGAGATGCTGGAACTCCATTTGTTTCGTTTCTTCCAATAAAATTATAATCAAATAAATAATCTTGAGATCCATTAAAACCGCTCATGCGAAAACGATAGGCGCCTTTATCAGCAGTATTTCCAAAAACAAAAGCACCAGCAAATAATCTAAAATCAAGACTATTTTTATTTTTTAAAGTAACAGAGTAATTTAATTCTGTGCTAATTTTTCCAAATTTATCGTTGTGCTGAAAGTTAAATTTTAGATTAAAAGGATTGATTGCTCTTTTGTTTTGTAGTGTGTAATAGAAATTATTAATAATGGTTGTTTTATTTTGAGTTATTACACTTGATTTAGAAGAGTCAGTAGTATTTATTTTATAAATATCATTATCTACAAATAAATTATTGTTTGTGTATCCAATGTGCTGAGAGATACTGCTTCTTGGATTTTGTTTTTTTATTTCAAAATCTAAAGTCGCTGATATTTTGTAGTAGTTTAAATTAAATGATTTAATATTAGTAGTATTAGCTTCATTAAAATATTTTGTATTGATGTGATTGTAAGCAAATGATTTTGCTTTAGCATTTAGAGTTATTTGTTGAAACAGATTATTATTAGGAGTAAAATATTTATTAAAATCAGCAAACCCAACAGGAGTATTACTTCCAAAGGCATACATTGGTGCAAAAGTAAATTCACATTTTTTTTGTAAGAAACTGTAATTGTAAAATGCCATACCAAGCATAAATTTATTATACTCGTTATATCCTAAAATTGGTAAATAATTAATTTGAGTGTAATTAGGATTATCTAATTTTCCAATGAAATTAAATCTTACAGGGTCTGTTTTTCGAAATATACCATGAGTTCTAATATTATTGTTTTTTCTTTTCACATCAGGCATAAATTCTTCATAATCAATTTTAAATTCGTCGATATCAGCTGGAGGGAATTCAAACACCTTTTTGCCTTTAAAACCATTGTACCAAACAGTACCTACAAGTTTTCCATCTTTCATTCCAGATATAGAAACGGGACCTAATAATTTATTGTTATTCTTAACTAGGACGGCATGACTATGGTCATCTAATTGTTTGTGGTCAATGACTTTGTAATCCAGTTTTTTGTTGGTAATAATTAGTTCGCCTACAAACCAATGTAAATCAGCATTTAAATGGTATTGCAATGTTTTTATTAAATCTTCTGGTGTAGGGTGTTCAAATTTCCATTCATTAAAATAAAAACGCATGGCTTCATCAAATTTTTCTTTACCCAAGTAATTCATTAAATAATCAAATGCTAAAGCCGATTTGCTATATACAATTGCCCCATAATTATAATCGGTAAAATCTTTGGATGCAGTAGCAATTGGTTGATCGAGGTTTTTACGGGCAGATAATAAATACGCAAATTCATATTCCGCTTTGTGTTTAAATTTATTTAGCCCAAAAAAATTAAAAGTACTATCTCTACCAATTAAACCTGCCAATGTTTGATTAGGATATTTTGCTCTAATATATCTCATTTCATAAAACGAGTTTAAGCCTTCATCCATAAATGGATAATCTCTTTCGTTACTTCCTAAAATGCCATAAAACCAGTTATGACCAACTTCGTGCATAATAGTTGTTTCTAAAGTAAAAGCATTGCCGCTTTCGCCAATGATAGTGATGTTTGGATATTCCATTCCGCCACCAGCGCTAATTGTTCCATCAACAGCGGTTACGTGATTATATGGATAATCTCCGTTCATATCAGAATAAAACAAGGTAGCATCATTAATATATTCAATGGATTTTTCCCATAATTCAGGTTCGCTGTTTGTGAAAAATGCCCAAGTATCAACTTCTTTTCCGCTTCGAGGTAATACTAAATTTCCTTTTAAAACGTGGAAACGCTTGTCTGCAAACCAAGCAAAATCATGTACTCTATATTGTTTAAATTGAATAGTTTTTAATTCTTTTTCTGAAGCAGGAAATGAATTGTCTTTGGAATATTTTTTTTGATTCAAAAGTTGTTTTGTTTCTTCTACTTTTGATAATAACCATTGTTCTTCTTCGGCTTCATCAATTCTATCTCCTGTTGCGGCTAATACATAATTTTTTGGTAAGGTGATTTTTACATCATAGGCTCCAAACTCACTATAAAATTCTCCTTGATTTAAATAAGGCATTGGATGCCACCCATCTCTATCAAATACGGCTGGCTTGGGATACCATTGTGTAATGGCATAAGCTTGTTCGATATGACCTAAACGAGAAATTTTTGCAGAAGGTAATTTTACATGAAAAGGAGTGGTAATTGAAATTGTATCTCCTGGTTTAATAGGAGTATTTAAAATAAGTTTACAGATATCAATATGTTCTTTGTCAAATTCCCATTTGATAGATTGACCATTAACCGAAAAATTTAAACTATCAATGTATCCTAATTCATTAGGTTTTGCAAAATACATTTTTGTTTCACCGCTTTCTAGTAATTGCTTTGCTAAAGCCGTTTCGTTGTTTTTGTAGGCATTTGGCCACAAATGAAAGTAAATAAAATCAAGAGTTGATTTTGAGTTATTAATATATTGAATTTTTTCAAATGCACTCAACTCATGAGTAACATCATTTAATGTGACATTAATTTTATAATTAACTTCTTGTTGAAAATAATTTTCTTGTGCAAATGAGTGAGCGTAAACGCAAAATAAAAATGAGATAAAAATTATAATACGTTTATTCATCGTTTAAATTATTGTCTTTTGAATTTAATCTTTCGACAAATTATTTCTTTAAAACCTCAGATAATTTTTTATCTAATTCAGCGCCTCTTAAGTTGGTAGCTATGATTTTACCTTCTTTGTCAATTAACACAGTGTAAGGAATTGATTGAACGGCATATACTTGACATGCTTCGCTTTGCCAAAATTTTAAATCACTTACTTGTGGCCAGGTTAAGCCCTCTGATGAAATAGCATCTAACCAAGCCGCTCTATCCTTATCTAATGATACTCCTAAAATTTCAAATCCTTTGTTTTTGTATTTTTCGTAAGCGCGCTTCACGTTAGGCATTTCTTTTCGGCAAGGTCCGCACCAGCTTGCCCAAAAATCAACTAATACTACTTTACCTCTTAATGATGATAATGCTAAATCTTTATCATTTGGCATTGGTAAAATTAATTCAGGAGCTTCAGCACCAACTTTAATTGCTTCTGTTTTTGATACCATCATTTCAGTTTGCTGAACCATGGCATGGTATGATTTAATGTCGGTATTGTCGGGATATTTTTCACTTAAACCTTTATCTAAAATTTTATATACTTCTAAATAATCTTCGGGGCGCAATTGTTGAATAGCCATAATAGAAGCGAAAGAATTAGGATTCTCTTTTATTTTTTTTGCTAAAACTTCGCTATATTGAGTCACCATAGTTTCATAAGGCTTCTGTAATTCCTTAGATAATGAGTCGGCGCGCAATGAATCTAACTGCATTGTAATCATGGCGGTTCTAAAAACATTTTCTAAAGAATCTGTTCTTACTTTTTGTCCTTGTGCTAAGGCATTGTATTCTAAAAATAATTTTGTATCAGGAGAACCATCTGCTTTAAAAGTATTTCCTAAATCTCTTGCATCTGCAGTAACAGTTATTTTTTGTGCAGAATCTAAAACAAGCATAGCAAAATTAGAATTACTAATTCTTAATCTATAAAAACCAACTTTAGGAGAAACACGATTGATTAAAAATTCTCCTTTTTCGTCAATTACAGCGCTATCAAGAGCGACAACACCTTGTTGAGAAAGTTTTTCTAAATAAATAGATTCACCTTTTGAATTTGATAAATTTCCTTTGATTTCAAATCCTGTTGTATTTCCAGAATTAGATGTTGAACATGAATATAATGCAATAGCTGCTAAAGCTAAAAGAGTTATTTTTTTCATTAATGCGTTTGTTTTTTATAAGAGTTCAAATATCTTATTTATTTTGGATTAATCAATAATACCGAATAAATGGTTTGTAAAAGTTTAACAGTAATAGATGTTTTTCAACACAGAGTGATTGAGTAAAGAGAGTTCACAAAGAAAAGTTTAGATTTAAGAAATAAAAAATAAAACTCTGAGTTCTCCAAATCTCAGTTTCTCTGTGTTAAAATAGAGTTAGTTTAATCTTGCAGGAAGCACCATTACAAATTCAGGTATCAAAACATTAAATTCTGATTGATCTACTAATTTTTTCATGGTATAATAACCACTCATTTTTCCAATTTCAGTAGCAAAATCACAACCACTATTATAAGAGAAAGAGTCTCCTGGTTCTAAAGAAGGTGTTTCTCCAACAACGCCATCACCTTCTACTTCTCTTTTTTCTCCAAAGCCATCTGTAATATCCCAATGACGTTTTAAGAGCTTAACAGTGTAATCACTCTTATTAGTAATGGTTATTTCATACACAAAAAAATAATGATTGTGTCTAGGGTCGGATTGAGGGGCGTAATAGCGCGTTTGAACAGAAATCTCTATGCCATGTGTGATAATTGAGTTCATACCCTAATTTTTTGCTAGAATTTATCGAAATATAGAACTTATTATCATACAAACAAAGACTCATACCCAAAATAAGCAGCTGATTTACAATGACTTAAAAATAAATTTATTTTGCAATTCCCATAAAAAGCAACCTTAAATATCGTATATTTGTAGCCCACTTTTTAATCAGGGTAAAAATTGGACTAAAATTTAAAAACTAACCGCTTCGGTAGCCTTGATATACCGAATACAATTAATAAATAAATGGCAGACAAAAATGCAACAGTTGGGAATCCAGATTTTGACTGGAATTCGATTGGAAAGAAAAATGACAATTACTCATCAGCAGAGCGTACAGCTTTAGATGAGATGTATGGTAAATCATTAAGCACTATTGCTGATGCACAAACTATGCAAGGTACTGTAGTATCAAAAAATTCACGTGAAGTTGTTGTAAACATTGGTTACAAATCTGATGGTGTAGTTTCATTATCGGAATTCCGTTATAATCCAGATTTAAAAGTTGGAGATTCTATCGAAGTATTCATTGAAAAAGCAGAAGATACAAATGGTCAATTAATTTTATCTCACAAAAAAGCTCGCGCTGGTAAATCTTGGGATAGAGTTAATGAGGCTCTTAATACTGACGAAATCATTAAAGGTTTTGTTAAATGTCGTACTAAAGGTGGATTAATCGTTGATGTATTTGGTATTGAAGCTTTCTTACCAGGTTCTCAAATTGATGTGAAACCTATCCGTGATTATGATGTTTATGTTGGAAAAACTATGGAATTTAAAGTTGTGAAAATCAACAACGAATTCAAAAACGTAGTAGTTTCTCATAAAGCGTTAATCGAGGCTGAAATCGAAACTCAAAAACGTGATATTATTTCTAAATTAGAAAAAGGACAAGTATTAGAAGGTGTTGTTAAAAACATTACTTCTTATGGTGTGTTTATTGATTTAGGTGGTGTTGATGGTTTAATCCACATTACTGATTTATCTTGGGGACGTATTAATCACCCAGAAGAAATCGTGAAATTAGACGAGAAAATTAACGTTGTAATTTTAGATTTTGATGATGATAAAAAACGTATTGCTTTAGGATTAAAACAATTATCTGCTCATCCTTGGGAAGCTTTAAATGCTGATGTAAAAGTTGGTGATAAAGTAAAAGGTAAAGTGGTTGTTTTAGCTGACTACGGTGCATTTGTTGAAATTGCTCCAGGTGTAGAAGGTTTAATCCACGTTTCTGAAATGTCTTGGTCTCAACACTTACGTTCTGCTCAAGAGTTCTTAAAAGTAGGTGACGAAGTTGAAGCAGTAGTTTTAACTTTAGATCGTGAAGAGCGTAAAATGAGTTTAGGTGTTAAACAATTAACTCCTGATCCTTGGAATATGATTATTGATAAATATGCTAAAGGAAGCAAACATACTGGAACAGTACGTAACTTCACAAACTTTGGTGTGTTTGTTGAGTTAGAAGAAGGTGTTGATGGTTTAGTTCATATCTCTGATTTATCTTGGAGCAAAAAAATTAAACACCCATCTGAGTTCTGTAAAGT
This sequence comes from Sphingobacteriaceae bacterium, assembly GCA_013823565.1. Lineage (GTDB taxonomy): Bacteria > Bacteroidota > Bacteroidia > B-17B0 > Aurantibacillaceae > UBA4416. The sequence goes on along the minus strand of PNMI01000023.1, from coordinate 36,997 downwards.
TGGAGACAAAATGGATGTGACTGTATTAGAAATTGATGGCGAAAACCGTCGTTTATCTTTAGGTCACAAACAATTAGAAGAAAATCCATGGGATGTATTCGAAACAATCTTCACTATTGATTCAGTTCACCAAGGAACAGTAACTGCAGTAAATGATAAAGGTGCTACTATTGGTTTAACTTATGGTGTTGAAGGGTTCTGCCCATCTCGTCACTTAAATAAAGTTGATGGTACTTCTTTAAAAGCTGAAGAAGTTGCAGATTTCAAAGTAATCGAATTCAGTAAAGAAGCTAAGCGTATTGTTGTTTCTCACGCTCGTTTACACGAAGAAGTGAAGGATGAAGTTCGTAAAGCAGAAAAAGCTACTAAAGCAGCTGAGTCTGATGACACTAAGAAAGCAGTTAAAAAAGTGAAAGATAATCAAGAGAAAACTACTTTAGGTGATATCTCTGCATTATCTGACTTAAAAGACAAAATGGACGGAAAGAAATAATTTCCATTCATGAACATAATCATCTGGTACGCGTTACCTAATGAGAATAACTAAAAACACGCCATGGTTTTTAGTTTTTGAGAACCAAAGCCCTGAGAGAAATCTCGGGGCTTTTGGTTTTATAACATCATAAGTTTATATTTATTTAAAATTAAGCTTGATGAAAATAGTAACATGGAATTGTCAAGGTGCTTTTAGAAAAAAGACTGATTCTATATTAAAGTTACTTCCAGACATATTAATTGTTCAAGAATGTGAACATTTAAATAAATTAGATTCATTAAATCTAAATCATAATGATTCTTATTGGTATAGCGATTCTGATAGAAAAGGAATTGCAATATTTACATTTTCTGATTATAAAATTGAACTTCTTCCTCAATTTAATCCTGAATTTAGATTTGTGTTACCTTTAAGAATTTATAATAATGAAAAGTCATTCACATTGTTCGCTATTTGGGCAATGAACAACAAAGAAAATAGAGTTGCAAGATACATAGGTCAAGTGTGGTTTGCGATTAATTATTACTATAAAATGTTTAACAGTTTAACTCTGTTGATTGGAGATTTTAATAGTAATAAAATATGGGATTATAAAGATAGAGTAGGTTCTCATTCTGATGTTGTAAATAAATTATATGAGTGTGATATTCATAGTGTATATCATAAAATGAATAATGAAGAACAAGGTAAAGAAACTCAGCCTACTTTTTATCTCCAACGAAAACTTGAAAAACCATACCATATTGATTATGTTTTTGCTAGTAATAAATTATTAGATTTAATAAAAAGGATTGAAGTAGGAAAAGCACCAGATTGGCTTGGAATCAGTGATCACATGCCTATAATTGTAGAATTGGATTTATAAGAAAATAATCATCGCAATAACAATCAATAATACAACTAAAAAGTAGGTAAGTAAATGATAAGTGATTTTACCGTTTGTTTTTTTAACGATGATGTCAAACAGTTTAATCATGTTGTTTTTATCGCGTTAGCTTTCAGCAGACCTTCAAGGTTTTTAAAACCTTGAAGGTCTGTAAGATTAGTTAATTCCTCTTTGCTTTTTAATATTCTCGTAAGCTTCTTGTATTTTTTGGAATTTTTCTTGAGCACCTTTTTGGTATTCATCTCCCATCGCCGCTACTTTATCGGGGTGATAACGAATAGCCATTTGACGATACGCTTTTTTAATTTCTTCTTCGGTGGCCGTGCTTTCAATGCCTAATACTTTGTAATCAGAGTTGGTGTCTCTGTAAAACATGTTTTTCAAACTTTCAAAATCGCTTTGTGGTACGCCCATTAAATTGGCAATGCGTTGTATAATTTGTATTTCTACATCCGATACGTGTCCGTCAGCTTTGGCAATCCCAAATAAGTAATGCAATAACTGAATGCGTACTTCAACCTGAGTACGTAATTTAATATCGTTACAAATTTGCTCTAAAGGAATTTCGCCACCATTCACGTAGTGCTTTAAAGTTTGTAAATGAGCTACCGAAAAGTTTGGGCCAAATTGTTGTGAGAAAAAAGATTTTACATAGTCTAATTCTGCTTTAATGACTTTGCCATCAGCACGCATTACAGCTGCCGATAAAGCAATAAGCATATTAGCAAAATCGCCACTGCCAGCTCTCGAATGCTGTTTGTAATAAGTGAATACATCTTCGGCACTGCCTCCGTTAGATTTAACGGTTTTTGCAGCGACTGAAAAATTATCGATAAACGAACCAACGATAAATCCTAGAAATGCGCCTAAAAAATTTCTTCCTAGTAAGAAAAATCCAATGATAGCGCCAATAAACTTAAACAATGTGTATTATTTTTAAATGTGAATAAGGATGTAAATATACGATTTTAGAAGATTTTATGATGCTTGCGCATTTTTCATTTGCATAAACATCTCATTAAATCTTACGCGAACTGTTTCGATAAACGCTTCATTAATAAGTTTTTTCAGACCGTCAACAGATTTAACGTCTTCGGTAAAAAACTTAAAAGCTTGTTCCATCGGACCAGCTTCAAATTTCACAATAAATTTATCATTCATCTGAAATATAGAAATACTCATAGATGGATGTGGAATGGAATCAATAATGCGCATATATTTATTTTTGGAAAGCTTTTTTAAAATCTAACATGTTTTTTATTACACCAGCTGGCGAAGTGTTTCTATCTCCATCTTCATGTATGCGACCTAAAATGGCATGAGCAATGGCAATAAAATGGTGTTTCCCTGCTCTTTTCAAAGCTTCTTCAGCTTTATCATCGCCATTTATAAAGTTGGCGCAAGCAGCCCAATCAAAAGCTTTACGGTCAATTAAAAATTTAAAGGCTTTGCTATCGTCCCAAATGGCATTTACAAAAGCCGCTAATTCAAAATGTTTGCCTTCAATTAAATATTTAAAGGCGTTTTTATCATCACGAATAGCGTCTAAGGTAGCCACTAGTTCTCGATAATTATTATCAATTAACCAGTTAAATGCTTGTATGTCGCCATGAATATGTTTCCCAAACTGTTCAAGGACTAATGTCGAATAATGTTTCATAATATTAGGTATAATACGAATCTAGCATAAAGTTAAAAAAATAAATGGTGAATATGAATTATGTGAGATTTTTTTGTCATCACGCCTTGGCGTGAAAGAGGAGTTGAGAACAAATAAAGTTAAAAAGCGTTAAGGGAATTTAGCTCGTAAAATAATAGTTATATTTGCCAACTATTTTATTATTAAACTGTTTTATATGCCTACTACTACAAATTATGCTAAGCTATCTGTTGGAACAAAAGCTCTTATCCTTTCCAAGTTGTATTATAGTGTTTTGAGTAAAAGTCTCGAAAGCCTTGATATAGAACGCTATTACTCTATTTTGTTTTTTTTAAACGAAAATAATGGCTGTAATCAGCAATGTATTTGCAACAATTTAGCTATTGATAAAACAGCTATGGTTAAAGTAATTGATTATTTAATTAAAGTTGGTTTTGTAGATAGAAATGTAAATCCTGATGACAGACGCGAACATTTTATTGTGTTAACTAAAAAAGGACTTAAGCAAACTGGCGAAATAGTAAAAGCTTTTGAAGATATTGATAGAGAAATATTTTCGTCAATACCTAAAGAAGAGCAAGTGATTTTTAATAAAGTGATGTGTCAGTTGTCTAGTAAATTAAAAGAATTGCCAGCAAACGATTTGTTTTTTAATTACAAGCAAACTGCTAAAAAAAGAAAAAAAGTAACGGCAAGTAAAGTATAAAAAAGTGAATTTGTCACTTCGAGTAAGCCGAGGAACGAGGTCTGTATCGAGAAGTGATTTTAAAGGTTCTCGATACGAAAAATGAAAAGAGACGCATTTTCAATCGAACTGACAGTAATTTAAAATAAAAAAATAAATACTTATGAAAAAAATACCTAATTGGATTATCATCGTTGTTGTTATTGCCCTAGTGATAGCCTCAAAATTTATATTTTTTGCTCCTAAAGAAGATGCGGCCGCTGCGGCCAAAGGAAAGCCTAAAGGACCAGTGGCTGTAAATTACTATGTAGTTAAAGCTACAGCGTTTAGTAATGATGTGTTTGCAACGGGTAAAATTGGCGCCTTAAATCAAATTGATATTTTACCCGAAGTAGGAGGGAAGGTTACTGCCATTTATTTTAAAGAAGGTGAAACCGTAAACAAAGGAAGTGTATTGGTAAAATTAAACGATGCTGATTTACAAGCACAATTGTTGAAATCAAAAACTCAAATTGCTTTATCAGAACAAAAGTTGGAGCGATTAAAGAAATTAATTTCTGTTAATGGTATTAGTAAAGAAGAATTAGACATACAAGAAAATGAATTAAATACTTTAAAAGCTGACCAAGCATATATTTTGGCGCAATTAGCCAAAACAACTATTGTTGCTCCTTTTACTGGCGTTATTGGTTTAAAAAATATTAGCGAAGGTTCGTTTGTAAGTGTGAATACGCCAATTGTTTCTTTAGTGCAAACTAAACCATTGTATGTTGAATTTTCTGTTCCTGAAAAATACAGTAACTTATTTAATAAAGGTATCGCTGTTAAGTTTTCGAATGATAATATGAAAGAACAACAAACTGCTACAATTTATGCTATTGAGCCAAGAGTGGATGAATTAACCAAAACCATTAAAGCTCGTGCAAGCTATAACGGTAACGAACATTTTTATCCAGGAAGTTTTGTGAAAGTGTTTGCCAATTTAGGCGAGACACAAAATGCGTTAATGATACCAACTCAATGCGTGATTCCAACTTTAAAAGGACAAAAAGTATTTATTTCTAAAAATGGTATTGCTACCGAAGCGATGGTTACTATTGGAGTTCGTACGGATGATAAAATTCAAATCATTGAAGGAATTAATGCAGGCGATACAGTGATAACTACTGGATTATTATCTATTAAAAAAGAATCTTCGTTAAAATTATTAAAATCAGTTAACTAATATGGATTTAGCAGAATTAAGCGTTAAGCGGCCGGTATTAGTCACGGTATTTTCAATTATCATTATTTTATTTGGATTAATAGGATTCAATTATTTAGGAGTTCGTGAATTCCCTTCGGTTGATCCACCGGTTATTACAGTACGTACGAGTTATACTGGAGCAAATGCGGATGTAATTCAATCTCAAATTACAGAACCTTTAGAGAAAGCCATTAATGGTATTGATGGGATTAGAACTTTATCGTCTGCATCTAATCAAGGTTCTAGTATCATTACGGTTGAATTTAATTTAAGTTCAAATTTAGAAGCAGCAGCTAATGATGTGCGTGATAAAGTTTCTCAAGCAGTCAAACAATTACCTCAAGATATTGATGCGCCACCAGTGGTGTCAAAAGCAGATGCAAATTCAGATGCCATTATTTCGATGACATTGGTTAGTGACACACGCTCTTTATTAGAAGTAAGTGACTATGCTGAAAATGTATTGGCGCAAAATTTACAAACTATATCTGGTGTAAGTGCCGTTCAGATTTGGGGGCAACGCCGTTATTGCATGCGTATTCGTTTAAAACCTGATAGATTAGCTTCTTACAACTTAACGCCTTTAGATGTAAAACAAGCGTTAGACAGAGAGAATGTGGATTTACCTTCTGGTAAAATTGAAGGAAATACTACCGAGTTAACTGTAAATACTATTGGAAGATTATCTACAGTGACTGAATTTGAAACAATGATTATCAAAGAGAATGATAATAATATTGTCCGTTTGCGTGATGTGGCTAAAGTTGAATTAGGTGCTGAAAATGAAGAAACTGTATTGAAAGAATCGGGAACACCAATGGTTGGTATGGCTTTAGTGCCTTTACCTGGCGCAAATTATATTGATATTGCCGATGAGTTTTATAAGCGCTACGAAGTTCTAAAAAAAGAATTACCTAAAGATTATACCATTAACATTGCTTTAGATAACACACGCTTTATTAAAAAATCAATTACCGAAGTTGGTGAAACATTAATCATTGCTTTGTTATTAGTAATTTTAATTATCTATTTATTTTTTAGAGATTGGTTAATTGCTTTCCGTCCTTTAATTGATATTCCAGTTTCATTAATAGGAGCGTTTTTTATTATGTACATGATGGATTATTCTATTAATGTACTAACGCTTTTAGCTATTGTATTAGCAACAGGTTTAGTAGTAGATGATGGAATTGTTGTGACTGAAAATATTTTTAAGAAATTAGAAAAAGGCTTATCTCCAAAAGACGCTGCTATACAAGGTACTCGCGAAATTTACACTGCCGTTATTATAACCTCATTAACCTTAGCAGCTGTGTTTATGCCAGTTATATTCTTAGAAGGTTTTGTGGGACGTTTATTTAGAGAGTTTGGGGTTGTGATAGCTGGTGCGGTATTAATTTCAGCATTTGTATCATTAACATTAACACCTATGTTAAATGCTAAGTTGGTGCGAAAAGATCATAGCAAGCGTAGTAGATTTTATGTTTGGTCAGAACCATTTTTTGTAGGATTAGATAATTGGTTTAAAAATTCAGTCACAAACTTCTTGAAAAAACGAGCATGGGCATGGGTTATTTGGGTGGCATCAATATTTACCATCGTTCTTTTTTGGTTTTCTTTAAAATCAGAACTATCTCCTTTAGAAGATAGAAACTGGTTACGTATGTTAGTAACAATGCCTGAAGGAACTTCCTTTGAAGCAACTGATGCTACGATGGACAAAATCTCGACGTTTGTAGGCGATTCAGTGGATGAAAAAGCAGTGTGTTTAACTGTTACTGCTCCAGGCTTTGCTGGGTCAGGAGCAGTCAATACTGGTTTTGTGAGATTGGCTTTAACGCAATCAGAAGATAGAAAGCGAACACAAAATCAAATTGCCAATTACATTACTAAAAACTTAGCGCAGTTTCCTGAAGGAAAAATATTTGTGATTCAAGAACAATCTATTTCTTCGGGTGGTGGACCAAAAGGTGCATTGCCAGTTCAGTTTGTATTGCAAAATAACGACTTTGCTAAAATCAGAGAAAAGCTTCCTCAGTTTTTAGAATTGGCTAATAAAAATCCAGTTTTTCAAGGTGTTGATGTTAACTTAAAATTCAATAAGCCTGAATTAATTATTGAAATCAATAGAGATAAAGCCAAGACAATGGGTGTGAGTATTGCTGATGTAGCTCAAACAATTCAGTTAGCATTAAGCGGTCAACGTTTTGGATATTATATTAAAGGTGATAAACAATATCAAGTAGTTGGTCAGGTAAATAGAGAAAATCGTGACGATCCAAATGATATTAAAAAATTGTTTATTAGAAATAATAAAGGAGAAATGATTCAATTGGATAATATTATTTCTGTAGTTGAAAGAAGTAGTCCACCACAACTGTATCATTACAATCGCTTTCAATCGGCAACCATACAAGCAGGTTTAGCGCCAGGAAAAACTATTGGTGATGGGATAGAGGAGATGAATAAAATATCGAAACAAATTTTGGATGATAGCTTCAAAACCTCTTTAACAGGCGCGTCTAGAGATTTTGCAGAAAGTTCTTCTAATATTTTATTTGCATTTTTATTATCTATTGTATTAGTTTATTTATTATTAGCGGCGCAGTTCGAAAGTTTTGTAGAGCCTTTTATTATTATATTTTTCACAGTGCCTATGGCTTTAGCAGGAGCCTTATTCGGACTTTGGTACTTTAATGAAACGTTGAATATTTTTAGTGAAATTGGGTTAATTATGTTAGTTGGCCTAGTAACTAAAAATGGAATTTTAATTATTGAGTTTACAAATCAGTTAAGAAAACAAGGAATGAATGTGAAAGAAGCATTAATAGAAGCTTCTACAGCACGTTTACGCCCTATTTTAATGACAAGTTTAGCAACGATGTTAGGAGCCTTGCCAATTGCTATGGCTCTGGGTGCAGGTTCTGAAAGTAGAATGGGAATGGGTATTGTTATTATTGGAGGATTATTGCTATCCACATTATTAACGATATACGTTGTTCCTGCTATTTATTCATATTTAGTTAAAGATAAAAAACATGATAAAGATGTTGTATAAAATTATAGTTCTGTTTGTTGGATTAAGTTCGGGATTGTACGCGCAATCTATCTTAACTATTGAAGAAGCTATTAAAATTGGATTAGAAAAAAACTATTCTGTTTTAATAGTTAAAAACGAACAAGAAATTGCTAAGCTTCAAAATAATTTTGGAAACGCAGGTATGTCACCAACAGTGAGTGTTAATGCTAATTTAAGTTTGGCTAATATTAATTCGTATCAAGAATTTAGTACTGGTGTTACTCAAGAAAGAAATGGAGCACAATCTAATAATACAGGAGCTTCCGTAAATGTAGGCTGGATGATATTTGATGGATTAAAAATGTTTGCGGTTAAAAAAAGATTGGGCTTAAACGAGCAGTTAACGGCGATTGAATTAAAACAACAAATGGAAAATACGGTGTATGAAATTGTTTCTGCCTATTATTCCGTTGTAAAAACTAATGAATTAATAAAAGCAGCGAAACAAAATCTCAGTATTTATGAAGAGCGAAAAAAATTAGCAAAGCTTAAATACGAAATTGGCTCTGATTCGAAAGTGGACGTGCTATTATCTCAATCTAATGAAAATAAGGCAAAGAGTGCTATTGTGCAATTAGAATTACAATTACTAAATGCTAAAACCAAATTAAACACCTTATTAAGTAAACCTGTTGATTCTGATTTTAAAACGACTGATTCTATTATGGTGAATTATAATCCAAATATAGATGAGTTAAAAAAAGAAGTGTCAAAATCAAACTCTTCTATTTTAATGTCAAAACAAAACGAGTCTATTATTTCGCAAAGCATTAAAGAAGCTCGCTCGGCTAATTTGCCTTTTGTACAATTAAATGGCGCTTATAATTTTACACGTTCTCAAAGTCAGGCTGGTTTTGTTTTTTTAAATCGACAAGCGGGTTTAAATGCAGGCGTTACTGCAGGATGGTTACTGTTTAATGGAACTAAAAATAGTAAGTTAGTGAAGGAAAGAAATATATTATTTTTAAATCAACGTTATATGACTGAGCAAATACAGTTGCAGGTTGATGCTCAGGTTTATAATAGTTATAAAACCTATTTACTAAACAAGTCAATTGTTGAGTTAGAAAAACAAAATTTAATGGATTCTAAAGAAGTGTTAGATGTATCGATTGAACGTTACAAAGTAGGGAAATCCAATTTATTAGAAACCATAGAAACTCAAAAGAATTTAGAAGACGCTCAAGTTCGTTATATTGAAGCTTTATATGCTATTAAATTAGCGGAGACTGATTTATTAAGAGCTAACGGAAATTTGGTGAAGTAAGTTGTCATTTTCCTCTGATTTTTTATCAAAAATTAGAAGTGATTTTCTTATTTAATTTTTTGATTGCTTAGCCCATTCTTGAGTAGACCTAATAGATAAATTATTATTGAAATAACTCCTGCGATTAATGCACCCGTAATAAATGAAAAATTACGGCCAACGTCATTCGTTAATCTTTGCATTGCTGCTTTTTGATTTTCAGTAGTTTCTTTTTCACTAAAGAAGCCATCTTTGTCTATGTCGTAATTATTTAGATCCCATTGATAATATATATCATCATATGTTGCGTTTGCCACAATAAAAAAATAAACAAGCAAAAAGATTGAAATACATATCCAAATCCAATTGTTTCTTTTAAAAAGGAGTATTCTATAGCTTAAAATTATTATAAACCCAATAATGCACAGAAAAGTTGGTATAGCCAGATGATAAGGAATAGTTATTTCATTCATGTAAAAAACTTTTCTAAACTTTATTTAACTATAAATAATTTATAATAAGAAGAAAATTACATCTTCATAAAGCGCATCTGAACAACGCCTACAAATGCTTCCTTAAAAATTTTGGTGCTCATTTTACTAACGCCTAGTACGCGGTCGGTAAACATGATGGGAACTTCTACAATTTTAAATCCTTTTTTATAAGCACGGTATTTCATTTCAATTTGAAACGCATAGCCCATAAAACGAACAGCATCTAAATCAATGGTTTGTAATACCTTTTTACGGTAGCATTTAAAACCAGCTGTTGTATCTTTTACAGGCAGCCACAATACTACACGAACGTATACTGAAGCAAAATAGCTCATTAAAATTCGTCCAATTGGCCAGTTACTTACTTGTCCGCCTTTTGTATAGCGAGAACCTACAGCCACATCAGCACCATTTTCGCAAGCTTCTAATAAACGCACTAAATCTTTGGGGTTGTGACTAAAATCACAATCCATTTCAAAAATAAAATCATAATCACGAGCCAAAGCCCATTTAAAACCGTGGATGTATGCAGTGCCTAAACCTAGTTTGCCTTTACGTTCTTCGATATGTAATTTGCCCGAAAATTCTTTTTGTAATTCTTTTACTTTATTAGCCGTGCCATCAGGTGAACCATCATCCACTATCAATAACTCAAATACACGAGGTAATTCAAAAACAGTTCGAATCATTTTTTCGATGTTTTCAATTTCGTTGTAGGTTGGTATGATGACTAAATTTTTGCTCATAAATTGTTTGCTAATATACTACTTTGTTAGATTATTAAAAGCGTCAGTTTTCAGCATTTATTTCATACTTGCTGTTAAAATTGGTTAAGTATTAGAAGGTTTTTAGACTGATTAAAGTATCATTTCTTTAAAAATGGCGTAATTTTGAGTATGAGAGCATTTATACTAATAACGCTATTGCTTGGTTTTGGATACAAATCGTTTTCTCAAGATAAACCTTCTTCAGCAAATAAAACTGTTGGAATAGCTAGTTTCTATGCTAAAAAGTTTAATGGCAGAAAAACGAGTTCTGGTGAAAAATTCTCGAATGATAGTTTGACTGCCGCCCATAAAAAACTTAAATTTGGAACATATGTTTTGGTGAGGAATCTAAAAAATGATTCAACAGTAATTGTAAAAATTAATGATAGACTTCCTCAAAAATCAAAACGTAGTATTGATTTAAGTTTGAGAGCAGCAAAACAATTAAATTTTGTAAAGTCAGGCTTAACTAAAGTAGAAATAACTGTACTAGATTCTTTAAAAAATTAATATGAGCAAAATCTTAATTAAAAACGCCACTATCGTTAACGAAGACGAAACTTTTGTATCAGATGTATTAATTGATGGAAATATCATTTCTCAAATAGATAAAGATATAACCGATGATAGCGCTAAAGTAATTGACGCGAGTGGTTTAGTGTTAATACCAGGTGCCATTGATGATCAGGTGCATTTTAGAGAGCCAGGATTAACTCATAAAGGCGAAATTTATACAGAAGCCAAAGCAGCAGTTGCTGGTGGTGTAACTTCGTATATGGAAATGCCAAATACGGTTCCTCAAGCAACTACCATTTTAGAATTGGAAAAAAAATATAGCAGAGCAAAAGAATGTTCGTTAGCTAACTATTCATTCTTTATGGGAGGAACGAACTTGAATTTAGAAGAAACTTTAAAAGTTGATTATAAAACAGTTTGTGGTTTAAAAATCTTTATGGGCTCAAGTACTGGCGATATGTTGGTGGATAATGAAAAAACATTAGAAGGATTTTTCTCAAAATCTAATGCTTTAATAGCTACGCATTGTGAGTACGACCCAATGATTAAAGAAAATCAAAAAAGAATAGTGGAGGAGTACGGCGAAGATTTACCGGCTTATTTCCATCCCATTATACGTAATGACGAGGCTTGCTTTAAATCATCGTCTTTTGCAGTAGAATTAGCTAAAAAACACAATACACGTTTACATATATTACATATTTCTTCGGCTAAGGAATTAGATTTATTCACTAATAAAATTCCTTTAAAACAAAAACGTATTACAGCCGAAGCGTGTATTCATCACTTATGGTTTAATGATGATGATTATAAAACTAAAGGAAATTGGATTAAATGGAATCCTTCTGTAAAAACAGAATACGATAGAGCGCGCATTTTTGAAGCAGTTTTAGACGGCAGAATTGATGTAATTGCTACCGACCATGCCCCACATACGATTGAAGAAAAACAATTGCCATATTTAAAAGCGCCAAGTGGAGGTCCACTGGTTCAACATTCTATTATTGCGATGTTGGAGTTTTATAAGCAAAAGAAAATCACCCTAGAAATGATTGTTCGTAAGATGTCTCATAATGTGGCAGATCTTTTTAAAATCGAAAAAAGAGGCTATATCCGCGAAGGTTATTTTGCCGATTTAGTTTTAGTAGATTTAAATAAGCCAACAGAAGTTACTAAAGCCTCTTTATTATACAAATGCGGCTGGAGTCCGTTTGAAGGCTACACGTTTTCTTCTAGCATCAATAAAACGTTTGTAAATGGTCATTTAGTGTACGATAACGGAACATTTGATGAAAGCAAGAAAGGCGAAAGAATGAGTTTTAAGAGAGATTAATTACTAAATTAATAATCCCCATAATAGTTATTAAAATTAGAATAACTGTTTTCTGCAACATATCTTAATCTATGCTTGTAATAAAACTCTGAGCATATATTTTTTATAATTTCTTCGGCCGTTGTTCCAATATCAATGGCTCTATTAACATCAATAACTTCAATTTGAGTAGTTACCTTATCATCTTTTTGTTTTTTTACATAAGCATAGGCTATGCTTTTTGTTTTTGTTTCAGAATTTATTCTGTCAAAAAAATACATGTAGCCTTCTTCTTTATTGTTTTTTACAAATTCCTTTTTTGTAAAATAAATACTATCAGGTTTAGCTTGCTGTTTTAAAGCGGAGTTGCCATCGTTTTCGCTGTAATCAATGTCAATATTACTTTCTATTTGAGTTTTACAAAATTCTTCTTGTGATAATGTTGTTTTATCAAAATTATTTAAAAGATTAAGTTTCGTAAGCTCATTATATGTTTTAAGTTTTGTTTTCTTATTGTTGCTAAAGTATTTCCAAACTGTATCATTAACGCTGATTTTATTTTTTGCAGCAATTAAGTAAATATTTAAAAGTACTTGTTCATTTTTTACCTTGAATAATTTTTCAAAATATTGTTTCACGGCAGGATTTGTTTGATAGAAAGAGGCTAATGTAGCCGCATGATTTTCAATCATGTTATTATAGTTTGGAAATGAACTTTTAGTGCTGGTACTGGAAGAAGTAGTCATATTATCAAGCATGTTAGATAAATACTCGGCTATTCTATTAGCTTCCGCTTCAGCATCATATGCATTTTGGTTGTTTTTATTTGCTTTGTTAGATGCATTGTAGCGCTTTAATTCGTTATTAGCTTCTACTAAAAGTGAAGGTACATTTGCTTGATATTTAGATGCTGGAACTATATTTCTAATTACTAAATCTGAAAACAAATTATAAACAGGTGTTTTATATTCTTCAAAAGACGTTAATGAAAACAATGATGGGAAATAATTAGCACATAATTCTAAAGAATCATATAAAGGACTAAACACATCTGTAATATTGCTCTCGCTTCCTGTTAAAGGTGTTTTATTTTTTAATAATTCAAAAATGGTATTATAACTATTCTTTGTTTTCAAAAACCCTAAACCTTTGATCAAACATATCTGCATATAACTGCTGTCTTCATAATAGTTGTATAGCGTTTTAAAAACAGGAATTATATTTTCATCTTCAAGTGTACCAGCATTTACGATTAATGTGGCTCTACTTTCTTCATCTAATTTTAAAAAATCAGGAGTTTTCAAAAAATCAACAACTGATTTTGAGAATTTTTTATCAATAGCGGTTGATATTAATGATTGTTTTGCCGCATACTTAAGCGTTGTATCTGTCGAACATAAATCTTTCAATAAAGCATTTGTTTTATTAACGAAGATAGGTTTTGATATAGCTGTATCCTTGTGCTTAAATGATTTCAAGAAGCTATCGGTCCAGCCAGTAGTACCAATAGATGAGTCGCAGATGGCAGATAAACAAAATAGTAAACCGTCTTTTAAAATATATTTTCGTTTAATGATATTTGAAGTCGCTGTATCTTTTAATGTGACTTCAAAGGTTTCAGTGCCTTTAGTTTTTGTTAATACTGGCTTTTTTACAATAAAAGAAGTGTTGTTGTGAATGTATTTTTCAATATCAGTCCAAAAAGTAGTCGAATCTCTGAAATCATAATCGTTATATTTTTCGTAATCAATATTGATATGTTCTCCAGATGATGGAGAATAATATGTTTTTGATTTCGATTCATAATTAAAAGAACTGCTAATGATATTTTTATCTTTTTCTTTTTGCATGTCAGCATAAAAATCAGCTAAAGCTTCTTGCAATTGGTTTCTATCTTCTGGAACCATTTCATCAATCACTGTGAAAGCGAAATTATGATCTGTTATTGTTTTTAATTCGTTAATGTGTTTGAAATCAATAATTTTAAAGGAATTTAAAAAATCATTTGGTTTAGGACTTGAGTTATTGACTAAAGTGTAAACAAAGTAATAGTGAACGCCTTTAATAAATAGTTTAGCATACATTGTTTTATTTAAATCTGTGTTTTTTCCGGAAAAGTTAATGCAGGATAAATTTTGTTCTCTACTAAATTCTCTAGTTACATCGTTGTTGTAATTAAAGTTTTTTAAAGCATTATTACAAAGTAAGTTTAATTCAAAAGTATCTTCTTCTAAATAACTATAATCGTGATAAAAATAATGCATCACGCCCATGGTTGTATTTGATGTTTGATCAAATGCGAATAGCTCTTCTGCCAAACCTTGCGTCCCCGATTTTTTGTTACTAATATATTGATACGTATTTGGAACCGACATGCTAAATCCTTTGGTAGCGGGAGAATATGAAGGAATAACCTCTCCTTTTTTTGGAGAAAATTTGATTGATGAGAAAAAACGGTTTGCCTCAGCGCCATTTACATAGTCGCCTTTACCACTCATTTTAAAAACAATTAATTCTGTTTCTGTAAAAAATAGTTGATAGCGTTGTAAATCTCCTCTTTTTGTTTTATTAGAAATATCTAAGCCTTTAATACCAGCAGAATTAACAAACTCTTTTTTAGAAATGATTTTACCAGGAATACTTTCGTATAGTAAACTATCGATTTTTGAAATTTGTTTTTCAATCGTGTAATTATTCATTGGAGCATATGTCAATAGTCTTGAAATGGTGTAGTAAGAACCATTGGCCATATCGGCAGTTAAGTAAAAAGAATAACCTTTTAAATTAGCTACATTAACAGGTGTTTCGTATAAGTCATAAGAAAATAAAGAGTCTTTTGCATATTGTTTATATGCTGGCCATTTTTTAACGATAGCTTCAATTTTTTCTTTTTGCTTTGAGCCTTTTTTTGTAGCAACATTTGAAACGGGTCTTACTTTATAACCCATTTTAATCAACATTTCAATCACTCCATTTTTTCCAGGTAAGTGAGCGGCACCAATACCAGCAAATAAACTTCCTCTTTTACAAACAGAATCAATGTTATGAGCTAAAATAACATTTCGGTCTTCTATTAAATATTTTTGTGTGTTTTTAGTGGTGTAAGTTAATTGAGATAAACTATCAATCGCATCTAAATCTCCAGAACGGTAGGCGTCGTTAATTTGATTTTGAACTTTAAAATAATCCACCTTCCCTTTATTTTCATAACCGTTTTCATTCGACCCTGGAGTTGTGCCTTTAGTGGCCATTACTAAAGATGTTTTAAAATCTTCTAGGCTTACAATGGTTTTGTTTAGTTTACTTCCAGCTTTATAAATAAATAAATCAATGTAAGTAGATTCTTCGTGATCGTTTTTATTACTGTTGTTTCTGTATAATAAGTTATTAATAATGTCAGGGTCGTTAGATAAAATATCTCTGTACTTTTTATTTGTTGGAGTTTCAATTTTAAAAGCCTCTTTATAAAAATCAGCATTATTGTAGGTATTTGGATTATTTAATTGTTCTAATAATCCGATGTCTTTCATATTTTTTAGCCATTGATCGGGATTAGATTCTAAACCAACTGTATTAACATTGGATAAGGCAACAAAAAACGAATCGGATAAATGATAAGCTAATTTACTACTCACGTGCATGGTGCCATATAAGTATGAAGGTGTGGTTAAACCATTACCAGTTATTTCCCATAATAAGCTAGGGTATTTTTTTTGAGCTTGTGTATTAATTGACGCTATGATAATTAATACGATAGCAAGAGATTGTTTTAATCTGGGAAATAATGAAACCATAAAATGAAATTTAGTACAAGAGAAAGATACAAAAAAACTATAGAATTATAATACAATGATTATAAAAAGGCACAAAGATGTTTAGTTTTGACTAAACAAACTATCTACAAACTCTGTGCGATTGAAAACTTGTAAGTCTTCCATTTTTTCGCCAACACCAATGTATTTTACAGGAATTTTAAATTCGTCGGAAATACCAATAACAACACCGCCTTTAGCAGTGCCATCTAGTTTTGTTAATGCTAACGAAGTAACATCTGTAGCGGCTGTAAACTGTTTACATTGCTCAATGGCATTTTGTCCAGTACTAGCATCCAAAACTAATAAAACATCGTGAGGGGCATTAGGAATTACTTTTTTCATCACGTTTTTAATCTTGGTCAACTCATTCATTAAGTTGATTTTATTATGTAAACGTCCTGCGGTATCAATAATCACAATATCAGCACCTTTTGCTTTAGCACTGCTTAAAGTATCAAAAGCTACGCTAGCTGGGTCGGCATTCATACCTTGCGATACAATATCAACACCTACACGTTGGCTCCAAATCGTTAATTGTTCTACGGCTGCTGCTCTAAATGTATCGGCTGCACCTAAAACAACTTTATAACCAGCTGTTTTAAATTGATGAGATAATTTTCCGATGGTTGTTGTTTTCCCAACACCATTTACACCAACTACCATAATTACATATGGTGTTTTTTCTCCAGATGCTTGAGGAGCTAGGGTAGGGATTTCAAATGAGGTAGCGTCGGTTGAATTATTTTCAGTTAATAAAGCCGCTACTTCTTCTTTTAATAAATTATTTAATTCGCCAGTACCAACATATTTATCATTTGCAACTCTGGCTTCAATACGTTTGATGATTTTTAGGGTTGTATTTACACCAACATCTCCAGTAATTAAAACTTCTTCTAGGTTATCTAGTACATCAGCATCAACAGTAGATTTTCCAGCAACAGCTTTAGCTAGTTTGCCAAAAAAACTTTCTTTAGTTTTTGATAAACCTTCGTTTAAGCTTTCTTTCTCTTTTTTACCAAATAATTTATCTAAGAATCCCATAGTTGTGTTTAGTGATTACAAATGTATTAAATATAATGGAACATAAATAAAAGGAATGGAACACAGATAGCGCAGATGGTTATGATTTTGTATGATTTTTTTTGTATAGTGTTATTTAAATACAATATATATCCAGCATTTGAAAAATCAGTGTAAATCTGCCTAATCCGTGTTATCTGCGTTCTATAAAACCAAATTATAAAAACAAAAAAGCTCCTTCGTTTCGGAAGAAGCTTTCTTTAATATAATAAAGCAAATTATTTTTTTAAATAATCAGCTACTAATTCGTTTTGAACGATTTCCTCACGGAATGCATAAGCACCAGTTTTTGGCGACTTAATTACTTTAATAACTTTAGTAAAGCTATTTCCTTTACCAGTTTTTAGTGTTGCAACTACCTTCTTTGCCATTTCTTTTTAGTTTTAATGGATTATTTAATCTCTTTATGAGTTGTCATTTTTTTCAAGATCGGGTTGTATTTTTTCAACTCAATACGATCAGGAGTGTTTTTTTTGTTTTTAGTTGTAATGTAACGAGATGTCCCGTGTTTACCACTGTCTTTGTGCTCTGTGCACTCTAAAATTACTTGAATTCTATTACCTTTCTTTGCCATTTTCTCTTTTATTTATTGAATTAAGCTAAAATTCCGCCTTCTACAGCTTCTTTTAAACAAGCAAAAATTCCTTTTTTGTTAATATTTTTGATAGCTGATGTAGAAACACGAAGAGTTACCCACTCACCAGTTTCTGGAACAAAAAACTTTTTTGTTTTTAAGTTTACTTTAAATTGGCGACGTGTTTTAGTATTAGAGAAAGAAACGTGGTTTCCTTTCATCGCTTTTTTACCTGTTAATTGACAAATACGTGACATGCTATTATTTAATTAAATGTGTTATCCCTTAAAATAGGGACGCAAATATAGTATTTCTTTTTTAACCTACAAAAAATTGTCTGCTTTTTTCGAAAAATAATATACTTGCGTCCTAATTAGCTAAAATTATTTAGTAAAACGCTTTCTACGTTCAGCTCCTTCGCGGTTTCCGCTGAAAGATCTTTCTCCACTTGGTTTGTCAAATGAACGACGTTCTCCGCCACCATTTCCGCCTTCACGGTTAAATGGTTTGCGTTCTCCACCTTCTCTGCTTCCGCCAAAAGATGAACGACGTTCTCCGCCACCTGAATATGAACGACTTTCGCCACCACCATAAGATTTGCGTTCTCCGCCACCGTATGATTTACGCTCTCCGCCTTCGCGAGAACCTCCACCATAAGATTTGCGTTCTCCGCCACCGTATGAACGACGACCGTCTTCTCTTGAACCTCCACCGTATGAACGTTTTTCGCCGTATCCACCAGAAGGTTTTGCTTTACTCACTTCAAAAGAAATCACACGAGCATTAAACTCAATTCCTTTTTTGTTTAAAGCTAAAAATTCATCAACACATTTATTTTCTGTTTCGAAGAAAGAGAATGAGTTTTTAACGTCAACATTGAAAATAAAACGTGGGTTTAAGCTAGATACTTCAGCCAAGAAATCCTTAATAGAATTACGGTTAAATCCATCTAATTGACCCATATTAATGAAGAAACGAGTTGTTTTTCCATTACTTCCACCATCGTTGCCAATGTTTAAATCTTGAGAATTTTGGTAGTAAGCATAAAAACGGTTAAACTCTTCAGAAATGAAACGCTTAATTAATTCTTCCTTAGATAAATCTTTTAATTCTTCATAAATTTTCGGAAGGTAATTTTCGATTTCCTCGTCTTTTACCTCAACAGTATGTAATTTATGTACTAAATTAAATAATTGTTTTTCGCAAACTGCTACGCCATCTGGCACATCAGCTTTAGTGAATGTATTTTGAATAATACGTTCGATATCACGAATTTTATTTACTTCACGTGGAGTAACAATAGCAATAGCAATACCTGTTTTACCAGCTCTACCAGTACGACCTGAACGGTGTGTGTAGTTTTCTGCTTCTTCAGGTAAGTTATAGTTAATTACGTGAGTTACATTGTTAACGTCGATACCACGAGCCGCTACATCCGTAGCAACTAACATTTGTAGCGTGTGGCTACGGAAACGTTTCATCACTAAATCACGTTGTGCTTGTGATAAATCACCATGTAATGCATCTGCATTATAACCATCTTTAATTAATTGATCAGCTACATCTTGAGTTTCTGCTTTTGTACGACAGAAAACAATACCAAATATATCTGGGTAAAAATCAGCAATACGTTTTAAAGCTGCGTAACGATCACGTTGATTTACTGTATAGTAAATATGTTGAATGTTTTCATTACCAGAGTTTTTCTTACCTACTGAAATCTCTAAAGGAGATTCCATGTATTTGCTAGCAATACGCTCAACTTCGCGAGGCATTGTTGCAGAAAATAACCATGTGTTTTTTGTAGGAGGTGTGTTACTTAAAATTTGATCTAAATCATCTTTAAAGCCCATGTTTAACATCTCATCTGCTTCATCCAATACAACTACATCTACATGAGATAAGTCGATTGCTTTACGCTCGATTAAGTCGATTAAACGACCTGGAGTTGCTACTACAACTTGAGAACCAGCTTTAATGTCACGAATTTGCCCCATAATAGGTGCTCCGCCGTAAACAGCTGTTACTCTTAATCCGTTAAGGAATTTTGAATAGTTAATTAAATCTTTACTGATTTGAACACATAACTCGCGAGTTGGTGCTAAAATTAAAGACTGTGTAAAGCGAGAGTTTAAATCTAACTTTGTTAATAAAGGCAGACCAAAGGCTGCAGTTTTTCCTGTCCCTGTTTGTGCTAAAGCTACCATGTCAGTAGATTTTCCTTGCAACTGAGGAATAGTTTGTTCTTGGATAGGCGTAGGATTTTCGAAGCCCATCTCGGTCACGGCTTTTAGGAGCATTGGCTCCAAGCCTAATTCTTGAAATGTCATTTGTTTTTGTTTAAATTATTATTACTAGCTGCTAACTAAGATTTAATTTCCGCAGTAGCTGTGAACAATTTATAGCCCGACGTAGGCGCGTTCACAATGTATTGGATGCAAATATTAAATCTAATTGCGGGGCAAAGGTAATACTATTTTAGTTAATAACAAAATATTAACAAATGAATTATTTCATTTTTATAGTCAAAATACCTTATAAGCCTTACATAGCTTGGTAACAACAATTTTATTTTTTATTTTTTTGGGAAATAAACCAAGAGGTTTTAAGTTATATTTGCACCATGTTATCGTTATGTAAAATAAAAACTCTGTTTTTAGTAGCATTTTTTTTAATTGCCTCTAATGGATTTTCTCAGCATAAAAAATATGAAGATGCTATGAAAAATACGGTTGCTGCTTTAGATTCAGCAAAGGGAAGTGGAGAATATAAAAAAGTAGCTTCAGGATTTGAACAAATTGCAGAGCAAGAAAAAAATGAATGGTTGCCTTATTATTACTCTGGCATTTGCTATGTATTAATTGCATTAGAGAAAAAAGGAAAAGACACAGATACATGGTGCGACAAAGCAGAATATTTTTCTAAAAAAGCTGATTCATTAAGCGAAAATAATTCGGAAGTAAAAGTATTAAAGTCGATGATTACTGCCGCACGAATTTCGGTTCATAAAGCACAACGCGGACAAAAATACGGCGCTATGGCTTTAAAATTAGCTGACGAGGCCATTAAATTAAATCCCAAAAATCCAAGAGCTTATCTTCAAAAAGCCACTATCGTTTATCATACTCCCGAAGTATTTGGAGGAGGAGGAAAAAAAGCAAAACCACATGCCGAATTAGCCGTGGAGAAATTTAATGCATTTAAAAAAGAAGGATTTATAATGCCTCATTGGGGTAAGCCTCGTGCTGAAAAATTATTAAAACAATGTTTAGTACCTGCTGAAACTCCTAAAAAGTAATATGATGGAAACACAAAGAGAGAAGCAATTATGGGAATTGGCAAAAAAACGTTCTAAATTCAAACGATATTTTTATGCTTACCTTGTATTAACTGCCATTTTTTGGATGATTTGGTTTTTTACAGATCATCAAAATCCAGACTCAGGCTTGCCATGGCCAATGTTTCCAACATTAACATTAGCGGTTGTTTTAGCGTACATATTTTTAAATGCTTATGTATTCTCTAATCATAATGCTATTGAAAGAGAATATGAAAGGTTAACTAATAAGAAACAAGAATAAAAAAGGGAAGCATTTGCTTCCCTTTTTTATGATTTTTTATTTGATATACTTCTGTTTTACATCACTGTATGTTGGGAAATTATTGTGATGCCAATTCATTATCACTGTTCCGTCTTTAATTAAAATTAAACCTGGATTAGCTCTTACCATTGTTTTTAAAACAATACCATCTGCTTGAGCAAAATCATACATAGCTTGGTGTTTATGTTTATAATCATCAATCTGTTTAGCGTCTCCTGCGGTTAAGGCTAAAACTTTACGTTTATCAGCCGAAGCTAATTTATATAAGTCGTTTATCTTAGCATGTAAAGTTTCATCTTCTTCTGTTTTTGTTAAGTCGTAACAAATTAATAAAAACATATAATCTTTATTATTTAAAATGCTGTCTTTTAAATCAACTCCATCTAAAGACGTAATTGAGAAATCTACAATTTTTGGAGGATTAATCGCGTCATGAACTAAGATGTTATCCGTGGCAACCCATTTCCAATTTAAGGTATCTTGCCATGGGTAGTTTTGCATATTAAAATGTTCTTGTTTACCAGTTTTTAAATTTTCGTAAATAAACCCTGATTCATATTCAGCTGGTTTATAATCAGCACCCGCTTTCATATTATCTTTAATATTCATGCCAATAGCATATGGTCTAAAATCTAAAGGGGGTAAATTACGGTAAGCATAAATAGGGAAAGCAAATGATAAAACAATGGCTACAACAGTTAACGATAAGGTGATTAATTCTGTAAATAATTCGTTAACGTGATCTTTGCAAGCTAATAACTGAGTGATTAAAACAAGTAGCACAACATCTTTCCAAAAACTTGTCCAAGGTTTTAAAACTAAAAAGTCGCCAAAGCAGCCGCAAGTAGTTACTTTGTTGTAGCATGCCGAGTAGAACGTTAAAAATGTGAAGAACGCAATTTGAGTAAATAATAACCAAAGAGTTAAGTTGCGTTTGTAGCCAACTAACAACATAAAACCTAAAGCCATTTCGCTCACGCATAATAAAATGGATAAGGGTAGGGCAATGTGTGCGAAACTTTCAAAAATCCCTAAGCCAGAATCTGCTTTAAATACTTCAAAGTATTCTTGTAATTTATAGCTAAAGCCTAATGGATCATTAGCTTTAATAAAGCCTGAAAAAATAAATAAACCACCAACTAAAAAACGAGAAATATGAGTAATAATAGGAAACTTGTTTAAAAAGCCAGAGCCATTTATTAATAATACTAAAATACCTAATACAATCCCAATGGTTGTTTTACTAAAGCAAGCAGGAGTAATATAAAAGAAAAATGCTGCTAAGCCCAGCGACCAAATAGCGCGAAACAATTTTGATGATAAGAATTTTTTCATGTTTTTTGTGTTTAACCGCAAAGCATAATTAGCAAAAGCAATTGCGCAAAGAGGTGATTTAACTAATTCTCTAAGTTATACTGTAAAGAGCGAAGTTAAAAGACTATTTAGATTTTTTAACTAACAATGGAGATTTGATAGCTCTATAAAAAGCCCTGATGTAAAACATCAGGGCTTTCAGGTTTAATTTGACTTTTTTCCTTGTTTTTTGATGACTTCCATTTCTACTTGAAGGTTACGCAACATGTTCATAATGCTACCAACGTTTAACTCTTCTTCTCTATAATCACTCATATTAATGCTACAAGTATATTCCCAAAGTTCTACCACGTCTTTTAAGTTGACTTTATATGGTTGATACATTTTATTATCTGAATGACATTCTAACGTTCCTTTCTTAGTATTTAAATTAAAGATACGCTTGTAGGATAAGCCATCATCTTTAGTGACTACAATATAAGTTTGTCCGTTTTTAATATCTTCTATTCGTTCTAAGTATTTAGCAATTACAAAAGAACCTTCTTTAATAGGAGGCATACTATCGCCTTTAATAGGGAATGCTCTGTGTTTACCTGTTGGCAAGAAAGGTAATTTCATACGAGGTAAACGCTCCATGTATTCAGGATCTGCATAGCCTTTTAAATAACCAGCACTAGCTTTTAATGGCACTAATTCAACCATATCTCTTCCGTCGTCGTCAATTAAAACGGGGAATAGCATACGATTTTTACCAATTTTCATTAAGCCATCCAAACTTGTTTTGCTTAAATCACCACGAACTAAAGCATCAACGGCCACATGAAAAAAATCAGAAATGGCAATTAATAAATCAATAGAGGGTTCGTTTCGGTTTTCTTCGTAGGCGCCTAAGCGAGAACGAGTGATTCCTAAATTGTCGGCTAATTGCTCTTGCGACAAGCCTTTTTGCAAACGCAAATACTTTAAATTACTAAAAACTTTGCTCATAATTTTAAATTGCTACAAATTGTAGCACGAATATACTACATTAAATAGTAATTTTACAAAAGGTTTTTGTTAATTTTTTTGTTTTGTTGTTGACATGGTTCTGTAAATAAGTGAAAGCTTGTTTACGGAACTTTTGTTTTTTTAGGTGGTATTGTAATGGAACGCCGATGACGCTGATGGTTATGATAACTTATGATTTTTGTATGAGATATTAATACAACTTCACTGTTTTATCATTTTTAATCATAATAAATCAGTCACGCCTTGGCGTGATCTGCGTTCCATTAATATTTTCTAACCCAATCTCATCGTCATGTGAGGAATATTGTCTTCTAAATACATTTCTCCTTCGGGAACAAATCCTAGGTTTTGATAAAATCTATCTAGATAACATTGAGCGCCAATCACTATAACATCAGAATTGAAACGTTTTTTTGTCTCGGCAATACTGTATTCCATTAATAATTTGCCATAACCTAAACTGCGGACAGATGGGTGAGTTACAACTCTGCCAATAGAGGGTTCTTTGTCGTATGAAACGCCAATAGGAACTAATCTGGTGCAAGCTACTAGTTTGCCATTGTCATAACCAAGCACATGAAATGACTTTTGGTCTTTATCATCCAAATCTAAATAAGGGCAATTTTGTTCAACTACAAAAACCTCAGCACGTAGTTGTAATAATTGATAGAGTTCAATATTACTTAATTCGTTAAAAGATTTGGTGGTAAAGGTTATCATATGAAAATCGTTTCGACTCCGCTCTCACGCTAAAGCGCGATGACAATTAATATTGGTTGATGGATAATAAGACTAAAGTACAAGCTTCTAACACTTCAATGCCTTTGTTTTCTGCTAATGCTTCAAACTCTGGATTTTCAGTGCCTGGATTAAAAATAATACGTTTAGGTTTTAAAGAAAATATATAATCTATCCAAGGATCTTGATTATCTGGACCTACATATAAAGTCACGGTATCAATGTTTTCTAAAGCAGGTTTATCAGTTATGATATCTAATCCATTTATTTGCCCACTTCTAATACCAATAGGAAAAACAGATTGTTGGTGTTGTTGTAAGCTAATGGTTGCTTTATAACTGTATCTGTCGCTGTTTGGCGATGCTCCAATAACAACGGTGGGTTTATTTTTCGACATAATTTAAATCTTTACCAAAGGTTTCTTCTAAGAAGTATAGAGCAATAAATCCAACACTAATAATAATAGCCCCAGTAATTTTAGTTGCTAATAATTTGTCTACATCTAAAACAGAGATGACTAAACTTAATAATAATGAAATTAAAATAGTAGAGGCTCTTACAAAGTTTGGCGCCGTAGTAGTTGCTGTGGCACGAATGTTTGTTCCGAAAAGTTCGGCAGCTGTACTAATAAATACAGCCCAAAAACCTGTAGCAAAACCTATAAATGTAACGATAGAGTAAAACACAAAAACAGAAGTGCCTCCATATAAAAAATAAAGAATAGTGCCAATTACAGTAAGAGATAAAAACACAGCAAATGCTTTTTTTCTGGATTTTAATAATTGACTAATTAAACCCGACGCAATATCGCCAACGGTTATACCTGCATAAGCAAACATAATGGATTTACCTGCCGAAATAGATTTTTCGGGAAGTCCCATTAATTCGCTTAACTCGGGAGAAAATAAAACTAAAGTTCCCATCACATACCAAACAGGCACGGTTACAAAGATGATGCATAGGTATTTCTTTAAACTCGGTAAATGAGAAAATAATTGAAGAATATTGCCTTTTTTTATGTTTGATTCTGATTTAACAGCATGAAACATTCCTGATTCAAAAACACCAATACGAAGTAATAATAAAGCTAAGCCCATTCCTCCACCTAAATAAAAAGAGTAACGCCAGTTTGTAATGACTTCTCCCATAAAGCCAGCTACAACAGCACCAAAAACACCAACAGTAGCCACAATCATAGTTCCATAACCTCGTTTTTCTTTGCTCATACTTTCGCTCACTAAGGTAATACCAGCGCCTAATTCTCCAGCTAAACCAAAGCCCGAAATAAATCGTAGTACCATATACGAATCGGTACTATGAACCATGCCGTTTAAAATATTAGCGATTGAGTAAACTAAAATAGAACCAAATAAAACCGAAAGCCTTCCTTTTTTATCACCTAAAATTCCCCAAAAAATTCCGCCAAATAACATACCTGCCATTTGCCAGTTAAGAAGCAATTTGCCATAAATAAGATTTAAGGATTTTTTAACTGATTCTGAAATACCTGGATATTGTTCAGGTAAAATGTCATTTAAACTATCAAAGCGTTCAACCCCAAATAATAATAAATCATAAATATCTACAAAGTAGCCAAGAGCAGCCACGATGATTAATTTATTGATGTTTTTGTTTTGTTGAGCGTTTGGCATATTTTTTATTTATAAAATATTTTGTTTTTGCACTTCGACTCCGCTCAGTGTGACAAGTTAGAATTAAACAAATTTATCGCCTTTTTGAACTTTAACGTCGTTTACAAAGTTTCTGATTTGTTGTTCATCCTGTTTTTTACAAACCATTAATACGCCGTCAGATTCAACCACAATATAATCTTCTAAGCCTTGTAAAACAACTAACTTGTCTTTTGGAACATGAACAATACAATTGTTGCAGCCATATTGAATGATGTTTTTTCCTACTAAGGCATTACTTCCTTTATCATGTTTAATGTGAGTATACAAAGAACCCCAAGTTCCCAAATCACTCCAGCCAATAATGGAAGAACGCACATACACATTTTTTGCTTTTTCCATCACGCTATAATCTATAGAGTCGTTTTTGCAAACATTGTAAGCGCGTGTAATAAATTCTTTTTCTTTGGGAGTATTATAATATTCTTGTCCTTCTTTAAATAAAGTAGCTAATTCAGGATCGTGTTTTTCAAAGGCAGATATAATGCTTTTTGTACTCCAAATAAAAATGCCACTGTTCCACAAAAACTCTCCTGTTTCAATAAAAAATTTAGCAGTTTCTAAATCTGGTTTTTCGGTAAACGTTTTTACTTTGTACATACGTTTATCTTTCTCTTCCACAGGAGAGTCGATAAATTGAATATAACCATAACCAGTATCTGGTCTTGAGGGTTTAATACCTAAAGTAACTAAACAATCTTCGCTTTTTGCTTTCGCAAAGCACGATTTGATAGCTTTGGTAAATGTATCTTCTTTTGTAATTAAATGATCGGAAGGAGCTACAACCGTAATTGCCTTTGGATTTAGTTTGTGAATTTTATATGAAGCATAAGCAACGCAAGGTGCTGTGTTTTTTCGAGAAGGTTCTGTTAAAATATTTTCTTTAGGTAGGTCAGGTAATTGCTCTGAAACTAAGCCTTCATAAATATCACTTGTAACTACATAAATATTTGATGGAGGACAAAGTTCACTAAAACGATCAAATGTTTGTTGAATCAAAGTTCTACCAGTTCCTAGGATATCTAAAAATTGTTTAGGATGGGCTGTTGTGCTCATTGGCCAAAAACGCGTACCAACACCACCTGCCATTATAATACAGTACTGATTTTTCATAGAAATTAAAGCACTAATTTAAACAAAATAATGACAGAAAAAATTAAAAAATCGGCTAGATTCTAACACCGATCACTAACACGTCGTCAATTTGTTCGGCGTCTTGTTTCCAAGCCATAAAAGCTTCAGTCAATTTTTGTTTTTGAGTATTCATAGGTAATTCAATGTTTTCTAGCAATACTTTTTGTAGATTAGTTAACATGAATTTTTTGCCTTTTGGTCCTCCAAACTGATCAGCGTAACCATCACTAAATAAATAGAGAGTATCTCCTTCGTTTACTTTTACCACATGATTTTGGTAAACTCGAGCTTCTTCTAACTCTAAACCTCCAATAGGGAATTTAGTAGCTTTGATAATTTCTAATTCGTAATTACGGTCTTTTCTATAAATCCATAAAGGGCGGTTAGCACCAGCATATTGTATTTCGTTAGAGTTTTCGTTGAATGCACAAAGAGTAATATCCATCCCATCACGTCTTTCAAATTCCATAGCGTTTTGATTTAAGGCTATTTTAACTCCCTTATGTAATTCTAATAAGATTTCTCCAGGAACTGTGATTTTTTTCTCATTTACAATCTCGTTTAATAAGGTATTTCCTACAATACTCATAAAGGCACCAGGAACACCATGCCCTGTACAATCAACGGCAGCAATAAATCTTGTATTCCCATTTTTTGCAAACCAATAAAAATCGCCACTTACAATATCTTTTGGCATGTACAATACAAAGCTATTATTGAATAGATTGCCTATTTCATTTAAGCTAGGTAATAATGCCTCCTGAATGTTTTTAGCGTATTTAATACTATCCGTAATTTCAATGTTTTTGTGCTCAATAATTGTTTTTTGCTGAATCACTTCTTTATTTATACTTTCTACTTTTTCTTTTTCTTCACGTAATTCATGTGTTCTTTCATCAACTGTTTTTTCTAATTTTTGTTTATCAGCAATTAATTTTTTGGTATGCATAAAATTGTATAGCCAAATACCGCTAATTAAAAGAATAACTGATAATGTATAAAACCACCATGTTTTATACCAAGGTGGAGAAATAGTGAATTCGTAACTTACTGGTTGTTGGTTCCATAAGCCATCATTATTCATTGCTTTTACCAAAAACTTGTATTTACCAGGTGGCAATGAAGAGTAGGTGGCTTCTGTTTTAGAAGTAGCAGGTGTCCAATCATTATCCAATCCTTCTAGTTTATATTGATACATTACTTTTTCAGGAGCAGTTAAACTTACCCCAATAAATTGGAAGGTGATGTGATTTTTGTTGAAAGGTAGGATTAAATATTTTGGTAAAACTGATATTGAGTCAATTCCTTGAGCATATTTTAAAATGTTTTCTTGCCCAAAAAATAATTTAACAGCATTAATGCTGGTAATAGCTTCTTGACTATTTATCTTATCTAATTCAGGATTATAGATTTCTAAACCGCTGATTGTTCCAATTAAAAATTTACCGTCTTTACATTTAAAGCTAGCGTTTGAGTTAGATTCAATATCTAATAAACCATCACCTTTACCAAAGTGTTTAATCGTGATTTTTTTGTTGTAATAATCATTCATATCAACAAAATCAATACCTGTGTTTAATCCTACGATTAAACGATTTTGGTCATCTGTCTGCAGAAAGTTAATATAGTTTGACGATAAGCCATTTTTTTGAGAGATTTTAGTAAATGTATTATAATCATAATGAAAGATTCCGTCTTCTGAGCCAAACCATAAATTTTTATGATTATCCATGATGGCACAAGCAACTCTTCCTGATAAAAAATTATTTTTGTCGTTGAATAGTGATGCACTTTTTCCATCATATTTTATTAAACCAAAACTTGTTCCTATCCACATTTTTCCTTTAGAATCTTCAACAGTACAGAAAACCAAAAACTCTTGCCCTTCCTTTTTTAGTTTATTTACAGGATATACATCTGAGATGATAGAGTTTTTGTAAATGTATAATCCATCGGAAGTTCCTATCCAAATGTTTTTATGACTGTCTTCATATAATGATAAAATGTATTTATATCTAAAATCAAAATCAGTAATGGTTTTAAATTGTTCGTTTTCGTAAATACATAATCCTTCTTTAGTGCCGAAAAATATTCGTCCATCTGCTAAAGGTAAAATTGCATTAATGCCATTATCAGGCAAGTCGTTTGGCTTTTTGGGGTTTAGTGTGTAGTTAGTTAAAGTACTACCATCAATTTTCATTAAACCATTGTTTTTTAATGCTACCCAATATCTTCCTTTGGTATCTTGTGCAACAGTATTTACATAATTTTCTGGTAATCCATTTTGCTGAGAATAGTAAACAAATTTATCGTTATGGTATTTATAAATACCTCCTCCATCGGTACCAATCCAAAGGTTATTTTCTCTATCTTTAAATAAGCATTGAATAGGATTGTTTGTTAAACCATTGTTTAAATTATATTTTGCTGTTACTTTTTTGTTTTTGAAGTCATATTTAATAATACCTTCAGATTGAGTGCCGAAATAAAATTCTGTTCCAGAGTTAGCCAAAATACAACTATAAGAAATGTTTCTGTTTGATGGTATTTCATTAACTTCAGTAATATTAAATTTAGTGTCAATATTATTTAATCCTTTTTGTGTTCCAATTAAAACATCTCCATTTGATTTTTGATTAATAGAAAACACAAAATCCCACATCAATCCACTGGATGAATTGAAATGCTTGAACTCTTTTGTTTGGGAATTGTAAAAAATAACGCCGTTTTGCATTGTTCCAAACCAAATGTTTTTTGAAGCATCAATAAAAATGGTATAAACAGAACTGTTATTTAAAATTGAGTCAGAGTTAAAATGACTTATTTTATTATTTTCATATACATAAATTCCCTCAACGGTTCCTATCCAAACTTTAGCTTCGTCTCGTAAAAGTTTAAAAATATAAGTGCTTTTTAACCCTTGTCTTTCATTAAAGGTTTTAAATGTGTTGCCGTTATAAACACTTAATCCTTTTGCTGTTCCAAACATGATCTCATTTTTTGAGTTATCTGTAATGGAGTATACGACATTATTGACTAGCCCGTCATTTTCGGTAATAGTTGTAAATTTGTTTCCATCAAACTTTCCTACACCGCCGCTATTGGTTCCAAACCACATATTGCCTCTAATATCTTGAAATATAGATAGTACTTGAGATTGAGGAATTCCTTGTTCGGTATTATAATTTTTGAAATTATAGGTTTGAGCAAAATAGTGACATTCTATAAATAATAGAATGAAAAATAGAAAGCTGTATTTTTTATGAAATAACATTTTTGCTTTTCAAATATAATAAAAAAGCCAACTGTTAGCTAACAGTTGGCTTTTTTGAATTAATTATTGTTGATTAATTACTCACAGATATTTTGATAGTGTTTTCTACACCATCTATATTCATCTTTAAGAAGTATAATCCAGATTTTAATTCATCTAATGACCATGTGTTTTTGTATGTATCAGCGGTTTGTTTTGTTTCAGGTAACAATACTTTTACTTCTTTACCCAAAATATCATATAACTCTATTTTTACTGACGAATTGTTTTGCAGGTTATATTGAATGGTTAAATAATTAGTTGCAGGATTTGGATAAACCTTAATCTTGTGTTCGTCAACCATTATTTCATTTATTCCAACATTTGTTGCATAAACCGGATTAATTTGAATAGAATCTACTGTAAAGTCTAAATTATGGAACACAGTATCTACAGCCGTAATTTTAACATGATAAGTGTTATTAGTATCTAATCCTGTAATATCTACTAAAATAAAATAATCTCCAATAGGTAATCCTGTTAACGTATATGTTCCATGAGCTGAAGAAGCAGTGTCTGGTTCTGTAATTGTTTGAGTGAACATTTGTCCACCAGGGTTTCTTCCTCCCTTTACCACAATTCCTCCAATTGGATTACCTGGCACCATAGGTTTGAAAATATTTGAATTTGTTGGACCAACTGATGGTCTTTGTCCAAAACCTACAGTTTGAGTAATAATACCTGTTAAACGTCCAGGTCCAGCTGTTGCTGTTGCCGATGGAAGAGCTTTTACTTGGATGTTTTGAATGTCATTAACAGAGCATCCATGAACTATTTGCTTAGCTGTTTTCCAATTAACAGCAGAATCGCCATAAGCAATTTGTAAACTCAATAAATTTGGAATAGCTTTTACGATATAGATACCTGAGTTAAAAGACGTAAAGTTATAATCGCCCGCTGCACCAATATTTTGCCCGGCCACAGAGTCAAATTGAGTATAGAAAGGTTCGTATTTATATAAAATTACTCGTCCTGCTACAGGTGTTCCTGTATTGGGGAAAACAGTAACTGTTCCTGAAATATTTGTAGATGGTTTCACGGTTACTAAAACGGTATCACTGTTCAACATAACACTGCCGTTACACATAATTTCACAGTAATAAGAAGTGTTAACTGTTGGAGTAACCACAAAGTTTGCAGAATTTAATACAGAGCCTTCGTTTATATAAACTCCTCCAGTTGAGGCTTTCCATTGATAGGTAATTCCAGTTACAGCAGGTAAAATAAAAGATATATCTAAAGTGTCCTTTTCTCCATAACAAATAGTGTTTGTTCCAATGGCATTTATTGAAGTTGGAAAATTGATAGTACTACAGTTTTGTTGTAAAATGGTAACCATATAATCTTCTGTTTCTCCTTCGCTAGGAAGTGGCATTAAAGATTTTCCTGCATTACCTCCAGCGTCGCACGGCTCATCATTGTAAAAGCTATAATTGATGTTATTTCTAACTCTCATTTTTGTGTTTCCTAATAGTGCATTGCTAGGTATAACAATTGCACCATATGTAGTAGAATCTCCTAATCCTGAAACAGAACCTATATTACAATATTCAGTTGTGTCAAATGAACCATTTTGGTTAAAATCAATCCAAACGGATGTGAAATTATTGTAATCATCTCCTACCTTCACTTCAATAGAATACGTTTGTGCAATGTTTAATGAAACTGTAGGAACACTTCCTGAATAGTCGGTATATCCGTTTACGCTACAAGAAGATGCATTGTTTAGAGTATTAAGTAGCACATTAGTAATTTCTGTTGAATAACTACAATCAGAGGGTGGAGGTATGCAATAGCAATTTGTAACGGCATTTTGATTTACATAAATAGATGTTGAATTTGCAGATAAAGAGCTTGTAGTACAAGTAGTCACACATCTGTAATAAGTTGATACACTTTGACTTGTTACCGTATAAGGCACATTTGTTTGACTTGACGTTAAATTTGTCCAAGAAATATTATCTAAAGATGATTGCCATTGATAAGCAATGTTACTAGCGATGCTATTTCCTGTTAAATCTAATGTAAAAGGTGTGTTGTTGCAAACTAATGTTGAAGTAGAAATTGCATTACCAGCATTTGGCGTTCCAGAACAACCAACAACTGGAGTAATTAAAATACTATAATCAATAACCTGTCCATCAGACGAAGAATTAAAGCATGGATTTAAAACAGGAGGAGTGCTGCTCCATGTAGATTCCATTACAATTCGCATTCTCGTATTACCACCAATTGCTGTGTAAGGAACATTTACAGTTGTTGTTAAATTCCCAACAGTATTAGTTCCTGCATATGTGTATTCATTTGTGCTAAAAAAACCATCTTGGTTAAAGTCAATCCATAAGCCAACATATCCATTTCCTGATTGTGCGTTTATGTCAATTGAAATAGTGTAGCTTTGATTGGCAGTTAGAGGAACTGGTGTTAAAGTGCTGCTATTTGTATATCCATTTGTTGTATTACAAACAGGAGCATCATTTAATGTTTCAAATAAAATTGTTGTAAAAGAACTACTTCCACAGTTTATACTTTGGGGTTCACAGTAACATGCTGTTGGGAGATTTTGATTAACAATAACTGGAGTAGAAGTACTAGATAATGCAGAGTTCGTACAGGTTGAAATACATCTATAATAAGTTGCAACACTTTGTGAGCTAATAGAATAAGGAATTGTACTTTGAGGAGCCCCTAAATTAGACCAAACGGTTCCATTTAAAGAAGTTTGCCATTGATACTCAATACCACTTGAAATACTATTATTAGTTAAGTTAAGAACGTATGGCACATTTTCGCAAACAATTGTTTTACTTGAAACAGTAGTTGCAACACTCGGTGTTCCCGAACAAACTGGAGCAGCGGTTAAATTTACTTTATAATCTAAGATTTGACCATAGAAGGACCCATTGTTATTATTACAAGGATCAAGCACAGTGAATGCATCTGCGTAACTTGCATCCACTTTTATTCTCATTCTTACTGAGCCACTTGAAATATTTATAGGAACCGCTATTTGGTTTGAGTAAATTTGAGAACCTCCAAAACCTAATGAGGTAAATTCAGTTGACTCAAATAGTCCATTTTGATTAAAGTCAATCCATGCACCAGCGGCCATGCTACCACCATTATTGCTGTTAGCAATGTTTGCTTGTAGCGAATAGGTTAGACCTGCATTTAAATTAATTACTGTAAAAGCACTTCCTGTAGAATCAGAATAACCATTGAAATCACAATTGCTTGGTTGAAATACAACGTTAGCAATTGAGAAGTCCATAATCTTATCTCCAGTACAATCCAGAGCATAACTTGGCATGCAATAGCAGTTAATTAAAGGATTATAATTAACAGTAACAGGAGTTGATGTATTTGATTGAGAAGAGGCCGTACATGTTATAATACATCTATAATAAGTTGTATCTGTAATGCTATTAACAGTATAATATTTTGAATAAGAAGCAGTACCAAAATTATTCCAAATACTTCCATCCGCAGATGATTGCCATTGGTATAATAAACCAGAAGCAAAATCGCCACCTAATAAATTTAAATTAAAGGAGGTGTTGTTACAAACTAATACGCTACTTGATGAAGCAAAGCCTGGAGTTGGAGTACCTACACATAATGGTAATGATGGAAATTCAATTTGAATTTGCGGTTTGAAACTATAATTTGCATTATTTGTAGAAATCCCACATTGACTAGAGTTATCATCTCTTATAGATTGATAATGACTGCCTCCAGACGAGTATCCAAACGTATAAACTTGACCAGTTGTTGTCCAAGCAGATACTTGATCAAAACAAACATCTACTAAAAGATTACTAGAGCCATCCCAAGTAAAAGAATTGGTAAGAGTTAATAAGTCAAAACCTCCAGCAGTTGGAGAATATGAAGGAGATGTGTAAACAGTAGTTATACCAGTTGTGTCATAAACCGATAAATCATTATTTAACGTGTTTTTTAATTTTATAGTAAAATTAGGAAGTCCATAGGTTGTTGTTCCGAATATATTGAACCCGAGTTTTGTGATTAAACCCGAGCCTATATATCCAGCGGCATTAATTTCGGCTGGGGTATATAAAATTTGGCAATGATGTGAACGGTAATAAATATTTATTGGAGAAGACTCATTATCTGCAGTATAAGAATTCCCACTCCCAATGTTAATTAATGTTTGTGATTTTAGATTTATAAAACCCAGAAAACAAATTAAAACTAATAGACTTTTTTTCATGCTTTTTTTATTTCTAATTTTAAGACGCTAAAATATATAAAATTATTTGATTTTATGTTAAGGAATTGTCGATTTGTTTATTGAAAACAACGATAATCTAACTTTTTTAGTCGACAAATAACTAAGTGTTTAATGTCTACAAAAAATATCGATAATTAAAAATCCCAGATTATGTTTTCATAATCTGGGATTTTTAATTGATGAATACTATCAAATTAATTTGATAAAATTAATTTGATAGTATTCTCGGAGTTATTGATTTTTACTTTTATGAAATAAATACCAGAACTTAAATGTTCTGTTTTTAGATAATGATTGTATTTGTTTTTTTCAAGAGCGCTTATTGGAGATATATCTTGAATTTTATTTCCAATAATGTCATATAATTCAATTTGAACAGTAGCTGATTGTATTAATTCATATTGAATATTTATAAAACTAGCGGCAGGATTAGGGAACACAGAAATTGAGTTATGTAATAAACTATTATTGTTTTTAATAGTTGTAATCTCGCCAATTGGTTTGATGTACATAGAATCAACGGACCAATTTAAGTTTTGGTGTATAGAATTTGTAGTGGTTATTACTTTATGATAACTGGCACTTGTATCAAGTCCAGGTATATCTACATAAATAAAATAATGGTCAGAACCTGTACTTAATGGAATATTTGTTAATGTATAACCGCCTGTAGCACCATCAGTTGTCGTTTGTGTAAACATACTTCCTCCTGGATTTCTTCCGCCTTTTACAACAATTCCGCCTATTGGATTACCTGGTACTAAAGGTTTAAATTCATTACTCATTCTTGCTCCAAATCCATTATCCTGAATAATAAATCCAGTTAAAATACCAGGACCGCCTCCTAAATTATCTAATGGAATTAATTTGATATTTTGACTAGTATTATTGGTACAGCCATGAGTAATTACTGTTGCATTTTGCCAAGTAGTAGCACTATCGGCATAAGTAACCTGAATATTAGTTGCAGTTGGAATGGCTCTGATGACATATAATGAACTATCAATATTTGTAAATGAATAGGAACTTGATAACGGAACTGTAGTAATAGAATCCCACATACTTAATCCTGGAGTGTATTTGTACAAAATTAAGTCTCCCGATGAAGTGCCTGCTGTATTTGTAATGACACCCGAAATGTTTTTAGCGGCAACGATATTTACAGTAGTAGTTGAAGTATTAATACATCCATTTGAATCTTCTCCTGTCAAAGAATAAGTAGTTGTTAGCGTAGGAGAAACACTTATTGACGTTGTATTAACGCCTGAATTCCAAGTATAAGAAGTTGCACCAAAAGCAAACAATGTTGTTGTTGAACCCTTACAAATATTAGTACTACCATTTATAGAAACAGGAGGTAAAGGGTTAACAATAATATTTTGGTTAGCAGTATTTGTACAACCATTTAAGCCAGTACCCGTAATAATGTAATTAGTTGTACTTGTTGGAGAAACAGAAACACTATTGGTAGTTTGTCCGCCAGGAGACCAGTTGTAACTATTTGCTCCAGTAGCAGTCATTGTAGCCGAGCTACCAGAGCAAATAACTGAAGACGACACTGTAATCGTAATAGACGGCAATGCAATGTCTTGATTAACTGTAACAATAGAAGTTGTAGAACAACTATTGATGAGGTCAGTAACGGTAACAGTATAAGTTCCCGGTTGATTCACAGTAGCAGTTGAACTAGTTGAACCGGAAATAATTCCTGAGCCAGTCCAGTTATACGAAACGGGGCTGGTTGTAGTAGTTGCAATAATATTAGCACTAGTAGTAATACAATCTAAAGTTGTAGTTGAAGATGCACTAATTAAAGGAGCGCCAGCATTAGCAAATACTTCTACTAAATCAAATGAAGAGCATCCGTTTGATGGATCAGTTGCAGTTAATGTATATATATCGGCAGCACAAGCTGAGGTGATTGCTGTATTAGAAGTTCCACAAACGCTTAAGCCTGTCCAGCTAATAGCTGCATTTGTTGGAGAAGAAACGCCTCCGATTAAAGTTACAGATGGACTAGAACAAGATAAAGTTTGGTCAGCCCCGGCATTTACACCAGTTGGTGCTGTTGTGTTTTGAGTTACGGCTG
>PNMI01000022.1 GCA_013823565.1 Sphingobacteriaceae bacterium | reverse complement strand
CTTTTTTAGCAATTTCATTTGCCTTTAATTTTAAAAAGGGCTGAGTATTTTCTTGAATATTAATATAAATCATCATTCCTAATGCCGATGTAAACGAAATGATGACAATGGCAATTAATACTTCAGGCAAAGTATTTCCTTTATATTTTTTATTTAAAACCATTGTGCACAGGATAGGTATTTGTTTTTTGAAAACCAGGTAGGCACGGTTAAATTTTTGCCATACCGTTTTGGGTCAAGAATACTATTTAAGAGATGACTATCGTAAGTGCCAGATTCTGTTTGAAGTAAGATTGTTTTGCAAATAATGGTTCCAAATAATTTCCCTTGTAAATCGGCATAATCAGAGCAATATAAATTGCCGATGAGTTCAAAATCTTTATTTAGTTTAATCATCATTCGTGATGTTTGATTGTTGTTGTTAGATGCGAGAAGTCCACCTTTTAGTTTACATTGTTTGCCAAAAAATATACCTTTAACTTCTATGCTTGGTTTAATAACTTTATTAGTGGCGATTACACAAAAAGAGGATGGATAATTAAATTCACATTCATCTTCGGTAACAATGCTGTCTTTAGCAATAACATGAACAGTTCCTTTAAATCCTTTTTTGAAAATTACTTTTCTGGCAACTAACAATATATTGTTTAGTTGGCACGTGTTTTCAACTGTTATTAAATCAGACGAAATGATTTTTATATTATTTGATAATATTTGAGAGCTTAAGGCAATATCTCCCGATTGAATAACAGCCGTTTTGTTTTCAAAAGATTGATTAAGGGTTTCAGGAATAAAAGAGATTAAACTATCGGTGTATGAATTTAATTCGGATTGAGTGACATTAATAGATTTTAAATAATTCTCGTCTATTTCAGGAATATAATTTGGAGCTGGTTTAATAAAAGGCCGAAGTGAATTTAAGTCAGAAAAGCTACTGCCTTCAATATAAGCTGTTTTAATTCCAGCTTTTGGTAAATAGCACATGCCCTTAAATTTAATATGACCAGCTAGTCCAATTGGTTTATTTTGTTCAGTAATCATTAAGGCAGTATCAGTAGTTGCTAAGGTGCCAAACAATCCAGTTTTACGGATGCGAAAATGGTTGTTTTTTGCTTTTACGTCAATCAAAGTAAAACATCCCCATGGCATTTTATTAACGATAATAGAATCGTTATTATAAGGCATTTTTTGCCAGGTGGTTGCTAGGTTTGAATTGTAATAGTTGGATTTCGCCATTTCAAATCCGCTATCTAAACTATAATGTAACTGCATTAACGAATTTTGAGACTGAACAGATTGGATATTATAATATGCTACTACAATAAATAAACTTAAAATAATGGATATAAGAATAGAGATAATAACAGCAACATATAATGCACCACCTTTTAACTTTATCCGTATCATTAGGTAGTAATACTAGTTTTGTTTGAATCTTTAGATGTATCTTCTTTTTTAGCTTTTTTCTTAAAAAGAGGCTTCTTTTTTGTTTTATTAGATTCAGTTGGTTTAGTCTCTTCTTTTTTCGAATCAGAATTGGTATCAGTTTTTTTCTTCTTTTGGAATAATTTCTTTTTTTCTTTTTTTGGTTCGGTAGACTTTTCTGTATTTTCTTTCGACTTTTTGTCTTTCTTTATTTTTTCTTTTTTGATAATTTCTTTTCCATTTTTGTATTTACGAACTGATGAAATTTTGCCAAAACTATCATAGGTTGTAAACGTTCCATTTAACTCATCTTTTTTAAATGTTCCTGTAGCCATGATAACCCCAGTATTGCTGTATAAAGCATATTTGCCATTCTTTAGTCCGTTTTTCCAATTAGTAATTTCTTTTATTTTTCCATCAGGATACCAGTTTTTCCATTCGCCATGTTTTATACCGTATTTAAAGTTTCCGTTTTCAAATAGTTGGTCGGATAAATAAAAAGATTTATAGTAGCCATGTAAAAGTTTGCCATCAAAGCCGCCCTTAGTTTCTATTATTTTTTGAGAGCTATACCAATGGTAGGTTAAATTAACCTCAGGTTTTAATTTTTTCTGATCTTTTAGCATTTGTGTCTTCACGGTATATTCAGGATAATTTACAGTGATGTTAAAAGATTTAATTTTATCAGGTTCTATAAAATTTTGTGAAAATGTTTTGGTAATAAAACAAAAAGCAAAAAGTATTGAGATTTGAAATTTCATTTTTACGTTACTATAGTTTTTGTTTATTTGGTCGAGTAATATTTTACCATTTCGACCATTTTAACAAAAATAAGTATTAAACTTATTATAGATGCTTTGAGGGGTTAAAATAGGTATTTATACCTATTTTTTGAGAGCGTTTAAAGATTCATTTGCATTAAAATCAAAAATAACTTAGTCATTCATTTTATTGACTAGAGTGCAAAAAGAGGCCAAGGCTGTTTTCTTTATAAAACTCAAACTAATAATATCTGGTTTTGGCTATTCAAAATTGGCTCTTACCGAATAGTCTAATTCTAAAACTACTTTAAAATTAATTTTACATCATAAAACAACATCTTAAACTTAAATATTATGAAAAATTACATTCTTATAGCCTCAGCATCATTAGTAATGATGGTAAGCTGCAAAAACCCATTAACAGACGAAAAAGTTATTCAACAAAGAGATTCCCTTTTAGCAGTAATTGATGAAAGAGAAAATACAGTTGACGATTTTATAAATTCATTTAATGAAGTTGAAAGTAACTTAAATGCTGTAAGTAGTAAGCAAAACATTATTATGAGTAATTCAGAGAATGGAGATTTAAAATCGAGCCAAAAAGAACGAATTAATAATGAAATTAAAGCCATTAATGAATTAATGGAGCAGAATACACAAAAGCTCAAAGATTTAACTCGTAAATTAAATCGTTCAAATACAAAAAATGCAAAGCTTGAAAAAACAATAGCACTTTTAAATGAACAATTAACTCAAAAGTATGCTGAGTTAGCGCAATTAAACGACCGCTTAAATGCACTTAGTAGTCAGGTAGTTCAATTGCAAACATCGGTTGATACATTGTCTAGTAAAAATTTAGCCCAATCAAAAGTGATTAATGATAAAATTATGGAATCTCACACGGCTTACTTTGTAGTAGGAGAATCAAAAGATTTACAAAAATCAAAATTAATTAATAAAGAGGGTGGATTGCTTGGCATGGGTAGATCTATAAAATTAAGTGATAATTTAGACAATAATAAATTCACTAAAATAGATTATACGGCTACTAAAATTATACCAGTTAATAGTAAAGATATGAAATTGGTTACAACTCATCCAACCGATTCATATACTATTGAAAAAACAGGAAAGATGATTACAAGTTTAGTAATTATAAATCCAGAAAAATTTTGGAGCGCTTCCAAATATTTGGTTGTCACTATATAAATCTAATGTCTAAACAGCAGTAAACAACAAAAAGGTTGAACAGATTATCTGTTCAACCTTTTTGTTTTATATATAAATTGGATATTTAATTAAACTCTCACGCCCATAATTAAAATATCGTCTACTTGTTCTAAATTCCCTTTCCAATTAGAGAATGTCTCTTCTAAAATTGTTTTTTGTTCATTCATGTCTTTATCATGAATTGAGATTAGTAATTGTTGCAAAGATTTGTACTTAAATTTTTTTCCTTTTGGTCCTCCAAATTGATCGGCGTATCCATCTGTAAACACATAAATTGTATCACCTTTTAGTAAATCAAATTCGTGATGGGTGTACTCATCTGTTTTTTCATGATTATAATTACCAATTGCTTTTTTATCTGAATTAATTTGAATAAGTTGTCCATTACGAATAATATATAAAGGATTATAAGCACCTGCGTATTCTAATTTTTTTGTATTAAAATTAATAGAGCAAAGTGCAATATCCATCCCATCTTTTAAACCAGTTTCATTTTCTGATTGATGTAGTGTTTTTACTATGCCTTGGCTTAATGAATTTAATATAAGAGCAGGTTGAGAAAGCTTAAACTCATTTATCGCCTTTTCCAATAGATTATGCCCTACAATGCTCATAAAAGCTCCTGGCACCCCATGTCCAGTGCAATCAACGGCTCCAAATAAAACTTTGTTATCTATTTGATCAACCCAATAAAAATCACCACTAACAATATCTTTTGGTGCATAGTAAACAAATGAATTGGGTAGATTTTCTTTAATAAATTTGTCAGGAGGTAAAATGGCTTCCTGAATTTTTTTCGCGTAGTTAATACTGTCTTTAATGTCTTTATGTTGAAGCCCAATGGTATTGTATGCAATTTCTATTTTAGAATTTTTTAAGTCAAGGATTTGATTGGCTTTTCTCTTTTGAATAAATGCCCAAATTAAAACAATGGTTAATAGAAGTAATAAAATTCCAACAATAACAATAGCCCTATTAATTAAAGACTGCTCGTAAAGTGCATCTTCTTTTATTTTTTTGTCTTTTTTCAGTAAATCAATTTCTCTTTCCTTTTTTTCAGTATCAAACTTTTCTTGCATTTCTGAAATCTGCTTAATGCTTTCAATACTATAGATAGAATCATTTAGTTGCTGAAAGAGTTCGTGTACTTCCAAGGCACTTTTGTAATCCCCTAATTTTTTATAGGCTTTTGCCATGCCTTTATAGGACGCTAACATATGCTCATTAGCTTCAATTAATTTGCCTTTTTCTAAACCTTGTTTGAAATATTCAATTGCTTTTGCCTGATTGCCAACAGAATAATAATAATCGCCAATGTTATTTAAGGCTAATGATTGCCCGTAAATATTACCAGTTTGTTCGTATAGTTCTGCTGCTTTTGTAATGTATTGTAAAGACTTATTGTATTCTTTAAGATTTAAATAACTATCAGCAATGTTATTATAATTGGTTGCAATAGCATCTTCGTTTTTTACTTCCTGAAATAATTTTAATGATTGGAAATAATAATCTAATGATTTAGGGTAATCTTTTTTGTCGCTATAAATGGTTCCTATTGAAATTAAACAGGAGGCTATAGCATTTTTATTATCCAATTCGTAAGCTATTTTTAAAGCTCTTTCAAAATATTGAATGGCGTTGTCTAGTTTTCCTAAAGAAATATAAACGTTGCCAATTGCTCCAGATGATGATAAAATTCCTCTTTTTCTGCCAAGCGCTTCTTGAATATTAAGCGCTTTTAAATAATAGGTTAAACTTACTTTAAAGTTTGCTAAGTTATAATACCCATTTCCTATATTATTAGCAGCTGTTGCTTGATAGTAGGGAAGTCCCTTTTTTTCTGCAATTCGAAAGGCTTCTTTGCAATATTCAATGGTTTCTTCAGGATCTATATCAACATAAATATTAGCTAATTCATTAATAGCCTGTATTTTTAGAGTATCATCAGGAAGAGAAGAGATGAGTGTTTTTAGAGAATCAATTTGTTTTTTATTTTGACTAAATATGTTTGTACAGTAAAAAACTATAAAAACTATCAATAAAATATAATGCTTGTTTCTCATCAAAATAAAATCTGGAAACAAGATAATAGTTTTTTTGAATACTATCTATTAGTATCTGAGATTAAATGTAATCTTGTATTAAAACTTTACTAATTCTTCGTACAATTCTTTAACAGGAAGTCCCATCACATTATAAAAACTACCTTCTATTTTATCAATACCAATATAACCCAACCAGTCTTGAACGCCATAACCACCAGCTTTATCATAAGGACTATAGTTTGTGAGGTAATATTCTATTTCCTCTGGTTTTAACTTTTTAAAATACACTTTACTTACATCGTAAAATGTAGTTTGTTTATTTCCACTTTTCAAGCAAATTCCAGTAAACACTTCGTGCATTTTGCCGCTTAGTGTTTCTAACATTTTTTTGCCTTCTACAAAATTGGCTGGTTTATTAAATACTTTGCCCTCGCACCAAACAATTGTATCTGCTGTGATTAAAATTTCATCATCTTTTAAATCTTCAGCATAAGCATCTGCTTTTTTTTCGGCTAGGTATAAGCAAATCTCTTCTGCTTGCAAATCTGCAGGAAATGATTCATCGGCATTAATGGGTTTGTTTAAAAAAGCAAAACCTAAACTTTTTAATAATTCCTGACGACGGGGAGAGTTTGAACCTAAGATAATTTGGTAAGGAAATTCTTTAATATGTTGTTCTACACTATTCATAATAGATTTTTGTTTTTTGCTTATAATACTATTGTTGTATTAAGAAACAGTTTATTCGTATAAATATTTTATAATTATTGTAAAGGCAATGCCAAACAACATGGTAAATTTAAGCAATAAGCTTGCCATCTTAAAATCTTTACTTGTTTTGGCTCTGATAGTTTGAATTAATAAAATCATTAAAGGTAAAATTACCACACCTAAAATATAGTACACGGCCATGAACTGCTTTTCTTTGTAAAATTTTAAACTTGCTAAAAGCAATAATCCAATGGTAATCACAATTACAAAAAACGTCACCACTTTACTTGTAATGATGCCCCAAACAATCGGCATCGTTTTGCATCCTGTTTGAATATCTCCTTTATAATCTTCCATATCTTTAATGACTTCTCTGGCAAAAGAAGTTAAAAATGCAAAAGCAGAGTAACCTAAAACTATAATTACTAAAATCTTTAAAAAATCACCAATTAAAAATGAACTCAACGAATCAATGCCTCCTGCTAAATAATATTCATATACCATTGGCATCAAAGGAATAGTAGCTGTTAAAAGCGAAACAACAATATTCCCGACCAGTAATTGTTTTTTGAAATGAGTAGAATAAAACCATAATAATAAAATACTCAATAATTGAAACATCAATAATTTTAAAGTATGGCATTTTATAGCTAGGTATAAACCTAAAATCAATCCAATACCGTTAAATATAATATGCAATATCACTGCCCATCTCCGTTTTATAACCACATCAATAACCACTGTTTCGGGGCGATTAATTTTATCTGTTTTTACATCAAAATAATCATTAATAATGTAGCCAGCTGCTGCTATTAATAAAGTACTTAATAACGAGATGGTAAATAATGTAGGCGTGAATTTTGAAAATTCGTTTATTGGAGCAAAAACCAAGTATTTTATGCACCATTGAGTGATAATGATAATAAGCAGATTCTCAACACGAATCAACTTAAAAAAGGCTATGATTGGATTTTTAAGCACGTTCAATAAATATGATAGAAAGTTAGCGAATTATATTCTAATTTTATAAAAAATAAATATGGAAAATTTAAGTGATGAATTTTGGAACAATAGATACAAAACCAATGATTTTGGTTGGGATATTGGAGATGTGTCTGAGCCATTAAAGAAGTATATAGAACAATTAGATAATAAGGAACTTAAGATTTTAATTCCAGGAGCTGGTAATGCCTATGAAGCAGAGTTTTTGTTTAAATTAGGGTTTAAAAACGTTTATGTTTTGGATTTTGCGGAAGCTCCTTTAAAGAACATAAAAAAGAGATTACCTGAATTTCCAAATCATCAATTGATACAACAAGATTTTTTTGAGCACAAAGGCCAGTATGATTTAATTATTGAACAAACCTTTTTTTGCGCCATCAATCCAACGCTTCGATCTAAATATGTACAACATATGCACGAATTATTAACTCCTAATGGTAAGTTAGTAGGTTTAATGTTTAATGATGTTTTAAATACGGATAAACCACCATTTGGTGGAAACAAAGAAGAGTATCAAAAATTATTTGCTAGTACTTTTGATATAAAAAAGATGGAGCCTTGTTATAATTCAATTAAACCAAGAGAAGGGCGAGAATT
Source organism: Sphingobacteriaceae bacterium (assembly GCA_013823565.1). Taxonomy (GTDB): domain Bacteria; phylum Bacteroidota; class Bacteroidia; order B-17B0; family Aurantibacillaceae; genus UBA4416. The sequence goes on along the minus strand of PNMI01000022.1, from coordinate 43,019 downwards.
ATTTGTAATGATGCAGCACAAACCCTTGTAAAAGCTTAGAATATTTTAGTAACTTTGAGATAACTACATTTAATTGAGTACTGATAAACGCATATTTGACGAAAAACAATACATGGGACATAACCGTCTCAGTATTATTTGGCGAACCGTTATTGCCTTATTTTGTTTTGTAGGTTATTATTGGAGCGAAAATCCAAAGCCTGTTCAAGTTGCTATTTTCAAAATAGGACATTATCCTGCATTGGATATTCCTAATTCGGGTAAAATTTTCTTCTTATTGGGTTTATTGATTTTGATGTTTTCGGCTATGCTTACTTATATTTTACATACGCATACTCAAGTATATGCTAACTATATTATCATTGATGGCTTTTGGACGGCAAGAAGAGTGAAAATAAATTTAGATACCATCACTCATATTAGAAAGAGTCGCTATAAAAAACATATTTTTAGAAGAGCAGTCTATAATCTTCATAGCAGAGGCGTTATTCGATTTTTTACTAGCGGAAACGAGTTCATTGAGTTAAAAGATAGCAGCGGTTTCACCTATCGAATAGGAACTCAAAAAGCACCCGAATTATACCAAGTGCTTAAAAAGCAATTGAGAGAAATTCATAAAGTAAATCTTAATTAAAAATTATCATACCACTGTCTTTGGCGTGGTATTTTTATGTCGCTTAACATACTTGTTTTTAAATTAATGGTTAAGCTATAACTCTTTCTAAAACCAAAAGGCACCCAATCAATTCTTGCTTCCCAACAACGTAAATCTCTTTTAACGTTTATACTTGTATAACTCAAATTTTTATTGGTAAAATCATAACCACTGGTTAGCCCCAATTTCCAAAATTTAGTTACGCTCACATCTCCACTAAAGTTTAATGTTTGAATATCTTTTAATTTTTCTAAAATTTTTGTGTAAGTAATGTTGTAGTAGATGTTTAAAGTCCACGGTAATCTTTCTTGAGCTTGGGCTGTATTTGTATTCACAGCGCCTTGTTCGGCTCCATTAGTTAAGTCTGGTTTTTTTGCTCTATATGTTATTGAATTAGAGCTAAAAGAAGCATTAATGGCGATATTTCCAGTTTTAAAATCGGCAATCCTTCCATTTTCATTTAATAAAAATTCTTTTGTTCTATAGCTGCTTTGAATATTGGTTAAAGTATTAGTAATAACAGTAGAGTAGTATGGGTCGAATGTAGAACCAAATACCAAATCAAAATATTTCCAAATTTTTGTTCTTCCAGTCATGGATACTAAACTCATATTAAAACTATCGGCTGCAAAATTATAAGAACCAGCAAAGCTTAAGTTTTGTAATAGGGTTACTTTATTATACACAAATCCAGTATCTGTTTTCTTTCTTATTTTAGCTTCAAGGTTATTGTTTAAGTTAACGCTTAAACTGTTTTGAGTTCCTTGTGCAGGACCACTAAACAAAGTGTTTTCAAAAACCGAGTATTTTGTTTTCAATCGGTTAGTGGTGTCGCTAATCACATCTTTCCAAAAGCCGTATTGATCTTCTCCAAAATCTGGTCGGTAGGTATAAGCTATACTAGGAATTAATAAATGCCTCACTTGTTTTAAGCGTTTGCCTTTAAACATATAATCCATAAAAACTTTAGTGGTTAATGCTGTATTAAAGTTTGCATCATAACCTGTTTTAAAATTTTTGTCAGTTGTTTTTACAATTCTGTTAGTGGATTCGTCTAATGCTTTTCGAGTAGTTTTAGTATACATCACTGCGCTTAAATTTAATGCGGGAGTTAGTGTAAAGTATTTAAAAACCGTAATGTTAGTTGAAATAGGTAATGTATGTCTGAATCCATATTTTAAACTATCACCAATATTTCCTTTAAAAATAGAAGTATCTGCACCCGATAATGTATTTCGAGCTTCTAGTAAATAACTAATTCCGATTTTATCAATAGGGTTTTGTTTGATACGGTTTTCGTTTTTAAATGGATAAAAACGATTAACGTTAAAGGTCACCTCAGGGAAAGAGATGTTCATTAACTTGGTTTGGGTATTTTGGTCGTGTCGGGCATTAATACCTAAAGTTCCTATTTTGAAAGTTTTAGAAAAATTGATGTTTGATTGAAATGTATTGGTTAAATATTGGCCCGTATTTAATGCATTGTATTTATTGTATTTCGATGTCCTAATGTTAACATCACTGCTAAAACGAATCGTAGGGTTGTTTTTTTGATCTTGAATATGTCTCCAATTAATTGAAATATCTTTTTGTTTTGAATATGAACTTGGGATTTCTTTTTCACCATTTCTAAATTCAGAATAACCTAAGGATAAAGCTCCACTGTATTTATAATTAACCTTATAATTATTTAAAGTTCTTAAGCCCCAACTTCCATTACTATAAATGTCCCCACGAATAGTCATATCCGTTTGTTCGTTAATTCCCCAATAAAATCCACCATCTTTTAGATAAAATCCTAAAGCTTCGCTATTACCATAAAAAGGGATTAAAATACCCGAATGGCGTTTTTTAGTGTTTGGAAAAAAACCAAAAGGTAAACCCAGTGGAGTAGGAACACCGCCAATTTCAAGATACATGGGGCCAGTTACAATTTTATCATCAGGAATTATTTTCGCGCGTTTGGCTTTAAAAATGGTTCTTGAATCTTCATATTCGCAGGGGATACATTTCAAATTTTTCATGTAAACCACATTATTACTATCCTTTTTCACTTCACTGCCTAGTAATAATAAGTCGCCCTCCTTGGTTAAAATATCATATATCTTACCTTTTTTGGTTTTAAGATTATAAATCATTTTACGGCAAGTAATTTCTTGAGTACCGTCTTTAAACACAGGTGTGCCACTATTTTTACCCAAACTATCTGTTTTTCCATAAGCCGTAATGGTGTTTTTCTCATTATCAATCTCAATAAATTCAGATTTTAGGTTCATATCCTCATATTGCACAAAGCCATCTCCAAATAAATAGATTTTATTACCCTTCGTTTCGTATCTTATAGAGTCTCTAGCGTTATAAACGATACGGTGTTCAAGTGGCTCAGAGTCTTCTTCGGTATCCAAAGAGTCAACCTTAGTTTGAGGGCTTGTTGGAATAGTGGGAGTGTTAACTGGAATAGTTTTTTGGTTTAGGTCGGTTTGAGCCAAAAATGGAGCCGTACTTATTAACAATAATAAGAGTAAAAAAAAGATATGTTTAACAGTATTAATAACGACTCGGGACTAAATTTACCTAAACTTACAAAGCTAACAATTACTCGTTTAATTGGTAGTTATTTTTTATAGATATGATGATAAAAAAATATAATATTTTACTTAAAATATTACTGATTCCAGTACTTATAGTTTTTATATTTTCTTCATTTTATACCCATAAAGACGACCCAAAACGTAAAGTTAAAATTATTGTGATTGATCCAGGACATGGTGGCAAAGATCCTGGCTGTAATGGAGTTAGCTGTAAAGAAAAGGAAGTGGCTTTGGCGGTTGCTTTAAAATTTGGAAAACTCATTGAGGAAAATATAAAAGATGTTAAAGTCATTTTTACCCGAAAAACGGACATTTTCGTTGAATTAGAAGACAGAGCTAAAATAGCTAATGAAAACAATGCCGATTTATTCATTTCTATACATTGCAATGCTGCTGGTAAGCCTGTGATGATAAAAGATAAGAAAACGGGCAAAATGCGCCCAAAAACATTCAAGAATTCAAAAGGAAAACTTATAGTGGTTGAAACAGCTAATCCAGAGCCTTATGGGTCTGAAACATATGTGATGGGTTTGAAAAATGAGGAAGGTAAAATGAAAGTGGCCCAACGAGAAAACTCTGCCATGTTACTGGAAGATAATTACGAAACAAAGTATCAAGGATTTGACCCAAATAGTGAAGAAAGTTATATTATTATGAGTAATTATACTTCAAGCTATGTGATTCAGAGCGCTGGTTTGGCTATGAAAATTCAAGAACAATATTCGAAAAAAGCAGGCAGAGTTGATAAAGGGGTGCACAGGCAAAGTATTTGGGTATTATGGCGAACTTCTATGCCCAGTGTTTTAACAGAAATAGGTTATTTAACGAATCCTCAGGAAGAAAAATTTTTGGGTTCAGAAAAAGGACAAACCTACATTGCAGCTTGTTTGTTTAGAGCTTTTAGAAAATATAAAGATGAGCAAGAAGGCATAAAAAAAACGTATGATGATGATATTGAGAATCAAGTTCCTTTAGAAAAAGAAATGTATACGATATCCAAAGAGTCTAGTAAAATTGACGATTCAGAAGAAGAGGATAAAAAAGATGACACTGTAAAAGATGATTCAGTAGATAAAGAAAAGGCTTTAGCTGAACAAAAGGATAAAGCAGAAAAAGAGAAAAAGGAATTAGAAGAGGCTGAGAAACTAGCCAGAGAGAAAGCTCAAGAATTGGCTCGTATCGAAAAAATGAAAGCCGACTCTTTAGCGGAAGCTAAAAAACAACAAGGGAAAGCAGATGAACTAGATAAAAAATACAGACAGCTCATTACCATGGCTGATTTGAATTTTAAAAATAAAAACTATAACGAGGCAACAGATTTATATCAAAAAGCAAATGCGTTAAAGGATAATAAAGATGCGTATGCTTCTAAAAAAATAAAAGAGATTGAAGCTGCTACAAGCTCAACTTCCGTAAAAACAAACACAATTGCAGAAGTAAAAGAAACAGAAAAAACAAAAACAGAAGTTAATAAATCTGGTATTGTATTTAAAGTTCAATTTGCAGCAACTGACAAGGAAGTAGATACTAAAACAAAGTTTCCTAACGTACAAGATGTTTGGTTTTATAAAGTAGGTGCTGTCATAAAATATACTTCTGGTAATTATAATTCGTTTAGTGATGCTAGTAAACAACAAGCCAAATTAAAAGACTTAGGTTATAAGGATTGCTTTGTAGCGGCATTCAAAGATGGTACTCGTATGGATATTAATGAGGCTAAGAAGTTAACTCAGTAATAATACGGATTGGATTTAAGCTCTGCTTAATTCAATGACTGTAATCTCTGGCCAGATGCCTAATCTACCAGGATACCCCAAAAAACCTAAGCCACGGTTTACATATAAGTATTGATTATCTTGCTTGTATAATCCTGCCCAATGTTTGTAGATGTATTGTACTGGACTCCATTTAAAACCAGGAATCTCAATGCCAAATTGCATGCCGTGGGTGTGCCCGCTTAGGGTTAAATCAATGTCATTGTATTTTTGTTCTTGACTCACTTGCACGTCCCAATGCGATGGATCGTGAGATAATAATATTTTAAAAGGATAAGCCTCTGTTCCAGCATGAGCATTGTCTAGTTTTCCGTAACGAGGAAAACGTAAGTTGCCGCCCCAATTTTCAATTCCTAACAAGGCAATTTTTTGCCCATCCTTTTCAATAGCAACGTGCTCGTTCATTAATAAGCGCCATCCAGCTTGGGCTTGAATGTCTTTTAGTTTTTCGAGATTGGCAATTTTATGATCTGGTGTTTCCCATTGTTTGTAATCACCATAATCGTGATTGCCTAAAATACTATACACGCCATGAGGTGCTTTTAACATTTTATAAGCATCTATATGGGGTTCGGTTTCAATAGCTTCGTTATTTACTAAATCGCCAGTAAAGAAAATAGCATCTGGTTTTTGATCTAAAACAATATTAAAAGCTTTAATGAGCGGGTCAGGGCTCATAAAACTTCCGCTGTGCATATCGGATAGTTGAACGATTTTAAAACCTTCAAAAGCTTCTGGTAAATTTGGCGAACTAACTTTTACTTTATGAACTCTGTACTTGTAGGCGCCTCTCACCATTCCATATAAAAATGACACTGCTGGAATAACAGTAAATGTAACGGCTAGATAACTTAAAAACTTTAATCTGCTAATTTGATTTGCGCCTTCTTCGATACTATGTTTTGGAGTTTTGTTAAACAAAGAAGCTATCCATCTAAATAACCTAATAGTATCGTCGATTAATAAAAAAGAAGAGCCAATTAATTTACATACAAATAAAATAAGTGCTGCTGATGAAATAAATCTTAGCAAATTATTCCACTCTGGTGGCGGATAAAACATGGCTACCGAACTAATTAAAATATTTATTCCAGCTAATCCATAGGCAATCCATAAAACGATTTTACGCTTTTGCGGAGTATAATCAACGCTTATTGTTTTTAGAGCCTGTAAAAAATACAGTTCTACTAAAACAATGACTATAAAGAAAATTAAAAATCGTATGAACATAATATATAATAACAAAGAGTCAAAGGTATTGTTTTATAAGATGTAGCTCTATATGAGCTTGTTATATTTCATTAAAAAATACAGAAATTAGGTAATTGGTATTTAGTTATCGGTGAGTTGTACTTTTGTTGCTGTTATATCTTTTTCATCTATTAATAATTGTTAATTACTCTCAAAAATGTTAATCAATTTTCGATGAATGGGAAACCAAACAGCAATCTAAATATTACATTTGGCGCACTAATTAAAACTAAAAACAAATAACATGAGCAAAGAAGTATATATCGTATCGGCTGTAAGAACTCCACTAGGTTCTTTTGGTGGAACATTAGCAGGTGTTTCTGCTACAAAATTAGGAGCAGTAGCTATTAAGGGCGCTTTAGATAAAATTAAATTAGATCCAGCATTGGTAAACGAAGTGTTTATGGGTTCTGTATTACAAGCTAATTTAGGTCAAGCACCAGCTCGTCAGGCAGCAAAGTTTGCTGGTTTACCTGATAATGTAAACTGTACAACTGTAAACAAAGTATGTGCTAGTGGTATGAAATCTATTTCATTAGCAGCACAAGCGATTATGTTAGGTGATGCTGACATTGTAGTAGCTGGTGGTATGGAAAACATGAGCCAAGTGCCTTTTTATTTAGAAAATAACCGTTGGGGTGCTAAATATGGTAATGGAGTTGTAGTTGATGGTTTAGCGAAAGATGGTTTAACAGATGTATACGGAAACGTACCAATGGGAAACTGTGCCGATTTATGTGCTAAAGAACATAATTTTACTCGCGAAGATCAAGATGCTTTTGCTATTGAATCTTACAAACGTTCGGCAGCAGCTTGGGCAGCAGGTAAATTTAAAGAAGAAATTGTACCAGTAGAAATCGTTACTAAAAAAGGAACGGTTTTATTTGCTGAAGATGAAGAATATAAAAATGTAAACTTTGAAAAAATCCCAGGATTAAAAGCTGTTTTCTCGAAAGAGGGTACTGTAACTGCAGCTAATGCTTCAACTATGAATGATGGTGCAGCAGCTTTAGTATTAATGAGCAAAGAAAAAGCAGAAGCTTTAGGATTAAAACCTTTAGCGAAAATTAAAGGATACGCTGATGCTGAACAAGCGCCTGAGTGGTTTACAACAACTCCTTCTATTGCTTTACCAAAAGCTGCTGAAAAAGCTGGTTTAAAAGTAAGTGATATTAATTATTTCGAATTAAACGAAGCATTTGCTGTAGTAGGTTTAGCTAATATGAAATTAATGAACTTAGATGCGAGTAAAGTAAACGTAAACGGTGGTGCGGTTTCTTTAGGTCATCCATTAGGTTGCTCTGGTGCTCGTGTGATTGTTACTTTAATTAATGTATTAAAGCAAAACAATGCTAAGTTTGGTGGAGCGGCTATCTGTAATGGTGGCGGCGGTGCTAGCGCTATTGTTATTGAAAATATGTAATTTATATTTTAAATAAATAAAAATCCCCCCAACAATTCTGCTGGGGGGATTTTTTTATGGGTTTATTTTATTAATTAGATTGCGGGTAGTAATTTAGCTTTACATTCTCCAAAACCAATTCTTACTTTTTCATTTTGGCAATAGCCTCTCAATATAACAGTATCATTATCGTTAATAAATTTGCGTTCGCTGCCATCATTTAACTTTAATGGTTTTGTTCCTTTCCAACTCAATTCCATCATACTGCCATATTCGTGAGGTTCAGGGCCGCTAATGGTTCCGCTTCCCATCATATCACCAACATTGACATTACATCCATTTACAGTGTGATGAGCTAATTGTTGCTCCATGGTCCAATACATATATTTATAGTTAGAGTTACAAATAACAGTTTCTGTGCTGTTTTCTGGTTGAATGGCAACTTCTAATTTTATATCTACATTTTTGTCACCAGTGTATTCTAAATAGGGGAATACTTTTGGTTCTTGGACATAGCCCTTTGTTCTGAATGGTTCTAAAGCATCTAAAGTAACAATCCAAGGAGAAATAGTACTAGCAAAATTCTTTGATAAAAATGGCCCTAATGGCACATATTCCCATGTTTGGATATCACGCGCACTCCAATCATTAAACAGTACCATTCCAAAAATATAATCATCCGCTTGTTCGGTGCTAATGCTTGACCCTAATTTACTTGATTTACCAATGATATAAGCAGTTTCTAATTCAAAATCTAATAATTTACAAGGGCCAAAAGTTGGCACTTCGGCATCAGCTGGTTTCATTTGCCCTTTAGGTCTATGTAACGGAGTGCCGCTAACGGTAATACTACTTGCACGACCATGATACCCAACAGGAATGTATTTCCAGTTTGGCATCAAGGCATTTTTTGGATCTCTAATCATCGTTCCAATGTTAGTTGCATGATCTATACTGCTGTAAAAATCGGTATAGTCACCAACTTTTACTGGTAATAACATTTGAACTGAAGATTGTTGTTTGAAAATAGGATTAAAGATTTCTTTGTTATCTTGAAGTTCTTTGTTAGTCTTTTCTAATAAATCCGACAAACGATTTCTCACAGCACGTGTGGTGTCTTTTCCTAATTCCATAAAATCATTTAAGAAAGCCTTATTAAACACTTCTTTATTAATGTTTAGATCTTTAAAAAAGCCTCTTTCTGTTAATTCATATAAATCAATAATATATGTTCCGATAGCAGAACACGCATGATGTTTGGTATTTGCATCCGAATAAACACCAAAAGGTAAATTTTGGATAGGGAAATCAGAGTTTACATCTACGTTTATCCAAGATGTAAGAGTTGGGTTATTAGCTTTTATGACCATAATATGTTAGTTAAAAAAAGAAAAATGAATATATTTTAAATTAATTAGTTTTTACTTTTAGCGAAATATAAGCCTCGCAAAATTATATATTTACAGCATGCAATTTAAGAAACTTATTCTTCTTTTTTTAATACAATTTTCCTTCGCTTTAGTTGGTCAAAATGCAAATGATTTTGCTTTTGTGCTAAGTGAAAGAGCTGTTAATAAAGTATTTACAGCTGTAGGCGAAATTAGTGGCAGAAATGGATACGAGGTATTAGGAATTGTAGACGGACATTATAACTGGAAAGTCGTTAATCCTAAAATCAATTTTAAACCAGATAGTAGTGATTTTACGTGTGATGCTAAAGTGGAGGTGGGACCTTTTAGTTATAAATCGCAAGTGCTTGGTCGTGTAAAAATCACATACGACAATAAAACCAATTTAATTTCAATTAAAATAACCAGTGCTGTATTTGAATTGTATACCATGGTTTTGGGTAAAAAAATCCATATAAAAGATATACATTTAGAAGATTATTTTAAAGATCCATTTTTATTTGAAGGCCCCAGGAGTTTTGCAACGGATATGGCTTTTACAATGCCAGATAGTACTTTAAAACAAATATATGTTCAGCCAACACAATGTGTGATGAAAGTATCTAAACAAATAATTAAAATATCTTGTGATATTGAAGCACAAGATAAACCATTTAAAAAAGAAATTAAGGTAACAACTCCGGTTCAAACAACAGGTACTGGCAAAAAAGATACGATTAAGAAGTAATGAAGCATTTTGTGAAACATAATATCGCTTACATCCTGATTTATTTGGGGATATTATGTTATGTTGGAATGATATTACTGCAAAACGGAAAAGTACAAATTCATAGAGAAATGAATACTTATGTGGGAAATCCGCTATTAGATTCTTTTTTTAATTATGTTACACATTTAGGTGATGGTGCTTTCGCCTTTTTAGTGGCTATAATTTTTATGTTTTTTAATATTCGTAAATCAGTATACATTGTTTTATCCTATTTAGGAGCAGCATTAGTCTCATCTATTTTAAAACATTTGGTATTTCCTCATATTTACCGACCTCATTTTGTGTTTCAGTATTTTGTAAGAGAAAAATTAGTAGAAGTTGATGGGGTAGAGGTGTTAGGATTTAATTCTTTTCCTAGCGGTCATGCCTTGTCAGCTTTTGCATTATTTTTTTGTTTGCTTTTTGTGAGTAGAAGCCATTTTTTGAAAATACTATTTTTTATATTGGCTTTATTAGCGGCATATAGTAGAGTTTATTTATCGCAACATTGGTTAATAGATATTTACGTAGGCTCTATTATAGGCATGTGTTTTTCTTTGTTGTTTTATGTGGTTTTTTATCACACGCAAAAATGGCAACAGTTAAATACGACTATTCCTTTATTACTCTCTCAACGAAAAAGCAAACGTGTTTAAACTACTAAATAATGATATAAAAGCGTATGCCTTTATTTTTATAATGGCATCCTTACTATTTATTCCATTTATTGGAAATATGTCTTTATTTGATTGGGATGAAATTAACTTTGCTGAGTGTGCCAGAGAAATGTTGGCATCCAATAATTATTCAGATGTGCAATTGTATTTTCATCCTTTTTGGGAAAAGCCTCCACTCTTTATTTGGTTACAAGCCATTAGTATGAATTTGTTTGGAGTTAATGAATTCGCTGCTCGTTTTCCAAATGCGGTTTGTGGCGTAATTACTTTAATGGTATTATACCGTACAGGAAAAGAATTAAACGATCAAAAATTTGGTTTGACATGGGCTTTTGTATATGCGTCTACTTTGTTACCTCATTTGTTTTTTAAAAGTGGTATTATCGATCCATGGTTTAATTTATTCATTTATATTTCGGTATATTATTTAATACAACACACTAATAATCCAGTTGGTAAATTTGGCTATAGAACAGCAATAACGGCAGGCTTCTTTTTAGGCTTAGCTCTTTTAACAAAAGGTCCAGCAGCATTGTTATTAGTTGGTTTAACGGTGGCAGTGTTTTTTGTTTTAGGAAGATTTAAAAAAATATCTTCGTTTAAATTTATGGCCGCTTTTTTTCTGGCATTTTTAATCACTGGATTAAGTTGGTTTGCGGTAATGTATTTAAAAGGAAACGGACATGTGATTCAAGAATTTATTGATTATCAAATTCGTTTATTTAAAACAGAAGATAGTGATCATGGCGGATCTTTTATGTATCATTTTATTGTTTTATTAATCGGATGTTTCCCATCTTCCTTGTTTTTAATTTTAGCTCATAAAAAATCTGAAGGAGATACGCCTTATCAAAAACACACTAAGAGATGGATGATGAGTTTGTTTTGGGTGGTTTTAATTTTGTTCTCTATTGTTCAAACTAAAATTGTACATTATTCTTCCTTGTGTTATTTTCCATTGACGTATTTAGCAACGTATGCTATTCAAAAATTAATGAGTGGTCAATACCAATGGAAAAAATGGCTACATGGCTTTTTTGTTGTGATTAGTACATTATTGGGCGCTGCTTTTTTATTAATTGGTATTGTCCCTATTTTAAAACCATGGTTAATTTCAAGTAATCTAATAGCTGATTCATTTGCGATTGAAAATTTAAAAGCTAATGTGCATTGGAGTGGTTATGAATGGATCATAGGAATTGTGTTTTTAGGAATCGCTCATTTTAGTTTAGCAAAAATAAGAACAGGAAAATTAAAATTTATTTATTTTTTATTCTTAGGGTCTTTATTTGCTGTGTATAGTTTAATTATGTTAGTTGCGCCTAAAGTAGAGCAGTATTCTCAACGTGCAACCATTGAGTTTTATAAGCAGTGTGCTAAGCATGGCTTTAATGTTGAAACGCTTGGTTTTAAAAGTTATGCTACTTTGTTTTATGCGGAGCTAGACCCTTCACTTAAAAACAACGAATCTTTCAAAAACTATATTGAATCAAAAAGAGAGGAGTATGAAGCTAATAATGTTAATGTAGAAGTGTCTTATAGTTTAATTCGAACACATTGGTTACTGGATGGTTATGGTGATAAGCCTGCTTTTTTTGTTACAAAAATAACTAATGAAGATGTCGTCATAAGAGATTGCCCTCAATTAAAAGAATTATACCGTCAAAATGGTTTTATATTTTATATGCGAATGCCGCATAAAAAAAATAATTAATTCAAATACCAAATACTTCCATTTAAAACACTTGCAAAACTTACCCATAACAAATAAGGAATTTGTAGCAAAGCAGCAGTTTTATTGATTTTATAAAACACTGTAATCATGGTGATGATACTTAACCAAATGAGTAAGATTTCAATAAAGGCTAGTCCAAGTAATTGAAATTTAAAAAAGATAAAACTCCACCAAAAGTTTAAAAATAGTTGAATGCAAAAAATAGCCACTGCTTTTTTTCTTAGTTCAGTCTTAGGTGATTGTAATATCATGTAAAAGGATATTCCCATTAAAATATAAAGGGTTGTCCATACAGGGCCAAATAAATAATTGGGAGGATTGAATGACGGTTTATTAATGTCAATATACCAATCGTTTATACTTGTTGCTGTAGCAAAGCCAGATATGCCTCCGATTAATAAAGGAACTGTAATGCAAAGTGTGAGTGTTATACTATTTTTCATTTTCAAATATTATTCAATGTAACCAAGCTTTGCGATGCTCACATCTCTGTCGGTTTTTGCATATGTTAATCTTGCCAAACGCTCTGTTTTATGGTAACTATCTAAACCACTACAAGTAATTGTTTTTGCTTTTTCAATATCTAAAAAACCATCATTACATAAACAATCGTTTGGGAAATATACTTGATTTATTTGACCAATTACGAGTACTGTATTATTGGTTGTAATATTAATACGTTCTTTAAATTGAACGCCTAATTGAATATGACTTTCTTTGACGAAAGGCGCTTTAAATCCTAATTTATAATCAGGGGTTAAATGTGTAGCATCAAATTCAGATATATCTCGGGGATAACGTGCCGAAGTTTGATGAGCTTGTTTAAAAATATCTTCGTTAATATGATTAATCGTATAATATCCTGTTTCCATAATGTTGGATAAGGTATGTCTATCAATGGAATCTGGACGAGAGATAAAGCCGATATATGGTGGGTTGGCGCCAATATGAATGAGAGAATTAAAAATAGCTAAGTTAGTTTGTTTACTGCTATTGGCCGTTCCTATTAAAGCCACACTTTTAAAGCCAGATAAAGAATTGACGAAGGCAGCACGGTAACGTTGCTCTAATCCCATTAAATCAACAAAAGAAAAATAACGTTGCGTAGTTTGAGTTTCCATTATTTATACTTTTAAAGTTGACATGCCACCATCTACATGAAAAATTTGCCCTGTTATCCATGAGGATTTTTCTGACAACAAAAACGCTACTGAGTTAGCAATATCATCTACTTCGCCAATTCGTTTTAATGGATGACGATTATTACTTGCCTCTAATTTTTCGGGTGTATTAATTAATTTGTCCGCCATTGGCGTGCTCGTTAAAGATGGCGCTACACAATTCACTCTGATTTTGGGAGAAAATTCAGCAGCTAATGCCTTTGTTAATCCTTCAATAGCACCTTTACATACAGAAACTGATGAATGAAATGGCATACCCGTTTGAACAGCTACTGTGCTAAACAATACAATAGAGGCATTTTTTGATAATTGTAAATTTTGGGTGTAAGCTTGTATGCTTTTAATGGCTCCTAATACATTTAATTTAAAGTCATTTTCAAAATCTTGTTGCTTCAATGTTCTGAAGGGTTTTAAATTAATCGATCCTGGGCAGTAAACTAAGCCATCAATTGTCTCTTCTATTTTTGGTAAATCTTCATTAGATAAAATATCATGTTGATAATAATGACTGAAAGAAGCGTCAGGTAAATTTCTTGAAATAGAAATTACGTTTTCTCTTTCTTTTATTAATTTGTTGGCTAATGCTTTTCCAATTCCAGATGAAGCACCAATGATAAGCGTTGTTTTCATTAATACATTAACACTTGAGTGCTAATATTGTTTAAAATTTAAAAATATTCCCTTAAGTTTACAGGTAAATAATACGACTATGATAATTGATTTAAGAAGCGATACGGTTACTAAACCTACAAAGGCTATGATGGATGCCATGATGGTTGCTCCAGTGGGTGACGATGTGTTTAATGAAGATCCCACAGTATTAGCTTTAGAAGAAAAAGCGGCCAAATTATTTGGTAAAGAAGCGGCTTTGTTTTGCCCAAGTGGCACGATGACGAATCAAATAGCGATTAAGTGTCACACAGTGCCTGGCGATGAATTATTGTGCGATGTTAATTCTCATATTTATAATTACGAAGGTGGAGGGATTTCTTCAAATTCAGGTGTTCAAGCAAAATTATTGCAAGGAGATAGAGGAAGAATAACGGCAAAACATATTGAAGATAATATCAATGCCGATTATGATTGGTTAACTCATACCGCTTTAGTGTGTTTAGAGAATACGGTGAATAGAGCAGGAGGGAGTTTTTATGATTTAGAAACCATGAGGCAAATTAAACAAGTATGCGATAAACATCAATTGCCTTTACATTTAGATGGTGCTCGTATTTTTAATGCCATTGTCGAGAATAATTATACCACTCAAGATATCGGTAAACAATTTGATTCTATTTCAATTTGTTTGAGTAAAGGTTTAGGTGCGCCCGTTGGTTCTTTATTAATTGGAACAAAACCTTTTATTAAAAAAGCACGTCGTGTACGTAAGGTATTTGGTGGTGGCATGCGACAAGCTGGTTTTTTAGCAGCGGCTGGTATTTATGCTTTAGATAATAATATCACTCGCTTAAAAGAAGATCATGCTCGTGCTAAAGAATTAGGAAATGTATTAAGTACTTTACCTTATGTAGAGAGCGTGATGCCTGTAGATACCAATATTGTGATTTTTAATTTAACCGATAAGTACACAGCAGTGAGTTTTGAAGAAGCTTTAAAACCACATAACATCAAATTAGCGGCTTTTGGAAAACAAACCATTCGTTTCGTCACACATTTAGATTTTACAGATGAGATGCTCGCTAAGGTGATTGAGGTATTAAAGGAGTTATAACTTTATTTATAAAACAGATAGTAATGAATAAAAAGGCCATCTGCAAAATCGTAATTATTGCAATGATTTTGTTTTCTAATTCAACAAAAGGACAAATTAATCCTTTAAATAATTTTATTGGACTTGATGTTAGCACGCAGCCTCAAAATGCTAGTTTTAATTATGATTCTTGTTTTATACTAGGAAAAAATCTTGGTATGACTAGAGTTGGTGTTTTTCAAAATTGGACAGCTATTGAAACATCTCCAACCGTTTATAATATGACGATTATGGATATTGCTAATATATATTATCCTGCCTATAATATGTCGGTTGATTTAACCATTACTCCAATTCATACCAATAATTTGGAAGTGCCTTCTGATTTAACTTCAACTCCCTTTGATAATGCAGTTTTTATCAATCGTTTCAATAGAATGTTGGACAGTGTAAAAGCACATATGCCAAACGTTACTTTATCTTCTTTAGTCATTGGCTCAGAACATGATGTGTATTTGGGTTCTAATGTTGCGTTATGGACACAATACACTAATTTTTACAATGCGGTTTTGTTACATGCTAAAACACTTTGGCCAGGATTAAAAGTTGCTACTGAATTAACTTTTAATGGTATTACAACACAAAATACATTTGCACAAACGCTTAATACGAATAGCGATTATATTGGAGTATCGTACTATCCTTTAAATACTAATTTTACTGTAAAGCCAGTGTCTGTTATTTCAACTGATTTTGCGACACTTGTTGGTTTGTATGCATCAAAACCTATTTGTTTTTATCAATATGGTTACCCTTCAAGTTCAACTTGTAATAGTTCAGATGTGTTACAAGCGCAGTTTATTTCTCAAACTTTTACAAGTTGGGACACCTATGCTTCTAATATTAAAATGATAGATTTTACTTGGCTGCATGATTTAGATATGGCCCTAGTAAACTACTATGGGACTTATTATGGCTTAACAGATCCTGTATTTTTAGAATATTTACATACACTTGGAATGAGAAATTGGAACGGAAATGGTTCTGATAAATTGGCATTTACTGAATTAAAATGTCAAGCAAAGCAAAGAGGATATAATGCATTGCCAATTAATTGCAGTACAAGTTTAAGTGAAATTAATACTAGCGATGAAATTGTTTTATTTCCTAATCCAGTTCAAACTATATTCAGTTTGCAATCATCACAAGAATTAAATAACGCAACTATTACAGTTTTTAATTCTATAGGACAGGTTGTAAAAACGATTTCAAATGTGAATGCTAAGCAATTATCTATTGATATGAGTGGGATGCCAAATGGCTTGTATTTAGTAGAAATACATTCTGGAGAAAAACAACTTAATAAAAAGATTGTGTTAGATCGATAAATTCACTGCAACTCGCCACCGTGTTTTGACATGTCGCGCGCTGTTCCAACTAGTGTTTTAAATTATCAACGGAGTTTGATTTATGGCATATTAAAATTTAGAGTATAAATCAAGCTGCATCAAATGCGTTGCCAGGCGCTAAGATAATTTGGGCTGTTCGCGTAGCGCTTTCAAATTATCAGATTGATGCAGCGCAGATTTTAGCTAAATTTTAATGAGCCTTGAATTTTTTGTCAACTTTTTGTTTCAAGACAAAAAGTCAATTTTTTGCCTATCACAAAATCAAAAGCTTTTGGATACTTTTGGCTGCAAAAGTATTTTAAAACTGTTTTTTAAAATACTTGATAGATTTTTTTTGTTCTCGACTACGCTCGAACTGACAGATGTTTAAATTAAAATTTCACCTGCAATTTTAAATTCAAAGTTCGGCGAGTTAAGTAATTTGGCACCGCATATTGTCGGTTAGTAACATCCGTTACCCAAGTATAGGAAACCGTATTATCTACTTGCAATAAATTAAATATCTCCACGCTAATAAACATGCCTTTTAAATAATGAAAAGGATTCTTTTTGGGTAAAGGTTTATCTTCTTTTATAATTTGATAAGCAAAACCAATATCTACTCTTCTATAAGGTGGCATTCTAAATACTTGTTTCCATCGCTCATGGTCAGGAGGGCCAAAAGGTAAGCCTGTTCCAAACTGCATGTTTAAATACATTTTACATGATGGTAATTTAGGAATGTAATCCTGAAAAAACATACCAAAGGTAACGCGTTGGTCGGTAGGGCGTGGGATGTAACCAGGGTAAACAACAGTACTATCAACTGCTTTTGTATTAAAAGTATAACCGTTTACAATGGTATCTCCATCGCTATTAAAGTAAGTTACTTTTCTATCGCCGCTAATGTTTTCCATGGTTTTTAAATAACCAATGGTAGCCCATGATTCAATGCCTTTAATAAACTCTCCGTTAATTCTTAAATCAATGCCTTGAGTATATCCAATAGAATTATTGGTAGCAAAGTATCTAATACGAGTGTTATCAATTTCATAAGGAATTAAATCCTTCATCTCTTTATAGTAACCCGCTAAAATAACTTTAAAAGGTCGGCGCCATAATCTAAAATTATAATCGCCTGATAGTAAATAATGAATGGATTGTTGTGCTTTAATGTTTTGATTTATTTTTCCATCAAAGCCACGCATCTCTCTATAAAAAGGAGGTTGGTAATAATAACCCCATGATGCTTTAAATACCATGTCTTGTTTCCAATTAGGTTTGTAAGATAAAGTAACACGTGGCGAAAAAATAGTTTGTTTATTAAAATCCCAATAATTGGCACGCACGCCTCCAGTTAATGTGATTAAGGAAGAATCTCGCAATTGTTTACTATAAGCATATTGTAAGTAGCCTTGAATACGATTACTTTCTAAATTTATTTTTGATTTGACTACATCTAATAAATTAATTTCGGTTGAACTATATGGAGCCACATAACCAGCCGAATCAACCATACGCCATTCACTTAATTTATCGTTTATGATTTCATGTTGGTAACGAGCGCCCCAAAGCAATTCGCTATGGCTACCAATTAATCGAGTTCCTTTATGTTCGATATTGTAAACTGAAGCGTCAATTTGATTTCTACCATTATTTAAAAATGTTCCAACACCTCTATTAAAAGCTACTTGTCCAAAATTATCTTTACCAAAATCAGCTTCTAATTGATCAATGTAGTATTGCCCTTGAACAGTATATTTTTCTTCTTCCTTAGCTTTGTAAGCTGATGTGATTAATTTTAATTTAGTACGAGAGTTTGGTTTAAAGGTAGTGGATAAACCACCCATCATGGTATTGTATTGCATTAACTCTTGTCCGTCAAAAAAGATAGTTAATTTAACGGCATTGTTTACCGTACCAAAAGTGGTTTCTCTGCTTGCAGGTACAACTAGGTATTGATTATTGGCGACGTTGCCTAAAAATTCAATACTCCATTTTTCATTTAAGGTAAAGGTTAAAAAAGTTTGCACATCATAAAATCTAGGGCGATACTCGCCCTTTGTATCCATGCTTTTTAATAAGTAAGTATTGGATTTGTAACGCGAACCAATGCTCCAGGCTACAACTCTGTTTTTTGAAACGCCTTGCAAGTGAAGGCTGCCCCCTAACAAACTCCCACTCACCGTGCCTCCAAATTTTAAAGGTTTTTTATAGGTAATATCTAATACCGACGACATTTTATCGCCATATTTTGCTTCAAAGCCACCCGCCGAAAAGTTAATATTACTAACCATGTCGGGATTTGCAAAACTCAAACCTTCTTGTTGTCCGCTTCTTGCCAAAAAGGGACGGTATACTTCAATATCATTCACATAAACAAGGTTCTCATCAAAATTTCCACCACGTACGGAATAGCCGCTACTTAACTCATTATTACTACTCACTCCAATTTGTGTTTTGATGATATCTTCGATGTTGCCACTTGGACTGGGAATGTAAAAAATATTTTTAGGATCGATTCGGGTAATTTCTGTACTTCTGTTTTCAGAAACAATATCTACTTGCCCAATATTATTTTTAGAAGTAAGACGAGGATTATAGATCTCTTTTTCACCAGCTTTTAAAGTAAATTTTTTATTAATTTGGTGATAACTAATGTTATACATAGAAAGGGTAATTTCTTTATCAGCAGGAATAGCAATTGAAAATTTTCCGTTTATATCCGAAACGGTATTAATTGAACCATTTTCCAGTACCGCAATTTGAACTTCGGGAATCCCAACACCATCTTCATCTTTTATGGTACCCGAAATAGTAGCGGTTTGTCCGAAACAAACTGCTCCAATCAAGAAAAGAATAATAGTATAATACTGTTTTTGTAGCACAGGTTAAATAACGAGCTTAAGCTACAAATATTGCAAAAAGAAATGGAATAATACACTGTTTTTTAACTCATAACGAGTTAAAGTAAGCTACTTAATCTTCAGCTTCCCTTTTCTCCAGGCATCAATAAATTGAGCCCAAGCTACTGGATTTAATAAGCTTACGCTAGGATATTGCCCTGCTTGATATAAACGTGTGTATTGTTGTTGCATACGCACACGGTAATTAGCTGCAGCGTCCATACTACCGCCTTTAATAGAGGCACGCACATCTTCGTTATCCATGTTTTTATAAGCACGTTCAATATCGGTATCACTTAAATCTAAATTTAAGATGGCGCGTTTAAATTGCTCTTTACTTGGCCATGGAAAAACGTTTACCTGCGCTAACTGAATGGTATCCTTAGTTAAAATTTGAATGATAGAATAATGTTTGCCCGTTAAGGTATCTGATAAATTATAAGCCTTACTTTTATGGTTGATAGAGAAAAATTGCATTTCATCTCCAGGACGAGCTACAATGGTAAAAAATCCATAATAATCACTCACTGTTCCTGATCGTGTTCCTTTTAACATAATGGATACAAAAGGTAAGGGTTGTAAACTATCATCTAACACCACCCCCGATATTTGAAGATATTTTTCGGGTACTACCGTGTTTGTAGATGGAGTTTGTGCGGATAATGTTACCGTAAAAGATAATAGGAATATGATGAATAAATGCTTCATGAATTTTTTGATAAAATATACTAATCGTAAAAATACAATTTTATTAAGCTAAAGACTATGAAATAAACATAAATTAACAACAAACAAGGATGATTTACATCATTTCTTTTGTAACCATTTATCTACCTGAAATACTAAAAGAGACGAGCCAATGCCAATGATCATGCCGCCTAATACATCACTCGGGAAATGAACCCCTAAACGCATGCGCGAGTAACCAACAGCACAGGCATAAGCATACGATGGCACTGCCACGTACCATTTTTTAGTAGACAGTGTTATAGCAGTTGCAGCCGCAAAAGCAGATGATGTATGTCCTGAAGGAAAAGAGTAGGGACCAGAGTCTGTTCTTTTCACAATATCATTTGGGTATTGTTCATAAGGTCGTTTACGATTAATGCTGTATTTTAATCCAGTAGTTAATAGCACGTTTAATCCAATAGCCACACCTGTTTTCACGCCATTGCGCATCATGATTTTATCATCCTGAACATAACCGGTTAATAATAAAGAGGTGGGAGCTACAACCAAAGCAGGGTAAACCGAATTGGAAGTAATTTTCATGGTTTTGTCCCATTGCGGATGCTCATCCTTATTAATAGCTCTTAGCATCGAAAAATCTAAAGATTGTGATTGTCCACAAAATTGAATAGTTAAGAATATAATAACTAATAGTTTTTTCATTGATTTAAATTAGCTGTAAGTAGTGCGGAGATAAGTTTAGGTATGTAATAAGCAATAGGTAAAGATAAAAATAGGATAAAAATAAATACAGTGATGAATTTACCGAAAAATTTTAAATCTTTAATAATGGGTGTTTTTAAAAGGGCAACCACATGTTGAATAATGCCGCCTTCTAAAACACTATATTGATGAACTCCAGCTTGAATACCAGCATAACGTTTATTAAATGATAGAAGAATACAATCTCTGATAGTCCAATAATTTTCGTTCGATAAATTGTCGTAATCCGTAGTATAATTAATATTTTCCTGATCAAGGTATTCTCTTATTTTTTGATTTTTAATTTCCATAATTAAATCAAATACCATGGATGCTGGAATAATTAAAAATATTAAAGAACCTAACAAAAGCGATACAATTGTTAAAGTGATGATTGATATGATGGTGAAAGTAATTCTTAAGGTGTGATTGTGATTGATGAAAAGATTTTCTAATAATCTCCCTCCATCTAAGGGCATAAATGGTAAAAGATTAAAGAAATTTAGTCCAATAAAAATATGAGCTAGCATTAATAATTTTTCACTAGGATAATAAAAGGAGGTTAATACCAAGGCAAAGCCAATAATAATTCCTGGTACTGGACCTGCTAAAATGATAATGCTCATTTGTTTCTGAGAAATAACAGATTTTTGTCCTGTAACATAAGCGCCAAGTAATGGTAATACAAACAACTTTACATTACTGTAGTTGAATGCTTTCATGGCAAAAAAATGTCCAAATTCATGAATGAGTAACACTAATAGTACCGCTGCAATATAAACAGGTTCGGTTTTAAAAATGAATAAAAATAAAACAGCGTAGATAGCTAAGCTTATAATGGATTTTCGCACCCAGTTTTTTTTGTCTTGAACTAAAACAGGTTTTGGTAATCCATGAGCTTTTGTTTCATGATTCGATTCGTTTGACGATTCGTTCTCGTTAATATGTTCAGGTTCTATAGGTTCCACTATGAAATAATCAAATTTTGTATGTAATAAATAAAAAAACCAGCAATGTATCCAACAAATGCCAACCAAGAAATGTTTTTTAAATACCAGCTAAAACTAATATTTTCTATTCCCATCACTGCTACACCTGCTGCACTACCGATAATTAAAACGCTTCCACCTGTACCTGTAGCATAGGCTATCATTTGCCAAAAATGATCGTCGGTAGGAAAATCGTACATCCCCATGGTGGCAGCTAATAAGGGTACATTATCTACTATAGCAGATAATAAACCAATGATAACAGAAATAATCTTTAAATCGCCAATACTATTATTTAATAAGGTAGCTGTGTTTTGTAATACATGAATTTCTTGTAAGCAGGCAACAGCTAATAATATTCCTAAAAAAAATAATACGCTTGGCACATCTGTTTTGGTAATAGCATTTACTACTGAGAATTTTCCTTTTTCAAATTCATCTTTGCGCTTGTGTAACAACTCTGTTACTATCCACATCACACCTAGGCCAAACAAAATTCCCATATAAGGAGGTAAGTGCGTAATGGTTTTAAATATAGGTACAAACAATAAACAAGCTAAACCCAAAGCAAAAATGAGTGTTTTTTCTTTAGAGGAAATAGCACTCTCTTTTTTCTCTATTTTAAATGGAGCAACATGTCCTTTAATTTTTATCATACTTAATGATAAAGGAACAGTCATACACACTAAACTTGGTAAAAATAAATGAGTAATAATAGTGCTAGGAGTTAATTTATTAGCCACCCATAACATGGTTGTGGTAACATCACCAATAGGACTAAAACAACCACCAGCATTTGCAGAGATAATTACTAAACCTAAAAAGTAATACCTATCTGTTTTTTCAGGAATTAATTTTTTAACTACGGTTGCCATCACGATAGCAGTAGTTAAGTTGTCTAATACTGCTGATAGTATAAAGGCAATAAGAGATACAATGATTAATAAGTAACGTTTATTAGTGGTAGTTATTTTTTCGGTAATGATATCAAAACCATCGTGAGAGTCAATGAGTTCCACAATAGTCATAGCTCCCAATAAAAAGAAAAGGATTTCTGAAATCTCTGCTAAATGATGGCTTAAGCCTGAAACAATATGAGTATTGGTGGATGAAAGAGCGTAAACGGTCCAGCATAAAACACCTACCAAAAGAGCAGTACCAGCTTTATTTACGTTAAAACTATGTTCCATGGCTATTACTAAATAGCCTACCAAAAAAAGTATAATAATTAGTGTTGTCATTTTTAAAGAGGTAAAGATAAGGTATTATATGTTTTTAAAACATAGTTTTGTTTATTTCGGACTAAAGTCCATTTTGGTGGAGTTTTTATATAAACCCAGACTTAAGTCTGGGTTTATAAGTATAAGATTTTAAAGGCGCTTTAGCCCTGAAAGGGTTTTATTAAATGTTCCATCTTGTTTTTAAATAAAATTATATATATTTGGATAGTTAAGACAATTTACATCATTAAAAAATAGATACATATATGTCAGTTTGGAGAGTAAAACCAGTGTCGGCCTTTGAGGCAGATATGAAGAAAAACGATTTAAAACGAGTTCTAACAAAATGGGGATTAACTTCTTTAGGGATAGGTGCCATCATTGGAGGTGGTATTTTTACATTAACAGGTATTGCGGCTCATGATTATGCAGGTCCGGCTTTAGCCTTAGCTTTTGTGATTGCTGGTATAGGTTGTTTATTTGCGTCGTTGTGTTATGCTGAGTTTGCTTCGGTTTTACCAGTGGAAGGATCTGCTTATGCTTATGCTTATGGAACAGTGGGCGAATTATTTGCTTGGTTTATTGGTTGGAACTTAATATTAGAATACATGATGGGAGCAACTACGGTTGCAGTGGCATGGAGCGGATATTTTGTGAAACTATTACACTTATTTGGAATAGAGTTTCCTATTTGGTTATGTAATGATTTAGCTACAGCTACCGAAAAGTGTGAGGCACTAGGCTTAGCAGCTCCAGGTTTTGCATTTAACTTACCTGCTTTTTTAATTACATGGGTAGTAACAGCGGTTTTGGTAAAAGGGATTAAAGAAGCAGCTAAAACAAATAACATTATTGTTGTTGTGAAAATTGCAGTTGTATTATTTGTAATTATCGTAGGTGCTTTTTATATCAATACTGATAACTGGTCTCCATTTATTCCAACAGAGGTTCCTGCTTTAGATGAGTTAGGAAATGCAACTGGTAAAATGAATTTTGGTTTTGGTGGTGTATTAACAGCTGCAACAATTGTGTTTTTTGCTTACATTGGTTTTGATGCAGTGTCTACACAAGCAGGCGAAGCAATTAATCCTAAAAAAGATGTGCCTTTTGCTATTGTGGCTTCTTTAGTTATCTGTACAGTATTGTATATTTTAGTATCCTTAGTTTTAACTGGAATGGTAAAATATACAGAGTTAGATAAAGCAGCCCCAGTAGCATCAGCTTTCTCTGGAATTGGAATTAATTGGGCTGTATTTATTATTACCATTGCAGCTACGGCTGGTTTAACATCAGTAATGTTGGTAATGATGCTAGGTCAAACACGTATTTTCTTAGGAATGGCAAAAGATGGTTTAATGCCCGCATTCTTTAAAGTATTACATCCAACTTTTAAAACCCCATACAAGAGCACCATTTTAGTTGGAGGTTTAATTTCATTAGTAGCGGCCTTTACACCAATTGATAAAGTAAGTGAAATGTGTAGTATGGGAACCTTATTAGCCTTTGCGATGGTTTGTGTGGCGGTAATGATTTTACGTTATAAAAAACCAGAGTTAGAACGTCCTTATAAAACGCCAGCCGTTTATGTTGTTGGAACTTTAGGTGTAGCATTTAATATTTTCTTAATGACTCAGGTAAGAGCTGCCACTTGGAATTTCTTCTTAATTTGGGGAGCTTTAGGAGTGATTGTTTATTTTATTTACGGTAAACGTAACAGTAATTTAGAGAAACCAGAAGCAGGACCAGAACATACCATTGACGGATAATAAATGAAATATTCATGTTAACTCAACGTAAACAATAATATATTCATATGAAAAAATCCCTGAACTTATTTGATACCACGCTTTTAGTAGCTGGATCTATGATAGGTTCAGGGATTTTTATTGTGAGTGCTGATATTGCCAGAGTTGTTGGTTCGGCGGGTTGGTTATTAGTAGTTTGGATTTTATCAGGTGTGATTACTTTATTTGCTGCTTTAAGCTATGGAGAGTTAGCAGGTATGATGCCACAAGCTGGAGGTCAATTTGTTTACATTAAAAAAGCCTTTGGTGATTTAGTAGCCTTTGTGTATGGTTGGACCGTGTTTTTAGTCATTCAAACAGGAGTGATTGCGGCGGTGGCGGTGGCTTTTGCCAAATTCACAGGTGTATTTATCCCTTTTTTCGAAGAAGGAAATGTCTTGTTTCAAATCATAGGACTTAAAATTACCAGTGCGCAATTGCTCGCTATTTTCATCATTGCTCTGCTTACTTTTATTAATACTAGAGGTATTGAAAATGGAAAAGCGATTCAACGTATTTTTACTTCTGCTAAATTAATTGCTTTGTTTGCCTTAATTATTGTAGGCATTTTTTATGGTTTTCATAGCGATGTATTTTCTAATAATATGTCGCATGCTTGGGAAGCAAAAGGAGTTGATAGTTCAGGTGCATTTACAACTTTGTCAGGAATGTCTTTAGCAACGGCTTTAGGTTTAGCGATGATTGGTTCTTTATTTAGTAGTGATGCATGGAATAATGTAACCTTTATTGCAGGAGAAGTAGAAAACCCCAAACGGAATATTCCTTTGGGATTATTTTTTGGAGTATGTATTGTGACTTTGATTTATGTGTTAGCTAATGTGGCTTATTTGTGTTTATTGCCTTTGGAGGGAAGTGTAAATGCTCAAACAGTTGCCGAGCAAGGAATTATGTTTGCTCAAAAAGATAGGGTAGGTACAGCTGCTTTGTATGTAGTATTTGGAGACATAGCTAAATATTTAATGGCTGCTCTAATTATGGTTTCCACCTTTGGGTGCAATAATGGATTGATATTAGCAGGTTCTCGTTTATTTCAATCGATGGCTAAGGATGGACTGTTTTTTAAGAAAGCGGCTAAGCTTAATAAGTATAATGTTCCGTCAAACGCTATGATTTTTCAAGGTATTTGGGCTTCTTTATTGTGTTTAAGTGGTTCTTATGGCGATTTGTTAGATTATTGTACTTTTTCTTCTTTAATATTTTATATCATCACTATTGCAGGTTTATTTGTATTACGAAAAAAAATGCCTGATGTCGAACGTCCTTATAAGGCATTTGGTTATCCAGTTATTCCTGCTTTATATATAGTATTAACCACACTTATTTGTGTTGATTTATTGGTTTATAAAACGTTTAATTGTGGGATGGGTTTATTAATCATCGCATTAGGTGTTCCGGTTTATTTTATGTTTAAACGAACAAAACATGGTGTTTCAGAAAATTAAATCTTTTTTATTTAATTTTTTTCATTTCAATAAACAAGAACGTAATGGCGTTTTTGTTCTCTGTATTATTATTGTTATTTTATTTGGTGTGAGATTACTAATGCCATTATTACAAAATGATTCAAATACCGTTCAATTAATAACCATTGCGCCTTCAAATTTAAATCAAGAAAAAAAGATTGAAACCGAATTGATTTTGAATGATGTTACAAAAGATTCTTCTGAAATCAAGACTTCTAAAGAACGTTTTGTGTTTAATCCAAACACAGTAAGTGAAGAAGATGCACAAAAGTTAGGAATGTCAAAAAAACTAAGCGCTACATTAATTAATTTCAGAAACAAAGGAGGGAAGTTTTTTAAACCTCAAGATTTAAAGAAACTATATGGTTTGTCGCCAGAATTATATAAAGACTTAGAGTCTTATATTTTAATCCCAAATTCTAAAAGTGAAATTAAAAGAGATACAGTTTATTCTGTAACACGTGCTTATGAGAAGAAAGCTTACCCAAAAAAATTAATAGAGATTAATACTGCCGATAGTTTGTCTATTGTATATTTAAAAGGTATTGGCCCAGGTTTCACTAAACGAATTATAAAATACAGAACCATGTTAGGAGGCTTTCATTCGGTTAATCAATTAAAAGAAGTGTATGGAATGACGGATAGTACTTTTGCGCTTCTCGCTTCTCAAATTAATCTGGATCCTAATTCAATTTCTAAAATACCAATTAATGCTATTGATTTTAATTCACTGCGTAAGCACCCCTATTTCAACTTTCAGTCAGCTCAAGCTATTGTGAATTATCGTTTAAAACATGGTAAATTAACCGAAAGAGATATCAAAGCATTAGGTATGTTTTCTGAAGACAAATTGAACTTAATTTTGCCTTATTTGAGCTATTAATTATTGATTTTTCCATTTTGTTCATTCCTGCTAAAAATGTACTTTTACATGGATGCATAAAATACTCGAATATTTTTGGAAGTATAATTTACCTCGCTGGTCAATTTTAATTATTGACTTGTTAATTTGTGCATTTTCGTTAACCCTAGCTTTTTTCTTGCGCTTTAATTTTAAATCAATTCCCCCAGAAGATTTAAAAAATTTGCCTTACGATTATGTTTTGGTATTATCAATTCGATTAATTGCTTTTGTTATTTCAAAAACATACAAAGGTGTTGTAAGATATACAGGAGCTAAAGATGCTACTCGAATTTTTGCAATTATTTTATTGAGCAGTTTTGTATTATATATTATCAATATTTTTACTCGTCAAATATTATTAGGGTATTATATCATTCCTCATTCTGTGATTATTATTGATGCTTTAGTAACAATCTTTATCATGATTAGTTCTCGTTTAGCAATCAAGGCTATATATTTTGAGAACAAAAATCCAGAGAAGCAAAAAACGCAAGTCATTATTTATGGTGCAGGAGAGAGTGGTATCATCACTAAACGCACTTTGGATAGAGATGCAGCCGTGCGTTATAAAGTTGTTGGCTTTGTGGATGATGATGAAAAGAAAAAAGGAAGAAGTTTAGAAGGCGCTTTTATTTATCCAACGTCTAAACTAGCAGAACTTATAAAAGAGAACGATGTAGAGTCTGTTATTATTAGTATTCAAAACTTATCTCCCGAAAAGAAGAATAAAATCATTGATGAGTGTTTGCAATTAGGAGTGAGAGTTTTAAACGTTCCTCCTGTAGCAAAATGGATTAATGGAGAATTAAGCTTTAATCAAATTAAAGGAATCAATATTGAAGAATTATTAGAGCGAGATCCTATTAAACTAGATAATGGCTTAATTAATGAACAGTTAAATAATAAAACCATTTTAATTACAGGAGCTGCAGGTTCTATTGGTTCGGAGTTAGCGAGACAATGTGCTAAATTTAACCCAGCTTTATTAGTTTTATTAGATCAGGCAGAAAGTCCTTTGCATGAACTGGAATTAGAGTTTAATGAAAAGTCTAATTCAAAAAAACACGAAGTTGTTATTGGAGATGTGCGTAATAAAGAAAGAATTCACAATGTGTTTAATACGTTTAAACCTCAAATAGTATTTCACGCGGCTGCATACAAGCATGTGCCTATGATGGAGAATAATCCTTCAGAATCTATTTTAACTAACATCCTTGGAACAAAAACAGTTGCCGATTTAGCAGTAGAATTTAAGGTAGAAAAGTTTGTGATGATATCTACTGACAAAGCAGTGAATCCAACAAATGTGATGGGTGCCTCTAAACGTATAGCCGAAATTTATACCCAGAGCTTAGGTAAAATATCACAAACAAAATTCATTACCACTCGTTTTGGAAATGTATTAGGTTCTAATGGCTCTGTAATCCCACGTTTTAAAAAGCAAATCGAAGAAGGCGGACCAATTACAATTACGCATCCTGATATTACTCGTTTCTTTATGACAATTCCAGAGGCTTGTCAGTTAGTATTAGAAGCTGGTTGCATGGGTAAGGGTGGTGAGATATTTGTGTTTGATATGGGACAATCTGTTAAGATTGTAGATTTGGCTCGTAAGATGATTAAGTTATCTGGATTAAAAGAAGATAGAGATATTAAAATTATTTATACAGGACTTCGTCCTGGAGAAAAATTATACGAAGAATTATTAGCGAGTTCAGAAAATACATTGCCTACTCATCACCAACAAATATTAGTTGGTAAGGTTCGCGAATATGAATTTGCTGAGGTGACTCAATTTATTAATGAATTAATTTCATTATTTAATACACAAGACAATACACGTATTGTTGCAAAAATGAAAGATATTGTTCCTGAATTCGTGAGTAACAATTCTGTATTTCAAACATTAGATAAATCATCATAATTATGAATCGCTTTTTTATTCTTTTGTCATTAGTTGTTATTTCAAAGTCAATTAATGCACAAACAAAATCTATTGCCGCTCCAACAGATTTAAAACAACCAAAACTAGTAGTAGGTATTGTTGTCGACCAAATGCGTCAGGATTACATTTATCGTTATTGGAATAAGTTTGGTAATGGTGGATTTAAAAAACTCATCAACGAAGGTTATTTTTATCGTAATGCTCAGTTTAATTATGTGCCAACTTATACAGGTCCTGGACATGCTTCTATTTATACAGGCACAAGTCCTGCAACTCATGGTATTATAGCCAACGATTGGTTTGTGAAAGAAGAGAATAAAATAACTTATTGTACGGAGGATAGTAAAGTAAAGTCTATTGGCACAGAGAGTAAAGCGGGATTAATGTCGCCAAAAAATTTATTAGTGACCACTATTGGTGATGAATTAAAACTAAATACGAATCAGCAAGCAAAAGTATTTGCGATGTCATTAAAAGATAGAAGTTCTATTTTACCAGCTGGTCATAGCGCTAATGGTGCTTTTTGGTTTGATGGAAGTAATGGAAAATTTATTTCAAGTTCTCATTATATGAATGAATTGCCGGCTTGGGTAAATGAATTTAATAATTTACAGTTAGCAAAACACTATTTATCTCAAGGTTGGAATACAATGTATCCAATTGCTGGTTATACCGAAAGTATAGCTGATAAAAATAATTACGAAGCAGCGCCTAACAAAAAAGACACTGCTATTTTTCCTTATCAATACAAAACGCAATTAGATAAAAATAATTATGAAATAATAAAAGCGACTCCTTTTGGAAACACAATTACTAAGGATTTG
Source organism: Sphingobacteriaceae bacterium (assembly GCA_013823565.1). GTDB lineage: Bacteria > Bacteroidota > Bacteroidia > B-17B0 > Aurantibacillaceae > UBA4416. The sequence goes on along the minus strand of PNMI01000022.1, from coordinate 13,015 downwards.
GCTTTAGCTTGTTTAAAAGCAGAACAATTAGGAAAAGGTAAACAAACCGATATGTTATGCATTAGTTTTTCTTCTACGGATTATGTTGGGCATTCATACGGTCCGCGCAGTGTTGAGGTGGAAGATGTTTATATACGTTTAGATAAAGATTTAGAAGAATTAATCAATGCGCTTAACACTTCTTTAGGTAAAGATAATTATGTGATTTTTTTAACCGCCGATCATGGCGCTTGTGATGTGCCAGCGCATTTGATGGATTTGAAAATCCCAGGAGGCTATGTTAATGAAGATGAGTTAACGAAGATTATAAAAACCTTCTGTCAAAATCAATATGGTGATAGTTTAGTGTCTTCATTGTCCAATCAACAAATCTTTTTAAATGAAAGTAAAATGGCCTCTATGAAATTAAACAAGTTTGCGGTAGAGCATACATTGGCTAATTTTATGTTAACTGTTAAAGGTGTGGCTGAGGCTTATCCATCAGAGGTTTTAAAATATGAAAATTATACTGATGAATCGTTTAAATATTTAATTCAAAAAGGATATAATCACGTCAGAAGTGGTAATGTAGCCTTTTCTTATAACCCTTCGTGGATGGAGTATCATAATAAAGGAACGACTCACGGAGCATCTTATAGTTACGATACACATGTGCCATTATTATTTTATGGTGCTAATATTCCCAAAGGATTTTCAGTAAAAAAAGTAAATGTGGTGGATATTGCTCCAACTATTGCAACCATGTTACATTTATCTTTTCCAAATGGAACAACTGGAAAACCTTTAATAGAGGTAATTACGAAATAAAAAACATCATGCTACTACGACTTAATTATGATAATCCTCATCCAAAAGATATTCAACTAATTGTTGATTGTTTGAAAAATGACGGTGTTATTATTTATCCAACCGATACGGTTTATTCAATTGGCTGTGATATTACTCGACCAAAGGCTATCGAAAAAGTATGTCGCTTAAAAAATATCAAACCCGAAAAAGCAAATTTTTCATTTGTGTGTAGCGATTTAAGTCATTTATCTAATTACGCTCGTCCTATTTCAAATTCATTGTTTAGAATCATGAAAAAGGCTTTGCCTGGTCCGTATACCTTTATTTTAGAAGCAAATAATAATGTGCCTAAGCTTTTAAAACAAAATAAAAAAACGGTTGGAATTCGTGTGCCTGATAATACTATATGTAAAACAATTATTACCGAATTAGGTAATCCAATTATAACAACCAGTTTACATAACCCTTACGATGAAATTTTAGACTATTTTACCGATCCAGAAGCTATTTATCGTGAATACGAGAAAAAAGTGGATATGGTGATTGATGGTGGTTTTGGTAATTTGTATGCCTCAACCGTTATTGATTGTTCTCAAGACGAATTGGTTGTTTTAAGAGAAGGATTAGGCAGCCTTGATATTTTAGATTAATTGCTATTGTTATAAAATTGTTGATTATTGCAGCGTATTTTGTGCTATTTTAGAGTCTCACACTTATATGTTTTTTATGCGATTAAAAATTTACTCATTATTAGTTTTGTTCTGTTTTCTAACCGTGAATTTGTTTTCACAAATGACTAATACTAAAAAATGGAGAAAGTCAGAGAATGATTCTATGCAAAGTGCATTATTAATGATGGACGATGGAAATTATTTACAAGCTTTGCCATTTTACGAAAACTTATATAATCAACATCCCAAAGAAGAATATTTAAAATATTGCTATGGAAAATGCGCATTAATCAGAAGTGATAAGCATGATGTTGCACTTAAGATGTTAACTGAAGTATACGAAAAGAATAAAAAAGTAGATGATATAGAATATGATTTAGCAAGAGCAAATCACTTGAATTATAAATTTGATGAAGCTATTGTTTTAATTGAAAAATGTTTAGTGAATAAAAGAGTTTCTCCCGAAACAAAGAAAAAAGCAGCTCAATTAAAACAGTACTGTATTAATGGTAAAGATTTGTATGCAAAACCAACTGGTGCAAAAATTGAAAATGTAGGAAATATTATTAACTCCCCTTACGAAGATTATGTTCCTGTTATTTCAGCAGATGAATCAATTATGTTATTTACATATAGAGGAATTGAAAGTACTGGGGGCTTACAAAATGACTTTTTACAGCCAGATAGATTTGGAAAATATTATGAAGATATTTTTCAAGCGGTAAGAATTGATGGAGAATGGAAAAGACCAATGCCAGTAAAAAGTGCCAATACAAATTCTCACGATGGTGCCATTGCAATTAGTCCAGATGGTTTTTATTTGTTTGTATACAGAGATAACGGAGATGATCATGGCGATATTTATATGAGTAATTCATTAACAGGAGAGTGGACTGAACCTAAAAAATTAAATGGTCAAGTAAATTCATATTCGTGGGAAGGAAGTTGCTCTTTAACTTCTGACGGTAAATATTTGTATTTTAGTAGTGAGAGAGGTGGAGGTTATGGAGGAAAAGATATTTATAGAGCCACTTTATTGCCAGATAGTACTTGGGGTAATGTGATAAACTTAGGAGATAGTATCAATACCGCTTTAGATGATGATGCTCCTTTTATACATCCTGATGGAGTTACTTTGTTTTATAGTTCTCAAGGCAAAAATAGCATGGGAGGATATGATATTTTTCAATCTCGTTTAAATTGGAAAGATTCTACATTCAGTAATCCGGTTAATTTAGGTTATCCAATTAATACAACGGATGATGATATTTATTATGTATTATCAGCTAATGGAGACAGAGGTTATTATGCATCTGGAAAAGCAGGAGGGCAAGGCTTGAAAGATATTTACACAGTTTATCCTGGTTATGTGGGAAAAAAACCTTCTTCGTTTATGGTGAAAGGAAAAATCACCGAAAAAGGCTCTCCAGTTGGAGCATTAGTTTCTGTTGAAATTGTGGACCAAAACAATAAAAACTTCGGAGAATTTTCAAGTAATGCATCTACAGGTAATTATTTAGTATCATTACCGGCTGGTGGTCAATTTAAAATAATATATAAATACAAAACGTATGCATATAAAACACTAGATATTAATACATTAAATTTAGAAGGATATGACGAGAAATTAGTTGATATCAATTTTGATGAACAAGAGCCAGTTGCTGTTGTTGAACCTAAAAAAGATACTGTAATAGCCGTAGTAGAACCTGTAAAAGTTGTAGAACCAGTAAAGGTGGTAGAGCCTGTAAAAGCGGACCCTGTGGCTAAAAAAGTTGTATTAAAACCTAATGCTACACTTCAAGAAAAAATTAAATATTACAGTGAATTGTATGGCGATATCTCAGCCGAAGGATTACAATTTAGAGTTCAAATTGCGGCTTACAAATATCCTAAAAATTACACGTACAAGCATTTAAAAGGATTAGGGGATGTTGAGAATTTATTATTAGACGATGGAATTACACGTATTACTATTGGAGGTAATTTTAATACTTTAGGAAAAGCTTTTGAGCATAACGTTAAGGTTATTAAAGCAGGGCAAACGGATGCTTTTGTAACCGTATTATATCATGGTAAAAGAATTTATTTAGAAGACTTAGAAAAAATGGGAATCTTTGTGAAGAAATAAAGCTCACAAAAAAAGGATTTACTAGCAGTAAATCCTTTTTTTGTTTTTAATAATGGTTTTAAAATTCTAAATCTAAAATTTGTTTTCCGTGTTCTTTTGTTTTAACGTCTGTAATTACATGAGATACAATTCCTTTTTCATTAATAATAAAAGTGGTTCTAATAATGCCATCATAAATTCTGCCCATAAATTGCTTTGTTCCCCAAACATCATAAGCTTTAATAATTGCCATATCAGTGTCTGCTAGTAAAGAAAAAGGTAACTCGTATTTAGTAGCAAATTTCTTATGCATTTTTTCATCATCAGCACTAACTCCTACTACCACAAAATTCTTTTTGCTTAAGTATTGGTGTTCATCTCTTAAACTACAAGCTTCCATGGTACACCCAGGAGTATTGTCTTTTGGATAAAAATAAAGTACTATATTTTTACCTTTTAAATCTTTTAAAGCAATGGTTTTTCCATTTTGATCTTTAGCCGAAAATGCAGGTGCTTTATCGCCAACTTTTAAAGAGGTTGAATGGGCTACAAATTTAGTTTCTTTTGTGGCCGCTTTTGCGGGAGCTGATTTTGTAGGTTTAGCTGGCGCTACTTTTTTTATAGCCACTTTTTTAGCTGCAGCCTTTTTTACGACAGCTTTTTTAGGAATTGTAGGCTTCTCGGACTTTACAGTTTTTTTGCTTGGAGTTGTTTTTGCCATAATATCTTTTGTTATTTCTAATTTAATTGAGTTTGGTTTCTTATGAGATAACGAATGAGGATAGTTTTTGTTTATAGTTTTTGTTTTAAAATAGTGGCACCATTCGGTCAACTTACACTCTCCGCATTTTGGTGTTCTAGCTAAGCAGGTGTATCTTCCGTGTAGAATGAGCCAATGATGTGCTGTTGCTACATATTGTTCAGGAATGTGCTTAATTAGTTGTTGTTCACTTTGTAATGGTGTTTTAGCTTTTGTAAGCCCTAATCTATTCGAAACTCTAAAAACATGCGTATCAACAGCCATTGCAGGTTTATCGTAAATAACAGAGGCTACTACATTTGCAGTTTTACGACCAACGCCAGGTAATTTTACTAACTGGTCAATATCGCTTGGAATAACTCCGTTAAAGTCTTTTAGTAACATATTTGCCATATTTACTAAATGTTTGGCTTTATTGTTTGGGTAGCTTACACTTCTAATGTAATTAAAAATAGTGTCAGAACTAGCAGAGGCTAATGCTTCAGCGGTAGGATAATCTCTGAATAATTTTGGCGTTACTTGATTAATACGTTTATCAGTGCATTGAGCAGAAAGAATAACTGCTACAATTAACTCAAATGGATTTGAATATTGTAGTTCTGTTTCTGCAATAGGAACGTTAGTTTTAAAGTAATTAATAACGCCTTCGTATCGTTCTTTTAAAGTCATACTTTTTTTTATAAAGATGCTAAATATTTATAATTGAACTTGTAAAATTATTTTTTAATTTTATAATATGACTGATAGAGATTATCTTAAATCGTTAAGAATACCAACAACAGAAAATCCATTAAAGGTTTTAGTAAGTTCTTGTTTAACTGGTATATTATGTGGATATGATGGAACTGCTAATGGAGAGTATCCCTCTGTTCTTAAACTCCTAAAGTATGATACTATTAAGTTAGTGAAATTTTGTCCCGAAGAATATTCATTTGGTTCGCCTAGAGAGATGTGCGATATCTATGGAGGAACAGGATTAGATGTTTTGAATGGTAACGCAAAAGTATTATCTGATTCTGGAGTAGATTGGTCTGAAGGAATGATAAAAGCATCAGAAAAAATGTTGGAAATTGCAAAAAATGAAAATATTGATTTAGCAGTGATGATGGATGTTAGTGCTGCATGTGGTAGTCAGGTGATATATGATGGCAATCGATTTGCCGAGAATAAAGTATATCAGATAGGAGCAGGAGTTAGCGCGGCACAATTGATTAGGTCAGGTTTTAAAGTAATTAGTCAGCGTGATTACGCTTCTTTAGAAATACTATATTCAAAAATTGATTCATCTCATGTTGTTAATACAGAAGCAAAAGATCATCATGAAATAGATTGGTATAAAAACTATTTTAAGAAATAAAAAAGCCATCTGTTTTACAACAAATGGCTTTTTTAAAGTTAAAGAACTATTATTTTTTGAATCCAAATACTTTTTTCAAAATATCTGTTACACGAGCTAAAGGATCTTTTCTGATTTTTGCTTCTTCGTCAGCAATTAAAGTCATTAATCCATTAATAGCTTTTGTACAAACGTAATCATCTAAATTAGGGTTTTGTTTTTTTACTCCAGGCAGTTTATTATAGGCTGTAGCTAAAGGCTTCCAATAACTTGCTACTTTAGCTTTTGTAACCGCTTCTTTAATAGTTGGCATAAATTTTTCTTTTAAAGGTGCATACGTTTTTTCTCTTAAATAATGCGTAGCAGCCGTGTCATTCCCGTTTAAAATGGCAAAACCATCACTTACACTCATATTTGTAATGGCATCAACAAATACTGGGGCTGCTTTTTTTGCCGCTTCTTCAGCAGCTCTGTTTAATGAAGTTTCAAACTCGGTAACTTTTTTTTGCATACCCATTTTAATCAACTTCTCTTTCATGTCTTTAGCTTCAGCAGGCCAAGGAATAAATACTTTTGGATTTTTTAAATACCCATCAGCTTTGGCAACCATTCCGGATGAATTGTTAGTACCAACAGTTAATGCTTCTTTTAAACCTTTAATCACTTCATCATTTGTTAAGCTAGGAGCAGCAGTTCCTGTACCTGTTTTTGTTCCTAAAACTGTTTCGGCAGTATTAATTACTCCTGCAGCTGTTGTATTAGTTTTAGCAGCATCAATAATGGTAGTTGAATTGGTCACAGCTGCATCTTTGGCTGTATTTAATATGTTTCCCCAAGTTTGTGCTTTGGATATTAAACTACTAGATATAATAGTTGTTAATAATAGAGTCTTTATTTTCATAATTTTAAATTTACGCTTAGTTTTACAAATATATTGCCAAATATACTATGAACGCAGAACTTTTAACAATAGGTAACGAAATATTAATCGGACAAATTACTAACACTAACTCTGTTTGGATGGCTCAACAGCTCAATATGATAGGAGTGAGTATTGTTCATATGAGTTCCGTACCAGATGAAAGAGAAGCTATTTTAAAGGCTTTTGATGATGCAAGTGGGCGAGCAGACATTGTATTGATTACAGGAGGCTTAGGGCCAACGAAAGATGATATAACTAAAAAAACATTTTGCGACTATTTTGACACAGAATTAGTAATAGATGAAAATGTGTTAAAAGATGTTACAGGATTTTTTGCTAAACGAAATAGAGAGTTAACAGAGTTAAATAGAAAACAAGCAGAAGTTCCCAAAGGCTGTTCAGTTATTAGAAATAAAAATGGCACAGCTCCTGGAATGTGGATGGAAAAAAATAATACCATTTTCGTATCGATGCCTGGTGTGCCTTTTGAAATGCAAGCTATGGTGGCCGAAGATGTGATTCCTGAAATAAAAAAGAGATTCAAATTACCATTTATTTTTCATAAAACCATTTTAACTCAAGGTATAGGTGAAAGTTTTTTAGCAGAGTTAATTAGTGATTGGGAAGATGGATTAGCAGAAAAAGAAATTGGCTTAGCTTATTTACCTTCGCCTGGGATGGTAAAATTACGTTTAAGTAGTAAAGGCTTTGATGAGTTAGAATTGAAAAATAGAATAGAGCAGGAGGTAGAGAAATTGAAACCATTAATAGATAAATATATTTATGGTTATGAAGAGTATGGTAAAGAACAACCGAAATTAGAAGAAATACTCGGACAATTATTACAAGAAAAAGGTTTAAAATTAGGATTAGCAGAGAGCTGCACTGGTGGTTTCATTTCTCATTTAATAACAAGTGTGGCGGGAAGTTCTAATTATTACAATGGTTGTGTTGTGCCTTATCACAATGAGTTTAAGCATAATCTTTTAAAAGTTGACAATTCAATTTTTGAAAAACATGGGGCAGTAAGTAAAGAGTGTGTTGAAGCTATGGTGAAAGAAACCTTACAGGTATTTAATGCAAATGTTGCTATTGCTGTTTCTGGAATTGCTGGTCCTGGTGGTGGAACACCGGATAAACCAGTTGGAACAGTTTGGATTGCTGTAGCCTATGAAGATAAAATGTTGGCTAAACATTTTATTTTTGGAGATAATAGATTACGTAATATTCAAATGACAGCTAATGCCGCCATGAATATGTTGCGAAAATTGATTTTAAATATTGAAGACTAAAATACAGTTGTTTGATTTAATTTATTGGTTGTTGGAAATGTCCAATAACAAATCTTCAACAACTAAAAACTAATTTATGAAACTAGCATATAGAGAATTTGGTTCGGGACAACCCCTGATTATTTTACACGGCTTATTTGGTCAAAGTGATAACTGGAATACATTAGCAAAACGTTTTGGAGAGAATGGATTTAGAGTTTTTACGGTTGACCAGAGAAATCATGGACTGTCACATCACGATGATGAATGGGATTATCAAGTGATGGCTATGGATTTAAAAGAATTTATAGAAACACATCAACTAGAAAACGTCATTCTTTTAGGGCATAGTATGGGTGGTAAAACAGTATTATTCTTTGAACAAATGTATCCGCAATTAGCACAAAAAATAATTGTAGCTGATATTGCCCCAAGAGCTTACGAGCCGCATCATGATTCTGTACTAAAAGCACTAAATGCCGTTGATTTTACAGAAATAAATACTCGCAAAGAAGCCGAAAATATTTTAAGTCAGTATATATCAGATTTTGGAACTAAACAGTTTTTATTGAAAAATATTTATTGGAAAGAAGATGAAACAAAACAAATGGCTTGGCGCTTTAATTTAAAAGTAATTACAGCCGAATATAATAACATTGGTGTGAGAGTTCCTGATTTCAAAAGCGATACAAACACTTTGTTTATCAGAGGGGAGAAATCAAATTATATATCAGATGAAGATGAAAAGGATATAGCGTCTCGTTTCTCAAATTATCAATTAAAAACGATAGCCAATAGTGGTCATTGGGTTCATGCCGAACAACCTGAGGCTTTTTATAATTGTGTGATGGAATTTATTGCTTAAACATTTCGTCAATGATGGCAATCGTGTTTTTCAACCTTTGCTCATCAATTCCTTTGATAATCTTATAATCAACATTTAGTTTTTGTAATTCGTGTTTATTTTGTTTAAATAAATGCTCTCTTAATTCCTCGTTTCTTCTTTGAGGATCGGCAACCCAAGGCACATCATTATTAGTAATTAATGACAAATCATAATCGTTGTCTTTAATAGACTTAGTAATAAAACTAGGCACTTTGTTAAACTTATGTGTACTCCAAATTTTAATAGTGATTAAAGACGTATCACAAAATAAAAATTTGTTTGCTTTTGGTAAATATTCACGCTCTAATTCTAATTGTTTTTTTGCAATTATCTCTAAATCAGAAGTATTGTAATTATCGATATCGTTTTCGTTAAAGTAAGTTCTTGCGAACTCTGGGACAAATACGGTATTGTAATGCTTTGCTAACTGTTCGCATAGCACTGTTTTACCTGTACTTTCAGGACCAATGATTACTATTCTTTTTATGTTGTTTTTAACTGTTTTTTCCATGAGTAATATCCGTAATAAGCCATTAAACTAAAGAATCCATAGAGCAGGGCATAAGTATGTAAATCTTTAATGAGATATAAAAAAATATAGGCAGCATCAATAACTACCCACAATATCCAATTTTCAATCCACTTTTTTGCCATCATAAATGTACAAGTAAAACTACACGAAGTCAATATGGAGTCAAATAAAATTTGGTCTGACTTAAAATACCCTAAAAGGTAGTAGTAAATAATGCTTTGGATGATGATGGATAAAGCTATTGGCATATACCATTTCAAAGGCATTTTACTTACAATAAAATCTGTATTTTTCTTCTTACCCCAATATATCCAACCATAAATACCACTCATTAAATAGAAGATCTGTAAGCCAAAATCGCCAAATAATCGTTGGTTATAAAAGGTAAAGCCAGAAATAATTACTGAAATTAGTGCCATTGGCCAACACCAAATGCTTTCAAAGATTGTTAAAAGAACCCCTAAAATACCAGTTAATAATGCTATCCAATCCCAAAATGTCATTATTCTAGAGGAATATTTTTGTCTTTACAATAGCGTATAAAAGCAATATACTTTTCAAATGGAGAAGTACTTTTCCATAAATGACCATACAATGCAATGCCATGAAAACCTAATTTGTATGCTAACTCAACACTTTTCTCGTTAACTCCTCCTCTGGCATATATTTTTTTTCCTGATTTTAATATGGCAGAAGTTACAGTCTCTGGATAAAAACCGCTATATAATTCACCTGAAACATTATGAAACATAGTACCCAAGAAACAATAATCGGTTTTCACTTTTTGTTCTCCATATAATTCAGCAATTCTTTTGTAAGAAATTGATTTTATTAAATGTGGTTTTCTTAAATAAATCATCCGTGTGTTCCACCATAATTTAAATTTTTGGCCAAGATGTGTAGATGTAAAATGAAAGCCTTTTAAATCATATTTAAGGGCTAATTTGTGATGAGAATGAATGATGATTCTGTTGTGAAAATGAGCTGGAATCTCTTTGATATACTCATCCAATTCTTTAGTAGAAAATCTGTTTTTGCGAACGTGTAATGTTTCTAATCCAGCTTCAAACATTTGTATAATGTTTGCAATTTCAGTATCGCTTTTTTGCGATTGAGTAATCACAACTAACTTCATATTAGAATAAATTATTGATGTCAATTAATAAATCAGGACTTGTTTCAAGAGCATTTCCAACTACGATGTAATCGGGCTTGCAACTAATGATGCTTTTGGCTTTAATTATAGAGTTAATGCCACCTCCAACAATTAAAGGTATGCTAATCTGTTTTTTTACTTCTTTGATTACAGAAGCGTTTAATGTTTTTTTAGCACCACTTCCTGCTTCTAAATATATCAGTTGTTTGCCCAGTAATTCGCCAGCAATAGCAGTTTCAATAATTTCTTTTTTACTGTATAGGGGTTTTGTTTTAGTAATCTTTTGTGTAGTGGAAGTGTTATCTCCATTTACTAAAATATAACCCGTTGGGATAGGATTTAATTTTGAAGCTTTTATTTTAGAAGCAGCCTTAACATGTTTCCCAACAAGATACTCCGCATTTCTTCCTGATAAAAGAGAGAGTATCAAAATTCCATCTGCTAATTTAGAAATTTGTGTTTCATCACCTGGAAAAATAATCACAGGGATTTTTGTAATTGATTTGATGGATTTAATCGTTTTCTCAAAATTGTTCTTTTGTAAAGAGCTTCCTCCAACAAATATATATTTTACCTTACATACATTAGCTACTTTAATTAACTCCGGATTATATTTATCTGGGTCAATTAAAATGATGAGTTGAGTATGTGTTGTTTTTTTTAGCAATGTATTATTTTGTTTTGTCTAACCACATAGATACATAGTTTTTAATGTTTATTTTAAAGCAGTATAATCATAGTAGCTTTGCTTTAAAGATAGAAATTCTATGTAAAAACTTGTTTTTCTATTGAGTTACTGCAATTATTTTATTCTTATTTTGCTATGTTTCTATGTGGTTTAAAAATGTTTCTTTAGCAATGTGTTATTTTGTTTGAAGCGTATACTAAAACATAATCTTCAATAATCTGGTAATTAAGTCCAAATGTTTCTTTAAAATTAGGCAAATTAATCTCTCCTATAATTGTCCCTAAATTATGTTTTGTAAATGGTTTTACCAATAAATGTGCAATAAAGTCTACTTCTTTTAATCCGTATATTTTATAAAGGGTTTCTTTTGCGGCCCAATAAATCAATAACTTTTCAACATCATCATTAGCCTCTAAAAGCTCCTCATTTGTTAAAAATTTATGTTTAATCTTCAATACCTTGTCTCTAATAAGCTCAATATCAATGCCCGTTGACTCTTTTTCGTTAACAATAATAGCCAATTTATCGTGTGAGTGAGAGATGGAAATATGTCTTGAATCGCAAGATAAATAAGGCTTCCCTTTGTCGTCATAAGCTATTATGCAATTATCTCCTAATAGATGTTTCGCTAGATATTCTTTCCCTTTTGTTTCAATTTCGCGTTTTGCACTTAGGTTTTTATGCATGGCAAAGGCTTTCAGATCCAATAATCCGAAAAATAACCCTTCTTTTATGTTAAAAACCTGTATCAATTAACCCTAAATAAACCTTTTAATAGTTTGAGTGTTACAAACTTATATCTTATCTTTGCATAATTACGAAAAATAAACAAATAAAATAACAAATAAACATGTCAGCAGTAGCAACAGGAAAGTACTTAGCGTACAAAGTAAAAGACATCTCATTAGCAGAATGGGGTCGTAAAGAAATTAAATTAGCAGAAGAAGAAATGCCAGGATTAATGGCTCTTCGTGCTGAATATGGTGCTTCTCAGCCATTAAAAGGAGCTCGTATTGCAGGTTGTTTACATATGACGATTCAAACTGCTGTATTAATTGAAACATTAACAGCTTTAGGTGCAGAGGTTACTTGGAGTTCTTGTAATATTTTCTCAACTCAAGATCATGCAGCAGCAGCTATTGCAGCAGCTGGTATTCAAGTGTATGCTTGGAAAGGTATGACAGCAGAAGAGTTTGACTGGTGTATTGAGCAAACTTTATGGTTTGGCGAAGACCGCAAACCTTTAAATATGATTTTAGATGATGGTGGTGATTTAACAAACTTAGTGTTTGATGTTTACCCAGAATTAGCTGCTGGAATCAAAGGATTATCAGAAGAAACAACAACTGGTGTTCACCGTTTGTATGAGCGTATGAAAAATGGAACATTATTGTTACCAGCTATTAACGTAAACGATTCAGTTACTAAATCTAAATTTGATAACAAATACGGTTGTCGTGAATCATTAGTGGATGCGATTCGTCGTGCAACTGACGTGATGATGGCAGGTAAAATTGCTGTTGTTGCTGGTTACGGTGATGTAGGTAAAGGTTCTGCACAATCATTATCATCTCAGGGTGTTCGTGTAATTGTGACTGAAATTGACCCAATTTGTGCTTTACAAGCTGCAATGGATGGTTACCAAGTAATGAAAATGGATAATGCAGCTAAAATTGCAGATATCTTAGTTACTACTACAGGTAATAAAGATATTATTGTTGGTCGTCATTTCGAATCAATGAAACATGGTGCTATCGTTTGTAACATTGGCCACTTTGATACTGAAATCGATATGGCTTGGTTAAACAAGAATTACGGTAATACTAAAGATACTATCAAGCCACAAGTAGATCAATATACAATCAACGGTAAAAACATTATTGTTTTAGCTGAA
>PNMI01000021.1 GCA_013823565.1 Sphingobacteriaceae bacterium | reverse complement strand
ACTAAGAAGGTAGCGGAAGAGAAAGCATTACAAGAAAAATTAGCAGCTGAAGAATTGGCAGCAAAAAAGGCAGCAGAAGAAAAAGCATTGCAAGAAAAGTTAGCAGCAGAGAAAGCAGCGGCAGAAAAGAAATCAGCAGATGAGTTGGCAACTAAGAAGGCAGCAGAAGAGAAAGCATTACAAGAAAAATTAGCAGCTGAGAAAGCCGCAGCAGAAAAGAAAGCCGCAGAAGAGTTGGCAGCAAAGAAGGCGGCCGAGGAAAAAGCAGTGCAAGAAAAACTAGCACAAGAAAAATTAGCAGCAGAAAAGAAATTAGCAGATGAGTTGGCAGCTAAAAAGGCAGCAGAAGAAAGAGCAGCACAAGAAAAGTTAGCAGCTGAGAAATTAGCAGCAGAAAAGAAAGCCGCAGAAGAGTTGGCAGCAAAGAAGGCAGCTGAAGAAAAAGCAGTGCAAGAAAAACTAGCAGCTGAGAAAGCAGCGGCAGAAAAGAAAGCCGCAGATGAATTGGCAGCAAAAAAGACAGCTGAAGAAAAAGCATCACAAGAAAAGTTAGCAGCTGAGAAATTAGCAGCAGAAAAGAAAGCCGCAGAAGAGTTGGCAGCAAAGAAGGCGGCCGAGGAAAAAGTAGCACAAGAAAAATTAGCAGCAGAGAAAGCACAAAAAGATAAAATAGCACAAGATAAAGCAGCGGCAGCCGCTGCTGCAAAAGCAAAAGCTGATGAGGAGAAAGAGCGAATCGCTAAAGAAAAATTAGCAAAAGAAAAGGCTCAACAAGAGAAATTAGCAGCAGAGAAGGCTGCCGCTAAAGCAGAAGCAGAGAAGAAGGCAGCCGAAGAGCTAGCAGCAAAAAAGGTAGCCGAAGAAAAAGCTGCTGCGGATAAATTAGCTGCCGAAAAAAATAAGGATACTAAAGTCATAACTCCTATTAATACTGGTTCAGAATCATCAGATAATAAAATAGGATCGGGAGATGCTAAATACAGTATTCCTCAAGCTCTTGGTTCCGCTAAGTATAATGAAACAATTAAACGTGCTAATGAATTATTTAAAATGAAACGTTACACGGAAGCTAAACCTGTTTATGAAGAAGCGTTGAAATTAAAACCTAATGACCCTCTATCGACATCTAGATTAGCAGAGATAGAAAAATTAATAAAAAAGTAAGAGGCTTAAATTTCAATTCCGTTAATATCAGTTGTTAAAACTTCGCTCATATAATCAAAAAATGGGCGCATGTTTTTAAATGTTTGATGTGCTTCTTTTAAAAAAGTATGGCTCAATACTTCTTTATCTGTGAATTTTCTAATGACTAAAAATTGTTTATAGCGCAATAAATCAATAGCAGAACTTTCAGAGTCAAATCCTTTTGGGGTTGTTTTCAATTGTTCGCCCTGTAAAGTTCCAAATGTTGATTTAAAAGTTTTATCTTTTAATATATTTCGCATTGGTTGATCATCAAATTCAAAATCCTCTCGAATGCGCTTTAAATCTTCTGGACTCGGACCCCAAAAACCACCTGCAATAAAACTGTTTCCTTGTTCTATATGAAAATAATATCCACCTCTCCTATATTTTGTAGCTCTCCTAAAACTACCGCTCCAATTGGTTTTATAGGGTGTTTTTTCTTTTGAAAATCGTGTATCTCTATAAATACGATGTAGACTTTTTTTGCCAGATGGAGTTTCAATAACATCATGTGTATTGAGCTCTTCTAATAATGCATTGGCAAATAATTCAATAAAATGCTGTTCTTTGATGAATTGTTCTTTGTGATTATTAAACCAATCTCTATCATTATTCTTTTTTAATAAATTTAAAAAATCAAGACTAGATTTAGGAATAAAGGGAGTATGTATTGATTTTGTCATAATGATAAAGGTATCAACAATAGTGATAAGGACAAATTTCAGTTTTTTTTGTATTTTTACTTGAACCATGTTTTTAAAGTCATTTATCATATCTTTTATACTAATCGTCAATAGTATTAATCCATGTTTTGGAATTAAAACTGAAGACACTCTTCGTATTAATGAATGTAATAATAGTGCAAGGGAATTCATTACAAAAGGAGATTATTTAAAAGCAGATTCCTTAATTGATAAAGCCTATAATCTATCAGTTCAAATAGATTATAAAACAGGACAATTTAATGCTTTAACAAACAAAGGGGTTGTATTTTGGTATCAAGATAATTATCCCAAATCATTAGAGTATTATTTTAAGGCATTAAAAGTTGCTGAACAAATCCAAAATCAATTATTCGTTTCTAGATGTTTAGCGAATATTGGATTAGTGTATTCTAGTAAAAATGATTTCAAAAAATCTTTAAGCTATTATCAAAGAGCGTTAGTCATAAAACAACGAATAGGTGATGTAAAAGCAGAAGCCATTATTTTAAGTAACATGGCACAGATATTTAATGATCAAGGTGATTTTAAAAATGGTTTGGACTATTATTTTAAAGCTTTAGAAAAAGACAAACTTTTACAAAATAATGATGGGTTAGTAGCCCTTAATTTAGTAGGTATAGGAAGTATTTATAAAAAACAAAATAATATAAAATTAGCATCTCAGTATTTTGATAAATCTTTAAAAATAGCAGATAGCCTCAATGATAAAGTTCTTCGATGTAATGTATTATTAAATATTGGCGACTTGTATTTGATAAAAGACGAATACAAAGTGGCCGAAACCTATCTGTTAAAAGCGTTAAGCATATCTTCTGATATAGGTGATTTAAACAACATGAAAGATGCTTATCGAAAATTAAGTGAGTTGTATGAAAAAACAAATAAATATGAGTTGTCTTTGATTAATTATGAAAATTATATGAAAGTTCAGGATAGTATTTTTAATGTTGGTAATACTAAAAAAGAAGTTCAGTTAGAAATGAATTTTGAATTTGAAAAGCAACAAGCCATAGAAACATTAGAACAGGAGAAAATCGAATCCGTTAGAAAGGCGGAAAGTAAAAGGCAACAAATTATTTTATGGAGTATAGTAAGTGTTTTAATTTTGGTGTTGGGGTTTACGTTTTACGTATTTAAAATCTATAAAGAGAAAAATAAAATTAACTTGGAGATTACCCATCAAAAACACATTATTGAAGAAAAACAAAAAGAAATATTAGATAGTATTTATTATGCTAGTAGAATCCAAAAAGCTCTAATGACTTCTGAAAGATATTTTGATAAAAATTTAAATAGATTGAGTAACGAAAGTGAAATTGATTCATGAGATTGATTTTTAAATATCAATTATTATTGCTGTTATCTTTTATCAGTGATATTGCTGTTTGTCAAAGCGATGATTTAGACTCTCTGAAAAGGAATTTAATATTGAGTCATAATGATACGAATAAGATTTTTTTATTAAATAAAATAGCTAGGCAACATTTTTTTATAGGAGAATATGATAGCTCAATTTTATATGCAAAAAAAATAAAATCAGTGTCTGAGCTTTTACTGTCTCAAAACACTAAACCAGGAATTGTAAATAATACTTGTCAAAAAGGCTTGGGCATGTATTATAATGTTATGGGCTTAAATCAGTATTCGATTGGCGATTACGATAATGCTTTAAAAAATTACAATTCGTTTTTGGAAATTAGCCAAAAAATCAATGATAAAAAAGGAGAAGCGTCTGCTTATGGGAATATTGGGAATATGTATTATGAACAAGGGCGTTATCCTGAAACTTTAGAATTGTATTTAAAAACATTAAAAATCAGAGAAGAAATAAATGATAAAAGAGGAATCGCAAATTCCTATTTAAGTCTTGGTAATATTCAAGGTATGCTTTCCAATAATTGGGAATCTTTAAAATATTATAAAAAAGCACTTGAATTATTTAAAGAATTTGAAGACAAATATAGTATAGCTGGCACATACAGTAATATTGCAGGAGTTTACTCGGCTCAAGGATACAAATATTTAGCCTTAAAAATGTATGAAGAGTATTTGGCTTTAATGATAGAATTTAATGATCAGCAAAGTATTGCTGTTACACATGGCAATATTGGATATATTTATAATGATCAGCGTCGTTTTCCAGAAGCGTTGATGAAGTTTCAAGAGGCTTTAAAAATACAACTAGAGATAAATGATATTCCTGGAACAGCTTCATCATATTTAAGTATGGGTGAAACATATTTAAGAATGAAAGATTACAAAAAATCAGAAGTTTATTTATTAAAGGGATTTGAACTAGCCAAACAATTAAATGAGCTTGAACTTTTAAGACAATCTTATGCGGGCCTATATACCTTATACAGCAAGGCAAAAGATTTTAAAAAGTCTTTGACGTATTTTAAAACATTTATTCTTTACAGAGATAGTATAACTAATAAAGAGAATACCGAAAAAGCGACTCGACTTGAAATGAATTTTGAATTTGAGAAAAAACAAGCAACAAGCTATTTACTTCAATTAAAAAAAGAAGCTGTTGCTCAAACAGAAAAAAAACAGCAACAAGTTATCATTTGGAGTGTTTGTGCGGTTTTATTAATCGTGATTGGCTTCTTTGTTTTTATTTATCGTAGTTTCCTTCAAAAACAAAAAGCTAATCTTGAACTTACTAAGCAAAAACATATTATAGAAGAAAAACAAAAAGAGATTTTAGATAGTATATATTATGCTAAACGTATTCAAACAGCATTAATTACTTCGGAACATTATATTAATAAATCTTTGAATAGATTAAATAGATGATATGGAAACAACTTTAGATCCTAAAAAATTCTTTATTCTTTATAAGCCAAAGGATATTGTGAGTGGAGATTTTTACTACGCAATCGCTCATCAGCATCCGAATAGTGATGTGGAGAAGTTTTATTTATGTACAGCAGATTGTACTGGACATGGTGTTCCGGGAGCATTTATGAGTATGCTAAATATTTCCTATTTAAATGAATCTATCATTGAAAAAAAAATTGAGAGCCCTAATTTGATATTAGACCATATTCGTGAAGAAATTATTTCTTCATTAAATCCAGAGGGGAGTGTAGAAGAATCAAAAGATGGAATGGACTGTATTTTATGTGCGTTTGATTTTAAAAATAATATGTTAGAGTATGCTGCCGCCAATAATAGTTTTTATATTGTAAGAAATGGCGAACTAATTTCTTGTCCTGCTGATAAAATGCCAGTTGGTAAGCATAGTGATATGAAACCCTTTTCTCTTAGAAAAGTTGAGCTACAAAAAGGAGATGTGGTTTATTCGTTAACTGATGGTTTTGCTGATCAATTTGGTGGACCTAAGGGCAAAAAATTTAAATATAAGCCATTAGAACAGTTGCTTGTGGCTAATTATACATTACCGATGGATAAGCAAAAGCAGATTTTAAACGAAACATTTGAAAATTGGAAAGGGAATTTAGAGCAGGTGGATGATGTTTTGTTGATTGGTATCAGGGTTTAAGGATGAAAAAATACCTAAAATTGTTAAAACATTGCCTTTTTTGTGATTAAGTTTTCCTGAAAATTCTTTTGAACTTTTGTAAATTTGTTAAAATAGATAAACTGTAAATCAATAACGTAAATATATCATACAATGGAAGTAACAGGACAATTAAAATTAAAGTACGACACGCAAAAAGTGAGTGAGAAATTTCAGAAGAGAGATTTTGTTTTAGCTACAGATTTGAGTACTCCGTATCCTCAATACGTGAGTTTTCAAGTAACTCAAGATAAATGCACCATGCTTGATTCTTTTAATCAAGGTGATGAAATTAAAGTTCAGTTTAACTTACGTGGTCGTGAGTGGAATGGTCCACAAGGGATTAAGTATTTTAATACTTTAGAAGCTTGGAGAATTGAAAAAGTAGCTGCGGGCCAGTCTTCAGCTCCTGCTCAAAATAATGCAGGTATGCAAGAAAACACAGCTGCTCCAGTATTCAACAGCAGTATTTCAGATAACGACGATTTACCTTTCTAACGACGAAAAATTAAAGCCTAAGACATTTGTCTTAGGCTTTTTTACTTTATGGCACATTCAAAACCCTCAGTTCTTCTTATTTATACAGGTGGTACCATTGGTATGATGCAAGATGCTCGTACTGGTGAATTAAAACCCTTTAATTTTAAAGCCTTATCTAAACAAATTCCAGAGTTAGAAAAATTTGATATTGATTTATCTTCGATTTCCTTTAAGCAGCCAATTGATTCTTCTAATATGCATCCCAAAATTTGGGTTGAGATTGCTGATATGATCAAAGAAAATTATCATAAACATGATGGTTTTGTGATTCTTCATGGTTCAGATACGATGTCTTATACGGCTAGTGCTTTAAGTTTCATGCTTGAAAATCTATCAAAGCCAGTTATTTTAACAGGTTCTCAGTTGCCAATTGGAATTATTAGAACGGATGGTAAAGAAAATTTAATCACTGCTATTGAAATAGCAGCGGCTCAAAAAAATAAAAAACCTATTGTAACTGAGGTGTGTGTGTATTTTGAATACAAATTATACAGAGGAAACCGAACTTACAAATACAATTCAGCACATTTCGATGCCTTTAAGTCACCTAATTATCCTGCATTAGCAGAAGCTGGGGTTGATATTCAATATCATACATCTGCTTTATTAAAGCCGAGTAAAAAAACACTATCAGTTCATACTCAGTTAGAAAATGATATCGCTGTTTTGAAATTATTTCCAGGATTAAGTAAAAAAATTACCTTATCCATTTTAAATACACCTGGAGTTAAGGCAGTAATTATTGAAACATTTGGGGCTGGTAATGCGAGTACAGAAGAATGGTTTATATCTGCTTTGAAAAATGCAATTGATAAGGGAGTCATAATTTATAATGTGACTCAATGCGCCGAAGGTAAAGTGATACAAGGAATGTATGAAACAAGTAGCGCTCTTAAAAAAATAGGGGTGATTAGTGGATACGATATCACATTTGAAAGTGCTATTACTAAATTGATGTATGTACTTGGTAAAAAAGGATCATTTGCTAAATCAAAACAATTACTAGAAACAAACTTAAGAGGAGAAATAACAGTTTAGATTTAACATAATAAATGCTAGGCGTTCTTCGTTAATAAACTTAGGGCTCTTGCTATTAAAACAATAAACATGAAAAATCAAATTAACGTAGAAGGAATCAGATTATATGCTTACCATGGTTGTTTACCTGAAGAAACAAAGGTAGGAGGAGAATATATTGTAGATGTATACATGGTATATGATTTTCATGAAGCAGCGGTTAAAGATGATTTAAATTTAACCATTGATTATTGTACTGTTTTTGAAATTTGTAAAGCAGAAATGGCAATCCCATCTAAGTTAATTGAAACGGTGGGTAAAAGAATTTACGATAGAATTATTCATGCTTTCCCTAAATTAATTGAAACTAAAGTAAAGATTACTAAGCTACTGCCTCCAATGAACGGACCAGTAGATAAGGTTTCTATTATTATTGAGGATTAGATGGTAGTTCAAAAAGGCTTGTATCTTCGAGATGTCACCTTGAGTGCCTGTCTCGTCGGCAGGCAGGGAGTCGAAGGGTGAGTCGAGAAGTATTCTCGGTAATTTTCCTAGTTCTCGACTTCGCTCGAACTGACAAAAATTAAGAATCTGTTTTTCTTTTCACTAAAAGATAATAATTGCCTTCAATAGGTAAATATCCGTATTCGTAACAAAACGTATAATTTTTCCCTGTTTTAGTTGTAGTGATATTGGTGAAGTAATTGAAATTAAATCCTTTATCTACTAATTTTTGTTGAGATACTTTGGCTGTTTCTTCAGGTAATAACTCTTCTATAATTCGTCGGTTTTTTCTTAAAATATTATTAATGTTACGCACATAGTTAACATGGTCGCTGTTTAATTTATTGTTGTAAGCATTTCTGCATAAATCACTACAAAATTTTTTATCAGCTCTACCGTTAAATGATTCGCCACATTCTAAACATTTTCTTTTTTCCATGTAATTAAATTAAATAATCTTTGGGAATTAAGCAAACAGGAATAGGATCCATTTTATGTTTATTTGCCTTGTTTCTGCTTTGATAAATTTGCATCGCTACTTTTTGTCGTTCGTTTAGTTCGTAGCTGTCTTTATTTTCAATGTAAAGCATGGCCCATTCTAATTCGTCATAAGTAGCTCCAATTTGGTCTTCGTCGGTTCTGCCATCAGCAAATAAACCATCTGTCGGTCGGGCATTTAAGATAGTTGATGTCACTCCAACAGATGCGGCTAAGGCATATACTTGTGATTTCATTAAATCAGCAATAGGACTCACATCAACTCCACCATCACCATATTTAGTAAAAAAACCAATCCCAAAATCTTCTACTTTGTTTCCAGTACCTGCTACTAATAATTTATGATGTCCAGCATAGGCATATAATGTTGTCATTCTTAATCTGGCTCTTGTATTGGCCATTGTTAAAAAATCCTGAATGTCCTTATCGTAAGTATTTTCGATTTCTTCAAAAATAGACGTTAAGTTCACTTCGGCACTTGAAACATTTGGATAATTTTTTTTCAGCCATTCAATGTGTTCATTCCCTCTATCATACTCTGTTTTATGTTGTCTAATAGGCATATTTAAACAAATTACTTTTTTGCTAGTTAAAGCGCATAATGTTGATGTTAAAGCAGAATCTATACCGCCTGATATTCCAATCACAAAACCTTCTGTTTTTGAATTTGCGGAATATTGGTTCAGCCAATTAACAATATGATTGATGATTTCTTGGTGTTTCATGTTTTATTTAGTTCAAGGACTGTATAAAAATAAAAAAATCCCAGCGATTAACTGAGATTTTTTTATGTGTTTGTTTAATATATTAGAATAACATTCCAATATTGATTTGGATGCCATCAGAGAATGCACTTTGCTTTGATTTTGAAGGATCAGTTCCTTTATTTACATTTTCTGCAATTTTATCTACAATAATGTCAGAAGTTCCTTGATATTGATTAATAAAACCTCTTAAGTAATTAATACTCAAGAAAAATGATGTAGATCCAGATAAATTATATTCCGCTCCTAAACCAACATTTAAGCCAACATTAATTGGCACCAAATCTCCAGATGGTTTCATGTCTGTAATAGTACTGCTACCATTTGAAATAAATGAAGCAGAACCTGCATCGTATTTTAATTCGTTAATTTCATCAGTTGCTCTAAATTTAGTTTGGATAGCAATGTTTCCACCAAACATACCAAAGTACTTAAAGCTAGAAATATCTTTAGTCATTAATTTTAATAAAACAGGAATAGTTACGTAAGTTGCTTTTACACTTCTGCTTTTTAATTCATAAAGTTTATTACCGTCGTTTAAGTTTGACGCGTAAATGGCTGTTGTCCCTTTTGAAAAATTAAAATCTTTAGAGTCTACGTATTGATTGTCTTTATCTAAAACATAACCCTGACCGTTTTTGTAAGTTTGTTTTCCTCCTAAAAAATCACCACCAATTCCAGTTACAAAAGATGCTGTTGAATTGATTCTGAATTCGGTTTGTAAGCCAAATCCGAAACCAAATTTGGTGCCCCCTTTTTCAACTACTTTAGTATCAGTACTTCTTAACCAAGTTGGAGTAGGAGATATTCTTAATCCAAAACGGAATTTTTTATCAGCGTCATCTTGAGCCACAAAAGTATTAGCTAACAATAATGTGCTTGAAACTATAAGTAAAATCTTTTTCATGTATTTTGTTTTTTATATAATTTAACATGGTAAAATTAATATAATTTTTGGTATGAAAATTCTTTTTAAAGTTATTGCAGTTGTTTTAATTGTTAATTTTTCAACAAGTTGTAGTCATAGTCAATTAGATATCGATACAAGTAAGGTTGAATTGGAGCCTATTGTGTTTAAACGCTTGGATAAAGATGTTTTTTTGTTGACTCAAGAAAATAGTTCTCAAAAAATGAAGGAGTATCAACACAAATACTCTACATTTTACACGCGTTATGTATCATCTATTGTAAATAATGGAGGTAAAATAGATTCTTTATATTCACAAACCTTATTAAGATTTATTTCAAATTCAGATATTAAAACTGCATATAACGATTTAGGGGAAGTGTATACTGATAACGATGTAGAATTAATGGGAGATGATATGACTGAAGTGGTAAAACGCTTTAAAGTGTTTTTTCCGAAACGTAAAACACCAAAACAATTTGTGACATTTATGAGTGGTTTTCAATATAATGTAGTCTATGCCGATTCAACTCTTGGAATTGGCTTAGATATGTATCTTGGGAGTAACAATGCATTTTATAGCATGATGCAGTTGCCTAAGTTTAGAACTCGTACCATGAATAAGGAACATGTATTATCAGATGCCGTTCGCGGATGGGTAATCACCGAATTTGATAATGCCGATCCAGTGAATAATTTATTAAATCATATGATTTTTTACGGAAAAATATTTTATGTGTGCGATGCTTTAATGCCTCATGTGCAAGATTCAATTAAAATGGGTTACACAACAGCTCAAATGCAATATTTAGATAATTACGAAAAAAATGTATGGGGCTTTTTTGCAAAGGATAATAAATTGTATGATAATGATTTAAAATTAGTATCAGAATTTACGAGTGATGGTCCTTTTACAAGAGCAATCAGTAAAGAGTGTCCGCCAAGAGTGGCTATGTGGTTAGGTAGACAAATTGTGAAATCATACATGGAGCATAATGAGACTGTGACTTTAGAAGATTTGATGAACGAAAAAGATGCTCAGAAAATTTTATCAAAATCAAAGTATAAACCCTAGAATGGACTGAAAAGAAGGAAGATACTTAAGGGAGTCGGGCGCATTAAATTCTCTCTTTCGTCCCTTTAGTCTCTATAGTCCCTCAAAAAAATGTCTTTAAGAGAGCAACAAATACAACGTAATTCGGAAATATTAAAAAAATATATTCCAGAGTTTGCTGTACCTCAAATTGCCATTTGGATTATTGAATTTGATTTCAAATTAAAAATCACAAAAGAACGTAGTACTAAATTAGGTGATTACACGTCGCCACGAGATGGATTAAATCATACCATTACGATTAATCATAATTTAAATCAATATTCTTTTTTCATCACTCTAGTTCATGAAATTGCGCATTTGCATACGTTTAATAAACATCGCAATACGGTTGCGCCTCACGGAGAAGAATGGAAACATTCTTTTAGAGTGCTAATGACACCTTTTTTAAGCACAGATCATTTACCACTAGATATTTTGTATGCATTGAGAAAATATTTACAAAATCCTGCTGCCGCTAGTTGTAGTGATGCAACTTTAATGCGTACTTTGAAATTGTACGATAATCATGAAACAAACGGGCATTTAATTTTATTAGAGCACTTACCCTATCGCACCCATTTTTTATATAATGGTTCTCGTATTTTTGAAAAAGGGGAGAAACTCCGTAAACGTTATCGTTGCAAAGAAATCAGTACTGGCTCAGTGTATTTATTCAGCCCTTTGGCAGAAGTAGAAGTGTTTGAGAAGAGTTAACTGTTTTTGGACCTGTCACTTCGAGCGAAGTCGAGAAGTGTTTTGGTCTTTATTTATTTTAGTTCTCGACTTCGCTCGAACTGACATAATTATCGAATAAATGGAGTAAAATTACTCTGAATTATTTTTTCAACATTTGATATTATAAGTCTTTAATTGTGAGCGTTTTATAAGTCAATTAAATTTACGAACTGTTGATAAATCCAATAAAATCAAAGGTTTTATAGGTTTATATTTGTTTATAGGACTAATTAAAACATTATAAAATGACTGACGCTTCTTTATTTTTTAAAATTGCAGCCGAATTAAAAATCGATGCAAAACAAGTAAAATCAACTGTTGAATTATTAGACGAAGGTGCTACTGTGCCATTTATTTCTCGTTATCGTAAAGAGGTAACTGGAAGCTTAGATGAAGTTCAAGTCATTACTATCAAAAACGAAATTGAACGTCTACGTCAGTTAGAACAACGTCGTGAAAGCATTTTAAAATCTATCGAAGGACAAGGTAAGTTAACACAAGAATTGTCTGATAAAATTATAGCAGCAGAAACGTTATCGACTTTAGAAGATTTGTATTTACCATACAAGCCAAAACGTCGTACCAAAGCCACAGCCGCTCGCGAAAAAGGATTAGAGCCATTAGCTCAATTAATATTAGCGCAACAAACGAAAGAATTATTTCCAGAAGCTTTACAGTTTGTGAATAAAGAATTAGGTGTAGAACATCCTGATGATGCATTAGCTGGCGCAAGAGATATTATTGCAGAGATTATTAGTGAAGATGCCGTTGCTCGTGAAGGAATGAGAACGCTATTTAAAAAATCGGCGATTATTAAAACTAAAGTGATTAGAGGGAAGGAGGAAGAAGGTCAAAAATTTGAAGATTATTTTGAGTGGGAAGAGCCTTTAATGTCTTGTCCAAGTCACCGTATGTTAGCCATGCGTCGTGGAGAGAAAGAAGACTTTTTAATTTTAGACATTGTCATTGATGATGAAGTAGCGCATGAACAATTAAAAAAACAATTCATCACCTCTCGTAATGAGTGCGCCGAGCAAATTGCTTTAGCTATTGAAGATGGCTACAAACGTTTGTTACAACCAAGCATTGAAGCCGAAATGCGTTTAATGACTAAGCAAACAGCCGATGAAAAAGCGATACAAGTATTTGCGGATAATTTACGTGAGTTATTATTGGCATCTCCATTAGGCCAAAAATCAATGTTGGCCATCGACCCAGGATTTAGAACAGGTTGTAAAGTAGTAGCATTAGATGCACAAGGTAAATTATTAGAAGAAACTGTTATTTATCCGCATGAGCCTCAACGCCGTGTAATGGATTCGCAACATGTGGTGATGGCATTATGTGCTAAATATGAATTAGAAGCCATTGCAATTGGTAACGGAACAGCGTCTCGTGAAACAGAACAATTCATTAGAAGCATTGAAGTATTACCAAAAACAATCCCAGTCATTATGGTAAGTGAAGCGGGAGCTTCTATTTACTCGGCATCAGATGTAGCGCGCGAAGAATTTCCTGAATATGATTTAACTGTTCGTGGTGCGGTGTCTATCGGACGTCGTTTAGCTGATCCATTGGCAGAGTTAGTGAAATTAGATCCAAAATCGATTGGTGTTGGGCAGTATCAGCATGATGTAGACCAAACCGCTTTGAAAAATAAATTGGATGATGTGGTGATGAGTTGTGTAAATGGAGTAGGGGTTGAGTTGAATACCGCTTCTAAACAATTACTATCTTATGTATCTGGTATTGGCGAAAGCTTAGCAAAAAATATTGTGGATTACCGTAACGAGCATGGTGCTTTTAAATCTCGTAAGGATTTATTAAAAGTAAATCGTATGGGCGATAAAGTATTTGAACAATGTTCGGGTTTCTTACGTATCAGAGATGGTATTCATCCTTTGGATAAAAGTGCGGTACATCCAGAGGCTTACCATATTGTAGAAAAAATGGCTAGCGACTTAAATTGCAGTATTGATGATTTGATTAAAGATAAAGAATTGCGTAAGAAGATTAATTTAATGTCTTATGTCACCGATGCGATTGGTTTACCCACTTTAAAAGATATCATGAGTGAGTTGGAAAAACCAGGCCGTGACCCTCGTAAATCATTTGAAGTATTTAGTTTTGATGAGCATGTGCATAGTATCGAAGATTTAAGAGAAGGCATGCGCTTACCAGGCATTGTGACTAACGTAACTAATTTTGGTGCCTTTGTAGATGTGGGGGTTCATCAAGATGGCTTAGTGCATATTTCTCAGTTGAGTGATACTTTTGTGGATGATCCAAACTTAGTGGTTAAGGTAGGGCAGCAAGTATGGGTAAACGTAACGGAGTGCGATGTAAAACGTAAACGTATTGCTTTATCTATGAAAGGTGAAGGCGTAACAGCTCATAAAAAAACTACACCTAAAAAAGAAGAAGTAGTCTCTTACGACCCAAATGATATGATGTCGGCTTTGGCAGCTTTGAAAGGGAAGTTTAAGAAGTAGTTGTGTTAATTTTATTTTCCGCAGCATTACAAATGCTTCGGAGCGAGGGTTTTTTCAATTATTGTGAAAGGTTAAAAAAGAACGATCTAGCATATCTTTATATAGGAATGTGAACTGTAAATTAGGCAAAAATATTTCATAAGAATCATTTTGATATTCAGTTTGAAGTACCAACCATTGGGATTTTATTTGCAATCCGAAAATATTCTTTTTAATTAAAGCCTCGTATTTTGGTATGATGAAACTCTCAAATAGTTGTAACAAATCAAATGTGTTGTTTTTGGCATCAAAATATAAAATGTCTGATTCAATCGCTGGCTGATAGGAAGCATTTTCATCAGTTCTAAAAGAATATTTTAAACGTAAACTATAACTTTTTAATTTAACTCCATCATCGTATGTATTAAATTTGTAAGTAGTAGCCCTTTTTAAGGTCATTTTAGATTTAATCGCATTGCTAATATTTACCTTGAGCTCAACATTATTTGGTTTGTCTACAAAGCAAGTTGGGAAATACCCATCATACTCCTTGATATATGCAGTATTTTCTTGGTAGTAAAATTTATATAATGGAGTAAGGTCATTAAAGACTATGATATCATTTACTATCAAAAAGCCAATAATATATTTTTCAGAATTTGACATATTATAATAATAGGTGGAATGGTAAAATTCATTATCATCTAATTTTTCTTGAATGAATGAAATAATATGCACACAATAATCAGCAAAGGTTTTAAACGAATCACTGTCTTCATACAATTTTAAAGGATGATAAAAAGTCCAGTCAATATCTTTGAATTGCTGTTGGCTTAATGACTCTTTATAACGACTCAAATTTGATTTGAAGTTATTAATATTCATATTTAAGGCCTCCAAACCTAAAATGCCATTATAAGAATAATTGTTTACTAATGTCTTTTGGTTGTTTAATAAATTAAAAAAGGTCGATTCTGCTTGTTGAACACTCATTATTTTAGTTTGAGCTTCATACTGTTTATTTGCATCTTTTGCCTCTTGAATATTTTGTTTTATTTCAATTCGTTGGTGCGCAATATCAATACTTTGTTTAATAAGTGAACGTCTTTGCAATGTAAGATTATCAATTACAAAGCAAATACCAGCAATTGATGCAATAAAACCACCTAATAAAAAAATGCCTTCAATACAATTTTTTGTATTATTTGAAAACAATAAACCAGTATACCAGTAATAAAAAAATAAAATGATACTTGTGATTCCAGCTATCCAGAATAGAGATATTCCAGCTACATAAAAATTTGTTTTTTTATTTTCTTGTGTTATGGCTTCTTCATAAACTTTTTTAAGTTCTTCTTCTTTAATTACATTTTCTGGAAGATTTTTCGAGTTTGTGTCCATTGTTTATGATTATTGCATACCTACGCCATTCTGATATAACCCTGCTCCTCTGAATTTATAATGCTGTGGCAATATTTAATAAGATACAATATTTAGGATAATAGTTTTTAATACAATTTATAAATCTCCATAATATCACCTAATATTTTAGGGAAGTCAATTTTTAAATCAATCAATTTTCCAGTATGGATATCAAATACCCAACCATGTACCGTAATTCCTCTTTCTTTATAGGCTTCTTGCACGGCTGCTGTTTTAATTAAGTTAACACATTGTTCTTGCACGTTTAATTCTACAAGTCTTTCATATCTTTTTTCTTCGTCTTGTATCGCGTTTAATTCTATTTTGTGTGTGCGGTACACATCTCTAATGTTACGTAACCAAGGATTTAAAATGCCCATATCTTTTGGTTGCATAGCTGCTTTTACACCACCACAATTATAATGGCCACACACGACAATATGTTTTACTTTTAAATGTCTTACGGCGTAGTTTAAAACCGACATGACATTTAAGTCAACATTATTTACAAGATTTGCAATGTTGCGAT
This sequence comes from Sphingobacteriaceae bacterium, assembly GCA_013823565.1. Classification (GTDB taxonomy): domain Bacteria; phylum Bacteroidota; class Bacteroidia; order B-17B0; family Aurantibacillaceae; genus UBA4416. The sequence continues at coordinate 38,142 of PNMI01000021.1, read as the reverse complement.
GAATAAATACTTCGCCTGGTTGCATTCCCATTAAATCTTCTGCAGTTACTCGGCTATCAGAACAACCAATGTATAAAAATTCAGGATTTTGTCCCTTAGATAAATTTTCAAAATAGTTTTCATCGATTGCTAATTTCTCAACTATCCATGCTTTATTGTTCTCAAATATTTTATCAATTTTGTTCATAATGCTTAATTATTTAATAATCTAAAATAATAGTTTTAGCCCTCAAATCCTATTTTAGTATGAGTTCCATCACAATAAGGTTTATTGGATGATGCTCCGCATCTACAAAAGGCTGTTACTTTATTTTTTTGAGTTTGATTTCCTTCTTTATCTTTTACAACAATATTTCCATAAACCAATAATGGTCCGTTAGGCATTGCTTCCACAATACTTTCGGCTTTCGTTTCTATGGGTTTGGTTTCTTCATTATTATAATAAAAGCTAATAGCACCTGATGGACAATTATTAACGCGTTCAATAATTTCAGCGGTTGTTCCTCCTTCTGGTTTAATCCAAGGCTTTACCATGGGATTAAATACTTGAGGTAATCCTTTTTGCCCTTTCCAGCATAGGGTAGAGTGGATGCATACACTTGGTTCCCAAACAATAGTAATCTCATCGTTACTATATTTCTTAGTAATTTCAGTCATTGATAGAAGTATTAATGGTAATCGAATTGGTTAATAGTTTGTGCACTGGACAATGATTGGCAATATCCAATAAACGTTCAGTTTGTTCCTTGTTTAATGTTCCTGTAAAAGAAATTTTCCTTTCAAACATAGTTTGTGTGTTTTTACTTTCAATATCAATATGAGTTTCGATGCTTTGCACATCCCATTGTTTTCTGCTAGCATACATACGTAAGGTAATGCAAGTGCAAGCGGCTAACGATGAGGCAAGCAATTCCATTGGAGCCATGCCCGTTGCTTTTCCTCCATGTGTTATTGGTTCATCCGCAATAATAGAATTTGTTTCCGAAGAAATTTCAGTAACATAAGGCTCTTGGTGAATAATAGCTTTAATCATGAATTAAATTTAATACAAAAATCCCATTTTTCCTTGTTGATAATCACGCATGGCTTCTAAAATTTCTGTCTCAGAATTCATAACAAACGGACCATGTGTTACCATAGGTTCATTAATAGGCATACCTGACATAATTAATAATTTCGAATCAGCTTTAGCATTCAAGAGTATCTCATCTGCCGATTGTTCAAATACAACTAAATCATGTTGCTTAATGGTTTGATTGGTATTTAAACTCAACTCTCCTTCCAATACATAAAACGTTACATTATGATCGGCAGGAAAATGTAATGAAAATTCACTATTTGTTTTCATGCGTAACATTGCTGTTACCACCTCTGATTTTGCAGGACCTTTTTTGCCTTCGTATTTACCAGATATCAAACGAAATTCAACACCTTCTTTTTCAATCAATACAATTTCATTTTTAGTGATTGGCTGATAGGTTGGAGGATTCATTTTTTCTGCCTTAGGTGTATTAATCCATAATTGAATACCTTGAGAACGCCCACCTTTTTCTACAAAAGCTTTGTCTGCTTTTTCGCTATGAATAATGCCTCTGCCTGCATTTATCCATTGCACTTCGTCATTATAAACGACGTGCTTGTTGCCAATAGAATCTTCATGCTCAATGGAGCCTTCAAATAAAAAAGTAACTGGACTAAATCCACGATGTGGATGTGGTGGTACATTGAAATTATTTTCGTGTGGTAAATAGGTGAAGTCAAAGTGATGTAATAAGATAAACGGACTCACTTGCTCAATTCCTCTTAAAGGAAATGCTTGACGTATTTTTATTGCCCCCATCATAGTTTCGGGAGCTGTGTGTATGGATTGAATTTTTTTATACATGATTTCTTATTTTGATAACCAGTTATGTAATAATTTTTGTAAGCATGGTATTAATATAAATACCATAATTGGAACAGCAATAACAGTGATGATTAAAGTACGTAATGGTAATGGTTCAATTAGTATTAATTGCTTACCTAATAATGCAAATATAGTGGTGATTAATGGGTAAATAGCTAGCCAAATAAGGATGGCCATTTTCCATTTTTTAGGAGGCTTCATTTAGGTGTGTAATTTCGGTTTATATAAAAATACTATTTAATTGGATAATATATTTATAAAAAAATAAAGGGAGAAAACGATTGATTTTCTCCCTTTATATAAATTATATGACAGAAAATCTTAAGCTTGTTTCATCAATTGAATTTCAGCTTGCACTTTTAAATCTTCGCCTACTAATAAACCACCAGCTTCGGTTGCGGCATTCCAAGTTAAACCAAAATCTTTACGGTTAATTTTACCATCTAAAGTAAAACCAGCTTTAATGTTTCCGTATGGATCTTTTGCAATACCACCAAAATCAACTTTTAAGCTTACTGGTTTAGTAACATCTCTAATGGTTAAATTCCCATGTAATGCATATTCTTCATCAGATGCTTTTTCAAATTTAGTTCCTTCAAATTTAATTTGAGGATATTTTTCCATATCAAAAAAATCAGCTGATTTTAAATGCCCATCTCGTTGCTCGTTATTGGTATTAATTGAATTAACATCTGTTGTAAACGATACTTTTGAATTAGAAAAGTTATCTCCTTCAGTTTCGGCTGTTACATTAAAGTTGGTAAAACTTCCAGTAACGTTAGAAATCATCATGTGTTTAATCTTGAAATTAATTTCGCTGTGTGTTGGGTCTAATGCCCATTTAGTTGTGCTCATGTTTTTATTTGTTTTTAGTTATTTATGTTTTATTTTTTTTGTTCTCGCTTCGACTCCTTGTCTGCCGACAAGGCAGGCGCTCAGCGTGACAACTCGAACTGACAAAGATTTTTTATGCAGTCATAGGAACTTCCATGATTAAAAATTCAGAATTTGTATTTGCTTTAATGTTGATTTTGTCGGTATCCCAAATTCCAAAACCATCACGAGTTTCTACTAACTGCCCATTTATTTCTAAAGTTCCAGTTAAGTTAAAAATGTACAGACCGTTTCCTTTTCCTTTAATGGTATAGTCTGTAGTAATGCCTTTATCAAATTTCCCTAAATGAAACCAAGCATTTTGGTGAATCCAAACACCTTGGTCATCAGCATTAGGAGATAAAATTTGTTGCAATTTATTATGCCTGTCTTCTAATTTTAATGTTATTTGATCATATCTAGGAGTTACATTTTTTTTATTAGGGAATACCCAAATTTGTAAAAACTTAACGGCTTTATCTTTGTTTTTATTATACTCGCTATGTTGTATGCCGGTTCCAGCACTCATTACTTGTATATCACCATTTTTAATAACAGTTGTATTGCCCATGCTGTCTTTGTGTTCTAAATCACCTTCTAATGGAATGCTGATAATTTCCATATTATCATGTGGATGAGTTCCAAAGCCCATACCTGCAGCTACAGTGTCATCATTCAATACTCTTAATACGCCGAAGTGCATTCTTTCTGGGTTATAATAGTTTGCAAAACTAAAAGTGTGTTTGCTGTGCAACCATCCGTGGTTAGCATCTCCACGAGATTCTGATTTGTGCAAAATTGTATTTTTCATGATTTTTGATGTTTTGTTTGGTAAATGATTAAATCCGATAACGTCTAGTTCTTTTAATTCGTCAATGTCATTTTTAATAACATTGCCTAAAGCTGCTGAGGCTACAAACATTCCTGTACCTAATAAGCCTTTCTTTAAAAATTCTTTTCTATCCATAATGATTCGTTTTGATGAATCAAAGGTACGTTGGTTTGAAGGAGAAAATACTTAACCTAGATTAAGAAATGATTTTATTTTGCTTTTACTTGTTTGGCTCTTAGTTTACTTAAAAACTCTGGTGTTACGCCAATATAAGCGGCAATTTGCTTTTGGGGAATGTCGTTAATGAGTTGAGGATAGGTTTTGCAAAACTTCATATAACGTTCGGTTGCCGTTAAACTTAAATTATCATTCAAGCGTTGTTGGTAAGCCACTAAAGATTTTTCGATGATAATACGAAAGAAACGTTCCAACTTAGGAACCTTTTCATACATTAAATCTTGGTTAGTTTTTGAAATTAAAGCAACTTCTGTATCCACCATGGCTTCAATATTTAAATTGCCAGGCTTTTGAGATAATAAACTATACATATCGGCAATCCACCAATCTTTTGGGGCAAAACTTAGAACATGTTCAGTACCTTCGCTATCAATAGTGTAACCTCTTAAACAGCCATTTAATACAAAGGCCGACTGTTTGGATATTTCTCCTTGTTGAACTAGAAACTCTTTTGCTTTAATGATTTTAAAGTCTAATAAAGACGTAATGTATTTTTCCTCTGTTTTAGTTAAGGTAATGTGTTTGGCGAAATTATGGAAGAGAGGAGTGAAATCCATTTATATTAATTTTTTAATTACTTCTTTTTAATGTAAATGAAATCGTTGTTCCTTCATTGATTGTGCTAATCACATCGATTGTTTCGCCATGAGCTTCGATAATATGTTTTACAATAGCTAATCCTAAACCAGTTCCTCCTTGTTCTCTGCTTCGACCTTTATCTACTCTGTAAAAACGTTCGAATAAACGAGGTAAATGTTTTTCGGCTATTCCAATACCATTGTCTTTTATTTCTACAATTACTTGCTCATCAAATAAGTTAATTGAGATAGTAGTTTTACCATTTTCTTTACCGTATTTAATACTATTGGTAATTAAATTAACCAGCACTTGACGAATTCTGAATTTATCAGCTTTTACTAAAATAGGTTTGTCGTATTTTTTTGCAAGCTGAAGTTTAACCCCTTTTTTACTAGATTGCAGTTCTAGTGCCTCTAAAACATCTTTTATCTGTTGTGCTATATCGTACGTCTCTAATTCTAATTCAAGCGTTCCAACTTCAAGCTGTGATATCGTTTCTAAATCATCAATGATTTGAATCATTCGATCTACACTTTTGTCGGCTCTTTTTAAATATTCAACATTAATCGATGGGTCGTTAATACCTCCATCAATCAAAGTGGATAAATAGCCCTGTATATTAAAAATAGGAGTTTTTAGTTCGTGAGATACATTGCCTAAAAATTCTTTTCGGTAGCTGTCTAAGTTTCTACTTTGGTCGGCTTCTTTAATTCTTTCTTGAGCTAGTTTTTTAATTTCTTCTTCTAATCGGTCAATCGCATCTACTTCATCTAGTTGAAATTCAGTATTAGGAATTTCTTTTGGTTGTTGAGATTTTACAAGTAAATAAAGTTTGTCAATTTTCTCGAAAATAATATTGTTGTAAAGAAAATAGATGACAAAAAAACTAACAATAAATGAAATGAAAAATGAGAGTAAAGTAATGGCTAAATCAAAATGACTATTTATTTTGTAGGCAATAAATGAAATTAAAATAGTTTCAATAACAGCAGCAACAGCACTTAATATAATTGTTAAAACGGGAGTCTTTAGAGTTGTCATTTGGTGTTATTATGAATAACGAAAATGCAAATAAAAACTCAATAAAAAAAGTCTCAATTTGTGTTTTCTAGTTTTATTAATTCTCTATAAAAAAACTTTTCTTGAGTGCTTTCATAAGGCCTGTAGATGTAGTAAGCGTAACCATCATGTATTTTTAGTTTATCAGCACTGTGAAACTGAAGATTATATTTTCCAAGGTCTTTGCCTGTTTGTGTACTGATCTGTTTAATGTATTTATGCCCATTTTTATCATATACTGCGTATACTAAATTATTGATATCATCCTTAAGCATTTTGTTTTTCCATTCCTTCCAATTTTTTGGATGATTGTAGTTAATAGGAATAGAATCTATTTTGTGTCCGTTTTTATCCAAATGAAATAAATGGTCTTTGTAATGGTCAAAAACACTAATAGTATCTTTTATGATATAAAGTGGTGCATATAAAGGTTCGTAAAACATGCTTTTAGTGAATCCGCTCATGAGAGAAGCAACAATGTGTTTATCTGTTTTATATTCCATTGCTAAACGTCGAGCGGCTAACTTTTCTTTAGGCATTAAAGAATAATACTCAAAATTATAAGCATGCATCATTTCTTTATCTTCTACAGTATGTAGTTGTGCTTTTATGCTATCTGCTTCATTAAAGCTAAAGTAGTTAAACATGGGATATTCTTTCCAGTAATCCGAAAATATGATTTTGCCATTAATGGTATCTATAATAGGTTTTATAAAAGCATTGACATCTTCAACAGCTAATGGAATTAATACAAATCTATCGTGATACATGTTAATTCTGTAAATATAATTTTTGCATACTAAGTTTGTGTAGCCCATGTAATCGTGATAAAATTCTTTGGCTTCTCCGCCTTCTTTAGGAACAGTATAACTAGTTATAATCTTACCATTAACATCTGCTAGTTTAAGTTCTGCTTTTTCTAATGTTTTTTCGGCAGTTAATAAAATGAATTTGTCCTCATAAAAATCAAAATCATAAATACTGTATTTTGGAGAGCCTACTAGTGTATCTGGTTTTAATTTGGCATATACCGTAAAGGTGTCTAAGCTAGAGTATGATTGATTTAAATTGATTGATATAAATAACGAATCCTGACTTTCACTTAAATCATATTCTTTCACTCTGCTGGTATATCCCAATAACTTAAATACTACTGAAATATGTTTTTTAGCGGGAATTGAAATATGAAAAGAGCCGTCTTTTGAGGTATTTGTGCCGTAGTTTGAATTTTGCACCTGCACTGCCACATAAGGCAGTGGTTTGTTCGTATTACCATCTTTTACTTTTCCAATGATAGTAATTGTTTGTTGCGCCTTAAATACTGAAATAAAGCTTAACATTATTAGGATATAATATGCTTTCATAACCATTATTTATATAAAAGACGAATGGTTTTTAATTTTCCATAAAGTTAAATTTAATAGCATATTTAAGGGTATAATTTGTTTAAATTTTGTAATATTGTTTATCAAATAAATAAACCCTTTAAGAATGTTATCTAATAAAGTAAAAAATGCTCTTAATGAGCAAATTCAAAAGGAAGCTTATGCTTCAAATGCGTACTTAACTTTAGCTACTTGGTGCGAAGAAAAAAACCTAGACGGTATTGCTGAGTATTTTTATAATGCTAGTAATGATGAAAGAGAACATATGCTTGAAATTTATAAGTATTTAAATACTTATGGTGGTTCTGCGCATATTAAACCAATGAAAGATACATCGGTGAAATTGAAAAATTTGTTAGATGTATTTCAATATGTATTTGATTTAGAGCACGAGGTTACAGTTGCTATTAATAAATTAGCAAAACTGACATACGAAGAAAATGATTTTGCTACCTTTAAATTTTTAGAAGCCTTTGTTTTAGAACAACAACAATCTGAAAAAGGAGTCAATGAATTAATTGATATGATTAAACGCGTTGGTTACGACGATAAGAGTTTATTTTATTTGAATAAAACATTTAAAAAGAACGAAGAGAAAAAAGCTCAAGGAGCTGATGCAGGAAAAGAATAGTTTCCATTTTCACTTATCCTTAAAAGATAAGCACTTATTAGCCCAATCTAACCACTTGTTAGTTTGGGCTTTTTGTTTGATATGACTTGTTTAATATTGAAGTAATATTCATTAAAAAATGTATTATGAAAGCTTTAATATTATTAGTTTGTTTGTTTAGCAGTATTTTTATTAAATCTCAAAACAATTATAAATACCTCGATATTAATCAAGTTAAAGCGGGTTTATCCAATAGAGGAGATATGCATTGGGATTTAGCAGCAGGAAATCCAGCTTATGAGGTTCCTATTGGTAGTGGCAAGCATTCTGATTTTGCGACAGGACTTTGGATTGGGGCTTTGGATTTGGGTAACCAACTTCATGTAGCAGCACAAACCTACAGACAAAGTGGCGTTGATTTTTGGCCAGGTCCTTTAGATACAATTAACGGAAGTGTTTCTTCAGTTGTATCTAACCAATTTGATAAAATATGGAAGTTAAATCAAACAGACATCAATTTGTTTATTACTAATTTTAATAATGGAAATGTTCAAAATGGCACTTATATACCAGTAGCTGATTTATTGTCATGGCCAGCGCAAGGCACAGGAAACTATAGTAGAAATTTGGCCCCCTTTATGGATGTAAACAATAATCATATTTATGATCCATTAGTGGGCGGTGATTATCCTATTATAAAAGGAGATCAAAGTTTATATTTTATTTTTAATGATAATTTATCTACACACCAAGCTACAGGAAGTTCTGCATTAAAAGTAGAAGTTCACGCCACAGCATATGCGTATGGGAATAGTGCTATTGCTAGTCAATATCCATTTTTAAGCAATGCTACTTTTTATAATTATAAAATCATTAATCGTAGTAACATGAATTATCATAACGCATATGTTACGCTTTGGACGGATGTGGATATTGGATATTATTTAGATGATTATATTGGTTGCGATGTTGGTGGAAATTATGGTTATGCTTATAATGCTGATGCAAATGATGAGGCTGTCTCAGGTATGGGTGGTTATGGTTTAAATCCACCAGCTGCTGGGTACCAAGTTTTAAAAGGACCATTTATGCCAATTGATGGATTAGATAACAATAATAATGGAATAATAGATGAAGCTTGTGAACAACAATTAATGTCTCGATTCACCTATTTTAATAATTCATTTCCAGGCGTTCCATTACAATCTACAGACCCTCAAAATGGAGCACAGTATTATCAATATATGTCAGGCTTTTGGAGAGATGGATCTCCATTTACTTGTGGAGGAAATGGTTATGGCGGAAGTGTGGCAACTCCCTTTGTTTATCCAGGAGTAACTTACAGTAATTCTCCATGTGGAGCCACAAGTTGGTTTGAGGCATCTACTCCTGGAGATAGGAGGTATATGATAGGAATTGGACCTTTTGATTTTAATAGTAATAGTATACAAGAGATTGAGTATGTTCACTGCACTTCTTTTGATTATATAAACCATAACCCTGTAGTAAAATTAAAAACAGACATGCAGATGTTAAAAACATTTAGTGATGTTTTTAACCCTTCTGATTGTATTCAGAGTTCAATTAAAGAAATTGAAAACGTTACAACGGTTGAGTTGTATCCAAATCCAACAAATTCTTCATTTGTGATTTCGTTGAAGAACAGAAATGAAATGATAATAGATGTTGTAATATTAGATGTGTTAGGTAAAGAAATTAAGAAAATCAAAAATGATCAATCCAATCAATTAACTATTAATGTAGCTGACTTACCATCAGGAATTTATTTCGCTAAAGTGTTTCTAGAAAAAGGAAGTGTAATAAAGAAAATTATAAAAGAGTAGATTATTTTTTTCTTTTATGTTTCCAGCGTCTGTGGCTCCATAGCCAAATTTCGGGTTGCGCAATAATGTCTTTTTCTAACTTTTTTGTATGTAATTCAGATATTTCGCCTTCTTGAGTGTTTTTTGGTTCTTTTACTAAGTATTCGGTATTTACTTCGTAATATCCTCTTTTTATTCGATTCACTGTTACGTAAACAACAGGGTAGTTTAGCTTTTGGGCAATTTTTTCAGTTCCCCAAAACACAGGAGTGTCTTGATTTAAGAAGGTTGTCCAGTAGGCGCCTTCAGGCGAAGGTGTTTGGTCGGCAATAAAAGCAGTAGCATTTATTTCGTGTCTGTTTTTAATCATTTCGCGCATGGTGTCTTTCATGGCATATAACTTAGTGCCAAATCTGGAACGCATATCATACATTAATTTATCAAAGTGTTTGTTTGATAAAGGGTGGTAAATAACATAAAGTTGCTGAGGATTAATTAAGCTAAATGAATTACCGGCCCATTCCCAATTACCAAAATGCCCCATTACCAAAATACAAGATTTTTTCTCATCGTTTAATTCTTTAAATATAGCTTTAGTGTTTTCGTTAAAAGAACAACGTTTAATAGCTTCTTCTTTTGAAATGGTCAATGTTTTTAAGGTCTCTAAAAATAAATCACATAAGTATTGATAGAATTTTTTTTCTATCAGTTTTAATTCTTCATGTGTTTTTTCTGGAAAAGAATTTTTTAGGTTTTCATAAACGACCTTTTTTCGGTATCCTATAACTCTATATAATAAAAAGTAAACGCCATCTGATACTAAATAAAATATGGGAAACGGAAGTATAGATATCAGATAAAGAAAGGGAAGTGTTATGTAAAATCCAATAGAACTCATGCCCTAAAAATACAGAATATTAAGAAACCGAAGCATTTTTTGCACAATAATCTTCATTTTGAATCCTTTTTTATATATTTATAAACGAGTATTTACTTTTTATAGAAAACAGAAATGAAGAAATTTATTACATCCGTGTGCTTTTTTGCGTTATTATCTAATGTTCATGCAATTGATGCTGGCGATCAGGTTAAAATGGCTATGGCCAAACAAAAATTATACGCAGGTCAATATATTGGAGCTTTAAATATTTATAAAGAAGTTTTACAAAAAAATCCAGATGATGCAAGTGTATTGCATTATGTGGGATATTGCCAATTTCATCTAAAAAAATACGATTTAGCTTTGGAAAATTTGAAAAAGGCTATTGCTACTAACAAGGATGTTAAGCCTGAATCTCATTTAGTGTTGGGTAAAATATATTTAATGGATGAGAAAATTGAAGACGCATTAGCTGAATTTAATACCTATAAAACTTCTGTTAATTCTAAAACAGCAGAAATGGAAGATGTAGATGTATATATTTCTCATTGTAATAATGCTAAAAAACACATGAGTTCACCAATAGATGTGAAAATTGATAATTTAGGAACTGCCATCAATTCTAAATTCGATGAACAAACTCCATGTATTAGTGCTGATGGTAAGAAGTTAGTATTTAATACACGTCGTCCTGAAATGACTGATTCTCCTATTGATGTGGAAGGTGATGGTAAATACTTTCAAGATATATTTATTTCAAACTGGGATACGATAAATAAAAAATGGGGACAAGCAGAAGATGTACCAGGTAGTGTTAATACACCAGCTCACGATGCTTGCACAAGTATTTCTCCAGATGGAAAACAAATATTTATTTATAAGAATGATTTAACAGATAACGAATCACGAGGAGGGGATATTTTTGTTTCTAAAGTAGTAAACAACAAATGGAAAACACCAGAGGCTCTTGGAAAGCCAATAAATACAACTTATTGGGAAGGTGGAGCGTGTATTTCTCCAGATGGTAAAACATTATATTTTATTAGCGAAAGAAAAGGTGGTTATGGAAGAGGTGATATTTGGATGGTGAAAAGAATTAGTAAAACAGAGTGGGGTAAGCCTGAAAATCTTGGCCCAGAAATTAATACAGAATTCGACGAAGTAGGAGCGTTTTTAGCTCCAGATGGTAAAACATTATTTTTCTCTTCGGATGGAAAAGGTTCAATGGGTTCTTATGATGTATTTAAGACAACTTTAGAGGGTGGAAAATGGACTAAGCCTGTAAACGTTGGATATCCAATTAATACAGTTTATAAAGATGGTCCTTTAGTTGTAAGTGCTGATGCTCAATCGGCTTATTTTGCTAGTGAGCGTAAAGGAGGAATAGGAGAAAGCGATATTTATAAAGCTGACTTATCGAATTATGCAATTTTAGAAAAAGACGGTGTGAAAAAAGTAAATTCAGGATTAAGTATTTTAAAAGGTACGGTTCGTGATGGGTTTCAAGGTTCTGGTATCGCATCCGTTGATATTCAAATATTAGATACATCTGGAGCCTCTGTTGCTTCTACTATTACTAACGAAAATGGCGAATATTTTATCACTCTTAAAGGAGACATGACTTATACCATTAAAGTGGTTAAAAAAGGATATAAAACAGCTGAAGAAAAAGTAGAACTAAAGATAGGTAAAACAGATACTTTCTCTTTAGAAAAACAAATTATGTTGAATAAAGATAAGTAATATTAATATCATTATTTTGTGAAAACGCTGACAAATAAGTCAGCGTTTTTTTATGCCTTATTTTAATATAAAATGTGATTTAAGCGAATGTCAACTGTAACTTTTTGCTTATCTTAAACGTCTATTATTTTTATGAAAAGCATTATTTTTTCTGTTATTTTTTTACTGTTAAGCTCACAGGCGTTTTCGCAAACTTTTTTAGTGAGTGGAAAAATATCTGATGAGAAAAATCAGGCTTTATCTTTTTCTTCTGTTTTAGTAAAAGGAACTACTCAAGGTACAAATGCTAATGCGGATGGCTTTTATTCCTTGAAACTCCAACCAGGTTCTTATGAATTAATTTTTCAATATGTTGGATATAAAAAGAAAATAGAAAAAATTATTGTTGAGGGTAATGTGACTAAAAATGTGATTCTAGCTCCTGAAAGTTACGAGTTAAAAGAAGTGGTTATTAAAGATGGAGAAGATCCTGCTTATGCAGTGATTCGTCAAGCTATCAAAAAACGAAAATATTATTTAAATCAAGTTAATGCTTTTACATGCAAAGCATACATTAAAGGTTTACAGCGTTTAAAAGAATATCCTAAAAAGATGGTGAAGTTATTAAATGCCATGAGCCCTAATGGTGAAAAAATCGATTCTACTTTATTAGGTGTTGTTTATTTGAGTGAAAGCGAAACTAAATACCATTACAGAAAGCCAAATGATGAAAAGGAAATTATGTATTCAAGTAAAGTTAGTGGAGACAATAAAGCCTTTAGTTTTAATCAAGTGAGTGATATGAAGTTTAGTGTTTATGAAAACTTAATTACTTTGGATGGATTAAGTGATAGACCTTTTATTTCTCCAATCAATGAAAATGCATTATTGTCTTATCGTTATAAATTGCTTGGAACCACTTTTGAAGATGGTAAAATGTTAAACAAGATTGAAATAACACCTAAACGTAAAACCGACCCTTGTTTTAGAGGTATTATTTATATTCAAGAAAATACTTGGCGAGTGCATAGTGCAGATGTGTATTTAACAAAAGATGCTAAAATTGATTTTGTAGACACGCTTCACATTAAACAATTAAATGCGCCTGTTAATGATTCAATTTGGATGTCAACTGGTTTAAATATGACTTTCAATTTTAAAGTATTTGGTTTCTCTGGTGATGGTTATTTTAATGCCGTATTTTCAGATTATGACATGAATCCTGTGTTTCCTAAAAAATTCTTTAAAAGTGAAGTTTTAAAAGTAGAAGACGGTGCTAATAAAAAAGATACTGCTTATTGGGAATCTACTCGCCCTGTTCCATTAACAGATGAGGAACAAGCTGATTATAGAAGAAAAGATAGTATTGGGAAAATTAAAAACAGCGATCGGTATAAAGATAGTTTAGACAGGCAGGGTAATAAATTAACTTTTTCAGATTTAATATTGGGTTATAGTTATAATAAATCAGCTAAAAAATTTAGTTTAAATACATCTGGGCTTTTAACTTCAGGAATACAATACAATACAGTAGAAGGAGTGAATGCCTCTATAAAAGTAAATATGACAAAACGTTATGAGAATAATCAATATCATAATATTTCAGTTGCTGTTCGGTATGGATTTTCCAATTATTTATGGGGAGGGACAATCAATTGGAAATATTTACATAAACCAGAAAAGTTTGAATCTTTTAATGTGAAATTAGGAACAAGTGCTTTGCAGTTTAATAGTAATGAGCCCATTAATGCTTCTATGAACACTTATTATACGTTATTCAATAATGACAACTTCATGAAGTTGTATAAAAAAACTTATGCAGGTTTTGATTATAGAAGAGAATTAATAAATGGCTTGATTACAAATTTTAAAGCGGAGTATGCAGAACGTTCAGCACTTAGAAATACAACCAGCGATTTATGGGTAGATAATAAAAACAAATTATTCACTAGTAATGATCCTTTAAACCCTCATACAGATGATTCTAGCTTTAAGGTTAATAATTCCTTTATTGTTGAATTAGGAATATCTATTCGTTTCAAACAAAAGTATTATACAAGACCCCACGAAAAAATAATTGTTGGAAGTAAATTTCCAATCATTAATCTTTCATATACAAAAGCAATTCCTGGTTTAAATACGAAAGCCGATTATGATATTGCAAAAATGAGTATTGATGACAATATTAAAATGGGATTATTTGGAACCTTTGCTTATCGTTTAAAAGGTGGCTATTTTTTAAGTAATAAGCATGTTGAATTTGTTGATTACAAACACTTTGATGGTAACCAAACTGTATTGGCAAATAACGATTATTTAAATTCATTTAAATTACTTCCATATTATGCCTATAGCACTAAAAATTGGTATGCCGAAGGACACGCAGAACATCATTTTAATGGATTTATTTTTAATAAAATTCCTTTGCTTAAAAAATATAGAATCCAAGAAGTAGTTGGAGGTCACATATTGTTTAACGATAAATTAGATCAGTATTATGAAGTTAATTTTGGTATTGAACATATTTTTCAAATTATTAGATTGGATTATGTATTAGGTTATGGCCCTTATGGTAAATTTAATCAAGGTTTTTTAATTGGTTTAGGATTGGAATTTTAAAAATTATAGAATGAGATATATCGTTGTATTAATAGCATTTTTAGGAATTTGTATGAACTCATCAGCGATTGAATTTCCTATAAAATCATTTATTTTGCCAAATGGTTTAAAAGTGATTGTGTGCGAAAAAAACACGTCGCCAATGGTGCAAATGGAAGTTTGGTACAGAGTAGGGAGTAAAGATGAATGGGATGGAGTAAGAGGTATGGCTCATATGTTTGAGCATATGATGTTTAGAGGATCTAAAAATTTTAATGGAGAAGGCGATGTCTACATTCATGAAATGGAAAAGTTGGGGGCGCAAATAAATGCCTATACCACATTTGATAGAACAGTGTATTGGCAAGAACTTCCAAAAGAAAACATAGAGAAAGTATTTGCTATGGAAGCGGATAGAATGGAGAATTTGATATTAGATCAAAAGGTATTAGATACAGAACGTGAAGTAGTAGGAGAAGAGTTACGTTTAGGAGAAAATAATTGGTACAACCGATTATCTTCCGAAAAATACAAACATTTATATCCTGCTGGTCACCCCTATCAAGTGGATGTTATTGGTTATTTAGAAGAGATTACAAAATTCACCACAAAACAATGTCAGGATTTTTATGACAAGTATTATAGCCCAAATAATGCTTATTTAGTTATAGTTGGTGATGTGAAAGCAGAACAAATATTTGAATATGCTAAAACATATTTCGGACCTATTAAAAAGCAATTGCCATTAAATGCAAAAAAAACAGAACCAGATTTATTCACGTTCACTCCAACTGTAGAAGATATGCAAGTGGATTATCCAGTTCAAATCTATTCGTACGTTATTCCTGCTCCAGCTGTTGGCACTCCAGATTACTATAAGTTTAATTTATTGAGAGATTTATTATTTAGTAACCCAAATTCTATTTTAAATAATAGTATTGTTGAGCATGGCAATTTAGCCTACGCTATACAGCCCGCTTCAGATGATTCACGATTGTATTCAAACATGGCATCATTTGATGTGATTATGCAGGCCCAAATGGGAAATGCAAAGGTTAAAAAAATGATTTCTAAAGAAATTTATGATATTATTAACGAAGGAATTGAACAAGAGTTAATTGATAATTACGTTAAAAATTTAGAAGCAAGTCAAATATTCCAAAATTTCTCAAATCAAGCTATTGCTGATAAGTTGGGCTTTGCAGAATACTATTTTATGGATTACAAAAAGTATAACCAAACTATTGAAACCTACAAAACTATAAAAGCAGAAGA
Source organism: Sphingobacteriaceae bacterium (assembly GCA_013823565.1). Classification (GTDB taxonomy): domain Bacteria; phylum Bacteroidota; class Bacteroidia; order B-17B0; family Aurantibacillaceae; genus UBA4416. The sequence continues at coordinate 22,363 of PNMI01000021.1, read as the reverse complement.
GCTAACAGATATTTGTAAAAAGTACTTTAATCCTGAAAATATAAAGGTTATTAATATTAAACCAGCGATGGAATAATCTGATTAAAACTTAGTCCCCTCTAGAGGGGGCATGGGGAGGAAATTTTTGCTAAATTCGCACTATTAAATTGAAAAAACTAGTCTACATATTTATTCTATTTACTACACTTTTTACTTTAAATAGTTGTAAACCTAGATATTCTTTAAGCGGAGCCACTATTCCTGTTGAAGCTAAGACAGTGTCCGTTGCTTTTTTTACTAATAATACAACCCTTGGTAGCCCTTCTATTAGCCAAAAATTTACCGAAAAGTTAAGAGATGTGGTATCCACCCAAACTAATTTATCCTTAATGAAACAAAATGGAGATTTAAAGTTTGAAGGTTCCATTATTGATTATAATATTGCTCCAGTTGCCATTCAAAGTAACGATTTGGCGGCCAATAATCGATTAACCATTACGGTTAGCGTTAAGTATATTAATAAATTCGATGAGACTAAAAGCTTCGAACAAAATTTCACAAGATTTGCTGATTTTAAGGCTTCTGAAGCTATTTCAGCTCAAGAAGACGTTTTGTTAACTGAAATTAATAGACAATTAACTGAAGATATTTTTAATAAAGCCTTTAATAATTGGTAATGCAACAGCAACAATTTATAGATATCGTTAAACATCCTTCCAGGATAGAGCAAATGCATCTATCTGATTTGGAAGTATTGATTAGTGAATATCCATTTTTTGAAACTGCACATTTATTATATACAAAAGGTTTACATAAACTTCAATCAATAAATTATTCCAAACAATTACGTAAAACGGCTATTGTTGCTAATAGTCGAGCTGTATTGTATGAATTAATTCATCAGCAAGAAACAGTTTCAGTTCCAAATACGGTTGAAGAAGTGCCAGTTGTTAAAGTGGATGTTAAAGTTGAAGAAGTTGATGAACCAGAAGTTACTTCAAAGCAACAATCAGGACCTGTTACAGTAACAAATAATGATATAAAGGTTATTTACATTAATACTGTATCAAATCCAACATTTACCCCAGAAAAATCTATTAAGCAGGAAGAAACTACTACTCAGGAGATAGATATTGTTAAACAGATTGAAAATGATACAGAGGTACCTGTTCAGGATTTTGACGTGGATAAATTAAATAAGGATATTGAGAAAGAAATAAGCAAGGGCATTATTCAATCTTATGTTCAAACCGATATTATTAAAACTCCTGAATTAGCCAAGGAAGACAAAGTTGAACCAAGTTCATTTACAGATTGGTTAAAAACGATTCAAAAAGAGGCTCATACCTTTCAAACTGAAACTAAGATTGAAACTTCAGAAATAAGTAAAAATGCTGAAAAAGAGCAAAAAGCCTTAAAAATTGACAAAAAACCATCTGTTTTTGATGAAAAAAAGCAATTAATTGATAAAATCATTGAATCTGACCCAGGTAGAATTAAGCTAGGAACTAATAAATTTTTCTCTCCAGCTACTGATGCCAAGCAGAGTTTATTAGAAAATGAACACTTAGTAACCGAAACTTTAGCCAAAATTTACGCTTTACAAGGAAATATTTCAAAGGCAATTCGTGCATATGAAATATTAAGTTTGAAATTTCCACAAAAAAGTGTTTACTTTGCATCCCTTATAGAAAAACTGAAAACTAACAAATAAATTATGCAAGCAATTTTAACCATCGCCATCATCGTAGTATGTGTATTACTAATCTTAGTAGTATTAGTTCAAAACTCAAAAGGTGGAGGTATCTCTAGTAACTTCTCAGCAGCTAATCAAATTATGGGCGCTCGTCGTGGTACCGATTTTATTGAAAAAGCAACTTGGACATTAGCAATTTTATTATTAGTGTTAAGTTTATTATCTACGCCTAAAAAAGCTGGTTTAACTGAAAGTTCTTATGAAACAGAAGGTTCTATTACTAAAGCTAAAGCAGGCGGAGCAGTAATGCCAGCTGCGCAACCTGCAGCACAGCCAGCTCCAGCACCAACTCAAACACCTAACTAATCATATTAAGTATTTAAAAAAAGCAGAACATTTTGTTCTGCTTTTTTTATGCTTATATCTCTATGTTAAATTGCAGCAGAATTTTTATATTAGTACACTAAAACTAGCATAGATATCATTTCATATGTCAAAACAAAATAACGTTAAGTCAGAAACATCAAACTCTTCAGGATCTAATTTTTATGATTCTTTTATTAAAGGAAAAGAATTTTATTATTTAATAGGTCTTATATTGCTTTCATGCTACATTGTGTTTAGTGATTTCATATCTCTTAAAAAAGTGTATTTATTTAGAGATATTGGTAGTGATTCTATTAATATCTATTTTCCTTGGTTAACAAATATTTCAGACTATTTAAAAACAGAGAGTGTTCCAGGTTGGAGCTTTTCTCAAGGAATGGGACAAAATGTGTTTCCTATTTGGTTAGGAGATTTTTTCTCTGATTTTTTAACCTATTTCGATAAATCTCAAATTCCATATGGCTTGGTATTTATGGAAATTTTAAAAATTAGTTTAATGGGCTTAGTATTTTACAAATTTTTAAAAGAAGTAAAACTTTCTAATTTCTCTGCTTTAGTATTTTCTATTCTTTATGCCTTTTCTGGTTTCGTAATTTTAGGTGGCTGTTGGGCCATTTTCTCTGTGGAAGCATTGTACGTAGCGTTAATATTGTATGGTTTTGAGCGTTGGTTAAATCACGGTAAATACTTTTGGTTTGTTTTTGGAATTATGTGCTTAGGGTTTTTGCAACCATTTTTGTTATTCCCTTATACTATTGTTTTATCAGTTTATATAACAGCAAGATATTTTGATACTCACGAAAAAGACAATAAGGCATTTTTTATTTTTGTATCAAAAACAGTAGGTTTAGCAGCTATTGGAGTTGCAATGACAGCTTATCAATTATTGCCAGATGTATTACAGTATTTAGAAAGTCCTCGTGTAGGCGGAGAATCAAGTTTTTTTGCTAAGCTACAGCAACAATCATTATTTGGTTTTGCGGATGATGTGTTACGTTTTACAACCACTTTTAGAGCTTTTGGAAGTGATATGCTTGGAACAGGTAGCAATTTTAAAGGATGGCAAAATTATTTAGAAGCTCCTTTATTTTATTGCGGTATATTTTGCTTAGTAGCATTTCCTCAATTTTATAGTTCGCTTTCAAAACGTCAAAAAATGTTTTATGGAGCGATTACAGTCTTGTTTTGTTTACCAATTATTTTTCCTTATTTCCGTTATGCATTTTGGGCATTCTCAGGAGATTATTATAGAACATTATCATTAGTAATTGTTGCTTTTATGGTTATGTTTTCTGCAAGAGCGGTAAGTTATATTGAGCAAAAAAACAGTATTAATAAGGTGGTGTTAGGAGTAACGATTTTAATTTTGTTAATCTTCTTATACACTCCTGCAACACAGTTTAAACCTGCAGTTAATACTAGTTTACGTTCATTTGTTACACTTTTAATTTTTGTATATGGAGCTTTATTATTTGGATTAAGTGGCGTAAAAGCAAATGTTAAAGCTATTTCTAAAATTGTATTAATTCTATTTTGTTTTGTTGAGGTGGTTTATTTTTCAGGAATAACCGTTAATAAACGCGATGTTATTACAAGTTCAATGCTAAAAGATAAAGTTGGCTATAATGACTATACTGTTGAATCTGTGGCGTTTTTAAAAAATACGGATAAAGGATTTTTTAGAATCAATAAGGACTATAGTTCAGGTTTAGCAATTCACTCCAGTATTAATGATGCAAAGGTTCAAAATTTTTATGGGACCTCTTCTTATTATTCATTTAATCAAAAAAACTACATTAAGTTTTTAGGCGATTTAAATGTGATTGATGTGAAGGATGAAAATTCTACACGTTGGGCAAAAGGTTTAGGAGATAGACCTATTTTGTTTTCAATTGCTAGTGGTAAATACTGGTTATCTAAACGAACTGATAGAGCAGTTGCTAGTATGGGATTTGATTCCATTGCTAAGTTTGGTGATGTAACAGTTTATAAAAATAAATTTGTATTACCGTTTGGATTTACTTACGATAAAGCAATTGGAGAAGATGAATTCAAAAAATTATCACCTACACAAAAAGATTTTTGCTTATTAAGAGCTTGTGTTATTGGTAATGAAGATAAATCTACTTTTGCCAATATGAAAGCATTTAACGTAGCAGATACAGCCGCACCAATTACTTTTGATAATTACATGGCTTACGTTAATGATTTGAAGAAAGATAATTTTGTTATTTCTAAATTTTCAGAAAATAACATCATCGGTTCAGTAAATGTCAATGAATCTAAAGTGTTATTTTTCTCAATCCCATTTGATGAAGGCTGGCATGTAAAAGTGAACGACGTTGATGCTAAGTTATACAGAATCAATGCTGGTTTAACAGGCTTGCCAATTGCTAAAGGAAACAATAAAGTAGAGTTAACGTTTGAGCCACGATTAAAAGCAAAAGGAGCCGCAATTTCAATTGCAGCCCTTATTGTATTTATTGGTTTGTTAGGTTTTACTTTTATGAGAAATAGAAAAGAAAAAGCTTAATTTTTATTTAAGTTCCTTCCATTTCTATTGGTTTCGAAAACGGTTCCATTTCTGTAATTGGCTTTCCAAAAGCAATTTTAGGATAAGTGTTTGTATGAGGATCAATCATTACTTGTAATAATACAGGCTGATTGTTATTCTCTTCATTCCACATCCATTTTACAGCAGCTTCTGTTTCTTCAGTGGTTGAAATAGTTTTAGCATTTATGCCATAAGCAATTGCTATCTTTTCAAAATCAGGTGCAGAGTATCCCCACCAAGTTGATTGATAGCGCCCTTCAAAATACGAATCTTGAAACTGACGAATCATCCCTAAGTTTTGATTATTTAAAACAATGATTTTTATCGGTAATTTATTTCTAACAATCGTTTGTAATTCCTGAATATTTAATTGCATACAGCCATCTCCAATCACTGGTATAACTGGCTCATTATTCAAAGCCAAGCATGCGCCAATAGCAGCAGGTAAAGCAAAACCCATAGCGCCCATACCAGCTGAGGTTAAAAAGATTTGGTCTTTATTGGTTTCTAAAGATTGAGCTGTCCACATTTGATGTGAGCCAACATCTGCCAAAAATGCTTTAGCTTTAGCTGAGTTTTTAGAAAGTGTATGAATAAAGATATTAGGGTTTATTCCTTTTGTATCTAGTTCTTTACTATCTGGCCATTTGTTTTTTAAATCGTCTATGTATGAAAACCATTCTTGCTTAACAGAATAATTTTCTGTTTTAAATTGTTGATTGAATGCTTTGAAAAAATCTTTTAAATCGGCAACAATTGGCACACATCCTTTCACACGATTATTGATTTCACCTTCTTCACAATCAATGTGGAAAATATCTCTATTTTCAAAGAACTTACTATCAGCTCCAGTTTGTCTAATATCTAAACGACTTCCAACAACGATAAGTAAATCGCATTCTCCAAAACTAATATTAGCCCAACGATTGCCATAACTTCCAATAAAACCAGTTCTTTGGGGATGATCAAATGGAATTGCATCTACTGCTAAAAGAGTTGTGACTACAGGGATTTTAGTTAATTGCAAAAATTGCTCTAATTCATTAATTGCAAAAGCAGATCTTACTCCACGACCAACTAATAACATTGGTTTTTTGCAACTATGAAGTAATGCTGATAATTGATTTAATTCTTTTTCCCAACCAAATGCTTCTTGTTTATGATCATTTTTTAGTGCATCTGCAACGGGATCAGAATCTATATTTCCTCGTTGAACATCCATAGGAATATCAATTAATACAGGGCCTGGTCTTCCTTCGGTTGCAATTTTAAATGCTTCCATAAAAATATTAGGAATCTCTGATGCATCTTTTACTTGATGACATTTTTTAGTCAAAGGTGTTGCTACCGATATAATGTCTGTTTCTTGAAATCCTAATTGGCGAATGTTTCTATTGCCTTTTAATTCATGGCGATTTACTTGCCCTGTAATGAAAATCGCAGGAACTGAATCAAAATAACAACTACCAATACCAGTAATTAAATTGGTAGCACCAGGACCACTAGTAGCAAACGCTACTCCTGGTTTTCCAGTAACTCTGCCATATGCGTCAGCTGCAAAAGAAGCACCTTGCTCATGATGCATCGTAACAATTTTAATTTTTGTTTGAAGATGAAGGGAGTCTAATAAATTAGTAATCATTCCTCCAGATAATTCAAAAACAAAATCTATTTTTTTGGCTTCTAGAAATTTAGCTATGTAATCAGATGCTTTCATTGAATGCTATTTTTATTTACTATTGAATTTAAATGTTTTATCAATAGCGTCTTTTATGTTTGTAAATACTTTTAATCCTAATTCGTTTTTTGCTCTTTCAATCGATGGAACATATATGGCTGGTGGTGCAGAAGTTTTTGCTTGCGCTATCTCTACACCTAAATTGCTGCGCGAATATTGGCTAATTATATTAGCTAATGTTTCTAAATTAATAGCCTCATCAGAACCAACATTATAAGGATAACAGGGTTTTCCTTCTGTTAAAATTTTTAATAACCAAATCATTAAATCAGCGGTATACAAGTATGCTCTTTGCGGAGTGCCATCTCCTTGTATTTTAATTTGTCTATTATGAAGGATGTCGTTAATGAAATTACCAATTGCAAAATGACCATTTAATGGTAAATAAGGACCAACAAACGAATAACATCTTGCTATTTTTACATCAACTTGATGTTGTTTGTTGTAGATATTGCAAAGCATTTCAGCCACTCTTTTCCCTTCTCCATACGATGCATCTTTATCGTAAACGTTTGTTGCACCCACATAATCTTCTGAAATATGAGTGAGGTGATGCGGTTGTTTGCCATAAACAGCACCAGAACTAATGTATAATACAGAGTTAGTGTTTTTTTGTTTTGCTAATTCTAATATGTGTTTAGTTCCATCAACAATGCTCTCATAAATACTCAATGGTTCATTTGTGATGAGATGAGTATTGACATCCGTTGCTGCATGAATTATAAAGTCAATGTTTTGTTCATGAAATTCAAAGTTTTTCACGTCACCTTTTATCCAGGAAATACAATCATGTTTAAATTCTGGATTTTGAACGATGAACTTTTCAGGATTTCTGCTTAAAGCTATAATATTGATATTTAACGAATGTTCGTTATTGGCACAAATAAAATTTTGAAGCATGCATTTTCCGAAAAAACCTGTTGCACCAGTAATTAAAATGGTTTTATGTTGTAGTTTATCCCAGCTACTTTTAGTTTGGGAATATACAAAACGAAAATCTTCAATAATTACTGTATTCATCTAATAAATAGCTATTTACCAACCATTCAAAAAAGTTGCTATGAACCAAATTTATACAATTTATTTGTCATTTTAGTGAAATAAAAATTAATCCTTAACTTACTATAAATTGTGGGAAAAAACGTTATTTTTGGGTAATATTATAATTAAAAATCTGTGAAAAAACACATTTCAGTATTAACTCCTTGTTTCAATGAACAGGGCAACGTAGGTCCGTTAAGTAAGGCTGTTGCTAAAGTTTTTGAGAAACTCCCTCAATATACATACGAACATATTTTTATAGACAACGATTCTTCAGATGATACTGTGAAAATATTGAAAGAAATAGCCCAAAATGATAGCAATGTAAAAGTGATTTTAAATGCTAGAAATTTCGGACATATACGTTCCCCATTTTATGGAATGTTGCAATGCAAAGGTGACGCTGTCATTTCTTTAGTTTCTGATTTTCAGGATCCGCCAGAATTGATTGAAGATTTTTTAAAGAAATGGGAAGAGGGATATAAAATTGTTATTGGAGTTAAAAATAAGAGTAAGGAAAATCCTTTAATGTTTGCTGTTAGAAAGTTCTTTTATAATCTATTAAGTAAAGCTTCAGAGGGTAGTGGAGAATCTCCAGTTAAAAATTTTACCGGTTTTGGTTTATACGATCAACAGTTTATTTCAGTTCTTAGAACATTAGATGATCCATATCCATATTTCAGAGGATTAATTACCGAATTAGGATTTAATAGATACGAAATTCCTTATACGCAGCCACAAAGAGCTTCGGGTAAAACAAAAAATAATTTCTTTACCTTATACGATATGGCAATGCTTGGTTTTACAAACCATTCAAAATTACCATTGCGTTTATCTGCCTTTATAGGATTCTTTTCGGCAGTGATTAGTTTTTTAGTGGCTCTAGGGTATTTTGTCTATAAATTAATTTTTTGGGATAACTTTCAAGTTGGGATGGCGCCTCTAGTTATTGGAGTGTTTTTCTTTTCTTCTGTTCAGTTATTTTTTATTGGAATTATTGGAGAATATATTGGAGCCATTCATACACAAATACGAAAGCGTCCATTAGTTATTGAAAAAGAAAGAATTAATTTTTAATTAAAAAATATAAATATTCTATATATGAAAGTTGTTATTCTAGCAGGAGGATTAGGTACCCGTTTATCAGAAGAAACAGATGTAAGACCAAAACCAATGGTTGAAATTGGTGGCAGACCAATTATTTGGCACATTATGAAAATTTATAGTCATTATGGTTTCAATGAATTTGTGGTATGTTGTGGTTATAAAGGTTATGTGATTAAAGAATATTTTGCGAATTACTTTTTACATCAAACAGATGTTACGTTTGATTTAGCAAATAATAAAATGGAAGTTCATAATTCTGGTTCTGAGAACTGGAAAGTAACTTTAGTTGATACTGGCATTAATACCAATACGGCTGGTCGTATTAAACGTATTCAAAAATATGTTGGTAACGAGCCATTTATGTTAACATACGGCGATGGTGTGGCAGATATTAATATTCCTGAATTAATTCAATTTCATAAGAAGTCAGGTAAACTAGCGACGTTATCTTCTATTCAATTACCAGGAAGATTTGGTAATGTTGAGACTGATGCCAATGGAACAGTAACAACCTTTCAAGAAAAGCCTTTAGGCGATGGTGTTTGGATTAATGGAGGATTTTTTGTTTTAGAACCAGGTATTTTCAACTACTTAGATGGTAACATGGACGATGTGCAATGGGAGAAAAAACCATTAATTGAAATTGCAGATGCGGGTCAATTATCAGCTTACCAACATAATGGTTTTTGGAAATGCATGGATGCCATTAGAGATAAAATTGAATTAGAAGCACTTTGGCAAAGTGGTGCAGCTGATTGGAAAATTTGGAAATAAATAGATCATGAAGAATTTAGATTTATTTTCAGGAATATACAAAGGAAAAAAAATACTAGTTACAGGAGATACTGGTTTTAAAGGCTCTTGGATATGTATTTGGTTAAGGGAATTAGGTGCAGATGTTTATGGATATGCTTTAGCACCGTTAACTGAAAAAGATAATTATGTAACTACTGGACTTTCAAATAAAATACAACACATGGATGGTGATGTTAGAAATTTGGAACAATTACAAAATTATTTTAATCAAGTAAAGCCTGATATTGCTTTTCATTTAGCGGCTCAACCTTTAGTTATTGAATCATACAATAACCCCCATTATAATTTCGAAACAAATTTAATGGGAACTGTTAACTTTTTTGAAGCAGTAAGAAATTGTCCATCTGTAAAAGTGGCTATTAATGTAACAACTGATAAGTGTTATCATAATAACGAATGGATGTGGGGCTATCGCGAAAATGATGCGATGGGAGGTGATGATCCATATAGTGCTTCAAAAGGATGTTCAGAGTTAATTACCAATTCTTATATAAAATCTTTTTTTACTAAAGACGGAACAGCTCATGTTGCTTCAGGCAGAGCAGGAAATGTAATAGGAGGAGGAGATTGGGCTGATAATAGAATTATACCAGACATGATTAGAGCTTATCAATCTAATCAAACATCAGAAATTCGAAATCCTAATTCAGTTCGTCCGTGGCAATTTGTGTTAGAGCCAGTTTTTGGTTATATGAAATTAGCAGAGAAACTTTGGGAAAATGGTAAATCGTTTGCAGGAGGATGGAATTTTGGTCCAGCAGCTTTTGAAAATTATAGCGTAGGTGATGTTGTAACTGAAGTAAAAAAAATAATTCCAACGATTAAAATCGATGCTCCTAAAACAACAGAAAAATTGCATGAAGCAGGCTTATTGAAGTTAGATATCACTAAGGCTGTGAATTTTTTAGGTTGGAAACCAAAATTAAATTTCGAGGAAACTATTCAATTTACAATTCAAGGATATCAAGAAGAATTAAATTCTCAAAACAATATCTACGATTGTCGTGTTAATCAAATAGAATCATATTGTAGCAAATAACTATGTCAAAATTATTAGATATCAAACATCAAATACATGCTTTAATAAAAGAGTATCATGATGAAGCTTTTAAAGCAAAACCTTTTGTTGAAGGGGAATCAGCAGTGCCAGTTAGTGGTAAAGTATTTGATCATAAAGAGTTAACTTATATTACCGATTCAGCTCTAGATGCATGGTTTACAACTGGTAAGTTTAATGCGGAGTTCGAAAAAAAGTTAGCTAAGTATATCAATGTGAAATCTGTATTAACGGTTAACTCTGGTTCATCAGCTAATTTAGTGGCTTTTTCAGCTTTAACAGCAAAAGAGTTAGGTGAAGAAAGAATTAAGCCAGGTGATGAAGTGATTACAGTGGCAGCATCTTTTCCAACAACTGTAAATCCAATTTTACAATATGGAGCTATTCCAGTGTTTTTGGATGTAACCATACCTCATTATGAGATTGATGTGGAACTATTAGAAAAAGCATTATCTCATAAAACAAAAGCAGTGGTGATTGCTCACACCATGGGTAATGTATTTAATTTAGACGTGATTACAGCTTTTTGCGAGAAACATGATTTGTGGTTAATGGAAGATTGTTGTGATGCTTTAGGAGCAACCTATAATGGACAACATGTTGGTACATTTGGAGATATAGCAACTTTAAGTTTTTATCCAGCGCATCATATTACCATGGGAGAGGGAGGAGCTGTTTACACTTCTAATTCTAAATTAAAGAAAATTGCAGAATCATTTAGAGATTGGGGACGTGATTGTTGGTGTGAACCAGGTAAGGACAATACTTGCGGTTTACGTTTTTGCCAGCAATTAGGTGATTTACCAATGGGCTATGATCATAAATACATTTATTCTCGTCAAGGGTTTAATTTAAAAATAACTGACATGCAAGCCGCTTTAGGTTTAGCACAGTTAGAAAAATTAGATGAGTTTATTAAAATTAGAAGACATAATTTTGATTTATTGACGAAGACTTTGCAAAAACATTCTAACAAATTAATCTTACCAGAAGCTACGCCAAAAGCTAATCCATCTTGGTTTGGTTTTTTAATTACAGTGAAAAAAGATGCAGGTATTACTCGTAATGATTTAGTTCAAAAATTAAATGATAAAAAAGTAGCAACTCGTTTATTATTTGCAGGTGATTTACGTAAACAACCATACTTTAAAGATTATGATTATCGTATTGTGGGCGATTTACCAAACACAGATATTATTGTAAGTGATACATTTTGGATTGGCGTAACACCTATGATTAATGACGAAATGATTGCTTATATGGGTAAATGTTTTGATGAGATATTAGGCTAATAGTATAGTTCTTGAAAACGAAAAAGGATAGCGATCGCTATCCTTTTTTTATTGAAAAAATATTTATTTATAAAAAGCTCTCTATGGCCATTTCATAGCCTTTTAACCCAAAACCACTAATGCTGCCCTTACAATGTTTCCCTAAATAAGAAATGTGCCTGTAATCTTCTCTACTAAAAACATTACTAATATGAACTTCAATCACTGGTGTTTTAATGCCAGCAATTGCATCAGCAATAGCGATAGAAGTATGCGTATAAGCTCCAGCATTGATAATAATGCCATCGTAGCTAAAACCAATGTCGTGTAGTTTGTTGATTAATTCACCTTCTACGTTACTTTGATAATAACTTAATTCAATGTTAGGGAATTTTGTGCATAGAGTTTTAAAATAGGCTTCAAATGATTGAGTACCATAAATTTCTACTTCTCTTTTTCCTAAAAGATTCAAATTTGGACCATTGATTATTGCTATCTTTAACACGTCGTTTGTTTTTATTAATTCAAAAATACTCATTACTCTGCAACTTTGGAAATCTAATATTAATGATTTTAAATACTATCTTCAGGTAGAAAAATCGCTTTCAGAAAACTCAGTAGTTTCCTACGAAAGCGATATTCAAAAATTGATGGCATTTATAGAAATGTTTCATCCTTCTAAAAAGCCTTCGGATGTGACTTTACAAATCTTACAAGAGTTTTTAAAATATATTGCCGATTTTCATTTTACAGAAACGACGCAGTCTCGCATTATTTCTGGCATTAAACATTTTTTTAAATTCTTAGTTCTTGAAAATTATATTCAAACGAGTCCTGCTGAATTACTAGAAACTCCTCGAATCAAACGTAAGTTACCTGTATTTTTGAGTGTTGAGGAAATTGATTTAATGTTGTCTTTTATTGATAGAAGTACTCCTGAAGGCGAACGGAATTTAGCGATGCTTGAAACCATGTATAGTTGTGGTTTGCGTGTATCAGAATTAATATCCTTAAAACTAAGTGATTTACATATTAATGATGGTTTTATTAGCGTCATTGGAAAAGGCGATAAACAACGTTTAATACCTATTGGGAAATCAGCTTTACATTTAATTGATAATTATCTAACTCATCATCGTAATCATATTAAAATTAAGAAGAACAATGAGGATATGATTTTTTTAAGTAAACGTGGTACTTCTATTACTCGGCAAATGGTGTTTTATGTGATTAAAGATTTAGCTGAAAAAGCAGGGATAAAAAAGCCTTTGAGTCCTCATACCTTTCGCCATTCCTTTGCTACTCATTTAGTAGAAGGTGGTGCCGATTTGAGAGCTGTGCAGGAAATGTTAGGTCACGAAAGCATTACAACTACAGAGATTTATACGCATTTGGATCAGCATTTTTTACGAGAAAATATTTTGAGTTATCACCCTAGAAATAAATCTTAAAACAATTTTTGATCTTCAATAAAGGGAGAAAATATTTTAGGAACTTTTACATTCAATCCCGTTCGTTTATTGAATTCAGTCACAAAATAAATCACTAATTCGGGCATTAATTCATGAGTAGGGGTGTGCACGAAAAAATAGATTTCTTCCAATCCATTATCAATCCAATATTTTAAACGTGTTATCCATTCATCCATTCTTTTGTAATCTGTTGGATGTAAATCGTTAGCTACAAATCTTATAAAGGCAGTCTTAGTGGTTAATCGCTGATGAATAACATCTCTTCTACCAGCTGTGTCAGTTGTTAAAAGTGTGAGGTTGTTTTTATAAAAATAATTACAAATGTGTTTTAATACTGCTTCATTTTTAAACCATGATTCATGTCTTAACTCAATGGCACATTTACTTAAAGCAACTTCATCGCAAAAATCTAATAAATCATTGATTTTAGTGCTATCATAATGAGGAGGCAATTGTAAAAAAGGCATCCCTAATTTTTGTTTAAAATGCTGGTTAGTTGCCATAATTTCTCTCATGTAATCTGCATTTTGTTTAATCAAAGGAGTGTGGCTAACAATTTGATTTACTTTCGGACAAAATTTAAAGTCACTAGAAGTGATGTCAATCCAATGTTCAATGGTATCTCTATCTAAGGATTTGTAATGAGAGATGTTTAACTCAATACTATTAAATTGTTGACTGTAATATTTTGCTACATCTTTTGGCTTTGTTTTTTTAGGATAAATTTTGCCTATAAACCCTGCTTCCGACCAAATAGGACAGCCCACATAAACAGAACACTTATTGGCTTTTACCCCACCTAAAACTTTTACAGTACCAGCATGATCTGAAGGTAATGTAAAATCAATGTTTTCAATATTTGAAAGTCTCCCAAATTCCATTATTAAATCAATTCTGTTTGTTCGTCATTATATAAATCTTTAACCGAGCCAAATCCAATCACATCTTGCATTACATTTCCTTCTCTTAATTCAACAGCCCGCATTAGTTTTTGTTTTCCAAATTTATCTTTTAAATCATATACCACTTTTCTAAGGTGATCTTTTTTAGTATTGTCTTCAAATAAATTGTATTGAACCATGGTATCATCCAAAAAATGCGATACAGATAATGAAATACTAATAATTCCTCTATGAATTATTTTTTCAGGTGCATTATGTGTTTCAAACTCTTCAATACGATTCATAACAGCTTTGTAAATTTCAGCTCCATCTTGTAATGGTGAACTCACATTTAAAAAATCAGCCCATTGCTCACCATTAGCATATCGTATATTAAATGCTAGAGTATTAGCAAATATTTTACGTTTCACCATGCGGCGTTCAAGAGTTAAACAAAGAGCAATTAATATTTCGTTAATACCTTCATAAGAAGCGCGTTGTTCTTTGTTTAAATGACGCATGGCCTGCATGCTTTTGTAATCATGTTCGTTGTCCAAATCAATCTCTACAAAGTTTAAACGACAATGCCAATAAAAACCAACTACGCTTTTTAAAATAGCTTTTAAATTTTCGGGAGAGGCACGTCTCATATCTAAAGGTGTTTTAATACCACCTTTATTTAATCTAATTTCCATTTTATCTGCAATACCCGGAAAATCTTTCAATTTTAGGCGTCCTAATACAATATCAATATTTTCAGGATTGATAATCACTAATCCATTTGGTTTTTGAATATCAGAAGCCACTTTTGCTAAAAATGAATTGGGAGCAATGCCAATGGAACATTTGAGCCAATCTCCTACTTTTTCTTGAATATCTTTTTTGATGTTCTTTGCAACTTGTATCACATCTTTATGAATCAATTCGTAATTGGTTAAATCAACGACTGCTTCATCAATACTTTTAGGATACACATTATCGCAATAAGATTTAAGAACATCCATAATCTTTACGTGATAGCGTCTATATCTTTCTGGATTAGTTTCGAGAGGAATTAAGTCTTTGCATAGTAATATCGCTTCATTTAAACGCATACCTGTTTTAACTCCAAACTTTTTAGCTTCAATAGAAGGGGCAATCACGCAACCAAATTTGCCCGTATACACACAAACGGCAACTGGTCTTTCTCGCAAATAGTAGTTGTCTTGCTGCTCACAACTAGCAAAAAAGCTATTCATGTCAACAAACAAAACGCGCGCTGTTGTTCGTGGGGTAAATTTATGTTTGTCCTTATCCATTTATAAGAACAATTTTACTACGTTTTGCGTTATGTTTTTGCTATAAATTGTAGCAAATTACAAATAGTTGATAAATTACATTAATTTCTCAAAAGACTCAATAATGTCTTTTCTTTGGTGAGATAGCATTTTAATCAAATCTGGTTGCGATGATTTTAGTTTTAAAATTTTGAAAATTCCCCACGTTTTTTTACGAAACGGAGAAATGTATAAACAGAATAAACTACTTAGTGCAGATGTGAACAAGGCTAATACGGCCCACCATGGGTTAGGAGCAAAGGTTTTAACCAAAAAAAATTGTAGTGAATAGTAAAATAAAAACAAAAAGGCTCCAATACCCATATTAAATGAGGCTTTAAATTCAATAACTCTTACTTTCTTAGTAGTGATGATATGTGTAAGTTTATAAGGTATATAGCTTCCAATAAGCCCTCTGATATAAATTGGTAAAGTAATGATGATAAACAACAATCTTAAAGTGCCTATGCTATAATTAATTAATTTTTGTTTTGAAGGGTTCAATAACCAATCTTTAAGATGATGTTTTTTTAATTCTTTGCAATAGTGAGAAGTTTTATGGTGTAATTCTTTAACAGCCTCTGGATTGGTTTCTTCAGCTTTATTAATCACATCTACCACTTTAGTAGAAAATAAAAAATCGTGTTCTAAATTTGCAATACTGTAGTGATGTTGCTTGTAGTATTTATCCCTATACACTTCCTCAATATGAGCAATAACTTCTTCGTTATGTTTATGATTGATATGTACAATTAGCTCTTTCATGCGAGGGGCTAAATCTGCTAAAAATTGATTCATCGTTTTAGCAGGAGTCTCTTTATATGAAGCCATATAATCAATCATTTTGAGTGGCTTTCCTACATTACAAAAAATAGTACTTCTAAATTGGGATGGATCTGTATAATTAATTCCAACAGGAACGACTATTAAATCATCTAATTGCTTTGATTCCATAGCTCCAAAAATCATACGAGGAACACCTTTTTTTAAAGGACGTAATCGACGCTCTTGGATACATAAGCCTTCAGCAAAAATGATAATCTTTTTGTTATTTTTTAAAAGGGTTTTTACTCGTTCGTAGGTTTCATCATTTTTCTTTAAACCCTCTTTCCCACCATCTTGAATTCTGAAAATGGGGATAATCCCTAAACTTTCTAATAAAGCAGTAACAATTCCTTTTTTAAAAGCATCTCCACGAGCTAAATAACGTAATCTTGGAGGGTAAACAAGAGTTGTTAATGCAATAGGGTCCATAAAGGCATTAGGATGATTTACGGCAACAATGACTGGTCCCTTTACTTTTAAATAGTGTGAATTTTTTACTTTACTGCGTTTAAAATAAACGGCAATAACAAAACCCATATAATATTTAAGAATGTGCCAAAGCATAGTTTTACAAAGTAAGAAAACAAACTTACTAAAAAGAAAGCATAAAAAAATCATTTGACTTTTTTGAATCCTTTTATTGATGGTGTAAAGAGATGATTTTCAAGCGAATAAAGAGTATTTTTAGACGCTATTTAAAAATAGGTGAAATTTGTCAAAAATTGAGTAACGTTGAAGTAGTTTAATGAGAGGTAAAAAAATAATTATAGTAATAGGTGGAGGCGCGGCTGGATTTTTTTCAGCAATTAACGCCGCCATTAATTTTCCTGAAGCTAAAATTATCATTTTAGAAAAATCAAATAAGATTTTATCAAAGGTTAAAATTTCGGGCGGAGGAAGATGTAATGTCACTAATCATTGCTTCGACAATAATGAATTAATCAAAAACTATCCTCGTGGCGAAAAAGAATTACGACAAGTGTTTTCTCAATTTTCGGTTCATGATACCATCGATTGGTTTTTGAAACGAGGAGTGAAATTAAAAGTAGAGCCAGATGGAAGAATGTTTCCTGAAAGTAATTCAAGCGAGACTATTGTGAATTGTTTTTTATCAGAAGCTCAAAAGCATAACATAGATGTAAATTTAGAAGAGGAAGTTTTAGAAATTAATTTAGGGAATACCAGTTCGAGCGCCTGCCTTGTCGGCAGACAGGTAGTCGAGAACTTTAACTTGCGCTTCGACTCCGCTCAGCGTGACAATGTTATAGTTAAAACCACAAAACAAACATACATAGCTCATGCCGTTATTTGCAGTATCGGCGGACATCATCAAACAAAAAATTATCAATTTTTAAAAAATTGCGGACACACCATTGACGATTTAATTCCGAGTTTATTTACTCTAAACTTACCGCAAAGTAATATTAAAGAATTGATGGGTTTAAGTGTGAAAAATGGAACCGTGAAAGTTAATGGAACCAAACATCAATATACTGGTCCTGTTTTAATTACTCATTGGGGCTTAAGCGGACCAGCTGTTTTAAAAATATCAGCTTTTGCTGCCTATGATTTTTATAAATTAAATTATGAAGCAGGGATTTCAGTAAATTGGACAGGTGCTTTAAATGAAGAGCAATTAAAAGAAGAATTGAGTTTGCAATTAGGATCAAAAGCTTTAATTGTTAATACACCTTTATTTGAAATCCCTAAACGCTTATGGGAATATTTGATATTACGCGCCGAGATAACTCCATCAAAACCTTGGATTGAATTAGGTAAAAAGCAACTAAATAAATTAGCACAGGTTTTAACCAATGATGTGTATGACATGAAAGGTAAAACGACATTTAAAGAAGAGTTTGTAACGGCTGGTGGTATTAATTTAAAAGAAGTAAATTTTAAAACGATGGAAAGCAAATTAGTACCTCATTTGTTTTTTTGTGGAGAGGTATTAAATATTGATGGGATTACAGGTGGATTTAATTTTCAAAACGCTTGGAGTACAGCTTGGATAGCGGCAAAGAATTCGCTTAGCTAAACCTAATAGCCTTTATTGGAGTGATTTTATTCAGAATTAATGTCGGTAAAAACATCATTATTAAACAAGTCACAATAGTCCCTAGGTTAATTAATAAAATATGAATGATTGAGAGATTAATTGGAACAGAATCTAAATAATATGTTTCGGGATTTAGGGTTAGAAAGTGAAATTGCCCTTGCAATAAACAAAATCCAATACCGATTAGGTTCCCAATCAATAAGCCTTTTATGAGTAATTGAATAGAAACATAAAAAAAGATTTTTCTTACATTCACATTAGCTAAGCCCAATGCTTTTAAAATCCCTACTAAATTTGTTCGTTCTAATATTAAAATAAGTAGGGCAGAAATCATGTTTATTGCCGCTACTAATACCATTAGTGTAATAATAATAACAGCATTTACATCAATCATATCCAACCAACTAAAAATGGAGCTTTGTAATTGTTTTACAGATTCAACCGTGTAATCATAACCTATGATGTCATTTAGGTTCTCTATAGAGGGTTCTAGTAAATTAAAATCTTTTAAATAAACTTCATAACCAGCTACTTCATTTTCATTCCAGTAATTTAATTTTTGAATTTGCTTTAAATCAACAAATACTAAATTTTTATCAAAGTCAGAAAAGCCAGTATTAAAAATACCTTTCACGTAAAAATCCTTCACGCGAGGCTCGTATTCTATGTAGTTTTGCCCATTAAATGTAGTGTCTGTTAATTTCTTTTTTGTCATAAAATACACTAAAAGCTTCTGATTCAATTTTAGATGTAGTTTATTAGCAAGTGTTTGAGAAATGAAAATATCTTTACTGATAGTATCATTATTAATTGATAATGTAGTTCCTTCAATTGTATATGGCTTTAAATAACTCCAGTCGTAATCAACAGATACGCCTTTTAAAATAATGCCTTCATTTTCTGTTTTAGTTTTTAAAATTCCATTTTTAGTAGCAAACGATTGAATGTGTTTAACGTTATCTGCTTTTCTTAATTTAATTAATAAGTCTTTTTCAAATGTAATAGGGTTAGGCTCTAACGATTGATTGGGGTCATAGTCATTTATTTGAAGATGCGAAGTGAAAGTGGTGATTTTTTCAATAATCTGTTTTTGAAATCCTGTAACTACAGCCATAGTAATAATCATCACGGCAACACCTAATGCAATACCCGTAATACCTATTTTTACAATTGGACTAGAAATATTGTTTTTTTCTTGACCAGAATTGAGAATACGGTTAGCTATGTATCTAGAGAAATTCATTCGATATAAAGATAATGAATTTTAAATAGCTTAGTATTTTTTGTGTTTTGTAATCACACCATTGAGTGATGTATTTGTTATATTTACATTATCAATTTAAATTAATTTATGCGTTTTATTTTCTTTTTAATCATATTATTTTTTAATACAGTTTTTTTGTTTTCTCAAGTCGGAATTCAGTCCTACTCGTCAATCACAACAGGTGCTCAACAAACAGAGGTGTATTTGCCTTTACTTAAAAATAAAAAGGTTGCTATTGTTACTAATGCATCTGGTATCATAGGTAAAAGACATTTAGTTGATACTTTATTAAAACATAAAGTTAAGATTGTGAAAATATTTGGACCTGAACATGGTTTTAGAGGAACCGCTGATGCTGGGGAAAAAGTAAAGAGTGGCAAGGATGGATTGACTAAAATTACAGTAGTATCGCTATATGGTTCGCACAAAAAACCAACAAAGGAAGATTTAAAAGGAGTGGATGTCGTTGTTTATGATATACAAGACGTTGGAGTTAGATTTTATACTTATATCTCTACTATGACTTATGTGATGGAAGCCTGTGCGGAGAATAATAAAGAGTTGATTATTTTGGATAGGCCAAACCCGAATGGTTTTTATATTGATGGACCTGCGATGACAGATAAGTATAAATCATTTTTAGGCTTACATCATATCCCAATTGTATACGGAATGACTTGTGGAGAGTATGCACAAATGGTTAATGGCGAAAGTTGGTTAAAGGATTCAGTTAAATGTAAATTAACCGTTATTCCGTTAAAAAATTATGATAGAACAAAATTTGTATCAGGCTTGCCAATTAAACCATCTCCTAATTTGCCAAATGATACAGCAGTTTTATTGTACCCAAGTTTAGGATTATTTGAAGGAACAGTAGTAAGTTTAGCAAGAGGGACAAATGCACCTTTTCAGTTAATTGGAAGTCCGTTTACTCAAGCAATGAATTTTACATTTAAACCAGTTTCTAATTTAATTTCTAAGAAACCTAAATACCAAGATACTTTGTGTTATGGTTTAGATTTAAGACTGTTATTTAATGAGCAATTACAACGTAAGTCAATTGACATCAGTTGGTTATCTTTATTTTACTCCCAAACACCTCAAAAACAGTCTGATTTTTTTGATAAAAATTTTAATTATCATTCAGGTAATGAAGAATTGCAAAATCAGATTAAGCAAGGACTTGGTGTTGCAGAAATTCGTGAAACATGGCAAAAAGATATTGCTACTTTCAAAAAAATACGATTAAAGTATTTAATTTATAAGGATTTTTAATTTTTTTAGATTAATTATTTCATACTAATAACTTAAAAATCATGATGTTTTTTTATAGATTTCTTGGCGTTTTATTTATCACATTTTATTTTTTTAGTTGCGGAACTAATTCCGAAAACAAATCAGATAATGAGATGCCAAAAGCAATTGTTCATTCAAACTTAGACTCCTTAGATTTAAGCGATACACTAAATGAACAACTTTATGAAGAAGCTGATAATTTAGCTTATGAAGAGGCTTATGATAAAGCGTTGGCGCTATTTAAAATACCTTTTATCGAACAAGAGGTTAAAACTAAATTTGGAAATGCACATGTGATTATATGCGGACCGAAAAATGGTGAACCTCTTGTTTTACTGCACGGCATGAATGCTAGTTCTACGATGTGGTATCCTAATATTAAATCATATTCTAAATACTACAGAGTATATGCTATAGATTATTTTCTAGAACCTGGTAAATCACAATATATAGGTAAAACATCTAATACCAATGAAATTATTGATTGGTATTTTGAAATCTTTGATCAACTTCAACTTAAAAAGTTTAACTTATTAGGCGCCTCTCGTGGAGGGTGGTTATCAGTTAATATTGCACTTCGAGCAGGCTCAAGAATCAATAAGTTGATTCTTTTAAGTCCAGCACAAACTTTTGGTATTATTAAACCTGGTTTTGATATATTTTCTAATGTAGGTTATTCGGTTATACCTAAAAGAAAAAAACTGAGAGGTATTTTGGAAACTATGAGTTCAAATGTGGATGGTATGAGTCAGATTTTTATAAATCAGTATTTTATGGCTACTAAAAAGGCATCGATAGATGCTAATGTTATAAAAATGCAACCTTTTTTTGGCAAAGAACTAAAATCATTAAAAATGCCCATTTTGGTTTTAATTGGAGATAGAGATATTATTAATGGAGGATTAAATCTTACGAGAGCAAAAAGATTATGTGCTAATGTAGATACAGGAACGATAAGTAATGCAGGACACTTTCTATCCATGGATCAATCAGATATTGTAGATAAAAGAGTCATTGAGTTTTTAAGGAAATAAGAAAGTACCTTATTTTGTTTTTATTGTATTATTGAATCAAAGAACTTACATTTGCCACACAAATTAGGAGAGGTGTCAGAGTGCCTGCCTGTCGGCAGACAGGGTCGTAAGAGTAAGCCTGGAAAGTTTTTTTAATAAATTCAAATTTCATATGTGTTTTTATGTGTATGTAATATCAAGTATAAATAGAAATTATATTTATGTTGGATTGACGTCTAATATTGAAGAAAGATTAAAAAGGCATAATTTAGGATATGAACAAACAACAAAGCCATATAAACCATTCATACTTTTATATACTGAAGCATGTGAGGATAGAATTGTAGCTCGTAATAGAGAAAAGTATTGGAAAAGTGGTGTAGGCAAAGAAAAACTTAGAACGTTAAGAAATACAATATTACCCACTGAATAATTTTTATAAAAACTTTAATTTTAATCTTACATTTGCCACACAAATTAGGAGAGGTGTCAGAGTGGTCGAACGAGCAAGCCTGGAAAGTTTGTATACGGGAAACTGTATCGTGGGTTCGAATCCCACCCTCTCCGCACAAAGGGACTTAGTCTTATAAA
>PNMI01000020.1 GCA_013823565.1 Sphingobacteriaceae bacterium | reverse complement strand
GATTGAATCGACAATCTCTTTTTGTCTCTCACTCAATTGTTCTTTTTGGTGTAAAATTTCTTGATTAGCACTTTCAAGTAAATTATTTTTAGTTTCTAAAAGTTTACTATTTTTTCGTTTTTGAATAAAGGCCCAAATGGCGATTGAAAAAAGTAAAACAAAAAAAGCTAAAGCTCCATAAGTGATGAAACGTTTGTTTTTTTCAATTTCAAATTCCGCTTTGTTTTTTGCTATTTCTAAATCTTTTTTCTCAACGTCGTATTTAGTTTGCATTTCGCTTATTTGATTGGAAGTGTTTTCGTTGAAAACAGAATCTTTATAATCTCCATATAGTTTTATGTATTTTATACAAGTAACATATTCTTGGCTAAGTTCATAGGCTTCTGCTAGTTTACCATAAACTTGTTTTAGGTTAATGTAATTTTTTAAACTTAAAAATATATCAGCAGCTTTATTTAAATATTCGATGTTTTTAGCGTTGTTACCCAATCGCATTTCTGTTTCGGCTAGGTTTATATATGATAAACCCATGCCAAATTTATCTTCTAAAATTATTCTTGTTTCTAAACTTTTTTCGTAAAAAGATAAAGCTTTTTTGAAATCATTTTTATGAAAATAGATTCGTCCAATATTGTTATACACTGAATTTAAATTATAGATAGCATTTTGTTTAACAAGTATAGTTTCAGCAGCAATAAAATAGGTAAGGGCCGAATCTAGTTCAACTATGTTTATAACACTGTCTTTTACAACTCCAATTTCAAATTTAATACCACCAATATTTACTAAAGCATTAGCTTCAATAATTTCATTATTTGTTTTTCGGGCTAACTCTAATGATTTTCTGTAAAATTGTTCGGCTAATTTATTTTGTTCTAATTCGTAATATAAATTACCAATATTTCCCAAAGTAATACCTTGTTTTAATTCGTCTCCTGTTTTTTCAAATATTTTTAAAGATTTAAAATTAATAGCTAGAGCTTCTTCAAATTTACTTTGACGCATAAAAACGGTAGCAATATTTGTATATATGCCTGCGATTTTAACATCTTGCTTTAGTTTTTCTCGTAGGTTTAGTGCTTTTTTGTAATGAATTAAAGCTGTATCAAAAGAACTTTTTCTATTATAAACACTGCCAATATCACTCTCTGCTTGTGCAATATCCCCTTCTCTTTTTAATTTTATAGCGAGAGATAGTTCTTTATTTGCATATTCAAGCGATTTGTTTAAGTCATTACTCATGTATTCCCATGCAATATCACCTAGTAATTTTATTTTTACAGAATCATGAATAGATTTTTTAAGAGTTTCTTTAATTAAACTATCAATTAATGGTGTTTGAGCATGAGTTGGCAATGCTGATAGACAAAATAAAAAATATATAATTAAAATATAAAACCATTTTTTCATAAGATAAATATACATGTTTATGTTAAAAAACAATATTAAAAGTGGTATCTTTACCAAGTAATGAAAACAAAAACTCGAAAAACAAATAGCGTCAATGTCGTAACATTAGGCTGCAGTAAAAATATAGTAGATAGTGAAGTTTTAATGGGACAATTAAAGGCTAATAACTTTAGTGTAGAACATGAAAGCGAAGACGATAATCATAACATTGTAATTATAAATACATGTGGATTTGTAGAAAGTGCAAAGCAAGAAAGTATTGACACCATTTTACGTTATGTAGAAGCTAAGAAAGAGGGTAGTATAGAAAAATTATATGTGACAGGATGTTTGAGCGAAAGATATAAAGGAGATTTGGAAAAAGAAATTCCAGATGTTGATGCTTATTTTGGAACAAGAGAATTACCTAAAATTTTGAAAACCTTAAAAGCTGATTATAAAAAAGAGCTAGTAGGTGAGCGTTTATTAACCACTCCGAATCATTTTGCTTATTTCAAAATTAGTGAAGGTTGCGACAGACCTTGTAGTTTTTGTGCCATTCCATTAATGCGTGGGGGACACATTTCAGAACCTATCGAATCATTAGTGAGCAGAGCAAAATTATTAGCTAGCAAAGGTACTCGCGAGTTATTATTAATAGCTCAGGATTTAACGTATTACGGACTAGATATTTATAAAAAACGAGATTTAGCTAATTTAGTTGACCAGTTAAGTGATGTAGAGGGGATAGATTGGATTCGTTTGCATTACGCTTTCCCTAGCGGATTTCCGATGGAAGTATTAGATGTGATGAATAAGAGAAGTAATGTTTGTAATTATTTGGATATGCCATTGCAACATATTAGTGATAATATGCTAAAGAGTATGCGTCGTGGAATTACTAAGCAAAAAACAATTGATACCGTTAATCAAATCAGAGATAAAGTTCCAGGTATTGCTATCAGAACAACTTTAATTGCTGGCTATCCTGGTGAAACAAAACAAGATCACGAAGAAATGTTACGTTGGGTAGAAGATTCAAAATTTGAACGCTTAGGAATTTTCACTTACTCGCACGAAGAAAATACACACGCCTATTTATTAAAAGATGATGTGAAAGAGAAAGTGAAAAAAGAACGTGCAGACGCTGTAATGAAAGTGCAACAAGAAATATCATACAAGTTAAATCAAGATAAAATTGGTAAAACTTACAAAGTATTATTTGATAGAAAAGAGAATGATTACTTTGTTGGAAGAACAGAATTTGATAGTCCTGATGTTGATAATGAAGTATTAGTGAAAGCAACAGATACAAATTATGTGCGCATTGGCGATTTTGCTAATGTAAAAATTACGGATGCCAGCGATTTTGACTTGTATGGTGATTTGGTTTAAATGGAAACGTTTATACAAATATCAACCATTATTCATATTATAGCTGGTACAGCAGCATTGTTGTTTGGCGCCTTAGCCATTATCTTAAAGAAAAACACGCCAAAACACAAACCTGTTGGCAGAGTTTATTTTTGGAGTATGACTATTATTTTTATCACCGGTGTTTACTTGTCGATTTTTAAAAATAATATTTTCTTATTTCTAATTGCATTTTTTACTTATTATTCGGTATGTATTGCTTATAGAGCGCTTAAACTTAAGCAATTAAACTTGACTCAAAAGCCAACTATTTTAGATTGGACTATTGAAATTATTGCAGGCATCTCGTTTATTGGAATGATTGTATTTGCCATTCTAGCTTATTTTAAATCACATAATTTTGGAGCAATTATTCCTTTAGTATTTGGTTCTTTTGGTTTATGGGGCGTTAGCCGAAATGTTAAACGTTTGCTAAATAAACCAAAACAAACCATGGTTTGGCTTAAAGTGCACATCGGAAATATGTTGGGAAGTTATATTGGTGCAATAACGGCATTTGTTGTCAATCAAATGGAACACATTCCCTTGCCGCCAATTGTAATGTGGTTGGGACCAGCAGCTATTTTAGTGCCAATTATTGTAATAGAATTAAAGAAGGTGAAATCTCAACCTTTATAGATTTATTTGATAGAAGGAACAAAGGTTTTTTGATATTCTTCCCATTTCACTTTTTGATAATCGCCCGAACCATAATAATTTAATATGGGTTCAAAGTTTTGTGGAGGCATAAAACCTTTTAAAATATCAAGGCGTTGTATTTGATTATTTAAAAATACAATAGAAGGATAAGCTAATTGATTGTCTAAAATAGAGGCCGCAAATTGATGAGGCGCTTTAGGATTGGTAGGGTCAGAACTTACAAAAACATATTTGTCAAACTTTACACTGTCTTTTGATTCAGCATCAAATTTAACAGCATAAAAATTATCATTAATGTATTTTGCTATGATTGGATTATTAAAAGTTTGTTTGCTCATCATTTTACAAGGACCGCACCAAGTCGTGTAAATGTCAATCATAATGGGACGTGGATTTTTTTTGCATTTAATATAGGCTTCGTCAAACGTTATCCAATTTACAGGAGAATCTTCGTTAAATTCCGTGTAGGTATTTTCTGAAGCAAAAGAAAAATTGGTATTATCTTGTTTGATAAAATTACTGGCTCTGTTTTCGGGAGAATTGATAGATGCTTGTAAGGTGCTTTTTTTACAGGTATAAAATACGATAGCTAGAATAATAATTCCAGCCATTGATATATCTTTCCAGTTAAACATAGTACAAAATGAGTTTCAAATGCTGTGCCAAAATTTGTTAATCAAATTGACTTAGTAATTACTAAAACGTTAAATTATTTTACTCCACCCATTAATTTTTTCACCAAAGGAGAAATTCCTATTAATACAATACCCGCTATAAGAGCGTAAATACCCAATTGCTTATATCCGTCGGCATAAATAGTTAATTTTTCTAAGTTGGTTGAGTTTTCGGATGCACTGGCAATATTCGCACCTAATAATCCAGCAAAATATTGTCCGTAAGCACTAGCCAAAAACCACATTCCCATAATGACTGCTTGTAATTTTTGAGGTGATAATTTGGTCATAACCGATGTCCCAATAGGCGAGAGGCAAAGTTCTCCAAAAGTAATAATGAACCACCCAAAAGCAAAAAGACCTAATGATGAAATACCATTACCATCGCTAAAGAATTTACTTGAATAAAAAATGTAAAATCCTATTGCTAAAAAGATGAATCCTAAACCAAACTTCACAATAGTGTTAGGTTCTGCTTTTCTGTTAGCTAACCAAAGCCATAATAAACCTAGAGGAGTAGCAAAAATAATAACATATAGAGAGTTTGATGAGTTATTTACTCCATTGGGGTCTAAAGGAATACCAAGAATTGAATCGCTTAAATTATTTGCTGCAAAAATACTTAAAGAGCCCCCGCTTTGCTCAAAAAATGCCCAAAAGAAAATAGAGAAAAGCATAAATAATAAAGCGGCTACAATTTTTTTATTTTCAACAACCGAAAAATTTCTCATTTCAAAAATCACATATAATACAGCTAAAGGACCTATCGTATACATAAACCAATCAGTATATTCTGTTTTAGCTACCATAAACATAATAACAGGTACAGCAATTAAAGAACCCACAAACGTCAATAGTTCTTGAGTTAATCTGGTGTTTTTGGGTAAGTGTAATAATGGAGATAAACCAATGTTGCCTAATTTTTTTTGAGTTTGAGTAAAGGTTAATAAACTAATTACCATAAATACAGAAGACAATCCAAAGGCTATATTCCAACGCATAGCTTCAGGAACTAATGACGATAACATTTCTCCTTTGCCAATGGCAATGCAAGCGTAGCCACCAAAAAAAGCCCCTGCATTAACTCCTGCATAAAATAACATAAAACCAGCATCAACTCTATGGTCGCCCTCTTTATATAAATTACCTACCATACTGGAGATGTTAGGTTTAAAAAAACCTGTTCCAACCACGTTAAATGCAATTCCTAAAAAAAAGAAATCGCTAGGATTGATAGCCAATAAAACGCTTCCAATAATCATTAATATACCGCCCCAAAATAAGGAACGACGCTTTCCCAATATTTTATCGGCAAACAATCCTCCAACAAATGTAAAGGCATATACAAATGCTTGTGTGGCTCCATACTGTAAATTAGCTACTACTTCATTAAAATCCAGTTGATTAATCATAAAGAATACCAACATGCCTCGCATTCCGTAAAACGAAAAACGTTCCCACATTTCACTAAAAAATAAAGGCCAAATTTGTTTTGGGTATTTACCTTTAAAGTCTTGTATTTCTTCGATAGTTAGTTCTTTAGACATAGTAATTGAGATTGTTGAGAAAATCAAATATAATAAAAAAACCTCTCTAGTTTTTTAGAGAGGTTTTTGTTTTTTAAAGGGTTAGATTAATTATCTAACACCATGCATCATTTTTAAAATTGGTTTATTTAAAGCAATCATTACAGTTCCTAATACAATTACAAATCCTGCGATAGTAGCAAAAATAGCAAATGCACCTAATGCTTCAACATAAGCAGAAACAAAGCCTCCAATGATATTAGCAACGAAAGTCGCTAACATCCAAACTCCCATCATTAATGATGCTAATTTAACAGGTGCTAGTTTGGTAACAACCGATAAACCAACAGGAGATAAACATAACTCTCCTAATGTGTGAATTAAATAAGTCATTACTAACCAAAATAAACTTGCTTTGATAGTGATATCATGATTATCTCCACCTCTTTCGGCTACAGCTCCTAACATGAAGAAAAATCCAATACCTAATAAAATCATTCCTAATCCCATTTTTACAGGAGTTGTTAATTTTCTTCCCATGCTGCTTGTCCAGAAAATCGAGAATAATGGAGCTAAAGCAACAATAAATAAAGGATTAACTGATTGGAACCAAGAAGTAGGGATTTCAAATCCAAATACATTTCTATCAATAAATTTGTCGGTATATAAACTTAATGAAGAACCTGCTTGTTCAAATCCAGCCCAGAAAAAGATAACAAATGCTGTTAAGATGAAAATCACAGTTACTCTTTGTTTTTCTTCTTTAGTTAAAGGCATATCAACTTTTGCAGGTTGATTATCTGCAGCTGCAGCAGCTTTTGCTTTTGCAGGCGATTCACCAATAGTACCTAAATATTTTTTTGCCATGGTGTTAAATAACACTTGACCCAATAACATACCTAAACCAGCAATTAAGAAGCCATATTTATAACCGTAAGTTAAAATTTTACCAGATTCATCTTTCACTGCAAATAAATTTTCAGCAAATAAACCAATAACTAAAGGGGCAATAAACGCTCCTAAGTTAATGCCCATATAAAAAATAGAGAAAGCTGAATCTCTCTTTGGATCCCCTTCTTCATACAATCTTCCTACTAATGTTGAGATATTAGGTTTAAAGA
The DNA here is from genome assembly GCA_013823565.1 of Sphingobacteriaceae bacterium. Classification (GTDB taxonomy): domain Bacteria; phylum Bacteroidota; class Bacteroidia; order B-17B0; family Aurantibacillaceae; genus UBA4416. Next base: position 52,775 of record PNMI01000020.1, on the reverse strand, counting down.
ATCCATTTCCAATGATTAATAAAAATAATCCTAGATATAAACCAAATTGAGTATTGATGCCAAATAAAACAAACTGTCCAACCATCATGGTTAAACCTCCAATTGTAATGGCATTTCTTTGTCCTAAAAAGCGATCGGCTAACCATCCACCAATTAATGGCGTGAAATACACAAATCCTGTAAAGAAACCATAAATTAAAGACGCTGATTGCTCATTAATTGCTAATCCGCCCTCTATAAAAGATTTAGTAAGGTATAAAATTAATATACCACGCATTCCGTAGTATGAAAAACGTTCCCACATTTCAGTGAAAAACAATAAATACAATGCCTTTGGGTGACCCTTTTTTTCTGTAGTAACTTGTTCCATATACAGTTTTAGTGTTTTTTAATTAGTCGTCTAAAATACCATTTTTTTAATGATTTATATACTTTATGTCACTTTTTTGAAATATTAAGTCAAAAAAAATCCCCTCAACAATTTTGTTGAGGGGATAAAATTTTAAATGGTATTATATAACTAAGCTAGTTTTACGTTTACTGCATTTAATCCTTTTTTACCTTCTTGAATTTCGAAAGTAACATTGTCATTTTCTCTAATTTTGTCTACTAAACCAGTTACGTGTACAAAGTACTCTTTTCCTGATCCTTCCTCTTTAATAAAACCAAAACCTTTTGTTTCATTAAAAAATTTTACTGTTCCTGTGCTCATTTTATTTTTTTAAAAAATTGTTTATGCCCAAAGCTAATATAAATATTTTACAAAAAAAACTTTTTTGAAAAAATAAGATACGAGCTTATTTGAACAAAAAATCGGGTTTACATTTTGATTAATCGAGCAACAGATTTTTGTTTTCCATCAGTAACCACAACGATATAAGAGCCATTAGCTAATGATGAAAAATCATAAACTTTTGAGAAATTTTCCGTTAATTTAATGTTCTCAATTCGTACAATATTTCCTAAAATATCATAAACTTGAATCACTGTTTTGTTTTCATCTAATTGGTTATTGGCATTGATGTCAACTTTTACAGAACCTGAAAATGGATTTGGATATAATTGAATATTGAAATTATTTGAGTTTGAATATTGATTTAATCCTGTTACTGCAGAAATGGCAAAGAATTTTTTGTTGATATCAAAAAACACATTTCCAACACTTTCCACTTTAATACGGCAAGTCGGTTTTGTTGATGGAACAGTTGGTAAAACAATGTTTTCAGTGCCATCATTGGGAGTGTTTGCTAATGTTAATGTAAAAGTCGTTCCATTATCAGTACTTACATAAATATTAACGTTTGCACAGCTAACTGGAGCTACATCAGTTCCATTCACATTCCAATTTACTGTTTGAGTAGAACCACTTGGATAAGTAATTCCCGTTGTACTTTGAGAAGTGACTGCAAACGGACCAGAAGCTGAATTAACGGTTACTTGTGTTGTAGCAGAGCAAACTCCTCCGCCTCCCATTTTGTTATCACGAGCTGTTAATCTAAATTTTAAAGTAGCATTTGCTGTAAATGTAGTTCCTGCTGCGCCAGGTAAAAATTCTCCAGCACTAGTAGTATAAGTTCCTGCCATTACATTTGATAATTTTGGAAATAATCGAGTAGGGCTTGTAGTTGGAGCGTATGATCTAAAAAAAGGAGCTTTACCATTATTCCAGCTTCCTGCAGCAGCGCCTAAATCAATTTCTTCCCACTGATATGTTAAAGCATCTCCATTAGGATCGGTTGCTGAACCAGTTAATTGAAAAGGAGTTCCTTTTGGAACCACATAACTTGTGCCTGCAGATACAGTAGGGGCACCATTTCCGGTAGCTGTCATTACGTCGCAATTATTACCGCCACCTGTATTAATAAAATTAGTAATAGCATCATAACTATAGGCATGAAAATAAGCAATACTGTTAGAGGCAATGTCTTGAGGCGAACAAATGCCAGCGTAGGCCATAATAGTTACACCACTTCCTGGTTCTACTGCATTAGCCGCACTTCTGTTTCCACTACATGAACCACCATTTCCATTAAATGTGTGATTTGCTCCAAATTGATGACCAACTTCATGAGCCACATAATCAATATCGTAAGGATCTCCAACAGGACTTGGACTACCAGTAATGCCACTTGCTTTGCCACTTGAACATACACAGCCTAAGCTTGCTAAACCACCGCCGCCAGTACTAAATGTATGGCCGATATCATAATTAGCAGAACCAATATTCGCATTAATCACCGTTTGACTTTCGCCAATTAAAGTAGATGCGTTATTGTTTCCATTAAAAGGATCGGTTGAAGGATTTCCATATAATACAACCGTATTTGTTGCAACTAAAACTAATTTAACAGCAACCTCTGTTTCATAAACACCATCAACTCTATTAACAGTTGTAACAACTTTAGATAAAATTAGAGAAGTAGCAGGTGTATTAGTGCCTGTGCCGCATGCCGCTCTTGCATATTCACCTGTACAAGCAATAGCTAGTCGGTATGTTTTTAAATTTGCTCCTGCACAGATAGCATTCGGCGATGCTACTTTTTCATTACTATTATTTGATTCGATGCTGCCTAAAACTCCTTCACAAAAACCTCTTTCGTTTAATGGTTTTACAAAGTCTGTCGTGTAATAGCTTATATAATCAGTTGTATTCCATCTGCAAAAAGGATCTATGTAAACATCGCCTTTTGAACTGCGAATCATTCCATGGAAACCATATTCAGTAACATCTATTTTTCCACTCGCATGAGCATCATCAATGCCTCTGATATTATAAGTTCGGATATCAGGGAAACTGTTTTGTAAGGGCTCTTCCATAACGGGAGATTCTACTACTTTAAAATCTTGCAAAGAGCCATCAGGCATTGGAAGACTTATAACGACAGACGAATTATCAGCAGTTATATATTTATCTAAAGGAGCTGATGCTAATATGTTTTTTAGAGAGTTAAGTTCTAAACGAAATGTTTTATAGCTTTCTGGAACGATCTCTCTTTTTCCTGTAATGGCAATTTCTTTTTCCAGAATAGTTTTCCATAAGCCTTGATTATTTTGGGCTTTGAAAGTAAAAAAAGAAATAATTAAGCTTGATAGAATAATTGTTTTTTTCATGTGTAGCATTTTAATAGAATAATAAATTTAAGAATCTAAATCGAAAAAATCAAATTTCAAACAAAATTCAGTTTTAATTAATTTGAAACAAGAAGTGTATCTAGGAGCAAAATAAGTTTTTTTAACAATTATATTCTGGTTTTATGACTTTGGTTATATTTTTTGTAAGATTATTGGTATATATTTGTTATATATAAAACTATAACCCAAACCCAATCATGAAAAAAGTATTTTTAATGTTAGCTTTCGCTGGATTAGTAGGAAGCGTATCTGCATCTGTAAACCACGACGATAAAGATAAAGGTAAAAAAGAGTGCAAAAAAGAAACTAAATCTTGTTGCAAAGAAAAAGCAGGTGCTGAAGCAAAAGCTTGTTCAGGTGAAGCAAAAGCAGGTGAGAAAAAAGCTTGTTGCAAAGACAAAAAAACTGCAGAAGCTAAACCAGCTGAGACAAAATAATATTTTGTTTTTAAGTTTGAAAAGCTCATACATCTTATGGTGTATGAGCTTTTTTAGTTTAGTGTATTTATTTGTCATTCTGAACTTGTTTCAGAATCTATTCTATGTAATTTGTGCTTCCTTGAGACGGCGAGACCCTGAATCAAGTTCAGGGTGACAAGACCTTTCAAAAATAATACGGCACCTCATTATACCTGTTTATAAATCCCTTTTGAATAACTCGTATTTTTTTGCTTTATTTGTTCAACTGATTTAAATTTTAGAAGCATATGAAAGTTGGAATTCCATTGGAAATATCCCAAAATGAGTTAAGAGTTGCAGCAACTCCAAAAACTGTCAAACGCTTGCAAAAGCAAGGTTTTGAAGTTTATATTCAACACAATGCAGGTGTAAAAGCTAATTTCTCTGATAAAGAGTTTGAAGAAGCGGGTGCTAAAATAGTAGCCACAGCTGCTGATATATATGGCAATTCTGATATCGTGCTTAAAGTAAAAGAGCCTACGATGGAAGAAGTGGATATGATGCGCGAAGGCTTGGTGATGTTGAGTTATTTATGGCCAGCACAAAACCAACCACTTTTACAAAAATTAGCAGATAAAAAAGTAAATGCGGTGGCAATGGATGCCATTCCTCGTATTTCGAGAGCACAAAAAATGGATGTCTTGTCGTCAATGGCAAACATTGCAGGATATAGAGCTGTTATCGAAGGTTCATTTCATTTCGGACGTTTTTTAAACGGACAAATTACAGCGGCGGGTAAAGTAGAACCTGCAAAAGTATTAGTGATTGGTGCTGGTGTAGCTGGTTTAGCTTCTATTGGCGCAGCTAATTCATTAGGCGCTATTGTAAGAGCATTTGATACTCGTAAAGAAGTAGCAGAGCAAATCGAATCGATGGGCGCAACTTTTTTAACAGTGGAGATTGAGGAGGATGGAGCTACTTCATCAGGTTACTCAAAAGAAATGAGTAAGGAGTTTATTGAGGCTGAAATGAAATTGTTTTTAGAACAAGCCAAAGAAGTTGATATCGTGATTACAACAGCTCAAATTCCTGGCCGCCCAGCTCCTAAGTTATGGATGGATTATCACGTAGCAGCTATGAAACCAGGCTCGGTTATTGTGGATTTAGCGGCTTCAACTGGTGGTAACTGTGCTCATACAAGAAACGGAGAGGTTTATACAACAGATAATGGTGTAACGATTGTAGGAAAATTAAGTCAATTACCAAGTCAAGCTTCACAACTATATGGAAACAACTTATGTCATTTATTAGATGATATGGGTAAAGCCGAAAAGTTTAAAATTGATATGGAAGATGCCGTTGTATCAAGAGCAATGGTAACTCATAACGGAAAAATAAACTGGCCACCTGCGCCATTACCAGTGAGCCCTACAGCTGGAGGCGGAGCTAAAAAAGTAGCCGCTCCAACAGCCGAAGAAGTGAAAATTTCTGATGCCGAAAAATCTAAAAAAGCAGCTACTACAACAGTTATTAGTTTAGCTGTAGTTGGAGGTTTATTATTGTTAGTTGGAGCATTTGCACCACCTGAATTTATTCAACACTTTACTGTTTTTGTTTTAGCGGTGTTTGTAGGTTGGCAATTAATTACAAACGTAGCGCACTCATTGCACACACCTTTAATGGCTGTTACTAATGCTATTAGTGGAATTATTGTGGTTGGTGGTTTATTGCAAACCAAAAATGAATTATCAAATCCAATGACGATTTTAGCAGTTATTGCCATTTTGGTAGCCAGCATTAATATTGTTGGAGGATTTGTAGTAACTCACCGGATGTTGAAAATGTTTAAAAAATAGTGCTTCGGCATTTCGACAGGCTCAATGACCGAAGGCTATTGCCTTTTTAAACGAAATAAAATAATTAAAAACTAAAAGAGTTAAAATAGAAATTATGTTTATCGCAAAAGAAATACAAATGGCAGCATACTTATTTGCAAGTATCCTGTTTATTTTAAGTTTAGGAGGATTATCCTCACAAGAATCAGCAAAACGAGGGGTATTGTTCGGTATCGTAGGTATGATTGTAGCCATTATTGCTACCGTTTTAGGAGAAGGTGTTGCTGGACAGGTTTATATTATTGTCGCTATTGCTATTGCTTCGGTAATTGGTTTGATGCTGGCACGCAAAGTAGAAATGACGGCGATGCCTCAATTAGTGGCTATTTTACATAGTTTTGTTGGTTTAGCAGCGGTGCTGGTTGGTTTTGGTTCATATTTAGATCCTCACACTCATTCGTTAACAGGTGCAGCACACACTATTCATTTGGTGGAAGTATTTGTTGGAATTTTTATTGGGGCTATTACTTTCACGGGTTCTATTATTGCTTGGGGAAAACTAGACGGAAAAGTTCCTTCGAAGCCTTGGAGTTTTAAAGGACTACAAACCATGAATTTAGTGTTACTAATTATCTGTACTATACTAGGTGTTTTATACAGTAAAGCAGAAGGAACAAGCGGTATGTTATACCTAGGTATTATGACTGCTATTGCTTCATTTATTGGAGTTGTATTGGTTATGGCAATTGGTGGTGGAGATATGCCAGTAGTGGTATCGATGTTAAACTCATATTCGGGTTGGGCAGCAGCGGCAGCAGGCTTTATGTTAGGTAACGATTTATTAATTGTAACTGGAGCATTAGTTGGTAGTTCGGGTGCTATTCTTTCTATGCATATGTGTCATGCGATGAACCGTTCATTCTTTTCAGTAATATTTGCAAGTGGTTCGGGTAATGGTTCTGGTGGCGAGAAAAAAGCCATTGAAGGAGAAGTAACCGCTTTAAACCATGAAGAAGTTGCTGCTTTATTAAAGGATGCAAGATCGGTGGTAATTGTTCCAGGTTATGGTATGGCGGTTGCGAAGGCACAATATCCAATTTATGATATGGTTCAATTTTTACGTAAAGCTGGTAAAAACGTTCGTTTTGCGATTCACCCAGTGGCTGGTCGTTTACCAGGCCACATGAATGTATTATTAGCAGAAGCAAATGTGCCTTATGATATTGTATTAGAAATGGATGAGATCAATGAAGATATGCCCGAAACAGATGTAGTAATGGTTATTGGCGCTAATGATGTTGTTAACCCAAGTGCTCAAGATGATCCTGCAAGTTCTATTTACGGTATGCCTGTAATTGAAGCATGGAAAGCAGAAAAAGTAATTATCATGAAACGTTCGATGAGTGCCGGTTATTCTGGAGAAGACAATCCTTTATTTTACAAACCAAACTCGGAAATGTTGTATGGTGATGCAAAAGATAGCGTTGAAAAAATTATGGGATTTTTAAAAGCGTAATTTTTAATTGATATTAAAAAGAAAAGCGAACTCGAAAGGGTTCGCTTTTTTGTTGGAGTTGTTCTCAGGCGCTGTTATGGGCTGGCTTTCTTTTTATATTTGCTAAAACTTTGCTAATAGCTCATCTTCTTCATCCGGTTTTCCGTATGCGTCAGCTTCAGTTATATGTCCGTCTTGGTCGCTTATTCTTGTGAGTTTTTTTCCTTGTCTAAATATAAGTTGAAGCCCGTGTTCTTTTTCCCAGTCGCATTCACAAGCAATCATTACATAGATGTCTTGTTCTTTGTATGGTCGTCTTGTTACATATATTTCTGAAGGATGAATAAAGTTCCAAATTTCGTTTCGGTCTTTTATTTGTCTTAAAGATTCATCGACATCATCAAAATCTACTGCATCCAAAAAGTCCATAAAGTTTTTATATGCAAGATCTGAAATTGATTTTCTATTGTCATTTGTTAGATTTAAGAAGTTTATTAATGCATTATCCGCTTCTTCTATAAACGTCTTGTCGTGTTCGGGCTCGCAGTCCATAAATGTTACTGTCAACTTTTTGTTGTCAAAAAAAGGAATTGTAATTTCGTCGCTTTTCCACCAATCGGGGAAGCTCTCCTCTTGCTTAAGTAGTCCGATTATTTTTGAAGTAATTTCGTTGCTCATTGTCGCTAGTGTTATATGTCTCACAAAAGTATCCATATACAACATAGGGTAGCAATTTATGTATAGTTTTTTGAGGATTATTTCATAAAGATATAATTTTTCAAAATTTAGTTCTATGGAATTTAAAAAGGAGTAAGGTGGTAATTTTTGATGTTCAATTTGGGAGATTTTTTGTAGAATAGTAATTAGCTAAGGTATTGTTAATAAATGCTTTACCTAAAATTTAATTGGAAAGAAAAATGTCATAATTTTATGTATATAAATTAATACTATGAATAAGCTAAATCGATTTTTTGTTATTTTTTGTACGACAAGTTCATTATCTCTATTTTCTCAAACAGAAAATAATATTCCAACTATTACTCCTAATCAAGAAAAACAAGTTGCTGTTTTGCCTGAAGTGTTATTAAGCTTTGATGCTATTATTGTAGATAAAAAAGTTGAGCTAACTTGGGCATCTGATACAGAGCATAATAATAACTTTTTTACCATCGAAAAATCTAAAGACGCTACAAACTTTGAAGAAGTTGTAACTATTAAAGGTTTTGGTAATTACAGCTCTTTAATAAGCTATTTTGATGTTGATTATACTCCTTATGATGGTGTTTCGTATTATAGATTAAAACAAACTGATACAAAGGGTCAAGTGTTATCTTCTCGATTAGTTTCAGTTAATAATAAATCTGTTTCTTCTGGCTTAGTGGTTAATACAAATGCTTTAGAAGAGAATGCCGAAAATTTAATGGGTTCAGAAAATAAAGAGGTATTAGTTGTTTTAAGAAATGAAAAAGGTTTAGAAAGCTATTCTAAAGTTGTGATTGATACAGATAGTAATGTGATTGTGCCTTTGGATAGTGATAATAAGTTGGATAATGGAACTTACACAATTGTGGCTTCTTCAAATAATAGATTATACAGTCAAAAGGTATTTGTAAAATAGGCTAACTGTCACTTCGAGCGCCTGCCTTGTCGGCAGACAGGAAGTCGAGAAGTAGACATGAGAATTAATGGTTTTTAAAATAAACCTACTTCGCTTGTTTTAAGCCAACCTTCATTTCCGTTTTCGAGCTTAATATTTGTCCACTCTGGATTAGTTTCTAGTACACTCACCTTTGTTCCTTCGTGTAAGCTGAACTTTGTTTTAGAAGTAACGTTTGGCTCTTCATGAATTTTAGATTCTCTATTAGTAACAATTGCAAAGTTTACTTCTTTTTTATCTTCTAAAGCAGAGAAGCCTAAAACCATCGAAGCGATAAATACAACCAATGAAATTCCACTTAAAAAAAATCCTAGTCTCTTAAATAATATTTGGTTGCTTATAAAAAACACAAACGCAAATACTAAGCATCCAATTAAACTAAAAATACTAAACCAAGCCCATCCAGTAGTAGAAAGAGCATTTACTAAACCAGATTTAATGGCAATAATAAAAAAGTTTTCTTTGCTCTCTATTTTATCAATGGTTTTTTCGTTAGCAATTTTTAAGTTCGTTTTTACATCTTTATTATTAGGCTGCAATTTATTAGCCAACTCGTAATTGTAAATAGCCTTGCCTAATTCATTATTTTTATAGTAGGCGTTTCCTAAATTGTAATGTAATTTATAAGAGGTAGAACCTTCTTTTAATATAGATTCATAAAGAGCAATCGCTTGTTTGTAATCTTTGTTACTATAGGCTTTTTCTGCTTTTATCTGTAAATCATTATTAGCAATTACTGAAGTTGATATAAGTATCAATAAAAGCGAAAATAATATGTGTGGTATTGATTTCATTTTTCTGATTACTTTTTGATTTGTTCTTCAATTTTTGAAATTAATTCAATGGTATCTTGATACACTTGTTTTAAATCTCCTGTAACAGCGCTTGGAGCGTATTTAGCATATTCGCAAGTATTTAAAGTACTAATAAGCTGTTTTGCCGTTTCGTCTTTTACATGTTTAGATAATAACATTTCTGTAATTCTTTCTTTTGATAAATCTGCAATAGGAAGAGCAAATTTATCGCCAATGTATTTATTTAAAGCGTTTAATACTTCACTAAAAAACAAGTCTTTATTATTTGACAACATGTGTTTTTCTGCAATGGTCAATTGTTTCTTCGCTAATTTAGCGGCCTTGCGTTCTTTCACCGCAACGATATCGCTATTGGCTTTAATGCGTTGTCTAACAAAAAACAAGGCTCCAAAAAATAATAGAGTAGGCAATATCAGTAATAAGTAATGCATGGTTGAAGAGAAGAATTCTTCATCTGCTTTTTTTAAACCTAAATTTCCTGTTTTGATATAACGAATATCATTTTCGCTTTCTTTAACTCCTTTTTTAGTTGGTGTAATAATTTGTGCACTTCCTGGATCACCTTCCAAAACAGTTAATTTCATGTCAGGAGAAGGAAGAGAAACGTAGCGTTTTTTATCGGCATCAAAATAATTAAAGTTTAAATTATTTAAAGTGTATTCGCCTTTTTCTCTTGGAATTATTAAGTAGTTATAGGTAATGCTTCCAGATACGCCACCATTTGTTTTTACATTTTCGTTTATTTTTGGATCGTAGGTTTCAAAACTTTCAGGAAGATTTAATTTTAAAGGCTCTAACAATTTGATATTACCTTTACCACTAATCGTAATTTTTAAGTTAACAGCTTCGTTGGCTTTTACCTGATATTTATCCAATTCTGCTTTATAGCCAAAATCACCTACCGCTCCCGAAAATTCAAGAGGTTTATTTTCAGTTGGTAAATCTTGTACATCAACTTTTACAGGTTTGCTTTTTACTTTAATAGCAACATCTTCATATCCGCCAGCCCCAAAAAACTGTTCAAATATATTACGAGGTTGACGTTTAGTTTGTCTTCTCACAATACAATCTAACTCAACAGGTTCAATTGTAAGGGCGCCTGTTCTTTGAGGAAATAAATATACCGTGCAATAATCAGCTACATAATATGTTACACCGTTTACATTTTCTTGCCTTAAGTTGATTTGTTGATTTGAGTTTTCTTGTTGCGACCAAAAACCATTGTATGGAGGAAACTTCACATTTTGAAAACCTCTTAAATCAACTCTTGAATACACTTTTTGTGTGAGTGTAATTTGCTCACCTAAATAACATTTTGTTTTACTTAAATAGGTTCTTACAAATAAATCATCTCCACTTATTTCGCTAGCGTATTGGTTTTTTTCTTGTTTTTGATTTTGTTGAGGTTGACCAGACTGAGCATTTTGATTACTTTGCTGTTGAGTTGCAGCTTTAGTAACTTCAATAATAATTGGTTTTGTTTCTAGTTTTTGTCCGCTAGATAAAACAGATGCAGGACCAATGGTAAACTTACCTTCTTTTTTAGCCGCAATAAATAAAGAGATGGTTGTAGATTGAGAAATGTTACCATTAACCATACTCATACTTTGGCTTTGGTTTGGACCAGAGTAAATATCAAAATCATTAAAATTAGGGTAGGCTAAATTGCTACCACTACCATTTAATGTAAATGCAATTTGAAAAACTTCACCAACAGCAACTCTGTTTTTACTAACCTGAGCAACAAAACTTGGCGTTTGAGCATTTGCCCAATAACTAATAAATAAAAAGAATATGATTATTTTTTTTATCATGATTACCAGTCTTTTTCAACTTTTACTCGATTTGCAGGATCACCTTTTTTCTTTCTAAGTGATTGCATTTTTTTCTCGTCATTTTTTAAAGCGTTTAGCATTTTCTCAGCTTGTTCTTTACTCATTTGTGGTTGCTGAGCTTCCTGCTTGTCTTTATCATTTTTATTATTAATGTCTTCTTTTTCTTTTTTCTCCTGATCTTTCTTCTCTTGGTCTTTTTTATCTTGATCTTTTTTGTCGTCGTTTTTATTTTGATTTTTTTGCTGCTCAGCTAGTTTTTTTTGCGCGTAAGCTAAATTGTAACGAGTATCCTCGTCTTTAGGATTTAATTTCAATGCTTTTTTATATCCAAAAATAGCGTCTTCATAATTTTTTTGCATCAACTTGGCATTTCCGTAATTATGCCATGCTTTTTGAATCGTATCAGCATTAGAAACAGATTTTGCGACTACTTCAAATTGCTCAGCCGCTTGATCGAAAACTAAATTAGCAGCAGAGTCAGGAGTCATACGTTTATTAGGCGTAGGTATTTTTCCGGATTTAATTAATTCAGCAGTTTTATAATATGCATCTCCTAAATTGAAGTTTGCTTTATAATATGTTTGTTTTTCTTTTAAGGATTTTTTGTAATGATTAGATGCTTCCAAAGGCTTGCCACCATGGTAAGCATCGTTCCCTTTACGCAAAGCCATTTTTTCTTCTTGAGCAATACCTGCAAAAGATAGTAAAGTAATAACTAGAGATATGTATATATTAAGCTTTTGCATTATTAAATAAATTCAATTTTTTCCAAAGTTTACTGACTCTTTCTGAGACTAATGCTTCTATCACTAAAAACAATAAAGCGGCCCCTAAAAACCATTGAAATTGGTCTTCGTAATCCGTGTACATTTTACTTTCTAATTGTTTTTTATCCAGTTCAGCAATCTTGCCTAAGATGGCATCTAATCCAATATCTGAACTTGTTGCTTGGACATAAACACCATTTGATGCCGAGGAAATGTCTTGTAATATTTTAGCATCTAATTTAGTTACTACGGTATTACCTGCATTATCTTTTTTGTAACCGCTTACTACACCGTCAATGATATTTGGAATAGGAACTCCAGTTTCTGAACCAACCCCAATGGTATGAATGACTATGTTTTTCTTTGCAGCCTCTTCCGACGCATCTACGGCACTTTCTTTTGCTTCCTCGTTGTTTTCACCATCTGTAATAATAACAATGGCTTTGTTCTTTCCTTCGTCTTTTCCAAAACTTTCAACCGATAAATTAATAGCGTCAGCAATATTTGTTCCTTGCACAGGTACTATTTTATTACTGATGCCTTCTAAAAATAATTTTGCTGAACTATAATCTGTAGTAATTGGTAATTGCACATAAGCCTCACCTGCAAAAACAACAATTCCTAAACGATCGCCTTGCAATTTATCAATCATATTTTCAATCGCAATTTTAGCTCTCTCTAAACGATTAGGCGTTAAATCCTGAGCCATCATACTATTAGAAACGTCTAAGCAAACCATAATATCAGCACCTTCACGTTTTACATCTTGCAGTTTAGACCCAGTTTGTAGGTTGCATATTCCTAATATTAAAAAAGAGAAACCAATTAAGAATAAAATAAATTTTGTGTTTTTCTTTGCTCTCGAAACATTAGGAACTAATTGATTTATTAAAGCAATATCCCCTAATTTTTTTAAATTCTTTTTTGCTCTGTAGCTATACCAAATATAAATAGCGATGCAAATTGGGATAATTGCAAAGGCATAAAAAAATATGTGGTTTTCGAACTTAAACATTATGGTATCGCTTTAAAAACAAATCGTTTTAATAAAAATTCTAATAGTAAACAAATAGCAGCTGCAAGAGCCAATGGTAAAAAGTGTTCAGCTTTATTGGTGAAGCTTTTCTCGCTAATAATTGTTTTTTCTAATTGATCAATTTCCTTATAGGTTTTTTCTAAACTTTCTCTATCGGTTGCTCTAAAATATTTGCCCCCCGTCATTTTACTAATTTGCGTCATAGTCGCATCATCAATGTCAACATCTGCATAATCATATTCTATTTGACCATTAGGGTATAAAGCAACAGGTTGTAAAGCCTTACCTTTTGTTCCGACACCAATACAATATACACGAACTCCAAAAGTTTTAGCAATCTCTGCGGCAGTTAATGGTGCAATTTCTCCAACATTACTTACACCGTCCGAAATCAAAATCACCACTTTGCTTTTGGCTTTACTGTCTTTTACACGAGCCACGCCATCTGCTAGTCCTAATCCAATGGCAGTTCCTTGATCAAGCATACCAGCTTTAATGTCGCCAAACATGTTTTTAATAATTTTATGGTCGGTAGTTAATGGACATTGTGTAAAAGCGTCTCCGCCAAAAATCACCAATCCTATTTTATCATTTGGTCGCGCGTCAATAAAATCAGCTAACACTTCTTTAGCAACCTCAATACGATTTGGTTTAAAGTCTTTTGCTAACATCGATAATGAAACGTCTAAACTTACCACGATGTCAATACCTTCTGTTTTCGTGTCTTTCCAACTACTGCGAGATTGAGGACGAGCAATGGCTAAAATTAAAAGTGAAATGCATAATAAACGTAAAACAAATAACACATGTCTGAATTTTGCTTTTAAAGATGATTTGATACCTGTAAATAAATTAAATGAAGAATAGTTTACTTCGCCTTCGTAGGTTTTTAATTTATAGATATACCAAGCAATCATCACAGGTAGTATGATGAACAACCAGAACCAATGCTTTTCGGCAAATTGTATATCTTTAAAATAGTTAAGCACTTGTTTGTTGATTGTTATTGTTTGGTAATTGTTCTTCTCGCATGGTTCCTTTTACAAAGTCAAAGGCATTATTTAATGTTAATGTATGTTCTGCTTCGATTGGAATTTGTTTAGCAAATTTCACAAAGTCTGACAGCGTTAATATTTGAGTTAATTTTAATTTGCTTTCAGAATCAATAACCTGTGATTTGAATATTTTGATGATTTCATCTGAAGTTAATTCTAAGGCGTTGATGCCAAAACGCTCTTCAATGTACAAACGAACTGTATCTGCTATATTCGAATAATATTCTTTTATTCTATTTTCTTTCCAAATAGCATCCTGTTTTATTTTTTCTAAAGTTTCTAAAGCAGTAACATGCGCAGGAATTTTTGGTTGTTCGATAATAACTTCCTGAGGTTTTTTCTTGCTCAGTTTTCTAATAACAATTATTAAAATAATGATTGCTGCTAAAATGGCTAATCCCCAATACGCATATGGTAAATACCATTTCCAATCAAATGGTTCGTCAAACGGAGCTTTAATATCTTTTACTTTTGTTAAAGAGGTATCAGTAGCCACTGTATTTACTAATAAATGTAATGGCTCAGTATATAATGGGTTTGCTGTATCTTTATTGATGATAAATTTAAATGGAGCAATATAATAGGCGCCAGTGTCAAAAGACGTGACAGTTAATTGAATGTGTTGTTGAACAATATTTGGTTTATTTTTATTTGGAATAGTTGTATCAATTGGACTAACACTAACGACTTCAATCCCTTTTTTAATGGTGTCTTCAATTAGCGGCCAAAGGATATCGATGTTTTTTTGAGTTGAAGCATCATAGTTCACATAGATGTCTAATTTTGTTTGAGCGCCAATTCTGATTGATGTTGAATCAATAACAGCATGAACTTCAACAGGAGTTTGAGCTTTAGCAAACGAGAATGCTAAAACTGATATAAATAGTAATATGTATTTTTTTATGTTCACTATCTCTTTTTAAATAAAGTCATTAATGGTTTAATATATCCTTCGTGCGTGTGTATCGTTGTGAAATCAACTCCACTTTTTGTAAATACATCTTTTAATTGAGCTTCAAATTTTAAGTGATTAATTTCTAATTGTTTTCTGAAAGATTTATCACTTGTATCCACCCACATTAATTTACCTGTTTCGTTATCTTTTAATTTTATTAATCCAACATCAGGAAATGTGTTTTCATGTTTGTCATTAATTCTTAATGCTACTAAATCATGTTTTCTGTTTGCAATCTTCATGGCATCAGAATAAGCGTGATTATCTCTAAAGTCAGAAATTAAAAAACAAATACTTTTCTTTTTAATCACATTCGTTAAATATTTTAATGCTAACTCAATGTTTGTTCCTTTTTGTTCGGGTTCAATATTGATAAGCTCACGAATAATTCTTAAGATATGTGACTTCCCCTTTTTTGGTGGAATAAATTTTTCGATTTTATCGCTAAAAAATATCACACCAATTTTATCGTTGTTTTGTGAAGCAGAAAAAGCAATCACTGCACACAATTCTGTAATTAAATCTTGTTTGAATTGATGTAGAGTTCCAAACTGTCCACTGGCACTTACGTCTACTAAAATCATCACACTTAATTCGCGTTCTTCTTCAAACACTTTCACGTATGGTGTTCTTAAACGAGCCGTAACATTCCAATCAATTGTTCTAACATCATCGCCAGGTGTATATTCACGTACCTCACTAAATGCCATACCACGACCTTTAAACGCAGAGTGATATTCGCCAGAAAAAATCTGGTTACTCAAACCCTTCGTTTTGATTTCTATCTTTCTTACTTTTTTAAGTAATTCGGCCGTTTCCATTTTAATGATTAATTAAACGTTTTCTTGAAAATAAAATGATTTTAATAGTCATATAAAATCCCCAAATTACTAATAAGCCTAAACTAGCTTTGTAAATAAATAATTTGTAATAGTGTTTGTAATTATCAACTTTAAAAGTATTAATGTAGCTGGTTCCATAATGACTCTTAGTGCCTAAATATTCATCAAAAGATTCTTTAAAACTCATATTTTCATTAATGTTTTCATTAATAACATATAAACAAACGCTAGGCTTTAAATAATTTATTTCAGACTGATTAACAGAAGAGTATGCAACAGTATCGATTTTGTTTGAATCGTTTAATACAACTGCTGATTTATTCCCAAAATCATTAGCATTAATTGCATTTAATAAGTCAACGGTATTTAACACTTCTTGTTTAGAGTTTAAAACAGCTATTTTTTTTGACGTTAAATCAACAAAGCTCCATTTGCCTTGTTCTTTGATATAGCATTCGTTAAATACGTGTCCAGAGGTTGTAATATTATTTATAGAACCATTTAGTCCTATTTTTCTAGTAGGAATTTCAGCGCAATTAGCAAATAAATGAAACACATCTGAATATATGGCACAATCTACTTTGTTTTGGTTTGAACAAGCTAGCTTAAATTGGGTTAAAGGTGTTTGTTGTTTCATGTTTCCAACAGGAGCTCCTTCTGATTTTCGAAGTTGCTTAACAAGATAGAGACTAATTAATTTTATTTTCTCAATAGAAGGTAATGAATCACTTATTTTGATTTGATCTTTTATTATTTTTTTTGTTTCCGTAATTTCATTTTCAGAAATAGAGGAAGATAATTTTGTCCATTTATCAGTAGGAAATAATTGACTGTCTAATATTGGAATTGTAGAATTTATGATGAATGTATAATTATCTTTTGGTAGATACTCAATAGTGATAGTATTTGTTTTAAGACTTTGATGTTCTATTTCAGAAGTAAGTGTGTAGGTATTGATTCCTTCTTTAAGTTTTATAGTTGGTAAATCAACAGCTTTTAAATTATAACTTTGTCCATCAGAGTTAGTAATAGTCCAGTTTGTTTTTTGAGGAACAGGCGAAATAATCAACTTTAAAGAGTCTGATGTAAGTTGTGAGAAATTTTTTATTTTATAAGTTTCTTCTGAAAAATAAAGCTCATTATAATTTGCAACATCTGTATATAAGTAACCATTATATCTATTATCATACATGCTTTTGTTATAAAAGAATAGCCCTGCTAATGTTATTGTAAACATTAACATAAACCATTCTTTTAAAGCAAACTGATAGATTTTCAACATATATGATTAAATAGTTTAATCTCTAAGGTACTTCAACTGCGTTTAATAACTCATTAATGATATGTTCCGTTGTAATGTTTTCAGCTTCCGCTTCGTAAGTTAAACCAATACGATGACGCATCACATCTAAACAAACAGCACGAACATCTTCTGGAATAACATAACCTCTGCGTTTAATAAATGCATAAGCTTTTGCAGCTAATGCTAAGTTAATACTAGCACGAGGCGAACCGCCATAAGAAATTAATGGGGCAAATTTTTCTAATTTATATTCTTTAGGGAAACGAGTTGCAAAAACAATGTCAACAATATAACGCTCAATTTTCTCGTCCATGTAAACATCTTTTACCACGTTTCTTGCCGCTAAGATATCTTCAGGTTTTAAAACAATATTTGCTTTTGGCATTCCTTGTTTTGAAATGTTGGCAGCAATTACTTTACGCTCATCTTCTTTGGTAGGGTATGTAATAACCACTTTCAACATAAAACGATCCATTTGAGCTTCTGGCAAAGGATAGGTTCCTTCTTGTTCAACTGGATTTTGAGTTGCTAGTACTAAAAAGGGATTGGGTAATTTAAATGTCTCGTCGCCAATAGTTACTTGCTTTTCCTGCATGGCTTCTAATAAAGCCGATTGAACTTTTGCCGGAGCACGATTAATCTCATCGGCTAAAACAAAGTTTGCAAAAATAGGTCCTTTACGGATAGAGAATTGTTCTTGCTTTTGATTGTAAATCATAGTACCAATTAAATCCGCTGGTAATAAGTCAGGAGTGAATTGTATACGACTAAATTTAGCATCAATGCAAGTAGCCAAAGTGTTAATCGCTAATGTTTTAGCTAATCCAGGAACACCTTCTAATAAAATGTGACCGTTACTTAATAAGCCAATTAACAAACGTTCAACCATGTGTTTTTGTCCCACGATTACTTTGTCCATTTCAGATGTTAAAACATCTACAAACGCGCTTTCACGCTGAATGCGCTCATTCAATTCTCTAATATCTACTACCATAAGTGTTTTTGTTTAATACAAGCAAGGCAAAGTTAGTAATGGTAAGGGTTACAGCTATTCTAGCCTTGTTAAAATATGTTAACAGTATTTTGTATTTAACGATTATTTGGATTAGGCGGTTTAAGGCTCTTTTATTACCTTTACGGGATATAAATTTTACATCATGATTGCAGAAATGAACTTATCAGCCAAAGCCCAACAATTAATAGATTTAGAAGATAAATACGGAGCGCATAATTATCATCCGTTACCTGTTGTTTTAGAGAAAGGACTTGGTGTTCATGTTTGGGATGTGGATGGAAAACAATATTATGATTTCTTATCGGCTTATAGTGCTGTTAATCAAGGGCATTGCCACCCAAAAATTACTCAAACCTTAATTGAGCAATCACAAAAATTAGCTTTAACGTCTCGTGCGTTTCATAATAATGTATTAGGTGAATATGAAAAATTTGTAACTGGTATTTTTGGTTTCGACAAAGTATTACCAATGAATACTGGTGCCGAAGGTGTTGAAACAGCGTTGAAATTAGCTCGTAAATGGGGTTATGAGAAAAAAGGCGTTGCTGAAAATGCCGCTAAAATAATTGTGTGCGAAGGTAACTTTCACGGAAGAACGATTTCAATCGTTTCTGCAAGTACAGACCCTGATGCTCGTCAAAATTTTGGACCTTTTACTCCAGGTTATGTAACTATTCCTTACAATAATGTATCTGCATTAGCAGAAGCTTTAAAAGATAATACCGTGGTGGGCTTTTTAGTGGAGCCAATTCAAGGAGAAGCTGGTGTTTATGTGCCAAACGATGGTTACTTAAAAACGTGCTCAGAAATGTGTAAAGCAGCTAATGTTTTATTTATAGCTGATGAAGTTCAAACAGGTATTGCTCGTACTGGTAAACTATTAGCTTGCGACCACGAAGGTGTGAAACCTGATATGTTGATTTTAGGAAAAGCTTTATCTGGCGGTATGTATCCAGTATCTGCTGTATTTGCTAATGATGATATTATGATGTGCATTAAGCCTGGTCAGCATGGTTCAACGTATGGTGGAAATCCATTAGGTTGCAAAATTGCAATGACAGCAATGCAAGTAGTGTTGGATGAAAAATTAGCAGAAAATTCAGAAACATTAGGAGAAATTTTAAGAACAGAATTAAGAGCGATTAAATCTGACAGAATTACTTTAGTAAGAGGAAAAGGTTTATTAAATGCGATTATCATTAAAGAAAAAGATGGCATTTCAGCATGGGATGTATGTTTAAAATTAGCAGAAAACGGATTGTTAGCTAAACCAACTCATGGTGATATCATTCGTTTTGCACCTCCTTTAGTGATTACTAAAGAACAAATTTTAGAATGTGCTGCGATTATTAAAAAAACAATAGAATCATTTAATTAATTGATTTCATGATATTTAAAAAGGCTTTGTGTTTTCACAAAGCCTTTCTTGTTTTTGTCACATCGAGCGTAGTCGAGATGTATAGTAGGTTCTCGACTACGCTCGAACTGACACAAGCTTTTCGCTTACTTCCCAATACTCGATAAATAATCCTGTAAAATAATAGTAGCGCTTACCATATCTACGGTATCTTTATTAGCACGGTCTTTCTTTTTTAAACCACCCATCAACATCGTTTGATGTGCTAAGACTGATGTAAAACGCTCATCATAACGAGCAATTTTAATATTGGGGAACTTACGTGTTAAGTGTGTGACAAATGGATCAATATAACGGGCACTATCCGAGGCTTCGTTTTGTAAGGTTTTCGGCTCACCAACTACAATGCACTCTACTTGTTCTTTTATTAAGTAAGCTTCCAAGTAGCTAATTAAATCTTTGCTATGCACGGTGGTTAAACCACTCGCAATAATTTGTAAAGGATCGGTAACAGCGATGCCAACTCTTTTACTTCCATAATCTATTGCCATGATTCTTGCCATAGGGTAAAGGTAGGAATTTTATGGTACAAGTTTAGTTTGATATCAATGGTTTTATTTATTTCCATCCACCACCTAGAGATCGATAAAGATTTACAATAGAAATATTTTGTCGTTTTTTATAATTGATAAGTTCTATTTGTGATTGAAGTGCATTTTTTTGAGCAAGAATTATTTCCATATAGTTTGCTCTACCTGCTTTAAACAATTCTGATGAGGTTGAAATGGATTGTTTTAGAATAGTGACTTCCTCAAGTTTTGTATCATACATTTCTTTTGTGTTCTTTATATTATTTAAAGAATTATAAACTTCCATAAAGCCATTTACTACATTTTTTTCATAATTGATATAAGCTTGCATTTGTTCTGCTTTAGTACTCATTAAATCTGCTTTTAATCTTCGTCGGTTGAGTAAAGGCGTTGCTAATCCTCCTAATGCATTATAAGCCAAAGAAGCAGGTGTTTCAAGTAATAACAAAGTATTAAAAGACTGTAAGCCTAAAAATGCGTTAATGTTAAATGTGGGATAAAAAGCAGCCTTGGCAGATTTCACATCAGCATTTGCTGCTTTTAACTCCATTTCGGCTTGTCTTATATCTGCTCTATTTATTAAAATATCTGACGGTATTCCAGTGTTAATGGATGAAATTATGCTTTCTGAATTAAAAGATGAATCGCGAACAATAGCTTTAGGATATCCACCGCATAAGAAATTTAATTTGCTTTCACATTCAATTAATTGTTGCTTTACATCTACCAAAATAGTTTTGGAATTTAATAGTTGTGCGCGCATCAACTCAACCGCTAATTCATTTGCTTTCCCTGTTTGTTTTTGGATGGTGACAATATCTAGCGCATCTTGTTGTAAAATAATATTGTTTTCTAATATTTTAATTTCATTATCTAATGCTAATAATTCAAAATAGGATGTAGAAATTTCGGCAACTAAATTGGTAATAATTAAATCTTTACCATATTGACTTGCGATGAATTTTGCGGCAGCTGTCTTTTTTTTGTTTTTTAATTTGCCCCACAAATCAATTTCCCATGAAGCTTGAAATCCAACATAATAATCGGGTAGAGGATTAGGGATTTGTTGTTTGTTATTAATGTTTGTAGAAAATTTAGTATCGTAATTTCCAACACCATCCATGGTGTATTCGCCAAATTTCCTTTGACCAGCAGATGCAGATGCCCCAACTTCTGGTAAACGAATGCCTTTAGTAAATTTAATCCCAGCTCTTGAAATTTCTATTTTTTGTAAAGCGATTTTTAAATCAAAATTGTTTATGAGGGCTGTATCAATAATTGATATTAAATGTTTATCAAAAATTAATTCGCGCCATTTTAAAACTTTAGCGCTTGTTGAGTCAGTATTCAGGGCATAGTTTTTTGGTAAATGATTATTTATTTTTTTTGTTGTTAATTCTGTTGTTTTACAACTCAACAAAACAGTAGATAATATTAAGATATATATCAGATTATTTTTTTTCATTATCAGTAATAATTTCAATGTTTTTTTTCTTTTTTTTCTTTTCGGTGATGCTTGCAAATAACACATATAATCCAGGAATAATCATTACACCAAATAGGGTTCCAAATAACATTCCGCCAGCTGCTGCTGATCCAATGGTTTTATTTCCAATAGCACCAGCTCCAGAAGCTACCATCAAAGGAATTAACCCAGCAATAAAAGCGAAAGATGTCATTAAAATAGGTCTTAAACGAGCCATGGCCCCTTCAATAGCAGCTTCAATAACAGTCCTACCTTCTTTCTGTTTTAGGATAGCAAATTCTACAATTAGAATAGCATTTTTTCCTAATAAACCGATGAGCATAACCATCGCCACTTGTGCATAAATATTATTTTCTAAACCAAGAATGTATAATAAAAATAACGAACCAAAAATTCCTATAGGCAGAGATAAAAGAACTGGCAGTGGTAACAAGAAACTTTCGTATTGTGCTGAAAGAAGTAAGTAAACAAACAATAAACAAATGGCAAAAATAAATACCACTTGATTTCCTGAGAGAATTTCTTCCCTTGTCATTCCC
The DNA here is from genome assembly GCA_013823565.1 of Sphingobacteriaceae bacterium. Lineage (GTDB taxonomy): Bacteria > Bacteroidota > Bacteroidia > B-17B0 > Aurantibacillaceae > UBA4416. Next base: position 30,663 of record PNMI01000020.1, on the reverse strand, counting down.
GACCATTCGTGCGAATAGCCACGTTGTAGCTTTTCTTTAGCTACTTCTTCAATGGCTTTAATGGCATCACCACTACTATATCCATCTGCGGCTTCTCCGTTTAACATTGCCGATACGTACATATTGTAACGCGTTAATTGTTCAGGACCATATACTCGTTCGATTTTACAAAATAAAGAGTATGGAACCATTTCTCCATCTTTATTTTTAACTCTTAGTTTTAAAATATCTTCGGGTTGTGCTCTAAACTTCGGATCAGATTGCAACATAACTTTGTACATTTGTCCAAAGCGTATAAAATTAGTAGCATAAAAACTCCCCATCAATGTTTGAAGATTACTCATGGCATTATCTACCGTAATGCCTTTTTTAGCAGCAACATCTTGATCAACGTGTATTAGATATTGTGGAAATGTGGGATTAAAGCTGGTGAAAATGCTTTTAATTTCTTTTCGTTCTTTTACAGCTTCCATAAAATCCTGCGTTACTTTATAGGTTTCCTGTAAATTTCCTGAACCAGTTTTGTCTAATAAACGCAACTCAAAACCACTGGCATTTCCAAAACCAGGAACTGCTGGAGGAGGAAAAAATTGAATCTCAGCATCTTTTATATGATTGGTTTTTTCTTGTAAAAGAGCGATAATATCATCAGCTGTTTTTTTTCTGTCTTTCCATGGTTTTAAACTAATTGTACTCATACCAAATGAAGCACCAGAACCATCTGTCATCATACTAAAACCGGCTAAGGTTGATGACGATTCGATTTCTACTATACTTTTTGCTATATCATCAATTTGATTCATCACTTTTTCAGTACGTTCAAGAGTGGCGCCAACTGGTGTTGTCACATTTACATATATTGTCCCTTGATCTTCGGTTGGAATAAAACCTGTCGGTAATACTTTTCCAACGCCCCAAGTAGCAAAAGAAAATAGAGCCAGTACGCCAATCGTTACAATACGTCTATTTATAATAACATCTAATAATTTTCTATACTTCAATGCTATGGAATCATAATAACGATTAAAGCCATTAAAAAAACGTGTTAGCCAATTTTTAGGTTTAGGATGATGGTGATGGTTTATTAAAATAATGGCACATAATGCAGGAGTAAGCGTTAATGCGTTGATACCTGAAATGACAATAGATATTGCCATTGTTACAGAAAACTGTCGGTAAAACACACCAACAGGACCATCTAAAAATGCAACAGGAATAAATACAGCCGACATAACTAATGTAATGGCAACAATGGCGCCTCCAATTTCTCCCATAGCTTGCATAGTTGCAGTTTTTGGATCAGCATTGTTTTCCTCCATTTTGGCATGAACTGCTTCTACTACCACAATGGCATTATCTACCACAATACCAATGGCTAATACCAATGCAAATAAGGTTAATAAATTTATTGAGAATCCAAATAGTTGCATAAAGGCAAAGGTTCCAATAAGAGATACGGGAACTGCTAACACAGGAATTAATGTAGAACGCCAATCTTGCAGAAACAAAAATACAACTAAGGCTACTAAAAGAAATGCTTCAATAAGTGTTTTAATTACTTCGTGAATGGACGCATCTAAAAAGCGAGATACATCGTAACTAATTGTATAATCCATTCCTGGAGGGAAAGAAGTTGATTTTAAAAACTCTAATCGCGTTTTAATATTCGAAATAACTTCACTGGCATTTGAGCCTGGACGTTGTTTTAAAATAATAGCAGCTGAAGGTTTCCCATTTTCTTTTGAAAGTACATCGTAGTCTAATGACCCAAATTCAATATCTGCTACATCTTTTAAACGAAGCATCTCTCCACTCTCCGATACTTTTATAACGATATTTTCGTACTGTTCTTTGTGAGTTAATTTACCAGTATAACGTAATACATACTGAAGAGATTGAGGATTTCTACCAGAACTTTCTCCCACTTTACCGGGTGCTGCCTCTATATTTTGAGCTTTTAAAGATTGAATAATTTCTTCTGCAGAAATCTCGTAAGCATCCATGCGTTGTGGTTTTAACCAAACTCGCATCGCATACTCTCGTTGTCCCATAATGTCAGCAAAACCAACACCATCAATACGCTTTAATTCAGCCAACACATTAATATCAGCAAAGTTGTAAATAAATTTTTCGTCAAGTGTGCTATCGTTGCTTATTAAATTTAAATACATCAACATACTATTTACTTCCTTCTCCGTTGAAACACCAGCTTTAATAACCTCCTCTGGTAATTCATCTAATACGGTTGCTACACGATTTTGAACATTTACAGCCGCTAAATCAGGATCAGTACCAACTTTAAAATATACTTGAATAATACTAGTTCCATCATTACCTGAAACAGAAGTCATATAAGCCATTCCTGGCACGCCATTTATAGCTCTTTCTAAAGGTGTTACAACTGCTTTAGCACAAACTTCGGCGTTAGCTCCTGTATATTTTGTTGTTACAGAAACTGCAGGCGGTGCAATGTCAGGATATTGCGTAACAGGTAATTGACTTAAAGCCAATGCGCCCAATAAGGTTATAAATAGAGATATAACCAATGATAATACGGGACGTTGTATGAATTTTTTTAGCATGATAAATAGACTTTAATTATTTTTTACCTAATTGAGATATGATAGTTTTCATGCTAATAAAATTGGGTTGTATAGTCATTCCGTTCTTAACATTTTGTATGCCTTCAAATAATATTTTGTCACCTTTTTTTAAACCTTTAGAAATAATAAACAAATGAGGTAAACGATAAGTGGTTTCGATATTTCGAACCTCTAATTTGTTGTTTTTGTCTAACACGTATGCATACAATTTATCTTGAATTTCGAAAGTTGATTTTTGAGGAATAACAATAGCATCGTCGTATTTTTTTAATAATCTTATTTTACCACTTGCGCCATGCTTTATGATTTTACTTGGGTTTTTAAATCGAGCCCTAAATGCTATATTACCAGTACTTTCATCAATTTCTCCTTCTATGGTTTCTATTATACCTTTGTAGTTATGTTCTTTTCCGTCGGCTAATATCAATGTAACCACTTTGGAGTTGATGCTATCTTTTTTTATATTTCTAGCATAGTTTAGGTATTCTTTTTCAGATACATCAAAATAGGCGTAAACTTCATCATTTTCAGATATAGATGTTAGTAAGGTACCTTCATCAATTAAGCTCCCAATTTTATGCGGTATACGATTAATGATACCGTTAAATGGCGCTCGGATTTCTGTATTTTCTAATTTAAGTTTTGCGTGCGCCTGATGCGCTAGCGCTTCTTCTAAATTAGCTTTTTGAGCTTCCAACTTATTTTTAGCAATTTCAATTTCTGTTGATGATACAATTTTCTTTTCAGCCAATTGTAATACGTTTTTTACTTCTAATTCTGCAGCATTTACCTGAGCAATAGCGCTTTTGTAAATAGCTTTCGCTTTAGCCAATTCTTCAACATATTCTTTATTGTTAATGCTAAATAACAACTGACCTTCTTTCACATAAACCCCTTCGTCAATGTGAAATTTTTCAAGATATCCTTTTACACGAGCCCGTATTTCTACATTTTGTAGCGCATGAATCTCCGTTACATATTCGGTATACGAAAAGGTATCAATTTTAATAGCTTCTGTCACAGGAAATGTTTCCTCTGAGTTTTCTTGATTTTTATTTGGGTTGCACGCGCTTAATAAAATAATGCTGCACGCAATTAAACTTATTATTTTCACAATAATTAAATGGTTAAATAACATAGACTGATGCCTATGCCTGAATGAAATTGATTAATACAAGATAGAGAATGAGTAATAGAAATTAACTCACTTGCGCTTCAGGTGGGAGTATTTGTATGTCGTAAAACACTCGAGGTATTAAAAAAGCAGATTGTTTTTTTTGTAATTTTTTGGAAGAGCTTTGAAATTTAAGATCTTTAATATCTAAAAAAAACAAGTTCAAAGAATTTTCACTAAAATCTTTTTCGGTATCAGAGTTTTCTTTTTCAGTCGAAAAATCACTAGTTACTACAATTGAACTCAGTTCATTGGTAATTGATAGAGAAGAGTGAACTGTAATAAATGAAAATGAGATTAATAATACAGCAATCACTGAGAATGATATCCATTTGCTGCTATTTTTTCCTAAATTCATTTAATTATTTTTGTGCAAATCTATCTGTTATTTTTAAATTGATGAATAAATTTAAAAATATTTACATTTTTTTAGCTTTTCGTTTTATATAAATAAAAATTATTTTAGATGATGCAATCCAGTAAGCCTTGCTCGTTAAAAGAATGAGGAGTTAAAACATTTATTACATTGTATTCGTTTAGTTTTTGTTTAGTAGAAGAACCAATGGCTACAACCGATTGTCTTGAATCAGGTTGGTATTTATTATAATATGCAGTAACATTTGAAGGACTCGTGAAAATTAAAATATCAGAGAAAGGTAAATCAAAATCAGTTCTAATACTAGTTTTATATACATACAAATTATAGCAAGTATTTGTAAAAGCTAATTGCTTTTGTATGGTTTGGTAAGAATCAATTGCTTGAGGAAATAAAACACTATCGTTTTGTAATATTTCTCTAAATTCCTTAGCGATATTTAATAGATTAACACCTTTGCCAATAAAATCAGCACTCACATGATGGTTTTTTAAATGATTTGCTGATGAATTACCGATAACTCCATACTTTACATATTCGGGTACGTTTGGATTTTGAGCAAAAAAATAATCTATGGCATTTTTACTTGTAAAAAATATCCAGCTTGTTTGTGGCGTATAAGAATATCTTATTTGCGTAATTTTAATAAGGGATTGATCAATAACTTTACAGTCTTCATTTTGCTTGAGAGTAATGAAAGGACTATCAGAAGTTAATGTTCTTGATATAAATATACTTTTACCCTTTAGTTTCATTTTTGTTTTTTAAAAAGGCGAAAGTAGTAAAAGATTATATAAGTAAAATAGTTATTAAAAGTTAAATTCATTTATTTGTAAATAATATAACTTAATTTTACGGCATACAAGAAATGAGTAATATTAATATCATATTAAAAGTATTATCTTTTTTTCCATCTATTGGAAGAAGTAAACTTATTTTTTCTTCAAACAATAAAGCCTTTATTAATTAGGCCTCGTTGAAATTATTCAACGAGTAAAGAGTAACGCTCTTTTTGCAAAACACTTTAGAGATTTTTTTAATTATTAGCGAAAGCTTAATATTTAAAAAACAACATACTATTGTGCCTAAATCATTTATTGAAAATTTAAACTAGTATTACCATGAGAACGCATGTTGAAATTAAAAAAATAGTTAGTCAACTAGAAAAAAAGGCTCAAGAGCATCAGCGTAAAATTGACATTATAAACAGAATAAAAAGTATAATTAAACAAGATGCTAATAAAATAGTAAATACATCAAAAAACTTAAACGAAGTAAACATTTAAATAAATATGAAACTATTGAAACCTATCATCTCCGAATCAGTTTATGAAATTCTTAGCAAATTGGTTAGAAGAAAAAAAACTCTTGAAGTAATACCACTAAACGATGAATTAGTGAAGGCAAAAATTGTAAAAGATAATTTTTTGGACTCTAAAATTGTAAGCCTCAATTCAATTGTTGAGTTTATTAGTTCTTCACTAAAAAAACCAATTAGATTACAAATTGTATTGCCAGAAGAAGCTGATTTGAAACAGAAAAAAATATCCATACTGTCGCCCATAGCTATAGCCTTATTGGGATTTAGAGAGACAGATGATTTTACTTGGAAAATGCCTTCGGGTATAAAAAAACTGACAATATTAAAAGTTCATAATTATTAAAACTGTTTTTCAATCTATAAGAGCTATATAAGCAGTTTAAAATAGAAACATTAAATATAAGTAGTATGAAACCAATTATTTCCGAATCTGTATATAAAACACTTTATAATTTGATTATAAAGCAAAAAACTCCAGAGGTAAAACAATTAGGAGAAGAGTTAACGAAAGCCTTAATAGTTAAAGACAATGCTTTGCAGAAAGATATTGTGACTATAAATTCTATTGTTGAATTTATAGACGACTCAGTGAATAAGCCAATTAAAATGCAAATTGTGCTTCCTGAAGAAATGAATCTTAATCAACGTAAAATTTCGATTCTTGCTCCAATTAGTATTGCTTTAATAGGGTTTAAGCAAGGAGCTCAATTTACTTGGAAAATGCCTTCTGGAATTAAAAATATAAATATTTTAAAAGTCATAAATACCTAATTTATCATGGAAATTTTATATGCTATTCGTCATAAAGGAAAAATTGCACTTCTGTTGCTAATAATTATATTTCTTGGAATATTTAGTTCTCAAACATATAATGACAATATTTCAAAAATTGGAGATTCGTTTAGCGAAGTGTATTCTGATAGAATAATAGCACAAGATTATATTTATAAAATGGTTAAAATATTACACAAAGTTGAATTTGTGTTATCTCAGCCATTCACAGATGATTTAGAAAAAAAAATCTTATTTACTGCTGATGACAGATTAGAAATATCATTGTTATTGGAAAATTATGAGCATACAAAGCTAACAGCAAAGGAAAAAGTAATTTTTAATGAGTTTAAAAATAACATTTTAGTAATGATTGCTTTTGAAAAAAAATACTTGAATGAACATAATTATGATGTACGAGAAAATATATTTAAATCACAAACGTATTATCTTAATCAATCCTTAAATCAATTAGATAAGTTGTCAGAAATTCAAATATCGCGAGTAAAAGATTTAAATGAAAAATCACAAAAATCAGTCTCTTTTTCTACGCTTTTAAATCAATTTGATTGGGCACTTCTTATTATAATAGGTATTGCTATACAAATGTTGATCTTCTCCTCTAAATCATCAAAACCTAAACAACCTCAAAATCAATTTTTAAATTAATTTTTTATAAAAAAAGACTTATGGCAGAACATAAAGAATACTCTGGAGATGGAATTTTGTTAATAGAAGGTCATTATGATAAGAATAGAAATAGATTTGGCTTATGGAAAGAGTATAACTCAAACGGCTTACTTTTAGCAGAAGAGTATTATCAAAAGGGAAATCGTCATGGCGCATATATTTCTTATCACGAAAATGGAGCCATTTGGTGTAAGGGTAATTATAAAAATGGCTTAAAAGATGGAGAATTTAAAATTTATGATAGAGATGGTAAATTAATACTAACTCAAATATTTTTTAAAGACGAGTTATTTAGTGAGTATAAAAGTTCTTGTAATAATAAATAATTCGTTTTTAGTTAACAACAATGATAGTGTTACATAAACCCAGACCCCTGTCTTTATAATCTATTGCCATGATTCTTGCCATAGGGTAAAGGTAGGGAATTTATGGAATCTATGATGCTACAAAGTTTTTTGTTAAGAAAAAGTGGAAAAATGTAATACCTTTGGTATATGCTGATTTTTGAAAAGTTAGTATCTGTTTCTGATCGCTAAGTAATTTATTTAATAAAAAACAATGACCATTGATCAAAAAATTGCCTTAGGTGCTATCATATCATCAATAGCTACTATACTTATTTCGTCCTTAATCAATTACTACTTTAAAAAATTTGATTATAAATATGAATATTTAAAAAAGGTTATAGATAAGAGACTTGAAGCCTATGGGTTTTTAGAAACACAAATAGCTTTATTAAAATCAGTTGTTTTTGATGATTGTGATAGAGAGACTTACCATATAATTTTTGCTTATGGAGATGCCAACTTGCTTAAGAATCAACAGCCACTATCTACTGCAATGGCACACAGTATGTGGATAAACCATAAAACTACAGATATAATGGAAGAGCTTAATATGGTTTTTTATAAGACTATGTTAGAAACACATGATAAAAATGAGGATGAAGTAATTGCTGTTGGTAAAAAATACTATAATCAAATCGCTAAGCTTAGGATAAAATTGGAAAATGCTGTAAGGCAAGATTTAATGCAACTACACAATTTTAAATATTTTAAACTGGTTACATCAGATCAATCAAAAAATTTTGACCCGGATAACAGTTAATTACAATTTTATTCAATAAAATGCATTACTCATTTCAACCTTTCATTTATTTTAAAATAATTAATTACCACTTCTTTTATTAAATTTCCTCACTCTGCGTTTAAAATAAACCCAAAATAATTGTTAAAATAAATTGCAGATATCAAAATTCCTTATAACTTTGTATCTCAAAGTGCTTTTAATATGACAAAAGAAAACGCAGAACACCTAGAGGCCATACAGGATATTCGCCAAATGATGAAGAAGTCAACCCGTTTTTTATCACTCAGTGGTTTATCGGGAGTGTTTGCCGGGATATTTGCTTTATGCGGAGCCGTAGTGGCTTATTTGTATTTAAATTCTATTTACCACAGTTGGGTAAGGGGAGAAGAAGGCGCCTTAAATAGAAATGAAATTTATGTAAACTTTATTTTAATAGCTGCCGTTGTTTTGGCTCTGTCCATTTCAACAGCTTATTTTTTCTCAAATCGTAAAGCCAAACAAAATGGTCAAACTTTATTTGATCATACTGCTATTAGAGTATTAATAAATTTAGCTATTCCTTTAGTGGCAGGTGGTGTGTTTTGTATCGCTTTATTATATCATGGCGCTATTGTTTATATTGCTCCTGCCATGTTATTATTTTATGGTTTAGCTTTAATTAATGCTAGTAAATATACCTATGATGATATACGTTACTTTGGTATTTGCGAAATTGTGTTAGGATTAATCAACGCCTTTAATTTAGGAAACGGTTTATTGTATTGGGCATTTGGTTTTGGAGTGTTGCATATAGTATATGGAGCAGCTATGTGGTATAAGTACGAGAGGAAGGGATAAAAGAGACTGGAGGGATAAAAGGGATTGGAGAGACAATAGACTGTCTTGATTCCCTTAAGTCAAATTGTCTCTTTAGTCATAATAAATAAAAAAGATTGTAATTGAAGTCATACATACATAATTTAAATAAAGCATTTGAAAATCGTATCCGCTTAGGAATTATGAGTGTGTTGATGGTGAATGATAGTGTGGATTTTAGTACCATGAAAGAAACATTGGAATTAACGGATGGAAATTTAGCAAGTCATATCACAGCCTTAGAAAAAGAAGGCTACATCCATGTGAAAAAAGAATTTGTAGGGAAGAAACCTTTAACAACATATTCAGTTACTAAAGTAGGAATGAAAGCTTTTAATGATCACTTGGATGCACTTGAAAAATTATTGAAAGGACGTTAATCCTTTTTTTTGAACTTAAACTTTGTAACTCAAAGTACTTTTAAAACAAAAACAATATGAAGAAAATAGAAATCAATTATCAATCCGAAAACTCTTACAGAGGCAAAGCCATGTTATGGTTGTTAGAGAAAGGTGTTCCTATTCATGCCAAGTTAAATGCACAGCGCGTGGCTTGGAATTTAAGTTCAGATGATTTCTTAAAATTTAATGCAGGAAGTTTAGGAAATGCATTGGGGCAGTTTTATAAATCTCAACATTTTGAACCTATTCCAAAAGCAGAACGTCATGATGTGTTTCATGTGTTGTTTGGTTATTCAACCAACGTGATAGATGAAGCAGCGATGCAGTTCTTTTTATGGGGTAATGGCAAACCATCTTTTTTTACAGTTGGTACTTGCATCATTACAACGGTATTATTTCCTAATCATTTTCAGGAGTTTAAAGCCGCGTATCAAAAAGGAAAATGCGCCACTTCTATTCGTGATTGGAATTTTAAAACCTTACTTAATGAAAACTTAAATGAATTACAAAACAAAATATTTAATCTAAAATATAAATCGTTATGAAAACAAATAAAGAACAACCAAAAACCATTATCGATTATGCGATGTGGTTACATGTCAAAACATCTTCATGGGTAGCAGGCATGATAGGGCCAATGGTATTTAATTATGGTACAAATGATAAAAATTGGGGACTAAGCACCACGGATTTGTTGAAGTATCCAGAAGGAAGTCTAGGAAAAGCGCTAGGAGTTTTTTTACAAGAACATGATGTGGATATATTGAAGGGAGCTGAGTACCATGATATACAACATGTGTTATTAGGTTACTCCATCAGTTTTAAAGATGAAGTAGCCTTACAATTTTTCTTGCATGGTAATGGAAAAAAATCATTCGCTTCTTTTAGCACACGAATTGGTGCTTGGTTATTATTACCCACACAATGGAAATATTTGAATGAAGCTTACGAACGAGGAAAGCGTTGTAAGGATATTACCAAATTAAATTACAAAGCCCTATTGTATGATGATGTGTCGCATATAAAGGCAATTTTGTTTCAATAAAATATTAGGTAGAATTAAAGGCTTCGACTCCGCTCAGCCTGACAGAATAAAAATATAAACTCAGCAATCTCTGCGATTAAACTTTGCGTCTTTGCAGTTAAACCTTAAAAAACAACGATTATGAAAACAAACGATTATTTATTGCTAGCAGCCACAGGAGCTTATAGCTTTTTATTTTACCAACAAAACGCAGGAATTAATTTTCTGTTATTCACTATTATTTTATTGGCTATTTTAGTCATTAAGAATAAGAAACTACTGTCCTACAAGAAGTGGGTTTGGAGTGCAATCTTATGTTTATTAAGTGCTGTTTGTGTATTTGTGCATTCGAGTGCTTTGAGCATTATAGGAAATATTTTTAGTTTGTTATTATTATCGGCAGTGTCGTTTAATGTAGCAACCTCTAGTTTGTTTTCTTTTGCTTTTAGTGTTTATTCTGTCATGTCAAGTGTGGTATATATTATCATTGATACGATTAAACGATTTCAACCAAAAACAGAAGGAGGAACTACTCATAAAGGCTATAAAACTTTAGCTACCATAATTGTATTAGTGTTGAGTGTATTATTTTTTTCCATGTATAAAAACTCTAATCCTTTATTTGCCGAAAATACCAAGTGGATTAATTTAGATTTCATTAGCGTTGGTTGGATTTTCTTTACCATCGCTGGTTTTATTTTAATGTACGCATTCTTGTACCACCGAACCATTAAGCCAATTGAAACATGGGAAAACAATTTGCCATTAACAAATTCCTCATTCGAACAAAATGAGCAAACGATTAAGCAATTTGAAACTGAGCGTTATGCAGGCATGTTGCTGTTTGTTTTATTAAATGTGATGTTAGTGATTTTGAATCTTGGAGATATACAAACACTTTACTTTAATGGAGGGTTGCCAAAAGGAGTCACACATTCTGATTTTGTGCACAGTGGAGTAGGAGTGATTATCTTATCGATTGTGATAGCAACTAGTTTAATCATGTTTTTATATAGAAAAGAATTTGCAACGGTAAAAAATAATAAGGTGCTATCTGCATTTGTGTATCTATGGATTTTTCAAAATGTAATCATGTTGTCTTCTACAGCTTTTAGAAATCAAATTTATATTCATGATTTTAATTTCACCTACAAGCGTATTGGAGTTTATGTATGGTTGGTATTGGCAGTGTTTGGTTTATTGATTATGTTTTGGAAAATTTACAAAAAACAGTCTAATTGGTATTTAATTAGAACCAACGTGGCAGTTTGGTTTACGGTATTGGTGTTAAGTGGATTAGTGAATTGGGATAAGCTCATTACCAATTATAATATCCAAAACAAACCTTTAGCCCAGGTTGATTTTTATTATTTGTTTTCGCTTTCGGATGCTAATATTCCTGAATTGCTAGCGATGACTAAGAAACCTGAATTTAATTTGTTTAATGCTAAACTAAAAAATTATACAAGTAGTTATCAAAGAGAGCGCTATTATTCAGAAACCTACACCCAGTTATTAAATCAAAAAGTAAAAGATTACTTGTTAAATTATAACAATGATTGGAGAAGCTTTGATTTAAGAGATAAGGAAATTGTAGAGAGTATTTATTAATCTATTTGATATTATGACAGCTTTATTTATAGAATCACAAGTAAATACTGGCGAAGATTTTTTGATACTTCTTGCTTTCTTCCAATTCATCGTTGGGCTAGTTCAACTGTTTGGTGCTATTATCAGAACAATTGCAGCGTTGATAACTCGTCAAAATTTAAAAAGAATGTTGATTTATTGGGGAATAGTAATTTTTTATTTCTCGGTACTTTATCTTTTAATCTTTTTAAATTGGAACGCCTTATTTTGGCTGCCTTTTGCTTGGGGCATTGCCATTTGGTATTGCATATACATTGTTTTTGCCAAACAGACAGTAATGCTCAAAACCAATAACTCTATAACTCAATAATTTTTTACTATGATAAAACCAACCTTCAAACAACTTGTGTATTCGTTTACACTATTTAGTGTTACACTTTTAACGTATCGCATTTTTAAAAGTGACGGCTTAAGTTATATCTTTTTAGCTTGGAATTTATTTTTGGCACTAATCCCTTGGTGGCTTAGTAATTATTTAAAACAAAAAGAATCCTTGCAATTAAAACATCTTCCTTTATTAGGTATTTGGTTATTGTTTATTCCTAATTCGCCATATATACTAACGGATTTGTTTCATTTAAAACCTCGTCCGTATTTGCCATTATGGTTTGATTTGGTGTTGGTGTTATCTTTTGCTTTAATTGGAATGATTGTATTTTTGAAATCTTTAAAAGATATGCTCGCGATTTTAAAAGCTTATGTAAGCCCTATGTTATTTACCTTAGTAACACCAGTTATCTTTTGGTTAATTTCTTTTGGATTGTATTTAGGAAGATACTTGCGTTTTAATAGTTGGGATATTGTTCATCCGTTTAGATTAGTAAAAGCCAGTTTTGGAATTTTATTAGAGAAAGACACAATAGGTTTTACGCTTATTTTTAGTGTGTTTATGTGGTTTTTATATTACATCACCATGTGTATGAATCAAAATGAAAAAGCCTCATGATTTTTTTGTAAATTTGGGTTAAAACAAATAAGATGTTGAAACTTTTCATATCCAACCTTTTTTTATTATGGACTTTTTTATCCATTGGTCAAACAACACCTATGGTCGAATGCGCCACTGTTGCTAAATCAAGTTGGGTAAAAAAACTACAGTCTATCAATAATAATCGTTCAACAACTAAAAAAACTTCGCAAGTTGTTCCTATTCCTATTCAAATTCATTTAATCGTGAAGGTTAATGGAACTAGTAATTTAACCATTTCACAAATTAGAAATGAAATTGACTCAGTGAATCATTTTTATAGTAATGTTAATATGTTTTTTTATGAGTGCTCCTCTCCCGAAATTATTTATGATGATTCGCTTTATAATTATGAATATAATACAGAGGAGCCTATTTTGTTAAGCCAACACTATACAAATGATGTGATTAATATTTATTTTGCAAATACCGCTAGTGTAAATGGAACCGTTGTGTGTGGTTATTCTCAATTTCCTCCAAGTGATGATTATGCAGTTATTGGGTCGGCATGCGCCACCAATGGAAGCACATTAGCTCATGAATTAGGTCATTATTTTGGTTTGTTTCACACACATGGTGATATTTCACAAGGCGAATTAGTAGATGGAAGTAATTGTAGCAGCGATGGCGATTTAATTTGCGATACGCCGGCTGATCCAGTATTAAATTCAGGTAATGTTAATACTTCATGTGTTTATACAGGTACAGCAGTTGATGCAAATTTTATGGCTTATACACCAGATGTGACTAATATTATGAGTTACTCACGAAAAGTTTGTCGTAATAGCTTTTCCGCAGAACAGTATTACGTTATAAATAATGTGATGCAAACAGAGAGAAGTAATTTGTATTGTCAATCAGTTACTGCAATAAACAACTATAATAAAAATATAATTAACTTATTTCCTAATCCTGGAACAGAAGAGATAACACTCTTGTTATCAAATTCTGAATATCAAACAGAATTTACATTGTATAACACATTAGGTGTTTGTGTGTATTCTATTACTTTTTCAGGAAACAGTTTGCGTATTAATACTTCTGAATTAGCAACAGGGGTTTATTTTTACACTACCAAATCAGATGCAATTAGTTTAACAGGAAAATGGATAAAATCTGAGTAATATGTCCAATTTTTTTAAATCCTTTATATACGCTTTCAATGGCATTAAATTGAGCTTACAACAGCGCAATATGAAAGTGCATGTGTGTTGTGCTCTTTTGGCTATAGTATGTGGATTTATTTTAAAAATCAATACTACCGAATGGTGTATGATTTTAATTTGCATTGGCATTGTATTAGCTCTTGAAACCATCAATACAGCTATTGAATCTTTTGTTGATTTAGTAGAACCAAATCATCATCCAGTGGCTGGTAAAATAAAAGATTTAGCCGCAGGAGCAGTGCTCATTTTTTCTATTATTTCAGCACTGATTGGAATTATGATATTTGGGAAATATATTTTAGTTTTACTAGGATATAACTAAAAACTTAAGTCTTACAACTAATAACTTTCTATATGTCTCAATTTCCAGAAACAGAATTAATCCTAACTAAGGAAAATCGTGTCTATCACATTAATTTAAAAGCCGAAGATATTGCAGATGATGTGATTGTGGTGGGAGATCAGCATCGTGTGGCTCAAATCTCTAAGTTTTTCAGTAAAATAGAATTTAAAACAGAGCATAGAGAGTTTGTTACTCATACAGGAATTTTTAATGGTAAACGCATTACGGTTTTATCAACAGGCATTGGTACTGATAATATTGATATTGTGATGAATGAACTAGATGCAGCCGTTAATATTAACTTAGAAACAAGGGAATTAAATCCAACACATCGTACTTTAAATGTGATTCGTTTAGGAACTAGTGGCGCATTACAAGCCGATGTTCCAGTAAATGGTATTGTGGTGAGTTCTCATGGCTTAGGTTTAGATGGATTATTAAACTTTTATGATAATTGGGAAAGTGTAGGTGAGAAGAATATTAGTGAAGCATTTATTAAGCATACAGGTTGGTTACCTAATTTACCTTATCCTTACTGTGTAAAGGCTTCCGATCAATTAATAGCTAAGTTTCAACAAGGAACCCATATTGGAATTACGGCTACAGCTCCTGGTTTTTATGGTCCACAAGGTCGTCAAATCCGTTTAAAAGCAGCAATGCCCAATTTAAATGAACTTTTAACTGATTTTAGACTGGGCGACCACCGAATTACCAACTTCGAAATGGAGACTTCGGCTTTATACGGTTTAGGAAAGTTATTAAACCACAATTGTTTAACAGCTTGTGTGATTATCGCAAACCGCGTCCGCAAAGAGTTTACGAGCGATTACACGAAGAGTGTAGAGATATTAATACAAGAAAGTTTACAACGATTAACAGCCTAATTGTTAAAAAAAACAAAACTTAGGTAAAAAATGGCTCCATATCGGGGCTATTTTTGTTTAGCTATGAGACCTAAGAAAAACGAAATGAACCTGAAAGAAGTAATTGCCTTAATTACTCTATTGGATGATCCGGATGACGGAATTTATTCTGAGGTAAAAAATAGATTTATTATTTTGGGTCCCCCAGCAATTCCTCATTTGGAAACTGCTTGGGAAAATAGTTTTGATGCTTTAATGCAAAAACGTATCGAAGGTATTATTCATACCATTCAGTTTAAGGCCTTACAAAATGCTTTAAAATATTGGTCAGAGAATGAACAAGATGATTTATTTAAAGGTTGTGCTATTATTGCTCGTTATCAGTATCCCGATTTAGATGAGAATAAGTTAAAAAAGCAACTGCATCAAATAAAACAAGATGTTTGGTTAGAGTTACACGATGATTTAACTGCCATTGAAAAGGTTAAAATCATTAATCATATTATGTTTGAAGTGCATCAGTTTGGTGGAAACATTACTAATTATCACGCGCCTCAAAATTCATTCATTAATGTTGTATTAGAAACTAAAAAAGGAAACCCTGTGATGCTTAGTGTTATTTACGCTTTAGTGTGTAAGGAATTAGGTATTCCTATTTACGGTGTTAATTTACCACAACATTTTGTATTGGCTTACGTAAACGATTTTGCCAACTTATTTGATCCTTCACACAAAACATTATCTGATAATATTTTGTTCTACGTCAATCCATTCAGTAAAGGTTTAATCTTCAATCAAGGAGATGTTGATTCATTTATCAAACAATTAAATGTTGAGCCTGAAACAAAATACTATTTGCCTTGTTCTAATTTAGATATCATCAAACGAATTATTAATAATTTAATTTATTCATTTGATAAAATGGGTTATGCTGAAAAGGTAGCAGAATTAAAAGAATTAGAAAAGCATTTGTAAAATTTTTGTTTGGTATACTTTAGTTTGATTAATTACACAAAAAAGGAGATAAATTTTATCTCCTTTTTTGTGTTTAATAGCTTTATTTTCCTTTTAGCTCAGTGTCGTATAAGTATTTGGCATCCAGCTCCAGCATTTCTTCTTCGCTGATATGATTTTCTTTAGCTTTTACTTTTATCTGAGCCATCCATTCTTTCGTGTTTTTTATACCAGCAATTGCTTTTTCTATTAGTGCTACAGTTTCTGGTTTACAATATTCTGTTTCATAAACATAAATAGCATCTAGTGTAATCATTTCATCTATGCTAATATGTTTTTCAAGAGCTTTCTTTTTGATATCCTCCATCCAAGATGGTGTTTTAAGAATGTTTTCTTTTATGATTTTAATGTATACTTTCTCTCTTAGTGTATATGTTTTTTGCGTTTTTAATGCCTCTAATGCCTTATCCACAAAACCCCAGCCAATATCGTGAATGTTTGTTTCGGTAGCCATTAAAACAATGACCTTTTGATTTTTAATCTGTTCTTCAATATTTAATTGATTGACTTCTCTAATTGGTTCACTTTCGGGATATACTGTTTGGTTGTAATACCAAAATTTACAATCCGTAAATAAGTTATTAGTTAATCCTTGATAATAGATGTTCCAAAAATAACTATCGCCAATAAACAATGCTTTGGGTTTTACAACAGTAGTATCTTCTTTCCAATAGTAACTCGCATAAGGCATTGGTAATTTTTTAATCGGGAATAACAGGTTCATTGCTTCACCCATGTCATCATCAGGACTTATTAACGAATCCGAAAAAGAAATGTTTGTTATTTCAAAATCTAATAAATTAAGATTTGTATGATGCTCGATACTCTTTTTTAAAGAATCGGTAGCTATTAATGCTCCGTAATTGCTCCAGTGTATACCTGTTTTAGGATATAAATCATATGGAGAAATGTTTTTTTGTGATTTAAACCAAGCGCTAAAATCAATGTGTTTTATTTTAAGTGCTTTACAAAGGGCCGCTGCATATTCGTAATTGCTCATTTTTTTGTCAGACTTCCAGTTATCTGGAATAAATTCAGGGTAAAAAGAGGCCTTGCTTGGAGTAAATACAATTTCCAAATCAATATCTAAGCCAGCCAAAATTCCTTGCAGTTCTTTTATCTTTTTAAACTTGTTGGTTAACTCTTCTTTACCAACAAAATTATTTCCAAAATAAGATTCGATGTAATTGGTTTCATATAAAAAATCTCCTTTTCCAATAATGACTTTATCGACGTTAGCTGTTTTAAATAATTTATAATTGATTTGATTATTAAGCATTACATAATAATTTCTGAAACCAAAATTTTGAGTGATATGTTTGTCTTTTACTTCTTGATATCTACCATTAAACCATCCTTCAATGGTAAAAGACGTGTCAGGAGCTTCGGTATAAGCTCCTTTCAAAGGTTTTACATAGCTTTTTAGGTGTAGCTTTTTTTGCAACAAAGGAATGTAAAGGAAAATTAGAATTCCTACGAGTATAAATAAATATGGCGATTTCTGTGTCTTTGTCATGGCTTTAAAATCTAAAATAGATGAATGGATTAAAGTCTGACGACGTAATAGACGCTAAAGACAGGGTAAACAAAATACAAGCAATGGAGGCAAATAGTATATTGCCTGTTAAGCCATAGTAAGAAAAGTAAACTTTTTGTTGAATTTTATTGCCAATAGTGAAACTGGTAAAAAATGAAAACAATGTGGCTAATACAAAATAGAATATGAATTCGTTAGAAATAGAATGCTTAGGAATAGAAAAGTTAAATGTGAACAATTTTGATATGAAGTGAAAGGCATCCGTGATATGTTCGGCTCTAAAAAATACCCAGCCAATGGCCACTAATAAAAAGCAAATTATGGTGGATAAAAGCTTGCCTATTTTATCATATACTTTCAATAAAAATATTCTTTCTAATACTAACCAAACGCCGTGATAGGCTCCCCAAAAGATAAATGTCCATGCTGCGCCATGCCAAAAACCTGAAATTAAAAACACGATGCAAAGATTGGTGTATAAGCGGGCATTGCTATTTACTTTATTACCGCCCAAAGGAATATATAAGTAGTTTTTCATCCAACTTCCTAAAGTCATGTGCCAGCGACGCCAAAATTCGGTAATGCTTTTTGATGTGTAGGGATTATCAAAATTCTCAGGGAATTTAAAACCTAACATTTTGCCTAAACCAATAGCCATATCTGAATAGCCTGAGAAATCAAAATAAATTTGAAAGGTATAAGCTAACATTCCAATCCATGCTAAACTTGATGTTAAGTCTGCCGATGCCATGTTGAAAATTTCGTCAGCTTTAAATGCCATGGTATTTGCAATTAATACTTTTTTTGCTAATCCAATACAAAATCTATAAAAGCCGGTTAGTTTATTGTCTACTGTATCATTGATACTTCTATCAGGTATTTGATCGTGTATTTCGTGATAACGAATAATTGGCCCTGCAATTAATTTAGGAAACATGATGATATACATCTGATATTGAAGAAAGTTGTCTAATGGTTTATGCACTCTTCTGTAAACGTCTACCACATAAGTTAAACTCTCAAATGTGTAAAATGAAATACCAATTGGTAAAATAATTTTTATCCAAATAATTTCATTTACGCCAAAAGAATGAAGGATGGTATTAAGATTGTCAATAAAGAAATTACAATACTTAAAATAGAACAGTAAGCCTAAGTTTAAACATAGAGATAAAATCAGAAAGAGTTTTCGTTTTCGTTCATCAGAAGAGTTATAAAGTAGTTTAACTAAATAAAAATCAAGAGTAGTTGTTCCTAAAATCACAAAGATGAATTTTGGAGCCCCCCAACTGTAAAATAAAATACTTGAAACTAATAGAACAAGATTTTTAAATTTCTGTGGAGACAGGAAATAAACCACCAAAAAAATGGGTAAAAAATAAACTAAAAAAATGACGCTACTAAATATCATGTTTTATTCGATTGTTATTTCTAAAATTTCGCCAATAATATCTTTCTTTGGAAAAGGCACAAAGTTTTGTTTATAAGGAGCTGTAGGCCACCATTCTTCATTATGCCATTCTTGAGTAAACATAATGACCATTTGGTTATTTGGAATAGCTGTAATGTTTTTATCCATCACACAAATTACTTTTAGTTTATCCTTTTCAGGGCCTATTCTCCAAATAATTTTTTCAGGTAGCCATTCAATTTCAAAATAGTAATATGGTGCATTAAAAATCTCATCATGTTTCACTGGAACTTTTGTAGAAAGAGCTTTGTAATAATGATCCCAACGGTGTAAAATATATGGATTGTTGTCGTAAGTAACTTCTTTGGCTCCAATATTAAATTCTTTTGGTTCATGGCATGCCATATCCCAGTTAGTACAAGTGACCATGATTTCATTGTTATTGGCAGCGTCATCTGTTTTGAATTTTGTATTAGAATTTTGATAAGAGGTTTTAGGCCAATATTGAGACTCTTTTAATATCTCAAAATCAATTTCAGAATAATGAGTTGATTTTACACTCTTCTTTAATGCTTCGTTATTATTTGGCTCTGATTTTGGAATGTAAGCAATGTCTGCATTACAATCTCTACGTTTATTCCAATCATTCTCACTTTGAAATAATAACCAAAAGGCATTGGTAATTCCGTTCCAAACATTGTCTTTACTCAACATTTTTGGAAACTTCATTTTTGCTCTAAATTTTCCGTATGTAAATCCAATTCGGGAAGAAACGCCAACCTGTTCTTTTTTTAAATTACCAGGTTGAGAAGCTGGATTGGTAAGAGTTATAGATTTTTTTTCCGAGTTAGACTTAACTGTTTTACAAGGACAATCAGTTGTATTGACAAACATTTTTACACGGTTGTCATTTTTCTCGTATTTAGTTTTTAAAGCATTGTACTCTTCTCTTGTGAAATTTTCTCCAGTTATATCTTTTATTTCCGGAACATTATAAACGGTATAGTCTTTATCTATATTATGAAAATATTGTTGAAAATTTGCTTTATGATAAAGTTCTGTAGAGCTATTACAATTATTTAAAAAACTATCAGTGGTAAAATTAGATTTATTAATACTTAGTTTGTCGATATAAATACCAGAAGCTAAATCCATTTTTGTGGACACGTTTAGTTTTTTTGGAGAAACTAATACAGTTGTGTTTTTTAAATCTTTCCCTTCCTTTAATAAAAAGTAGCCAAATGGATTTAAAAATTTACCTTCATTAGTAGTTAGTTGCAAATCTCTTATTCCCATTGGTATTTTACCAATATCTTCAGGGGAAGTAACTACCAACATAAATTCGTAATTCCCCATTCGTGGGTTTCTTTTCCAACGATTGTTTTCTGTTTTGTCGTTATTCTTTTCGTAATTAATAGCCCAAATAGCATTTAAATAAATTTGTTCTTCAACACTACAACCTTCTTTTTTTGCTTTTTCTTTAATCTTAATCATCCAATCGGGAACAGTTTGGATATAGTTCATTTTATTTCTGATGGCCTCATCCAAATTCAGATACTTGTCAGCAGAAGCTCCAAAATATTTTTTCTCGTTACGAGGATTTCCAACAATTTTAAAACTGTCGGTTACGATGATTTCTTCACCTGGAAATAAAAAGCGAGTAGGTTTAAAGGTGTAAATACCGTCAGTCCAGCTACCATAAAAGTTTTCATCCGAAAAATTTAAAGTATCAATAAATTTATACTCTTGATTTTGATAGTAAATCTTGTAGTAGTATTTTTTAATTTCAGACGAGGTATTTTCTACTTTAAATTTAAATGTAAAATAACCATTGTTAGTATGCTTTTTAGTGGGTATTTCAATTCCATTTAGTACAGCATCTGATAAATCTGTTTCTAGATGAAATAAGGTATCGTTTTTATTTGTTGAATAATTTGTAAAAGGATCAAAATCGTCTACTTGCAGCCCATTGTTTTTACAACTACTAAACAGTATTACAAAAAAAACAGAAATGTATTTTATATACAAAAAGTGACGAAACATGTAAATTATAGCTTAAAAAACAAATATACATTAAAGCTAATAAAAAAGGCTTTTTAGATATCTAAAAAGCCTTTTTTTAATTCACTATTTACTCACTTTTACCCTAATGCCTTCGCTATGACTTGTAAATTCAGGAGCATACATGCATTGGATAGTTGTGATGCCATTACTAAAATCACCATAATGATTGACCACTAAAGGATACTCAAAAACATAAGTTCCTTTATTTAAATAGGAGAAGAAGAAATTAGTAGCTGCATCTCTGGTACTTTCGTAATACCCTAATCCGTCTTGGTATTTATAACCGCTAAATACATTTGTTGGTTCAAAACCAGAAGCTCTCATATCTTTCATATGCACGTAGCTCATGTCTCTGTCTACACGCAATTCAATTCTTACTTTTATTTTATCGCCTAATTTTAATTTGGTAGCAGAAGTAATAGGTTCAATTACCGGTCCGCTGGCCGTATTTTTTTGTAAGAATAATTGCTTCTTAAGTTTCAATGGAGTTTCATGAGGAGTAATTTTATCTAATTGCTCAAAGTATTGCCAGTACATGGCGCCATAACTTACACCCACATCTTTCTTCTCTACTTTTACTTTACCCATACTCGCAGGTTTAATATCTGAACCATGCCATGCTTTTTTAAAGTAACCAGTTCCAGGTTCAGCATTTAATGATTTATCATTTTTAGGGTCCAATTTTATATCGCCTACTGTAATTTCTACATTAGGTTCAGTCGCTAACCAATCTGTTCCTTTTAATAATAAAGCATAAACGGCATCAGTCGTCGCTCTGGTTGTTCCCCAATGCTGTGTTTGCTTGCTTTTCACTAACCAAGTTTTTAAATCATCCACTGATTTGGTGTCGTTATTGATTTCATCAAATGCTTCAATCATTAAAGCTTGCATTTCAATTGGAGCTTCGTACCAGTAATAACCATAATTTTCTTTCCAATACATTCCCATTTCTTCGTTATTGATACTGTTTTCTTTTAATGATTTTAAAATGTCTTTAGGCGTTTTCGTATCAGAGTAACGATGTAAGTTTAAGGCAATCATACCTTGCATGTATCGACTATTTTGTAACCAATAGGTTTGTTCTTGTTTTTTATAATAATCAAAGTGCTCCTTGTTGAGTTTATCTAATTCAATATCTTTTAAGTTACTGCGCATATATAAATATTGGATGGCCATATAACTTAAATGATTCTCGGTTTTGTATTTTGGCGCATATCGTTTCATGTATTCATATTCTTCGCGCATACGATCATCACAGTATTTAACCGCTTGATAAACCATATCCCATACTTCTCTGTTTTCTCTCACTTTAATAACTCCTAGTTTATCTAAATGACTGAAACCAGTAATAATGTGTTGAGTGATATACCAGTCATCTGGACCTCCATCAAACCAAACAAAACCTCCGTTTGATGATTGTTTCTTTTTTAATTTTTTAAACGCTTGAAATTGCTCATGACTCATTTTATTTAAGTCAAATAATAAACCAACACGTTTTTTGTTTTCACTCTCACTTTTTGCTTGTAATACCCAAGGTGTTTCTTCTAATACAACGGCTTTTAGTTCCTGATTTTTTTCAAGGTTCGATAAAAATGCATCAGGACTTAAGCTTTTCCATGAATCAAAAATAGCTTTGATTTTTGGTTTAGAATTAACGACGTAGGTTGCTAAACTATTTGCATAATATCTAGCAAATGTTTGTTCAGCACATTCGTAAGGATATTCCATTAAATAGGGTAGGGCTTGTACAGCGTACCAAGCCGGATTAGCCGTGAACTCTAAAGTGTAAGAATGATTTTTTAATGTGCTTGAGTTATTATTTTGATTGATGAATTTAGTGAAGTTAAATTCTTTTGTTTGATTGCTTCTAATAGGCATCGGCATACTCTCAGTCACTAGCATGCGATTAGTTAAAACTGGCACTGCATTTTCTTCTCCATCCGTAAAATTGCCGGCTTTAGCTACTACTTTATATTTAATGGCTGAGTAGCCTTCTGGAATATGTAAATTCCATTCAATAGAAGTACTTAAGCCTTTTTTTACAGAAAAATCTCTATAGCCAATTGTAGGAAAATTGCCATGAAGAGCTTCCATCATACTTGCCGAAATTTCTTTATCAGTTAAAGCATCATACAATTTCAGCTCAGCATTACCCGTAATATCGTTTTCTGATAAATTAGACACTTTTGAGATAAAAGTTATTTGATCACCCTCTCTAAAAAAACGTGGTGCATTTGGTTGAACCATTAATTCTTTTTGAGTAATGACTTCTTTTTCAAAGCGACCAATTTTTAAATCCTTTGTATGAGCTAAACCCATTACTTTCCATTTAGTTAAACTTTCAGGAACAGTGAACTTTATAATAATTTCTCCTTTTTCATTAGTTTGTAATTGAGGAAAAAAGAAAGCTGTTTCATTAAAATTAGAACGGGCTTTAATGTTTGATAAATCCCCTCTGCCATCTTGTTCTTTCGCTTTTCCTTCTCCTCCTTTTAAACCTCCAACCGTATTTTTATTAAAATTCTCAGCTAATCCTGAAGTGCCAGTAACAGTGGTTACATCTTTGTCTTCTGCTTTCTTTTCGCTTTCTTCTCTGTTAGCCATCATTTTTGGAGAAGCACTCTTAGTTTGATTCACGCTCACTTCATCTAGAGTAGCACCAGCAGACTCCATTGGATAGTTACCATCACCTTCGCTATCATAACCTCTAGTGTTTCTATAATAATAATTGTTATTGAATCCTAATCCAAAATAATTTAAGTCATCATAGTAACGAGAAGGTAATATGTGGTATTTAGCTTGCATTTCATTAAACTCAGTTGAATTTGCCATTCGTGCAATACTAGAAGACCAATATAATTTAGCATAATAACTTTGATAAATATTAAAATACCAATTGTTTGCTTTAAAGGCGTCTAAGGAAGCATCATACATGGAAGCAACCATTTCGGCAGCAGCTTGTTCTCCTTTTTTATCTTTTAAAATTAATTTCCATTCTTCTGCCTGTCCTGGTAATAATTTATTTCTAAAAGTTTCAAATTGAATATCTAATTCTTTATTTGTGTAGGGAACAGTTACAACGCTGCTGTGCTGATAGAAACGATTGTTTTTAATAAAAGAGGTATGAAAAACAAGATTACCTCTGTGAATTTCTTCAATTAAAAGCTCATTGGTTTTCATTGAAGCGGTCATAATTTTCGAAACAACAGGTTTTCCTTGTTGTTCTTGCTCAAATAAATAATTAATATTATTGTAGGCAGAAGCTTGAATATAGCTAACTTTTTCTCCGGGCTCGGCTTTTGTTTTAGGATAGTAAAACCAATCTGCTACTTGCTCAGGTACTTCGTTATTGTTTTTGTTAAATACGGTAATATATTCAAAGGCTTTAATTTCTTCTCCAAATTTATCTTTACAAATGGCTTCAATTACATATACTCCTGGAGCAAATGATTTTAACTCCTCAGATAAATCGTATTCTGTTTTTGTTCCTGTGTCAAAAGATTTGTCGAGTAGTTTTGTTTCTTTTTCCCATTTATATTTATTGCTTTCATCTGCATATAAATCATTTGGAAAATTTTTATAATACTCTTCTTTAGTTAAACTATGTCTATCGGGTTGCGGCCATAAACGATTTCTAAATACTTTTTGAGGCTGTTTTAATTTATAAATGGTGTAATTACCTTTTGTAGGTTCAGCTACGCCATTTAAATTATTAGTGGTGATGCGTATTGGTTTAGAGTTATTTACTTCAATAATATCGTCACTCAAAATATTTAATTGTAAAGCTTGATAACCAACTTTCACGTATGTTTGTGTGCTGTGTGTTTCTCCATTAATATCGGTTACATCAGCTGTAATTTCATAGTTATAGGTAGCATAACTTGTTTTAGAAACCGATTCATCTGGTAAAGCTTTAAATTTAATAATATAAGCACCAGTATCATTTGTTAAAATTTCTCCACTTGTAATTTCTGTTTCAGCAGTATTTGAATAATACGGACGATACCACCAATACCAATATGGATAATTCACTGTTCTTACCACTCTATATTTAAGACTAGCTCCATCAATTACATTGCCAGCATACGCTTTTGCAAAACCAGTTACGGTTACTTCGTCGTTTAATTTATAACTGCCTTTTACTGGATTGAAATCTGTTTCAAATTTTGGACGTTTGTAGTCTTCTACAGAAATATATACATTGCCGTATCCATCAGTAATATGCATTTGTCCGTTTAATCCATTTTGTGGCGCAATAAAAGAACCACTAATTGTTCCAAATTCATTTGTAGTGAGTTCTAAAGAATTTACTTTTTGGTAATTGACATCATATAAAGTAACATTTAATGGAAAATTTGTTTTTAGTTGATGATTTTCGCCATTTGTAGATTCTAATACGATGGATTTAAAATACACCGTTTGTCCAGGTCGGTAAATCGCTCTATCAGTATATATAAATGAACGTACTTGGGTTTTAGTATTGTTGTATGGGCGATACGTGTAATAGCTGTTATTATTAAAATAATGATCATTTTCATTAATGAACTCGATAAAAAACTGTTTATCTTCAAGTATGGAGTAACTTACATTTAAAAAACCTTTTTCATCAGTTTTAAAAGTAGAGCCTTTTTTTATAACATAATCTCTAGATTTATAATCATAGTGCTCATACCAAACTTGAGCAGAAATATTTTTTAATGGCTCTCCACTTTGTCTATTAAGCGCATAAAAATCATAAGAACCATTTTCTCTTCGTCTTTCGGTAGAAGCAATATTAGAAACAATACAAGTACTGTATGCCGAAATATTATTAATGTATTTAAAATCTTCGGTTAAGGAATTTAAAATGACATAGTAGCCAGAAGGAAGTTCGGGTAATTTAATTTCGGTATTGTGTGTTTGATAGTCACCATCATCAATGATGTCTTGAGAGAAACTTGTAACTTCTGGAAATGTTTTAAATTTTTCAAATAATTCTTTACCGTATTTTTTTCTATATAATTCTCGTAGTTCTTGGCTATTTGTTTTTACAATTTTGAAATAAATTTTATTAATGTTCTGCGAACTCACTAAGGCTCTAAATGGTTTATTAGGCTCGTTAACTTCCTCAATAGTTAAGTTAAATACTTTTGACTGAATAGTATTTAAGATGTTCTTGCACTCTAATGCACCGTATGAATTAGGGAATTTTTCAATAGCAGATTCACAGACTTCTTTTGCTGTTTTTTTATACCACTTATAGGTATCGCTTTCTAAAGGTTTGTATTGACCTGCTTTTCGTAAATACCAATTGGCAATTCTCGAATCAATTTCAGTTACTCTTTCGTTTTTAGGGAATTTTGATTGAATAGCTTTTAATGAATTAAAATAGAGAGTGTCTTTTTTTGTGTTTTGAGAATTGGCATGAATATAATCCAATCGCTTTAATTCAATGTCGATTAATGCAGCAGGGTTTACATCGTTTTTATGAAAACGAGTTAAATCTTGGATTAATTTTAGCGCGTAATATTTTGTTTCTAATGAGTCAGAAGGGTTGTTGATTTCAAGATTTAAAAAATCCGGATAAGGTTTTAAATAATCATCATTGTTAATCGTAAATCTATTGGCAGGTCTTGTAATATCTGCTTCCGAATGCATAAAGAAGTTTAAGGAGCGATGCGCTAAAAAATCATATAAAGTTGGTCTCCATTGTCTACACTCATAAGTGCCTTTATTAATAACAGCATCATACAAGTCTATTTTTGTTCGCTTTAAACTATCACTTTTTTCTAAAGATGCTTTATAGTTTTTGATAACGGCATCTGTTATAGCTTTTAAGTCCCAAGTTTCAATATCGTTATTGTTAAAATTTACGGTAGTTGTTCTGTTATAAAATTTCCATCTATTATTTTGAAAATATTGCCAATAAGCATCGGCCAAAATGCTTTGTAAAACTGGTTTTATTGGATATTTAGCTTCATTAACCTCGTCTCTTAATTTAAAGATTGATTTTTCCAATGAATATTCCTCTTTATAGCTTTCAAATTTCATGCGATGTAAAACTGCTTTTACAAACTGAGGGGCATTGTTTTCTGTTTTTGCTTTTGTATAGATGCCATTAACTATCTTTAATGCGGATTCTGTTAATCCCTTGTTTTCACAACTATCTACTCTTTTCCAAAGCTTATCATAGTTGTCGCCTTTATTAAAGCTCAACATTGGAGAAGAAGTTTTTGTGAATGTATTTGAGAAAAATCCTACAGATATTATAGCAGTTGCTATAAACATTAATGCAACCGTAATTAGTTTTTTTGCAGTCATAAAATTGAAATTTTAATGTTTAGATGCGGGTTGGAATCAGATTCCATAAAAATAATTTATAAATATCCTTTTAGTTTATAAGTTGCGTAGCCAACTATTTCATGTAAAACAAGATTTAGGTTAAAAATGGCTTCTATGTTGGGAATAAAACAATAGTCAAATTCAACCTTACGGATACCAGTTATTTTATTAGTAACGAAAGGGGTCACATTTTTATAACCAGCTTTTTCAAAAATGGCCAATGAGCGACGCATGTGAAAGGAGGAGGTAACCAATAGTATAGAGCCTTCAAAATGTAGGCTATCTAAAACACGTTTCGTAAAAATGGCATTTTCATAGGTGTTTTTTGAATTGTTTTCAATAATGATATTACTATCAGGAATGTTAATGTTTTCCAGATATTTTTTTATATAAACAGCCTCTCTATGATGAGGCTTACTAATGCTTCCAGACCCTCCAGTGATTAATAGTTTTTTGACTCTTTGTTTGTGATATAATTCAAGTGTCTGAAATAATCTATCTCCTGATTGGCTAAAATCAAATCTATCTTGACGTTCATCTATTCTCCCCATGCCACCTAATACAATTGCTAAATCATATTTAGTGTCTTTTAAGTAAATATCATCATCACAATATTCCCATGCTCTTACTACTTCGTCTACTAAAAATGAATTAGAAATCACATACATAAATATGGTAAATCCTAAAACCCATTTTTTATAGGGAGTATTCCATAATTTTTTTAAAAGATAAATAAGTCCAAAAAATAGCCAAGTATATGGTGCTATAAGGAATGCCAAAATTTTAGAAAGGATGAAAAACATACTCTAAGTTAATTAAAACTTTTTAAATTTTTGAGTCAAATCTTATAAACAAAAATTGGATAAAACGTCAGTTTTATGATTAAAATCAGACATTAAGTCTACTTAAATCATATTTTTCAGACTTAATTTCAGGTAATTTCGCTTGGACTATGATTTGAGGAATCCAAACAAAAAAAATACACCTATGAACTTAAATAACTTTACAATTAAATCACAAGAGGCTATTCAACAAGCCATGCAAATTGCAACCATTAATGGTAATCAGGCAATTGAAAATGGTCATATTTTAAAAGCCATTTTAGAAGTTGATGAAAATGTAACTCCTTTTATTTTAAAAAAACTAGGAGTCAATCAATCCGTTTTTTCTAAAACGGTTGATGCTATCGTAAATTCATATCCTAAGGTATCTGGAGGGCAACCTTATTTATCAAATAATGCTAATCAAGCAGTTGCAAAAGCAACTAATTATTTAAAAGAGTTTAAAGATGAGTATGTGTCAATCGAACATTTATTGCTAGGGATTTTAGCAAGTGGAGATGCTGTAGCTCAATTACTAAAGGATAATAATATTAAAGAGAAAGAATTAAAAGCAGCTATTACAGAATTAAGAAAAGGGTCTAATGTAACGAGTCAATCGGCAGAAGAGACGTATAATTCTTTAAATAAGTATGCGATTAATTTAAATACACAAGCCCGCAACGGTAAATTAGATCCTGTTATTGGACGTGATGAAGAAATACGAAGAGTCTTGCAAATTTTATCTAGACGTACAAAGAATAACCCGATTTTAGTTGGTGAGCCAGGTGTTGGTAAAACAGCTATTGCTGAAGGTTTAGCACATCGTATTATTGCAGGAGATGTTCCTGAGAATTTAAAATCAAAGCAAGTCTATTCTTTAGATATGGGAGCATTAATTGCTGGTGCTAAATACAAAGGAGAATTCGAAGAACGTTTAAAAGCAGTTG
Source organism: Sphingobacteriaceae bacterium (assembly GCA_013823565.1). Lineage (GTDB taxonomy): Bacteria > Bacteroidota > Bacteroidia > B-17B0 > Aurantibacillaceae > UBA4416. The sequence goes on along the minus strand of PNMI01000020.1, from coordinate 1,255 downwards.
TGAAAGAAGTCATTAGTAGCGATGGAGACATTGTGTTATTTATTGATGAGATTCACACTTTAGTTGGTGCTGGCGGAGGAGGAGAAGGAGCAATGGATGCTGCTAATATTTTAAAACCAGCGTTAGCTCGTGGAGAATTAAGAGCCATTGGAGCAACCACTTTAAATGAGTATCAAAAATACTTTGAAAAAGATAAAGCTTTAGAGCGTCGTTTTCAAAAAGTAATGGTCGATGAACCAAGTGAAGAAGATGCTATTTCGATTTTACGTGGTATTAAAGAAAAATACGAAACGCATCACAAAGTGCGTATTAAAGACGAAGCGATTATTGCAGCTGTTGAATTGTCAACGCGTTATATTAGCGATCGTTTCTTGCCAGATAAAGCTATTGATTTAATGGATGAGGCGGCATCTAAATTACGTATGCAAATTAACTCGATGCCTATTGAGTTAGATGAGTTAGAACGTAAAATTATGCAGTTAGAGATTGAGCGCGAAGCGATGAAACGTGAGAATGAAGATTCGAAGGTAGAAGCGTTGAATAAAGAATTAGCTGATTTAAATGATAAGCGTATTTCTTTAAAAGCTAAATGGCAAAGTGAGAAAGAAGCCATTGAAGGCGTTCAAAAAGTAAAATTACAAATCGAAGAATTAAAGCAACAAGCTTCTAATTTTGAGAAACAGGGAGATTTTGGAAAAGTTGCTGAAATACGCTATGGTAAAATTCAGGAATCTGAAGCATTATTACATGATTTAGAATCTAAATTAAGCGAAGCAAAAGCAAATGGTTCTCAATTAGTAAAAGAAGAAGTAGATAGTGAAGATATTGCTGATGTGATTGCAGCTTGGACTGGAATTCCAGTATCGCGAATGCTGCAAAGCGAACGTGAAAAATTATTGCACTTAGAAGAAGAATTACACAAGCGTGTGGTTGGTCAGCACCAAGCGATTGAATCGATTGCTGATGCTGTGAGAAGAAGTAGAGCTGGTTTGCAAGATGCGAAAAAACCAATTGGTTCATTCATTTTCTTAGGAACAACTGGTGTTGGTAAAACAGAGTTAGCCAAAGCATTAGCGGATTATTTATTCAATAACGAAAATGCGATGACTCGTATTGATATGAGTGAATATCAAGAGCGTCATGCTGTGAGTCGTTTAATCGGTGCGCCTCCAGGATATGTTGGTTTTGATGAAGGTGGACAATTAACTGAAGCTGTTAGAAGAAGACCATACTCAGTCATCTTATTAGATGAGAT
>PNMI01000019.1 GCA_013823565.1 Sphingobacteriaceae bacterium | reverse complement strand
GTGTACCTGCCATTAAGCCTGATTGTGCTGATACGGTTGCGCCATTTGATGCTAAGTAACTATATGGACTTGTTCCGCCTGTTGCTGTTACTGTTGCCGAACCTGTGCCGCCATTACATAATGCATTTGTTACTGCGCTTGTGGTTACAATTGCACTTGGTTGTGTTACAGTAAACGTTTGTGCTTTTGCACAGCTATTTACGTCAGTTACCGTATATGAATAAGCTCCAGGCGCTAGTGATGATAATGTTGAAACTGTTGCTCCTGTTGATGCTAAATAAGTATACGGACTTGTTCCGCCTGTTGCAGTTAAAGTTGCTGTACCATTAGTACCACCATTACAAGACACATTTGTTACACTTGACGTCACTGAAGGTAATGCGTTTACAGTTACCGATGATACTGCTGTATTTGTACAACCTGTTAAGGTGTTTGTTCCTGTTACAGTATATGTGTTTGTTACTGTTGGTGTAAATGCTACTGCATTTGTTACTCCTCCTGTCCAAACATATGTATTGGCTCCTGTACCGCTTAATGTAGTAGAATTTCCTAAACAAACAGCTGGGTTTGTAACTGTTGAACCTACTGTAATTGCTAAGTTAGCTGGTGTTACTGAACCAGATGTAACTCCTCCTAGTGCAACCCAGTTTGAAGTTGTTCCTGTTAATGCCATATTAGTCAATGTTCCTGTAAAGGCACTAGCCGATGCATCTGTTAAGGTTGTTACTCCTGTGTTTGTTCCCGCATCAACACCTTGATTGAAATGATAATTTGCTAACAAGCCTGTTGCGGTAGTTGGAATCTCACAGTTTTTGTATGTGTTAATCTCACATTGTGTACGTGCCACATTCCATACTCTTACTTCATCAATGTTTCCAGTGAAACTCTCATTAATAGTATTACCACCTAACCAAACTGGATTACTTCCTCCATTACCCATTGTTGACATTGCTGGAGTTGTTGTTCCTGATAGTATACCATTTACATAAATTTTAGCAACTGTACCATCCCATGTTCCTGCAACGTGTTGCCATACATTTAAGGTTGGTGTAGCTACTGATGCTGTTTGATACCAATTAGCGCCATTTCCTACCCAAAACTCATAATATGCATTTCCGCTTCTTCTTAATAATACCTGTAAATTAGCTGAACCTGTAGAATAATTACCAATAATAACTCCTAATCCTGACAAACTAGTTGGTTTTACCCATGCCTCTGCTGATACTTTTGTCCCTCCTGATAAACTTGTTGTGATTCCGTTACCAAGATTTACTCGGTCATTTACTCCATCTAAGTTAAGAGCTTCTGCTGCCGTGCAGCTATTTGCAACAACGCTTACAGTTGCCGACTTTGAACAACTATTGGCGTCTAATATATTTACAGTATAATTTGTTGGAGACGTAGGACTTACTACATAAGTTGAATTTGTTGGTCCTCCTACCCAAGTATAGGTAATTGAACCTGTTCCTCCTGTTGCATTTGCTGTTAAAGTACTAGATGCTCCAGAACAGATGGTTGGATTACTTGCTGAAGCCGATAAAGAAATAGCCGATGGTTGTGTTATCGTTGCTGAATTTGTAATTGTACAGCTATTTGCATCTGTTACTGTACATGTTCTTACGCCAGCTGTTAAACCAGTAATCACAGAGGTTGTTCCTCCATTCGACCATTGATATATGTATCCTCCTGCACCACCGCTAACCGAAATAGAAGCAACTCCATTACTACCTCCATTACATGATACATTAGTAACTGATGTAGAAGTAACTAATGCTGTTGGTTGTGTTACAGTAACAGATTTGATAGATGTACACGAATTTGCATCTGTTACGGTGCATGTTCTGACCCCCGCTGTTAGTCCTGTAATTACAGAAGTTGTAGCTCCGTTAGACCACATATAAGTATATCCTGGCGTCCCTCCACTTACAGAAATAGATGCTACTCCATTACTCCCTCCATTACATGCCACGTTAGTAACTGCTGTAGAAGTAGCTAATGCAGAAGGTTGTGTGATAGAAAATACTTTTGTTGTAGTACAACTTTTATTATCTGTAATTGTGCAAGTATAACTACCGGCACTAAGACCGGTTGCTGTAGCTCCTGTGCCTCCGCTAGGAGCCCAAGAGTAAAAATAAGGCGCCGTTGCGCCACTAACAGATACCGAAGCCGCGCCGTTTGACCCACCATTACAGGCAATATTGGTTGTTGAAGAAGATACAGAGAATGCAGAAGGTTGTGTAATAGTGACCACGACAGTTGTAGATTGAGCTCCAGCATCAGTAATTGTACATGTATATGAACCAGCAGATAATCCAGATGCAGTTGCTCCTGTTCCCCCACTTGGTGCCCAAGAATAGGTATATGGACTAGTTCCTCCAGATACACTAACATTTGCAATGCCATTTGAACCACCATTACAAGAAACATTTGTTTTTGTTGCAGTCGCCACTAAGGGATTTACACATCCTCCTGAAAATGTAGGAATAAAACAACCAAAAGTTGCAGTCCATCCTGTACAAGGTGGAACTGATGTATTTGAGGTATTAGTATATATGGTTGTCCAACCACTTAATGAAGTAAAACTTTTAAAAATCCATTTTGTTCCATCCCACTCTATAATATGATTCGCATCCTTAGAATATTGATTTTTTGAATTAACTGTACCCGATACAGCATAAGTTCCTCCTTCTGGGGGAGCGTTACAATTATCTTGTCCTGCTAGATAAGTCACAACAATTGATTGTGATTTTGCAGAAAAGCATACGATAATAAACAATAGAATTAGTGATGATTTGATGTTTTTCATAGATGATTTTAATATTTTAGCGCACGAAACTACAAAAATATTTCAAATTCAATCCTCCTTCATCGTTAATTAATGGTTATTTAATCTTATTCTAAATAGCTTAAGTATTTTATAAATAAAACACATAGTTTTTTCAATAACTTCTAAGCGTTAAGCCTTAAATTATGCTTAATGAAGTATAAAATTAATCCGTAAATTTACGCCCCATGGAAACATTCAAATTAAATACCATCGAAGAAGCGATTGCTGATATTAAAGCAGGGAAAGTTATTATTGTTGTAGATGATGAAGATAGAGAAAACGAAGGCGATTTTTTAACGGCCGCACAAAACGTAACTCCTGAAATTATCAACTTTATGGCGACTCACGGACGTGGTTTAATTTGCGCGGCGGTTACTCAAGAAAAAGCAAAGGATTTGAAACTGGAATTAATGGTTTCTTCTAACACTGCTTTACATGAAACAGCATTCACGGTTTCTATTGATTTATTAGGTCACGGTTGCACAACGGGTATTTCTGCCTCCGATCGTTCAAAAACAGTACAAGCTTTAATTGACCCTAATTTCAAAGCATCAGATTTTGGAAGACCTGGACATATTTTTCCATTAATTGCAAAAACTGGTGGCGTGTTGCGTCGTACTGGACATACAGAAGCAACTATTGATTTTGCTCGTTTAGCAGGTTTTGAACCTTGTGGTGCTTTAGTAGAAATTATGAATGAAGATGGAACCATGGCTCGTTTACCAGACTTAGTTCAAATTGCAAAAAAACATGATTTAAAAATTGTCACCATTAAAGATTTAATTTCTTACCGCTTAAGTAAAGAAAGTATTGTAACGCGTCAAGTAGAAGTGGATATGCCAACTCAATGGGGCGATTTTAGATTAATTGCTTACAAAGTGGATACGAATGGAGAAGAGCACATGGCTTTAGTAAAAGGCGAATGGAATAAAGACGAGCCTGTTTTAGTACGCGTTCACTCTTCATGTGTGACTGGTGATATTTTTGGTTCTTGCCGTTGTGACTGCGGACCACAATTACACAAAGCCATGGAGTTGATTGAAAAAGAAGGCAAAGGAGCGATAGTGTATATGAACCAAGAAGGCAGAGGCATTGGTTTATTAAATAAATTAAAAGCTTACAAATTACAAGAGCAAGGACGTGATACGGTTGAAGCCAATTTAGAATTAGGTTTTAAAATGGATGAGCGTGATTATGGTGTTGGTGCACAAATTATCAGAGATTTAGGAATTAGTAAAATGAAATTAATTTCCAATAACCCTGTGAAACGCGTTGGTTTAATTGGTTATGGATTAGAGGTTGTAGAAAATGTTCCTATTATTATTCCATCAAATCCTCACAACGAAAAATACATGCAAACCAAGAAAAATAAAATGGGGCATAGTATTTAATTTTATATTCATGCATCACGATTACCGCAGCGGCGAACTACTACTCATTAATAAACCATATACATGGTCGTCGTTTCAGGCTGTCAATAAATTAAAACATGCTTTAAAAAAACATCCTTCTTTACTGTTAGATGATAAGTTTGTGCATTTAAAAATTGGACATGCTGGCACTTTAGATCCATTAGCAACAGGTTTATTAATTATCTGTACAGGAAAAAAAACAAAAGAAATTTCTTCATTTCAAGACTTACCAAAAGAATATACGGGCACTTTTTTTATTGGAGCCACTACACCTTGCTATGATAAAGAAAAAGAAGTAGATGAAACGTTTCCAACAGAACACATTACGAAAGAACTCGTTTACGAAACTGCTAAATCTTTTATAGGAAAACAAGAACAAGTGCCGCCGATGTTTAGCGCCGTGAAAGTAGATGGAAAACGTTTGTATAAACTAGCAAGGATTGGTGAAGAAATTGAATTAAAAGCAAGGCCCATTGAAATATTAGAATTTGAAATTACACGTTGCGAATTACCTTATGTTGATTTTAGAATTGCTTGCACTAAAGGAACTTACATACGCAGTATCGCTCGTGATTTTGGTTTAGCTTTAAACAGCGGCGCTTATTTAGATGCTTTATGTCGCACTAAAATTGGGCACTTTAGCATTGAAGATGCTAAAACCCCCGAAGAATTTATTAAAGATAATACTTACTAAAACTATTCATACGCACACCTCTAATTTACACGTTGTATCTTGGATATTGAAAAACATAATCAAAAAGCTTCTACTCTTAAAAAAGAGAACAGGCTTTTTTTTGACAAACTCAAGCGTACAAAACCAAAAAATTTAGACCATCAGTTTCACACTTTACACGAAGAAGTGTTTGAAGAAATAGATTGCTTAGCATGTGCTAATTGTTGCAAAACCACTTCTCCAATTTTTTACAATAGAGATATTGAACGCTTAGCAAAACATCTACGAATGAAGCCAGGCGAATTCATTGATAAATATTTACGTATTGATGAAGACAAAGATTATGTTCTGCGTCAAGCTCCTTGTCCGTTTTTAGGTTCCGATAATTATTGCTCAGTTTACGAAGCAAGACCAAATGCTTGTAGAGAATATCCTCACACTGATAGAAAACGTATGGAACAAATTTTGGATTTAACGTATCGTAATACGATTATTTGTCCTGCTGTATTGGAGATTACAGAAAGGTTAAAGAAGATAGTTTGATTGTCACCCTGAACTTGATTCAGGGTCTCATGAGATGCTGAAACTAGTTCAGCATGACTGCATAACTACTTAGTCCCTGTATGCCCAAAGCCACCAGCACCTCTTTCAGTTTCATCTAACGAAGATGTTTGTTCCCAAGTAATTTGTTCGTGTTTAGCAATTACCATTTGAGCCACACGCTCACCATCATTAATGATAAAAGGCGTGTTGGATAAATTCACTAATAATACTTTTACTTCGCCTCTATAATCTGCATCAATAGTGCCTGGAGAATTTAAGACCGTAATGCCATTTTTAAATGCTAAACCACTACGCGGACGAATTTGAGCTTCGTAGCCTTTGTGTAATTCAATAAATAATCCAGTTGGCACTAAGATTCTTTCTAAAGGTTTTAATTCAATAGGTGTATCGATATTAGCTCTTAAGTCAAGGCCTGCAGAAAGTTCGGTAGCGTATTGTGGTAACTCGTGTTTAGATTGGTTTACAACTCGGATTTTCATATGTCTAAATTATTTATTTTTTAACCACATAGAAACATAGCTTGTTTGTGTGGTATAAGTTTAATGATAGTGCTTTGCTATTCACATAGCTCTATGTTAAAAACGCAGTTCTATCATTTACTTAAAGCTACATTTATTTTACTATGTACCTATGTGGTTAATGTTATTGTTCTAAATGTTTTAATTTTTTTAAATTATCGAATTCTAATTTATAAAATATAAATGCAAATAATCCTAACAAGATATTATTCAATATTAACTTAATTATAGTGCTTTCCATATCTGAATAAAGTGTAGAAATAAAATAAAATCCAAGTGCTAAAAAGGTAAATACAAAAATGCTTCTTAAATTATATTTTACAGGATAATATTTTTGTCCTAATAGATATGAAGCTATCATCATGGCACCATATGAAGCTAAGGTAGCCCAAGCACAAGCCATATAGCCAAATTTAGGAATACCCACAAAATTAATCACTAAGGTAATCACTGCGCCCATCACGGTTATCATGGCGCCAAACTTTGTTTGTCCAGTTAACTTAAACCAAATGGACAAGTTCCAATAAACTCCTACACACAAATTGGCTAATAATAAAATAGGCACTACACCTAAACCTGATCTATAATTTTCACTCACTACTTTTTGCAGCCAAGGTAAATTCATCATGGTTCCTAAAAACAAAAACAAACAAAATAGCACATAGTACTTCATCACCATGGCATTTAATTTTTTGGAATCTTGATGTTTAGCATGATTGAAGAAAAATGGTTCGGCAGCATATTTAAAAGCTGTAGTAAAAATGGTCATAAACATAGCGATGCGGTAACATTGCCCATAAATACCTAATTCTGTTTTTGCCACATCTTCAGGCAACAAATATTTTAAAATAAAACGATCAAAGGTTTCATTAATCATTCCTGCAAAACCCAATATTAATAAGGGCCAAGCGTAAGTCAACATCTGTTTCCATAAGTCTTTATCAAACACATACTGTACATTAACAAATTCTTTTGCTAAAAATAACAAACTCACTAAATTAGCTAAGAGTCCAGCTAAAAACATGTAACCTACGCCTACTTCTGGATTATAAAATTTAGCAAAAGTAGAATCTGGTTCATTCAAATATGCGGGCTTACATATATTGAAGTAAAAAATACAGATTAAAATAAAAACTGTCACATTTAATAATTTGAGTGCTCCAAATTTTTTAGCTTGATTATTCAATCGTAATCGTGCAAAAGGAATGGCCATCATTGCATCAGTAGCCACAATCAACACACACCAAATGATATAATTAACATGCTCTGGTTCTTTTATGAAATCAGCAATAGATCCAGAAAACAAAATAAACAACAAAGATAATCCTATGCTACTCCCAAAAATGGATATTAATGCTGTTGAATATACTCGCTCTTTTTCCTCAATTTTATTAGAAAAATGGAAAAAAGCCGTTTCCATTCCGTAAGTAAATAAAATATTAATGAAACTGATATAAGCGTAGAACTCTGTATTAGCAGATAGTTCGGAAGGCTGTTTAAAAATATACGTTAATACAAAAGAATACAAAAAAGTAATCACGCGAGGAAGAATACTTCCTAAACCATAAACGGCTGTTTGCGAGGCTAATTTCTTGAGTGGGTTTGACACGTTTTTGTATTAAAGAACTAAAATTAGGACTTTATTGCCTTATGCTCATAAGTGATTTTTGAAGATATTAACCTTTAAAAGTTACTAGCTTGTCTTCATTTTTTCAATCAATTTTGTTGTAGAGAAGCCATCCACTAATTGAATGGTAATGACTTTGCCACCTTTGGCTACAACCACATCATAACCAACAATGTCTTCGACTTTATAGTCGTTTCCTTTTACTAAAACATCAGGTTGAACAAAAGTGATTAATTCTAAAGGAGTATCTTCATCAAATAACACAATCGCGTCGATACATTCTAATCCAGCTAAAATAGTAGCTCTGGTGTCTTCTGAATTAATGGGTCTTTCGGGTGATTTACCTAAACGTTTAACAGACGCATCTGTATTTAAACCTAAAATTAGTTTATCTCCTAAATCTCTGGCATGACATAAATATTCCACGTGTCCGCGATGTAAAATATCAAAACAACCGTTGGTAAATACTATTTGTTGGTTTTGAGTATTCCACTCTTTCAAAAGATCTTGTAATTTATCTTTTGTAACTAATTTTTGGGATAGTTTTTTATGAAACGACATTGGCTTTTGATTTATTGATAATAGGCAAAAGAATCAAACTTAATAGACCCAACACAACAATTAATATAAATTGAGAGGTCCAAGTCATCCAAGGAAAAGAAAATGCTGAAATTTGTTCAATTCCATAATACGTCAAGAGTGCTGTAACAATTGCAGGATAAGCCCCTAAGCCTCCTGGCGAAAACACAACCCCTAATGTGCCAAATAATAAAATGGCCAAACACTCTGAATGTCCTAAGTTTGAGGTTCCTTCAAAAGCAAAGAAACAAAAATATAAACTGTAAAAATAGGATGCCCAAATTGCAAAACTTAAAGCAATAAATTGAAATTTTTTATCGATGTCTTTTACTGAACTTAAGCCCTTTCCAAATCCTTTAATAATGTTTCCAAATTTACCTTTTAGTAATCCTGATATTTTTTTTCGAATTAAAAATAATGTAATTGCTGCTACTAGTAATACACTAATCAATATAATGAATTTAGTTGGATGTTCTGAAATTCCATTTAATTTCAACATCAATGGATCGTACAAATACGTTACTGTTAGTTCTTTTAATTGAGAAAATTGAGCAAATAAGGTCAGAAAAAATATCACGATTAGCAATAACATATCTACAATACGTTCAGTAATTACAGTGCCAAGAGCTACTTCAAAAGGCACATCATCATATTTTGTAACCAAAGTACAGCGTGTAATTTCGCCCATACGCGGCAAACCATAATTTGCAAAATATCCAACTAAAACAGCCCCTAAAGCATTAGCTGGTTTTACAGAGTATCCAGCAGGTTTCAGTAAATAATTCCAACGATAGGCTCTTAAAAAATGGCTAAGGAAAGCGATTAATACAGAAATACCAACCCAAAAGTAATTGGCCGATTTAAAAGAATCCAGAATTTTCTCTTTCTCTGTCCAAACCGACCTGAAAGATAACCACACCAATAAAATACCCACACCAAGCAATACAATAAATTGAATGATGGATTTGGTGCTTTTATTCATGCTCTTTTATTTTAAACGATTAGTTTTGGTGTCAGGAAAAACCACCCATGGTTTAAATGTTTTAGCAGCTTCAAATTCCATCGTTGCATATGAAATAACAATAACTACATCACCTAAACTCACCAATTTAGCAGCTGGACCATTTAAACAAATAACCCCACTTCCACGTTCTCCCTTAATAACATAGGTAATAAAACGTTGGCCATTATTTTTATTTAATATATGAACTTGTTCGTTCTCAATAAAATTAGCAGCGTCCATTAAATCCTCATCAATGGTAATACTGCCTATATAATCTAACTCTGCCTGAGTAACAGTTACACAGTGCAATTTAGATTTCATTACTTGAATCTGCATCATGCCGCAAATGTAAGGATTTAACTATAAACCACATAAATAAAAATGGTGTTAAAATCGCCAAAAAAAGCTATAAAAATACCCATCAATCAGTAACCTAAACCGCTTATAAACTAAGCTATTTTTTCTTTGGCTATTCTTTAAAATAATCGCATTTTTACTATTCAAACGTATTCATTATGAACTACAAACACTTAATTTTTACTGCAGCCATTTTTGGTTTTATTGCAGCATGTTCTTCTTCTAAAAAAACAGCAAAAACAAATGAGCCAATAACAATGGCAGAACCTGCTATTGATTTAGATACCATTAAAGTAATAGCTGAAGAGCCACCTAAAAAGAAAATTTATCAAGCTACTCCAACAAAAAGCAGCGATATCATTCATACTAAACTTTGGGTAAGTTTTGATTGGCAAAAATCTCAATTAATTGGAAAAGCCGAGTTGCAAGTAAAACCTTACTTCTATCCTACCAATATGCTATATCTGAACGCAAGAGGCATGGATATTAAATCTGTAAAACTTACCGAAAAACAAGTAAAAGAATTGCCTATCAAAAAAGGAGGTAAATCTGTTGTTACAGAAGATATTTTCACTGAAAAACCAGTAACATACAAATACGAGAATGATTCTATTAAAATAAATTTAGGTAAAGAGTATACTGCTAAAGAAGTTTATTATGTTACAATTGAGTATATCTCAAAACCCAATGAATTAAAGGAAGGCGGAAGTGGCGCTATTTCAAGTGACAAAGGTTTGTATTTTATTAATCCTACTGGCTCTGACCCAAATAAAATGCCTCAAATTTGGACTCAAGGAGAAACACAATCTAACTCAGCTTGGTTTCCAACCATCGATAATCCTACAGAAAAGATGACTGATGAAATTTACATGACGGTGGATGATAAATACACGACTCTATCTAACGGTTTGTTGACAGACTCTAAAAAAAATGCTGACGGAACTAGAACTGATCATTGGGTAATGAATTTGCCCCATGCGCCTTATTTAGTGATGATGGGGATTGGTGAATTTAAAAAAGTAACAGATGAGCCTTGGAATGGAAAAGAAGTATCGTACTACGTAGAAAAAGAATACGAACCTCATGCAAAAGCTATTTTTGGCAAAACAAAAAAAATGATTGAGTTCTACTCTAATCGTTTAGGTGTTGCTTATCCTTGGCAAAAATATGCTCAAATTGTGGTACGCGATTATGTGAGTGGAGCTATGGAAAATACAAGTGCAACTTTACATGGTGATTTTGTTTGTTACCAAACAACGCGCGAAATGATTGATGGGGCAAAAGGAGAAAGTACTATTGCACACGAATTATTTCACCAATGGTTTGGCGATTTAGCAAGCTGCGAAAGCTGGAGTAACCTAACCTTAAATGAATCGTTTGCTACATACGGAGAATATTTATGGGAAGAATTTGAATACGGAAGAGATGCTGCCGACGACCATCATGCAGGTTCTCGCTTTGGTTATTTTGCTCAATCAAATCAAAAACAAGTAGATTTAGTTCGCTTTGATTATGCAGAGCGTGAAGATATGTTTGATGCCTTTAGTTATAATAAAGGTGGGCAAATATTACACATGTTACGCAAATACGTTGGCGATGATGCTTTCTTTGCTTCATTAAAAGTATACTTAGAGAAAAATAAATTTAAAACTGCTGAAGCACATGATTTGCGTTTAGCATTTGAAGAAGTAACTGGTGAAGACTTAAATTGGTTTTTTAACCAATGGTATTACGCAAAAGGGCATCCTGAATTAAATATCAAAAAAACGTATGATGCTACCACTAAAAAATTAACCTTAGAAATTACTCAACAACAAGATTTTAAAGTTGCGCCATTATATAAACTTCCAGTATATATTGATATTTATGCTGACGGCAAAAAAGAACGCAAACGCATTTGGATTGAAGATTTAAAAAACACATTTACATTTGATGTTGCTTCAATTCCTGATTTAGTAAACTTTGATGGAGAAAGACAATTATTGGCAAAAACCACTTTCGATAAAACAAAAGAAGAATACATCTTTCAATATAAAAATGCGCCATTATGGGGAGACAGAGATGAAGCCATCGATTATTTTAAAGAACACATGGATGACAAAACAATTCTTGATTTAATGAAATCAATTGCACAAAACGATCCATGGAAAAAATTTAGATCAGATGCCATTAATGCATTAAGCGAAGTTGCAAAAGATAAAGAAGCTGACCTTAAACCATTATTTATTTCTATTTCCGAAAAAGATGCAAATACAAAAGTTCGCGCAACTGCTATTAAAGCATTAGCAACTAACTACAAAGGCGACGATTTAAATGCTTTATACGAAAAAGCTTTAGGTGAGCAATCTTATGCGATTGTATCAGAAGGTTTTGATGCGATTGCTAAAAACAATCCTGAATTAGCTATGAAAAAAGCAGTGACTTTAGAAAATGAAATGTCGAAAGAAATTATTTACTCAATCGCTGATTTATATGCAAAAAACGGAACAGACGAAAACCACGCCTACTTTAAAAAAGTAAAAAATCAGTTCAATGGTTTTGAATTAATGGCTTATGGAAACATTTATGGTAAATTTTTGAAACGTTGTACAAAACCAGAAACTGCTATTGATGGCGCTAAGGAATTAGCAAAGGTTGGAGCAAGCGACAATAAATATGTAAAGTATGCTACTCAAAAAGTAATGAAAGACAATTTAGTAAATGTATGGCAAGACAAAGAAGACAAACTAAAAGCGAAGATTGAAAAAGCTAAAACAGATGCTTCAGTTGGTGATGTAACTAAAATGACCGAAGAACTAAAAACAGTATCTGATGCTAAAAAACAAATTGTAGATTTATATAACTCGATAAAGAAGTAAGATGAGAAAACATATTCTAATTATTAGTGCTTTAATTATTGGAGGCACTGCCATTGCTCAAGACAAACTATTAACTATTCAAGAGGCAGTTTTAAAAGGGCGCACTAGTCTTGCACCTAAACGTTTACAAGCCTTAAGTTTTATAAAAGGCTCTAATAAATTTTCATATATCGACAATAACATTGTTAAAGTTGGAGATAATGCCACGGGAAAAACAAAAGATGTACTTACTTTAAAAGATTTAAATACAGTATTAAAATCAGGAAGCAAAGATACATTAGCAGCATTAACAGTAATTACCTGGAAGAATGCAAATCAGTTTTATTTCTCAAATAAAAAAGGTGAATTTATTTACTCCCTAGATAAAAAAACAATCTCTGAAACAGATAAAAAAGCAGAACCTACAACTTTAGATGAATATTTAAAAGAACCTATTACGGGAGCTTATTCTTATTGTAAAGATTATAATTTATATGTTGTAAAGGATGGCAAAGAAAATCAAGTAACAACAGACGGTTCTTATGAAATTGTTTACACTGGAAAGAATGTACATCAAAATGAATTTGGTATTGATGGGAAAAACTTCTGGAGTCCTAAAGGAAACTATTTAGCTTTTTACAGAATGGATCAATCTACTGTAACAGATTACCCAATTATTGATTGGACAACTCGTCCTGCAAAAAACGAAAACATCAAATACCCAATGGCTGGCAACAAGAGTCACCGCGTAACTTTAGGTGTATATGATGTAAAAACAAACAAAACTATTTTTGTAAAAACAGAAGGTGACCCAGAACAATACTTAACAAATATTGCGTGGAGTCCAGATGAAAAGCATATTTACATTGCTGTTTTAAGTCGTACACAAAACGACATGAAACTCAACGAATACGATGCAGTAACTGGAAATTTTGTACGTACTTTATTTGAAGAACATGATGATAAATACACGGAACCTTTACACCCAATGTTATTTGTAAAAAACAATCCTTCTCAATTTATTTGGCAGAGTCGCAAAGATGGTTACACTCATTTTTACTTATATGATATTAGTGGTAAATTGATAAAGCAACTAACTAAAGGTAACTGGGAGGTGAAAGCAGAAAATGGTTTTGATGAAAAAGGAGAACGTTTGTTTTTTCATGCAAATGACCAAAGCCCAGTAAATCAAGACTTTTATAGTGTGAACTTAAAAAGTGGCGAAGTAAAACGTTTAACTTATGGTAACGGATTTCATATATGTGTATTAGATGAAAAAGGGAATTACATTATTGATAATTTCTCAAACTCAACAACACCAAGAGAATACAATATTATTAATACATCTACAAAAAAAGCGACAAACTTTTACAAAGCCGAAAACCCAATTAAAGATTATAAATTAGGAAGCTGGAGTTTATTTACCATTAAAAATAACGAAGGAACCGATTTGTACTGTCGTTTATTTAAGCCAGTTAATTTTGATTCAACGAAAAAATATCCTGTATTGGTTTACTTATACAACGGTCCTCATTCACAAATGGTAACTAACACTTGGATGGCTGGTGGGGAATTATGGTACCAATACATGGCCGAAAAAGGATACATGGTATTTACATTAGATGGCAGAGGAACCTCTTACAGAGGGAAAGCGTTTGAACAAGCAACACATCGTCAACTAGGAACCAAAGAAATGGAAGATCAATTAAAAGGTGTTGACTATTTAAAATCATTGCCATATGTGGATGCTAATAGAATTGGAGTTCATGGTTGGAGTTTTGGCGGTTTTATGACAACTACTTTAATGACGCGTTCACCTGGAACATTTAAAGTGGGTGCTGCTGGAGGACCAGTGATTGATTGGACGTACTATGAGATTATGTACACAGAACGTTATATGGATTCTCCTCAAGACAATAAAGAAGGTTACGAAAAAAACAATTTATCAAACTACGTTGATAAATTAAAAGGAAAATTATTAATGATTCATGGCGCACAAGACCCTGTGGTGGTTTGGCAACACAGTGTATTATATCAAAAGAAAGCTGTTGATAAAGGGATTCAATTAGACTACTATTTATATCCAGGACACGAGCACAATGTTTTAGGAAAAGACAGAGCGCATCTAATGGAAAAAATCACTAATTACTTTATTGATAATTTATAATCATGGAAGTGAATATAACACCACCAGTTCCTCCAACAAATCCAAATAATACTACTTCTGAAAATTTAGCGAGTAGTTTTGTTGAGAGAATTAATCAGCAAGAAAAAGAGTTTGAAAAAACATTGGCTGATGATGAGGAATATAGTTTATTGGTGATGTTACATGATGGTTCATTGATAGATGTTGATGTACTAGGTTATCAAAATCCAGATATGATAACGATTGAAGGAGTTAATGAAGGTAATCACAATATCAAGTTATTACTTCACATGTATAATGTTCAACTCATATTAGTGAAGTTTAAAAAAGAATCAGACGCTTTACCAATTGAAAATAAAATAGGATATCTACAACATATTAAAAAGAATAAATAATATTAAATATGGACTTTACAAACTACAAACACACGGTTACAGAACGTTTTATTCGTTACGCAAAAATTGATACGCAATCCGATCCAAATTCTACAACTATCCCGAGCACCATGAAACAAAAAAATCTTGGTAAGTTATTAGTTCAAGAATTAACAACAATGGGGATTACTGATGCCGAGATGGATCAGCATGGCTATGTATATGCAACTATTCATTCCAATACAACCAAACAGGTTCCAGTCATTTGTTTTTGTTCTCACATGGATACTTCACCAGATTGTAGTGGCGAAAACGTCAATCCAATCATTCATACAAAGTATGATGGAAAAGATATTGTATTACCAAATGACAAAAACCAAATTATCAAATTTGCTGAGCATCCAGATTTAGCAGCGCAAATAGGTAATGATATTATTACAACAGATGGCACTACCTTATTAGGAGCTGATAATAAATCAGGAATTGCTGAAATTATGGATGCCGCAAATTATTTAATGCATCATCCAGAAATAAAACATGGCGATATTCGCATATTATTTACACCCGACGAAGAAATAGGCAGAGGAACCGATCATGTAGATATGAAAAGGCTTGGTGCACAATATGGCTACACCATGGATGGAGAGTCATTAGGTCATTTAGAAAATGAAACATTTAGTGCAGATGGAGTAACTATTACAATTAATGGGATTCCAACACACCCAGGTTTTGCCAAAGATAAAATGGAACATTCCATTAAAATTGCTGCCGAAATTATTAATCGTATTCCAAAAGATAAAACACCAGAAACTACCGAAAAGAAACAACCATTTATTCATCCAGTTGCTATTAATGGCGGGTTAGAACAAGTAGAAATTAAATTTATCATTCGCGCTTTTGATACCCCTACTTTAAAATCATTAGAAGCAGAATTAGAAGAAATTACGAAATCCGTTTTATCAAATTACAAAAAATCAAGTTTCAATTTTGTGGTAACAGAACAATATCGTAACATGAAAGATGTTTTAGATACTTGTTATTTTGTAGTAGAAAATGCTCTGGAAGCTATTAAACGCACAGGGGTAAAACCCGTATTATCCAGCATTCGTGGTGGAACAGATGGATCTCGTTTATCATTTATGGGATTACCTTGCCCTAATATTTATGCAGGTGAACACGCTTTCCATAGCAAATTAGAATGGGTAAGTGTTCAAGATATGGAAAAAGCTACTCAAACTATTGTTCACTTAGCAGCAATTTGGGAAGAGAACGCGAAGTAAAATTACTAGATTCTTTTTAAATTCATTTTCTTAGGGGTATTAATTACCATCGGAAACTTTTCAATTTTTAAAGAACTGCTATCTAATCCAAAAGCTTTGGCTTCGCTTAAACTGAAACGTTTCAAAAAGAAATAAATATTTAAAATCGTTTTCTCAAAAAATGGTAAGTCGTTGTCGTATGATAAAAATTTTTCTAGTACAACAAATTTAAAATCTCCAATAACATTGTTTTTATTTAAAGATTCATAGCGACTTGTAATATCTACTTCTTTTTGTTTAACCAGTTCTTCGACAACTTTTCTGAATAACAAATTTACCTTAGGAGCCACTCTAAAACCTAATCTAAAATCTATTCTAATTATTTCTTTTCCTGAAACATGTGTTACTTTATAATCCATTTGATAAGGCTCGTTCATCACATCTACATGTACAAACCAATAAACATCGGCTTTCTTAGGTCGTTTTTGTAATATAGAATAAATGATTTTAGCTTCAATCTCTTCTGGGTTATTAGCACTTGTCATATACACTAAGTGAGTAGCGTATTTTGTTAAAGACTCATCATGGCTTAAATCAATTAATTTACTTTGATGATCTGCTAATTTTACCATATCAACATACCGTTGCCCAATTTTTTTCGCTAGAAACCAAATGGTCATGATTGACATTAATACCATTGCAATTAATAATGTAATCCAGCCGCCATGAGAGAATTTACTTAAGTTAGCCGCTAAAAAAGAAAATTCAATGATTAAATACACAGCAATAATTCCAAATATGAACCATTTGTTATAACGCTTCATGTGCATGTAAAAATTAAGTAGTGTAGTTGTCATTAACATACACAATACAATCGCTAATCCATAAGCAGCTTCCATATTAGAAGACTCTCTAAAATATAATACAACTCCTATACAACCAGCTAATAATAACCAATTTAAGGATGGAATATATATTTGACCTTTTAAAACCGTAGGGTATTTTACTTCTACTTTTGGCCATAAATTTAATCGCATAGCCTCATTAATAAGTGTAAAAGATCCGCTAATTAATGCTTGAGACGCAACAATGGCAGCAATAGTTGCAATCATAATTCCATATGGTACAAAACTTTCAGGCATCATTGCATAAAATGGATTATTTGATTTAAAAACATCTAATGTTTTTCCTTCTTGAGAAATTAACCATGCTCCTTGTCCAAAATAATTTAATACCAACATAGATTTAACAAAAATCCATGAAATGCGAATATTTTGTTTACCACAATGACCTAAATCTGAATATAATGCTTCGGCTCCTGTAGTACACAAAAACACAGCTCCTAAAATTAAAAAGCCAGATGGATGAGTTTTTAATAATAAATAAGTATAATAAGGATTTAAAGAAGATAGTACAGACCAATCACTAGTGAGTCTATAAACGCCAAGTATACCAAGCATTAAAAACCAGAGAGTCATTAATGGGCCAAAAAATTTACCAATAAAACTGGTGCCAAATTGTTGTATAAAAAACAATCCACACAAAATGCCAATCACAATGGGCACCGTATTTAATTCTGGTTTAAAAAAACGCAATCCTTCTATAGCTGCAGAAACAGAAATAGGAGGCGTTATAATTCCATCTGCTAATAAAGCACTACCTCCAATAATAGCTGGAACTAATAACCATTTAAATTTTGTACGCTTTACTAATGTAAATAAAGAAAATATACCTCCTTCACCTTTATTATCTGCGCGTAATGTTAAGATGACATATTTTAAAGTGGTTTGTAAAGTTAATGTCCAAAATATAGCAGAGATAGCGCCTTTTACCATATTGCCATCGATAGGACTTTTTCCAACAATAGCACTCATAACATAAAGAGGCGAAGTTCCAATATCCCCATAAATAATACCAAGTGTTACCAATAACCCAGCAAAGGTTACTTTATTAATTGTGTGATTATTTTCCATAGTAGTTTAACAACTAAAGTTGCTTCATTCCACAAAATTATAGTGAATACTATAAATGCCTTGTAAAGATTCTAATAGGAAGTATAAAGATTTTATAAAGATTACACGAAACGATATCCGATACCACTCTCTGTAATAATATGCAAAGGGTTGTTGATGTTGTCTTCTATTTTCTTTCTCAATTGAGCAATATACACTCTTAAATATTGAGATTGATTAATATAACTCGGTCCCCAAATTGAACGCAATAAATATTGATGTGTTAGTACCTTTCCCTCATTTTTAACAAGAAGAGCGAGTAAATTATACTCCGTAACAGTTAGTTTAACTGTTACGTTGTTTTTCTTTACAACCCGCATGGCTAAATCAACTTGAATGTCGTTGCTAGTAAGGATAGGATTTTCTGACTCAGATGATGAACTTCTCAGTAAAGAACGAATTCGAGCTAATAATTCGCCTGTTCTAAATGGCTTAACTAAATAATCATTTGCACCACTGTCTAATGCTTTTACAATATCTTCTTCGTTACTTTGTACTGATAAAATAATTATTGGTTTTGTATACCATTCTCTTAATTTCTCTAATACTACATGTCCACTTTCATCTGGTAATCCAAGATCTAATAAAATTAAATCTGGTGGGTGATTAGCTGCTATTGATAATCCTTCACGAGCATTAAGGGCTTCTTTTACTTTGTAATCATTACTCTGCAGAGTAATATTTAAAAGTTTTCTAATTTGAGGTTCGTCGTCAATGACTAATATTTCAATGGCATTACTCATGTTTAATGTCGTTTAAATTAGCTATTTCTGTAGGTATTTCAATTGTAAATATAGAACCAAACTCTTCGCCATTTTTTAGAGTGATCGTGCCTTTCATTGCTTCCACAAATCCTTTTACTATTGATAAACCTAATCCTGTGCCTCCAGTATTTGTATTTTTAAGCCTATAAAATTTCTCAAACACATGATTTATTTCATTTTCTGGAAAACCTTCTCCTGTATCTTCCACAATTAATACTAATTTATTTTCTTTACTAATTGTTGCTCTAACAGTAATAACTGCATATTTAGGAATATATATAGCAGCATTATGAATTAGGTTTAATAATACTTGTTCTAACAACCCATAATCTAATTTTACCAGAGGGATGTTTTCTTTAATTTTAATTTCAACTGGTTTATTTTGTAAAATATCTTTTAATTGATTTACTACGTCATAAATCAATTCATTCACATCACACCAATCTGTTTTTGGCTGAAGAAATCCAGACTCTAAGCGAGACATATTTAATAAATTACCCACTTGTCGGTTTAAACGAAGCGAGGCTTTTGATATTTCAGAAATTAATTCTGTTCTGTTGTTTTCTGAAAGCTTATCCTTTTCTTCTTGCAACGTATCTGTTGCGCCAATAATTGTAGAAATAGGTGTTCTTAATTCATGTGATAAAGAATTTAATAAAGTATTGTATAATTTTAATGTATTCTCTTTTTCTGTTTTTTTATTTGCTTTTTTTTCTGCTTCCCGTATTTTAAATGTTAGGGCGCCATTTACCATAGCGATAACAAAATACATTAAAAATAAAATAACGTTTTCTGTGCTTTGAATAGCAAACGTAAAACGTGGGGGAATAAAAAAATAGTTCCAAACGATGGCGCTCAAAAAGGCTGCTAATAAAACAGGTACAATATCAAAAAACATAGCGATTAAAGAAACCGTGACTAAAAGAAGAAACGCAACAACTTTATAGCCAATAAAATTAGATAAGACAAAAGAAATAGCAGCTACAAAAAGTATTAAGAAAATACTTAAAATAAATTGTTGTTTTTTACCGAATTTATGTAATAGAAAATTAGACAATCAAAATAGTTTTATACTACAAATGTAGGTTAACTATAATAATAGACATATTAAAATAATCACAAAATGTATAAAGATTTTATAAAAATGGCTTAACTCCTCTCCTTTTTAATAGGAGTAAAAGCTAATGGGTTAGCCGAAATTTCTGCAAGCAGCTCACGTTTTCGGTAAACATCAATTGCCATATATAAGGCATCTCTAAAAGAAGATTCATCTGCAATTTGTTTACCTGCAATTTCATAAGCTGTGCCGTGATCTGGAGAAGTACGAACAAAATCTAATCCAGCAGTAAAGTTTACACCATGACCAAATGCTAATGTTTTAAATGGGATTAAGCCTTGGTCGTGATACATGGCCAACACCCCATCAAATTGAGATTGAGTATTGTTTCCAAAAAAACCATCAGCCGAGTATGGCCCGTAAACCATCATCGTTTCTTTAGCTTTTTCAATTGCAGGAATAATTGCTGTTTTTTCTTCATCACCAATTGCTCCATTTTCTCCAGCATGAGGATTTAAACCTAATACGGCGATTTTTGGTTTTCTAATTCCAAAATCTTTTACCAACGATGCATGTAACTGCTGAATTTTAGTTAGTACATTCTCCGTTGTAATATGTTGTGCAATATTTTTCATGGGTACGTGGCCTGTAACAACTGCTACTCGCAAATCATGAGAACATAATAACATTAACGGCTTGCCTCCTAATTTCTCTCCTAAGTATTCGGTATGCCCTGGGTAATTAAATCCCGCTTCTTGCATCGAATGCTTATTTATTGGAGCTGTTACTAGCACGTCAATTTTTTTATCAAACAAAGCCATGGTAGCAGACTCTAAAGATAGTTTTGAATATTTACCACTTTGTACTGTTGCTTTACCTAATTCAATCGTTACTTCTTCCTCGTAGCAAATAAACACATTAGGTTTTTTTGTATTTAGTTGGTTAAGGTCTCTAGTTGGATGAAAGTTAAACTCTTCTAAGTTTAACATTTTTCTAAAATAAGAAACTGTTTTTTGAGAACTAAATAAAACAGGCACACATAATTCTGATAATGCAGGATCGGATAATGTTTTTAAAATAATTTCTAATCCTATGCCGTTTAAATCTCCTTGAGAAATTCCTACTACTATTTTATTTTCTATCATACTACTATTATTATTTTATCCAACCAACTACAGATGCGATATCTATCGTTGCAATATTTTGCCATTTGCCAATAGCAGGCACATAAACAGATAATCCTTGTTGATAAGACTCGTCACCCATCACAATTTCTTTTAAAAATGCCGAATAATTTGAGCCTACCTTAAATGTGTTTAACCCAAAATGATGTTTGCCAATTTCCGCTCCTTTGTAATAAATAGATCTTCCCTTTGCTTTCGCTTCTACCTCTAAAGAGTAGTTTGAATCAACCTCTTTATAATTTGAGATTAGCATGGTTTCTTTTAATGGATTTAAAATGTATAATTTCTCTTTAAAATAAAATTCAACAAACGAATTTCTACCTTTTACTAATTTGTAGGAAGCTGGGATTTTGGCAACAGAATTAAATGTTCCTAAAGTTTTTGCTGTAGATGTTGTTAAATTGTATTTCACAATCGTTCCTTCTAAATCAGTAATCTTAATGTTTGGAAATAAAAATGTATTATCATCAAGCCAATAAATAGGAATGTCTATTTTTTTATCTGTTGCTGTAACACCACCATGGCCAGCATCTTCCATTAAAAGCACTTTAGGTTTTCCTGTAGGAAAGTATTCTAATTTATAAGGCGATGTTCTTCTATCAAACTCTACTGCTTGACCTAAGATAGCTTTAAACGTTAAGGATTTGATTTCGGAATAAGTGTTTGTTTTTAAATCAAAGTATGAATAATACTTTCCTTTAAAAATATCATTTGTAAAAAATATAATACTATCATTTGAACAACGAACCAATTTTGCAGTTCCATCATGCAATACTTTCTTTTCCTGTAAATCAATCACATTGCCAATTCCTGAAATTAAATAACGGTCTTTATACAATGTATTTTCACCTATATCACAACGCACATAATCTTTTCCGTTTTTTCTTCCAGTGACGGCCATAATTTGCTCTCTGCCAGTATAGGCATTATCCTCAAAATTATAACGGTAAATTAATTGCCCAAGATTTGCTTTATTTGCTTCGTCGTAATGAACTACAATCAATGATTCATTATTGCTGTTTTGAGCTAAACTCAAAAGAGAGCAAAACAAAAAGATATGTAATAAATATTTCAAAAATTCAAATTATAAATTAGAAAAGAAATCAAATAACAATCTTACACCATAACCTGTACCTCCTTTACCTCTGTAGCTATCTTTAGCTGTTACAAAAGCTGGGCCAGCAATATCAAAATGCATATACGGGTAATCTGTGTACTTTACTAAAAACTTCCCTGCTGTAATGGCTCCACCATACGGACCACCTAAATTCTTTTGATCAGCAATGTCTGATTTAATTAATTCGTCGTATTCATCCCAAAACGGAAATTCAGCTAAACGCTCATGCATACGTAATCCACTCACCGTTAAGTTTGTTTTTTGTTCGTCCGTTGCTGTTCCCATACTCACAATACCATACTGTCCAATGGCTGCTGCTGCTGCACCTGTTAAAGTAGATAATTCAATGGCCATTTCTGGTTTATAACGTTTTGCGTAATGAAGCGCGTCTGCTAAAATCATACGGCCTTCGGCATCTGAATTTAACATCTCAACCGTACTTCCATCCATCATCGTAATAATATCGCCAGGAGCAAAAGCATTAAATCCAGGACGATTATCAGTAGCAGGTACTAATGCAATAACATGTACGTTTAATTTTGCTTTAGCGATAGCATACATTGTGCAACCAACGGCAGCTGCGCCAGCCATATCGCATTTCATTAAGTCCATGCTATTAGGCGTAGGTTTTAAACTTAATCCACCTGTATCATAAACTACACCTTTGCCAACTAATACATACGGTTTTTTATTTTTTGCGTTTTTTGGTTTATATTCCATCACAGAAAACGTTGGTTCATCTACACTTCCTGCATTAACAGCCAACAAACCACCCATTTTTAATTGTTTGATTTTAGACTTATTTAAAACCTCAACTTTAAAACCAGCTGATTTACCCATCGCTTTAAAAGCATTAGCTAAACCAGTAGCGTTTAAAACATTTACTGGCTCATTCACTAAATCACGTGCTTTTAAAGTAGCGTCAACAGCAATTGATAAATTAGAAATATGTTGTGATGTTACTTTTGCATCTACTACATTAATTGTTGCTAAAGTATTAGTTGTTTTTTTAGCACTTGGTTTATGTTTTATAAACTGATAGTTAGCTAAAGCGATTCCTTCGGCTAAAGCTAAAGAGTAGTCGGCATTTGATAATTCGTTTACAATGGAAACACCCATTCTCTTTTCTGAATTTAAACTATCGGTAATTGTCGCTCCATTTTTACGAATTAATTCTAATGAAGTGTAATGATTTTTTTTATCGTCAACCAATATCACACAAACTAAGCGTGATAAAGTATTGATGCAAATAAATTTTTTATCGTGGGTTTTAATATCGTTAGAAATATAATCTACTTGTTCTTTCGTTAAATTATATTCTGTTTTATTTTTAAATGATGAGCAAATGATAGCTAAACTTTGTTTGCTATCTGTTTGATTTTTTTTTGAGATAGTTGTCATATATGCGAAATTACTAAAATAATTGATGAATTTAGCCTTTCGAAAAACATGGTTTTTAACCGTCAATTGCTGATAACCTTCTAGAAAGTGTTAGAAAAAAGCACTCTAATTTTTAGAGAATTTAACAGATTGTCCATCTTCAGTTTTAAGCAAATATATCCCTTGAGCAAGCGAACTTACATTAATATATTTAACCTGAAGTGATGATGCTACTTTCTTTCCTAACATATCGTAAATATCAATATTTTTACTCTGCGTAAAATACAAAATATCAGATGTTGGGTTAGGGTATACTAAAAAATAATCAAATTCAGGAGTTTCTTTAATTCGATTTGTTGAATTTGGGGTTGGTTCTAAAAACGATATCCATGTATCATCTCCATCATGTTGTCTTCCATAAGAAACATTGGATGTCATGTTTATAAAACCTATACTGTCAATCGTTTGATTACCATTTGGCAGAGTCAAAAATAAAGAGTCAAACGATGTGTTTAGTTTAAAATTACCATGTAATACTCCTTGAATAGTATCGTTATCTAACCATATCAATTTAAAACCACGAGGCGGAATAACTGTTTGTTGACTTGTATTTCTAACTCTATATTTTGTTTTATTTGTAGATTCGTCGCTCATGTAAAATCCAGAAATATCCACACTAAAATTATTTGGATTATATAATTCAACCCAGTCATCATTTTCAAAATACTCATCCTTAATGTTACTCGTATTAGAAGCCAATACTTCGTTAATATACAGATAATGTGTGGCTTTAAACGCAGTATCTACAATAAAATAAGCGGTTACTAAAGTATCTGTAGAAAAATTTTTAATAACATGATTCGCTGTATCACTCATCAAATTCCAATGAGAAAATTTATACCCAGGATATGCAATAGCCTCAAGTTTTATTGGATTTCCATCGAAATAAACGCCAGTCCATGGATACACTAAAGTATTATTTCTAATTAAATATTTATCGATGTAAAGTGAATTGATTTTGATTTTACCCATTGCGGTGTCATTTACATTTAAAGTAACCTTCACTGTATCCGTTAAGGAAAAATAAGTCATGAATTGCTTTCTCGTTTTATCAGCCCGTTGATTGGCAAAATTTAATAAACCTGACACAATCGTATTCCATTTTATTGTGCTTGGGGCCTCTGCTGATCTTGATAATAAATCATTAGCTACAGAAGGGTAACGCCAGCGTTCAACATGTTGCTGTATTTCTGATGTATAACTGGCACTTGTTTTATTTATAGAGGCAATTAGCTGTTTTGAAAGAAAATTAGAATTTAATAAATCTGCATAACGATTAATAAAATCAACCTTAAACTGGCTATTAACTAATAAAGATCTTAAAGGCCTGGTGTATTTATTATAAGCGGGATCAGTGGCACGAATTAAAGAATTATGTGATGGGTAAATCCCACTACAATCACCACCAAAAGCAGCATCTAAATCATAGAATAACCAACGCCATCTTCCGTCTAAATGGTTATTTAAAGTGGGGTCATTAAAGGGTCTTCTATATCTCCAAAATTTTGTATTGTTATTCGGCCAATCTCCATTACCCAAAAATATTTCTCCACATTCAAAATCAACAAAACTCTCTAAATCCATTTGTGTATTTACATAATTAAAATGAGATGGCGTTGCCATATTATTTAATGAAAAGAAATTTAACAAATCATTGTAAGAATTTTCATCTCCAACTAGACCTTCATCTAGCGAACCAGCTTGGGTTAAAATAATACAATCGCTTTTTGGAATATTATATTTTCTATAAAAATAATTATTGTCTAAAACCTCTTTTAAAGTTTGCATTCCCCAATACTCACCATTTACCATAACAACACATTGTCGGTTGTTTTGGGAAATGTTACTTAGCGATTTCAAGAAATCTTGCCCAACATCATCACGAGGCATACAATCAGGGCGGTGACCGCCATTTCTTAATAATAATCTGTCATGTTTTTTTACTTGAGACTCTATAAAAAACTGGTAGTTGAAATTTCCAGCACCAAATTCTTTTTCAGCTTTTAATTGTAATGATTTTTGAGGCGCGTGTCTTCCGCCATTTCCATGAATTTTAATATTTGCATATTGTGCAATCACTCTTTGTCCTGTTGTTTCAAAGAACTCAATATGTGCTTTTCGTTCTGCCGTGTCATTAGAATAATTACCTTCGTTCATAGAATCAGCGCCATATACATAAATTCCAGAAGTATAAGAAAACAATGCCGCACTGTCTATACTTAAAGAAAGAACAGGTAAGCTAAAAAAACTTGCCGGGTTTTCTTTAATAAAAAAAGTAGAAACTGCTGTTGAATCTGATAAATAACCCAACTTAAATAATTTTGCTTTCACAACAGTTGATTTGAAAATTGTATCAAAAGGTTCAAGCCATCCTCTAGTATTGGCTCTTGAGGTATCATAACCAGGTTTAGGATAATTAAAAGATGGATTTGTAGGTATAGTAGAGATAGAATTTTTTAAATGACTTTTGTTTTTAAGAATAAGTGAAGAAGTATAGAGATTTGAGCTTGGATTTGGCTCTTCACCATTAAGAGTATATCTAATCTGAACTCCAGATATTGGAGAAGATATATTTAAAATAATAGAATCAACATAGTAACCAGCCGAATGGGAGAAAATTGGCTTTGGCAAAGATTGGCCTATTAAAAAATGGGGTATTAAATAAAAAATAAATAAAAAATATTTCCTAAAAATTATCATTAGTTAAATATAAGAAATACTTAAGAATTTAAATCCCCAATTTTTTAGCGTGGCTAGATGATTTAATTGGATTCCAGGAGTCTTCATACGATTTCTTAAAGAAAAATTCCTGCACATAAGCAATAGAACGAACTAATCGTAAATAAAATCCAAAATAAAGCACCATACAGGGTAAATAGGGAATAAAATAAATAATTGATGCGTTTTTTCGTTTTCGAAATAACGAGAACACCAAAAATTTTAAAAAATTATTAGCTGTATATAATAAAATATTGAAGGGAAAAATAAATCCTAACAATGAAGTATAGTTAATAGCCATATCAAACATATACACCCACCATTTAATGTTTAATAAAATATTGTAGGTGATGTTTTCAAAACTTGAAATAAAATTAGAAAAACGAAAAGTAGCATTTGGATAAAATACATCTCGATGTTTACGAACCCTAAAACGAATAATAGACTTATCCCATCGCAAACGCTGTTTAACTAATTTTTTAAATGTATTAGGCACATTCGTTTGGCAAATAGCATCAGGTTCAAAAACTATCTTATAGCCTAATTTGCGCAACTTTACGGTAATGTCGCCATCTAATCCTGGTCCAATATCCCATCCGCCAACTCTATCCAATGCTTCTTTAGTAAATGCTCCAAAAGCCCCTGAAACTAACCTATAAATTCCTAGGTAACTGGAAGTGATTCGTCCTGCAGAAATAGTATCGGAGTATTCGATGGCCTGCAACGTCGTGCATAAACTTTCTTTGTAATTCCTCACTAAAATATTTCCTCCTACCGCTCCAATATCTTCGTCTAAATAAAAAGGAACGATTATTTTTTCAATAGCATCACTATCGTAACTACAATCAGCATCTAAATGCACAATTATTTTTCCTTTTGAAAAACGATACCCTAAATTGGCTGCAGAAGCTTTTCCTCCACGAACATCATTTCTTAAAAACAAATCTATGAATCCGTTTTTTTGTAGACTCTTACAAATTCGCTCTGTATCATCGTCAGAACCATCATCAATAACAATAAATTCGAAATTAGTATACGTCTGTTCTTTAAGCGAATTAGCTAACTTGTAGATATGCTTCCCTTCATTCTTTCCAGGAACGATTACCGAAACCAAAGGCCGTTCAATAAACAATCTTCTTCGAGCATTATCGTAACGTTCTTTTCGCTGAGGCTCTCTAATTTTCCAAATAATTAGTACTGCTAGTTCAAATATGAAAAAGCGTGCAAACTCAAAAAACACAAAAAACCAAAATATACGCAGTAGCTTTGTTGGCCCAACGGCAGAGATGTAATTAAAAAATTCATCAACAATCTCTATCATGTTTTTTCAACTAACTCTTTAATTGTAGTTTGCATTTGTTTATCAAAGGCAATTGTTTTACTTAATGATTCAACATTTGAACTAATTTCTAAATCAAAACGATTGAAATTATTCATCACTAATTCTTGAATCATATTAGAAATTTTTAAAACCATGATTTTAGCGTCTTCTAAATTTGCATCATTTATACATACACTTATAATAGAAGGATTGTTGATACATATAAAATCTGCAGGGGTAATGTTATCTCTAATAATGTCAACAAACTCTGCTAACAGAGATTTTTCTTTTGATTTACTGACAATACGGTACAAGTCGAAAATATTTTCGAAATAAAACACAACTAAGTTCGAATTTAATAAAGCATTAGATTTAATTCTTTCCTGCTCATAATGCATCATTGTTAAGAACGTTTTTATGTCGAGAGTTCCAACAACCTCATTATTTAAAGCATAATCAGACGTATAAATTCCACCTACTGCAGAATTTCTTCCCTTTTTAGTAAGTTTATATATATTAAGATTTTTAGAAACTAGGAACTGAACATCTGTATCTGTTTTGCACTGTACACATTTAGCTTTCACTAAATAATCTTGAAAAACATCATTACAGTTTTGACAATGATTAATAATAGATGGCTTATCATAATCAACTCCAATGTGTCGTAAATTTTTAGAGCATTTAGGGCAAGTTAAAACAGTATCTACTTTATTTTTAAAATCACTAATAGCACCTATGTATCCACAAGGAAAATGATGCACTAAGTCCTCAGATTTAATATTTGCCGAATCACAATTAGGACAAATTTCTCTAAATGATAAATGTCCGCCTTTACAATTACTACACAAATAAACTCTATCGTAAAAATCTGGCCAAATTAAATTTTCTTTTTCAGCCCACTCTAATAATTCAATAGCTTTTACTTCTTCAAAAGCATCGAAGTTTACAGAAAGTACTGGATAACAATAACCAATTGAAGAGTTAATGTCAATCATAGGTTTTAAAGTATTCAAATCTCTCGTAAACATATAGTTTAATGCTTTTTTAAAGACTTGTACCTCAAATGATGAAGATGCCGAACTCTCTAATCGAGTAACCTTCATATTAATTTGATTGATATCATTAATTGTTTCTGGAATCTGATCAAATGACATAATCATCCCATCTGTCAATTCCTTTATATATGGATCTTCAGTAGCTTTATTATTAATTAAAAAAAGTGGCTTTAAATACACCTCAATATTAGAATGGCTGCGGAATTTTTTAATAATAATTCTCGTGAATTCAATGTCTCTAGCATCAATAATAATGGCATCATATTTTTCTAAATCATCAATTTTTAATGAACTAAAAGATTCGAAATAATAAAATGTTTTTCCGAAACAAGTTAAAACATTATCATTAAACTCAACCTTATTATTCGCTAACGTCTTTTCCATAGCTTTTAGTTAAATTTTAATTTAGAAATATCAACGCTCATTTTATAAAATGCTTTCCATTTAACAATCTCTGTTGAATCTATTGGATAAATATCAGCCGCTATACTCCTAGTGGTTGGCTCATATTTTTTTTGAAATTCTTCAGGTAACGTATAAGTTGCAATATAAAATCTCTTTAGCACTCCTTTACTCGTTGTGCCATCTGGGAAATCAATTGTAAAAACATCTCCAACATTAAAATATCTTAAATCTTCTTGTTCAAAATATGCTTTGATAAACGCAGGGTGCGCTTGGTGAATAGACATAATCTCTTCACTCTTTAATACCGTCTCGTAATTATGAATAAATATTCTTGTAGAAACTCCGCTAATAGGTGATTTAAAATATTTTGGTTCAGACAATAATTCTTCACTGAAAGATAATTTACTTAAATCACTTAGTTGACTTCCTGTAGCGCTTTTTAATCGAATATTAGAGGCGCTATATTTATTCTTATTAGTAGTTGGTCCCAAGGTCTTAATAAGACCATATAACTCATTATTTTCTCTTTGTAGTTTTTGGTTCTCAGTATTCAATCTAAAGATTTCATTTTGCACAAACTCCAATCTGCTTTTAGGAAGCACATCTAAAATAACTTCATTGCTCAATCGTTTGATTTCTGATTTATAATTCGCAATTAAACTTCCATTTTCGGAAACATCAATGTTATTTAAAGTAATTTTTTTCTTCAATGCAAACAGTTCTTTTACCCACCAATCATCTTTACTTGCTCCATTAATTGAACCTATACTCAAAGCTTGTGAAGATGAGCCATTAATGTCGTCGTCTCTATCCAAGGCATAGGAAAATAACGTATCATTTTTTTGAATGCTATCTCCTTCATGTACATAAAATTCAATAATGCGCGCATCATCAGTTAAACGAACATGTGTGTTTTCAATAATAACATGTCCATAAGCATGGACAAAAATATATTTTGCTGAAAAATAATAAATCATAAACAACAAAAACAAACCTAGCAATCCTATATATAAAATTCTATCCCAATTGCGCTGCTTGGTTTTTTTGACTTTCTGCTGTTCATTAACGACACGTATTAATGATTTATTTCTTTGAAAGTTTACACTTTTCATATTACTTCTCGTTCTCTCCTTTCACGTTAATGCTAGTATTATCAAATTTTATTAAATCATCTAAATCATGATAAGCTCCTTTTTCAAAACCTATTTTTTTGAAGGCTACGTCCATACTCGTTCTGTTTTCAAAATCTTTTGTTCTTAATGCTAATACACATTTATTTTTTAGTATGGTTTTTTCTTCGGCTGTTTTGCGTAATATGAAGTCAATATCCACATTTTCATAAGCCATCAAATATGCGTAATTACAAGTGGTATTAATCTCATTTAACACCTCATCAGGATAATTTAAAGGAATAGAAACAGATAATTCTAATTTATTATTATCAGCAAATTGCTTGGCTTGTTTTAGAACAGCTACATACTTTTTAAAATACTGCTCTTTATTATCTTTGAAATCAGCGAAAGTATGTGGTTCAATATCTAAATGAATTCCTTTAACTTGAGAAAGATTAATGTTTGTTTTTAGAGTATCTAAAAAGCCTGCTATTCCCGTGTTCAATAATTTATTACTTCCAATCATAATGTGTATGGGAGTAGTATAATTTTTCGAAATAAATTCAGAAATCTGTTGAATGTAAATTTTTGTGGAATTATACGAAATTAATAAAGGGTTAAATTCATTTACTCTACAGTATTCGTTAATTACTGTTTGAGAATTATTTTTAAAAGCATCACTCCATATATACACTGCTTTAAATGGAGGATTACTTGAAGCGATATTTAAATTAGATAAATTTAATGGCGAAGTATAATCAGCAATATTTGCAGTAGGAACTTTTATTTTAATATCTAATAGTATTTTATATAAATCTTGCTTTAAATCAATCAACTCAATAGCATTACTCCAATAATCATCTAAAATAAATAAAGCTGTATTTGGATTAAACTCAAAATCACTTAACTGAGCTTTTACGCGTTCTGTTCTTAATAATTCCTCAAGCACTAAACGTTTATGATATAAATTTTTAAACTGTTTTAATTTATATTGATACTCATAATATTTATTTAAAACAATCAATTGAACATCTAAGCTATCCGTTGTTTCTTTTGTATTTGATAATAAATATTGAGTGAGATAATATTCTTTTTTCTCTTTTTGATTAAATGCTAATGGCAAGGATAAATTCATTCCAACAGAAACAAAAGAACGATTTGGTTGTGCTGCATTATACACATCATAATAATTGTAACGTGTGTAAGCCTTTAAGCTTACATCTTTTAAATAGGACGCCTGATATTTAGCAACTTCAGCAGCATCAGCTAGTGCTAGTGATGAATCTACAGGGCTATTATTGATTTTTTGCATCAACTGCCGAATATTCAAATCTAAAATTGGTAGCTCAAAAGCAAAGTTGCCCTTTTCTATGTTCACCTGATTATAGTTTTGATATAAATTATATTGAGCATTTATATCCGTTGTGTTTTGAATAAGTTTTAAATAATTGTCTTTTGTAATATGCTTAATGGCCCATAATTTTTCGATAACAGGAGCTTGCTTGTTATTTAAATATTTACGTGTATTTAATATCTCTATTTTTTTAGCATTGAAATAAGAAATAATTTGAGCGGTTTGTTTGTTTTGAAAAGCATTCAAATTATCTGTTAGCTGTTTTTTTTCTAAAGCAGCATAATTTAGTTTTAAAATTTTATTTTTAAGTCTGTTTTCGTATAACCCATTATTTAACAAATCCCAATCTAAGCCAGCAATAGCGCGGCGTTTAAAAACAACAATTTCTTCAGGATCAACAATAGGGGCATTTAGATTTTCTTGATAGCTAACGGTTGCATGTAATCCAATATCTTTTTTATTGATTTTTTGTTGTAATTGATTTAATCTTAGCTGTAATTGGTTTTTGTTATTAGTGCTAATTTTTTGTTCGATTTTAAACGGCTCAGCTTTTAGAGATAAAGTAGAATCAACAATAAATGAAGAAAAAGTTTTTGTATTCAACTCAGTCCAAGTGTCGGATAAATTTTTAATATAAGACGAAACCAACTCATCTTTATTTTGTCCGAAAATTATTGAGCAATGGCAAAATAACAGCCATATGAAGATGGTAGAAGTACGGATATTTTTACTCAAAATTATCATAAGAACAAAGGACTATAAAGTTACTCTTTATTTAAATATAGCTGTTTTCATTCACAAAATATGAGTTAGTATATTGGTTTTCAAATACTTAAATTGTTTTAACATCCATTCAAAACACTAAAAACATCCATTTTAAGCGATAAAAAATAGTATTTTATACATCATAAATCAGTATTCATAAAAACAAAAAAGTCGTTCGCTAGCTGCGAACGACTTTTTAAACACAAAAATCTTAAATCTTAATTTCCAAACTCACTAATAAATTTGATGCGCATTAATCTTACTTCTTCTTCACTATATTCATCTTCTCCTAATTCTTTTAAAATTGCATTAATATCGTCTGTTTCAGCTTCACGTAAGCATTCGTAAATTTCATCTTTTTTATCTTCATCAATGACTTGATCAATATAATAGTTGATGTTTACTTTAGTTCCTGAAGCTACAATAGTTTCAATCTCAGTTAACAAATCATTCATTTTCAGATTTTTATTTTTAGCCATATCCTCTAAGCTAACTTTTCTGTCAATGTTTTGAATGATAAATACTTTTAATCCAGATTTATTAACGACTGATTTGATGACCATATCGCTAGGGCGCTCAATATCGTTTTCCTCAACATGTTTTTTAATCACTTCTAAAAATGGCTTACCATATTTAGCTGCTTTTCCTGCGCCAACACCCGTAATTTTTGCCATTTCTTCCATCGTAATTGGATAGTTGATTGACATTTCCTCTAAGGATGGCTCTTGGAAAATAATATATGGCGGTAAATTATTTTGTTTAGCAATTTTCTTAGTTAAATCTTTTAGCATGGCATATAATACTTCATCAGTACTATTAGCACCCTTACCTCCAACTATATCCTCATCGTTATCGCTTTCAGCATTACTAAAGTCATTATCTCTTGTAAATTTAATGCTGAATGGATTTTTTAAGAAATCTTTTCCTTTATCCGTAATTTTTACTAAACCATAATTTTCAATATCCTTAGCAAAGAATCCATTAACAATAGCTTGGCGCATCACGGCATTCCAAAACTTATCATCTTTATCAGCTTCTACGCCTTCGCCCCAAGTTTTTAACTCGTTGTGTTTGTATGATTTGCCGGTTGCGGTTAAATTACCCATTAATAAATTAATGATGTCTTTCACCTTATGTTTCTCTTTACTTTCTTTAACAGCTTTGATAGCAAGCATTAAATCATCTTGTGCTTCAAATTTTTGTTTTGGATGACGACAGTTATCGCACATCTCATTACATTTTGCATCATTAAATTCTTCTCCAAAATAATGTAAGATAAATTTACGACGACAAGAAGAAGTCTCAGCAAACGATGCCGTTTCCGACAACATTTGTTTACCAATTTCTTGCTCATTTACAGGTTTATCTTTCATGAATTTCTCCAACTTCACAATATCATCATAACTATAAAAAGTGACGCAGTTTCCTTCTCCTCCATCACGACCAGCACGACCAGTTTCTTGATAATAGCCTTCTAACGATTTTGGAATATCATGATGAATGACATAACGAACATCTGGTTTATCGATACCCATTCCAAAAGCAATCGTTGCCACAATCACATCGATGTCTTCCATTAAGAACCCATCTTGAGTTTTGGCACGTTCCTTAGCATCCAAACCTGCATGATAAGGAGCTGCCTTAATGCCGTTAACTATCAGAGCTTGAGCAACTTCCTCCACTTTTTTGCGACTTAAACAGTAAACAATCCCCGATTTACCAGTGTTTTGTTTTGCGTATTTAATAATCTCTTTAATCACATTTTGCTTAGCGCGAACCTCATAATATAGGTTTTCGCGGTTAAACGACGATTTAAATAAACTCGCCTCTAACATGCCTAAGTTTTTTTGAATATCGTGTTGTACTTTAGGCGTAGCTGTAGCAGTTAGGGCCATTACTGGCACAGAACCTAATTTATCAATAATAGGACGTAAACGACGGTATTCAGGTCGGAAATCATGCCCCCATTCTGAAATACAGTGAGCTTCGTCGATAGCAAAGAAAGAAATTTTAAATTCTGAGAAAAACTCAACGTTATCTTCTTTATTTAAAGTTTCGGGTGCTACATACAACAATTTAGTTTTTCCAGACAACACGTCTTTTTTTACGGTTGCTATTTCTGATTTATTTAATGAAGAATTTAAGAAATGGGCTATGCCAGTTTCGTTACTAAAACCACGAATAGCATCTACTTGATTTTTCATTAAAGCAATTAAAGGAGAAACAACAATAGCCGTTCCTTCGCTCATAATAGCTGGTAATTGGTAGCAAAGCGACTTACCGCCTCCAGTTGGCATAATAACAAATGTATCCTGTTTGTTAAGGATATTATTGATAATTGCTTCTTGGTTTCCTTTAAATCCACTAAAGCCAAAAAAGGCTTTTAAGGGGTCAACTAAATTATGCGTTTCAACTTCTGCAACCATGGTTTTATTGATTAAAATGTATGTTTTATTGAGTGAGTGTAGTGATTAATTCTATATAAAGATATAATTAAATTTTCGAATAAAACAAAACAATTTGACAGTTAAATAGCATTTTCAGACAAATTAACTTTTTGACACGATGAATCGATGAATTGATGTTTTTTGAAATCACCTATTTATAATAAGTTAAATTTTAAGCACTTATCAGTTAATTTTCTAGCTTTTTTAGTCCTTTAAGGTTAGAAAGTGTCGCTTTTATATCTATAACTCATTATATAAATCCACTTATACTAAATCTTACTTACTATGAAAGCACTATTACGAAGCATTTTAGTTATGGTTTTAATCTCAGGAGGCGTTTCCTGCACCATACAAAAACGCATTTACATGCCAGGCTATTATATCGATTGGATGAATTTTGCCAAAACATCTCCTCACCCTGAAAGAGAAAGAATGATAGGCTATTCGTTAAATGCCTACAATTCGCTTTCTAGCAAACCATCCCAAGAAAGCATCATTGATGCCTATCATCCTGATGATATATACTGTGATGAAGGAACTATTATTCATTTTCCTGACAATGCATTTGTATATGAAGATGGAAGTGAAATTAAATGTACGCAAGTTGCTATTTACGTTACCGAATTTTATACGATGGCAGATATACTTGCTGCAGGATTAACTACTACAAGCAACAAACGCACTTTAGCTTCTGCGGGTATGGTGTATATCGAAGCAAAATGTCATGGAGAAAAATTAAAGTTAAAACCCAACAAACAAGTTACGGTTAAAATGCCAAGCACTTATCCAGATAAAACAATGAAAGCATTTTCAGGAAATTTAAATAATGGAATTGTTGATTGGAAAGTAAATGGCAGCATTGCTATTGAGGCTATAGAAAGCGTTCCTGATAGTGGCGTTGCTGATAGTCCAGAAAGATTTGGAGATTATGCGTTAGAAGGCCGAGGAGAATATCAAGAAGGTTATATCATGAAATTA
Organism: Sphingobacteriaceae bacterium; assembly: GCA_013823565.1. GTDB lineage: Bacteria > Bacteroidota > Bacteroidia > B-17B0 > Aurantibacillaceae > UBA4416. The sequence goes on along the minus strand of PNMI01000019.1, from coordinate 27,584 downwards.
AGTAAACTTGGTTGGATAAACTGCGACAGATTTTATAATACAGAAAAACCAACCAACTTAATTGTAAAAGCAGATTCTATTGAAAAAACATTTGTAGCACTTGTTTTTAAAGAAATGAAATCTGTTTTACCTGGTTATGAATTTTCAAATCATTCGGTTGAATTTAAAGCTATACCAAGCGGACAAGAAGTAAGTGTGTTAGCTTATCGTGTAAACGAAAAAACTAAATTAGTGCAAGTTGGACAACAAGATGTTGTGCTTGGCGATACCTCCTTAGTTCAACTAAATATGGAAAGCATGAACATGAATGATTTTAAAAATTTGTTGAGTAGATATAACTAAAGATTGGTATCCATCTTACGGTAATGGATTAAAAAGAAAATGATGAAGACAACAGAATAGAGGATATTGAAAAAGAATCTAAATGTATAAAGGTCTAAAAACATAAAAGTCATAACTCGCACGCAAAACATAATGATAAACAATTGAACGCCCCATTGTTTCATATGCCAAATACCAATTAAAGAAACAAACTGAAGCGTGATGATAATACCTAAAACCATCGGCACAAAATCGCCCATTCGTTTAATAGATGGCGTAAACAACATGGGAAAAGCCAATAACACCAATACAATTGCTGTAACGGTAATGATACTAATGGATTTTGGACGTTGTACTAATGCCATATTAATTGGTTCTAATTGCTTCTACCGGATCTAACTGTGAGGCGCCATACGCTGGGATAAATCCGCTGATGATTCCTATCAATACCGAGATGGTTAAACCTAAAATAATATTGGAGCGCGTTAAGGTAATTTCCATGTCAATGGCCCCGTCGGCGGCAAAGGTGAGCAAGTAAATGAGTAAGAGTCCTATAATCCCTCCCATTAAAGATAAAAACACAGATTCAAATAAAAACTGCGCTAAAATAAAATAGTTTTTTGCGCCCAATGATTTTTGAATGCCAATTAAATTAGTTCTTTCTCGCACCGACACAAACATGATATTGGCAATCCCAAAACCTCCCACTAAAATAGAAAAGCCTCCAATAATAGCTCCTGCAATGCCTACAATATCAAACAAACCATCAAAGTTTTTACTTAATAAGTTTGTTTCGTTTAATGCAAAATCATCGTCGGCCATTGGCTTTAATCCTCTAATGCCACGCATAATACCTGTTAACTCATCTTTTAATTGATCATTGGTAACACCAGGTTTTGCTTTAGCGGCAATAAATGGGTCGCTATTTTCGGATTTCACATCCATAAATAATCGCGCAAAATTGTAAGGCACCACCGCTTGGTTATCCATGGTATTTCCCAACATACTTTCTCCTTCTTTTTTAAATACACCAATTACTTTGCAGTTTCTGCCAGCTACTTTAATGGTTTTTCCAATGGGATATTCGTTATTTGGAAACAAACCATCAGCAATGGTGTGACCCAATATCACCACGTTATAGCCACCTTCTGCTTCATCCTCTCTAAAATAACGTCCGTCAATAATTTCAAAAGATTTTACTTGTCCAAAGCCATAAGACCAACCTGCTACCAATCCATTTTCGATAGTATTATTATTATGCTTCAGTACTTTTCGAGCGCCAATTCTAAATCCTATAGCCTCTACACTTTTTGCTTTTCTTTCAACTTCAGCTAATTCACTAATTTCTGGTACTGGACGATTCATGTATTTCCACCAAGGATAATCAGGTCCAAACGTCCAAGGCCATTTCATCACAAACACGACGTTTTCTCCAAGGCTTTGAACACTTCCTCTGATATTTCTTTCTAAACTATCAACAATGGTAAATACCGTAATAATAGCAAAGATACCAATGGTAATGCCTAATAAACTTAAAAATGTACGAAGCTTGTTGGCAACTAAGGCTCCCCAGGCAAATACAATGCTTTCTTTTAATAAGGTTAATACCATAGTGTAAATATAAATGATAATAAACTATAATAGAAGGTTTTTGTTTTAGCGGTTTACTAATAGGATAGAGGGTTTATTTACAACTACCTTCTTTTAATTAATCTTTAGTACTTTTTAAGACTTTAATCGCTTATTCTTGTTTTGTTATTGCTCAATTAAACTTAAATTTGGTTTTTAATGCTTTTATAAATGAGACTTCTGTTTTCTATATTCACCTTGTTAATCATGGTTGCTTTTGCGTCCTCTTGCAAAAACACACATGCTTATGATAAATATGTGAAAGAATTGGATAGTTTAAAAGTAGTACTTCAGCAATCTGTAGACAATTTTAAAACAGTAGATAGTGCATCTTGTATGCAGGCTTATAGCAAACAATACACCTACTCACTTTTTATCGATTCGCATTTAAAAGATACGGTTACGAAAGTTGTAGCTGAAAACTTACAGAATTTTCATTCGGTTGAAAAAGGATTACAGGATTATGTTGAATTACGATCAACTTGGTTAGCGAATGCGAATGTCTCTATTACTCAACTTCAAGCTTTATCTCACGATTTAAAAAATGGAAGTGTAAATGAGGATGAAGCCATTGAATTTATAAACGAAGAAAAAAAACAAGCTGAAAAAATCATTGAGGAATTAAAAATAAATACTGAAACTATCAGAAAACATTTAGATGTATTTAATCAATCGTTACCTGTATGCGAAGATTTAATTAAACAATTAAATTCAGGAATTTTACCAGAACTTGTAAATCCAAAAACAAAATAAATGACGTTTCGTTTTTTGATATTTATGTTATGTTTATTAAGCTTTTCATCGCTGGTAGCTCAAAAAGCCAATGATGAAAAATTAGCCATGCAGTTTTATGAGCAAAAACAATACGATAAAGCCGCAGCCTATTTTGATAACTTGTACGACAAAAATCCAGATGCTTATTTTACCTACTACTACAAATGTTTAGTGGAAATAAAGGAATACAGTAAAGCCGAAAAAGTACTTAAAAAACAAATTAAACGAAACGAAACTGCTTTTCATTTGTATGTGTGGCTAGGAAAACTTTACAAAATTCAAAACAACCCTGAAAAAGAAAAAGAACAATATAATAAAGCTATCAAAGAGTTAATTCCTTTGCAAAATTATGTGTTTGTATTAGCTCATGCCTTTGAAGATGAAGAGCTTTACGATTATGCCTTAGAAGTATATAAAAAAGGGAGAAAAGAAACGCGCGACTCTTATCCTTACTATTATGAAATAGCCAACTTGTACAAGAAAAAAGGCGACTTGAAAGCCATGGTTAACGAATATTTAGACGCCATTGAATTTAGAGAAAGTGAAATATATACAGCACAAACAAATTTACAACAATCATTAGGTTACGATGATAAAAATGGCGGATTTAATAATCCAATTCTTAAACAAGAATTACAAAAACGTATTCAGCAACATTCTGATAAAACTATCTTCTCTGAGTTTTTAATTTTCTTACTCAATCAACAAAAAGATTTTGAAGGCTCTTACGTACAAAACAAAGCCTTGGATAAACGAGAAAAATCGGATGGCACGCGATTAATGGAATTAGCCAAACTTTGCATTAGTAACGAAAATTATGTTGTAGCCGAAAAATGCTATCAATATGTGATTAGCAAAGGAAAAGAAAATCCATATTACGACGTTGCGAACATTGAAAAATTAAATGCCAACTATTTGCAAATTACTAATCAGCCAAATGCCAACCCTGCTGATGTTTTAACCCTTAATACGAATATAGAAGCTGCTATTAAAGAATATGGCATTAGTAATTTAACGATACCGCTTATTAAAAAATCGGCTATTTTAAAAGCTTATTATTTAAATAAACCACAGGAGGCCATTCAAACTTTAGAGGAAGTTATTTCTCAATACACGTTTGATAAAAACATATTAGCTGAAATTAAATTAGATTTAGGTGATATGAATTTATTAGTGGGTAATATTTGGGATGCTTCTCTTCTCTATTCTCAAGTAGAAAAAGATTTTAAATATGAGATCGTAGGACAAGCAGCTAAATTTAGAAATGCAAAATTAAGTTACTATGCCTCAGACTTTGCTTGGGCAAAAACACAATGCGATGTGTTAAAAGGCGCTACAACAAAAACTATTGCCAACGATGCCTTGGATTTATCATTAGTGATTACAGATGCTATTGGCATCGACACAAATACTGTTCCCTTAAGTATGTTTGCATCTGCCGAATTATTAATCTTACAACATCAGTATGATAGAGCATTAGCAAAATTAGATAGTATTAACAGCCTATTTAGCGAACACACTTTGGGTGATGACATTTATTATAAAAAAGCTGAGATCTATAAACTAACAAATCATTATCCTGAAGCGGCAAAGATGTATGAAAATATTTTAGAATTTTATCCCACTGATTTATATGGAGACGATGCATTATTTAAGGAAGCTGAACTATATGAACGCTATTTGAATGATAAAGAAAAAGCAAAACAGCTGTATCAAGATATATTAGTAAAATATCCTGGTAGTATTTATGTAGTAGACGCTAGAAAACGCTACAGAGATTTAAGAGGAGATATAGTCAATTAGGCTCCTTGTGCCCCCCTTTGGAAGGGGCTGGAAGAGGAATAAAAAATAAAAACATGTATATATATAACGTAACTATAAGCATTGATAAATCATTAGCAGAAGACTGGTTAAATTGGATGAAAACCGTTCATATTCCAGATGTATTAAATACTGGACATTTTTCAGAAAATAAAATTTGTAGAGTATTAAATGTGGATGATGAAGGCGCAACTTTTTCGGTACAATATACTTTCGAAAAAATGGAGGATATTGAAGCCTATCAAAAAAATCACGCCGCACGTTTACAAGCTGAACACAACCAACGCTATGAAGGTAAATATGCAGCATTTAGAACTCTTTTAGAAATTATGTAATGAAATATATTGTTTCTATATTATTTTGTTTAGAGCTTAGTTTAGGTTTTTCTCAAAAGATTTTAGAAATAAATTACCATTCGTTATTTGGTAAAGAAAAATCATTTCAGTTTTTTAACAACTCGTCTTTAGATTACAAAATTAAGGGCGACTTATTTTACAAAACACATAAATTGGTAAACATGAATGATAGTTTATTAATTTTTGATAATGATGAAGTTGTAAGGATTAGCGACTTAAAAGCTATTAAAATTAGAGGCGCAAGGATTAGTCACTGGCTGTTTACTGCTGGAATATTATTTTTTATAATAGATACAGGTAACAATCTTGCAAATGGGCACACAAAAATAGTGAATGAACAAGCTGTTTTAGCGAGTTCCATTTTAATAGTTGCTGGTGTAATTATTAAACGAATTCAAGATAAACATGTGTATATTCGCAATAATGTTTCTATTAGAATTTTAGATACAAATTATCAAAACTTAAACAAGTAACCATTGGCATCACCAGTAAAAGCAAAAAAACATTTAGGCCAGCATTTTTTAACTGACCTTAATATTGCGCAAAAAATAGTAAATGCTTTACCACAAGACGATTTAACCATCTTGGAAATTGGTCCAGGAACTGGCGTTTTAACTCAATATATGATTGAGAAAGATAATTTTACTGCCTTTGATATTGATATTGAATCTATTAATTTTTTAAAAGAAAAATATCCGCAACATGCGCATAAAATACATTTTCAAGATTTTTTAGAAGCAGACTTAAAGCCTTTTGCTAGTAAAGGAAACTTTAAAGTGATTGGAAATTTTCCATATAATATTTCTACACAAATTATGTTTAAAGTGTTGGAACATAGAGCAGATGTATCGGCATTGGTTGGCATGTTTCAAAAAGAAGTAGCGGTGCGTATTGCCGAAAAACCAGGCTCTAAAGCTTATGGCATTTTAAGTGTGATGCTACAAGCTTTTTATAAAATAGAATATTTATTTACTGTAAGTGAACATGTATTTAATCCACCACCAAAAGTAAAATCGGCAGTTATTCGTTTAACTAGAAATACGACGGACAAACTAAATTGCGATGAAGACTTATTTTTTAAAGTCGTAAAAGCCTCTTTTAATCAACGTCGCAAAACAGTGCGTAATTCGGTTAAAGTATTAAGTGGAAATGCCGCTGTTGATTCTGTTTATTTAGATAAGCGTGCCGAACAATTATCCGTATCTGATTTTGTTGCTTTAACCAATGCTATTGAACAGGCTCTTAAAAAGTAACTTCGCCTACAAAAGAATATTATTTACCTAAGTTATTATTTTAGATACAAAAGCTTTTATAACTTGGTATCATGATAAAAAAGAAACAAAATATTCTTATTCATGTGTTAGGCAGTTTAATATTTTTAAGTTTGCCCATTTTGTTTTCACCCGACTTTAATGAACAGCACTCGGTAATTGACATTTTCACTAGTCGTCCATTTCAAAGACCATTCGCTACCACATGTTTGTTACTCGCTTTTTTTTATGCTAACTACTATGTATTTATTCCGAAACTTTATGTTCCAAAAAAATATGTACTCTTTTCTATTGTAATTCTGGTTTCATTTTTAATTGTTTTATTTGTTCCCGAGGTGTTTATTATTGGAAGAAAGATGGGGCCTCCAAATCATCACATGCCTCATCATCCTGCTCCTCCTAAAAAACCATTTAGTTTATTAGTAAATCATAATCTATTTCAGTTTATAGGAGTATTTGCATTCTCTCAACTTTTAAAAATAAGGGAACGTTTAAAACAAACTGAAGCAGAAAAAACAACTGCTGAATTATCTTATCTAAAAGCTCAAATCAATCCTCATTTTTTATTTAACACTTTAAATAGCATTTACTCTTTAGCTATTTTAAAAAGTGAAAAAACAGCTGATGCTGTCGTAAAACTATCAGACATGATGCGCTATGTATTAAATGATAGTAACGCAAATTTTACAGCTTTGGAAAAAGAATTAAGTTATATAGCAAATTATATAGAATTGCAACGCATGCGCTTAACCCCCAATGTAAAATTGGAATATACTTGCGAAGGTAATATATTTGATAAAAAAATTGCTCCATTAGTTTTAATACCTTTTATTGAAAATGCATTTAAACATGGTGTTAACTCCGAAGAAGATTCTGATATTATCATCAAGATAACTATTACTGATACCGATTTGAAATTAATTGTAAAAAATAAGTGTGTAACAACAAATAATAATACACTAAATAAAAGCGGGTTAGGAATCGAAAACACCAAACAACGTCTCAAACTTCTATATCCCGAAAATCACTTGCTTATTATTTCTGAAATAGATAATTACTATATTGTCAATCTAACTTTAAACATTCATGATTAAAGCATTAGCCATAGACGATGAGCCTTTAGCACTGAGTGTGATAGAAAGTTTTTGTTCTCAAATAGACTATATTGATTTGCAAAAAACTTTCACTAAACCTAATGAAGCTTTAAAACATTTAAATAAATATCCAGTTGATTTATTATTTCTGGATATCCACATGCCTTCTTTAACGGGGATTGATTTTTATAAAAACATTGAGCAAAACACTTTAGTTATTTTTTGTACGGCACACGGGCAATATGCTGTAGAAGGATTTAATTTAAATGCCTTAGATTATTTATTAAAGCCATTTACATTTGATAGATTTAAACAGGCTACAGATAAAGCCAAAGATTTTTTTACCTTATCTTCTAATCAAAAAACACAACACATTTTTGTGCGCGCTGACTATAGTTTGCAAAAAATTATGTTAGACGATATTATGTATATTGAGGCCTTGGACGATTATTTAAAAATATACGTCAATCAGCAAAAAACAATTGTGGCCAGAATGACCATGAAAGCCATGTTAGAAAAATTGCCTTCAAAAGACTTTTTAAGAGTGCATCGCTCATTTATCGTTCCTATTAAAAAAGTGGAAAGCTTACGTAATAAAACATTACAATTAGGTGATGTCAAAATTCCTGTAGGAAGTAGTTTTGAAGAAGAGGTCTTAAAATATTTTCATTCTTAACCGCAAAAAAATTGCTTTTACCTCAAAAAATTGTGCATAAAAACCAATTAATATACTTTTAATTAATAATCACTTTACAATATTTATCAAATGAAAAAAATATTCGCTAAAACACTATTAACTATTACATTAGTACTAACAGGTATTAATGGATTTTCGCAGCAATGGGATGGGTTAACACTTTATAGTAATGGTAATGCAACTGCAGCCTATTTAGTAGATACAAATAACGTAACCGTAAAATCATGGACTGGACTTACAGGTGGAACAGGTTATTCATCTCACTTAGAGCCAGGTGGAACTTTAGTGAGAAGTGTAAAAATTACTAATTCTGTATTTACTGGAGGTGGAGCGAGCGGAAGGATTCAAAAAGTAGATTATAATGGAAATATTACTTGGAGTTATGACCATTCTTCGACTACTTTTTATACCCATCACGATCATTGCGTCATGCCAAACGGTAATGTCTTATTAATTGCGTATGAATTAAAAACTCAAGCAGAATTAGCCGCTGCTGGTGGAACTAACACGGCATTGACAACCATTTGGCCTGACAAAATAATTGAAGTACAACCAACAGGTGCAACTACTGGAAATATTGTTTGGGAATGGCATTTTTGGGACCACTTAGTGCAAAATGTAAACAGTAATAAAGCTAATTACCAAACATCTATTGTCAATCATCCAGAATTATTAAACATAAATTACCTGAGTCAAAAAGATTGGTTGCATTGCAATGGTGTGGATTACAACCCAATATTAGATCAAATAGTTATAAGTTCTCACAATACAAATGAATGGTATGTAATCGATCATAGTACTACAACCGCCCAAGCAGCAAGCCATAGTGGTGGAAATTCAGGAAAAGGAGGTGATTTTTTATACCGTTGGGGCAATCCAGCAGCATACCAAGCAACTGGTACCAAATATTTAAATGTAACACATGACGCACATTGGATACCAGAATTTCCTGGAGTTACTTTCGCAAATTCTGGAAGATTAACAGGATTCAATAATCAAGGCGTTTCTTCTTCTCAATCTTGTGCTGACCAAATAACAACTCCTTATGACGGAAATTATAATTATACAATTACACCCGGATCTGCTTTTTCTCCCTCTATTTACGATCAACGCACAACCGGATTTGGTTATACCAGCAATGAAGGAAGTGTAGAACATTACCCAAATGGAAATACGTTAGTATGTGTTTCTATTTCTGGAAAAATTTATGAACTTACTCCTTCAGGCACTATTATATATACTATAACAACTGGCGCAAAATCATCTCAGGCTCATCGCTACTCAACTTGTTATGTTAATAATACAGCCCCTACTCAACCTACAATAACTATTAGCGGAAATGATTTAACAAGCACAGCTGCTACAACATATCAATGGTACTTTAATGGAAATTTGATAAATGGTGCTACGTCTCAAAATTATACTCCTACACAAAGTGGAATTTATGTAGTAAGAACAACAGATGTAAATGGTTGTGTATACGTCTATTCTCAAGGCTACCTATATACTTTATCAACTTCGATTAATGAAATAGAGACCAAATCTATTGACATTTACCCAAATCCATCAACAGGTATTATTGATGTAGACTTTAATTTTCAAAATCCAAAATCGGTAGATATTATAGTTTATGATACCTTTGGTAAAATTGTATATGAAAATCAAAACATTGCAAAAGTTGATTTAACCGAATTAGCAAATGGCATTTACACCATGTCTATTTCATTAGACAAGAAAAAACCGACATACAAAAAAGTAGTATTATCAAAATAACACACATGAAAAAAACAATCTTTCTTTTTACTATAATTTTTATAGCATTAAATCTTTCTGCTAAAAAGGTAAAGTTTGCAGTTGATATGACAGGGCAAATTATTAGTGCGTTTGGTATTCATGTTACGGGTGATTTTCAAGAAGCCGCAGGGTTTACGCTAAATTGGGATCCCGCTAGTGTTACGTTAACTCAAGAAGGTTCTACAAATATTTATAGCACAATTGTAACTATTCCAGCCTTTTCAAAATACGAATACCGTTTTGTAAACGGAGATCAAACTTATGAATCTGAATTTGTACCTGACGAATCACGCGTTGGATATAACTTTAATGATAATAGATGGTTATATGTAGATTCATTAGCAAATGATACCACTTTTGTTGGCGCTATAATGTTTGGTGGTAATTCACCCGCTGGATATAATTTAATTAGATACAAGGTAAATATGAATAACGCTTTGCCTCTTTCGGCAAATGGAATACATGTGGGCAGTAGCAATGATTTTTTTAGTCCTACAAAAGTTAGATTATATAGTTTTGGTGATGGGATATTTGAAATAATAAATTACTATCAAACCGGAACATATAACTTTATATTTTTTAATGGAAACACTGCAGGAACATCTGAAACAGTTCCTGGTAGCTGTTCTGTATTTGGCAATCGAGAAATAACGTTAACTAAAGATTCGGTGCTACCAGCTTTTTGTTTTTCAAGTTGTACTGAATGCTTAAACGTATCTGTAAAAGAAATAGAAAATACAACTTCAATGTTTCAAGTATATCCTAATCCTACTAAAGGCAAATTTACAATTCAATCTTCGAGTAATAATCTTATTGAATCTATATCAATATATAATTTAACAGGTCAGTTGATTGAGAAAGTGCAAAATATTAATCAGGAAACATATACTGTTTCGAATATGAAATTATCGTCCGGCTTGTACACTGTTTGTGTTTCGAATGCACAAAAACAAAGTCAATATTTAAAAATAATTGTTGAATAAAATGCAACTAAAAATAATCTCTTTCATTATTGTATTTATTTTGTGCGGAAAAGTTTCCGCACAAAATTTTTATGACCCTAGCACTATTCAAAAAATTGAAATACAATTTACTCAACCAAATTGGGACTACCAATTAGATACTGCTAAAGCTGGTACTGAAGGGTATATCATGGCGGCATCTGTTACTATTAACGGGACTTATTTTGATAGCGTTGGTGTAAAATACAAAGGTAATAGTTCATATAATCCAACATATACCAAAAACCCTTTACATATCGAATTAGATGGATTCAAAAATCAATCTTACTTAGGAGTTAAGGATATTAAATTAGGGAATGGATACGCAGATCCTTCCATGATAAGAGAAGTATTGGCTTATGATATTCTTAAAAACTATATGCACTGCCCACAAGCAAATTTTGCAAAAGTATATGTTAACGGAGCTTATTTTGGAGTTTATTCGAATGCGGAAAGTATTGGAAAATCATTTAATGCTAATCACTATTTTTCTTCTAATAACACAGCCATAAAATGTAATCCCATTGTAAATCCTAGTACAAATACAAAATGTAACTTAAAATATTTTACAACTGGGGATAGTTCAAACTACTTTAATTTTTATGAATTAAAATCTAATTACGGCTGGAATCAATTACGCGCTTTATGTGATACGATGACTAATTATCAATCTAAGGCAAGTTCTAATATTGATATAGATAGAGTGATTTGGATGTTAGCATTTAATAATGTAATTGTGAATTTAGATAGTTACAGTGGTGCTTTCTGCCAAAACTACTATCTATATAAAGATCATACAAACCATTACAATCCTACTATTTGGGATTTAAATATGAGTTTTGGTGGATTTCCATTTTTAGGAAATAGCAATAGTAGTTTAGCACAACTATCAATAACCAATATGCAGCAAATGCCCATTAATATTCATGCTACAGATGTGTATTGGCCATTGATAAATATTATTAATAACAATTCTCAATATAAAAAAATGTTGGTAGCTCACATGCGAACTATTACAAACGAATACATTGCAAGTAATTTATATGTCACCAGAGCTCAGCAGTTTCAAACATTAATTGACACATCTGTACTAAGCGATAACAATAAATTTTATAGTTATTCAAATTTTCAGAATGGATTAACTCAAAATGTATCTGTAGGAAGCTATTCTGTCCCAGGCATCAGTAATTTAATGAGTTCTCGGTTATCCTATTTGCAGGGAACTACTGATTTTAACTACTCTACACCAACTATTACAGCCGTAAGTGCTAGTAATAGTTCACCTGCCATTAATTCTACTGTTTCAATAAGTGCAAATGTTGTAAATACCAATACTGTTTATCTTGGTTATAGAACTCATACACAAGATAAATTTACCAGAGTACTTATGTATGATGATGGTGCACACAACGATGGAGTGGCTAGTGATAATATATATGGAGCAAACATCACTATTACTTCGGGCGAAACTGAATATTATATTTATGCAGAAAATACAAATGCAGGAATATTTTCGCCAGAAAGAGCAGAACATGAATTTTATGTATTGCAAACAACCTTAGCTCAACCAACATTAGGACAAGTTGTTATTAATGAATTTTTGGCAGCAAATAATTTTGGACAAACCGATGAAAATGGTAAACATGAAGATTGGATTGAATTATATAATAATACAAACTCTGTTTTAAATTTAAGTGGGTTATACTTATCCGACGATTATACCAATCCAACTAAATATACTTTTCCTAATAATACTATTATTCAACCAAATAGTTTTTTTGCAATTTGGGCTGATGAGGACAATGTAAATGGAACAACATTACATTGCAATTTTAAACTGCTAGATAGTGGAGAGGAAATTATGTTAAGCAGTGGTACAACTGTTTTAGATAGTGTGCGTTTTGGTTTTCAAGGAGCAGATATTTCTATTGGCAGATGTCCAGATGGAACAGGTTCTTTTGGGTCGACTACTATTCCAACTTATAATACTAATAACTGCGCGGTTGGAATTAAAGAATTAACTAACGAATCAATTCATATAAATATATTCCCAAATCCTACTAGTCAATCTATTACTGTTCAAACAAATTCAGAAGAAGAATTACCAGTTTTAATTATTAACTCTTTAGGCGGAGAAGTTTACAAAGAAACAATCAAAGGGATTAAAACAATAAACACCTCAACATTTAGTCAAGGTGTTTATTTTGTAAGAGTTTCAAATACTGTTACAAAATTAATTGTAAATCACTAATTACGGCTTAATATCATACCTATAGATAGGTTCAATATCTCCTTTATCATCGTAAACCGCTTTTAATTCGGTGATTAAGCCACTATTTAATCCATATACCCAACCGTGAACAGCAAGTTTTTTACCTTGTGCCCAAGCGCCTTGTACAATTTTAGTTTTTGCCAAATGTTGAACTTGTTCAATAACATTTAATTCTGTTAGTCTATCCGCTCTTTTATCATCATCAGAAATATTGGATAATTCCACCACATGTTTTTGATAAACATCTTTAATATTTCTAAGCCAATTATCAACTAATCCATAACTTCCATTTCCCATTGCTGCTCTCACACCGCCACAGCCATAATGTCCACAAACAATAATGTGTTTTACTCCTAAAACAGTAACCGCATACTCTAACACACTCATTAAATTAACATCTGTATGTACAACTAAATTTGCTATGTTTCTGTGCACAAACATTTCTCCACTTTCTGTATTTGTTACTTCGTTTGCTGGAACGCGGCTATCGCTACAGCCAATCCATAAATAATCTGGTTTTTGTCCTAACGACAGTTTTTTAAAATATTCTGGGTCATCGAATTTTTTTTCTAACGCAAATCTTCTATTTCCGTCTATTAATTTTTGATATGCTTTGTCCATAATCTTAATGTTTGTATTTTATAAGTTCGATCTTTATATTTCTTTTTTTAGAGGTATTAATAAAATTATCAATAACATCTTTTGAATCTCTATTAATTTTTTTATTAATGCTAGCGTCTATAATTACTTTGCTCTCTGGCTCTATCGTTCCAAAAAAATTAATTAAATACCCTTTATTGAAAAATGTAACGTGTTGCGGAAGCTTTATTAAATAATATAATTGTCCATCCATAACATCACTACTAGCTTCAAAAGAAGACTTAATATTATCTCGAATAATGTATATAATAGAAACAATCACTCCTGCACAAACTCCTTTTAGTAAATCTGTTACAAGCATCACAACAATAGTAATTACAAATGGAATGAATTGCTCAAATCCAAACTTCCATTGTTCTTTAAAAATAGCTAATTTGGTTAGTTTAAAACCTGTCATAATTAATATTGCTGCTAAACAAGCGTTTGGTATTAATGCTAAAACATTTGGCAATAATAAAACGCTTACTAAAAGTAAAACTGCATGAAGTATGGTTGACAATTTTGACTTGGCACCTGCATTTATATTTGCAGAACTTCTCACAATAACAGACGTAACTGGAAGTCCTCCTAAAAAACCACAAGCAATGTTTCCAATACCTTGTGCTAGTAATTCTTTATTGGTATTCGATTCATTCTTATCAGGATCAAGTTTGTCAACCGCCTCAATTCCAAGTAATGTTTCTAAACTTGCCACAATAGCTAGGGTTAAAACAATAATCCAAAAAGCACTGCTGTTGGCGAAACTGAAATCAGGGAAAGTAAGGTTTGATGCTAAATCATCAATTGAAGAAATTGTTGGTAAGCTTACTAAATGTTGAGAGTCTATAACTAAAAAACTATTACTATTAAAAGAAACTGTTAGCAATACGCCAAGTATTACAACTAATAAAGGTCCTGGGACATTAGATAATATTTTATTTTTTTTATAAAATGTTGTATCCGCTATTATCAAAATAATAAATGACACTATTCCAACAATTATTGCGCCTGGAGTGATAAAATTTATCATGTGAACCAACTCTGTAAAGGAGTTTTCTCCATCCATTTGAATAAACTGCTCGTCGCCTTGCGGATCTTTATCGTAACCAAACAAGTGAGGAATTTGTTTGATAATTAAAATAATTCCTATACCAGCTAACATACCCTTTATAACAGCATTTGGAATGTAGTTTCCTACGGAACCTGCTTTTAATACTCCTAAAATTAACTGGAAAACACCAGCAAAAACCACAGCAGCTAAAAACGCTTGATAACTCCCTAACTGACTTATTGAAGCCAATACTATGGCTGTTAATCCAGCGGCTGGACCAGATACGCTATATTTAGCGCCACTAAAAATAGTAACTAATATACCACCAATAACTCCTGCAATAATTCCAGAAAATAATGGAACTTTACAAGCCATTGCTATACCTAAACATAGAGGTAATGCTACTAAAAACACAACAATTCCTGCCTTAATATCGGCAAATAAATTTTTTTGAAACATAAAAATTTTAATAATTTAATTAATTGCTTGAATAATATTTATACTAATTGTAATTAGTATGACAAGTAATTAAATTTTAGGAGGCGGTATCAGTATATCTGGAGGGATAGAGCTAAAAAGCAACTGTAAAAATTTAAAATAAAAAGAATTAATCTCACTTTTGAAGTTCGAAGAATCCTTATTGTCAAGATAAAAAACATCCTTATCAATTGACTCATCACTACCATGAGATTTTTCTTCCTCCTCTTCGGTAATTGGGTTTTGCTGATTTTGATTTTTAAAAACTTTCGACTCCTTACATAATTGAATAACAGAAGCCTGAATCGTTAGCGAACATACGCTAAAAACGAAAATGAAAATGAAAATATGTCTAATCTTATTATTCAAAAAATTTACCTAAACAAATGAGGTTTTTATCTACTTAAGCAACGCAAATTAGGTAAAATATACGTAATTTAGTTAAATTTAAAGATTATTTAACATTGTTTTATTAGTTCAACTTATGAATAAAATTATAATCATACTTATTATAGCATTTGCTAGCTTTAGTTCCTGCAAAAAAGAACCAGGTGAAGGCGGCTTTGCATCCATTGAAGGAAAGGTTTTATTAAAAGATTATGACGCAACCTACACCATTTTACAATCCGAGTATTATGCTGCTGGAGAAACGGTTTACATAATTTATGGAAATGGAACAGAGATTGGAAATACAGTAAAAACCTCTTATGATGGCTCATTTAAATTTAACTATTTAAATAAAGGGAATTACAAAATCTATGTTTTAGGTGAAGATCCAACAAAACCATATCTATCTGTTCCGAAAGAAGAATTGGTTGAAGTAACCATTAGCGAAAAGAAACAGAAAGAGGTTTTAGATGATTTTGTGATCATAAAATAATATGAGAATTTTCCTTGTAATTTTATTTTTTTGTTGTTCTTGTCTTTCGCCTGTATCTGCGCAAATTAGGCAAGATGCTGGCATGTGGGCTACACTCACTATACAACATCCCCTAAACAAAAAAACTAATTTAGTGATTGATGAGGAATTTCGCTTAAAAGAAAATTACCAACGAATCAATTTATTTTACACAAATATTGGTATTGATTACAAACTATACAAATTTCTAAAAATTAGCCCTACTTACCGTATTGTTCAAAAAAAGAGATTAGATGGCAATTATAGTTACAGACACAGATTAATGTTAGATGTGACCGTAAAGAAAAAAATGGAAAAAATAACACTAAGTGAAAGGGTACGCTATCAAATAGAAGTACAAGATTTTTATACTAGTAAAAAGGGAAAGTTTCCTGAACAGTACTTAAGACTAAAAACAGATTTAAAATATGATTTAAAGAAAAAAATAACTCCTTATTACTCTGTTGAATTTAGATACCAAATAAGAAATCCAAGAGGAGACGGTCCTGTTTACGACAACGGATTTCACAGAGTTAGAAATGTATTGGGGGTTGAATATGAAATAGATAAAAAAAATTCCATTAATCTATACTATCTGTTTCAAACAGAATTCAATATTTCTACCCCAGAAAGACTTTATATTTTAGGAATAGCTTACGCTCTGACAATTTAAGTTTAAAAAATAGATTTTAAATTAATTTACCCCTCTAAATGTAAACTATTCACCTATTTTGTATAAATTTAAAGTTAATAAACTATTACCTTTATATTAAATAAGTACATGAAAAAAATATTTTTAAATTTATTATTTCTATCGTCATTTAATTTAGTTGCACAATGGAGCACAAACAGTGCCATCAACACTCCAATGTCATCAGCACCTAAATCTCAAGGCAATTCACATTCTGTATCCGACTCCAAAGGAGGTGTTATAACATCTTGGGACGATAACAGAAACTCAACCACAAATTCAAGTGATATTTATGCACAACGCATCGATAAAAGCGGCATAATAAAGTGGGCATTAAATGGGATTGTTGTATGTTCAAATATTGCCACTCAAAAATCATCTGCTATAATTGCCTCTAATAATGGTAGCGCAATTATTACTTGGGAAGATAACAGAAATGGCAATTATGATATTTATGCTCAAAAAATTGACTCGGCTGGTAATATATTATGGACCAGTGATGGCATTCCAGTATGTTCAAAATCTACCAATCAAAAAAATCCAAAATTAGTAAGTGATAATGCAGGCGGCGCTATTGTTGTGTGGGAAGATTCTTTAAATTTTTATTGGGATATTTACGCTCAACGTATCAGTTCAACAGGCGCTCAGTTATGGAATAGTAACGGTATTAGTATTTGTTCAGCTCCAAATGCTCAAGGAAATCCTAAAATTGATATTGACGGATTAGGCGGTGCTATTATTACTTGGCAAGACAAACGTAATAATGTTGATTACGATATTTATGCTCAAAGAATAAATAATTCAGGAACCGTTCTATGGACAGCTAATGGTGTTGTAGTTTGTAACTCAGTAAATACCCAAAATAATCCTCGAATAGAGCCTGATGGTTCAAACGGAGCATTAATTGCATGGGTTGATAAACGCAACGCAATAGATAATGATATATATGCTCAGCATATTAATTCGTCAGGCGCTATTCAATGGACCAGTAATGGAGTAGCTGTTTGTACTGCTTCCAACAATCAAAGTGCATTAGATATCAAATATATTGGAGCGGCTGGTTTAATTTTATCTTGGAAAGATGAACGTTCTGGCGCCAATGCTATCTATTCACAAATAGTCACCATGTCTGGAACTCCCCAATTAACTTCAAATGGTGTTTTAATTTCTACTGGGTTAAAATCAATTAATCCAAATACTATAATAGATGGAAATGGTGGAGCAATCATTGCTTGGCAAGATTCAACAAGTGTTGGATGGGATATTAAATCACAAAAAATAAATTCAACTGGTACTATTGCTTGGGCATCAGGAGGTGCAACAGTTTCTGATGCGTTTGATGACCAAATTAATGTGTCGCATGTAACTGATAATAATGGCGGAGCTATATTCGTTTGGGAAGACCACAGAAATGGAACCAACTATGATTTATATGCTAATCATTTATTTGATAACGGAACATTCTTTGTAGGCTTAAATGAATTATACAATCATAGTTTACAAGCTGTTTGTTATCCTAATCCAATAAACCACAACTCCATAATTAAAATTTCTAACAATCAAAGTCATGAACCGTGGGAAATTACTATTTATGATTCTTATGGTAAAAAAATAGCAACTACTGTATTAAAAGCGAATGAATCCTACGCTTTAAATTCTGATGATTATTCATCAGGAATCTATTTTTATTCTATTCGCTTAACATCATCTCTAAACTATTCTAAAGGAAGTTTTATTTCCATCAAATAATCTATTTATGAAAACGATATTTATAACACTCATCTTTCTTTCTTTACATTTTATTTCTTTCTCACAAAGCAAAAAAGAAGTAAAACAATATAAAATTAAAGCATCTGCTGTTTCTGTGATGGAAAACGGGAAAACCATTAACGAAAACAAAACCATATTTGATAGCAAAGGAAATGAGATTGAAGTAACTGACTACAATAAGGAAGGTGTCATTAAATCTATTCACAAATTCAAGTATAATAGCGATGGAGATGAAATTGAAGACGAACAATACGACGCCAACAATAAATTAGTAGAAAAGAAAATCACTAAATACAATATGTCTGGCGAAAAAACAGAGGAAAATTATTTTGACGCAACGGGCAAGCCAACCAAAAAGCATCTTTACACATATGATAATAAAGGCTTGAAAACTGAAAGAAAAACAGTTGATGCTGATGGTAAAGTTATTTCAGTAAAAAAATACGTGTACATCACAAAATAGATGCAAGAAGAAGTAACACATAGTTTAAATCTGTTTGATCCAATAACCCTTGAAGAAATGGAAGGGGTAAAACTCATGGACAGAACAGACACTAAATTTACTTTTAATGTTAATGAACTACCAAGCATTTTAGAAGAAGCTAAAAATTACTACAGAATATTAAGTGTAGAAGGGAATAGAATTAGCCGTTATAAAACATTGTATTTTGATACGCAAGACTTTGATTTATACAACGAACATCATAGTGGAAAATTAAATAGGTACAAAATAAGACATAGAACCTATGTTGAAAGTAATATCGGCTTTTTAGAAGTTAAATTTAAAAACAACAAAGGTCGCACATTAAAAACACGAATTAAAGAGGTTGAAGTTCCTGAACTTAATACAGGCAAAGCGTTTGAATTTTTAAAAAAAATGCTGCCTTTCGACCCATTGATTTTATTGCCTAAAATTTGGATTAACTATAGCAGAATTACATTAGTTAATAAAACCTCTGCCGAACGATTAACCTTGGATTTAAATTTAGAATTCGAGAAGAATGGCAAAAAACAAATCCTTGACCAATTAGTAATTGCTGAAGTAAAACAAGATAGCAAAGTAGCCTCTCCTTTTATCAGTATTATGAGAAACAAACACATTCGCCAAGGCTCAATTAGTAAATATTGTTTTGGAATAGCAAGTTCTTATTCTGAAGTGAAAAAAAATAATTTCAAACAAAAATTGTCAAACGTAAAAAAAATAATCAACTTATGATGTTATTACAAATTGCTAGCGATGCTGCTGAAAGTTTTTCTGGCTACGAAGAATTTCAAAAAATATCCGCTAAATTACTTTTCAGATTATTAATCGATTTGTGTGCCGTTTTTATCTTAGTGAGATTTATCTACTATCCTATTTACAAACACCGAGAATTATTTTTTACGTATTTCATATTTAACATTATCATCTTTTTAATCTCTTTCTTGTTAAATAAGGTAGATTTATCGATGGGTGCTGCTTTTGGTCTATTTGCAGTATTTAGTATGTTACGTTACAAAACAGAAGAAATTGCGATTAAAGATATGACCTACTTGTTTTTAGTAATTGCCATTGGTTTAGTATCAGCAGTCACAAAAATCAAAGACACATCTGACAACATTGAATATGTGTTTTTAATTGGTATTAACGCAGTAGTTTTAACAGTTACTTATTTATTAGAAAGTAATATTTTCATGAAAAAAGAAAATGTAAAAACTATTTTATATGAAAATATTGAAATGATTAAAGAAGGGAAACAAGATGAGTTATTAGCTGACCTAAAGTTAAGAACTGGATTCAATGTTCACAGATATTCCATTCATAAAATAGATTTTTTAAAGGATGCTGCTCAAATTAAGATTTACTTTTATGAAGCTTAAATAATAGCTTTTATACTCATTCAACCAGATAGTTTACTCATTATGAAGTGAATTATCTGGTTTTCTTTTTATATTTACTTTAACATAACATTCAATTAACTCAAGGCTTAATATGCATATGGTTAGATATCTACTCTATTTTATTTTTATCATATTAGTTTCCTGCTCATCTCAAACAGAAAAAGCAGATCAGCCTCTTGTACAAAATAATAATCTAGCTCAAACAGTAGCATCAAGTGCAACTCCAAATTTTTCGTCTCAATTTTTTTTAGTAGATAGTTTAAATCCCAAGTCAGGTTTTGGGTATAATATTTTGATAGATGGGGACTTATTTATTCACCAAAACTCAATTCCATCTTTACCTGGCAATACAGCTTTTTCATCACAAGAAAAAGCCGAACTCGTTGCTAATTTGGTAATTCATAAATTGAAAAATAACATCATGCCTCCTTCTGTATCCAAACAAGAATTAGATAGTTTAAAAATATTAATACCATAATTCAAATGAAAAAATCACTTTTAGTTTTTTGTATTCTCTTAATTTCCTATCAAGGATTTTGTGACAAATTTGTTTGGAACAACAAAACTGGCTATCCTGGTGTTGGCAGACACAGAGCGAGTGGTATCGGCATAGGGCAAAAAGTATACTATGGCTTAGGTCATGTGAGTTCTGGCAGTGTCAATGTTGGTTTTCAAGATTGGTGGGAATATGATCCAGCAACTAACTCATGGTCTCAAAAAGCTAATTACCCTCACCAAAGTCATGGGGCTGTTGGATTTACTATTGGTAATAAAGGATACATGGGATCTGGAGATAGTGAAACGATAGGAGCATGTTATGATTTTTATGAGTTTGACCCAATTGCAAACACATGGACAGCTAAAGCTCCATGCCCACTTAGTAACGATGGTCACATCTCATTTGCAATAAATGGATTAGGCTATTTAGGATTAGGAAACTCAAACGAACTATATTCTTACAATCCAATAACGAATGTTTGGACACTTGCAAATAATACAATGCCAGGTAGTTGGCATGGTGCTTCTTTTGTTATTAATAACAAAGCGTATTACTTACCTTCTTTTTCAAATACGTTATACATGTATGATCCAGCAACAAACAGTGTTACTACAAAGGCATCATACATAGGTGTTGGAAGAATAGCCGCCGCAGGATTTTCAGTAAGAGGTCAAGGATATATTGGATTAGGCACTACAGGATTTGACGGCCCATACGATTTAAAAGATTTTTATTTTTATGACCCTACTCTAAATGTTTGGGACACAATTCCAAAATCTTTTCCAGGAGTACGTCGTCATTTTGTGCCGTGTATTACTATTGGAGATAATGTATATTTTGGGACAGGAACAAACGGAACAAACTTAGCAGATTTTTGGGCCTACGAATGGAAAGTTGCTGTTGGAGTGAATGAATATGATAAATCAAATTCAATTTCTGTATTTCCAAATCCTACAAGCGACTTTTTAAATATTAAACTAAATGAGGAGTACCTTGATAAAACACTCATCTTAAAAATATTCTCTCTCGATGGTAAAGAAGTAATATCAGAAAATATAGAAACTATAAATCATTCTGTTTCTGTTTCTCATTTATCCAAAGGAGTTTATCTTATTTCTTTAATGGATGAAGACGAAATTGTGACTGCGAAAAAAATTATTATTAATTAAGATATGACAAAAAACTCTATTAAGGTTCTTTGCACATTTATCGTTTTTGCGTTTTCAATCAATGCCTACTCTGCATGGCAATGGACAAAATTAAAAGCACTTGGTAATGGCAAACGATATGAGTCAACTAGTTTTAGCATTAATGGCAAAGGCTATGTAACTTGTGGTTTAGATACAAACGATAATTGCTATAATGACTTATGGGAATACGACCCTGTGTTTAATTATTGGACTCAAAAAGCAAACCTGCCAGCAAGTTACAGAAGAGCTTCTTTTGGTTTTGAAATAAATGGCAAAGGCTATGTGGGAGGTGGCATTGATGATGAGATTTCAAGTATTGGGAATATTTTTAATGAATTTTGGATGTACGATCCTACATTAAATACATGGACTAGTAAAGCCAATGTGCCTATTACCGCATTTAGATCTACTGGAATTAGTTGCAACGGAAAAGGATATGTTATTGGAGGAGCTGACGATTGGACATTATACAGCAATGTTTACGAATACAATCCTTTAACAGATAATTGGACCGCAAAAGCAAGTTTTCCAGGCAATCCAAACAGTAGCGGAGGAAGAGAAGCAGGAACAGGAACTACTTTAAATAATAAAATATATTATGGCTTAGGAAAAGACGATAGTTACTTTCAAAACGATTGGTGGGAATTTAATCCATCAACAAATACATGGACAAGAAAAACAGATTTTCCAGTTTCAGGCAGAACAGGTTCGTGGTCTTTTACGATAAACAATAAAATTGTTGTTGGCATGGGAAGCGATGGTTCGTTTACCGACGATACTTGGTGGTTTGATGTAAATGCAAATACATGGAACTACACATGCACATTTAGTGGAGATGGAAGAAGAAGTGTTGCTGCTTTTTCTATTAATAATATTGGATACATGGGGACAGGTAAATCGACGGGAGGAACTAAACAAGATTTTTACAAATTAGATTCTCAAGTTGGTATTCAAGAATATGGCAACAATCAATCCTTATTTTCAATATTCCCAAATCCTGTATCAAGTGATGATTTAACTATTGTATTAGAAGCCGAACTTAAAAATGCGACTGCATCCATTTTTGATGCATCAGGTAAATTAGTAAAAACTGAATCCATTAATTCTAAACAATTTAAAATAAATAGAACTGATTTAAATGCAGGATTATATTTTATTTCTATTCAAAATAAAGATCAACTATTATCTGCTAAAAAAATAATTTTACTCTAACTTATTTATGCGATTTTATTTAAATATTTTTTTATTGCTCTCTTTAGTTGGTTTTGCCACAACTCCTAATACCTGGGTTAAAGTAAGCGATTTTACAGGGAATCCTCGCACAGGAGCATCTGCGTTTGTTGTAAACGATAAAGCTTACATTACCAATGGTTATGATGGCGCCAACTACAAAAATAGCTTATACAGGTACTATCAAAGTTTTGATGTGTGGGAAAAAATCACAGACTTTCCTGCCATGCCTCGGTTAAATGCCGTTTCATTTTCTATAGGAGGCAAAGGTTATTTTGGATCGGGACAAGGACTAGTACAATACACAAACGACTTTTGGGAATTTGATACCTTGACTTTAGCTTGGACTCAAAAAGCAGATATTGGAGGCGCTCCAAGAAAAGCAGCCTGTGGTGTTTCGCTAAACGGAAAAGGCTATGTAGGATTAGGACAATCATCAAGTGGGTATTTAAATGATTGGTGGGAATATGATGCAAATACAAATACTTGGTCTGCCAAAACAAATTTTAGTTCATCTGCTCGGAAATTAGCTTGCGTTTTTATAGGAAACGGAAACTGTTATATATCTTGCGGCTACGATGGCTCATTTAAAAATGATACCTGGGCTTATAATCCAACCACTAATAGTTGGGCGGCAAAACAAAATTTCCCTGGAACACCAAGATACAATGCAACAAGCTTTACGATTGGAAATACTGGCTTTGTAGGTTTAGGTTATGATAATACATTAAACTACGCACAAGATATATGGCAATATAATCCCTATTTAAATACATGGTCTCAAATAGCAAACTTTAGTGGCACTGCTCGTGAAGGCGCAAATGCATTTGTATTAAATAATGAAGCTTACGTTTGTTGTGGTTTTGATAACTCCTACAAATACGACGTTTGGAAATATTCTCCAAATTTAGATGTAAGCGTTCATGAAAATCAAATTGAAAATGCATTTCAAATCATTTATCCTAATCCTGTCATTGATGAATTAAAAATAGTCGTGTTAGATAAATTTAAAAATAGTAGCATTTTAATTACCGATGTTCAAGGAAAACTAGTTCTTCAACAAAACATGAATAATTTTTTAGAAACAGAAATTAATGTGAGTGTTTTAAAACAAGGAACTTATAATGTGAGTATTATAGAATCCTCTAAATTAATTGCTACCAAAAAAATAATTAAAACGCATTAGAACTCATGAAAAAACAATTTTTGATTTTATGTCTTCTTATTTGCCTTAATTCGTTTTTAGGATTCAGTCAATGTTTTAATACAACTCCATATGGAACAGCAACTATCAGTTCTTGTTCAAGTGGAACAATCACAACATGTAATTGGGCAACCGAATACAGTTCTCTCACCTTTAATACAGTTGGCACATATACCTTTAATTCTTCCATAGGTACAGATTACTTAACACTAACAACTGCAGCAAATGTGGTTATTGCATCGGGCAGTGTTCCATTAGTTGCTACAATTCCTAGTAATGGTAATTACAGATTACATGTCAATACAAATTCATCATGTGGTAGTGATAATGTATGTAGGGTAACCACTTATGCTTGTGGAACAGCTACAACTGGAGGCTGCATTAGTACATCAGCCTTTGGAAGTGCAACCATTACAACTTGTAGTTCTGGGACTATTTCTACTTGTAATTGGGCAGGAGAATATAGTCAATTAAATATAGGTGTAACAGGAGCTTTTACTTTTTACTCATCCACTACAACAGACTACTTAACACTTACTGATGCTTCTAATAATATTTTGTATGCAGGAACCACGCCTTTATCTGCAAACATTACCTCTACCGGAAATTATAGGCTTCATGTTTCTGGCAACTCATCTTGTGCAACTGACAATACTTGTAGAACCACAAGTTACAGTTGTTTAAATGTACCATGCTCTGGCACTCCAAATGCAGGAACAACATCGGTAAGCTCTTCTACTATTTGTGGTTCGCAAAATGTAAACTTCAGTCTAGTTGGTTCTACAGTGGCTCTTGGATTATCTTATCAATGGCAATCTTCGCCAAATAATAGTACTTGGACAAGCTTACCTACTTTCACAAATTCAACCATGACACAAGTTGTGAGCTCAACTAATTATTATAGATGTATTGTTTCTTGCGGAACATTTTCTGCAAATTCAGTTTCAAGTTTAGTTACAGTTGGAGGTAACCCTTCTGGCGGAAATGCTATTGCTAGCTCTACTACGTCATGTGCAGGAAATTCCATTACCTTTAGTTTAGTTGGAAATTCTTCTTGGTCTGGCATCTCTTACCAATGGCAATCTTCACCAAATAATACGACTTGGACAACAATTTTCGGAGCCAATTCTTCGACTACAACACAGATGGTAAATACCTCAACTTATTACCGTTGTATTTTATCTTGTGGTAGTAACTCTGTAGCTTCAACTTCTGTTTATGTAGCGGCAGCAGTTCCTGTTACCTATGCAAACATTCCTTATTATGAAACATTTGATAATGTGTGGCAAAATGGTTGTGCTACAAGAAATGTCCCAGATAATTTACATTGGAGAAGTAGTCCATTAACTGGCGATAATGCCTGGAGACAACAAAATGATGGCGTTTCAGCAAGTTGGACCTCAGCTACTACAGGAAATGTGACGCCACATAGTGGGGCTGGATGTGCAAATTTTCACTCCACACAAGCCACAGCTAATGCAAAAGGAGATTTGGATGTTTTAGTAAACTTTAATCAAAATGCGAAGTATGCCATTTCATTTTACTACATCAATCCTAATGGCACAGATTTTTTAAATGTATTACTGTCATCAGATGCTGGGATTTCTTTTAGTATAAAAGGCTACTATCCAACTCAAACCACTTGGACTAAAAAAACAATTTATTATAACGCAGTCAATACACCATCTTGTGTTGTAAAATTTAAAGGAAATGCAGATAACGGAAATACTGATTTAGGTATTGATAGCTTATCTATTCGTTTAGTCTGTTTAAATCCTTCCATTAGTGCCACTACTTCATCTGATACTTTATGTCCTGGGCAAACGGCAACATTAACAGCAACAGGCGCAACAAATTATACCTGGAATCCTATTGGATCAACATCAAGCACTGTGGTTGTATCACCAACTATAAATACAAATTATGTATTAACGGGTTCAAATGATGGACTTTGTTTTCCGACAACAAATGTTACAATACTTGTTACTCCGTGTGCAATAGGTGTAAACGAATTGGATAATAATGCCAATGTGTATCCCAATCCAGCGAAAGATATTTTGAGTATCGATTTCTTAACCGAATTTTCAAGTTACACAATAGAAATATCAAATGCTGTTGGAGAACTAGTTCTAAAAAAAGAACTACATGATAAAAACTCTTCTGTAAATATTGAGGCATTACCTCATGGTATTTATTTTTATCAATTAAGCCATAAAAACACTAGTCTTAAAATTGGCAAATTGATAAAAGAATAAATTCACTTTTTTTTGAAAAAAAGCCACATTTTTTTTGCTAGTTTAAAAAAAGCATTTATATTTGCAGCCCGATTCGGGAGATTAGCTCAGCTGGTTCAGAGCACCTGCCTTACAAGCAGGGGGTCACAGGTTCGAACCCTGTATCTCCCACCAAGTGGGGGATGTCAAATATTAATTTTGACATCCCCTTTTTCATTTCCGCTACATCCTTCGCCAGTTGGGCAACATAGAGGAACACCGAATTTATTTTTGTGGTTCGACACTCCCCTTTTTTCTTATTATAGCAAATTCCCTCTGGAAATAGCAAATTTTGAAAAATTTGTTTATCCTTATATGGCAGCAATCGCCACACTGTCGGGAGTTTCGAGCAAAATTCGAGAGCTTTTTTTACACAATCCTGAAGGTTCGACACCCTTTTTGGGGTTTTTAGCAAACCCTTCTCCATGTCCAGCCTTTCGAACTTAAACTTCTCTGAATACTTACTGTAAAGTTCGAAGTTTATCTCCTCCAATATCAGCCTTTCCTCCAACCTTTCAAGTTTCTTATTTACTTCAACTATTTGGCGCTTTATAGCCTCTTTCCCGTCTTCTTTATCCTTATTGGCATTGTTGTAGGTTGATACTACTTGCTTTACCATAAGCGATTTTATGCCCTCGTTTCCGGCTAAGGTAAGATATTCCAATCCCGACTCAAAAATACTATGTAATTCCTTAGCACTTTTATTATTACAACAGCCCTTCATGTTGCATTTATAATAAGGAATATCCTT
>PNMI01000018.1 GCA_013823565.1 Sphingobacteriaceae bacterium | reverse complement strand
TTCCAATTGCCCCTTGGTCATCTAAAATGTATAAATCAACTGTGAAAGGTTTGAATTACGAGATAGAAGCTGCTAAACTTGAGCAACAAGGCTTTGTAAATAATGTAAGTGGCGTTATTGAGAATATCAAAGTAAAAATTAAGAATAAAAAACAGCAGATTGAACTTTCTGAAAAAGTTGTTATCCCTGCTATGAAGAAAAATTACGAAACAACGTTGTTGGCATACGAGCAAAACACAGAGGAATTGTTTATGGTGCTTGACGCTTGGCAGAACTTAAAATTAATGCAGTTAAACTATGTGGATCAATTAATGGAACTATCTGTATTACAAATTCAATACGAAAATCAACTTGAAATAAAATGATAAAGCGTTTAATAAAAATATTACCCATCATTCTAATTCTGAATTCCTGCAATAGCACGAATGAGAATCACGACATGAAGGAACATGATAGCAGTGAGCATGAAAATCATGTTGTGCCAAGCCAAGGAAAAAAATATACCTGTCCTATGCATCCTGAAATTATAAAGGATGAACCGGGACAATGCCCCATTTGCAAAATGGATCTTGTTGAGAAAAAAGAAGAGGCTTCTTCAGATAAGAAATATACATGCCCTATGCATCCTGAAATTATTCAAGATAAAACTGGAATATGCCCAAAATGTAAAATGGATTTGGTTGAAATGAAAAATGAGGAAACCAAAGAAGAATATACAGAGTTAGACATTCTACTTAAACCTACTAATAGATATGTGGTCTCTCAGGTTAAAACGGTAAGTATGCAACAAAAGAAGATTCCTTTGTTGATTAACGCCACTGGAAAAGTCAGTTATGATACACGGGAAATTTCTACTATATCATCAAGAGTAGCGGGAAGGATTGAAAAATTGTACATCAAATACTTATACCAACCTTTAAGTAAAGGGCAAAAGCTAATGGATATTTATAGTAAGGAACTACTAACAGAACAAGAGAATTACATTTATCTTTTAAAAAATGATCCTGACAATACTGCTCTTATTAAAGCTGCTGAAGATCGTTTAGCACTTCAAGGATTAACAGCAGAGCAAATCAAGAAAATAAAAGGAGATAAAAAGGCAATAGAATATGTGACAATTTATAGCCCGTTTTCGGGACACTTGCATGATTTAATTGGAGAAAAAACAAATTCAGCAACAATGACTTCGATGAACGAACAAATACAACAAGAACTTTTGATTAAGGAAGGGATGTATGTTCAAAAAGGTCAAGCTGTTTTTAATGTGTACAGCACAAAAAAACTTTGGGTATTATTAAGTATTTATACTGACAATCAAAACATAGTTTCAAAAGGTCAGAATGTTTTGCTTACTGTTGACGGCAAACAATTATCCAATGGTAGTAAAATTGATTTTATAGAGCCTGAAATAAGAGCAGGACAAAATACTCTTACTGCAAGAGTTTACATTTCCAACCCAAACAATTCAATTGAAGTTGGTTCGAATGTAAAGGCAACTATTGACGCAGGAGAACTAACAGGACTCTTCATTCCTGTTAGTTCTATTGTTGATTTAGGCAATAATAAAGTGGTGTTTTTAAAGGAAAACAATTTGTTTAGGGCCTGCAAAATTCAAACTGGTGTGATTGCAGATGGCATGATTGAAGTTATTTCAGGAATTACAGAAAGGGACGTTATTGCTGAGAATGCTCAATTGTTAATGGACAGTGAAAGTTTTATTAAAAGTGAAAACTAGAAACATGAAAAATATTATCTCCTTAATTCTATTTACCTTACTACTGGGTGCTTGTACACAAAAGGAAGAAAAGGTGGAAAGTGACGTATATTATACCTGTTCAATGGATCCGCAGGTAATAGAATCCAAACCGGGAAATTGTCCCATTTGTAAGATGCCACTTACAAAAGTAAAGAAGGATCACTCCACACATGAGGGAGGATTGAATCTTAGTGATCAACAAATTCAATTAGGGAACATTAAAACCGATGTACTGACAGAACATGAATTAGGCGATGAAATTCAATTGACTGGAAGATTGACCATTGACCAAAATAAACAATGGTCTATAAGTTCAAGGGTAATGGGCAGAGTTGATAAACTATACATAAAGAACATAGGAGAACCGATAAAAGAAGGTGATGTGGTTTATGAAATATACAGTGAGGACTTAAATTTAGCTGCACGGGAGTACAAATTAGCTTTAGATAAAAAACGTTCACTCAAAACTGAATCGTTTGATATTGACAAAATAATACAAAGTGCAAAAAACAAATTGAAGCTCTATGGTTTAACAGATAAACAAATAGAAAAACTAAATGATACCGATTTGTCCAACGATCTTTTCAAAATTACAAGTAGTGTTTCGGGGATTGTTTCTTCTGTGGATATTAAAGAAGGAGACTATGTGATGGAAGGAGGCAGTATCTACCATGTAGCTGATTATGGAAATCTTTGGGCAGAAGCACAGGTTTTTATTGATGATCTATCTAAGGTTAAAGAAGGGATGAATGCTACACTTCGTTTTCCTGGATTAACCGAAAAAAAAGTTGAAAGTAAAATAACATTTATGAATCCGGAATTAGGTTCAGGAACTCAAATTAATTTAGTGAGAGTTGAAGTTCCCAATCTTGACAATCGTCTGAAAGTTGGAATGCAAGTAGATTTTTCGATTTTACTGAATACCAAATCTGTATTAGCTCTACCAACCGATGCGGTTTTATTAGAAGGCAAAGGAGCTTCCGTTTGGGTAAAAAAAGGCCATAACAAATTTGAAAGTGTTATGGTGCATACTGGGCTTGAAACAAACGAATACACACAAATTCTGCACGGATTGAAGAAAGGAGATACGATAGTTGTATCGGGCGCATATCTATTAAATAGCGAATACATGTTCAAAAAAGGTGCTAATCCGATGGAAGGACATGATATGAGCAAAATGTAAAAAGGACGCAATATGAGCATAATACCATTTGTAGTAGAAGAATATCTTTATTCTTTAAAGCGAAAAAAGAAAGATGTAATTGCTGAAATAAAAGTATGGGGGAATTGTGGTAAATGTAAAACCCGGATTGAAAAAGCAGCAAAAGTCAAAGGGGTCAAAAAAGCTTTTTGGAATATGGAAACCAAGATGCTTGAATTGACCTATAATCCTAAAACTGTTTCATTGGAAAAGATTCATGAGAAACTTGCCTTGGCTGGACATGATACTGAAAACATATATGCTCCCAAAGTCAAATACATTAAGCTACCAGATTGTTGTAAATATATTAGGGAAAAATAAAACATGAAATTACTCAGTAACATAGATAAATTTGGAACACTTGGGCTTTTCCTAACGGCTATATTCTCTCCTTGTTGTTTCCCACTTTTTGCCTTTGGGGCATCTGCTCTTGGACTTGGTAGCTTTGAATTATTTGGCGGATGGACGATGTGGGTTTTTCAGATTATGGCAGTAATATCAATTATTGGACTTTATGTTAGTTATCGTTCGCATAAAAATATAATGCCGACTATCATTTCTGTTATTTCAGGAGGCCTTATTATTTTTTCATACAACTTTTATGACAGCGACCATTGGACAATATTACTTTATATTGGTATGTTTGGGCTTTTGTTTGCAACGGGACTTAACTACTATATAAATAAAAAACATATGACCTGTAAAACCTGTACAACATACAATGGTAAGACAGTTGAATTAAATTCAACATTGACTTGCCCAAATTGTGGACACAAAAAAGAAGAAATCATGCCTACAGATGCCTGCGTTTACTTTTACGAATGCGAAAAATGTAAATCTGTACTAAAGCCTTTAAAAGGAGATTGTTGCGTTTATTGCAGTTACGGGTCGGAAAAATGTCCGCCGATTCAGGCAGGAGATAAATGTTGTTAATTACGGTAAAATTACCGTAAAATACGATAACAGTCCTTATTTCTGACCAACCCTAAACACCTTGCAGAAGTGGCTTACAGCCCTTAAATCGGCTAAAAATCGCTGAATTTGGGCTTCTTTCGATTCTTCGGAGTTTTCGTTGGTTATTTGGTTCGAACAGGGTAAATTTGAGCCCGCTGATAAATGTAAAAAGCGCCCTTGTGGCGCTTTTTTATTTTATAAAATACCAAAAGCATTCTTTCAAACATGTAATTAATCTAAAAAACATATGATTAGTTGATGAATTTTACATTGTAGCCTGAAAGATAGGAATCAACGAAGCTAATCCCAATTAATTGCAATTAAACGTTTAATCCCGCACCGCCCTTGCAATAATCTTTTTACGGTGTTTTGTGCCCCATTTATGTAATTCTTCAATAAGAGGTTTAAGCGTTTTGCCATACGCAGTTAATTCATATTCAACAGTAACAGGAGATGTATCATACACATGCCGGCTTGCCAATTCATTTATCTCTAATTCCTTTAATTCTTTGGACAACATCTTAGGTGTTAAGCCTGGAATTTCGCGTTGAATTTGTTTA
Source organism: Sphingobacteriaceae bacterium (assembly GCA_013823565.1). Lineage (GTDB taxonomy): Bacteria > Bacteroidota > Bacteroidia > B-17B0 > Aurantibacillaceae > UBA4416. The sequence goes on along the minus strand of PNMI01000018.1, from coordinate 76,022 downwards.
AAGCGCTTTTTACCAAAAGTTAAAGAAAGGATAATTTGTAATTTCCACTTTCCACTTAAAATATCCAAAGCATCTTTTACTGGTAGTAATTGCTTTGTGCATTCGGTAGTAGATAAATGAGATGGGCATTTTCTTTTATCGTGTTCAGCAGCTTCCATGGTATATTAATTATAATGCAAATATACGTTAGTATTAAGTTTCTTTTTTATAGTGGTTTCCTAAAGTATACCGATATCCTTTAGGAAAGTGATACCTTTTGTATATCTAATCTCTATAGCTTTGTTTTCTAATCTTAAAACTAAAAATTATGTCAACAAAAACAACACGTATTATTTCCATTATTTTAATGGTACTTCCTTCACTTATGTTAATTATGAGTGGTATTATGAAATTAACTGGGGCCGAACAAGTAGTAACAGGCTTAACTAAAATAGGGCTTGGCTCTTATATTACTTTATTTGGCGTAATTGAATTAATTGCGGTTGCTTTATTCTTGTATCCTAAAACTTACAAAATTGGTTTTTTATTAATTTGTAGTTATTTAGGTGGAGCTTTATCAATTGAACTTGCAACGGCTCAACCACCATCAGCTGCGATTTTCTTAAGTATTGTTTGGATTGCCGTTTTCCTGAAAGACAAATTAATGTTTTTGACACCTAATGAAAATAAATAAAAATATAACAGCATTCGTTCAATTGGATGCTGTTATATTTTCTAATCAAATGTAAACTCAAACGAAGTCCCTTTATTGCTTTTTATTTCAATGTTCGCATCAATTTGTTTAGCTAATAAATCTATTAATTGTAATCCAAAACTTGCATTTGTTTTTTTGGTAGAGCTTCTAAAAATCCCAATACCATTGTCGGAAATTATTAAAATATTCTTAGAAAAAGAAATACATATTTCTCCATTTTTATTTGGGAAAGCATATTTAAAAGAATTGCTCAATACTTCATTAATAATAAGTCCAACAGGAATCATTTTATCTATTTCAAAATAAAAATCTTGAGGAATTTTCAACTTTAACTTTACTAAATTTTGACTATAAGTACTTTGTAGTTTTTCAAACAAAGATTTTGAATAAGCCGCTAAATTAATTTTACTTAAATCAGAATTAGCATACAGCATTTCATGTATTAAAGACATTGATACAATACGATTTTGACTTTCCTCAACTAAAGCTGAAAAATGGCGATCATTTGCTTTATCAGAGTGTAATTTTAATAAACTTGAAATAATTTGAAGATTATTTTTTACGCGGTGGTGAATTTCTTTTAAAAGAGTTTCTTTTTCTTTTAAAGTATGACTAATTTTTTCTTCTGTTTTTTTTCTTTCAAAAAATAAAGGTACATCATACTTTTTTTTAGTTTTTAATTTCTGCTCTTCTTTCGTTAAATACTTCCCTATTTTATGAGGCGGTGCCATAATAAAAGTACAGTGCTTATCTCCTTTTGCCCTACAAGTAATTTCAACGGAGGTTAATTCAATACCAAAACTTTGTTCGCACCAACCTGATGAATAACCAGCATTCATAGAACAAACTGGGAAATCTGTTTTTTCTTTTGATTTAATCCATGAATCTGCTTCAAAGGAATATGGATGATGATATTTCATATAAAAATTATCATCAGGACTTGGTTTGCTTTCAGGTAAAATATCTACAAAAGCCCAACCTGTATAAGCAAAATGAATTGGTCCTGCCGACATTTTTGAAATTGAATCTTTCAATTTCATTTTTTTGTGAAAATTTTTAGCATCCTCAATACCTATTAAATGGGCAAAATCAAATAACAAATTACGTCCAATCTTAATTGCTTCAGGTGTGGGTCTATCTGAATATAAATTTAAAATATTTTTAAAAAAATCATTAGCTAGCGATTCTGCTCGCATTAAAACATAACGTTGACCATTTACTTCAATTTTAGATAAACTTGGGTCAGCGTTAAATGTTTGAAAATAGGTTTTTACAATTTCTGATGCCTTGTCAAAAATAGGGGCAATTGAATTTGGAGCTTTAACTGTTTTTTTATTAGTGTAAAAAACATTCTTCTTTTTTTTAAGAAGTTCATTTTCTTTTTCTAAATCTTTAATTCGCTTTTTTAATGCAGCGATATCATTAACAGTCTTCATCTATAGAAGTATTTATTTGTTAGTAAAGATAATACTAATCGTTTAAAAACAAATTCATCAAACAAACTACAGATTCAATCTACGGTAGTTTAATAAACATGTTGCCCACCATTAATGCTATAATTAGCGCCAGTCACAAAACTTGTTTCTTCACTTGCTAAAAAAGACACTAAGTGCGCCACTTCATGTGTGCCTCCTAGTCGTCCCATTGGCACTTGAGCTACAATTTGATTTAATACTTTCTCGGGAACCGCCATAACCATATCTGTACCAATATAACCTGGAGAAATTGTATTTACGGTTACTCCGTATTTTGCAACTTCCATAGCTAATGATTTAGTAAAACCATGCATGCCTGCTTTAGCAGCCGAATAATTAGTTTGTCCAAATTGTCCACGTTGACCATTTACAGAAGAAATATTAATGATACGTCCAAAATTACGCTCAATCATTCCTTGAATTACCTGACGAGTACAATTAAATACAGAATTTAAATTAGTATTAATAACAGCATGCCAATCTTCTGGTTTCATATTAATTAAACGTCCATCTCGAGTAATACCTGCATTATTAACTAGAGTATCAATATGACCATATTTAGCTTCTATTTCAGCAATCATTTTACCAGTACTTTCATAATCACTCACATCTCCATAAAACAGTTCAATATTAAAGCCTTCGGCTTTCATTTGAGCCATCCACTTATCAGCTTTTTCTTTGGTGTGGTAATTACCAACTACGGTATAACCGTCTTTATATAATTCTTTACACATAGCGGTTCCTAAACCACCAGTAGCTCCAGTAATTAATACGGTTCTTTTGTTTAAATTTTCCATAATTGTTGTTCTTTAAAATAATTGTGCAGAATTAAGATTTTTGAATGCGATAAACGTTATGAAATTATTAAACTACAGTAAACTATATTTTATCCATATTCATTACTGTAGCTTCGCCACTAGTACATACATTACCCGTTGTTTTATCTTTAATCAAAGTTTCGATAACAGCACGATGCTTATCTTTTAAAACTTCTCTCACTGTAAAAACCGCTTCATATTCAACCTCCACATACATTGGTTTTAAAAAGCTTAATGATTGTTTTAAATAAATAGTTCCTTCGCCTGGAAATAAAACACCAAACACTTTACTAAACAAGGCTGCTCCTAGCATTCCGTGCATAATTGGTTTTTTAAACATTGTTTTTGCTGCAAAATCTGCATCAATATGAACTGGGTTTTTATCTCCAGTTACTTCTGCAAAACGATTGACTTCATCTTGCGTAAATTTGAAATCATGTGAATAGGTTTGTCCAGTTTCTATCATAGGGCTTAGTTTTCAGTAATTTTCAAAAAAAAATATCACAATGTCAAGTTTTCTAAAACTTATTTCGATTTAGACCAATTAATTTATTTTTACGACAATTTAACACAAAATTAATACGAATTTACTTGACACGTATAGGAAAAAATGACGACATTTGCACCGAATTTGAAAATAAGCCTTTAAACTGTTGATTTTCAAGCAATAAGCCGAATTTACTAAATTATATATATCAATAAGCTCAAAAAAATGAAAACAAACAACCCAATTATCGACAACATGATGGATGCTCAAGCTAACGCCATGAACACTTGGATGGATTCTGCAAAGAAATTCCAATCTGCATTTGCTAATGGTAACGCAATGGCTGATGGCCAATCTATCTATAAAGATATGATGGAAAAACAAGCTGCTATGTTTAGCGGTATGAATGCAAACCCTTTTGGTGCAAATCCTTTTATGAATAACAATTCTAAACCAGAAGAATTTTTAAAAAATTGGTATAACCAACAAATGGCTGGTTTAAAACAAATGACTGATTTTAACCAAAGTATTTACAATTCAATGGTTAACTATGGTAAAAACGCTAATGATTACAACAATAGCTTTTCTACGATGAATAATGCATGGACAAACATCTACAATAGCTGGATGAATACCATGAATACTTCTTACGATACATTTTCTCAAAATATTAAAAATCCATTTAATGCAGATATGTTTAAAAACATGTATGAAGGTGGGCAAATGTACATGAAAGTTCAAGAGATGTTTCAACCAATGATGACTGCTATTAAAAACTCTGATTTTAGCGTTGAAACTTGGAAAAACATTTACTCTCAAGAAAATTATAAAAAAATGACTGAACAAATTTTTGGTTCATTTTTTAATAATGCAAGCTTAAAAGAGGTTTATGATAATGCTACTAAACAAATGCATAACTTTTTCGTAAATCAAAATGGTTTAGGAAAAGAATATTATGAGCAAATGAAAAACATGTCTTCTCAATTCCCTGAAATGTTTTCGGGTGATGCTGAGCACATGAAAGATTTATATGCTAAAATGAATAATGTATTTGGTAAAACATTTGAGCCATTATTAAAATTAGCTAACCCAGGAAAAGAAAAAGAAAACGTTGAAGCAACTATTGCTTTATTGGATAAAGTAACTGAATACAGCATTAAACAATCTGAGTTACAATCTCAATTGTACAAAACTATGCAAGCTTCAATGGAATCTTTAGCTAAAGAAACTCAAGAAAAATATAAAAACGTGCAAGCTGGCGATTTTAAAATGCCAACGGCTACTGAATTATATAATGAGTGGGTAAAAACTAACGAAAAAATGTTTTCTGAGTTATTTGCTACAGATGAATTTAGCAAAGTAAAAGCAGAAGCCTTAAACTTAAGCATGGATGTGAAAAAACATTTTGAAAAACAATTTGAAAATGTGTTTGAGCAATACCCAATTGCATTTAAGAGCGAAATGGAAGAGATTTACAAAACCATACACGATCTTAAAAAAACAGTAAAAGATTTACAAACTAAATTAGCGATGCAAAATGCTGCTTCTGTAGAATTATTTGAAGAAGGTACTGGCGCAAAAGCTAAAAAAAAATAAAATCGCCTTTGTGTTCATAGCACAATAATAAGAGGGCTGCCAATGTGTTTGTGGGCAGCCTTTTTTTTAATTTCATTTTTTATAAATACGAAAAACATTGTAACTTAACGGCATATAAAACAAGTCCTATGGAAAAAAAGTTAGTAGAAGAAATGCAAAACATGAGCTCTAAATTAATGAAGAGCTATGAAACATTTAGTGCAATTAATGAAGTAGATATTGCTACATCTCCAAAAACCGCTGTATACAACGAAGATAAATTAACGCTTTATAAATACGACAGAACTTCTGAACCAACTTATAAAACACCCGTTTTAATTGTTTACGCTTTAGTAAACACCTATAAAATGCTGGACATTCAACCAGACAGAAGTTATATCAGAAACTTATTAGAAGCTGGATTAGATGTGTATTTAATTGATTGGGGTAATCCAACTAAAATAGATAAATACTTAAGCATTGATGATTATGTAAACGGATACATCAATAATTGTGTTGATTTTATTAGAAAGAAAAACAGAGTAGAAAAAATAAACATTTTAAGTATTTGCCAAGGCGGTACCCTAAGCGTTATTTACAGTGCTTTATATCCTAACAAGGTTAAAAATTTAGTAACACACGTTACCCCTATTGATTTTAGTACAAATGATGGTTTATTATTCCGTTGGAGTAAAGACATGGATTTTGACAAAATTGTAGAAGGTTTTGGTGGTTTAATACCAGGTGATTTCTTAAATCAAGGTTTTGATATGTTGAAACCAATGATGAAATTACAAAAGCAACAAACATTAACAAATTCATTAGACGATAAAGATAAGTTGATGAACTTTTTACGTATGGAAAAATGGATTAGCGAAAGTCCTGACCAGGCAGGTGAATGCTTTAAAGAATTCATGAAAGGTTTTTATCAAGAAAATAAATTAGTAAAAGGAGAATTAGAAATAGGTGGCAAAAAAGTTAACTTAAAAAACTTAACCTCTAACTTATTAAATATTTATGCAACTGAAGATCATTTAGTGCCTCCTGCAGCTACAATCCCATTAAATGATTTAGTTGGCAGTAAAGATAAAGAATTATATAGTTTTAAAGGCGGGCACATTGGTGTGTTTGTAGGAAGTAAATCTCAAAAAGAATTAGCACCAGCAGTAACTAGTTGGTTAAAAAAAAGAGACTAATTAGTTGTTAAATTTTAAATCCCTTTAAGCAAAACTTAAAGGGATTTTTATTTTACTTCAAAAAACCTTTTACTATATTATATGTTAAACTATTAAACATCATTTATGAAATATATTATTGCAAGCATTTTTATTTTAGTTAGCATCCTATCAAATGCTCAAACAGATTCAATTATCAAACAATTTGATAGTAGAAAAAATAAGCTAAACCATAATGGAATGATTGTTTTAACTTCGTGGGCAAGTGCCAATATTGTAGGAAGTGGAATTGGTTATGCTTTAACAAAAAGCGAAGAGGAAAAGAATTTTCATTTAATGAACGCTTCCTGGGGAATTGTGAATTTAGGAATTGCATTGCCAGGTTTATTAGCAAAAGAAAAAACATCCGCTACAATGTATGATTTACAAAAAAGTCAAACCCAAGCCGAAAAACTATTTTTAGCAAATGCTATTTTAGATGTCGTTTATATCTCGGGAGGATTTTACATGAAAGAATATGCCAATAATCAAACAGACCTAAAAAAACAAGAACGCTTTAATGGATTTGGAAATTCAGTAATCATCCAAGGTGCTGGATTAATGGTGTTTGATTTGGCGATGACTATTTTAAACAATAGAAATAGAAAAAAGCACTTAGATCCTTTCTTAAAAAAAGCCAGTATTTCGTTTACTGGAAACTACATTAAATTAGGCTATAGATTTAATTAATTCCGTTAATCTAAGATTACGACCAATAAAATAAATCACGTTAAATACGTGTAATTTTATTTACCTTTACTTTATGGAGCCCATTATTGAGTTAAAAGACATCAAAAAAGAATACAAAATTGGTACTGAAGAAATTCATGCCTTAAGTGGTGTTACTCTTAATATTTACAAAAATGAATATGTTGCCTTAATGGGACCAAGCGGAAGTGGAAAATCTACCCTCATGAATATGTTAGGCTGTTTAGATTCTCCAACTTCTGGAGAATATATCCTCAATAAATTAGCCGTTGCTCAAATGAGCGATAATGAATTAGCAGAAGTTAGAAACAAACAAATTGGCTTCGTCTTTCAAACCTTTAATTTATTGCCACGCTCTACAACTTTAGAAAATGTTATGTTACCATTAGTTTACGCAGGCATTGAAAAAAGCAAACGCGAAGAAATGGCTACAAAAGTATTAGAACAGGTTGGATTAGGAAATCGTATGACTCACAGACCAAATGAATTATCAGGTGGTCAACGTCAACGTGTAGCTATTGCTAGAGCTTTAGTAAATAATCCTGCTATTATATTAGCGGATGAGCCTACAGGAAACTTAGACAGTAAAACATCCATTGAAATTATGGGCTTACTAGAAGATATTCATAAAAATGGCAATACGATTATTTTAGTTACCCATGAAGAAGATATTGCAGCCCATGCTCACCGTATTGTTCGTTTAAAAGATGGGAAGGTTGAATCTGATAATGAGAATAAAAATATCACTACCTACAAATCCAGAATGGAAAGCTATAGTTAAATAGCTTTAGAAAAGACAGTCTTTATAATTTCTCATTCAAAACAACAAGTTAAATAATTTACTACTTTTATGCGGTAAATTTCTTAAATCTATTATGTTAATTATTGGTATATGCGGTGGCACAGGTTCAGGTAAAACAACTGTAGTCAATAAAATACTAGATATACTGCCTGTTGATCATGTTGCTATTCTTTCTCAAGATTCGTATTACAAAGACAATTCAGATATCTCGATGGAAGAACGAAAACATATCAATTTCGACCATCCTGATTCTATTGAGTTTGATTTACTATATAATCATATCAATGAATTAAAAAAGGGTCATAGCATCGAAAAACCAATCTATTCGTATATAACTTGTACGCGCTCTTCAGAAACGATTCATATAGATAGTAAAGATGTGATTTTAGTAGAAGGGATATTATTGTTTACAGATAAACGTATACGAGATATTTGTAACGTAAAAGTTTTTGTGGATGCTCCTGCCGACGAACGTTTGTTAAGAGTAATTAAACGCGACATTATAGAGCGAGGAAGAAATGTAGAGCAAACTTTGGACAGATACATAAATACTGTAAAACCAATGCACGAACAATTTATTGAACCAACTAAACGCTTTGCGGATATCATTGTTCCATTAGGTGGAGAAAACACTGTAGCTATTAATATTTTAGCTTCAACTATTCGTCAGAAATTAGGCTTAAACAAAGACCAAGATATTAATTCTGTTTTTCACTAAAACAAAATTCCAACTCATCTGGTTTATTACACAAAGTCAATTTTAGTATATAAAAAAAATCCCGCTTCGATTGAAACGGGATTTTTTATTTTTACTAATTAATTATTTTTTAATCAACTTAACAATTTGTTGCTGACCATCTTGAATTACTTTTACAAAGTAAATACCTGTAGATTGATTTTGAATATCAATTGTATTTTTACCTTTAAACAGCGTTTCTGAAATGATAATTTGTCCTAAAGGATTTGTAATAACTACCTTAGCTTCTGTACTCAATTCGATTTCAAAAAGCCCAACGTTTGGATTAGGATATACGTTAAATACAAGATTATTATTAATAGAATTTAGACCAGTACATAAACTTACATTTTGAGTTACAGTTGCACTGCTAGAACAACCATTTGCGTCTGTTCCTTGAACTGTATATGTAGCTTGAACAGTTGGACTTACTGCTATGTCAGTTGTATTATCTGTTGTACTCCATGTGTATGTTAATGCCCCCGTTGCCGATAATGTGGCTGTTTGACCAACACATAGTAATGTATTATTAGTAACTGCTGAAACAGTTGGTAATGCATTAACCGTTACGTTTGATACCGCATCCATGTTAGATGCACATCCTTCTAAACTTGTACCACTTACAGAATATGTTGCATTTACTGTAGGTGTTACAACGCTTGTTCCATTTGAATATGTATAAGTGTTTGCTCCAGATGGAACCATAGTGAAAGATTGACCTGTGCAAATTGCCCCACTATTTACAGTGATAGTTGGTGTAGCATTAACACTTACACTAGTAACCGCAGTACTAAAACATCCAGTTAATGTATTCGTTCCTGTAACTGAATACGAAGTTGTGCTTGATGGCGAAATAGTTAATGTTGAACTATTTGAACCAGCACTCCAACTATATGTATCCGCACCAGAAGCAGCTAAATCCACTGGATTTCCAGAGCAAACTACTGTTGTATTTGCAACAATACTTACCGTTGGATTAGGATTAGCATTTACAGTATATGCAGTTAAAGAATTTAAGCAACCTAAATTTGTATATAGTTCTACACGTGAAATACTTCCACCAGCCTCTGTCCATAATTGTTGAGGTGGATTACTAGATAAAGGAAATTGCATCCCTAATCGTTCCAATGTTAGTGTGTTAGTTCCTAAAGATTGGGTTGATGGAGCTAGGGCATAAGAATTAATATCAGCTCTATCTCCTAAAACACCAATAATATCTCCAGCATATACAGGTATATTAACACTGATAGTTCCCGTTCCTGAAGTATTATTTTGTGTTAAATACAATATATCGAACGTATTAGTGGTTGCAGAATATAATGGCGGTGCTGTTGGGAATTTCATAATAGCGATATTTGAATTTCCAGAGCTTGCATCGGTTGGAACTCTTACTCCAGTAATAACAAATGAAACAGGTGCTGTAAAATAATATCCTCTCGTATTACCACTAAATGTAGAAGATTGTGCGGGTAAACTTAATGATGCGGTTGAAGTAGGATCAAGTTGCGCAACATAATAAACTGTTGCATTAGTTAAACTTGGCGTAGCATAATTACTACCAGTAGCCACTGCATTTCCTCCAAAAGAATTTACATACCAACTCGTTTGCAAAGAGGATGTACCACTAGCTGTTAATGTAGCTGTTAAAGGAAAATTGTTACCACATGCTCCAGTAGATGTAATAGTTGGGGTTGGAGGTAAAGTACACTGTCCTTTTAGTGAAAGTTGATTGACAAGGGCAGCAATTAAAAATAAAGAAGATAAAATGTAATTCTTTTTCATAGGCAAGTTTTTTAAATTTCAACAAATGTACAAAATAAAAACAACTAAACTCTTTAGGGATTTCTTTTCGCGAATGTGAAAAGAATGTGATATGAATGTTAAAATAAACATTAAAACAGAAAAATAAATGTCCCATTCAGACATTTCAATTGCCTAATCAAACAATTTTAGCTAGTCCAATATAAAATGAGAGTTTTTTGATCTACTTCATCATAAAGGGATGAAGCAATCTCATACTTTATAATTATTAGAGATTACTTTGTGCCTCGCAATGACCTTACGCTAATTTCGAGCTCAGATCTTCCCATTTAGCCATTTCATTCTCTAATTCTTTTTTTAAAGTATTATACGAACTAAAAAAATGAGGGTCTTTTGTTAAAGCTTCGTATGCTTCTGGAATCGCTAACTTGTCGTCCAATAGTTTTATTTCTGCTTCTAAACGAGTGATATTTTCTTCAACTTTTTTTATTTGAGAAGCAATTTGCGTTTGTTGTTTTTTCTTTTCGGCAGCTTCAAAATCAGAAGGGGCAGCCACTTTTTTCTCAGCAACCTGAACAGCTTTCACACCTGATTTATCCAAATCTAATTGATTTAAACGCTCCACTTTACGAATTTCCATGAACTCTTTAATGTCACATAAATATTCTTTGACGTGTCCATCTCTAAATTCAAATAAACGATCACACATCCCTGTCATAAAATCTCTATCATGACTTACCATCACAATTGTTCCTTCGTAATCAATCAAAGCTTGTTTTAAAACTTCTTTTGATTTAATATCTAAGTGATTGGTTGGCTCATCTAGTAATAATAAGTTATATGGCTCTAATAATAATTTACATAAAGCCAAACGTCCACGTTCTCCCCCGCTCAATACTTTCACCTTCTTATCGATATCTTCTCCACCAAATAAAAACGAACCTAATAAACTACGCACCTGACGGCGAACATCACCAACGGCTAATTCGTCAATCGTTTCAAAAACCGTTTTATCTAAGTTTAATTTTTCTTCTTGGTCTTGTTCAAAATATCCCATCAACACACTATGACCTAATTGCACCGTTCCATCAAATTGAATTTTCTTTGCAATCATTTTCATCATGGTTGATTTTCCTTCTCCATTACGGCCAACTAAACCAATTTTTTCTCCTTTAGTAATAATGAAATTAGCATCAGAAAAAATTTGTTTCTCTCCATATTTTTTTCCTGCGTGTTCTGCTGTAATCACAATTTTACCGCTATGCGCTGGCGCAGGAAAACGAAAGCGAACAGACGCTGTATCTACATCGTCTACTTCTACTCTATCCATTTTATCCAACTTCTTAATTAACGATTGGGCAAAGGCTGCTTTACTAGCTTTCGCTCTATTCTTATCAATTAAGGTTTCGTATTGATTGATGATGCGTTGTTGGTTTTTAGCGGCGTTTTCTTGTTGTTCTTTACGCTCTGCTCTTAATTCTAAGTAGTGTGAATAATTGGTGCGGTAATCGTAAATTTTTTGATTCACAATTTCAATGGTACGTTTTGTAACCGTATCTAAAAATGTTTTATCGTGACTAATTAAAACAACAGCACCGCTAAAGGTTTCCATAAATTCTTCTAACCATTGTATCGCTTCAATATCTAAATGGTTAGTAGGCTCATCGAGCATTAATACATCTGGTTTTTGTAATAATAATTTAGCTAATTCAATACGCATTCTCCAACCACCACTAAATTCGGATGTTTGACGAGTAAATTCTCTTCTTTCAAAACCTAAACCACCTAATATTTTTTCGATTTCTTCGGTTGTATTACTTGCACCAACTATGTCTAATCTAGTATTAATCTCCGTTAAATCTTCGATTAATTTCATGTAAGCATCACTTTCGTAATCTGTACGTGTTTCTAATTGATGATTGATATCATCTAGGCGAGCTTGCATGGCTTTAATCTCAGCAAAAGCAGACTCTGTTTCCTCAAAAACAGTTCTTCCATGTTGATGAGTCATATCCTGAGGTAAATACCCAATTTTACAATCTTTAGGAATGGTAACTTCTCCTTTGGTTGGAGATTGATGTCCAGCTAATAGCTTAAGCATGGTACTTTTACCAGCACCATTTTTACCAGCTAAACCAATTCTATCCTTCGGATTGATTAAAAAAGATACGTTGTCAAATAAATTGTATCCTCCAAACGAAACCGTAACACTATTAACAGAAACCATTGCAATTAATTATAAATTTTTAAGGCGGCAAAGATAGTGAAATTTAAGGGAATTTGAAGAGAATATTAAGAAATAATAAGTCATAAAAAAAGCCCCCGCCAGCTGGCGGGGGCTTTTAATTAACTAGGTCTTTTAACTTCAACTACTACTGGCGGCTTTCCTTTAGGTCTGTCAATTAAAATATAAGTAACACTATCACCTACTACAAAAATAACTTGCGCACCTGGGTGCTCAAATTCGATAGTTTCACCTGAAATATTATCTATTAGTTTACCTCCGTTTGGAGTAATTTCAGTAATAATACCATTACCAATACGTGCATTGGGATTTTCAATTGAAGTGTTACTAACAGCAATAGCATTAAATGCAACTGCATCTGTTGAAGACAAACTAAAAGCTAAAATAGCTAGCATTAATATTTTTTTCATTGTTATGCTTTTTAGAGTTAAACCTATTTTTTTCTAATATCTTTTGTTATGGTTCTTCCATTAGGCAAAGTAATTAAACGATACTGAACAGCATCACCAACTACATACTCAACTTGTGCTCCTGGATGATAAAAATCTCTTGTTGCATTTGTTACATCTTCTCTGATAGAACCTGCGTCCATATCGTAATACAATTCAATAACTCCTGTTTTTTCTTCTTGAATAACTGACATAATTTATGTATTTTTAAGGTTTATATTACGTTAAATATAACTATATATATATTATGAACAAATTAAAATTTATTATTTTATTTTTTACACCAATAGTTTTTTTTGCTCAAAATTTCAAACGTATAGATTCTCTTACCATTCTGATAAATAATGAAAAAAATGACACGACAAAAATAAATCAAATTCATACCCTATTTTTAGAAACAGAAGGAAATAACTCAAATTATGCTACTGTATTAGCCAAAGAAGAAGTAAAATTGAGTGAGATTACTCGATTTAAACTTGAAAGAAGTTATGGAGATTTAGCTTCCATTTACATGAATAGTGGGGATTATAAAAAAAGTTTAGAAACATATTATAAAGCAGAAACATATTGTCAAAATTATAAATCTCCAAAAAAAGATGAATTATTAGCAGATATATATAGTGGAATAGCCTCGGTTTACTCTAAACTCCAAAATCATACGTCTGCTATTTCATCATTAAAAAAAGCCATCAATATTGCCATAAAATTACAAAATGAAGAAGAAATAGCAAGATATAATGTCAATTTAGGCAACCATTATTTCAATTCTAACAAACTTGACAAAGCTATTGAACATTATAATATTGGAGAGGAGATTTTTTATAAGCTAAAGGACTCAACCAATTTAATATATGTTTATAATGGTTTTGGAAATGCTTATTTTGAAAAAAAAGATTATAAAAGGGCATTAGATTATTTTCAAAAGTTTTACAAATTTGTTTTAAAATTTACTTCTGAGGATAAATCCAATATTGCAATTGCTTTAGAAAATATAGGTGAAACATCTTCCAAAATGGGCAATTATGAATTAGGGCTAACTAATTGCATTAAAGCAGGTGAATTATTTGCTGAATTAAATGACAAAACCAGCTTATACATTACTTATGAGAATATTGCAAAGATATATGCCTTGCAAAACAATTACCAAAAATCAAATGAATATTTTCAAAAATACGTTCATCTAAAAGATTCCATATTTGATGAAGATACAAAAAACACCATTCATGAAATGTCTATTAAATATGAATCAGACAAAAAAGAACAAGAAAATCAGGTATTAACCCTAGAAAATAAAAATAAAAAACAAGTTATTTACTTTGCTTTTGGTGGCTGTGTATTATTACTAGGCCTTGTGTTTTTCATTTTTAAGGGTTATAAAGCCAAACAAAAAGCAAATAAAGAATTAAAAGTCAAGAATGAAATTATTCAACAACAAAAAACCATTGTTGAAGAACAGCATCAAGACATTAAAGACAGCATTAAATATGCTCAACGCATACAAGGTGCTATTTTACCACCAAAAAATATGTGGGAAAAGATCTTACCAAATTCTTTTTTATTATACATGCCCAAAGATGTTTTAAGTGGGGATTTTTATTGGGTAGAAGAAACTAAAGATTACGTTTATGTGGCAGCAGCGGATTGTACAGGACACGGTGTTCCTGGCGCTTTAATTTCTATTGTCAATTTTAATTTATTAAATAAAGCTGTTTTAGAGAAAGATTTAGTAACACCTTCAGAAATTTTAGATGCCGTTAATATTTGGTTAACAGAAAGTCTTCATCAAACTTATGGGGAAAGTACCGTGAGAGATGGAATGGACGTGACATTAATAGCTATTCATAAACACTCTAACGAAGTATTATTTGCTGGAGCCAATAATCCCATTTATCACATTACCAATGGAGAATTACACCAAATAAAAGGAGATAAATTTCCCGTGGGGGCATTTATTGAAGATAAAATTCAAAAATTTACCACTAAACGTTTTACAGTTGAAAAAGGAGATAGTATTTTCTTATTCTCGGATGGATATGCTGATCAATTTGGTGGACCAAAAGGAAAGAAATATAAATACGCACAATTTCAAGAAAAATTAAAATCAATCCAACAATTTCCGCTTACTCAACAGCATGAAATCATGCGTAAAGAGTTTATAGATTGGAAAGGTTCTCACGAACAAGTAGATGACGTTTTGTTAGTTGGCATTAAAATATCCTAAACATTGCGCTTGGGAGGCTCCCAAGCACTTTCGTTGCTTGCTGAAATAAATTTTATATAACCAATCAATAAAGCAAAATTCATTAAAATAAAATGACCTAATGAATTTACTAAAGGTAATTTAATGTTTACTTTCTCTAAGTAGATAGTTAATGCTGGCAATACTATCAACAAGCTATACCCCAAGCTTACAAGAATAAAAAAAGAGAAATAAAAACTCACTGCATACGATAAAAAGAAAGAAAACACTAAAGCAAAAGGCGTAAACCAACGCAATACTTTGTGAGAGAAAAAAGCAAAACCAAAACCTTGATGAATTGGAAATAATAAATGTTTATAGAATTTTAAGTTTCTAAAATTACCTAACGAAATTCTTATTTTTCGTTTAAACTCTATCATCGGAGCATCGTTTACATCTTCATAGCACAATGCTTCTGGCTCAAATAACACTTTTCCTTTTTTCTCAATCACATTTAGAGTGATAAAAAAATCATCCATTAAAAAACCATCAGGTACTTTCACAAAACTAGATTTTAAAATAGCATAACAGCCTCCTTCTACTCCCACACAAAAACCATATTTTAAACTCTCGTGATATTTTAATTGATTTTCGAAATTCATATAAAAAATTTCTTGATCAGAAATACCTTGATTTTTAGGAGAGAATTTTAAAATATTTCCACACGCCATTTTTGCATCCTTCGCAATTAAATTATACACTAAAGCTTTTAAAGTCAAGGGTTCAAAAAACACATTGGCATCAGTAAACACTAAATGTTCTGTAGATGTCATATCTACTAATTCATTAATGATTTTTAATTTACCGTTACGAGTTTCTTTTTTTATTAATGTGATGTTTGAATTTTGAGCAACAAACTCTTCAATAATTTGATGCGTTTGATCAGTTGAATTATCTGAACCTATTAAAATTTGTAATTTATCTTTTGGATAATCTGAATTTAAAAGTGATTCTAACTTCCTTCTAATAACTTTTTCTTCGTTAAATACAGAAAACACAACCGTTACAGAAGGCCATTCAGTAATTTTTGAATAATTGTTTTTTGAACGAATAATATTCATGACTGATAATTTCATATACCATGGAAAAATCACATAGCTGAATATTGGCACCAATAAACACAACAAAAAAAGTATAAGAAAAAAATAACCCATTAAATTTAGTTAATCGAATAATCCTTTACGATATTGTATAAAGTATCTCTTTCTACTGGTGTACGTTTCACTTGAGTAATTAAATCAACCAATTCCTGAGTGGTTAGTTTTGGATTTTGTTCCTCAGCACCGGCCATACTATAAATTTTTGTTGTATCATCAATGGTTCCATCCATATCATCTACTCCAAAATTAAGAGACAATTGAGCCGTGCTTCTTCCTATCATTGCCCAATACGCTTTGATATGATCAAAATTATCTAAATAAATTCTGCTAATCGCATAATTTCTTAAATCTTCAATCACACTTACTTCAGGAACGTCAGACATATCATTATTTCCATTTCTAAATTTTAATGGAATAAAGGCATTAAAGCCTTTTGTTTTATCTTGTAATTGACGTAATCTTTCTAAATGATCTACTCTGTGAGCAAATGTCTCAATGTGTCCATACAACATCGTCGCATTCGATTGCATTCCCATGCCGTGCCAAATTTCATGAATGCTTAGCCATTCTTCCGCACTGCATTTTCCTCCAGCAATTTTATCTCTAATTTCTTTATCAAAAATTTCAGCACCACCTCCTGGCATCGAGTCTAAGCCTGACTCTTTCAATAACTTCATACCTTCTTCGTAAGTTACTTTTGCTTTTTTAAAGATATAATGACATTCTACTGGGGTTAATGCTTTCACATGCAAATCAGGACGATGAGTTTTAATTGCTTTGAATAAAGACGTATAAAAAGTTAAATCTTGTTTTGGAATAACACCACCAGTAATATGAACTTCGGTAACATGTTGTCCGTCATATTTTTTAATTAAGTCCATCATTTGCTCAATGGATAATTCCCAACCTTCTTCGCGTTGTTTTATTAAACGAGAATAAGCACAAAACGAGCACGTGTAAACACAAATATTTGTTGGTTCAACATGAAAGTTGCGATTAAAAAAAACAAAATTCTTGTTCTTTTTTTCTCTTACATAATTAGCTAAAGTGCCTAAATAAGAAAGATTAGCATGCTCGTATAAATAAACACCTTCATCAAAGGTAATACGTTCACCTTTAAATACTTTTTTAGCAATGTTTTTTAATTCATTACTTAATTGAGAAGATTGTAATATTAATTCTTCAGGGTTTTCTAAAATCATGGAGTAAAGTTACAATTATTAAAATTTATCTTCTAATAATTAGCTTTTTTTCCTATTCTCTTATAATAATCAACAATTGGTTTATACGGACCGTATTTATGCTGAGATTCAGGAAATGAATCCAAATATGGGCCTTTATCATAATCAATAGGCTTATGGCTTAAGCTTGGGTAATCACTATCCGTAACAGGCACCGGTCTTTTATGAATCGTATCATTATTTATAAATGCCACCACATCATAGGCTTCTTCAATGGTTAATTTAGGATTATTGTACGTAGCAATTTTGTTTGGCATATTAGCATAAACAAAAGGTGCCATTTTAATTAAACGATGAACACTGCTGCCCGATTGGTAACTTTTGTCACCCCATAGAGGTGGATATTCATAACAAACATTATCAGCTCTCATTTTCCCTTCTCCATTAGCTCCATGACAAACTAAACATTCTCTTTTATAAACTTCCTCGCCTTTATTAGGGTCTGCTGCCCTTGTGGGAAAATCTATTTTAATAGGTCCATCGCCTGCAACATGACCATTTACCGGAACATTTTCACCTAACCATTTCATGTAAGAGATAATCGCAATCATTTCTTTGCTATCAAGTGGTAAATGCTTTCCAATATGAGGTCTTTCAATACAATTATTTACTCTATCTGATAGTGACAAAATTTTGTTTTCTCGAGCACGATATTGAGGATATCTAGCATGTGTACTATAAAAATTTAAAGCGTATGGTTTTGTTCCAGCATCTAAATGACAATTGGTACAATTCATTTTATTACCTAAAAATTTTCCAACAGTTCCTTCTGGTCCAATATAATATGCTGTATTAATAATTAATTCTCTTCCATATCTTACAATATCTCCAAACTCATCATGAGGAATAGTACTAGTATCTGGTGCAGTCCAAAGAGTTGTTTTAAAAACACTATCTTTTGAATTATTTATCACTAAATTGTTATTTTCTTTTATATACTCTGAATCATTGCATGAAAAAAATAAAGAAAAAAGGACAAGAATACATATTTTTTGAATCATCATCTTAATTATTAAGTATATCAAATTTGATACAAAAAAAATTCTAAAACAAGAATAAAAATTAATCAAAACTGTAAAAAAAAAGTCCTGCTTTTCAGCAGGACTTTTTTAATTAAAATAGCTAAAATTATTTAGCGATAGTAAACTTACTATACATTTTAGCGTTTTCAGATTTTACAGAATACATATAAACACCTGCATTTAAATTAGAAGTATTTACTTTAGAAGAATGATTTCCTGCTTCTAAGTTATCTAATTTAACAGAGTTAACTAATTTACCTGTAACATCATACACTTCAATTTCAACTTTACTTGATTGATTTAAACCAAAATTTATAGTGATATCGTTAGTTGCTGGATTAGGGAAAGCAGCTAATAAAGTTAAATTACCTTTAGTTACAGAATTTAAACCTGTAGGAATATCAATTACTGGAAAAATTAATAAATCTAAGTTCACACCAAAATCAACTTTAACAGAAGCCCAACCTGGAGTAATAACTGCTGCAGCTGCCGCAGGACTAGCAACGTGAAATTGCCAAGATAAACTATCTGTAGAAGAACAACCTGCAATTGTAGATAATATTGCTAAAGTATCTTGACCTGCACCACCAATTGCTGGAGATTCGATACTAGCAAAGAAATTACCTGCTGACAATGGAACTGGAGTTCCAAAAGTAATTGCATCATAACCTGTAAAAGTACTTAATGCTTTTGTAGCTGTAGTCCCAATTTGAGTATCAGGACCTTTAGTAGCTGCGTTTTCAGAATAAATCTTAGCACTAACTAAACCAGTTCCTTCTGCTATCGCAGTAGCAACAATAACATCAGTTACAGATACATTTCCTGTAACATTATATTTTTGAGCTGCTCTATCAACTACATCAGTGATAGTTGGAGTTCCTAAAGCAGTTGCAATAGAAGCAGATAATGTATAAGTAGTATTATTTGTTCCAAAAGAATAACCAACAGCTTCAACAGTATATTGTGCAGTAGAAGCAGAATTCCAACTAGAATAATAAACTACATTAGCTGTGTTTGTTGCACAACCACCTGTATTAAAAGTAGAAGGCATTAATGTTGATGTTGTAGCTGTTTTTGCAACTGAACCATCATTTAGTAATACTGCTTTTTTTACAGGGTTTGCAGTCAATACTGGCGCTGCTTTTTGTTGAGCGTTTGCTCCAAGGATTAATAAGCCAAATCCTAATGCTAAGTAAATTTTTTTCATTTTTTGTGTTTTTATTGTTCGCCCAAATATAATATCTTAAATGGTAGAAAAACTGTAAATCTGATGAAATACAACTTATTAACATTTTTTTGTACAATACAAATAAATTATTCCTCAAAAATTATGTAAATTCTTATTAACTAGCATCTGTATACTAAAACATTTAGGTATATTTAGGTATATTTGACATTGAATCTGAATCAAATTAGACATATCTTTCGTACAAGTGGTATGCGTTTAAGCTATTTATTCTTGTTTCTAGCAATTTTCTATTGCTCAGATTCTTATTCCCAAATAAAAAACGAAGACGATTTAAAAAAACAAGCCGAAAAACATTTTGAGGATGAAGATTATAATTTAGCCTATAAACTCTACGCACAATTAGTATCCTTATACCCAAAAGATCCTGAATATAATTACAGATTAGGTGTTTGTATGCTTTATACAGAACCTGACAAAAAGAAGCCTTACTCCTATTTACAAATTGCCACTAAAAATCCTGCAACTGCTCCAAAAGATGCCTTATTTTATTTAGCCAAAACCTATCACATCAATTATCGATTTGATGAAGCAATAAAATTATATACAGATTATAAAAAAATAGGTAGCTCTTCTTCCATCAAAAAATTAGAGGTTGACAGAGAAATACAAGCTTGTAAAAATGGTAAACGATTATTATCGAATTTATCAGATTTAGTAATCATCAGCAAAAAACAATTAAACGAAGCAGATTACTACAGAGGCTACGACGTGAAAGAAATTGGCGGAAAATTATTAGTAAAACCTGACGATTATAAAACAGGTTATGATAAAAAGAAAAAAGACAAATCCGTTGTATATCTTCCGAAAAGTGGCGAAAGGCTTTATTACTCAAGTTACGGAGAAGGCGGAAGCAATGGAAGAGATATTTATTTTGTAAACAGATTACCTAACGGCAGTTGGAGTAAAGCTCAAATATTACCTTCATCTATTAACACAGAATTTGACGAAGACTACCCTTTTTTACATCCTAACGGTAAGACACTTTACTTTAGCTCTAAAGGTCATAACAGCATGGGTGGTTACGATGTATTTAAAACTACATATGACGACGGCACTCAATCTTGGAGTAAACCAGAAAATTTAGAATTTCCTATCAACTCACCCGACGATGATATTTTATTTGTAACCGACTCTCTTGAAAAAACAGCTTTCTTTAGTACTGGTAGATACAGCCCCTATGGAAAACTAGATGTGCTAAAAGTAAACACCGAACGTCGACCAATGAACTCAGCAGTCATTAAAGGAACAGTGGTGAAGGAAGATGCGAATCAAAGTTTGAAATCAAAAATAACAGTAAAGAATATGGCCAATGGAGAAATTGTTGGCACATTTCAAGCAGCAGATAATGGCGATTACAATATGGAATTACCTAACGGTGGAAAATTCTTATTCACTGTTGAAACGCCTGGAATTAATACACAATCAGATGCCGTCAATATTCCAGTAGCTTATACATTAAAACCGTATAAACAAATGATTGCTTATGAAAATAAAATTCTAAAAATCACTAATTATTTTGATGGAAAAGTAGATGATGATAACTACGCCATGATGATAGATTTTATTGAGAAAAAAGCTAAACTGGAGGTTAATGAAATGGAACCTTACAACAATAGCTTAATAAAAGATCCTAAAAACCAAAACGCGAATAACAACGAAAATAATTTAAATTCTGTTTCCACTAATAATCCAACAGCTCAAGGCAATGATGGAAACACTGTAAAAAACAACACTAACAAAAATGTTACAAACGAGCAATTATTAGAGATAGCTAAATCAGATGCCAAGGAAGCTAGCGACGAGGCTGCAAAATTAAAACAAGAAGCTCAAGATGCTTTTGGATTAGCTACTCAAAAAACAGCAGAGTCGGTTGAGAAACAAAAAGCTGCGGACGAAGCTTTAACAAATGCAAATTCTATTTCGGATGTTGTGAAAAAGAATGAAGAATTAACAAAAGCTAATCAATTAAAAGAAGAAGCTAAAATAGCCACTAGTGTTGCAAACACCGCTACCAACATGGCTAAAAAACTAGAAGTAGATGCTAGTATACAACAAAAAGAAGCCGATTTAACCAACCAATACATTAATCAATTAGAGGCGGTTACGAAAAATAAGAATAATAAAGAAGCTTTAACTAAGCTTGAAGAAATTCAAAAAGAGTTAGATAATATATCAAAGCAAAAAAATCAATCGGATGAGTTATTTACTTCTTTAAAGGCAGAATCAGAATTAAAACAACAAGAGCTAGTAAATACACAAAAGAAAAACAGTTCTATTTCTAACGAAATCAATGCAATTAAAAATGAAACTGAAACTTTAGAAAAAGATTTGGCAAACGAAAACGATAAATCAATTAAAGAAAATATATCAGCTCAAATTAGAGAGCTAAACAACGAAATTGAAATAAAGAATAAAGAGATTACTGCCAATAATCAAAAAATTAATACTCTACAAAATGAAGTAGACGGTGTTAACCAAGAATTATTGGTAGCTGCTAAAATTTTAAATGAATCTACGGAAGGCATTAACGTTAAAAACAACAATATTGTTTATGATGAGAATAACAACAATAACGAAGTTTCCACTAACAACAATGCTAGTACTTTATCATACGAAGGCATAACTAATAAATATAATGATAAAGTAAACTCTCCTGTTGATAAAACAAATAAAGAAAGCATCACTCAACAAAATGAAGTTTACAAAAACTACAACAAAGAAATTAGCGACTTAATTGCCCTAAATAAAAATGAAGTATCAAAAACAAAAGATGCGACTCAGAAAAAGAAATTAAACGAGGAAATAAAACAATTAGAAAAACAGAAAACAGAAAACGACAAAGCTATTGCTTTAAATAATACAACAATCAAACAATTAGACGCTTCCATAGCAAACAACAACAACAACAACAACAACAACAACAACAACAACAACAACAACAACAACGAATCTAATACAACTATTGTTTCTAATGAAACGTCGAATAACAACAATGCTAATGCAACTAATACAACTACCGTTTCAAATAACAATTCTAATGAAATAACTAATAATAATATTGCTGCAAATAATGAAACCGAAAACAACAATACATCAATTACCAATAATGTTATTTCAAATAATACAGAAACAAATAAAAACCAAGACCCAGCTGTTACCAATAATATTGCAAGCGACAACACACCAATAAAAACATTAAATACTGCCGCTAGCAATAATCCAGAAGTGTTATTAAACGAACTTTCTAATGTAAAAGAAAGCTTAACGGCTAATACAAATGCCGCTAAGGATATTGCATCTTATAATAACTACAAAGAAAGTACCTCTGTAACTTTAAAGGATGCGGTGACTCAAAAATTTGAAATTGCTAAGCAAAACGAAATCAATTTAAATAATCTCATTACTAGTACTGCAAGTTCTCTTCAAAATACTTCTAATCAAAATCCAGAAGTGTTATTAAACGAAGCTGATGCCTTAAACAACAAGGCTTACGAACAAAGAAAAGAATCTGCTACTAAAACTGGAGAAGAAAAAGAAACTTTAATAAAACAAGCTACGGAAAACGAAAAACTTTCGGTTGATAAAAAGCTGCAAGCTTCCACATTAGCGCAAACTCAAAACAAAGCTAAGTTTGATAACAATATTTTAAACCTTACTGAATTACAAAAATTAACTGGACAAAAAACAAGTAATGAGATTTCTCAAGCTAACATGTTAATTGACGAGGCGGTTATTAACTTTAAGCAAGCACAAAAAATCCGTCAAGAGGCTGATGCATATCCTAATGGTGCAGCTAAACTAGGTGGCTTAAACAATGCTGAAGAAAAAGAAAATGAGGCTTTAGCAAAACAACAAAAAGCTTTAGAGATTTTAAGCAAAACAAATCCAACTTATAAAGTACAACCTTTAAATACAGGAGGAGTTAATTCAGCTGAATCTATTGCCAATATCAACGAACAAATTAAAAAAACATCTTTATCACAAGTTGATGCCTATTTAGCATTGAGTAAAGTCAATCAAAACGAATTAAATGCTCAAAGCAGTAAATTAGCAAAAGACCCTGCTTTTCAAAACCCTGTAAATAAACCAGCACAAGAATTAAAAACAAATGCTGATAATTTAAATAATGAGGCTAAAGTTTTAATTGGTCAATCTGTTACCGCTCAAAATCCAACCGAAAAAGCAAACTTGTTATTAAAAGCTAATGAAAAAGAAATAGCGGCCTTAAAAGCTTTAAATGAAGCTACCGAATTAACTAAATCAAACACTGCTATTACTAACAATAATGTAACAAATAACAATAATGAAGTAGCTGTTTCAAATAATAACAACGCTACCGAAACAAATACCGTTGCAGCCAACAATAATAACAGCAGTAGAACTAATGGAGGAAACAATGAAACCAATAATGCCTCCAACGTTACAAATAATAATGAAAACGTAACGAATAATGCTACTAATAATGAAAATGTAACAAACAATAACGTTTCAAATAATAACGAAGTAAGTAATAATAATGTCACTGCTAATAACGAAACTACAACTAATACAAACTCAAATAATACTTCTGGAAATGGAGTAAAAGATGAAGTCGCTAAAATTAAAACAGATTTAAACAATCCTAACGAATCAAAAATATTAACCTTCAATCCATATTTAGATCAAGAAGCTTCAGATTTAAAAAACAAAGCAACCGAAAAAATTAATGCCGCTATTAGTGAAGACAAAAATATTATCGCTTCTTTAGATAATGTGAATCAAGCTGCTAGTTCGGGCGGTTCATTGAACCAAGGAAACATTACCGCCCTTTTAAATGAAGCCGACAATTTAAATACTGAAGCATTTAATTTAAGAAAAAATGCAGCGACCAAAACAGGAGCTGAAAAAGAAACTGATATTAATAATGCAAAACAATTAGAAGCTAATGCGGTTGCTAAAAAATTAGAAGCAGCTAATAAACAACAACAGTTAAACACAGCTACTTATGAAGCTAATAAACAAAGTTTAGAAGAATTAGCTGCCATGGCAAAAGGTAAAAACATTTCTGACTTAAATTCGGCAGATATGTTAACTAACGAAGCTGCTTTATTTTTGAAGCAAGCTAGTAACTTAAGAACGGAAGCAAATGCGTATCCAAGTGATGCCGCAAAATTAGGTGGTTACAGCAATGCCGAAGAAAAAGAAAATCAAGCCATTGCCAAACAACAAGCTCTTTTAGATTTATACAAAAAACATTTTCCTAACTACGTTCCTAAAAAAGCAAACGTTACTTCAGAAAACACAGATGCTGTTGCTAAATTAAACGAAGCTAAAAATAACTTAAATGCTAATAACCAAACGCACGTTGAAGGCTTATCATTATTAATTCAAGCAAACGATAAAGAGTACAGTTCACGTTTAAATTCAGTACCGGCAAATTTAACTCCTGAACAAACTAATTTAAAAGATAAAGCACAAACTTCTTATAGTAAAAAAGATGCGTCTGTTGCAAAAGCAAATCAAACAAATGATTTAAGTGCCAAGAAAAATTTATTAATTGAAGCCAACAAGCATGGAGTGGAAGCTTTAAGTAACTTAAATAAAATTACTAATCCAGACGCTGCTGCAATTACTTTCTCAAACGAAAACGAATCAAATACTACTATTGCAAATAACGCCAACAATAACAACGCTAATAATGCAAACAATGCTATAGCAACCAACAATAATAACAACAACATAACTAATAACAATGCTGCCAATAATAATGCAACAAACAACAACGCCACTAACAATAATGTAGCAACTAATAACGCAAACAATAATACGGCAACTAACAATACAAATGCCAATAATACAAATGCTGCTAACTCTACAAATACAAACGCAACTAATGCCACTAAAATAAAAGTAGAAGGCTTAGAAGTTAAAAATAATAATGCCTACACGGCTGCTAAGCCAATTCCTATTGACGAAAAAATGCCTGATGGCCTTGTATTTAAAGTTCAAATTGGAGCCTTTAAAACACCTTTACCAAATAATACATTTAAAGGTTTAAGTCCAGTAGTTGGGCAAACAACTCCTAGTGGCTACATCCGTTATATGGCTGGAAATTTCGAACAATATAATAGTGCCAATGCTGTTAAAAACGATTTACGCAATTTAGGTTATAACGATGCCTTTGTAGTAGCCTACTATAACGGTGTTCGTATTAATTTAAACGAAGCTACTGAAAAAGCTAAAGCAGCAGGGCAAACGGTTGAACCTACTGCAAATACTAGTGCTGGTTTAACAAGCAACGCTAACGTTCCTAAAAACACATTTACACCAGCTACAACTAATAACGTTGCTACTAACAATACTATAGATACACAACCAGCTGAAATCACCAATGAGTTAGAAAAAATGAATGGCTTGTTATACACCGTTCAAATTGGAGTTTACTCAAAACAAGTGACTCGTGGGCAATTATACAATTTAAAACCTATTTACTCTGAAAGATTACCTAACGGATTATACAGATACACTGCAGGTATTTATAACCAATCTAGCAAGTTATTAGAAGATAAACGTAAAGTAGTTGACCTTGGCGTGAAAGATGCCTTTGTATCCGCTTATTACAATGCTAAACGTATTCCATTTGCAGAGGGACAAAAACTACAAACAGAAAACAATAATTTGAAAATGGAAACTGAAAACCCAATTATTTTTAATGGTGCTTCAGTTCCTACTCCAACGGCTTCGGCTACTAATAGCAATTCAGTCATTGTTATTGATATGAATAGTATTCCCGGTCCTGGTGCAACTAATACACCATCTGTTACTCCATTTACAAATGGCGTTACTAGCGGACCTACCCCTACTGCCGATAATGGAGTAAAAACAGATGATGCGGGTATTTCATTTAAAGTGCAAATTGGAGCTTACAAAAATCAAGTTCCAAATGACGTAGCCTCTAAATTCTTAAATATCAAAACATGGCCTGTGCAAAATGTGGTTATTAATGGACTATATATATACACCATTGGTAATTTTACTTCGGCAGCCTTTGCTAAAAAATTAAAAGATGAGGCTGTTGCTGTAGGCATTAACGATGCTTTCATCACCGTTTATAAAGACGGTAAAAAATTATATGGCGCTGAGGCAACTCAATATTTAACCAGATAAAAAATTTGTACCTTTACAGTATGATTACGAATAATTATACCGACACTGAAGAGTTACTTGAACTCGATGTCATTACAAAAGAAAAGAAAGAAAACAACATCATTTTATTTAATGATGACGTCAACACTTTTGAATGGGTGATTGAATGCTTAACGAAATACTGCGGACATGATACCATACAAGCCGAACAATGCGCAACACTTGTGCATTATACTGGCAAGTGTGCCGTAAAGCAAGGTCCTATTAATAAATTAAAACCTATTTGCGAAGCCCTTTTAGAAAAAGGCTTAAGCGCAGAAATCAATTAATTATGAAAAAAATTATTTTAAGTGCAGCTTTGTTTGCAGTAATAATTATTGCTTGTCAAAAAAATGCCATCACAGGACGTCGCTCCATGAGTTTAATTCCTGAATCAGAAATGATAGGTATGAGCTTAACCGAATACGATAAATTTTTAGCAGAACATAAACCTTTACCTGCAACCGACAAAAGAACCATTATGGTTAGAGAAGTTGGAACAAAAATTCAAAAATCTGTAGAAAAATATTACGCTGATAAAGGCTTAAGCTCATCATTAGATGGATTTAAATGGGATTTTAATGTCGTTGACGAAGCGGTTGTTAATGCTTGGTGCATGCCAGGTGGTAAAGTTGTTGTATACACTGGTTTATTGCCTGTAACACAAGACGAAGCAAGTTTAGCAGTGGTAATGGGACATGAAATTGCACATGCCATTGCACGACATGGAAATGAGCGTATGAGCCAGGGTTTAGTTGTACAATTTGGAGCGGCTGTATTATCTACGGCCATGCAACAAAAACCAGCTGTTACTCAAGCTTTATTTCAACAAGCTTATGGTGTTACAACCACTTTAGGTGTTTTAAAATATAGCCGCACACACGAAACAGAAGCCGATAAAATGGGATTAGTATTTGCTGCCATGGGTGGTTATAATCCTGAAGCTGCCGTTAGCTTTTGGGAGAGAATGGCAACAGCTGGTGGCGGACAAAAACCACCAGAGTTGTTAAGCACTCACCCTAGTGATGCCACTCGTATAGCCGATTTAAAAGCCTTTATGCCAGAGGCTTTAAAATACTATAGCCCTGCAAAATAAAATACTATAAACTTAAATTGAAAACTCATCTGCTAAATAGTAGATGAGTTTTTTTATGCTTTAAAATTTTATATATTTATACAAACTAAGCATTATAAATAGTTGTTATTATTTGTAAATGGATTTATGAATCTTAGCGAGTAGTTTCTTTAAAAAACACCGAAAAAAATCAATATTACAAGAAAAAGAAAATGAATAAGCCAAGGTATATCTATAAATATCATAAACTAAATATTTTCTTTTTTGAACTTATAACTAGCAAAGAATTTTATCTGGCGTCAAGAGAGGAGTTGAATGATCCTTTTGATCTATCCATTTCTATTAGCAAAGATTCATTTCAGAAATTTTACATAGAAAAATATTCTCATTTAGAATATAAGGCGTCAGACTTGAAAAACATTACTGACCTTTTTGAATACTATCGAGTAAATGAAAAATCAGAATATAATAGACTTTTAAAAGATGTTGTGCCTCAAGAGTATTGGGAAAACCGAACAACTTGCTTTACAGAAGAAGCTAATAATTCATTAATGTGGTCACATTATTCAGATAATCACAACGGAGTATGCATCAAATTTGACTTATCAAAAGATGAAAAACTAAATAATTCGTTAACTCCAATTAAATATTTAAAAAGAATACCAGAAATTAAGCAACAAACTGATTTTAAGAAATTTTTATATTTAAAGGAAGAAAGTTGGAGTTCTGAAAAAGAATGGCGAATTGTATCAAACAAAATAAAATTTCCGTTCAAACCAGAGGCGATTAATGAAATTATATTTGGACTTAATACGCCAAATAATATTATATCTTGGTTTTCATATTTGTTAGAAGGCGTTTACTTGAGTGATGTAATACTTAGTAAACTACAAATCAAAGGGAACAGACTAATTAAGACCAACCAATGGGGTAATGAAGTAAATATTAGTCATTTTCGTCCAAAGAAAATATCGAAAGCTGAAAAAGAAAAATGGAAATTTCTTTATTAAATCAACTTTAAAGCAGTTAATAAACAATAAAAAAATATAATAAATTATCTAGTAAGAAAATATTTAAGCAAAAATCAACATATACAAATAAATGAATAACTTTACTTTAACGACTTAAAACTATGAAACATTTAATATTTTTTCTTCTTTCGGCATTATTAATTAGTTGTTCGGAAGACAAACACTCTTATTCAGAAAAAAAACATGAGTCAACAATAGTTCAAGCTGCAGCTGCTGAATCTTCAGAGGTAATAGAATTCACAAAATATCCAACAGTAATTCAAATGTTAAATGAATCTCACGACTTTACTGAAGAAGATGGTTCATTGAAACTTCTTTCCAAAGAAGAAAAAAACATACATATACAAGTGTCAAAATTAATCTTTGATGGCGATCAAGAAAAAATAATAAAAGAGCAAACTATGCGAGATATAGTATATGTAGCCTTTCAAGCATTTGCTCAAACCGATATTAACTCTCTGACAATTTCATCAGTTCCTATGAAAGATAAAGGAAATTACATTAACAAGTACAAGTTAACGCTAACTATTTCTCGTGAAAATGCAAAGAGTATTTTAAAAGAATATTTAAACACAGAAGACTTTAAAATATTATTTAAGCTTGAAGGAACAATTTGGATTCCTAGCGAAAATTTTAATGTTTTAATGTTTAAAAATTTAAACGAGGTGTTTTCCGAACTAAAAAGCTAAATAATTAGTTTTGGCAAACAGAAAATCAAAACATTATCTCAACATCGCTCCGCGCTTTACTAAGTAAGTCTGCAAAACTACATCAAAGCCTTGGTTAATATCCGCTTCTACAAAATCAATTTTGTATTGCCCACATTTGAGTTTAATGGCTTCGGTGTATTCATGTATTTTTTTCAAATACATCTCTTTTACTTCGTTAGGATTTAATTTTATTTCTTGCTTGGTTTCAATATCAATAAAATGATGCGGACGATTTTCAAATTCAAAATCTAATTCTTGTTTTTTATCCGCTACATGAAATAAAACCACATCGTGTTTCTTATATTTTAAATGTTGCAGGGCCGCAAAAATAGATTCTAAATTCGATTGGTCTTCAAACATATCACTAAAAATAACTATCAACGAACGACGATGAACAATTTCTGCTACTTGGTCTAATGCCTTAGCCGATTCCGTAGTGGAAGCTTCCTCGTAAACCGTTTTATTTAATAGCTCTTCCAACTCATGGTACATTAATTTTTGTTGAGTAGGATTACTTTTAGCAGGATAATGTTTATGAATTTCTTTATCAAAAAAAGTAATACCAATGGCATCACGCTGATTTTTTAGTAATTGTATTAAAGCCGCTGCTGCATAAACCGAAAATGCTAGTTTATTCATAGCTCCTTCCTTTTTATCCAAAGGAAACAACATGGAGTTAGAAGTATCAATGATGATTTGGCAACGTAAATTGGTTTCTTCTTCGTAACGTTTAATAAAGAGCTTATCGGTTTTACCAAATAATTTCCAATCGATATGTTTAGTGCTTTCTCCTTTATTATAAATACGGTGCTCTGCAAACTCTACCGAAAAACCATGAAATGGACTTTTATGTAAGC
Organism: Sphingobacteriaceae bacterium; assembly: GCA_013823565.1. Lineage (GTDB taxonomy): Bacteria > Bacteroidota > Bacteroidia > B-17B0 > Aurantibacillaceae > UBA4416. The sequence goes on along the minus strand of PNMI01000018.1, from coordinate 45,370 downwards.
CTGTAATAAAACCTTCTACCACTTGTTTAGCAAGCAGTTCGAGTTTTGAGAAAGGCTCTATGAGTTCGCGGTTAATCATTGTTATAAAAGTACGATTTAATTAGGGTTTATTCAAATAGCTGTTTTTGGTTTATAATTGTCACTTCGAGTAGAAATGCCCGTTCTTTGCATTTCGTATCGAGAAGTTTTCACATCAGTTCTCGATACTGAAAAATGAAAGGAGGCGCATTTTTCAACTCGAACTGACAATACTTTTTACAACAAAAAAACCCCCCGCATTGCGGAGGGCTTCTTTGATTAATTAGTTTTGCTAATTATTTTCCTTTGTTAACGTTAGTTGCTAACTCAGTACCAGCTTTAAATTTAACTACTTTTTTAGCAGCAATTTTAATTTCTTTACCAGTTTGAGGGTTACGACCAATACGTGCAGCACGTTTAGCTACTGAAAAAGAACCGAATCCTACTAAAGAAATTCTGTCTCCTTTTTTTAATGCTTTTGCAACTGCTTCGATAGTTGAATCTAATGCACGACCTGCATCAGCTTTAGTTAATTTTGATCCGTTTGCGATTGCTTCGATTAATTCTGCTTTGTTCATTTTGTTTTGTTTTTAAGGGTTAAACTTTTTTAAATTAATTACAATACAAATGTATACGCTAATCGCTATTTGTCAAGTGTTTTATAAAAAAAAGTGCTGGTTTTGTTAATAAAACGGCACTTTGTTAATAAATATGCCCTGTATCTCTATTATAATGGGACTTTCGCCTACAACAAATCTCTAAAATGTCTAATAATAACCCTTTTCAACCCTCAATAAGTGTGATTTACTATTAATAAAGCGTTTACTTATAATAAGTATACCTTATATAATATGTACATATATATACGTAAAGAAATTCTTGTTATTATTTTTCATTCACTTCTCTACTCCCTGTCTGCCGACAAGGCAGGCGCTCGAAGTAACATGCCTTGAAATGCAGTAATAACAAACAATTACAAGCTAGCTGAATTTAAAGCCATCATCTAGTTTAAATCCGCGTAAAAATTCTTCAACGAGCATTCTTTTTTTACCAGCCATTTGCAATTCTTTAATATGTATAAAGCCATTGCTACAAGCCACTTTCAAAAAGGTTTTGCCGTCACTCTTCACGTCACCTGCATTATGTGTATGTTGCGTTTCTTCAATCTCTGATGTAAATATTTTTACACCCAATATTTGATTGTTCTTATCCACAAACTCTGTAAAGGCTGCTGGATAAGGTGATAAGCCTCGTATTAAATTATATATTTTTTCGGCAGGATTGTTCCAATTAATTTTGCAAGTCTCTTTAAATAATTTTGGTGCATGAATACTTTGCGAATCGTCTTGTGGTTTTAATTCATAGTTACCACTCTCTATGGCTTTCACTGTTTTTAAAATAACCTCTGCTCCTACTTTCATTAAAGTATCATGCAATTCGCCAGCTGTTGTAGTTTTAGTAATCGGTGCTTTTTCTTGAAACAACATATTACCTGTATCAATCTCATGTTTTAATTTAAAGCTGGTAACTCCACTTTCTGTTTCTCCATTAATCACCGCCCAATTAATAGGTGCAGCGCCTCTGTATTTTGGCAATAAAGAACCATGTAAATTATAAGTCCCTAATGGCGGCATATTCCAAACCACTTCGGGCAACATTCTAAAAGCAACCACAATTTGTAAATCTGCTTTTAGTTCTTTTAGTTCATTAATAAATGCTTCGTCTTTTAGTTTTTCGGGTTGCAAAACTTTTAGGCCTTTTTCTAAAGCATATTTTTTTACAGCCGATTGTTGCAACTGTTGTCCTCGCCCAGCTGGTTTATCTGGCACAGTCACCACAGCAACGATATCATAATTGTTTTGTACTAATATATCTAAACTTGCAACCGCAAATTCAGGAGTTCCCATAAATATAATTCGCATCGGCACTAATAATTTTTTGGTAAAGTTAAAATACTAAATTTGTTATATTATATAATGAACAAAAATATATCAAAATATCTTTTAATTCTTTTAGGGCCACTTGCAGCCTCTTTAATTTGGTTATTTACTGATTTAGATCCAGCTAATCCAAAAGTGACTCTGATGGCAGGAATGGCCGTCTGGATGAGTTTATGGTGGTTTACTGAAGCCGTTCATTTAGCGGTGACTGCTTTAATTCCTTTTTTGTTTATGCCTTTATTAGGTATAGCAGATACCAAATCGGTAGCACAGCAATACACCGATAGCATTATTTTTTTATTTATAGGTGGTTTTATGCTGGCCTTTGCTATTGAGAAATGGCATTTACATAAACGAATTGCTATTAAAATATTGTCTGTTGTTGGAACCAAGCCTCATCATATTTTGTTAGGCGTGATGCTATCATCTTATTTAATTAGTAATTGGATTTCGAACACGGCTACCACCATGATGTTATTTGGGGCTGTAATGGCTTTAATTAGCGAAACAGATGAGTTTATTCATGGAGAAAAAAGTAAAGGGCGTTTTGCAGCAGCCATCTTATTAGGCTTAGCTTTTTCGGCAACTATTGGTGGTATGGCAACTCCTGTGGGCACTCCTCCAAACATGTATTTTTTTAAAGCCTACAAAGAAGCTTTTCCTGATTTAAATGACTTGAACTTTTTGAAATGGGCTTCTATTGGATTTCCTTTATCAGCCTTATTTTTAGTAGCCACATTTTTTGTTTTACGTTTTTATTACTTACGTAAAAAAGTAACCATCACAAATTTAGGAAAACACCATTTCAAAAATAACTACACCACCTTAGGTAAATTCTCTTACGAAGAAAAATGGATTGCTGGTATTTTTGTAAGTTGTATGTTATTATGGTTTACACGTTCCGATATTGCTTTTGAAACATTTACCTACAGAGGTTGGAATCATTTATTTACTAATCCAAAATTAGTAGACGATGCTTCGGTAGCAATTTTAGCAGCCCTGCTTCTATTTTTAATTCCTAGTAAACAAAACAAAGGCGAAGCCTTATTGGAATGGGAAGACGCAAAAAAAATACGTTACGATATTATTTTAATGTTTGGTAGCGGTTTTGCTTTGGCTTATGGTTTTGATGTGTCAGGATTAAGCGATTGGTTAGCAAATTGTTTAACGGCGTTGAAAGGTGTTCATATCATTTTTATTATCTTAGGTATTTGTGTCATTGTGACTATCATTAGCGAATTTGCTTCTAATATTGCGAGTATTCAGTTAGCTATTCCAGTGATGATTGCTTTGCAAAAAGATTTAGACTTACCACCTTTATTATTAATGATACCAGCAACTTTTGCTGCCTCCTTAGGATTTATGTTACCAGTAGCTACTGCAGCTAATACGATTGTGTTTGGAACCAAACGCATTGATATAAAAGATATGTTTAAGGTTGGTTTGGTATTAGATGCGATTGGAATACTCTTAATCACCATTTTTTGTTATATATTCTTAGGCTAACAAATAAGGCTTTAAGCCATCCATAATTTTATTGGTGGCTCCTGAGTTTTTAAGAACATAATTTTTAGCCAAACTAGAAGATTCTGCTAATACATTTTTGTCTTCTATTAATAGATTTAATTTTTGTGTTAATTCATTCGCGTCATTAATCACAAAGCCCGCATTTAAATCAATCACTTCAAAGGCTTCGTTAAATTTATGATAATTTGGTCCGAATAAAACTGGTAAACCATACACTGTTGGTTCTAAAATATTATGAATACCATTTGTAAATCCTCCGCCAATAAAAGCAACCGTTCCATATTGATAAATAGACGATAAAAAACCTATAGCATTAACCACTAAAATAGAATCTGTGTAACTAGGAGGATTATCAGAAAATAAATGAAAACTTAATTTATTTTTGATTAATAAATTACTCAAGCGATCTATATTTTTTTTATCGATTTCGTGGGGCGCAATAATTAATTTAAGTTGCGGATGTTTTTGTTTTAAAGCAACGTAAGATTCAATTAAATAATCTTCATCTTTTTGCCAAGAACTTCCTGCAACAACCACAAACGATTTTTTTGCAAAGTCTTCGATTTCTTTAATTTGTTTAGGAGCAGAGCAAATTTGCAAAACTCTATCAAAGCGTGTATCTCCAGTTAAAACTCCTGTACTTACTTTTAAAACTCTTAATAGCTTTATTGAGTGAACATCTTGAGTATAAATGGTATGATACGTCTTTAATGCTTTTCGAAAATTAGCACCATACCATTTAAAAAACGATTGATGTTTTTTGATAACCGTTGAAGTTAAAAAAGTTGGTATATGTTTATGCTCTAAAGCAAATAAATAATTTAACCAAAATTCGTACTTCACAAATATGGCTAACTTAGGTTTTAATATTGATAGAAATTTGAGAGCATTTGTAGCTGTATCTGCTGGCAAATAAGCAACTAAGTCGGCGTAAGGATAATTTTTTTGAATTTCGTAACCTGATGGAGAGAAAAAAGTTAGCACTACTTTTTGTTGAGGGTAGTCTTTTTTCAATTTTTCGATAACTGGTCTACCTTGTTCAAACTCACCTAAAGATGCGCAATGAAACCAAACTGCATTTTCTAATTGCAGGCTCGATACGTTTGATTTTAAATTTTCTTCCCAGTTTTTTCTTCCCTCAACCCACAACTTTGCTTTAGGATTAAATGGCGAAGCCAATTTTAATCCCATTTGAAAAGCATATATTCCAAGGTTGTATAAAATCATATGTCATGCTGAACTTGTTTCAGCATCTCACGAGACCCTGAAACAAGTTCAGGGTGACGTTTGATACATCAGTTCCTAAAAATCAAAATTAATTTGACCGTCTTTTCCTTTAAAATTACTACTATCTAGTTTTTCCATAGCTCGGCGGTGTAATTCCATTGGCGACATTCCATTATCTCCAATATTTTCATCTGCCTCATCATAATCATCTAAAATAATTTCCTCTGATAATCGTAAATTAATTTCTTTTACTTTATAAGACGTTAATTTTTTCCCTTTAGCTTTCATGTTTACCATTGGAGCAAACTCCACTAAATTAACCGCTTCATCAGGTATTACTTTATCTTTTTCTTTATTGAATTTTATATCAACAATAGGTAATATTTGAGAAGTGATTAATTCCATTCGAGAATTTTCATTCTCCGTAATAATTAATGTTTTGGCTGTTGTATTTTCAGGAATAAAACGCTTAGTAATATATGATTTACTTTCTCCATCATAATAAATACAAGACAATACTAACTCAGGGTAATATTTTTCGATTAAGATAATATCTTCATCAAAGTGATTTAAGACATCATACGTGTATAATTTATAGTATCCTTTGCTTGTAACAGTTAAGATTTTATCATCGCCAGCAAACTTACCTAAATATGTTCCTTTATTTTCTCTATTTAAACGATGAACCGCGTCATTAAACCAATAATCTTCAGCCGCTAATGTAGAAGTTCCTTTAGTTTTTAATAACACTTTTTTAACCGCATACTTCGTTACAATATTTCCTGTTGATGCTCTTCCTTTAACTGGAATTTCAGCAAAATCAACGTCTAATTCAAACTTACGCAAGCCCGCAACTGGTTTTAAAATCACTTGCACTTTTTCTGCTTCGCCATTTGGATTAATCGTAAACCAATGAACTGTAGAGTTTGCAGTGCCTTTAGTTAAATCGTATTCTTTTTCACGTGTAACACCCGTTACATTAAAACGTTTGATAAAGGTTACACCTTTTGGACCATCCGTATATATCATATTATACGTAGTACGCTCATCATTTTTCTTGAAGATAGCAATGTAAATAATGTCTTTACCAATAAATACTTTATCGGATACTTTAAACACTTTCATTTTACCATCTTTTGTAAAAGCAATGATATCGTCTAAGTCTGAGCAATCACAAACAAACTCATCTTTTTTCAAGCTCTTACCAGCAAATCCTTCTGCACGATTCACGTATAACTTCTCGTTAGCCATAATTACTTCAGTAGCAACAATGGTTTCTAACTCTTTAGTTTCCGTTTTACGCTCTCTTCCTGCTCCGTATTTTTTCTTTAAATTTTTAAAGTACTCAACAGCATAATCTATTAGGTTAGCTAAATGTCCTTTTACAGTTTCAATTTTAGCATCTAACTCTTTCATATGCTCTTCCGCTTTAATCGTATCAAAACGAGTGATACGAATCATAGGAATTTGAGTTAAACGTTGTAAATCCTCATCTGTAATTTCTCTAATTAATTTTTTACGATGTGGTTTAAAACGCTCATATAAATATTCATATAAGGTTTCTCTGTTAGAATATTTCTTAAAGTCGATATACATTTCTTCTTTAATAAATAGTTTCTCTAAAGAAGCAAAATGCCATTTTTCTTGAAGTTCACTTAACTCAATTTCTAACTCACGTTTTAACAAAGCCAACGTTTGTTGAGTAGAGATTTTCAAAATTTCACTAACACCAACAAAACGAGGCTTCTTATCTTCAATGATACAAGCATTTGGCGAAATACTTAATTCACAATTTGTAAATGCATATAAAGCATCAATGGTTTTATCAGGAGAAATACCAGGCTGTAAGTGAATTAAAATTTCAACATTTTCAGACGTATTGTCTTCTACTTTTTTAATCTTAATTTTTCCTTTATCGTTAGCTGCAATAATTGAATCAATTAAAGTCCCCGTTGTTGTTCCAAAAGGAATTTCGGAAATAATTAATGTTTTGGAATTTAATTCTTTAACACGCGCTCTGATTTTAACTTTACCGCCACGTAATCCATCTTTGTAATCACTAAAATCCGCAATACCACCAGTTACAAAATCAGGATAAATAACCGCTTTACGCCCACGTAAAATTTGAATAGACGCATCAATTAATTCATTAAAGTTATGAGGTAAAATCTTTGTTGCTAAACCAACTGCAATACCTTCAACACCATGCGCTAATACTAAAGGAAATTTAACCGGTAAAGTAATTGGTTCTTTATTACGACCATCGTAACTCATTCCCCAATTAGTAGTTTTAGGATTAAAAATAATTTCTTGTCCTAATTTAGATAAACGTGCTTCGATGTAACGAGGAGCCGCAGCGCTATCTCCTGTTAAAATATTACCCCAGTTTCCTTGCATATCAATTAGCAAGTCTTTCTGTCCAATAGCCACTAATGCATCACCAATACTCGCATCACCATGTGGATGATACTTCATGGTGTTACCAATTAAGTTAGCTACTTTATTGTAACGTCCGTCTTCTAGTTCCCACATACTATGTAAAATACGACGCTGTACCGGCTTTAAACCATCTTCCATGGCAGGAACCGCACGCTCTAAAATTACATAAGAGGCATAATCAATAAACCAGGTTTTAAACATGCCAGAAACATGCTTTACTGTTCCTAATTCGTTGTGTTCGTTATTTGTATTTTCTTCCATTTTTGTAAATCATTCTTTTTTTAATAGTCTTCAATTAACTCAGACTAACATCTATTTTAATTACGCTTTCAACAACTCTTCTTCTGCATCAATCTCAACACGTAAATTCTCAATAATAAACTCTTGTCTATCCTGTGTGTTTTTACCCATATAGTAACTTAATAACTGTTGAATAGACGCTTGTTGATCTAATAATACTGGTTCTAAACGAATATCTTTTCCAATAAAATGTTTAAACTCATCTGGCGAAATCTCACCTAATCCCTTAAATCGTGTAATCTCTGGTTTAGGTCCTAATTTAGCAATAGCTGCTTTACGCTCTTCATCGCTATAACAGTATGCCGTTTCTTTTTTATTACGCACACGGAATAAAGGCGTTTGTAAAATATAAACGTGTCCGTTTTTTACTAAATCCGGGAAGAATTGTAAGAAGAACGTTAACAATAACAAACGAATATGCATACCATCCACATCCGCATCGGTAGCAATGACTACGTTCTTATATCTTAAATCTTCTAAGCTATCTTCAATATTTAAAGCCGCTTGTAATAAGTTAAACTCTTCGTTTTCGTAAACTATTTTTTTACCTAATCCAAAAGAATTTAATGGCTTCCCTTTTAAACTAAATACCGCTTGTGTATTCACATCACGTGTTTTAGTAATAGAACCACTTGCTGAATCTCCCTCACAAATAAACAAAGTCGTTTCGTGAGCTCGAGGATTTTTAGCCTCATCCAAATGCACTCTACAATCACGTAATTTTTTATTATGTAAATTTGATTTTTTAGCACGTTCACGCGCTAATTTTTGAATACCAGATAACTCCTTACGCTCTCTCTCATTAGCAATAATCTTCGCTTCAATTGCTCTTGCTGTTTCTGGATTTTTATGTAAGTAATTATCTAATTGTTGTTTAATAAAATCACCAACAAACGAACGCATAGTTTGTCCGCCTGGAGCAACTTCTTGAGAACCTAATTTTGTTTTTGTTTGAGATTCAAACACGGGTTCTTGCACACGCACAGAAATTGCTGCGATAATAGATTTACGGACATCTGCTGGATCAAAATCTTTTTTATAAAACTCACGGATGGTTTTTACGACTGCCTCTCTAAATGCTGCTTGATGTGTACCGCCTTGCGTTGTATATTGACCATTAACATACGAATAATATTCTTCTGAATAATGCTCATTACTATGTGTCATAGCTAATTCAATATCATCACCTTTTAAATGAACGATTGGATATAAAATTTCGCCTGTAATATTTTTTTCTAATAAATCTTTTAAACCATTATCGGATTTATAAACTTGTCCGTTAAAAAATAAAGTTAAGCCTGTATTTAAGAATGCATAGTTCCATAACATCTTATCAATATATTCATGAACGTAATGGTATTTTTTAAAGATGGTATCATCTGGTCTGAATTCTACATAAGTACCATTTGCTTCGGTTGTTTTTTCGAGCTTTGATTCTTTGACTAAATTACCACAAGAAAAATCAGCCGTTTTTGATTGCCCATCACGGAAAGCTGTTACTCTAAAATTAATAGATAAAGCGTTTACTGCTTTTGTACCTACTCCATTTAAACCAATTGATTTTTTAAAGGCATCGCTATCGTATTTACCACCCGTGTTGATTTTAGAAACAACCTCTACTACTTTTCCTAATGGAATACCACGACCGTAATCTCGAATAGAAACAGCGCCATCTTTTACAGCCACTTCAATTTTCTTTCCAGCACCCATCATAAACTCATCAATGGAGTTATCCATCACCTCTTTGATCAGTACATAAATACCGTCATCAAAGGCTGAACCGTCTCCAAGTTTACCAATGTACATCCCAGGACGCATACGAATATGCTCTTTCCAATCGAGGGATTTAATACTGTCTTCGTTATAACTTGCTATTTCTTTTGCCATACCAATTTGTTTTTTGAACTTTGTTTTTTGTTGTTTGATTTTTATTCAATTAAATCATCTCCAACAACCAACAACTAAATTCTTAAATTTAAATTCTATCTCCGTCTAATAAATTCCCTAATCCTCCTAAAATGCTTCCTTCTTCTTTTCTGTTGCCTGAACCATAAGATAAAATTCTTCCAGCTAAACGACTAATTGGTAAAGTTTGAATCCATACTTTACCTGGTCCACGTAATACTGCATAAAATACTCCTTCGCCTCCAAACAATGTATTTTTAATTCCTCCTACAAATTGAATATCGTAATTCACATCACTTGTAAACGCTACAATACATCCAGTATCAATTTTTAAAATTTCTCCAGGTTGCAATGTTTTTTCTATCACATGTCCACCACTGTGAACAAAAGCCATACCGTCACCTTCTAACTTTTGCATGATGAAGCCTTCACCACCAAATAAACCTGTTCCTAATTTCTTTTGGAACTCAATACCAACAGCCACACCTTTAGCTGCACATAAAAAACTATCTTTCTGACAAATCACCTTCGTTCCTAATGCCGATAAATCCAATGGAATTATCTTTCCAGCATAAGGTGCTGCAAAAGTTACTTGACGTTTTTGTTGTGAGTTGTTAGTATAAACTGTCATGAATAAATTCTCTCCAGTTAACAAACGCTTACCAGCAGAAAATAATTTACTCATAAATCCAGTTTCATTACCATCGCCAAATAATGTTTGCATTTGAATCCCGTCAGTCATCATCATAAAACTTCCTGGTTCAGCAATTACAGCTTCTTGTGGATCTAGTTCAATTTCCACACATTGCATTTCTTCTCCAAATAATTTGTAATCAATTTCGTGATTGTTCATGATAAAATGTTTTGTTGTTTATTTATTTTTATTATTTACTGTCACTTCGAGCGTAGTCGAGAAGCATTCTAAAAATCTTTTGTTCTCGACTCCGCTCTCACGCCATGGCGTGATGACAAGATTTTCATTAAACGTTAAATCTAAAGTGCATTACATCTCCATCAGCTACTACATATTCTTTTCCTTCTACTCTTAATTTACCAACTTCTTTACAAGCATTTTCAGAACCATAAGTTACATAGTCATTATAACCAATAACCTCAGCTCTAATAAATCCTTTTTCGAAATCCGTATGAATAACACCTGCTGCTTGAGGTGCAGTCATTCCTTTTTCAATTGTCCAAGCGCGAACTTCTTTTACACCAGCCGTAAAGTAAGTTTGTAATTTTAATAAGCTATACGCTTGTTTAATTAGTTTGTTTACTCCTGGCTCATCTAATCCCATTTCAGCTAAAAACATTTGTTTTTCTTCGTAGGTTTCTAATGAAGAAATTTCACTTTCCATAGCAGCAGTAATTACTAATAACTCAGCACCTTCGCCTTTAATAGCTTCTTTTACAGCATCTACATATTTATTACCAGTTTTAGCAGATGCTTCATCTACATTACACACATACATTACTGGTTTAATTGTCAATAAATGTAAGTCTTGAATAAAAGGTAATTCACTTTCCTCTAACTGACAAGCACGAGCAGATTTTCCACTCTCTAACGTTTCTTTTAATTTCGAACAAGCCGCATACGTTTTCACAGCATCTTTATCGTTACCTGTTTTAGCTTGCTTTTCAAACTTCTTCAATTTTGCATCTACTGCTTCTAAATCTTTTAACTGTAGCTCTGTATCAATAATTTCTTTATCACGAACAGGATTAACATTACCGTCAACGTGAATAATATTATCATCATCAAAACAACGCAATACATGTAAAATAGCATTACATTCACGAATGTTTGCTAAGAACTTATTTCCTAAACCTTCGCCTTTACTAGCACCTTTTACTAAACCAGCAATATCCACAATCTCAACAGTAGTTGGTTGTAAAGCTTGAGGTTTTACTAATTCTGCTAATTTATTTAAACGTTCGTCTGGAACGGTAATAACACCCACATTTGGTTCAATTGTACAAAACGGAAAGTTTGCCGCTTGTGCTTTTGCATTACTTAAACAATTAAACAAGGTCGATTTTCCAACATTTGGCAACCCAACAATTCCACATTTTAAAGCCATATTTCTTTCTTTGATGTTCAAGTTTTAAGATTTCCGACAAACGTCAAAAACTTAAAAACATGAATAGTTAATAAATTAATCTGCAAATATATTAAAATGCATTACTAAGCTTTGCTATAAATAGTAGCATTGTTGGGCAGTTTTTAACAATTAAGCTGTTTTTATTGTGCATAAAACCTAAACGCTTTTATTTTTTAACATACTGTCATTATTATTAACATTAACGTTATATAGCCTAAGCAAATGCTATTTTTGCAGCAAAATCAATACTTATGGCAGATATTCAACAACTTCAAAAACTATCAACTCAAGTTCGCCGCGACATCGTTCGCATGGTTCACGCTGTTAGCTCAGGTCATCCAGGCGGATCATTAGGTTGTACAGATTTTTTAGTAGCCTTATATAATGGCGTTATGAATCACAATCCAAAAAACTTTACCATGGATGGTAAAGGTGAAGATTTATTTTTCTTAAGTAACGGTCATATTTCTCCTGTATATTACAGTGTATTAGCACGTTGCGGATATTTTCCGGTAGAAGAATTAAAAACATTTCGCCGTTTAAATACGCGTTTACAAGGGCATCCAACTACTCACGACCATTTACCAGGCGTACGTATTGCTAGTGGCTCATTAGGACAAGGAATGAGCGTGGCGATTGGAGCAGCTTTAACAAAAAAATTAAATAAAGATAATTCTATCATTTATAGTTTACACGGAGATGGCGAATTACAAGAAGGTCAAATTTGGGAAGCTGCTTTATATGCTTCGGCAAACAAAGTAGATAACTATATTGCAACCATTGATTATAATGGTCGCCAAATTGATGGTGACGTTGAAAATGTATTATCATTAGGAAACTTAAAAGCGAAATTTGAAGCTTTTGGTTGGCAAGTGATTGAAACTGAAAAAGGAAACGATATGGCTTCTGTTATTGAAGGTTTAGCAAAAGCTAAAACATTTATCGGTAAAGGAAAGCCTATTATGAATATCATGAAAACTGAAATGGGTGCAGGTGTTGATTATATGATGGGCACTCACAAATGGCATGGATCTGCTCCTAACGATGATCAATTAGCAAAAGCTTTAGGTCAGTTAGAAGAAACTTTAGGAGACTACTAATATTTAAGATTTGAGAGCTGAGATTTCAGATTTGAGAAAACTAAAAAAGAATTTTAGAAATATTTTATTTCTAATACTTCTAAACTCTGCCTTCTTAAATCTTAAATCTCAACCTACCAATCGTATTCTATTTATTTTTGATGATTCCTATAGCATGTATGCGCCTTGGAATAGTAACATCAAAATTGAAGTGGCTAAAAAAATTATGGGTGAGTTTTTAGATAGTTTAAAAACTATTCCCAATTTGGAATTAGCATTACGCTGTTACGGGCATCAAACTTTTATTAAACCAGAACGTAACTGCAAGGATACCAAATTAGAAGTACCTTTTGCTACCGCCTCAAAATCGGCGCCATTAATCAAACAACGGATACAAAAATTAGAACCATTAGGAACAACACCTATCGCCTACTCTTTAGGTGAAAGCGTAGCTGATTTTACTCCTTGTAGTAATTGCCGTAACATCATTATTTTAATTACAGATGGTATTGAAGAGTGCGGTGGGGTGCCCTGCGAAGTCTCTGCTGCTTTACAAAAAAAAGGAATCTTCTTACGTCCTTTTGTGATTGGAGTTGGCTTAGATGTGAAATTTGCTGACGTATTTGGTTGTATGGGAAAATTTTATGACGTGAGTAATGAAGCAAATTTTAAAGATGTACTTCAACTAGTTTTAACTGAGGCAATCTCTCAAACAACGGTTCAAGTAGATTTATTAGACATTACTAAAAAACCAACAGAGACAGATGTTAACATGACGTTTTACGACGCTAATACCAAACAAATCAAATACAATTATCTACACACGTTAAATCACAGAGGTAATCCAGATACTTTAGTGTTGAGTCCAAATATTACTTACGATTTAATGGTTCACACCATTCCCCCAATTGAAAAGAAAAATATTACTATTCAACAAGGTAAACATAATGTAATTCCTGTAGATGCACCTCAAGGTTATTTAAAATTAGAATTAGACGGCGCTTTAAGTAAATATTACCCAACTTGTGTGATTCGTAAAAAAGGAGAAATGAATACTTTAAATATTCAGGATTTTGGAAAGACCGATAAATACATTGTTGGTAAATATGATTTAGAGATTTTAACGCTTCCTCGCATTAAATTAAATGATGTAGAAATACAACAAAGCACTACCAATACGATTAAAGTACCAACATCCGGCAATGTATATATTGTAAAGGGAGGCAATGGTTACGGAAGTATTTTTGCCGATGATGGAAAAAAAATGACTTGGGTTTGTAATTTAAATACGAGTTTACAAAACGAAATTATTTATCTTCAACCAGGTAATTACAAGATGGAATTTAGATACGAAAACGCTAAACAAACAACCAATACAATTGAAAGAAAATTTAGTGTTACATCAGCTGTAACAACTAATGTGAAATTGAATTAAATAAACAGACTATGAAAAAATACACATACACAGAAAAAAAAGATACTCGCTCTGGATTTGGAGCAGGTTTACAACAATTAGGTCAAACTAATCCTAACGTCGTAGCATTATGTGCTGATTTAATTGGCTCATTAAAAATGGATGCTTTTAAAGCAGAAAATCCTGATCGCTTTTTTCAAGTGGGAATTGCAGAAGCTAACATGATTGGCATTGCTGCTGGTTTAACCATTGGAGGTAAAATTCCTTTCACAGGAACGTTTGCTAACTTTAGTACAGGACGTGTATATGATCAAATTCGTCAAAGTGTTGCTTACTCTGGAAAGAATGTAAAAATCTGTGCATCACATGCTGGTTTAACATTAGGCGAAGATGGCGCAACTCACCAAATTTTAGAAGACATTGGATTAATGAAAATGTTACCTCACATGTGCGTCATTAATCCTTGCGATTATAATCAAACTAAAGCGGCTACGATTGCTATTGCTGATTATGAAGGACCTGTGTATTTACGTTTTGGTCGTCCTACTGTTCCAAACTTTACACCTGCTGATCAAAAATTTGAAATTGGTAAAGCAGTGATGTTAAACGAAGGAACTGATGTAACCATTATTGCAACAGGTCATTTAGTATGGAAAGCCATTGAAGCTGGAGAAAAATTAGCAGAGCAAGGAATTTCTGCAGAAATTATTAATATACACACGATTAAGCCTCTAGATAACGAAGCGATTTTAAAATCTATAGCTAAAACTAAATGTGTTGTTACTGCCGAAGAACATCAAATGAATGGTGGCTTAGGTGATAGCGTTGCTCAATTGTTATCACGTCACACTCCTACTCCACAAGAGTTTGTTGCTGTTGACGATAGCTTTGGAGAAAGCGGAACGCCTGACGAATTAATGACTAAATATAAATTAGACACCATTGATATCATTAATGCAGCGCATAAAGTAATCAAAAGAAAATAATTTTATCTCCCGCAGATTGCGCTGATTAACGCAGATAATAGAAAAGGCTACTACAATTAGTAGCCTTTTTGTTTTTGTAACTATCACAATAAAATTTGCGAATATCCGCGAAATCTGCCGGACACTTACTCATGATGATACTTCTCATTCTTCAAAATAGAAAATCCTCTATATAATTGCTCACAAAAAAACAAGCGAATCATCTGGTGAGAAAATGTCATATTAGATAATGACAAGACATAAGAACTTTTATCCAAAATAGATTTATCTATTCCAAAAGGACCTCCAATTAAAAAAACCACTCTCTTGCATCCCGAAACCATTCTTTTATTTAAAAAATCTGCAAATTGAACAGATGTAAATTGTTTACCATGTTCATCCATACAAACCAAAAAATCAGATGAATCTAATAGTTTTTGTATCTCCAAGGCTTCGGCCCTTTTCTGTTCATCAAAAGGCTTTTGTCGAATATTTTTTGGCATTGATATGGTTTCTGTGCTAAATGACACATAATTTTTTAATCGTTCGGTGTAAATTTTAACACCTTCCACGAGGTATGAATCAGTTGTCTTTTCTATTTGAATCAAAAGTATTTTCATTTATTAGCTTAATTTAGATAGTTTTAGGCACAATAATTGCTTTTAGAAGTAAAAATTACACAATATTAATGAAACTATTCGTTATAACTTTAATTAGCCTCTTTAGTTTATCTTTTGCTTTAAAAGATATTCCTGATGATGTTGCTAACGCCCTAAAACAAGGTAACGCATCGGAACTAGTTAAGCACTTTGCCGAAAAAGTATCCATCAAAGTATTAAATCAGGAAGATTTATTAAGTAAATCTCAAACTCAAGCACTCATTCAGGATTTTTTTCTCAAACATAAGGTAAAAAGCTACCAAACCTCACATACAAGTATTGTAAATGGCGACCAGCAATTTATTACTGGAACACTAGATACCAATAATGGTAAATTTAGAATTTCCATATTAGTGAGAGGAAATGTAATTTCGCAGTTCAGAATAGAGAACGACAATGACTAATTACATTTCAGTACACAAAAAACATTTCAATTTTAAAACTTTTGTCCAAAATGCCTTACAAGAAGATGTGGGCGACGGAGATCATTCAGCCTTAGCTACAATCCCTATCAATAAAAAAGGAAAGTGTCATTTGCTTGTGAAAGAAAATGGAATACTGGCTGGTGTAGAAGCTGCAAAAGAAATTTTTAAAATCATTGACCCGAAATTTAAAGTAACTACTTTCATTAAAGATGGTACCCCTGTAAAAGTGGGAGATGTTGCATTTATTGTAGAAGGCAGTTCCCAAAAACTATTAACTGCCGAGCGTTTAGTTTTAAATGTAATGCAACGCATGAGCGGTATTGCCACTAAAACTAATTACTTACAAGAGCTTTGCAAGGGAACAAAAACAAAAGTAATTGATACTCGTAAAACAACTCCAGGTTTTCGTTTCTTTGAAAAATGGGCAGTTGTTATTGGTGGCGGTTCTAATCACCGTTTTGGCTTATATGATATGATTATGTTAAAAGACAATCATATTGATTTTGCAGGTGGAATTATTGAAGCGTTAGATGCCACTCATGCTTATCTAAAAAAAACAAAAAAGAAATTACCGATTGAAGTAGAAACGAGAACTTTAAATGATGTGAAACTGATTTTAAATAAAGGTGGTTTTCAACGCATCATGCTTGATAATTACAGCATAGCTGATACTAAGAAAGCAGTTGCACTAATTGGAAATAAATTTGAAATCGAAAGCTCTGGAGGTATTACCGAAAAAACAATTGCAAGCTACGCAAAATGTGGCGTTGATTTTATTTCTGTAGGAGCCTTAACTCATCATGTAAAGAGTTTAGACTTAAGTCTAAAAGCTATAAAATAAAATCTTAGTGACAACCGCAGTTATTGTCATCACATTTATTTTTATTGGTGATTTTTTTATAGGCTCTAAAGCCTAAATATACCAAAGCTGCTATTACACTAACTATAACTAAAATTTCCTGCATTAGTTTTGAATTCCTATTTGAGCTGGATTTAATACTGGTATATCCTGAGTTAATATTTGGTTTAAAAGATAAATTTTTACTTTATATGGTCCTGTTGGCAAAGCACTTAAATCCATCACATAGTGTTCAATATTTTCAAAACTAAAGCCAGCCACTTTTGCATCAAATCTGTCGATGATTTCTACTTTAATTTTTCCTAAATCTTTACCAGCAATAGAAAGACTATATTTATTATAAAACACTGGCAATAATGTAATCGTTCCAAGTTCATTACTTAATTCTTTTTTATCGTATACATAATTAACTTTTCGTTTCAATTGTGTTTGATAAAGGTTTACACTATCTATAGTGTAAGGTGAATATTCGAATAACTTATATTTATCCTTTAAATCATAAATGGTATCTTCTTTACTCCATACTCTCACATAATCTACATCAAAAGTATTAGGCCACTTTGTTTTCTCGTCTGGTCCCGGATTAAATGCCTCTCCATCTTTTGCAACAGAAGTGTTTATAAATAAATATTGATAAGTTTTAAAATCGCCTTCAAAATAACCTATTGGCTGTCCGTTTAAATAAAATTTCACATAATTGGGTTGCCATTCTCCTGAAATTATATTCCAATTTTTTGCCAGACTTTCATTTGTTTTTAACCAAGCGCCCCAATTCTTTTTTAAATTTAAAAAGCCTCCTCTATAGTTTTCGCAACCATTGGGGCAGTGAACATCTAAATGTATTTGATTTTCTCTCTCTCCTTTTAATTCAAAAAAATCAATTTCTTCATTTGGTTCCCCGCCAAATAACCAAAACGCTGGCCAAATGCCTTTTTCCTCATTAGCTTTAAATCTTAACTCAAAATATCCATATTTAAACTTTCTTTTTGACGATAACATTCCTGCTGTATAATTCACATCATACATTCCATCAACTACTTTTTTTCCTGTTTTTTCCAAATACTTTGGCTTTATTTCCCAATCATTAATATGTACAGAAACATTTTCTTTTTTAGATATAAATGAGGCTCGTCCATTTTCCACAATCACATTATTTCTAGAAAAGGCTAGATCCTGAGTCATTGTTACACTTCCCCATGGCATACCAAACATCCATTTATTCTCATCTATAGTTGAATCATTAAACTCATCTCCATCTTGGTAATACCATTTTTGAGACGAATTAGTTTTTACTTGCCACATTACTTGGGCATTTACATTAAATGCCAATATTAATAAGATGATTGTTTTTTTCATTATTTTACAGTATACAATTTTACATCATTTCTTTTAAATAAAAGATCTACTGTATGATTTTTTAATACCAAATTTGCATCAACATCACAGTCAGTTATTAAAAACATCACTCCTTTATCTAAGCCTTCTTTAATATCTTGTTCTTTCATTTCATTTGTTCCCAAACTATAACCCTTTCTATTAAGATGATACAGTACAATACTTCTAGAGCCATCTCCGCAAACCAATACTTTTGAAGTATCAGGAATAATTTCTTGTAATTGCTTTTTACATGATAAAAATTCTTTAGTAAAACCAGGAGACTCACTATTCCACCTACTATTACATCGTAAATAAGCTGTGATTGGAGATATTAAAAAACTTAACAATATTAAGTATTTAAAATTTGATGATGGATTTAAAAAAATTGATTGGATAGCGTATGCAACTATCAGAAAAAGCATTGGTAGAAATGGAAATAAATAATAATCATGAACCCGATCAATTAAATGCATTTCATATAAAAAGTAAATAATTAATAAAATCCCTACAAAAATAAAAGAACGATGAATGTAATTTTTAACATTTAATTTCTTAACTAAAAAATAAAATCCAAGTATCAATAAAGGAACCGTAGCATAGTTTACCAATAATTCTGGCATTGTAGAAAATAAATTGAATTGCATAATATCTAACAACTGTAAAATCGTTTTATCATTATCTATTATTCCTCTAACAACACCATTTCCACCCCACGTAGGAATAACCCATACATACCAAAACAAAGTAGGAATCATTATAAAAAAAGGAGTCAGTGCATATTTAATGTTTATTTTTTTCAGAACATGCTTATCATAAAACTTAGATAAATACATCGCTCCAAAAACAATAAATGGCAATTTAACAGCTACACTCAATGTCAAAAAAACACAGCTTAAAATAAATAGGTGGTTTTTATTTTTATTTAAATAACTAATCCAAAAATAAATAGACCAAACGCCAAAACATAAAGCCAAATTATCTGGCAAAGGATTTACTGAATAATAATAAAGTACTGGCGAAAACAAAAAAAACCAAGCCGTTAATAAGCTTGTCAATTTATTTTGAGTTAACACAAAGGTTAATTTAAACATTCCAAAAACAGAAATAAAAGTGATGATATAAAAAAACAATCTGGTGATAAATAAGTGACTTCCAAATAATTTGTACAAACAAGCCACCAACCATTGCGCTAATGGAAACTCCATTCTATAAATACCGTCTGGATAATGCAAATCATCCAACCTAGGGTTTAATATATTGAAATCTACTTTATAAAAATTATCGATTACTGTTTGGGTTTGGGTTTGTCGCCAACTATGATACCCAATAACATCTAAGGAAAACACTCGATAATGCTGAAAAACACTTATAAAAATAGCAACAATAAAAAAAAGTACAGGAAACCATTTATTGTTAACTATGTGTTGTAATTTATTCATGAATTATCTCCAAAAGTAACCTAAAATTGGTATTTTCGCTACAAATTTATTAGCAATGATTACAGCAGAATCTCCAATTAAGTTTGATAGACGTAAACAAAAAGACGATACGTTATTACAACTTTATAAAAATATTTTAACACCTCGATTGATAGAAGAAAAAATGTTAATCCTTCTTCGTCAGGGGCGTATTGCCAAATGGTTTAGTGGTATCGGACAAGAAGCTATTTCTGTTGGCGTAGCAACAGCATTACAAAGAGATGAATTTATTTTACCAATGCATCGTAACTTAGGTGTGTTTACCACACGTGGCATTCCCATGAATCGTTTGTTTTGCCAGTTTCAAGGTAAACCAAGTGGTTTTACTCAGGGTCGCGATAGAAGTTTTCACTTTGGGTCTCAAGAATATAATATCGTGGGAATGATTTCTCACTTAGGTCCACAATTAGGCGTGGCAGATGGTATTGCTTTAGCAAACAAATTAAAAGGTGATAAAAAAGTAACCGTTGTATTTAGTGGCGATGGTGGTGCTAGTGAAGGAGATTTTCACGAAAGTATTAATACAGCAGCTGTTTGGGACTTGCCAGTTATTTTTGTGATTGAAAATAACGGTTATGGTTTATCTACACCAAGTAACGAACAATTCCGTTGTAAATCATTTGCTGATAAAGCCATTGGTTACGGTATTGAAGGTGTAACCGTTGATGGAAACAACGTTTTAAAAGTTTATGAAACGGTTAAAAATTTAGCGGAATCTATCAGAGAAAATCCTCGTCCAGTTTTATTAGAGTGTGTAACATTCCGTATGCGTGGACACGAAGAAGCTTCAGGAACTAAATATGTGCCTAAAGAATTGTTTGATGTGTGGGGAAGAAAAGATCCTGTGAATACTTTTGAGAAATTTTTATTAGATGAAGGTGTTTTAACAGAAGAGATTATTGAAAAACTTCGTAATGAAATTAAACACGACATTGATGCAGGTTTAGAATTAGCATACGCTGAAACTCTTCCTCCTCCAAATACAGAAAAAGAAATTACAGAATTATTTATGCCTTGTGTGATTGAGGACACCTCTAATCAATCAGGTACAAAAACAAACAAGCGTTTGATTGATGCTATTAGTGATGGTATGCGTTTAGCAATGCGTAAACACGATAATTTAGTATTAATGGGTCAAGATATTGCTGATTACGGAGGAGTATTTAAAATCACAGATGGTTTTATGGAAGAATTTGGCAAAGGACGTGTTCGTAATACACCTTTATGCGAATCAGCTATTTTAGGAACTGGTTTTGGTTTATCTATTAATAAACACAAAGCGATGGTGGAAATGCAATTTGCTGACTTTGTATCAGAAGGTATGACGCAAATCGTTAATAACTTGGCCAAATCACATTACCGTTGGGGACAAAATGCGGATGTCGTAGTTCGTATGCCAACAGGTGCTGGTGTGGCTGCTGGTCCTTTCCATAGCCAAAGTAACGAAGCTTGGTTCTTTAAAACTCCTGGTTTGAAAATTGCTTACCCAGCCTTCCCTAGTGATGCCAAAGGTTTATTACTAGCATCCTTTGAGGATCCAAATCCTGTGATGTTTTTTGAACACAAGGCATTATACAGAAGTATTGATGAAGATATATTAGATGATTACTATACGATTCCTTTTGGTAAAGCACGTTTAGTAAAAGAAGGAACTCAAGTTACGATTGTGTCTTATGGTTTAGGTGTTCACTGGGCTTTAGAATTATTAAATGCTCATCCAGAAATTTCGGCTGATTTAATTGATTTAAGAACTTTGGCGCCACTAGATACACAAGCTATTTATGATTCAGTTAAGAAAACAGGACGTGCTTTTGTATTACATGAAGATACATTAACAGGTGGTATTGGTGGAGAATTAAGCGCTTTGATTACAGAGCACTGTTTCGAATACCTTGATGCGCCAGTAATGCGTGAAGGAAGTTTAGATACGCCAGTTCCAATGAATGCTGATTTAGAAATTAACTTTTTACCAAAAGAACGTTTCAAAGAAAAATTAATGAAATTGATTAATTACTAATTTAAACTTAGCGCCTGATA
Source organism: Sphingobacteriaceae bacterium (assembly GCA_013823565.1). Classification (GTDB taxonomy): domain Bacteria; phylum Bacteroidota; class Bacteroidia; order B-17B0; family Aurantibacillaceae; genus UBA4416. Next base: position 23,619 of record PNMI01000018.1, on the reverse strand, counting down.
TCAAAAATATCAGGCGTTTTTATTATCACATGAACGTATCAGAAGATTTTTTAAGAAGTGCTAACCGCCAGTTTTTGTATTATAAAACTTTAGGCGAAAAAGCCATAGAGCAATTAGTGCCAGAACAATTGTTTATCTCGTTAAACGACGACACCAATAGCATTGCGACTATTGTAAAACATTTACATGGCAATATGCTATCTCGTTGGACCGATTTTTTGACTACTGATGGCGAAAAAGAATGGCGCAACAGAGATGGAGAATTTGATGCTTCGACAGAACTCAGCAACCAAACTAAAGAACATGTTTTAAAACAGTGGAATCAAGGTTGGGAATGTTTATTTAACACACTTAATAGTTTAAAACCAGAAGACTTATCTAAAATTATTTATATCCGAAACGAAGGACATACGGTCTTAGAAGCTATTAACCGTCAACTCGCACATTACCCTTATCATGTGGGACAAATGGTGTTTTATGCTAAAATCCTTAAAAAATCAGAGTGGACGAGCTTATCCATTCCGAAAAATAAGTCAAATGATTATAATGCCGATAAATTTTCGAAGGATAAGTCTAAAAAACATTTTACGGATGATGAATTGGATAAGCTAAAGTAATTTTATGACTAGCTAAGACCCAATATTATCGCCTTTTTTAAGCAATTTATCAGTTTTAAAGTATCAAAAATAGCTTGTTATAAAAATAGTGAAAAAAGCTCAAATCTATTCCGAAAAAAAAGCATACCTTTACGTACAGTTTACAAAAAACTGTATGTCAATCAACACTAAATATATCTTTGTTACCGGTGGTGTAACATCTTCTCTCGGAAAAGGAATTATAGCAGCATCTCTAGCCAAATTATTACAGGCTCGCGGATACACTGTAACTATTCAAAAATTAGATCCTTATATCAATATCGATCCAGGAACATTAAACCCTTATGAACATGGTGAGTGTTATGTAACGGATGATGGCGCTGAAACTGACTTAGATTTAGGTCATTACGAACGTTTTTTAAACGTTGCGACTTCTCAAGCTAATAATGTCACTACTGGTCGCATTTATCAAGCAGTCATTGATAAAGAGCGTAAAGGTGAGTTTTTAGGAAAAACGGTTCAAGTTATTCCTCATATTACAGATGAAATTAAAAACAGAATTAAAATCTTAGGAAAAACTGGACAGTATCAATTTGTGATTACGGAGATTGGTGGAACTGTAGGTGATATTGAATCTCTTCCATATATTGAAGCTGTTCGTCAGTTGAAATGGGAATTAGGTGACGACTGTACAGTTATTCATTTAACGCTTTTACCTTATTTAGCTACTTCTGGAGAATTAAAAACAAAACCAACTCAGCACTCTGTTAAGTTATTATTAGAGTATGGAGTTCAACCAGATGTTTTAGTATGCCGTTCTGAACACGCAATTAGCAATGATATCAGAAGAAAAATTGCTTTATTCTGTAATGTTTCTCCTGATGCAGTTATTGAAGCTTTAGATGCCTCTACGATTTATGAAGTTCCATTATTAATGGAGAAAGAAAAATTAGATGAGATTGTTTTAAAGAAATTAAATATTAACTCACCAAGTGAAGTTAAATTAGATAAATGGAAATTATTTTTAAATAAATTCCATAATCCTACTAAAACTGTCACCATTGGTTTAGTTGGAAAATACGTTGAATTAAAAGACTCCTACAAATCTATTGCAGAAGCAATTATTCATGCTGGTGCTATAAATGATTGTAAAGTAAACGTTGAGTGGATTCATAGCGAAAGCTTAACAGACGAAAACGTCGCCGAAAAATTAAAAGGATTAAAAGGAATTTTAGTGGCGCCAGGTTTTGGTAACCGTGGTATTGAAGGAAAAATTTCGGCTATTAAATATGCACGCGAAAACAATGTGCCTTTTTTTGGTATCTGTTTAGGAATGCAATGTGCCGTGATTGAATTTGCTCGTCACGTATTAGGATTAAAAGATGCGCATAGTCGCGAAATGAATCCTGCAACTAGTGCTCCTGTTATTGATTTATTAGAAGCTCAAAAAAATATTTCTCACATGGGTGGTACGATGCGTTTAGGTTCATATCCTTGTCGTATTGTTGAAGGAACATTAGCTCATAAAATTTATGGCAAAACAGATATCAACGAACGTCACCGTCACCGTTATGAATTTAACAACGAATACACTAAATTGTATAAAGATGCAGGAATGGTTTTATCTGGTTTAAATCCAAATGCTGAACTAGCCGAGATTGTAGAAATTCCAACTCATCCATTCTTTATTGGTGTTCAATTTCACCCAGAATATAAAAGTACGGTAGAAAATCCTCATCCTTTATTTGTAAGTTTTATTAAAGCTGCATTAGGATAATCTACGCTTACATAATCGAAACGAAATAAATTAAAATGCTCACAAAATTGTGAGCATTTTTTTTACCTCAATAAATCAAGCCTCACCGTTTTTAACGTATTTAAACATTTCTACATTCTCGCTAAATCGTATATTTAAAGCTTAATGTTTTCAAAATACTTATATTTTATATTATGCTTTTGTTCGTTTTCATTTTTACGAGCTCAAACTTTTTCTGTTAGTGGAAAATTAATAGATGAAACCAAACAACCTGCCATTGGTTCTTCTGTTTTTCTTTTAAAATCTGATTCTTCTTTTATAAAAGGCACAACTACCGATTTAGAAGGGCAATTCAAATTAGAAAACATTAACTCCAATAACTACATTCTTAAAATTCTTTCTCTAGGTTATAAACCCGTTTTCAAACCCATTCACATCACGAATCAAGATATAAGTATTCCTACCATTACTTTAAAACAAAATTTAACCAATTTAAAAGAAGTAACTGTAGAAGCTCAACAAGCTTTAGCAACACAAAACGGAGATACTACTAGCTTTAGCGCTAATGCATACAAAGTTACTAAAGATGCGACCGCCGAAGACCTAGTAAGTAAAATGCCAGGCGTGACTATTGTTGATGGCAAAGTACAAGCTCAAGGCGAGGATGTAAAGCAAGTACTAGTTGATGGCAAACCTTTTTTTGGAGATGATGCTAATGCTGTATTGAAAAATTTACCAGCCGAGGTAATTGACAAAGTGCAAGTGTTTGATAAAAAAAGTGATCAATCACAATTTACAGGTTTTGATGATGGGAATGCAAGTAAAACAATTAATATTGTAACTAAGCAACAATTTAAAAATGGTGTGTTTGGCAAAGTTTACGGAGGTTATGGTTATGAAGATAAATATAAAGGAGGAGTTACTGCTAATATTTTTAAAGGCGATAGACGTATTACGGTTTTGGCACAATCAAACAACATTAACGAACAAAATTTTTCTTCGGAAGATTTAGTCGGTATTTCTTCTAGTAGCGGAGGTGGTCGAAGAGGTGGAGGAAGACCAGGAGGAGGAAGTAATCCAAGTGAAAATTTTCAATCCAATACTCAAAATGGTATTAACACAACCTCTTTATTCGGATTAAACTATGCAGATAAATGGGGGAAGAAAACTGAAGTAACGGCTAGCTACTTTTTTAACTGGACACAAAATGATTCAAAGTCTTCCCTACTTCAACAATACATTATAGGTTCAAACAATGGCTTAATTTATAATGAAACTAATAATACTAATAGTGATAATTTTAATAATCGAATAAATTTTAAAATAGAAACAAAAATAGATTCCATGAATTCTATTACACTACAACCTAGATTGTCATTTCAATCAAACAAAGGTGCTAAAGAATTATTAGGATTAAATACCAAAGAAACGGTATCAATAAGTAATACCGAAAATAGTAGCTCTAATAACCTAAGCGGTTATAACATTTCGGTTCCTATTTTATACCGACATTCATTTGTAAAAAAAGGAAGAACATTTTCTATTAACGCCACACCAACCATTACCAAAAACTTAGGTGAAAATTTATTGTATACTTTAAATACTTATAATAGAGATACTTTATTTTATGGCGACACCATTGATCAAAAATCAAAAATATTAAAAACAGGAAATAGCATTAATGGCAATATTTCATACACTGAACCATTAAATAAAAATAATTTTTTATTATTTAATTACACTGCTGTTTACACGGATAATTATTCTTCTAAAAAAACATTTAATAAAAACTATACCGAATACAATTACAGTGATTTAGATAGCAGTTTGACAAATGTTTTCAAAAACCAATACCAATCTCAATCAGGAAGCTTAGGGTATCGTTATCAAAAAGAAAAATTTAATTTCTCTTTAAGTGCAGCTTATCAATGGGCACAACTATCTAAAGAACAAGAAATACCAAGTAGTTACAAACTCAGTAAAACATTTGAATCTGTTTTACCATCAGCACAATTACAATATAAATTTTCTCCGAAAAAAAATTTACGCTTTAATTACCGCACCAGTAATAACGCACCAAGTATTGACCAATTGCAAGATGTGATTAACAACAATAACTCTTTACAATTAAGCACAGGTAATCCCGACTTGAAACAAGATTTTCAACAAAATATTTTTTTACGGTACTCTGGAGTTAATACCAACAAAGCAACTTCTTTTTTTGCATTAATAGGTGGTAACTACTCTAATAACTATATTGGTAATAGCACCTTAATTGCCAATCAAGATACAACCGTTTACAATGACATTTTTTTACAACGTGGTTCACAAATTATTCGTCCCGTTAATTTAGATGGCTACTTTTCATTACGTTCATTTATTAACTACACCTTTCCAATTAAAAAAATTAAAACCAATTTAAGTGTGAATGTAGCTGGTAATTATAACAATGTACCTGGTATGATTAATACTAATATTAATTATGCTAAAACAGCAACGGGCGGTTTAGGTTTAGTATTTAGCAGTAACATTAGTGAAAAATTTGATTTTACACTTTCATCAAACTCTAGTTACAGTAATATTCAAAATACTTTGCAAACTTCCTCAAACACCAACTATTTATCGCAAGTATCGAGATTAAAAATAACAGCTAACCCATGGAAAGGATTAGTTTTACAAAGTGAATATAGTAACACCTATTATTCTGGTTTAACAAGTACGTTTAATCAATCCATCTCGTTATGGAATGCAGCCATTGGGTACAAATTCTTAAAAGACAAACAAGCTGAATTACGCTTAACCGTTTATGATATTTTAAATCAAAATAATTCTATATCAAGAACTAATACCGATAGCTACATACAAGACTCTCAAACCAATGTTTTGAACCGTTACTATATGCTGACCTTTACCTATAATTTTAAAAAATATTTCGCAAAGAAAGAAGTTGATGCTTCTGAAAAAATAGAAGAAAAGAAAAGTAGAAAGGGAGAATAAATTTAAAATATTCTCATATCTATCAATATATAATTTTCAGATTCTCATCTTTTTAAAAATTAAAATGGTTTAGAGAAATCGAAACTCTCTCTTTTGCCTAACAAGCTTACTTCTTAACTCACCCAAAACACCCCTTTACTAAATAGTATTTTCTGATTATAATTATTGTTCTACATTCGTTGCAACAAAAACATATTTTATGAAAAAAACTTTACTTTTTATTTCGCTTTGCATAGGTTATCTGACTTCTACAGCACAAATCTCTTCAACGGTAACTATCCAAAATGTAACATGCTTCGGACAATGCGACGGCGTGGCTAACATCACGGCCTCTGGAGGAATCATGCCATATACCTATACCTTAATGCCATCATCTATGACAGGCACTTTTACATCTATGGGTAGTATTCCTAATTTATGCGCAAGTTCATATACGGTGATTGTTGCAGATGCAGCTCTCACGACAACTACTTCGACATTTATGGTAGTTCAGCCTAATCCCTTAAGTCTTTTCATGAACTCTAATAATGTATCATGCGGAGGTAACTCCGATGGGTCTGTTTTTGGAATGGCAAATGGTGGTACTCCACCCTTCAATTACATGTGGACTCCTGGAGGAGCTGCTGGGCCAGTATATCAAAATGCATCAGCAGGAATGTACACCTTAACAGTAATAGATGCAAATGGATGTGTGGTAAGTTCAACTGCAGTAGTAAACACAACTGGAACTGGAACCTTATCTGGAGTAACAACAACCTTAACCTCATATCAAGAAACATGTTTGTATTCTGGAGATGGAGCTATTGACTTAACAGTGGCAGGAAGTAATCCTGGCCCATTCACATACCAATGGAACACAGGCGCTACCACACAAGATATTACAAGTCTTGTAACTAATAGTTATAGTGTGACTGTTTTTGATGCTGCTATGAATTGTATGACATATACGAGTGCTGTTACAGCTAACGGCACAAACTGTGGCTCTGTTAATGGCAATGTGTATATCGATAATAATGCAGACTGTATTAAAAACAGCGGAGATAATAATTTAATAAATGGATATATAATTGCTAATCCTGGAAATCATTATGGATATGCAAATACAAATGGTGATTACTTTATTAATAATTTACCATACGGTACCTATTCTCTTTCAATAGTTAATCTTTATAATGGCTTAATACCATCATGTACCACAACCATAAATGCAACAATTAATTCAGGTCAACCAAACTCCTTCAATAATAATTTATCGGCAGGTTTCAACTCAACCACTCAACCCGACATTATAGTTACATCTTGGAGCGGCGGAATAGTACCAGGATTCAGCAACTATATGACTTATACATTAAACAACCAAAACAATGTGAATGGTTCAGGGATATTTAAAGCGGTTCTTCCTTCTGCCTTTATTCCAAACATTACATTAGTTTCTCCTGCTACCTATACTCTTTCTGGAGATACAATTATGTGGATGTTTAATAATTTAAATTACACAAATAATTATTCAGCCTCTTTCGTTATTCAATTCACAACTCCTATCAGTACACCATTAGGTAGTGTATTTACAAGTTGTGCTTATGCTCAAACGTCTACTCCTGATTTTAATCCTGCAAATAACACCTACTGTTATTCTCGAATAGTTACTGGATCATACGATCCTAATGACAAAACACCAAATCCAATTGGTGTTGGATCAACTGGAGATATTGCAGCTAGTGTAACTGATTTAACCTATTTAATTCGTTTTCAAAATACTGGTAATGGACCAGCTGTTAATATTGTAGTGAAAGATACTTTATCTTCTAACGTTGATGTAAATACATTTCAAATGTTAGGTTCAAGTCATAATTATAATATTGAAATTTTACCAGGAAATATTTTAAAATGGAAATTCAATAATATTATGTTACCAGATAGTAATAGTAACGAACCTGCTAGTCACGGCTATATTCAATACCGTATTAAACGCACAAATAACAACACGCCAGGAACTCAAATAAAAAATACTGCATACATTTATTTTGATTTTAATGAGCCTGTTGTAACTAATACAGCTATTAATACCATTGAAACTATTTCAGGAATAGCTTCTCAATCATCAACTAATAATGGATGGAATGTGTATCCAAATCCTAGTACTGGCGCTTTATATATAGTTAACTCTTCAGTATCTAAAGAAGCTAGTCAAGTACAAGTTATAAACTCTATCGGACAAGTTGTATTAGAGGAAATTATCAATAACAATTACAAAAACGTTGATTTAAGTAAACTAAATAATGGTGTTTATTTTGTGAAAATTGTTTCAGATAAACAAAGTGTGATTCAAAGAGTTGTTTTAAGTAAGTAAACTAATTAATAGCTATTATTGAATAAGAGACATCGTTAAATATAACGGTGTCTTTTTGTTTACTACCAATTAGTTTTAAAGCCAAAGGAGATTTACTAGAAATCACAAAAACGATTTTATCATCAACGGTTAATTTTCCAATAGAACTCGCTATTAAAAAATAACCTTTATTGGTTTCTACTAAACAGCCCTGTTCTATGCTTTGAAAAAATTTAATAAAATTTATTTTTTCAAACTCCGCTAATTGCCCTTCTGCTTCCTTCAATTGCGTACCTAATTTTTCAATTTCAAGTTGCATCATAGCTTTAGATGTTTCATGTTTATCACCAGCTGAACTTTTATTTTCTGAATTTGATGATTCTGATACCTCTTTGATGATAGCATTGAGCGAACTTATTTTATCCTTAAAATAATCTGTACAAACTTGTATGAGTTGTTGTTTTTGCATTGGGCTAAAGATGAGAATTTATTTAATAATAGAACGCTGATGACACAAATTAAGCAGATAAAAAATGATTAAAATGAGGAATCATAACGCACAAAAATCATAAGAAATCATAACAATCAGCGTTATCCACGTTCCAATAAATAAATATTAACAATTTACTCCTTTCTGTTAAAAATTAAATCCAGCTACAGCGCATGGATATTGTATCTTTAACCCTCTATGGCAAAGACTACCGAAGTAAAAGAAACACCTTTAATGAAGCAATACAATGAAGTGAAAGGAAAATATCCTGACGCTATCTTATTGTTTCGCGTAGGCGATTTTTATGAAACCTTTGGCGAAGATGCCATCAAGGCTTCGCAGATTTTAGGAATTACATTAACTAAACGCGCTAATGGTTCTGCCTCTCACATTGAATTAGCTGGTTTTCCGCATCATAGCGTAGATACTTATTTACCAAAATTAGTTCGTGCTGGCTATCGTGTAGCCATTTGCGATCAATTAGAAGATCCAAAATTAACCAAGAGTATTGTGAAACGGGGTGTTACTGAATTAGTAACTCCTGGTGTCAGTTTTAATGATAAAGTATTAGAGCACCGCAGCAATAATTTTTTAGCGAGTATTCATTTAGATAAAGAACGCGCAGGTGTCTCTTTTTTAGATGTTTCTACGGGAGAATTTTTAGTAGCCGAAGGTTCATTTACCTATATCGAAAAACTCATTCAAAGTTTTAAGCCAAACGAAATTTTATTCGAAAAAAATAAACGTCAGACTTTATTAAATTTAATTGGTGACCGTTTTTATATTTTTGGATTAGATGATTGGGCATTTACACAAGATTTTGGCTACGAGGCTTTAACCAAACAATTTGGCACTAGTAGTTTAAAAGGTTTTGGTATTGAGCATTTGAATTTAGCTATTATGAGCTGTGGTGCCATTTTGCATTACCTTGGAGAAACCAAGCATGATAAGCTACAACATATTACAGCAGTTAGTAGAGTTGAAGAAGACCAATACGTTTGGTTGGATAGATTCACCGTTCGAAATTTAGAATTGTTTGGTAGCAGCCATGATAATGGTAAATGTTTAATTGATATTATTGACACAACGGTTACACCAATGGGCTCGCGTTTATTGAAACGTTGGTTAGCCCTACCTTTAAAACAATTAGATATTATAAATGAACGCTTGGATGTTGTTGAATATTTTGGAATACACAGCAGTTTGCAAACCGATTTAATTGCACAATTTAAAGAGATTGGGGATTTAGAACGTTTAATTTCAAAGGTAGCCGCTGGAAAAATTAATCCTCGTGAGTTAGTACAATTAAAACGTGCTTTAAATATCATTGAGTCTATCAAAGGTGCTACAAGCGCTTGCGAAAATCATTCGATACAAAAAATAGCTGAACAATTAAATCCTTGTTTATTAATGCGCGATCGTTTACAAAATGAATTGAACGAAGAAGCGCCTGTATTATTAAACAAAGGCAATGTGATTAGTAAAGGTGTTAATGAAGAACTAGATGAATTACGTGCTATTGCTTTTAGTGGAAAAGATTATTTATTACAAATACAACAACGCGAAGTAGAGCGTACAGGAATTACTTCCTTAAAAGTATCTTACAATAATGTGTTTGGTTATTATTTAGAAGTAACCAATGTGCATAAAGACAAAGTACCAAGTGATTGGATTAGAAAGCAAACTTTAACAACAGCAGAGCGTTATATTACACCAGAGTTAAAAGTTTACGAAGAAAAAATATTAGGCGCCGAAGATAAAATTGCTGTATTAGAACAAACTTTATACGAAGCTTTAGTAAGAGATTTGATTGACTATATTATTCCTATTCAATTAAATGCGGCGTTAATTTCGAAGTTAGATTGTTTATTATCTTTTGCGAAATTAGCTAAAGATAATTTATATGTTCGCCCTACGCTCACTAATGAATTTGCTATTAATATTGTAGACGGTAGGCACCCAGTAATTGAAAAACAATTACCGATTGGAACCGATTACGTGAGTAACTCTGTATACTTAGATAACGATACACAGCAAGTGATGATGATTACCGGACCAAACATGAGTGGTAAATCGGCTCTATTGCGTCAGGTAGCTTTAATTACATTAATGGCGCAAATTGGTTGTTATGTGCCTGCTAAAAGTGCAGAAATAGGAATCGTTGATAAAATATTTACACGTGTAGGTGCTAGTGATAATATCTCCAGTGGCGAATCAACCTTTATGGTGGAGATGAATGAAACAGCTAGTATCTTAAACAACTTAAGCGAACGCAGTTTAATTTTATTAGATGAGATTGGAAGAGGAACTTCCACTTACGATGGTATTTCCATTGCTTGGGCTATTGCCGAGTATATTCATTCTCAACCAAAAAATAGAGCAAAAACATTATTTGCCACTCACTATCATGAGCTGAATGAAATGACCACTTATTTCCCTCGCATTAAAAATTTTAATGTGTCGGTAAAAGAAGTAAACAATAAAATCATCTTTTTACGTAAACTGCAAGAAGGCGGTAGTGAACATAGTTTTGGTATTCATGTGGCACGAATGGCTGGTATGCCAAAACAAGTGGTAGATAGAGCCAATGATATTTTAAAGAAACTAGAAAAAGATCATGAATTAGAATTGTCGGAAGTTGAAACCATGAATTCTGATGAAGCAATTGATACCATGACTTCTAAAACGAAAAGCAAAAGTGACTACCAATTAAGCTTTTTTCAATTAAATGACCCTGTTTTGGAACAGGTAAAAGATGAGCTCATAAAAACGGATATTAACACTTTGACTCCAGTAGAGGCTCTCATGAAACTCAATGATATCAAGCGTTTGATAGGAGGATAAAAAAAAGTAAAAAAAAATTTTGCCAGAGTAAAAAAACAATTATCTTTGCACTCCCGATTAATGAAATTGGTTGTTCTTTTAAATAAAATTACAAGCGAAAGTAGCTCAGTTGGTAGAGCGTAACCTTGCCAAGGTTAAGGTCGCGGGTTCGAGACCCGTCTTTCGCTCGAAAACTGACTCTCGAGTTTGTTTTTAAACCAAAATGCCCCGGTGGTGGAATTGGTAGACACGCAGGACTTAAAATCCTGTGTCTTCGCGGACGTACGGGTTCAAGTCCCGTCTGGGGTACACCGAAAGCCTCTCATGAAAATGAGAGGCTTTTTTGTTTTTGCGTTATTTATAATTAACTTTATTAAAACCACCATCTATTTTGAAGTTATTTTATAAATACACAAGTGTCATATTATTTCTTATGGGAAATATTAACTTTTGTATGGCTCAAAAAGTCAATTTTTCAGGCTTTGAATTATATCAAAACGAAGATGATGTGCTAGTGCACTGGAATATTGATAGTGGCGCTACTTGCAATGGTATTGGGATTTTACGTTCTATTGATGACACCCTTCATTTTATAGAAGTTGGATATATACCAGGAATTTGTGGGAATAGCACGTCCTCTACTCCTTACAATTTTAGTGATAACAATCCTGAACTGAATAAAACAAATTACTATAAAATCAGAATGGGATTTAGCCAATTTTCTGAGATTAAATCTATATATTTTTCATACATAAAACCCAACGAATTACTTTTGCTTCCTAATCCTTCTCATGATTATTGTGATATAAAATTCAACAATGACAAACATGAATCATTAAGCATTAAAATAACTAATGACAAAGGACAACAAGTAATGATTATAAATGATTTAAAACAAAATTCCTATAAGTTAAATGTATCTTTTCTAAAACCTGGGACTTATAATGTATTACTAGTAAATAATAATGAAAAGCTTGCGCAAAATCGTTTAGTTATTACACCTTAAATAAATAATAGATAAAATACTTGTAATACCATCCATCTACTTGTATTACAAATTATACACTCTGCCTTCGAGAACCTCAGGCATCGTTCAATTATAATCGTTGGCTGAGGCTCTCGAAGCCAACAAAAATGAGTATAAAGAAATTAAGTATTAAACTCAATTTCCTTTAGCACCTTGTAATTACTTACAACTCCATGCTGTAATTTCCTCTCTAAAATAGTAACTTGATTACAGGTGAATTTTTCAGAAAAAGAATGTTGCTTAATCATTTCGTAACTTTTATTAAAACGCGAACGTGACATGGTTCTAGCAACCGTTAAATGCGGTACAAATTCTCTAACGCGGAGTCCTAATAAACTATGTAATTCGTGATACACTCTTACTATTTGAAAAGAGTTTTCAATCTTCACATAAATGGTATTAGCCTCCTCCCCATGTTCAAAGTATTCAAAACCATTCAGATCCACTTCAAACGAATTATTTTTGGAGAATAATTGTTGTAGTGCTCCAAAAAAACGTTCGTTTACAGGACGCATCGTATGAAACGACATTAATGAAATGTGTGGCACCGATTGTAAATTATAATCACTTAATCCAACTGCCTTATGTAGCTTATATTTAAGTGATTTTACTTTACTCTTAACGTCTTCTGGCGGAGAGATGATTAAAAAATACTGGTAAACAGTATCTAAAACAGGTTGTTGATGTTCTTTTTTAACCTCAGAAAACAAAGATAACTGATTGTTTTGGGCATAAACAGCATTTTGGTTTTTAGTATTCATGGCAACAATAATTAAATTAACAAAAATCTTTTAATAAAATTACTACAAATTGAAACAACGTGTTGCTATAATTTGTAGCATTTTAGTTTTGTCATAAAATTATTGCCAGAAGTTGAAATTAAAACATATTTAAAAGTTCCATTAAATGGTCTTTTTTTCTGTTTGAAACAGGTACTATAGAATCATCTTTCATTACCACGTGTCCTTCTGCCTTTTCAAAGCAAAATAAATGATTCATATTTATTAAATGAGAATGATGGACTCTTAAAAAACCTACATCCATTAATAAATCATCATACTCTTTCATGGTTTTTGAAACCATGATGCGTTTACCATCCACCAAATAAACTTTTGTATATCCTCCATCCGATTCAAAACGGATAATATCATCCAAATCAACAGAGTAAATTCTCTCCATTGTTTTTAATACAATTTTCTTTTTATTTTTTATAGGCTCTGCGATATTATTTAAAAGAGTTTTAAGCTTAAGATTTAGCTCTTCACTACTCATTGTGTCTTCCATTTTTTTAACCGCTGCTAATAAATTAGCTGGAGCCAATGGCTTTAAAATATAATCTAAAGCACTATACTTAAAAGCTTCAATAGCGAACTCCTGATGTGCTGTCACAAAAATTATTTTGAAATTTATCTTTTCAAACTTCTTTAGCAAATCAAAACCTGTCCCATCTGGCATTTGAATATCCAAAAAAATCAAATCAGGATTGTGCTCATTAATTGTTTTATATGCAGTTTCTACAGAGTTAGCCATGCCAACCACTTGAACATTTTCTGCATATGATTTTAATAAATTTGAAATTAACTCTTGATTATTAATTTCATCATCAATTATTACCGCTCTAATCATTATATTTCTTTAAAAGGTACAACAAATTTAACTTTCACTCCCGAATGACTAGGAGACGTTTGTTTTTTATCAATAATTTCAATATTACTTTTAGCTTGTTCGTTCAATGTAGTCATTCTCTCCTTGGTGATAATAGTAGCCAAAGATTCATACGAAGATTTTAATTTATTTTTCAACTTCATTGCTTCTTCCATTCCTACACCATCATCTTCTATTTCATAAATCAATACTTCGTTTTCAAAATACAATCTCACATCTACTCGTCCCTTATCTTTTTTGTAAAAAATGCCATGTTCAATCGCATTTTCAATAAAAGGCTGAGCCAACATTGGAGGAATATGAATACTTTCTCTATCAATTTTATCATCAACCACAATAGCGAAATCAAATTTATTTTCAAATCTTAATTTTTGAAGTTCTAAATAATTATTCAGCAACTTCACTTCAGCATCAATAGAAATATAATCTTTTCGAGAATAATCTAAAATCATACGAATCAATTCCGAAAACTGAGATAAATAATTGCCTGCTTTTAAACTATCTTGTTTGAAAATATAATTTTGAATGGCATTTAGTGAATTAAAAATAAAATGAGGATTCATTTGAGAAACCAATAATTTTTGTTTCAATAAATTATTTTTTTGATTAGTAATAATACTTTTTTGTTTAAAATTTTTATACAAGAAAAAGGCACTAATAGCCAATAATACCAATATTGACGCAAATACAATTAACCAAATGTTTTTTCTTAAATTGTTACGTTCATTCGCAGATGTTATCTCCATTAATTTTTTTTCATTCTCAGCCTTTGTTAATAATTCTTTTTTCTCGTATTCATACTTTAATTTTTGCTCTAACAAAGCATTTTTAGACTCTTGATTATCTAAAATACTTTTTGTTTCAATAAACAATTGATGGTATTGATTTGCTTTTTCGGTTTGTTTCGTCTCGGTGTAAATTTCATAGAGCTGCTTGGCTGCCATATTTATTTCTGCAGGATGCTCAATTTCTTGACCTATTTTTAACGCCTCTAAACTATGAGAAATAGACAAATCATTCTTTTTTTGTAGCCTAAAAATTTTACTTAAAATAATATGGCTATGATTCATTTCTACCTTATTGCCCATACTTTTAGCAATACTTAAACCCTTATTTGCATAATCTAAAGCCTTCTCATATTTATTTTGATAAACATAAATTTGAGCAATATTTAAATACGCTACCGAATTTGGTCCATAATCGGAATTTTCAATTAAATCAATACTCTTTTGCAAATATTGCAAGGCTTTTGCGTAATCTTTTAACGCATTGTAATCTACCCCAATTTTAAAATTAATGGTACTAAAGGCTACTTCATATTTGTTTTTCACATATAAATCATGGCTCTTAATATGATGTTCTAATGCCTTATTATAATCTCTTTGAAAATAACATATATTACCAATGCTTAAATGCACATCGGCAATACCAATTTCATCACCAACCTCTTCAAATATTTTTAAACACTCATATAATTGATTTAATGCTTTGGTATTGTTTCCTTTTCTAATATCAATTTGGGCAATAGCCTGAAGGGAAATAGCCACTTCATTTTTATTTCCCGAATTCTTACTTATCTCAATACTTTTATTAAATAGCTGAATAGCTTTTTCATCATCAGATTGCTCAGAATAAATAACTCCTTGATTATGAAGTGCTGTGGCATAATACTTACTATATAAAGTAAATAATCTTCCGGTTGGTTTTTGAGCTAAATTTTTAGCTGCTAATTGACTTAATTGTTCGTTGTATTTTTGCCATTCTCCCTCTGCTGCAACTTCAATTAATTGATCTAAAATATCACAACGAACGGTGTCATGTTTGGATAATTTTAATTCTGATTTCAAAGCTTCCACCATTTTATTTTGGGAAGTTCCTGCATGAAATAGCAATAAAAACAAAAAAATATAAGATATTGACTTACTTGGATAATTCATTATAAATAAAAACGCTAAGATTTTAAAGACAATATACGAATTTTAACAATTTAATAAGCTACTACTACCCATTTTGTATTTCCAAAAAGAATGCTATCTTTAATCAGGCAAAAAAATGACTTAGATCATGCTTATTAATCAATTACTCCTATAATTTCGCTTCATGAGTCAACTAGAAATAAATTTCAGTATAGCAGAGGTATTTGTAAGATGCTTTTTAGGTATTTTATTCCTTTTTCAAGGTTATGATAAATTGTTTGTTGTCAAAATCAGACATGTAGTAAATGCCTTTCATAATGAAGCAGACAGAAAGCATATCCCAAAATTTCTTCTAGTCCTAACATCGTATTTCACTTCCATCACCGAATTCTTAGGTGGCATTTTACTAATTACTGGTTTATTTCATCAATTTGTTCCAATTATATTAGCCATTAATTTACTAATAGTGGCGTTTGCTTTTTCGTTTTTAAGACCTATGTGGGATTTGCAACATGTATTTCCAAGAGTGATATTATTAACTTTAATTTTACTTCTTTCAAACTATTTTTATTTCGGACTGGATACACTTTTATAAAATAAATTAAACTAATTATAAAACCAAAATGATATGAAAACAATTTTAGTAGGAGTGGATTTTACAAAATCAGCCGAAAACACAATTAACTATGCTATTGAAGTAGCTAAAAAATCAGAGGCTAAAGTGTTGCTATTTCATGCTTTAACAGCTCCAGTAGTTCATACAACATCGGGCTTAATATTTATGGATGCCGAAGGCTTCATGAAAAATGACGAAAAAAAGATGGAAGAAATGCAAAAGCAACTTTCAAAAAAACATCCTAACATAAAAATTGATATTGAATTAACCTACGATAGCATAAGAGAAAGGGTAAGCAAACTTTCTAAAAAAAATAAAATTAGTTTAACAGTTTTAGGGCTTGAAACAAAAAGTAAAATTTCAAAATTTATATACGGAACAACAAGTGCTGATTTAACAGGGAAAATTGATTGCCCAATTATTACAGTTCCTGAAAAATATAAACACCACGATATAAAAAAAATATTAATTGCTATTGACAATAAAGAAAGCATTAGCTCTGGTTTATCAAAACGCATTCATTCAACTATCGATTTTATAGGAGCTAAAGCTGAATTTGTTCATGTTAAAACTGAAGACGAGCTAGAGCTTGGAGAAAAAAACAGGCATCCTTTCCCTATAACTAATATCAAATCTGCAGATTTTCAAACAGGAATCAGCAATTACGCAAAAAAATCAAAAGCAGATGCAATTATGCTGATTAGTCATAATTACAGTGCTTTTCATAATCTATTTATTGACAGTAATTCTAAAAAAATCATTTTATCATCTAATATTCCAGTAATATCAATTCACAAATAACTATATATGATTAACTTAAAAACAAAAAAAATTGTCGTACCATACGATTTTTCAAAAACAGCAGACAACGCTGTAGAACATGCTGCCTTTATCGCAGCTTTTACAAAAGGAGAATTGTTTTTAGCCTTTGTTGAGAAAAGGAATGAATTATTAAATATGTTACTTCCTTCTTTAAACATTAAGAAACCAAGTGCAATATCAAACTTGTTATCAGAAAAATTATCTTCTGAAGCTGCTACTATTTCGAAAAAATATGGTGTTAAAGTAACTCCTATTTTTTCTTCAGGAAATATCACTACCGAAATCATCAATCTTTGTGATGAAATAGATGCTAATCTATTAGTTATGGGCACACAAGGGAGTGACTCTAACAATGATTTGTTTATGGGCAGCAATACTTATCGAACCTTAACCAAAAGCGAATTACCAATATTAACTGTTCGTTCATCTGCTGATAAAAAGGGTTATTCTCATATTGTTTTGCCAATTGATTTATCAACTCATACCAGACAAAAAGTAAATGTTGCTATTCAATTAGCAAAATTATTTACATCTCACATATATGTTATTGCCATGTATAATGACGATGAGCAAGTAGATAAGTTTAAATTAGACGTATATATTAAGCAAATAGAAAAAGAGTGCGCTAAATATAAAGTTTCAGTTACCAGTACTATTAGTAAAACAGATAATAAAGTAAAGAAAACATTAACTTTTGCTAAAAAAGTTAATGCAGATATCATCGTTTCTATGACCGATCAAGATACTGAATTTAAATCTGTTTTATTAGGAAATTATATTCATCAATTAATTAATAATTCAAAAATACCAGTATTATGTTTACAACCTGAATTAAGTGAGATGCAAGCTGGTGGAACCGCTGGGGTTCCTTTCTAGTTAAATATTATACCACAACAAAAAAGGATTCGTTTTCACGAATCCTTTTTTGTTGTTTAATAAACCTAAAAATTAAATATTACTTAATTCTATCCCCTCTTCATTTTGTTTTTTTAATGTCCAACTATCAGTAAAAGTAGTTTCCAACCAAGTTCCACCTGATTTTCTAAATACCTGAGCTGATAATTTTAATTTTTCGGAAAACTGATTTTCAAATTCTGAGACTATCATATCTTCACTAATAACAATATCCTGAGTTCCATTAGATGACGTGATTGTAAAATCATCTGTAATGACATCCTTCTTCAAAGAACCTTGAAGAGCTCTGTGTTTTTTCTTAAAAAACTCAATTTTCAAGTATGGAAACTGATTATTGAATATTTTTTTAATTTCAGAAACCTTCACTGGCTTGTCTATTTTTATAATTGTCATAGTTCTTCTTCTTTTCTTCCTACAAAGGTCATCACTTAAAGGTGATTTTTATCTGACAAGGGTCATTTCAAGAACTGATTTTAATCAGATAATTGGAATTATTTAGCGATTTCTATCACTTTATGTAGCGATTTCACAGCTTGTTCATGTTTTTTAACAAATGGATTATTTAAATCCCATACATATCCAGCTAAAACAGAGCAAATTTGTTTTTTTATCTCAGGGGCTTGATTATCAGAGAAGAAAATATCATGCAACTCTCCAGTATACCAAGTTGACACATAGGTTCTAAATGTATTAATGCCTTGCATCATGTACTCAGTATAATCTTTTTGCCAATTTACGTTTTCTCCTTTTAAAAACTGACCAACTAATTTTCCTGCTTTAGCTCCTGACTCCATCGCAAACGTTACTCCTGATGAAAAAACTGGATCTAAAAATTCAGTAGCGTTACCTACCAACACATATCCTTCTCCATATAATTGTTTAGTTGATATAGAATATCCTTCGATAGATTTAGGCTCAAACATCATTTCCGCGCCTTTAAAGCGTTCTTTTAAGTTAGGATCAATATCTACCAAGTGAAGCATTCTTTCTGTTGGATTTTGAGGCATTCCATCGTAAAAGGAAGGATCGCTCACATAACCAACAGAAGTAATTCCATCTGAGAAAGGAATAATCCAAATCCAGGTTCTTTGTTGATGAACGATAATGGTAATACGATTTCCATCAATTCCCTCAGGGCGTTTCAAATCTTTGAAATGAGTAAAATGTGTTTTTCTAACACCTAAATTAGAAGGTTCATCTAAATTAAATAGTCGAGGAATAACTCGTCCGTAGCCGCTTGCATCTACAATAAATTTAGCAGCAATCTCTTTTTTATTTCCTTTCGAATCAACAACAGTTGTTACTGAATTTGTTCCGTTAAATTCAATATTTGTTACGCCTGTTTCAAATTCTAAATCAACACCCATTGATTTTACGGTACTTGATAATATCTGATCAAATTGTCCACGAGGTACTTGCCATGTCCATTTCCAACTGTTGCTGAATTGTTCGGCAAAATTAAAATCACATATTTCAGTTCCTCTCACGAACTTAGCTCCAAATTTTTCTTGAAAGCCTGCTGCCTTAACTGCTTCTAATAAACCAGCTTCATCAAGATGATCCATCACTCTGGGCAATAAACTTTCGCCAATTACAAAGCGTGGAAATTTTTCTTTCTCCACCATCTTCACTTTATAACCTTGTTTATTTAAAAGAGAAGCTGCAATACATCCTGCTGGACCTGCGCCAATTACTAAAACATCTGTTGTTTCCATAACTACGTATGATTATAAATTATCTTCCAAAAACCACTCTGCAAAGGATGTAGGCGTTTCTTCTAATTTTAAATTATTAACTATAATATCCTTTGGTAATTTTAAATTAATACGATTTAAGAAATCAATGATTAAATTCTCGCAACTTGGTTGATAGGGAACATAATTAATTTTCTCGAAATTCGCATTTAATTCTTTTAATTGTGCGTGTGGTGAATTTAAATTCAATACTAATGAATGATCAAAAATAGAAATCACTTGCTCGTGCACAATCCTTTTAAAATCAGTAAAATCAATCACCATTCCGTTTTTAGGATGATTTTCATCTTCTAATACTTTGCCTTTTAATGTCACATAAAGAACATACGTATGACCGTGAATATTTTTACAAGGTCCATCATAGCCATAAAGAGCATGAGCCATATCAAACGTAAACTTCTTAGTAACTCTAATAAATTGATTTTTAAGCATACTCGTTAAGCTCTACCTAGTTCTTTTAATCGTTCAACATGCGACATTAAAGCGCTACCAAAACTTGATTTTAAATTATAAGGAATACCAAATTCTTTTGCTGTTCTTTCAACAATAGGAGCTAATTTAGGATAATGGATATGACAAATATTTGGAAATAAATGGTGTTCGATTTGAAAATTTAAACCTCCAACATACCAACTTAATAATTTACTGTTACGTGCAAAATCAGAAGTGGTTTTTAATTGATGAACATGCCAATCTGTATGTAACTCATTTTCTACTACAGGTTGTTCTGCACCTTCAACCACATGAGCCATTTGAAACACAAAACTTAAAATAATACTTGCCACCCAATGCATTACAACAAATCCAATTAAAATTTGATACCAAGTAAAATCAGTTAACCACATTGGCAAACCTAACACTAATGATAGGTAAACCACTTTACGAAATAACATCTTTGCGTATTCACTCTTCACATTTTTATTTTGACTTTTTACTAACCCAGCTTTTTCGTATTGAAACAACCTAGAAAAATCATTCGTTAACATCGTAATCGTCATTAAACCATAAAATACAAAAGCATATAAAAATTGATAACGATGATACCATTTTAAAGGCGCTTGCTCTGCTAAACGAATAGGTCCTTTGGTATTAATATCTTCATCTAAACCAGAAATATTAGTATACGTATGATGTAAGACATTATGTTGAATTTTCCAATTTAACACATTACTTCCCAATAAATATAAAGTACCAGACAAAAATGTATTAACCCAATGTTTTTTTGAATATGCACCATGACAAGCATCATGCATGACTCCCATTCCTACACCTGCAATTCCAACACCTATTAAAACACATAAGCCAAATGCTATCCAAGAAGACATGGGTATTAATAAAATTAAAACATAAGGAACGATATACAAACTAATTAAAGCTATTGTTTTAAAAACCATAGCCGCATTTGCTTTTTGAGAAATATTATTTTCTTTAAAATAATCATTTACATTTTTTCTAAGAGTTGCAACGAATTGTTTTTCGTCTTTGTTGGCGCTTGTAAATCTTACGGTGTTCATATAGTA
The DNA here is from genome assembly GCA_013823565.1 of Sphingobacteriaceae bacterium. GTDB lineage: Bacteria > Bacteroidota > Bacteroidia > B-17B0 > Aurantibacillaceae > UBA4416. Next base: position 2,393 of record PNMI01000018.1, on the reverse strand, counting down.
CAAAATTTATTTTTATGGAGATAGACGTTCTATCTTCCATGAATTATTAATTAAAGTAAATTGGATGCGATCGTGTAATCGACTTGCTCTACCTTGCCAAAACTCCATTTTTGTTGGAATAACAACATACCCTCCCCAGTGATTTGGCTTTGGAACCTCTTTATCAGCATATAATTTAGTGACATTCAAAAAGAAATGATCTAATTCTTCTCTGTTTGAAATCACTTCACTTTGTTGGGATGCCAATGCCGCTAATTGCGACTCGCGAGGACGAGAATTAAAATAGGAAACAGACTCTTCTTCTGATAAAAACTCAACTGTTCCTTCAATCCTAACTTGACGTTGTAATTCTTTCCAAAAAAATAAGAGAGACACATGTTTATTTTTCTCCATGTCTCTTCCCTTGTGACTGGCATAATTTGTGAAAAATGTAAAACCTCCATGGCTTACATCTCTTAATAATACGATTCTTGAAGAGGGTTCGTTAAATTCATTAACTGTAGAAAGTGTAAAGGCATTTGCTGCTTCATCTCCATTTTCAAAAGCTTCGTGCAACCAAATACCAAATTGAATAAAAGGGTCTGATGTAATATTTTCTTCCAACAACTGATGTTTGGTGTAATCGTGTCGAATTGTTTTAATCTTATCTTTTAATTCTGGTTTCATTTGTTTTAAGATTTAAATACTCATTATATAAATCCGCCACAAAGGAACTAAAGATAGACTAAACTAAACATGACAATTGTCAGACATGGAACTAAAAAAAATCAGATTTCATGAATCTTAATGATATTAACTGGACAGTTTTTGGCAGCTTTTAAATTATCTTCTAATTCATGATCATTCACTACAACTGAATAAAAACCGCGTTTTTCAACACCACCCACTAAGGTACATTTTCCATCTTTTGTAGAAATACGCCAACGATAATCTGCTGCCTCTACACAAGCATTACAACCAATGCATTTAATACGTTGTTGAATAATACGAATCATTAAGCTTCTGGAACTAATTTGTATAATTTATCAGAAGGACGAATTTTTTCATCACTCATAATGGTAAAGATATTTCCCTTCACCACTTTATCAGTAGGTTTTCCATCTACTCTTAATTCTTCGATTTTCATTTCAATGTAACCAGTGGTTGGACCAGTAATCATAATTTCATCACCAACTGATAAGCTATGTGATTCGCATTGAAACTCACCTACTTTAGCTTGCTCAAAATATTTTAAGCCCTTTGCTAAGTATATTTTTTTCTTTGAAGATTTAGAACCGTTCTCATCACACCACTCTCCCATTTTGCGCCCTAAATAATAACCATCCCAAAAACCACGATTAAATACAGTTGCTAATTGTGTTTTCCAATTTTCAATTTTGTCTTTGGTATAAGTTCCTTCTATATACGCATCAATGGCTTCATTGTAACATTTAGTCACGGTGTGCACATAATCAACAGACCGTCCGCGACCTTCCAATTTCAATACACTTACACCAGCATCTAATATTTTATCTAAAAAATCAATGGTACATAAATCCTTTGCCGACATGATAAATTCATTGTCGATTTCAAATTCCATTCCATCTTCTTTATCCGTTACCACATAACTTCTGCGGCAATTTTGAATACACGCCCCTCTATTAGCCGAGGCAAAATGCGAATGTAAACTCAAATAACATTTACCTGAAACAGCCATACACAAGGCCCCGTGTGCGAAAATTTCGAGCTCTACTAATTTACCTGAAGGTCCTGTAATATTTCTGCGTTTAATTTCTCGGCTAATATCTGCTACTTGCATTAAACTTAATTCGCGAGCTAATACAACCACATCTGCAAAGTTTGCATAAAACTCAACGGTATCAATATTAGAAACATTTGCTTGTGTAGAAATATGAATTTCCATGCCAATTTTTTTAGCATAATTCATTACAGCATGGTCGGCTGCAATAATTGCTGTTACTCCATTTTCTTTGGCAGCACTCACAATACTTTTCATTAAAGTAATATCGTGATCATACAAAATGGTATTGAGTGTTAAATAAGTTTTTACGTTATTTTCTTTACCAATTTCAGCGATACGTTTTAAATCTTCTAAAGTAAAGTTATTACTAGAACGAGCACGCATATTTAGCTGCTCTACTCCAAAATAAACCGAATTACAGCCTGCTTTAATAGCAGCCATTAAAGCTTCATAGGAACCCGCAGGCGACATTAACTCAATAGAACGTTTCATTAAAATTTTATCCTTACACGTTATTTCCCCAATTCTCTAACTCTTCTTTGCTCCACAATTCTGGGAAGAAAATACGACGTTGGTATTTTGGATGCATATATTTTCTCCAATCACTTCCTCCTGTTGCTTCTGCATTTCCTAAATACTTACCCGCTGCATG
>PNMI01000017.1 GCA_013823565.1 Sphingobacteriaceae bacterium | reverse complement strand
CTACTGATAAATTAAATCGCCCGTAATTATGGAAATGTTTAGTTAAACGCTCTTCTAAAGTTTCAAAATACTCTTGTGTATTAAAAACGCCGCTCGTTAATAGTAATAAATCTCCATAATAGGTTGTAAAACCTTCGTAAACATAACCAGTACGTGCATAATTTTCTTTCGTGAAATCATAAGGCAACATTTCAACTGGGCGAATGTATTTGATGTTCCATGTATGAAACAATTCGTGACAAGAAACGCCCAAAATATCTTCGTAAGTTTTCCCTTTGTTCACATTATAACCAGGTCCAATAGCTATGACAGTAGATTTTTGATGCTCTACGCCATGATAAAACTTAAATGGCAAAATTTGAAACAAGAAATGATATTCTGATACAGGGAATCCTCCCCAAAAATTGAGAGAAGTTTGAGTGAATTTTGTAAAGTCTGTTTTGATTTTCTCGAAATCAGGTTTACACTCCCCCACAAAATGCAACCAAAACTTTATCCCATTAACCGTATAAAAATCGGACTGCAAATTAGCACTCGCCATTATTGGACTATCTGCTAACTCATCAAAAGACAAAGCTATTAATACTTTACCAGTAGTTTTTAAAGACGTTGCAATTTTATAAGTATCTGGAATGTCTAACTCAACGGTATGCTCTTCATTTATTCGATTTGGCACATACATGCATAAATGCACAGGGTTTACATATAGCTGTGTATCATCTGCATAACAATTACCGGCATTAATTTCAGTAGTATGATAACTATAAGTTACTTTCACTTTTTTAGCACCATTGGTTTCAACTACCCATAAATCTTTAGTTGACTTTAAATAAGATAATGGCTTATCATTCTCGTCAAAAGCATCCACACGCTTTACATTCTTAGCAAAATTACCAAGCTCATAACGACCAGGACGCCAAGCTGGTAATTGTAATTCTAATTTAGGAGTATTGATATTATCAATCGTTAAATCAACATATATATAATGAGATTGAGGATTTTTAAGGTATAATTTATAATGAATCATAATGAGAATTTGGCTCTAAATTAAATAAAAACAAATTATATTTACACTAAATAATGAAGTTAGTTTTCATATTCATTTTACTGAGTTTTGCCTGCTTTTCGCAAGTAAACGATTCGTTATTATATCAAACCCAACACATTGAAAATGATACTGAAAGAGTCAATCAATTATATAAAATTGGATTTGATATCAGAAACAATGATCCTGACATGAGTTATGAATTTGCTAAAATTTGCGAACAAGAAGCATTAAAAACAAATTCACCAAAACATATTGCGAAAACCTATAATTTATTAGGAGTACTTTACTACAAAAAAGGAAATTTCACTAAAGCACTTCACTATCAAAAACAAGCCTTACTCTTAAACCAATCTATCAATAACGAAATCGGTATTGCTATTAATCAAACCAATTTAGGAAACATTTATAGCGACATCAATTATTTACAATTAGCAGAACAATCCTATTTACAAGCTCTGCAAGCATACAACAAAACTGGAAACACACTTCATATTGCACGTAGCTTAATTAATTTGGGTGTTTTAAAATATAATCAAAAGCAATATAACGCCGCTATTAAACAATTTGAAGAAGCTTTAATCTATGCTAATAATATTGGAGAAAATGAATTAGTGGCATCTTGCTACAATAATATTGGAACTATATTAAGAGAACAAAACAAACTGGATAGTGCCCTACTCTATTTGGAAGAAAGCTTAAAAATAAGACAACTCATTGATAATGAATTTGAGCTAGCCGATAGTTATAACAACATTGCATTAGTGTTTGTTAAACAAAAAAACTTTAACGAGGCTTCTAATTATATTTCATTAGCGGATGATATTGCCTCCAAATATGATTATACAGAAGCCTTATTGGAACTGTATCATACTCGCTCATTATTTTTTGAAGCTCAACAAAATTTTGAACAAGCTAATGTTTGGCTAAAAAAACATTATGCTTTAAAAGACAGCATTCTAACACTTGAGAAAAACTCAATAGAATTGGAATTTTCAAACAATCAAAAAACTCTCCCATCAGAAAAAAAAACAAGGAATCATTTACATAACTTATGGTTATTAATATCATGCTTAGTCATGCTAGTTGGTATTCCATTATTTTTAATTCGCTATAAAAGATGAGCAAGAAAGAAAAGCCCAGAGTAAATGTGGTTTACTCTACTAACCCAAACTTTAGTTACCAAAATGAGGAAGAGGAAACTCATGAAACTTTACCTCCTCAACAACAAAATTTAAAGTTGTTTTTAGACCGAATTGGTGGCGGAAAACTAGTAACCCGCATCAGCGGTTTTGTGGGAACCGAAGATGATTTAAATGATTTGGCTAAAACACTCAAACAAAAATGTGGTGTTGGAGGTAATGCCAAAGACGGTAATATTTTGATTCAAGGAGACAACCGCGATAAGCTTTTAGACCTATTAACTAAAGCGAACTACAAAGCCAAAAAAGCTGGGGGTTAAAATTTATTGTATTTTTTCACAAATTAAGAATTATACAGTAAAAATCCCGATATTAGAAACTCTAAAACTAAACCACTATGAACGCATTTGTTGAAATTTTAAAAATCTTAATTCCAGCTGGAGCTGTTTTTGCAGCTGCTTATTTATTAGTTAAACGTTTTTTGGATAACGACCAAAAAAGACGTGAACATGAATTAAAAAAATCAGCTCAAGGAACCATTACGCCATTAAAAATTCAAGCTTACGAACGTATTGTTATTTTCTTAGAACGTATCAACCCAAATAGTTTAGTGATTCGCGTTAATAAAAACGGAATGTCTGCTCGTCAATTACACCAAGAATTAGTAGCTTCTGTTAAATCAGAATACGAACACAACCTATCACAACAAATTTATATATCAGCAGGCGCTTGGGAATTAGTAAAAACATCTAAAGAAGAAATTATTCAGCTAATCAATATCTCTTCATCAAAGGTAGCGCCCGATGCAAATAGTTCAGAATTAGCGATGATGATTTTAAATATTTGCGCAAACCTTGGTAAAAAATTACCTAGCGATATAGCGATTGATTATATCAAAAAAGAAATTTCTCAAAATTTTTAAATAACAATTCTGTCACATCGAGCGAAGTCGAGATGTTCATCGTCATCTCATTGTCTAGTTCTCGACTTCGCTCGAACTGACAAAAAAATAATAAAATGCAAAAATTATTTACCGAATTCACTTCTACAACGGCTGCTCAATGGAAAGAGCAATTAGTTAAAGATTTAAAAGGCATTGATTACAATACATTGGTTTGGAAAACCAACTCAGGTATTGACGTTCAACCTTTTTACACGAAAGAAAATTTAAACACAAATCCAGTTCCTGTTTTCGTAAAGAATGATTGGGCAATTTGTGAAAACGTTTTTGTATCCGATTCACAAATAGCAAATACTCAAGCCTTAAATGCATTGCAAAATGGAGCTTCTGGTTTAGTGTTTTATATCACCCAAAAAACAGATTTTGGAGTTTTATTAAAAGACATTTCAGTACAACATATCTACTCTTTGTTTATAGTGAAACCAGAATTTGAAAAAGAGTTATTTACTTTTTTAAGTTCTATATCAACTGGAGATACTTGCTTTGTAGAGTGTGATAAAACATTAGAAGGTAAAGTTGAATTACAGAATACCTCTTCTATTTGCATCAACACTAATTTGTATCAAGAAGCAGGTTCAAATACAATCAACGAATTAGCTTTTTCTATTGCTCACTTAAATGAATATTTGAATATTGCTTCTTCATCCGTTAAAACCATTCATTTAAATGTTTCTGTTGGTGGAGATTTCTTTATGGAAATAGCTAAGCTAAGAGCATTGAGAAAATTGACGAACTTCTTGTTAAGTCAATATAACATTAAAGCTACTGTTCACATTCATGCACAAACAACTTTAATAAACAAAAGTGTAGTAGATAGTTACAATAACATGTTACGTTCTACCACCGAAGCCATGAGTGCTTCAATTGGCGGTGCTAACAGCATTGTGGTATTACCTTTTGATGTGGAATTTAATACACAAAACGATTTTAGTTCACGCATGGCTCGTAACCAACAATTGATTTTAAAAGACGAAAGTTATTTGAACGTTGTAGCTGATATGGCTGCTGGTTCTTACTATATCGAAACATTAACAGAAACTCTTTGCGAAAAAGCCTGGGAACAATTTAAAGTGATTGAATCGAAAGGTGGATTATTAGCTTGTTTAAAATCAAATTATATTCAAGACATCATTTCTAAAGATGCTCACACTTTGATTCAGCAATTCAAAGAAGGGAAATTAGTTTTAGTAGGCGTTAATAAATTCCAAAACAAAAACGAAGAAGTAAAAATGGTAAAGAGAAAAAACACTATTCATTCGTCTGGAATAAAAGCTATTAATTTGAGTGAATCTATAGAACAACAATTAGCCAATTAATCATGAGAAAAGATTTTTCAAATATATCCTATCAATCAGATTTGTCATTTCGAGAGGAGTCGAGAAACACAAATCTGACGCAAGAGAAATTTACCACAGCAGAACAAATCACTTTAAACACATCTTACACTTTAGCAGATACTAAAGATTTTGAACACTTAAATTTTGGAGCAGGAACACCACCTTTTTTACGTGGTCCATACTCTAGTATGTATGTTCAAAATCCTTGGACGGTTCGTCAATATGCAGGTTTTAGTACAGCTGAAGAAAGTAATGCTTTCTATCGTCGTAACTTAGCGGCAGGACAAAAAGGTTTATCTGTAGCCTTTGACTTAGCCACTCACCGTGGTTATGATAGTGACCATGAACGTGTGGTTGGTGATGTTGGTAAAGCTGGAGTGGCAATTGATTCTATTTTGGATATGAAAGTATTATTCGATCAAATTCCACTCGACCAAATGAGTGTGAGTATGACCATGAATGGTGCTGTATTACCAATTTTAGCTTTCTACATTGTAGCAGCCGAAGAACAAGGTGTTTCAATGGATAAACTATCCGGTACCATTCAAAATGATATTTTAAAAGAGTTCATGGTGCGTAACACCTACATTTATCCGCCTGAACAATCCATGAAAATCATTGCGGATATTTTTGAATTCACTTCTCAAAAAATGCCGAAGTTTAATTCTATTTCAATTAGTGGTTACCACATGCAAGAAGCTGGAGCAACTGCAGATATTGAATTAGCATACACTTTAGCCGATGGCTTAGAATACATTAGAACAGGTATTAAAGCAGGATTAGACATTGATGCCTTTGCTCCTCGCTTATCATTCTTTTGGGCAATTGGTATGAATCATTTTATGGAGATTGCTAAAATGCGTGCCGGACGTATGCTTTGGGCAAAGATGGTAAAACAGTTTAATCCTAAATCAGCTAAATCCATGGCGTTGCGTACACATTGCCAAACCAGCGGCTGGAGCTTAACAGAACAAGATCCTTTTAATAATGTAACTCGTACTTGTGTGGAAGCCTTAGCAGCGGCTATGGGACATACACAAAGTTTACATACGAATGCTTTAGATGAAGCAATTGCTTTACCAACCGATTTTAGTGCTCGTATTGCTCGTAACACACAATTGTTTTTACAAAATGAAACTAACGTTTGTAAAGTTGTTGATCCATGGGCTGGTTCTTATTATGTAGAAACCTTAACTCACGAATTAGCTCACAAGGCTTGGGAGTTAATTGAAGAAGTGGAAAAGTTGGGTGGTATGGCTAAAGCTATCGAAACAGGAATTCCTAAAATGCGTATTGAAGAAGCTGCTGCTCGCAAGCAAGCTCGTATCGACGGAGGTAAAGATGTAATTGTTGGCGTGAACTTATACCAAACTAACGAAAAAACAAACATCGATATTTTAGATGTAGATAATGCTAAAGTTAGAACACAACAATTAGAACGTTTAGCAAAATTAAAAGCAGAACGTAATCCTAAAGAAGTGGAAGCCGCTTTATCTGCCTTAACAGAAGCAGCTAAAACTGGTAAAGGAAATTTATTAGAATTAGCAATTAACGCAGCTCGTGTTCGTTGTAGTTTAGGCGAAATCTCTTACGCTCTAGAACTTGTATTTGGAAGATATAAAGCAAACATCAGAAGTATTGCAGGTGTTTACAGTAAAGAAATTAGTATGGATAAAAACTTTTTGAAAGCAAAAGAATTAGCCGACAAATTTGCGGAGATGGATGGTCGTCGCCCACGTATAATGATTGCAAAAATGGGACAAGATGGACATGACAGAGGCGCCAAAGTTATCTCAACAAGTTTTGCAGATATGGGATTTGATGTGGACATTGGTCCTTTATTTCAAACACCAGCAGAAGCTGCTAAGCAAGCTGTAGAAAACGATGTACACGTATTAGGTGTATCATCTTTGGCAGCTGGACATAAAACCTTAATTCCTCAAGTAATTGAAGAATTAAAGAAATATGGTAGAGAAGATATTATGGTAATTGCTGGAGGCGTGATACCTCAGCAAGATTATGATTTCTTATACAAAGCAGGTGTATCGGGCGTATTTGGTCCTGGAACAGTCATTAGTATTTCTGCAATCGACATTTTAGAAAAATTAATTGAGAAGAATAAATAATGCACAAAGGCCTTTCTACTATATTATTATTAATAGCGTCCAACACGTTTATGACCATTGCTTGGTATGGGCATTTGAAATTTAAAAATGTTGGAATGATTGCTGCTATTTTAATAAGTTGGGGAATTGCCTTATTAGAATACAGTTTAATGGTTCCTGCTAATAAAATTGGTAGTAATATCAATGGTGGACCATTTAACATGTTTCAATTAAAAATTATTCAAGAAGTGGTTTCTATTAGTGTATTTGTAATATTTACTCTACTAGTTTTTAAAACAGAAACTCTACGATGGAATCACATCATTGGTTTTTTATGTTTATTTGTAGCCGTTTATTTCTTTTTTAAAAAGTAACACATTATGAAGGAAGTAACACAAATACTCACCGATTTAAAACGAAAAATATTTAAACCTGTTTATTTTTTAAGCGGCGAAGAAGCCTATTACATTGATTTGATAAGTGATTATATTGAAAAAAATGTATTAGACGAAAGCGAACAAGAGTTTAATCAAACGATATTATACGGAAAAGATGTTGATTTAAATGCCATCATCTCAGCAGCAAAGCGCTTCCCTATGATGAGCGAATATCAAGTAGTTATTGTTAAAGAAGCACAAAACTTAAAAGAATTAGGAAAGGCTTCTGGAGGTGATGATGACGATGATGACATTCCAGCAAAAAAATCAGCAACTTCATCTAATGCTCTAGCAGGCTATTTACAACAACCTCAACCTTCAACTATTTTAGTGTTTTGCTACAAGTATAAAACTTTAGATAAGAGAAGTGCTGTATACAAATCCCTACAAAAAAACCATGTCTTTTTAGAAACTAAGAAGATGTATGATAATCAAATTCCCGAATGGATTACATCGTTTGTTCAGGAACGTAAATTTAAAATTGGACCTAAAGCCTCATTTTTATTAGCAGAATTTTTAGGTAATGATTTATCAAAAATCAGTAATGAAGTTGAAAAACTATTTATTAACTTAAAAGAAGGTGATGAAGTAACTGCTGATGCCGTTCAGGATAACATTGGTATTAGTAAAGAATTTAACGTATTTGAATTACAAGATGCTTTAGCAAAAAAAGATATTTTAAAAGCTAATCGTATTATCAATTATTTTTCAAGCAACGAAAAAGAACATCCAGCAGTGATGACCTTAAGTACACTATACGGTTATTTTTCTAAAATATTATTGTATCACTTTGCTCCAGATAAATCTAAGTTTGCAGTGGCTCAAGCTTTAGGCGTTAATCCATTTTTTGTGGATGGGTATGCCAAAGCCGCTCAAAATTATAATACAGGAAAACTAAAAGCCATCTTTGCTTATTTAAAAGAATACGATTTAAAAACCAAAGGGGTTGATAATAGTGGCGTGAATAATGGAGAGTTAATGAAAGAATTAATATTTAAAATTTTGCACTAGTTTTTATGAAATTAAAGGTCTTTATTTTGGCTTCCTTATTCTTAAAGGCCAATTACTTCTATTCCCAATTAAAAGGAAATAGCTATCAATTTCCTGAAAGATTTAATAAAAATTATTATTTTGAACCTAATACATTATTTCTAAATCAAAAAGAAACAAAAGTAATCGGATTGAGCGATGATGAGCTTTTCAATTTAAAAATCACAAAATCATATGGACTTCAAATGAGTTTTGATAACAATTTTCATTATCTTGAATGGTATGATTTAGAAAAATATCTCAAACAATTAATAGATACACTTACCCCAATAGATTTTGAAAATAAATTTGTATATAAACCTTTTATTAAAAGGATTCATGCTCCCTATTATACAGCACCGAAATCTCTTAATCTTTCTATTCCTATTTCGGCTCTTAGCGAAAGTTATAATGAAGCTGAGTTAGTGTATCTTTTAGCGAAAGAAATTGGGTATTCAAAATATTCAACTGAATTCTATAAGTTCTATGAAAATGATGATCGAGAATATGATTATAGGTATCACCGAATTGCTATCTCATTTTCTGGAAATGTAAACCTTTCTAACCCTTATGAGCAATCAGAAATAATTAACGCTAGAGTAGATTCATTTGCCTTAGCATGCCTAAATAAATTAAATCTCAATCCTAATTCTTTTGATTATAAATCCTATTTCTCAAAAATTACCTCAGATAAAAAGACTAAAAAATCAAATAAAATACAAACCAACTATAAAAACTATGTTATCGATTCGGTATATTTTAATAAAGTTAAAAAAATCGCAACAGAGGAGTATATTAAAACTGATTTCGAACTAGCAAATTTCAAAGGTTCTTTAGCAATTGCATTTAGAAAATATTTATGTGGAGATAACAGTTTAAAAAACCTTTTCTATATGATTGAATCATGTAGAAGAATAATTTATCAAAATCCTGATTTAGTAAAAAAAGGTTTTTTAGCAGAAGATTTACAATTCACAAAATTTCAAGGTGTGAATTTTAGTATTTTAAAAGAGCCTAAGCTTCTTTTTGCTGATTCGCTTCAATTCATAAAAGCTGAAAATCACCCCCTCATCAAAAATGACGTCAAACCATTTAACACATATGAAGATGCTTTTTTATATTTTATTGAATTAGCTAAAGAAAAAAAATTTAATGAAGCAACGTTTAGCTTGGCATTATACTACTATTTTAAAAAAGACGAATTAAATTTTAAAATAGAACTAAAAAAATATATAGATAATGGTGGAGGAATATATAGTAATTTGGCAATTAATTTAAATGAATACTATTACCCACTAATTAAAGATGGTAAAATAAATATATTGATAGACAACTCAACAAATTTTTCAGATAAGGATAATTATTTCCATTCACTTCAAAGAACTTTTCAGAACAAAGACATCAAAGAAACTTTCAAGTCAGACTCAACAATTATCGAAATAACTTTAATGAATGAACTTCTTGGAGTACAACCAAGAAAACTTTATGAATATCAAAAACTAAGGTGGCACATGTATCAGTTATATAATGATGCTGACGAAACTGTATTTTATAAAAGAAGATACAATGGAAAAGAGGACATGGAAGAAAGAGCAAAAAGGAATAAATACAATAAAAACTTAATAATTTACGCGCCAGAATTTTATAATTGGTTTAAAGATCACAACTATAAAGGAATTGTGTTTCAGAAAGTAAAATACGAATATGCTTCTGCTATGGCAGCTGAAGAATATCACAATTTTCACACTATGTTATATATTAATTTTTTTGATAACAGACCATTCTTTTACAAATGCATTAGAAATGGAAATATTAGAAAAGAGAAAATTTCTGAAATAACAAAAAACTGCAGAGATTATTTATTTTACAAAGAATAATTATTTATATAACTCTATCCTCGTTTCTATATCAGATTTAACCGAAAACTTTTTTTCAATGGTATAAATAGAGCCTTTTAAAGATTTTGCTCTCCATTCTATTCTGTAATTTCCAGGTTGTAAATAATAAGTTTGTGAGGTTGTATTATTTAAATTACAAACCCACTCCAATTTTTTAGAGTCTTTATAAATACTGCCATCTCCATTATCTAAAGCTTTGATCGTTAACATGCCTGCATTTGGCAACTCAATCAATTTCGTTTGAGATTGCTCTACTTTTACTCCATAAATATAAGTGCGTGGTAAGGTTAAAATTTCTAAATCGTAGCTTCCTGTAATATATTTCTCAGTCGTATTCATTTGCTGAACGTTCAGGGTTTGCATATTACTACTTGCTTTGCGAACAATACTTTTTATTTTTTCGTTAAAATTATAAACTCCCATTGGTCTTCGTAATTCAATAAATCCTTGAGGGGCGTCAATAGGAATAATAGTATGTTTTCCTTGTGTTAATTTCACCTCTTTACTTTCGGTTGGAGGAATGGTATGTGCAATCACTTTATAAGTTGGAAAGTCATCTAAGTATAATGTGTCGGGATTGTTTTTTTGATTTAGAGTATGAATGTAATTATACACATAACTTCCTGTTGTTGTATTATAAAAAGTCATATTCACATTTGTTTCACTCGGAAAAGATTTAGAATCTAGTAAATTAACCTGAGACGATGTTTTATTTAATTTTTGTTTGGAGATGATTGCGCTAATATCTTTTACCAAATTGGCATTATCAAAATCATAATAATCTCCCACACACTCAAAAGTCTTTATTTGTTCAACTGATAATCCAATACCAATAATAAATGGCTTAAACACAATTCCTTTTTCCATTAATTTCATTCTTGCTTTACATGGATCTCCTTCACACTCCTCTATTCCATCGGTAATTAAAATAATCATATTCACCGCTTTGGTATCTGGAAAATCATTAGCAGATTCGGTTAATGAATGTTCGATAGGAGTTATACCTGTTGGCTTAGCTTCAGCAACTTTCGATTTTATTAAAGCAACATTATTTTTGCCAAACGGAACTACTAGTTTAGAATCCTTACAATCTCCAGGAGGATACTTTACAGTATGTCCGTACATGCGCAATGCAAACTGTATATTCTTTTGTTTATTTAAACTATCTAAAAACTTATAAAACAATTCCTTAGCACCTTGAATACGGGTCGTTTTATTGTGCTGTGTTTTCATACTTTTACTCGCATCAAACACAAATAACACTCTTGTTAAAGTAGGTTCAGTTTTTTTTACTTGAGCCTTTACAGAATAAGCTCCTAAAAAAAATATTGAGAGTGTTATAACTTGGAAAAATTTCATTTATAATATATAATTCCAAATTTAAATGAGGATACACTTATAAATGCAAATAAAATAGAAACTTATTAAAAATGAAATGCTAAGAAACCAAGGCTTATCTAACAATGTTTAAGTGCCCTTTTAACTGAATAAACTCTCCACGAGCATTTTTATATTCAATTAAATACACATACACGTCATCTGTTGCGGCGTCACCAGTCCAACCTTCCACATCACTGTGAGTTTCAAATATTTTGACTCCGTATCTATTAAACACCATAACTTTATAGTCAGTTTTCTCAACATATTGAGCCATTGGCAACCAAATATTATTTATCCCCTTAGGAGCAAAGGCATTAGGCACATAAATATTTACTTCCACATAAGCATCCGCAGGGTTAGACTTTGCCATATCCTTAAATCCATAAGTATTACCAATACCTTCAACAGCCTCTACATAGTACGAGAACTTGCCTTGTGCGCTGACAAAATCCTGAACATTATCGTTATAAGTCCAAGTTCCAACTGGAACATTAACAATTGGTGTAGGGTCAAATATTCCATTCACCGCCCTATAAATATTAAATGATTCTACTCCTCCTAACCAAGTTGTATAATCATCCCAAGTCAATACATTATTAAACAAGCTCTCGTTATCATGATATACTTTTAAAACAATATTTTTAGAAATATTACTTACTACTCCTGGATTTTCACACTCATCCGCTACTTCTACTTTATAGTAATAAATCTTTTCTGTTGCCTTAACATCCTTATCTACATATGTATAAGGAGAAACAGTTGATGTGACATAGGCTATTTTACTAAAACTAATACCATCCGCTGATTTATAAATCACACAACCTTTAAATGTTTTTGTAGTATCAACTGTATAAGTTACTTCTATAAATTTACTATATGTATTTACACTTACTGAATTTACATAAACAAAAGTTGGAGCTGGCAAACCTGTTGCTGTAAAACATTGAATATTTGAACTAGCGCTAATCGATAAATCTGTATTTCTAACTCTTACAAAATAACAATAGACATCTCCTGGTACTAAACCCGAATGACTAAAGTTTGTAGTAGTAGAAGAACCAATCAGATTATAAACTCCTGCGTTAGTAGAACAATACACATCGTATTTTAAAACTCCTTTTGCTAAATTCGAATAAGGCGTCCAAGTTAAATTAGCTGTTCTCGAGCATAAATCATAAGTTGGAGCAGTCATAAAAATAGAATTATGAGTTAAACTAGGAATATTAAAATTACCACAACTATCAACAGCTGCAATACAATATCCTTCAGAAGATGAACCAGCCGCCGATGCTGTATAAGTAAATGATGTATTATTAACTCCACAAACTCGTCCTACTTCCGTTAAAAAACCTCCGTTAGATGAGTATATGACATAACAATCGATATCCTGAGACAAAGAAGGCTGCCATCCCATAACCGCTTGACCTGATGTATTTACGGACACCGAATCTAATTCAATAGCATAAGGAGCCTGCTTATTTCTGCAAGTATCTCCTTTAATATTTGATCTTGAAATGCATCCTAAAGCATCAGATATTTCAACCTTATAATTATAAAAAATCTTACACTTATAAATAGTATCCTTATAACTTAAACCACTTCCCGAATAAATGGGAGTCCAAACTCCAACAGGAGCTTCTCTTGAAACGGTGTATGAGGTTGATGAGGTCGGAAGCAAAGGCACACGCATGGCATTCCAATTTAAACTAGAAACACCATTAACTGAACTTCCTGTTAGATTTACAAATAATGTTTTTAAAGTATCTGAAGGAGTAGAAATATTAGTTCCACTACTCACGGTTGTTACATAGTAATACTGAGATTGATTACCAACTGGAGTCGGCGCATGTGTAAATGATGTTTGTGTATATGTATTTACTACCCCCACTAAACTAAAAGGAGCTAAGCCTGTTACAGAAGTCCAAATTTGATATTGACTAAATATTCCGGTAGGATCTGGTGGAATAACCCATGTTAAAACTGCCGTAGTTGGTGTTGTCACAGAAACGCATCTCAAATCAGGCGCAGCTAGTTGAGCATTTATTCTTGTAAAAAAGAATAAATTAAACAGAAATAGAAAATATAAGGCTATTTTTTTCAATTAGGTACTTGTTTTCAGACTACAAAGAAACGAAAAACTAATTGTTTTTAGTATGTAAATAAAGCTAAAACTATTAAAAAAGCCTTTTTAATGAGTAAGTCTTAAAAAAACGATATTTTTGTGCCACTAAATTTAAATTATGCAACAAGCTTATATTATAAATGGCGTAAGAACTGCCATCGGAAATTTTGGAGGAACTCTTTCAACTGTGAGAACGGATGATTTAGCAACCTTAGTTTTAAAAGAATTAATGGCAAAAAATCCTTCTGTTGACTTTTCGAAAGTAGTGGATGTGATTATGGGCTGTGCTAACCAAGCTGGCGAAGATAATCGTAACGTAGCTCGAATGGCTTCGTTAATGGCTGGTTTACCAATTACAGTTCCTGGTCAAACGGTTAATCGTTTATGCGCTTCTGGCTTAAGTGCTACTGTTGATGCCGCAAGATATATTCAGTTAGGAGATGCTGATTTAATGATTTCTTCAGGTGTTGAAAATATGACTCGTGGACCATTAGTGATGAGTAAAGCAAGTTCAGCTTTCGGACGCGACCAACAACTATTTGATAGTAGTTTTGGATGGAGATTCATCAATCCAAAATTAAAAGAACAATATGGCGTAGATGCCATGGGCGAAACTGCCGAAAACGTAGCAGAAATGCACAAAATTAGTCGCGAAGACCAAGATGCATTTGCTTTATGGAGTCAGCAAAAAGCAGCTAAAGCCATGACTGCTGGAAGATTTGAAAAAGAAATTGTACCAGTTGAAATTCCTCAAAAAAAGGGAGATGCTTTAATTTTCAAAACAGATGAATTTGCAAAAGCCAACACCACTTTAGAAGGTTTACAAAAATTAAAAGCTTCTTTTCGTAAAGAAGGCACAGTAACTGCTGGTAATGCTTCTGGATTAAACGATGGAGCTGCCGCTATTTTATTAGCTAGCGAAAATGCCATTAAATCATATAACTTAAAACCATTAGCTCGTATTGTAAGTAGTGCCGTTGTAGGAGTTGAACCTCGCATTATGGGATTAGGTCCAGTTGAAGCAGCAAATCAAGCTCTTAAAAAAGCAGGTTTAACTTGGAATGATATAGATATTATTGAATTAAACGAAGCTTTTGCCGCTCAAGCATTGGGTTGTACCCGTCAATGGAAATTAGATGACAAAGATCCTCGCATTAACCCAAACGGAGGAGCTATTGCTTTAGGTCATCCATTAGGAATGAGTGGAGCGCGAATCATCAATTCAGCAGCTATTGAGTTAAATCTTCAAAATAAAAAATATGCATTAGCAACCATGTGTATTGGTGTAGGTCAAGGTTACGCGGCTATTATTGAGAGAGCTTAATGGTCTATTTAGATTATAATGCAACAACTCCTGTTGATGAAAGAGTGCTAGCAGAAATGCTACCCTACTTTACGGAACATTTTGGCAATGCCTCTAGTAATACTCATCCATTAGGCTGGTATGCTCAAGGCGCTATTGATAAAGCGAGACAACAAGTGGCCAGCTTTATTAGCGCAGAAGCCTCTGAAATAGTCTTTACATCCGGAGCGACTGAAGCTATTAACATGGCTTTAAAAGGAGTTTTTGAAGCTTATCAAACTAAAGGCAATCATGTCATTACTTGCAAAACAGAACATAAAGCCGTTTTAGATACCTGTGCTTATTTAGAAGAAAAAGGTGCAAACATTACATATTTGGATGTTGACCGAGAAGGACGCATTGATTTGGATGAATTAAAAGCAAGTTTTACAGATAAAACTATTTTAGTAGTCATTATGGCTGCTAATAATGAAACAGGTGTTTTACAAGATTTAGAAAAAATTTCAGAAATCACTCATCAACACGAGGCTATCTTTTTTAGCGATACTACTCAAACGGCTGGAAAATTACCTATTGATGTCAATGAAATGGGATTGGACCTTTGTTGTATCTCGGCTCATAAACTATATGGACCAAAAGGTGTTGGTGCTTTGTACGTGAGGCGTAAAAATCCAAGAGTAAATTTAATTCCATTGTTTCATGGTGGCGGACACGAAAATGGTAAACGCAGTGGTACTTTAAATGTGACTGGAATTATAGGTTTGGGGAAAGCTTGCGAAATTGCTCAAACCGAATTTTGGGATAACAATATGCATATCTCAAAAGTAAGAGGCTATTTAGAACATCAGCTACTTGAAATACCTGACTTAAGAATCAATGGTTCAACAAGATATAGGCTTTATAATACTTCAAATATCTATTTTCCATTGTTAAAAGATGGAAATTCTGTGTTTTCTCAAATCAAAAGCCTATATGCCGTTTCTTTGGGTTCAGCCTGCACTTCTGCCCATGCTGAGCCTTCTCATGTTTTAATGGCTATGGGATTAGAAAAACAAGAATCTGAGAATTGCATTCGCTTCTCATTTGGTAAAAAAAGCCAAAAAGAAGAAGTTGAAGATTTAGCTAAATTAATCTTATCGCTTTATTAATAGCTTTCCTCTCAGAAATAAGCTTTTACGTCCTCTAAAACGAATTACAAACTATAAATTGTTCATTATTAACAATTTAAGAATCTTGACTTTTGATTTTTTAAAGCTTACCTTTGGCTCACTAACAAAAAAACAAACAATAAATGAGTACCCAATCAATCAGATTCAACAACGCAAATCGATCTTTTTATTTAACTGCAAAAAAACGTGTTGACGACTATTTCAAAGAAAACAACCTTTCTCGCTACGGCAACGCACAAATGGTCATCAAGTCAATTTTCATGTTTGCCCTTTATTTCACTCCTTTTGTTCTACTAATTATTAATGCATTTGATAACCTTTGGATTCAATCATTACTTTGTGTCATTATGGGATTTGGAATGAGTGGAATTGGACTATCCATTATGCACGATGCCAACCATGGTTCTTATTCTCGAAATGCTAAAATTAATGCCTTAATGTGTCGCAGTATGAACTTTATTGGTGGTAGCTCCTTAAACTGGCAATTACAACACAATAATTTACATCATACTTACACTAATATTGAAGGTCATGACGAGGATATTGCGCCTCCGGGATTTTTAAGATTTTCGCCTCATGCTGAGTATAAATGGATTCATAAATTTCAGTTTTTATATGCTTGGTTCTTTTATGGCTTAATGACTATTATGTGGGCAACTACAAAAGATTTTAAACAGTTAGCTCGTTATGAGAAAATGGGCTTATTAACAATCAGAAAAACAACTTATAAAAAAGAATTATACTTATTAATCTTAAATAAAATGTTCTATTTAGGATACAGCCTAGGCTTACCTTTATTAATTATGGAAAATCCATGGTATCAAATCCTTGTGGGTTGGTCAATTATGCACTTTACTTGCGGAATGATTTTAGCCTTAATTTTTCAACCAGCTCATGTAGTAGATTTAACGGAGTTTCCTTTACCTGACGAAAAAGGTAATATGCAAGATGATTGGGCTGCACATCAATTAAAAACAACTACCAATTTTGCTCAAAAAAGCTGGGCTTTCTCTTGGTTTGTTGGTGGCTTAAATTTTCAAGTAGAACATCATTTATTCCCAAATATTTGCCATGTTCATTACAAAAAAATTGCTCCAATTATTAGAAAAACAGCCGAAGAATTTAATTTGCCATATTATTCAAAAAAGACTTTTGTTGGTGCTTTAGCAGCACATGCTAAATTGTTATATCAATTAGGGCAACCTAGCCCAAAAATGGCTTAATACTTAACAAATCATTGTTTAAAATGCAGGCTCATACAGTCTGCATTTTTTATTTAAAAAGGTTTACTTCGTGTAACTAAATTTAGTTCTATTATGCGCGTTCACTTAATTGCAATTGGCGGAAGTGCCATGCACAACATGGCTTTGGCCTTACACGAAAAAGGCTTTCAAGTAACTGGTAGTGATGATGAAATTAACGAGCCATCAAAAACTCGCTTAAAAAATGCTGGAATTTTACCCCCTTCAATTGGCTGGTTCCCTGAAAAAATAACAGCTGATATAGATGCTGTGATTTTGGGAATGCATGCTAGAGAAGATAATCCTGAATTAATCAGAGCAAAAGAATTGAATCTGAAAGTGTATTCTTATCCCGAATACATTTACGAAGCAACCAAAGATAAAACTCGAGTAGTTATTGGAGGAAGTCATGGTAAAACTACTATTACTGCTATGATTTTACATGTATTAAACTTTCATAAAATGGATACCGACTTTATGGTAGGTGCTCAATTAGAAGGATTTAATACCATGGTTAAATTAACGAAAGAAGCACCTATTGCAATTATTGAAGGCGATGAGTACTTAGCATCTCCTATTGATAGAAGACCTAAGTTTCATTTATACAAACCTAATATTGCTATTTTAAGTGGTATTGCTTGGGACCATATTAATGTATTCCCTACTTTTGAAATATACGTCAATCAATTTGAGAAATTTGTTGACTTAATTGAACCAAATGGAAGTTTAATTTATTGTAATGAAGATGCTGAATTACAAAAAGTAGCCACAAATTCGGGAAAATCAAACAATATTTCTAAAACGCCCTACTCTATTCCAAAACATCGAATTGAAAACGGAACAACCATTTTAGAAAATAATGGTAAAGATATTTCTTTGCAAATTTTCGGGAATCACAACTTAATGAATTTAAATGGTGCCCGATTAGTTTGTAATAAATTGGGATTAAGCGATGATCAATTTTATGAGGCCATTCAATCTTTTAAAGGTGCGGCAAAGCGTTTAGAACTAGTTTCAAAAACAGATGCGTTTGCTTTTTATAAAGACTTTGCGCATTCTCCATCAAAACTAAAAGCAACTACACAAGCTACCAAACAGCAATTTACAAATCGTAAAATTTTGGCCTGTATGGAATTACATACCTTTAGTAGCTTAAACGAAACTTTTTTGGCGGAATATGATGGCGCAATGAACGATGCAGATGAAGCCATTGTCTATTTTAATCCTCATACCATTGCACACAAAAAGCTAAAACCAATTACCGAAGAGCAAGTGTTAAAGTATTTTAATCGTAAAGACCTTAAAATATTTACTGAAAGTAGCGCTTTAATCAGCTATCTGAAGTCGAAATCATTAAAAAACTATGTATTATTAATGATGAGTTCGGGTAATTTTGATGGCATTGATTTTAAACAACTATCAACTGAACTAAACCTTAACTAGATATTTTGCCTAAAGTACTTCGTATAATTAATCGTTTCAATATTGGAGGAATTACTTACAATGTGAGTTATTTATCAAAATATTTGGAGCCAGATTACGAAACACTTTTAGTTGGTGGTCCAGAAGAAGAAGGAGAAGATAGTTCACTTTATATACCAGAAGGATTAGGATTAAAACCAAGAGTTTTACATGAATTTCAGCGAGAAATCAATTTAAAATCAGATTACAAGGCATATAAAGAAATCAAAAAAATAATTCGCGAATTTAACCCTGATATTGTTCATACTCATGCATCCAAAGCAGGAGCTATTGGTCGTTTAGCAGCCATTGATTGCAATGTTCCTATTATCATTCATACCTTTCATGGGCATGTGTTTCACTCCTATTTTGGAAAACTTAAAACCGCTTTTTATAAAACCATTGAACGTTATTTAGCAAAACATTCTACCGCGATTGTAGCAATTAGTAATAAGCAAAAGCAAGAATTATCCGATGTATTTCACATTGCACCAAAAAATAAAATTCATGTGGTTCCTTTAGGATTTGATCTAACTAAATTCACAAAAAACAAGGAACAGAATCGTAAAGAATTCAGAGAAAAATACAATGTACAAGAAGAGCAATTAGCTATTGGAATTATTGGAAGATTAGCTCCCATCAAAAATCACAGTTTATTTATTGAAGCCATTGCCTTTTTAAAACAAAACGGAATCACCAATTTCAAAGCTTTTATTATTGGCGATGGCGACACAAGAGATGTTATTACAGAATCTTGCAATGTAAATCAAGTCTCTTGGTCAAATGACCCAACGGATGAGGTGGATGTAATTTTCACCTCTTGGATAACTAATGTTGAATGGGCATTACACGGATTAGATATTGTTACGCTAACTTCATTAAATGAAGGAACGCCTGTAAGCATTATTGAAGCTCAAGCAGCCGGAAAATTTGTAGTTTCTACAAATGTTGGAGGCATTGAAGATGTTTTGCATCCTGAATGTGGTTTTTTATCCGAAATATCAGATAAAAATGGCTTTTTTAGCAATTTATTAAATGCTTGCTCAAATGTTTCCATTTTATCAAATTCATCAGAAAAAGGAGAAAAATGGGCACTTGAAAAATATAGTTATACTAGATTAGTAAGCGATATGCGACAATTATATGCTCAATTATTAAAAAGAGCATGATTTTTGATATTAGCAGATAAATTTTAACTTTGTGATATAATATACTCCTATGCGTTTTTATAAATATTTCCTCTTTTTTTCAATTGTTTTATATTTTTCTTCATGTAAAGTTTTTAGATCAAATTTGATGTTAAAAACATCAAAAGACTACACTTATGATAAAATAGCAGACTCTTTATCTAAACAAGATTATAAAATTGAAGCAAATGATATTGTAAATGTTAGAATTTTTTCGAACGACGGATTTAAAATTGTCGATTTAGCAAGTTCAGGTCAATTAAATCGTTTTATTGAATTGGATTATGTGGTTAATAGAGATGGAACTTGCAAACTTCCATTAATAGGAAGAGTTAAATTAGCTGGATTAAGTGTTAGAGAAGCTACGGAATATTTAGAGCAAGTTTATGCAGATTATTACGTAAAACCATTTGTTTACCTAAATGTCATTAATAAACGTGTTATTGTATTTCCAGGAAACGGTGGAACAGCAAAAGTTTTAAGCTTAACTAATAATAATACTACTGTTATTGAAGCTTTGGCTTTAACTGGTGGTATCTCCGAAGATGGTAAAGCCTACAAAGTAAAACTAATCAGAAACCAAGACAACGAAAAACCAAAAGTATATCTGATGGATTTATCAAAAATTGAAGGGATTGCTGCAGGAAACTCTGTTGTATTAGCTCATGATATTATTTATGTAGAACCTCGATATCGATTAGCTAAAACATTAGTTGCTGAGATAACTCCAATTATTACATTAATTTCTTCTACATTTTTACTTTACTCTTTAATCAGAAGGTAAAATGATACAACCACAAGGCGATAGTTCTATAGATAAATATAGAGATAGAGTTTCTAAATTTAGTAGTGAACTAGATTTAGGATTGGTTATTTATATTGTAAAAAAAAGTCTCTGGTTTGTATTCGCTTTTTTTGTAATAAGTTTAGGCATTGCAACCATTTACTTACGATATAGTCAGCCTGAATATCAATCTGCTACTATCATTCAAATAAATGAAAACAATCAAGCGTCTGAAGTACTTCAAATGACAAAGTTTGATGGTGGAGACAATAAAATTGCAGAAGCCATGGAACAAATTCGTTCCAAAATATTTTTGAAGCGTGTGGTTGAAAAATCCGATATTCAAATCAGTTATTTTAATGAAGGAACATTTAAAAACAATGAATTATATCTTTCTTCACCTTATTTAGTAAAATTTAATGTAAAGAAAGACAATATTTACGGTACAAAAATTTACATCAAGTTTAATAATACCACATCTGGAAATTTAGTTTTTTCAGCTGAAGGTAAAAACTACAACATTCCTTTTACCACTTCTAATGTAATTAACTCTCCTTATTTTGAGTTAAGTATTTCTCCTAATTCTAAATTAGACCAAAAGACCATTAACTCTCAACTTTTAGAAGACAACAAATCGTATTTTGTTATTAATAACGTTGATAATGTTACCGCTAATTTACAATCTAAAATGGATATAAAATTAGTGAATGAAGCGGCAAGAACAATTCAGGTAAAAGTAACAGACATTAATCCTCAAAAATCAAAAGACATTGTGAATTTAATTTCTGGGGAATATCTAAAATTTGATGTAGAAAGAAAAAGTGAAAGTTCTAAGAGCATCTTGTCTTTTATCGATGGGCAATTAGATTTAGTTTACACAGATTTAAAATCTTCAGAAAACAGTTTACAAGAATTTAGAAAATCTCATAATTACACAGTTAAAGACAATACTGTGGATCCTAATGCCCTTCGTTTATCTAAAATAGAAGACGATATGTTGAAAGTTGAATTAGATGAAAAAATCCTAGCAGAACTTCAACAGAATATTATTAAAAACAAGAGTATTGATACATATCAATTAATCTCCATGATTTCAGGTACAGAATACGAAGCCGCTATTAAAGATTATACTCAAAGTATTCAAAAATTATTACTAGAAAAAGAGGACTTACTTTATATGGTAACTCCTAGTAGTGAGAACATCAAGCAAATCAACTTTAATATTGAAACTCAAAAAAAACTACTTGTTGAAACAATAAATGCCGTTCGCTTAAAATACAAATCAAGATACACTAGTTTAACACAAAAATATTCTGAATACCAAAACAAAAACGTTAACAACCCAGATGAAGATTTAGAACACTCTCGATTAATGCGATTATTTAGTATTAGCGAGAAATATTACACCATGTTATTAGAGAAAAAAACTGAATTTTCTATTTCTAAGGCTGGTTTTGTCTCTCAAAATGTGATTTTAGAAGAAGCTGTAAACGATGGCGCTTGGGTATCTCCAAATAAAAAATTTGCCATCTTAGTAGCTGTTTTGGTAGCTTTATTACTTTCATTACTGCTCGTTTTTATTCGCTACTTTCTTCATGATAAAATCACATCTATTAATGATGTCGTTAATAATATTGATGCTTCTATTTCAGTATTAGGCATCGTTCCTAATTACGAAAGTGATGTTCCTGTATCTCAATTAGTAGTTGATAAAAATCCAAAATCACAAATTGCAGAAGCTTTTAGAAGTATTCGTTCAAATTTAAATTTCATTCATAGTGGTGAAGGCAAAAAAATTATTGCTGTCACTTCATCTATTTCTGGTGAAGGGAAAACATTTGTTTGCTTAAATATTGCTGGTATTTTAGCTTACACTGGAAAAAAAGTTATTCTATTAGATTTAGATATGAGAAAGCCAAAAATCCACAAAGGTTTTGGTGTATCTAATGATGTAGGTATGAGTACCATTTTAACCAATATGACGCCTACTAAAGATTGTATAAATCATAGTCATTTCCCAAATTTAGATTATATCACAGCGGGACCTATTCCTCCTAATCCTTCCGAATTAATTATTAGCGATCGTTTAAATACATTAATTGAAGAGTTAAAATTGAGTTACGACTATATTGTCTTTGATAATCCACCTATTGGATTAGTAACAGATGGTATTACTACTATACAAAAAGCTGATTTCCCAATTTATGTATTTAGAGCAGACTACTCTAAAAAAGCTTTTGTTCAAATATTGGATAAATTAATTAATGAGGGAAATATTAAGAACTTATCAATGATATTAAATGGAGTTGATACTAATCGTTCGACTTACGGTTATAAATATGGTTATGGCTACGGTTATGGCTACGGCTACGGAAATGGATACTATGGAGATGATAAAGCTGAAACTAAAAACCGATTTTCTAAATTATGGAAGTAATTGAAACTAAAATTAAAGACTTACTGATTATTAAACCTAAAGTATTTGCGGATGCTAGAGGTTACTTTTTTGAAAGCTATAACGAAACTGTTTTTAAACAAAATGGAATTGTAGCTAACTTTGTTCAAGATAATCAATCACTATCTAGCACTGGAGTTTTAAGAGGTTTACACTTTCAAGCTCCCCCTCACGATCAAGGAAAATTAGTACGAGTTATTACAGGTGCTGTTTTAGATGTGGCTATTGATATTAGAAAAAACTCTCCTACTTATGGACAACATGTAAGCATTGAATTGACAGAGGAAAACAAAACGATGTTTTATATCCCATCAGGTTTTGCTCATGGATTTTTAACATTGAGAGATAATACCATCTTTTCCTATAAATGCACTAATGTGTATAACAAAGCATCTGAAGGTTGTGTTTTATGGAATGATTCGGATTTAAATATCAATTGGAATGTTAGTAACCCTATTTTATCTGATAAAGATTTAGTTGGAACTCCGTTCAAAGAATTTAAAAGTCCATTTTAATGAGTTTTTTTCAAAATAATATTCTATTATTTATTGTACTAACCGTTGGTATTACTTTTATTTTATCAACTGTTTTTAATTCTATTTTATTAAAATTTTCTCAAACACTTGGAATTAGACAACAACAATCTTCTGAAAAACAAATTAGATGGAGTCCTTCTGCTCGACCTTCAATAGGAGGTATATCCTTTTTCGTGATTTTTTTAATCACATTTATTATTTTAAATTTTATTGATCATCGACTTCCGTTAAATTATAGCAGCCTTAAAATCATTGGCATATTTGTAGTTTGTACTATCGCTTTTTTAATGGGGTTAGCTGATGATGCTTATAATACTAAACCATTATTAAAATTTATAGCGCAATTAGTATGTGGCTTAATCTTATATTTTACAGGAACTAAAATCAATATTTTTTCAAACGAAGCTCTAAATTTTGGATTAACTGTATTTTGGGTCATAGGATTTATGAATTCCATTAACATGTTAGATAACATGGATGGCATCACAACTATTGTTTCAATTGTTATTCTATTATTTGTTGTTTTCTTAAACTCAAGTCTAAATCTTATTCTTAGTCCAGTTCCAATTTTAAGCTTAGGTATTTTGGGCTCACTTTTGGGTTTTTTAATCTATAATTGGCATCCCGCAAAAATGTTTATGGGAGATACAGGAAGTCAGTTTTTAGGTGCTTTTTTAGCGGTAGTGGGAATAGACTACTGTTGGAACTCTTTTACTCTGGTCAACAATGCTTGGTTTTCTGTTAATCCAATTTTAATGGGTTTTCTTTCGGTTGCTTTAGTGTTTATTTTACCTATTACAGATACGATTACAGTAAGTATTAATCGCATCAAACGCGGTCAATCACCTTTTGTAGGAGGTAAAGACCACACTACTCATCATTTATTTTTTAAAGGCGTTACAGAAAAAAGAATCGCAGTTTTATTCTGCGGAATTGGCTTAATGGGGCTTTCGTTGGCATTAAATCAAATATTAAACTTCCAAACTAGCTGGTTAGTCGTTTCTATTATTTTTTGTGCCATCACTTTTGTATCTTTATATCTAAATACGATTATAAAAAGAAAGTGACCATATCTGTTTGGATATTAAAAATTTTTCGCGAACCAAGTCCTCTTTATAAAAAAACCTATCTGAGTTTGGTGTCGTGGGCATTGATTAGTTTCTTAATCAAGTTTAGTTCTTTTACCCCACTTCAAACAAATTTAGATTATACTAACTCAAATTTTAAAGTTCTTGGATTAAATATCCCTTCTAATCTTCAATTTGCAGGCGAACGTGTTCCTCAAAACGATTACGAGATTAAAGAAAGCTTAGAAAAAGAATTCTTTGCTAATAAATCTTGGAAAAATTCCTCATTAGCATTGTTTCATAAAGCCCAAAAATGGTTTCCTTTAATTGAACCTATCTTAAAACAAGAAGGAGTACCAGACGATTTTAAATATGTTGCTATTATTGAAAGTCATTTATCCAATGTAGTTTCACCAATGGGAGCTGCTGGCTTTTGGCAATTAATGCCTACAACGGCTCAACATTATGGATTGATTGTCAATAACGAAGTAGATGAACGTTTAGATGTAGAAAAAGCAACGCATGTGGCCTGCAAACATTTTAAAGATGCTCATGCCTATTTTAAAAATTGGACCTTGTCTGCTGCTGCTTACAATGTTGGAATTGGAGGCATACAAAATGCTTTAAAAAAACAAAACACTAATAATTACTATGACTTACTCCTAAACAAAGAAACTGGCAGCTTTATTTATCGAATTTTAGCCTACAAAACATTATTATCTAATCCCGATCATTTTGGTGTAAAACATAAAATCAAAAAAACAAGTGCATTCCCTTCTTTTAAAATTGTAAAAGTAGATTCATCCATCACTAACTTAAAAGCATTTGCAAAACATCTCAATACCAACGAAATTGTATTAAAAACATTTAATCCTTGGTTAATTGGCGAACAATTAAATAATACTGATAAAAAAACGTATCAATTTAAAATACCGAAAAACAAAAACCTCGATTTAAGTGTTTACTTTAATGATGTGTTTCCTCAAGATGTAACAACAGATACATTATTGAAAAGCATTGTAATAGACACTTTATTAATTAAACCAGACACTTTAAAAAAATAAATGGAAGACGAACAAATAGAAGTGATTGGTGCTCGTGCACATAACCTAAAAGATATATCTCTCAATATTCCTAGAAACCAATTAGTTGTTTTAACCGGTTTGAGCGGAAGCGGCAAATCATCTTTAGCATTTGATACTATTTACGCGGAAGGTCAACGACGTTACATTGAAAGCTTTTCGAGTTATGCTCGTCAGTTTTTGGGTAATATGGAACGCCCAGACGTAGATAAAATTTCAGGTTTAAGTCCTGTTATTTCTATTGAGCAAAAAACTGTTAACAAAAATCCTCGTTCAACCGTTGGTACTATTACTGAAATTTATGATTTTTTACGTTTACTATTTGCTCGTTCAGGTGAAGCATACTCCTACGTTACAGGAGAAAAAATGGTTCGTTATAGCGATGACCAAATCATTGATTTAATTTTAGAAAAATATAATAACAAAAAAATCAATTTGTTAGCTCCTGTGGTTAAAGGTCGTAAAGGACATTATAGAGAGCTATTTGAGGATGTTCGCAAAAAAGGATTTAATAAAGTACGTATTGATGGGGTTATTGTTGACATAACTCCTAAAATGCAGGTTGATCGTTACAAGATTCATGACATTGAAATTGTAATTGATAGACTAGAAATTACCAAAGATATTAAACCTCGCTTATACCAATCTTTACAAACGGCTATGAAGCAAGGTAAAGGAACCATCATGGTATTAGAGCATGAAGAGGGAAATCCAAAAGTAAAGAAAAAATCTACATCAGGATTTGGCTTTGGCAAAGTGCAATTCTTTTCTCGTTCATTAATGTGTCCTACTTCTGGTATCTCTTATGATGAACCTGCTCCTAATTTATTTTCGTTTAACTCACCTTACGGAGCTTGTCCGCATTGCAATGGCTTAGGTGTTGTATCAGAAGTGGATATTAGCAAAATTGTTCCTAATCAAAAATTATCTATTCGTAAAGGTGCTATTGCTCCTCTTGGTCCATCAAAAGGCATTTGGGTGTTTAAACAAATTGAAGCCATTGGTGAAAAATATAAATTTACTTTAGATACGCCTTTTGAAGATATTCCTGAAGAAGCTGTAAATATTTTATTAAATGGAACCGAAGAATTATTTACCATTAAATCAGATACAAGTGCAAATGGATACAGCTCTGCATTTGATGGCATTGCTACTCATATTTCTCGTCAGGCCGAAGAAGATCCATCTCCTGCGATGTTGCGTTGGGTTGAAGGTTTTACTAATAAAATAAATTGTTCCGTTTGCGAAGGAACTCGTTTAAAAAAAGAAGCTTTATATTTTAAAATTGATGACAAAAACATTGCAGAACTTTCTGAAATGGATATCAATATTTTAGGCGATTGGTTTAAAGGTATTGAAAAACGTTTAAGCAAATCTCAAAATGTGATTGCCAAAGAAGTACTCAAAGAAATTAGAACTCGCATTGGTTTTTTATTAGAAGTTGGATTGGATTACGTGACCTTAAATCGTTCTTCGAAAACCTTAAGTGGTGGCGAAGCGCAACGTATTCGTTTAGCAACACAAATTGGTTCTCAATTAGTGGGTGTGTTATATATTTTAGATGAACCAAGTATTGGCTTGCATCAGCGTGATAATATGCGCTTAATTGAAGCCTTAAAAAACTTACGTGATGTTGGTAATAGTGTTTTAGTGGTAGAGCACGATAAAGACATGATTATTGAATCGGATTATATAATTGATATTGGTCCAGGTGCGGGCGTGCATGGTGGACGTGTAGTTGCTGCTGCTAAACCAAAAGACATGTTGAAATTTAATACCGTTACTGCCGAATATATTACTGGCAAACGTAGTATTGAAGTGCCAAAAACACGTAGAAAAGGAAACGGAAAAAAACTAGTTTTAAAAGGCTGTACAGGACATAATTTAAAAAACGTGAGCGTAGAAATTCCTCTAGGGAAATTTATTTGCGTCACGGGTGTGAGTGGTAGCGGAAAATCAAGTTTGATTAACGAAACGCTATATCCAATTTTAAGTAACCATTTTTATAATTCAGAAAAGCGTCCCCTACCCTACAAATCATTTACAGGCATTGAACATATAGATAAAGTCATTGACATTGATCAATCTCCAATAGGACGCACACCGAGAAGTAATCCTGCAACTTATACCAATGTATTTTCGGATATCAGAACCTTATTTTCTGAATTACCAGAAGCAAAAATTAGAGGCTACAAACCTGGTCGTTTTTCATTTAATGTGAAAGGTGGTCGTTGTGAAACTTGTGGTGGCGCTGGTGTTAAAACTATCGAAATGAATTTCTTACCAGATGTGTATGTGAATTGTGATGAATGTAATGGAAGACGATACAACAGAGAAACTTGCGAAATTCGTTACAAAGGAAAATCCATCAGTGATGTATTAAACATGACGATTGACCAAGCTTGTGAGTTTTTTGAAAACCTTCCAAATATTTTCCGTCAAATAAAAACCTTACAAGATGTTGGTTTAGGTTATATCACCTTAGGCCAACAAGCAACCACCTTAAGTGGTGGAGAAGCGCAACGTGTGAAACTTTCTACCGAATTAAGTAAACGTGATACAGGCAATACCTTATATATTTTAGATGAACCAACCACTGGTTTGCACTTCGAGGATATCCGTATTTTGTTAGGCGTATTAAATCGATTAGTAGAAAGTGGTAATACGGTTTTAGTGATTGAACATAATATGGACATTATTAAAGTAGCGGATTACTTAATTGATGTTGGTATGGAAGGTGGCAAAGGCGGTGGAGAAATATTATTTACTGGTACTCCCGAAGAATTAGTAAAATCTAAAAAAGGATATACGGCACCATTTTTGAAAAAAGAGCTTTGATACGAATCAGTACGGATATACTAATCAAAACGCATAGCATTTTCAAACTCAGATTCGTATATTCGTATTAAATTCGTCATCAAAAAAAACAATAAAAAAACATTAATATTAAGTAACAAAATATATGACCCACGATAAAGAAGAAAAAATCAGAAAAGCATTTGCTACTAAAGAATCAAGAGAAGTAATGGCTTCTGATAGCTGGAAGATTTTTAAAATTATGAGCGAATTTGTGAATGGCTTTGAAAGAATGCAAGAAATAGGACCCTGCGTTTCTATCTTTGGTTCTGCCAGAACAAAACCTGATAATAAATATTATCAATTAGCAGAAGAAATAGCTTTTAAATTAACTCAAGAAGGTTATGGTGTGATTACTGGTGGCGGACCAGGCATTATGGAAGCTGCCAACAAAGGTGCTAAACGCGGTAAAGGAAACTCAGTAGGTTTAAATATTAATTTACCATTTGAACAAAAACCAAACGATTATATTGACAGAGATAAAAGCATTGACTTTAATTATTTCTTTGTTCGTAAAACCGTTTTCTTAAAATACTCTCAAGGATTTATTGGTATGCCTGGTGGTTTTGGTACTATTGATGAATTATTTGAATCTTTAACTTTAGTACAAACCAATAAAATTGCAGAATTTCCAGTTGTATTAGTTGGTAAAGAATATTGGGAAGGATTAATTGATTGGATTAAAAACACGATGTTACATGAAGAACAAAACATCAACGAAGCAGATTTAGATTTATTTAAAATTGTGGATACAGCTGATGAAGCCGTTAAACACATTGTAGATTTCTATAGCAGATACATGTTAAAACCAAATTTCTAATTTAAATAAAATATAAAACCACATAGACACATAGTTATTATGTATATGAAAGTAGAAGATAGAAAACACGTTTTTACACATAGTATCTATGTGAGAAGCAAAGCTTCCTATCCAACACTTTTAATCTAAATAAGCTTATGATTCTATGCGGTTAAAAAATCAAAACAAACATCTGCGGTCTTTGCGAGAAAACTTAGCGACCTCTGCGGTTAAATACTAAACAAAAATGAAAACAATCTTAATTACAGGAAGCACAAGCGGTATCGGACTTGGTATTGCTATTGAATTTGCAAAAACAAAACAATACAATATTGTATTTAATGGTTTAGAAACTAACGGCCAAGAAATTGCTGATGGCGTAGCCAAACAATACGGTATCGAAGTGATGTATAGCAATGCCAATATGTTGCAACCTGCAGAATTAAGAAAAATGGTAGCTGATGCCGTTACTAAATTTGGTAAAATTGATGTCTTAGTAAATAATGCAGGCATTCAATTTGTATCGCCCATTGAAGATTTTCCTGAAGATAAATGGGATGCCATTATTGGTATCAACTTAACATCTGCTTTTCATTTAACTAAAGCTGTTTGGAAAGGAATGAAAGAACGCAAGTTTGGTCGTGTAATTAATATTGCCTCTGCACATGGCTTAGTAGCTTCTGAGTTTAAGAGTGCTTATATTGCTAGTAAACATGGAATTGTAGGTTTTACTAAAACTATTGCATTAGAAGGCGCACCATTCGGAATTACAGCTAATGCAATTTGCCCTGGTTATGTAAAAACACCTTTAGTTGAAAAACAAATTGCTGATCAAGCAAAGGCGCATAACATGAGCGAAGCAGATGTTGTCAATAAAGTCATGCTTTATAAACAAGCAGTTAAAGAATTTGTAAGCTTAGAAGAATTAGGTCAACTTGCAGTGTTTTTAGCTTCTGATGTGGCTAAAACAATGACAGGTACAGCTTTACCTGTTGATGGTGGCTGGAATGCTCAATAAGAAAAACACTTGGCTTGTCAGTTCGTCCCGATAGTTATCGGGACGAGTCGAGAACATTACGAAGTTAAATGATAAAACACTTCTCGACTACGCTCGAAGTGGTAACTTTGACTTCATATTTATCCTTATACAAGAGATATTACTTAACCGCCTTATAAAACTCAAACAAATCAACCGCTTGTTTGGCTTCTTTTACATCATGTACACGTAAAATGTTAGCGCCATTTTGAAGTGCAATAGTATTTAAAACCGTAGTGCCATTTAAAGCCGTTACGGGCGAAGTATGAATTACTTTATTAATCATCGATTTACGAGATAATCCAGCTAAAATTGGGAAACCAAATTCTGTAAAATCATGTAAGTGTTTTAGTAATTCAAAATTATGCTCTACGGTTTTACCAAAACCAAAACCTACATCTATAATCAATTTTTCAAATCCTTTACTTTGGCAATAAGCTATTTTTGCTTTATAAAAATCGCCTAACTCTTTCACAACATTTTCATAAGTAGGATTTAACTGCATATTTTGGGGCGTGCCTTGCATATGCATTAAAACATAAGCAATTTGGTGTTTAGCCACCACATCAATCATTTTTGAATCTAATTCTCCACCTGAAATATCATTCACTATATCTGCGCCCAAATCAATGCCAAACTCGGCTACTTCTGATAAATAGGTGTCTATCGAAATCAACATTCTAGGAAACTCCTTACGTAACTTAGTTAATGGCTCTCTTAATCTAATAATTTCATCTTTTACCGAAACCGATGGCGCTTTAGGGCGAGATGACGCCGCACCAATATCAATAATGGTAGCGCCAGCATTAATTTTCGTTTCAGCGTCCTTAATAATATCTGTTATCGAAGAAAACTTACCTCCGTCATAAAAACTATCTGGCGTAATATTAATAATAGCCATTACCTGAGCTTTTTCAAAGCTCAATTGTTTACCATTTGTTAAATACGTTTTGGTCATTTTAATTAAATTAGCGTTCACTATTTACAATTATTAAGTTCAAGATAGTAATAAAAAATTGTAATTAGTAGGAATTTAGACAAACAACAGAATTTATAAAATGAACACGACATCTTCACAATACGACGCGGCTATTAAACTATGCAAAGATTTGTTTTTAAAGAAAATGAAAGATTATGGTACGGCTTGGCGTAACTTACGCCCTACCTCGCTAACCGACCAAATTTTTATTAAAGCACAACGTATTAAAAGCATTGAAGAAAAAGGTACCCAAAAGGTATTAGACGATATTACGGGCGAATATATTGGTATTATTAATTACTGTATTATTTCCTTAATTCAATTAGAATTAAAAGACGACCCAAGAGTTGAATTACCGTACGAAGAAGTAGAACAACTTTACAACAAATACTCCACGCAAACCAAACAATTAATGGAAGATAAAAACCACGATTACGGCGAGGCTTGGAGAGATATGCGTATCAGCTCATTAACCGATTTAATTTTAATGAAAATCTTTCGCGTCAAACAAATTGAAGATAACAAAGGGCAAACTATTGTGAGCGAAGGTGTAGATGCTAATTACATGGATATGCTCAATTACTCTGTATTTGCTTTGATTAAGTTGAAAGGATAGGTTAATGAGAATAAAGGCAATCAT
This sequence comes from Sphingobacteriaceae bacterium, assembly GCA_013823565.1. GTDB lineage: Bacteria > Bacteroidota > Bacteroidia > B-17B0 > Aurantibacillaceae > UBA4416. The sequence continues at coordinate 59,607 of PNMI01000017.1, read as the reverse complement.
AATCTTATGTTATTTGTTAAGTTTAAATTTTAAAACCTTTGGGCAGGAGGTTTGGACGATTGGTCCTATGTTACACTATAACTTTGGCGGGGAAAAGAGGCATTTTTCTTGGGCAATAGAACTAGCTTACTGGAATATAAAGAACGTTCCTTACAGTTTAGATGGAGGTGTTGAGTTTAGTAAAAAACGAATTAGACTTTACAGCGAAGTACAAACAGGTATAGGAGTTACAGGTGTATCTGTTGGTCCTGTTTTAGAAATTAATAAAGTAGAACGCAAAGTACATTTAGGTTATCAAACCACTTTTTGGCTGAATTACTTTATTGGATTAGATTATAGATACAGACGAATTGATAAAACAAACTTTAACTGCATTGGTACTTATGGCAAAATACCATTTGCCACTAAAGGCATGGAATCTTCTAGTTCCAGTAGTTATCATGATTGGGATGATTAGAAATTATAAATTATGATTAATTTATTGCCTACTGAAAAACAAATTCAATATGTCTCCAATTTCAATGAATTTGTTACTACAGCTTTTCATGGAGAGATAAATACTATTTGCTGGAAGCGTGAACTTATAGGGGATTTTTTGGAGATTATAAAAAAAGCTGAAACAACAGAAAATATAACAGTATTGGATGAAGCAGAACTTTTGAAACTTGAATTAAGTGAACAAGGGAAATTGGCTCGTAGTATTATTTTAAATGATTATCATTTATTGAAAGAACATGGAGCCTCGCCTACTCTAAATATCATTAAGTATTATGAGAGAGATGAAGAGCATCCCTTTTTCCCAACCGATGTGTATTCCTTTCACGTCGATCGTTCTCCTATTCCAACTGAAACCATTTTATGTACCTATTATGGAGCGACGAGTGACATACTTCCCAACTCACAAGCCGAACAAAAAATACTGATTCCCGAAATACTTGATGAATTGAAGAAACAATTTACAGGCTCGGATGAAGAATTTGAATCGTATTTAATTGATAATTTCTTTGATTTACACTACCAAGCTAAACCTGAAGCACAAATTATTAATTTAGGTCTTGGTAATTTATGGCGCTTAGCCGTTGACCATCCAGAAAGTCAAGTTCTTCCTTGTGTTCACAGAGCTCCAAAAGAAAACTTAGGAGAGAGTCGTTTATTGTTGATTTGTTAAGTATAATAAAACCTGTCAGTTCGAGCGTAGTCGAGAATAAAAAAGACTCAAAAATTACAACTTCTCGACTCCGCTTGAAGTAACAAGCCTTCACTCATTGTGCTTGTTGGTAAATATATACTACAACTCAACCACCTTATCTGCGTAACGTAAAGCAGAATCTCGGTGGCTGATGATAATCGATGTTTTATCTTTCATAATCGATTTCAAATTATTCAAAATCAATTCTTCGGTTTCCACATCCACAGCTGACAAGCAATCGTCAAAAATTAATATTTGAGGTTTAGAAATAATAGCTCTTGCAATAGAAATACGTTGTTTTTGTCCGCCTGATAAAGTAATTCCACGCTCACCTACTACAGTGTCAAAACCTTCAGGAAAAGCCATGATATTATCATACACGCCTGCATCTTTAGCCGCTTGTCTAATTTCAGCTTCGGTATAATCATGTCCAGTAGAAAAAGCTATATTGTTTCTAATTGTATCCGAAAACAAAAACACTTCTTGAGGGACGTAACCAATACTTTTTCTTAGTTCAAACAAATCGTATTTTTTAATAGGATGATTATCAATTAATATCTCACCGGAAGTGGTATCGTATAAACGTGTGACTAAATTGGCTAGGGTTGATTTCCCTGAACCTATTTGCCCTTTAATACCAATAGTTTTACCTTTTTCAATTTTCAAATTAAAGTTTTTAAGCGCTTCAATTTTACTATCGTTATAAATAAAACCAACATTTTTAAATTCAATTTCTCCTTCAATTTTTTGTTTTACTTCAGGAGTATTGACGATAGTAGATTTAGTTTTTAAAAACTCATTAATTCGCGTTTGCGAAGCTGATGCTCGTTGAATTAAAGACGTTACCCACCCCAAAGACGCAAAAGGCCAAGTTAATTTATACACGTATAAAATAAACTCGGTGATATTACCAGGCTCAATGGTTTTATTAATCACTAAATGTCCGCCAAACCAAACCGTAGCAATCACACTCACGCCAATCATCAATACTAAAACTGGTTGAAAAAATGCTTCAACTATAGCTAAACGTAAATTTTGTTTTTTAAAATTGGTGTTTAAAGTAGCTAGTTCATTGATATAATGTTTTTCGCGAGCATAGGCTTTAATCACTCTAATAGCCGAAAAAGTTTCTTGAGCATGAGAAGTCAATTTTGATAATTCTTGCTGAACAACGGTACTGCGTTTATTAATTAAATCAGAAACTTTATAAATCACAAAAGATAAAAAAGGCAAAGGTGCAAATACTAATAAAGTCAATTGCCAATTAATCTTTAACATAAATGCTAAAACAATTAGTACCGTAGAAAATGTATTAATTAAATACATAATCGCTGGGCCTGTGTACATTCTCACTTTACCAACATCTTCGCTAATACGATTCATTAAATCGCCAGTGCTGTTGTTTTTATAAAACGTCACATCAAGCGTTTGATAATGAGTGTATAATTCGTTTTTTTGGTCAAACTCAATATGACGACTCATCACAATAATGGTTTGACGCATCAAAAATAAAAAGAAACCACTGGTTAAAGCCAAGCCCAATAAGGTTAGACCAAAGACTATAAATTTTGTAGTATCAACTGCTTTGTGATTGGCAATTAAATCAACAATCTCGTTGGTAGCATTTCGCACCACCACACCTTGATAAATAGAAAAAACAGTGGAAAGTACTACAAACAATGCACCCATTAACAAACGCCATTTGTATTTTACAAAATAAGCGTTTATGGTTTTGAGTGATTTCATTTTATAGTTCTTCTAAGCTAAAGAGCTCTAATGTTTAGGTCATGCTGAACTTGTTTCAGCATCTCAGTTCTCAAACATTTCAATTTATGAGACCCTGAATCAAGTTCAGGGTGACAATTTAAAAATCGTTATTTAATTGATTGGTTGCTTTTTGCAAAATCTCGAAAGCATTTTCGGCCATTAAATTTTCTTTATCAAGCGTTGGGTTAATTTCTACCATTTCAAAACACACAATTTTTTTAGAACGCATGATATAGTAAATTAAATTCCCTGCTTCTTTTTCTGTAATTCCGTTTGGTACTGGAGTTCCTGTTCCACTACTAATACGGCTATCCATACTATCCACATCAAAACTTACATAAATTAAATCGCAATGATCTAAGTAGTTTAATGATTCAATGGCTACACGTTCAACGGCTTTCTTACGAATTTCTTGTAAGTTAAACACACGAACTTTATTCTTTTTAATTAAAAACTCTTCTTGAGGTTCAAAATCACGTAAAGCGATATACACTAAATCATTATAATGAATTTTTGGAGTAATACCACCCAAAGATTTTAATTTTTCCCAGTATTCAATGGTTTCGTCATCTGGTTTATTTTGCTGACGTTCTTTATTATCCTCACCTAATACACAAGCAATTGGCATACCATGCATATTACCGCTTGGCGTGGTGTATGGAGTATGTAAATCAGCATGAGCATCAATCCAAATAACACCTATGCGTTTTTTAGGATAAGCCATTTTAATCCCAGAAATAGTTCCTAAAGCAGAGCTATGATCTCCAGCTAAAACAATAGGCACTTCATCGTTTAATAAAGTCTTTTTTATTTCGTTAGCTAAACGATCGTTTAACGCAAAAACACCTTTTACACGTTTTGCATAATCGTTTACAACTGGTTCTAATAATAAATGGTTTTCGTTTTGAACTTCAACGGCTTTGAATTTTTTGAAAAAGTTACTTCCAAAATCTAAAGCGGCAATTTTAATAGCATCTACTCCCATACTCGATCCACGAGTACCTGCTCCTATTTCGCTTTTTACTTCAATTAATTTAATTGGCTTTATCATAATATCTATTTTAAAGAGTTGTAAAGATACAAATCATTAACGAGATAGAAAATTATAAAATAGCCCAATTATAGGGCATTTTGAGCCTTAATTTTATCAGAAACCTCCTTGATTTGTGATTTATTTACTATGTTTAAGGTAGGAATATCAATGATTGTAAGGTTAGGGTAATAATTTACGATAGCTTGTTTAACCTCTGTTTCAAATTCGCCATTAAATACCAATGCTTTTATTTTAAAGTTATTTCTCTTTAAATAATCAATAGATAATAACGAATGATTAATGCATCCTAAATAACTTGAAATCACTAATACAATTTCGCAATCTAATTGTTTAGCAATATCAATCACGTATTGAGTATCATTAATTGGAACTAGTAAGCCGCCAGCACCTTCAATAATTAAATGATTAGCTGTTTTAGGTAAATGAATTTTATCTAATTCAATGGTGACCCCATCCAATTTAGCAGCAAAGTGAGGAGATAAAGGTTCTTTTAATAAATACGTTTCTAGATGAAAAACGGATTTAGCATTACTGATGAATGATTTCACCGTATCTGAATCTTTTCCTTCAACTATTCCGCTTTGTATGGGTTTCCAATAGTCAGCTTGCAAAGCTTCTGTTAAAATTGCCGATACAACCGTTTTACCTACATTAGTTCCAATACCTGTTATGAATAAGTTCATATATTATAATTTAATTCCAATAATCGTTACATCATCCACTTGTTCTAAGTCACCTTTCCAGCTTTCAAATTCACGACTTAATATTTCTTTTTGTTCATTTAAACCTTTAGTGGAATTTGAAAGCAATAGTTCTTCTAATTGTTTATACTTAAATTTTTTGCCTTTTGGTCCTCCAAATTGATCAGGATAACCATCTGTCATTAAATAAAAAGTTATTCCTTCTTGATAATTGATGTGATGAGTTGTAAAATCTTTACGATGATCGCTTTTACCAATAGGTTGCTTATCTGCTTTCACTTCAATGACTTCGACAGGCTCTTTGTTCTCGGTTCTCGACTCCGCTCGAACTGACATGCTCGTACTAACAGAATTTATAATATACCACAACTGGTTATTAGCTCCGCTCCAAGTAATATGTTTTGTTTTTTTATTAAAGCATAATAAAGAAATATCCATTCCATCTTTAATTTCTTCTCCACTTTTCGCAAAAGTATCTAATACTAAATCCGTTGTTTTATCCAATATTTTTCCAGTGTCTGTTAATCTAAATTCATTCACTGCTTTCTCTAGAGCATTACTACACACAATACTTACCATTGCTCCTGGCACACCGTGGCCTGTACTATCAGCTGCGGCAATAAAAACTAAATCGCCTTCCACATGCATCCAATAAAAATCTCCTGCTACAATATCTTTAGGATGATAAAACACAAAGTTATCGGGCAAATACTCGCTAATAAACTGTTGTGGAGGCAGAATTGCCTGTTGCAAACGTTTTGCATAGGTAATAGAATCAATAATTTCTTTTTGCTTTTCCTGAACCAATTCTTTTTGATGTTCAACTATTTTCTTTTGATTAGAAATCTCTTCGGTTCTAACAGCAACAGTATCTTCGAGTTCTTTTTGTTTTTGTTTTAATTTTTGTTCTCTAAAACGAATATAAAAACGTATGCCTATCATTGAAACAATAATACACAAGGTTAAAAACCACCAAGTTTTCCAAAACGGAGGATTAATGATAAAATAATACGAAGCTACTTTATCAGAGCAATTATTTCCGGTACAAGCTTTTACTTCAAAGGTATAAGTCCCTGGAGGCAATTCTTGAAATGTAATTTCATTTTGATTTGATAATGGCGCAAAAACAGAATCTATTCCTAATAATCTGTATGAATACTTTACGGCGGCGTTATTATGAATTTGAGTTGTAAAATAACTAAATGATATTTTATTTTCATGATAATCAAATTCTAAACCATTGCTCATGGCAATTGATTTATAATTAACCCGAACCTCATTTATATAAACTCTTAAATTTTTATTCAAATCAAAAGCATCACTCTCTACATATTTCCACAAATAATTATTAGTACCAATCCAAATTGTGTCTTTATCTGCCAATAAGGAATTAAACATCACATCTCCATCAAAGCCAGATTCAGAAGATAGTATCTTCATTGATTTATTTTCGAGATTAAATTTCACAACACTTCCTTGAAATCCAATCCACAAATTATTATAATCATCCACCGTAACCGCATAAATAGAATTAGAAGGCAATCCTTTTGAACTATTAATGATCTCAAATTTATTTCCATTATAAATTGCCAAACCACCACCGTTGGTTCCAATAATGATGTTGCCTTTTTTATCTTCTGTGATAGACGAAATTTTATCGGAAGGCAACCCATCTTTTTGCGAATACCGAATCCATTTGATGCCATCAAAACAAATCAACCCTGCATCCCAAGAACCAAACCATAACTTTCCTTTTGAATCCGTGAACGCACTATAAAAATATTTTATAGTAGCAATAGAAGTATCTCCAACCGACTTAAATGTATTGCCATCATAAACGGCTAATGCTCCGCCCCAACCAGCAACATACACATTACCTCGCTTATCTTTTGTGATGCCTTTAACTGCAATTAAATTAGCATCCGTATAGGTTTTAATTTTATTTCCTTTTAAAACCAAGAAATCCCTTTCTCTTGCACAAAATATTTCGTCATTATTTTTAAAAACCTTTAAAATGCCTCCTTTAATTTTATCTGGATAAAGTGAAGAAAAACCATTGCCATTATATTGCAAAACACCTTCACCTGTGGCGCACAATACTGTATTTTCTGTTTTTTGTATGTTATAAATAATTCGATTTTTAATTCCTGCATTCTCTGCATATTTGCTCAATCCAAAGAATTGAATTCTTGCAACACCATCACCCCAATTACTAATCCATACATTGTTTTCATAATCCAAAAAGGTTCTAAATACTAAAGAACTTTTTAACCCATTTTTTTGAGTAATTGATTTAATTACTTTTCGAGATTTAACATCAAAAAATATCAAGCCGTTTTGCTGACTTCCTATTAATAACAGTCCTTTTTTGGGTTCAACTATTTCAAACAAATAATAAGATGGTAAACCAGCATTGATTATTTTTTCTGCTTGATTGGAATGTTGTTTTATGACATATAATCCATCATCCATAGTCACCCAAGTATCGCCCTCTGAATCATGAAAGGAGTTAAGTACTCGACCGTTGGTTAAGCCATTATCTTTATTAAACTTAGTTAACTTATTATTTATAAAACGATACAATCCATATTCTGAATCGTAAGCAAACCATATTGCTCCTTCATTATCTGAATTAATATGCGTAACAGCATAAACTTCCAGTTTATGCTGTTTAGCGAAATCAATAATACTATCCTTTCTAAACAATTGATAAACACCACCATTGGTAGCAGCCCAAACAATTCCTTTTTTATCGGTATGTAAAGCAAAAATTTCTTTTGGCAAACTATCATTCTTAAATGGCAAAACAGTATCATTTTCAATATAAAAAACACCAGAGCCCATCGAACCAAAAACAATTCTACCGTTGGCATCTTCTGTAACCGCCCTAATTAATTGATTAGTTAATCCTTGTTCAACACTATATGTTTTAAAAACAGATCCGTTAAATTTAGAAACACCGCCTCCTAAAGTAGGGAACCAAATATTACCTTGTTTATCCTGAAAAATAGAAGGCACTAAAGAATTAGCTAAACCTTCTTTAACCGTATAATATTTCATAGGAGTTTCTTGAGCCACCGATTTAATGGTTACTAAACACAGAAATATCCTAAGTAATAATTTCATTAAAATTTATTTAAGCAAACAATTCTAGGTATTTTGCTTTAATCTCATCTATATTTAATTGACGATTAATGTATATTAAACAAGCTTTACTCATCTCATCAAATTCAGATTGATTCATCGAACTCATATTTTGAATAGCTTCGGCAAACTTAGTTTTGTTTGATAAAGCGATATCAAAACCTACATTTTCTTTTTGTAAGTTTCTCCAAGGGGTTTGGTCAGATAATATAACCGCACGAGCATGTTGTAAGGTTTCTACAATGATATGTCCGTAATTTTCGTTTTGTGTTGGTAAAAACAATGCATGGTATTGAGAAATTGTTTTTCCAATCTCAAATGGTTTTAAAACACCTTTGTATTCAAATTTAATATTTTGAGATAATCCTTTGGCATTTTCCTGACAGGTATTCCAATACAATTCGTCTTCTATTGGTCCATACACATCAAATATAATTTCTGTTTCTGTGATTGATTTCAACACATCAATGACGAAATTCAAATTCTTTTTTTCGGAGAGACGAGAGATAAAACACAATTTTAATTGACCGCTTTGTTTTTGAATAGCAGTAATAGCATTAGCTGTATTTGGCAAATTAGAGACTTCAATAATTTTTGAATTAGCACCTAGCCTCTTTTTTATTTCAGATGTTTCTTGGTCCGAAGTTGATTGCCAAACAATGTCTTTAAACAATCCAAATATTTTAGCGTACATTAAAAACAATTGTTTTTTAAATGCTTTGATAGCCAAAGCACCATCACCTAACATACCACGAGGTGCTAAAATAATTTTTGAACTTAACTTACCTTGTTGTTTCCATTTAAGTGGGCTAACAGCAAACAACATCGAAAACAAACTATTCAAATAAATAATATCATGATTTGTACTTTGAATTAATTTCAATACAAAGTCTGGATTCATGTTTTCGGGACTGATATAAAAAACGGTGCGTCCTTCATATTGAGTCCATTCGTTTACTTTAATCATATCATATGGTTTATTCGATTTAAAATCTCTATCAGTGGTGATGATTTTAAAATCAATATCATTTCCCAATTGCTGAGTTAAAGTAGCAATAGACTGAATTGGTCCACCTGCCAAATAACCTGGCAAAAACCAGTCAGAAAGAATTAATATTGTTTTTTTAGCACTCAATATGATGTGAATTTATCCAATGATTTAAAACAATTAAGTGCCAAACTCTACTCCAGGTAATTTTTGGATCATTACTCAAAAAACGATTCCAAATTAATAAAACGGCTTCTCTATTTACGAATGAACGTTTTGAAAACTGAACAATATTTTCTTCACAAAAATCCTTCAAATCATTTTTCAACCAATCTTTCCAAGGTAACACAAATCCCATTTTAGGACGATTGACAATATTATCTGGTAATAAATCGCCTAAAGAATCCACTAATAATTTCTTTTGAGTATGAGGATATTTGTATTCGTCTTTTACACTTAAAGCAAACTCTACTAATTTATAATCTAAAAATGGCACACGAACTTCTAAAGCAACAGCCATGCTCATTTGATCAGCATCACGCAACAATATATTTTGCATGTACGTTTGAATTTCGAATAAAGATACTCTGCTTAATACATGCTTTTTATCCGTTTCACTTTTTTTGATGACGTTTTTTATAAAGTTATCTGAATTATAGTGCTCTTTTAATAAAGCATTATAATCTTTTTGATTAAACAATTTTCGATTAATTGGATAGGCATTAAATCCATTAATAGTATCTAAATTTAAAATCTCCGCTGTTTTATCACCCTGCACTGATTTCTTTTTAGCCGCTAATAATTTTCCAGCCAATCCTTTGGCGGGAATAATATTTAACCAGCCTTTATGTTCTAATTCGTAATAACGTTTAAAAATATCATAGCCTGCAAATAATTCATCTCCACCTAAACCAGATAAAGCCATAGTGATACCTGCATTTTTGGTAGCTTTAGAAACAATATAGCTATTAGGTCCATCACCACTTGGATGATCAATCGCAGCTAAAGCTTCGGGTAATTGTTTTAAAAAATCGTTGGGTGTTAGTTTTATTTCGTGATGCTCTGTATTAAATTTTTCGGCAATTTGTTTCGCATATTTTGCTTCCGAAAATTCGCCTTCATCAAAACTCACATTAAAAGTTTGCACTTTTTCGGAAGACACTTTACTCATCAATCCAACAATAGCACTACTATCAATACCGCCTGATAGAAACGCTCCAAAAGGAACATCAGCTACCAATCGTCTTTCAACTGAAGCAGTCAGTAATTCATTTACTTTGGTGCAAGTTTCTTTGTAAGATAAATCTTCTTTGTATTGATTAACTTTTGGATTAGCAAAATCATTGATATTCCAGTACTGCTGTATTTTTAAATTTCCTTGTTGTAACTCTAATACATGACCCGGCATTAGCATGAAAACATCTTGCATGATGGTGTTTGGTGCGTGAACAGTAGTATACTGAATATATTCAGCAACAGATTTTAAATTAATTTTTTTATCAATTAATCCAGAGTGTACTAATGCTCTTATTTCGGACGCAAAAAGTAAAGTGTTATTTTTAAACTGATAGTATAATGGCTTCACTCCCATTCTATCGCGAGCAATGACTAATTTTTGTTCAACTGTATCCCAAATAGCAAAGGCAAACATGCCATTAAAACGCTTTACACAATCTATACCCCAACGTAAATATGCTGCTAAAATAACTTCAGTATCAGTACTCGTTCTGAAAATATATGGTAAATTTTTAGAGCCATGTTCTGCTCGTTGAAGCTCTAACTTTATTTCTTTGTAGTTATATAATTCTCCATTATATACCATTACATATCTCTTATCTTGAGAAAAAAATGGTTGATTTCCAGCTTCAGATAAATCAATAATAGATAAACGACGATGTCCTAAAAAACAATAATCGTCATTCCAAATCCCTTCAGAGTTTGGACCACGATGCGCAATAGCATCATTCATTTTTTTTATAGCAGAAAGATGGTTTGAATTATTTATTTGATGACTAACAATTCCTGTAATACCACACATAGCTTATAATCCAATAGATTGTAGGTATTTTTTGCTTTCCATCATACGTTTAATTCCATCTTCAACCGAAATTAAATCTCTACCTAAAATTTCTTTCATCTTTGTATTATCAGGCTGACGACGAGTCATATCACCTTCTTTTAAAGGCGGCAAATGCACAATTTGAGATTTACTATTAGTTATTTGAATCACCAAGTTAGCTAATTCTAAAACGGTCATTAATTTATCACTACCAATATTGATGACATCATTTTCTAATAATTTATTATTCATGATAGTTATAATCGTATCAATATTATCGTCAATATAAGTGAAAGTGCGCGTTTGAGAACCATCGCCGTAAATCGTAATATCTTCTCCTTTGAGAGCTAATGCTAAAAAACGAGACACTACAAAATCAGTACTTTGATTGGGACCATAAGTATTGAAAAAACGAAAAATAGTATATGGCAACCCAAACTCTTGTTGGTAGCTTTTTAAAAAACTTTCACCTACATTTTTCACAACCGCATAAGGTACACGAGAATTTAAAGGTGTACGATGCTCATGTTGTGGCAATTCAACTGGCTCCCCATAAACCTCAGAAGAAGATGAGAAAAACACATGTTTAACTGAGGAATTTTTTGATAAATTTAAAATATGCTTTATACCAGAAATATCATTTAAAACACGTACTGGATTTTCTTGAGTTCTTAAAACTCCTACGACTGCAGCAAAATGATATACATAATGAAAATTATAAGCCAACATAATCGCTGAAATTTCACGATAATCATTCACATCCGCTTTTATAAATTTCCAATTTTCGTGTTCAGTTGATGGTAATTTTGATAAAAAACCAGTAGACAAATCATCTACAACTATCACAAAATTTGCTTTATCCTGAACTAATTTTTCTACTAAAGCTCCTCCAACATTTCCGGCACCTCCGGTTACTAAAATTTTTCTCATAAAAACGTCTAAAATCAATAGCGAATATACTAAAATTACCATAAATATTCAGTTTCCAAATAGTTAAATCATACCACAAAATTTATGTACTTTTGCGCCATTATGAATATTGAACATTTTTTATCTTCGAGTATATCTCCTGTCATTAACGAATTATTTGGATTAACAACCAATCCTAATGATATTATTCTTCAAAAAACTAAAAAAGAATTTGAAGGCGACTACACATTGGTTACCTTTCCATACATTAAAGCTGCCAAAGCAACTCCAGAAAAAACAGGTGAATTAATTGGTGAGCAATTAATAAAAAACAATCCTTCTATCACCAAATTCAACGTGGTAAAAGGGTTCTTAAACTTCTCTTTATCAAATGATTTTTGGTTGAATGAATTTAAAACCATTACTACAACTGATAACTTCGGCATCAAGCCAGCAAAAAGTAGCGGTAAACAAATCATGTTGGAATACTCATCTCCCAACACTAACAAGCCATTACATTTAGGACATGTTCGTAATAATTTATTAGGCTACTCGGTTGCTACCATTATGAAAACTCAAGGCCACGATGTGATTAAAGTAAACTTAGTGAACGACCGTGGAATTCATATTTGTAAGAGTATGATTGCCTGGAAATTATTTGGAAATGGTGAAACTCCTCAATCAAGTGGGATGAAAGGCGACCACTTAGTGGGTAAATATTATGTGATTTTTGATAAAGCTTACAAAAAAGAAATACAAACATTAATAGATGGAGGCGCAACCAAAGAAGAGGCTGAAAAACAAGCTCCTATTATGTTGCAAACGCAGGAAATGCTTTTAAAATGGGAAGCTAGCGACAAAGAAACTATTGATTTATGGAAAATGATGAATGGCTGGGTGTATGATGGCTTTGCTGTTTCTTACAAAAAATTAGGTGTTGATTTTGATAAAATGTATTACGAAAGCAATACCTACCTTCTAGGTAAAGAAGTTGTACAAGACGGTCTTGCCAAAAATGTGTTTTATAAAAAAGAAAACGGAAGCGTTGCTATTGATTTAACCGAAGATAAATTAGATGAAAAGATAGTTTTACGTAGCGATGGCACGTCTGTTTACATTACGCAAGATATGGGTACTGCTATTGAGCGTTTTAAAGAGTTTCCTGCTATCAGCCAAATGATTTACACGGTTGGTAATGAACAGGATTACCACTTTAAAGTATTATTTAAAATCCTTGAAAAATTAGGTTACGATTGGGCTAAAGAGTGTTACCACTTAAGTTACGGAATGGTTGAATTGCCAGAAGGAAAAATGAAAAGTCGTGAAGGAACTGTGGTTGACGCTGATGATTTAATGGATGGTATGGTAGCTACTGCTAAAGAAACCACTGAAGAATTAGGAAAAGTAGAAGGATTTACAAAAGAAGAATTAGAAACATTGTACCAAACAATTGGAATGGGCGCTTTAAAATATTTTATTTTAAAAGTTGATCCAAAAAAGAAAATGTTATTTGATCCTAAGGAAAGTATTGATTTTAATGGGCATACTGGTCCTTTTATTCAATATACACATGCACGTATCAAATCTATTTTAAGAAAATTTGAAGGTAATACTCAAGCAATTTCTATTTCTGAAGCAATTACTCTTCATGAAAAAGAAAAAGAGTTAATTAAATTACAATACGAATTCCCTATCATTTTAACGGAATCTGCTAACACTTATAATCCAGCTGTTGTAGCTAATTATATTTATGAGTTAACTAAATTATTTAACCAATTCTATAACGAGTGTCCTGTTTTAAAAGAAGAAAACAACACTATTAAAGAATTTAGAATTAAGTTAATTGATACGACCGCTAACATTATTAAAAACGGAATGCTGTGCTTAGGTATTGATGTTCCAGAAAGAATGTAATTATTATTTGTTTAAATTTAAGTTAATTGCTAATTTTAGTAATTAGCGTTATGTATTTCAATTCAACCCTTTTAATTAACTAATGAAAATTATAATTTTATTAGTTCTCATTAGCTTGAGTGGCTTTTGTCAAAAACAAAAGCTGAATGATTTATTTTATAAATTAAAAACAGCTCAAACCGATACTCAAAAAATAAATACGCTCAATACATTAACTAAAATCTACTTGGATTTCAATATAGATTCGGCTATTATATTTAATAAGCAATCGATTTTTATTGGTTCTAAAAAAGCTAATGACAAATACTCATACAAAGCAATTGCCTACAACGCTAATATTACCCGAAAGCAAAAAAAATACGAAGAAGCTTTAGTAATTGCAAATTCAGCTTTAGAAATCGCTACTAAATATAAAAATGCAAGTAACGAAGCTAATGCATTAACGCTTATTGGTATGATTTACGATCAAAGTAATAAAAACGAATTAGCATCTGAGCATTTTTTAAGAGCTCTAAACCTCAGTAAATCTGCTAAAGATAGAGAAGAGATGCTTTCTGCATATTTATCACTTGGTATATATTTTAAAAAACTTAATAAAACAACCGAATCGCTAACCAATTTACTGGAAGCTATGAAAATTGCGGAAGCTATTCCTGATTCAAGTTCAATTTTCACAATATGTATCAATCTTGGCTCAATGTATGAAAAGACCAATGATAATGAAAAAGCTAAATCACTCTATAGAAAGGCTCTTATTATTAATCAAGCTGAAAAAGATGAAAATGATCAAGCTATTGTTTATTTTAAATTAGGTAAATTGTTTCATAAATTAAATCAACTGGATAGCGCTAAACATTATTTAATTGCAACATTAAATATTCATTTAAAACGAAATGATCAAGCCGGTTTAATATTTGACTACTCTAATTTAGCAGGATTTAATATTGAAGATAAAGACTACAATGCTGCTGAAAAAAATTACCAAAAAGCATTAGAAATAGGTTTAAAAGAAAACGACACCATTAAACTAAATTTAATTTACTCATACTTTGGTTCTTTATATATAAAAAAGAAAGACAATCAAAAAGCACTTCAAAACTTCAAAACAAGTTTAAACTACGTCAATCAAACTATTCCAAGAGAAACCATTATGCAGATATACAAAAAAATGTCTGACATATATCTTGAACTAGGTAATCATAAAGAAGCTTATGACAATTTTGTAAAATACAAAGCATGGTCAGACTCTGCGTATAACGTTTCTGAAACCAGAAAACAAACAGAACTAAAATTAAATTACGAATTTGAACAAACTCAAAAGAAAATTGAAGCTGAAAATAAAGCGAAAGAACTAATTAGCAAAGCTGAATTAGAGCAAGAACGCAAACAACGTAATTTATTACTAATTGGCCTAGCGATCATTAGCTTAATGCTTGTCATTACAATAAAAAACTATAGAGCAAAACAAAAAGCTAACTCAATTTTACATAAACAAAAACTAGAAATTGAACGTCAGAAAAAAATTGTTGAAGAAAAAAATCATGAAATTAATGACAGTATCAATTATGCATTGCGTATACAAACTGCTAGTATTCCTAAATTAACGGAGTTAGATACATTTTTTAAAAATTATGACTTATTTTTCAAACCTAAAGACGTTGTAAGTGGTGATTTTTATTGGGCTGAGAAAACTAGTGAATTTTCTTTAATAGCTGTTGGAGATTGTACGGGTCATGGGGTTCCTGGAGCTATTACTAGCATGATTGGTAGCATGTTGTTAAACGAAATTTTTAATGTCAAAAAAATCTATTCCCCAAACGAAGTACTTACTGAATTAAATCGTTTAGTAAAACTAACGCTTCGACAAGATAGTGCCTCATTAACCAATGACGGAATGGACATTGCTTTTTGCACAATTAATTATCAATCCAATGAATTGTTATATGCTGGTGCTAATCGTCCTCTATATCTTATTCATTCAAATGGTGAATTAAAAGAATACAAAGCCACCAAGATGTCAGTTGGTGGTCAAGTTCCATTAATTCAACAATACGATTTACATAAAATTCAATTACAAAAAGGAGACACTATTGTTTTATCAACGGATGGATATGCTGATCAATTTGGTGGTGACAAAGAAAAAAAATACACATCTAAAGCCTTCCGAAATTTATTAATTCAACATCACAATAAATCTCCAAAAGAACTTAAACAAGTAGTTGAAGACAATTATAATAATTGGAAAGGAATTTATGAGCAAACAGACGATGTTTTAATTTTTATCCTTAAAATATAATTACTGATTATTATAAGCTCCTACATCAATTGGACCAGTAGGATAATTTCTTGTAAATCCTTTAATATCTGATGATATTGTTGAGTTTATAGGGATAGTAAAATCTCCAATCCCTTTAGCAGCAGATGCTGGTTTAATTCCAAAATTATAGGTAGCAGGATCATTAAATGCAGGATTGCCATTATATACATTTGCAGAAGTTGTAATTAATGTATTTGTAATAACCGAATTACGAATTAAGCAATGACTAATTTTACATTTTTGAGCCGCATTATAAAACTTTATATCCTGCTCAAATTCATTTCCCTGACTTCCTTCAATAATACAATTTGCAAAATACATACTATCGATTGGCCAAATATCTGTGCCATCATAATTATCGATATGCACACAAGGTTGTCCGCCTCTTCCTCCTTCTTGCGAATAATAATTAGCAAAGGTATTATGCAAAAACGTGTAATTTCCACCCAAACTCATGGCTGCACAATATTCTTTACAATTCACAATCACATTATTAGCAGCCCAAACATTAAAATACTGAGTATATAAACCCCATTTTGAACAGTTTTTTATAATAGTATTTGTTAATTTTAATTTTCGTGGTTGATTGGGATTTGATAATATACTTGCTTGAACTCCAATGAAACTATTTTTAATAATGGCGTAATTGATATAATTATCGGTATGGCCTTCATTTATCCAAATTCTATCCCATTGACCTGGCATATCCGCATAATCTAATTCTCTTCTATCTCCCTGAAAAACAACTTCATTCCCTTGTGTCCCATTCACTTGTAAGGTTCCATATCTATAAACCCATAATCCTGCGTTTTGATGAAAATATACCTTCACCCCTGGATTAATCACTAATTTCTGAAGAGAATCAACTACTAACCAACCATAAATAACATGCGGTCTGTCATCATCTGGTTGTCCTAATGCTCCACCGCCCCAATTAACAGTAACAGCAGTTGTTACGGTTGATACCGTTGAATAAGGTAAATATCCATTTTTGTATTGTATTGCTTTATTTGGAAAATGATAATGCGCATCTTGTCCCCATGCCTCCAACTTAACACTCTGTTGATTTCCATTTACATCAAACAATATCCTATCCTGAATAATAAATGGACTTAAAGCGCTTGTTGGGTTAACGTTTACCTGAATAAAAATGTAAATACTGTCATTTGCTAAAATTTCTACATCTGTTACTTCTTTTCCTGGAACCCCATCTACATTCATAAAAAAGCTGGAAGACGCTCCTTGTTCTAAGCGAATGGATGAAATATTAATTTTTTGACTATTATTATTAATAACTCTAATATTTCGGGTGGCCGACCCTATTGTTGTGAAAACGGTATCAAATAAAATAGAATCCTGAGAAAATGCAACAGTAGCAGATGGGTCGGTTAGCAGTTTATCTTTTTTACAAGACATAAAACTAACTGAAAAACAAATAGTTACAACTAAAAAAGACAAAAACCGTATCATAAAGCAAATTTATACTTTTAATAACGATAAAGAAGAAATTATATTATATTTTTGATAAAATTACTTGTAGTTTCAAGAAAATTACTATCTTTGCGTTCCAAATTTTTTGAAATAAATAATTAGAATATAACATGAAAGCAGAAATTCACCCAGAAAATTATAGATTAGTTGTGTTTAAAGACATGTCTAATGGTTACACTTTTTTAACTAAATCTTGTGCAGATACTAAAGATACTATCGTTCACGAAGATGGAAATGAGTACCCATTAGTAAAATTAGATATTTCAATGACTTCTCACCCATTCTATACTGGTAAACAAGTATTAGTGGATACTGCAGGTCGTATCGATAAATTCAAAACTCGTTACTCTAAAAAAGCTTAATTTTTTTGAATTAAATATTAAAAATCCATCTTCCTTTTGGTTGGTGGATTTTTTTATTTAGTACATTAGTCAAACAAATGACTTTCCTTTTCTTATATACCGAAATTGCAGAATATGTTCTTGCTTGTTGTAATGAACTTACTAAACATGGCGAAGTACATATTGTTCGCTGGCCAGTAAATAAAGAAGCTCCCTTTCAATTTCATGTAAATGAAAAAATTAAGCTTTACTCAAAAATAGATTACGATCTAGAACAACTCAGCCAATTGGTAAAATCAATTAATCCTGATATAATTGTTTGTAGCGGATGGATTGATAAAGATTACTTAAAAATAACCAAAGCTTACTTTAAGAAAATACCAACTATAATGACTTGTGATACACATTGGCGAGGAGACTTTAAGCAAAGGCTCGCGATGATTATCAGTCGATTTACATTATTAAATATTTTTTCTCATGCTTGGGTTCCAGGTCAAATACAAAAACAATACGTGTTAAACTTAGGCTTTAAGGAAAACAACATTGAAACAGGTTTTTATAGTTGTGACTTAGACTATTTTGAATCTGTTTACCAGTCTCAAAAAGCACAAAAGCAAAACCATTTCCCTAAACGTTTTTTGTATGTTGGTCGTTATTATGAATTTAAAGGTATTAAAGAGCTTTGGCAAGCTTTTATTGAGCTTCAAACCGAACAATCTAACGAATGGGAATTATGGTGTTTAGGTGTTGGTGACATAGAACCAATTAATCATCCAAAAATAAAACACTTCGGCTTTGTTCAACCAAAGGATTTAGCGAACTACACCGCTCAAACTGGCGTTTTTATATTACCTAGCCGTTTTGAGCCTTGGGGTGTTGTAGTTCATGAATTTGCTGCGTCTGGTTTCCCTTTATTATTAAGCAATCAAGTTGGCGCCAAAGAACAATTTTTAAAAGAAGGTAAAAATGGTTTTGTATTCAAATCAGAAAATGTTAATGATATTAAGCAAGCTTTAAAAAACATGATTAGTACTAAAGAATCTGATTTAATAGCCATGAGTGATTATTCCAATAGTCTATCCAAAACTATTTCTCCTAAATCGTGGGTAGAGAGTTTGTTGAGAATGGCAAAATCTAAATAATGCATCCTTTTTCTTTTCAACAATTTTCAACACTTAGCACCTTTAAGTTCTTATTTTTTTACTTTTAACGTTAGATGGTGGATTCGCATTGTATATACAACGGTCACGTAATTAGCTTGTACGAACCTGCTATTAGTTTTTCTAATAGAGCGTTTCGTTATGGAGATTCTGTATTTGAAAGTATTAGATATACAAATGGAAAAATTATGTTTTTAGCAGATCATGTGAAACGCATTAAGTTAAGCATGACCACTCTAAGAATGAATGTTCCGGCTGAGTTTACAACAGGTAACATCGAGCAATTAATTTTTCATCTTCTTGAACAAAATAATATTAAGCAAGATTCGCGCATCAGGCTTACTGTATTTAGAAATGAAGGTGGATTTTACACACCAGACACAAATGACATATCTTTTTTAATTGAAACAGAAGCATTAGAAACAACAGGCTACCAATTAAATCAAAAAGGATTATGGGTAGATGTGTACGCCGAAATAAAAAAACAAATCAATAAAATTTCTAATTTAAAAACTGGTAGCGCTTTGCTATATGTAATGGCAGGCATTACCAAAACATCTTTAAAATTAGATGATTGCTTATTGGTAAATGATAATGGAAATATTATTGAATCCATTAGTTCAAATATTTTTGTAGTAAAAAACGGCACTCTCTACACCTCGCCCATTTCTGATGGATGTGTGGATGGTGTGATGAGAAAACAAATATTGGATATTGCTGCACAAAACAAAATATTAACCTTCGAACAAACACTAACCGTTCACACATTAACCAATGGAGATGAAGTGTTTTTAACCAATGCCATTAAAGGAATCCAATGGGTTGGGCAGTTTAAAAATAAATTTTACACTAATCAAAAATCTGTATTCTTTACAGAAAAATTAAACGAATTAGCAAAATAATACATGTTACAAAATTATTACAAGTTAGTAGATGAAGCCATCTCTGAATTAGGATTGAATCCAGATGAAACACGTGGCGACCAACCAGGACAATGGAATTTAAAAAAAGGAAAGTTTGACATCATGGTTGATGTTTGGGAACAAGAAAAAAACTTTTTATTTCAAGTAGTCGCTCCATTATGCGGTATGCCTGATGAAAATAAAGAAGCGTTTATGTTGCATTTATTACAAAAAAATTATGGATTAAGTGGTATTGCATATGCCATTATGGATGATTCGGTATTTTTGAAATATACAACCGAAGCAGGTACTTTATCAAAAGAAAACATAATTAATGTGCTCACTAAAACTGCTTTTTATGCTGAGCAAAGTAATTTTGTCCCAGTAGAAGGAAATTAATATTAAGTATGCAAAAAGTTTTAATGGTATGTTTAGGTAACATTTGTCGTTCGCCTTTGGCGGAAGGTATCATGCTTAAACTAATTAAAGAAAATAACATTAACATGCGTGTAGATTCTGCGGGCACATCTAATTTTCATGTTGATGAAGCTCCAGATAAACGAACCATTGCTAATGCCACTAAACATGAAGTTGATTTAAAACATTTAAGAGCCCGTCAGTTTAAAACATCCGACTTTGATAAGTTTGATAAAATTTTCGTGATGGATAAAAGTAATATGGCAAACGTATTAGCTTTAGCAACTAATGAAGAACATAAAGCCAAAGTTGATTTATTATTAAATGCTTCTCACCCCAATCAAGATTTAGAAGTACCAGACCCTTATTTTGGAGGAGAACAAGGCTTTGAAGATGTATTTCAAATGGTTTACAAAGCTTGCCAGCATATTGCCTTTGCATAAAAAACCCTCTGCTATTTCTAACAGAGGGATTCAAATTTCTAAAGAATTATGCTTAAGCCAATAATTTAATAGCCGCTTCTTTACTATCAGCTACTTTAAACAGGGTGTTTAATTTAGTAATGACTAATAAATCATTTACTTTTTTACTAACGTTGAAGATAACACTTTCGCCACCATTAGTGCGGGTTTTAGTTAGCAATTGGATTAATACATTTAATCCACTACTGTTCATGTATTTTAGGTCGGATAAATCAATGATTAATTTATTTTTTCCTTCTATCAATAATTCGTCAATATGTTTAACAAGGTCGTTGGCTTGATTTTTATCAATCAACTCTCCACTTAATACCAAAACTTGTATGTTATTTTCCTCTGTTATTTTATAATCTAGAACCATATTTATGAACTTTTGTAGTTTAAATTTAGTATTATTTTTTGATTAAAAAAAGTCTGGTTTTTGTGCTTTATTCTAACCTTCGCCGCCTCCCCTTTGCTTCTCGACTGCGCTCAAAGTAACAAGGAGTTATTTATTTGCTGTACTTTTTTTATGCTCGCAAACTCCATTTTCTTTTAAGCTACGGCATTTTGCAAAGAAATTTAAAGAATGATGAAACACATCAAAATTCAGCATATCCTCAGCCATTTTTTGAATTTGCATAATACGTGGATCACAAAACTCAAATACCTTTTCACAATCGCTACAAATTAAATGATCATGTTGTTTAAATTTATAAGCTTTTTCAAACTGAGCCAAGTTTTTACCAAATTGGTGTTTGGTTACTAAACCTGCGTCAAGTAACAACTCAATGTTGTTATAAAGCGTTGCTCTACTCACACGATACTTTTTGTTTTTCATCATCACATACAAGCCTTCAATATCAAAGTGTCCTTCATGCGAATAGATTTCGTTTAAAATAGCGAAACGCTCCGATGTTTTTCGGTGCTTATTTTTTTCCAAGTAATCAGTCAAAATCTTCTCAACTGCTTCCTTAGTTTCCTGTGTCAATTTTTCTCCCATTAGTTATTATCTGTTCGCGTTACACTAGTAACACCTTTTACCTTCATTAAATTATCAATTAAATGGTTCAAATGCTTGGCATCATGAACATACACCATAATTGTTCCGTCAAAAATACCATCTTCAGTATCAAAGCTAATAGAGCGCATATTAATATTTAATTGACTAGAAATTACCTTAGTAACATTATTTACTAAACCTAACTCATCAGTTCCTTTAATTTTAATACCAGCTAAGAAAGAAATTAAATGATCATTGTTCCATTTAGCTTTTACCACACGGTAGGCGTAATTAGATAATAACTTAACAGCATTAGGACAATTTACTCGATGAATTTTAATTCCTTCGTTCACCGTCACAAATCCAAATACATCATCTCCAGGAATAGGGCTACAACACGGCGATAAGCCATAATCTAACTTTTGCATATCGTCCCCAATAACCAACATTTCGGAGGTACCACCACCTCTTACACTTGTAACTAGTTCTTCAATTTTATTTTCTTTTTTCTTCGGCTTATATTTTTCTGGATGTAATTTAAAATCAACAAATTCTTTAATTTCTTTGATATCTACATTACCTAAAGCGGTTCTGTAAAATAACTCACTAGAAGATGGTAATTTTAAATAAGTCACAAACTCATTTACATTCTGAATCGTGTAATCCAATTTACACTTATAAAACTTCTTCTCTAAAATTTCTTTACCTCCTTCGGCAACTTTACGCCTGTTTTCTTTTAAAGCACTCTTAATTTTTGATTTAGCTCTCGCTGTTACTACATACGTAATCCAATCTTCTTTAGGAAATTGCTTATTAGAGGTTAATATTTCAACCTGATCTCCACTCTTTAATCGATAACTTAATGGCACTAATTTGTGATTTACTTTGGCGCCAATACATTGTTCTCCTACCTTGGTATGAATTTCGAAGGCAAAATCTAAAGCGGTTGCTGTACTTGGTAAATTTTTCATTTCTCCTTTTGGAGTAAACACAAAAATTTCATCCGCAAATAAGTTTAATTTAAAATCATCAATAAACTCTAAAGCATTTGGATCAGGATTATCTAACATCTCACGAATACGACGTAACCAGTTCTCTAAATTACTTTCTTTCTCGGCAGCAGCATCTTTATATTTCCAATGCGCGGCATAACCCATTTCTGCTAATTCATCCATACGCACCGTGCGAATTTGCACTTCTACCCACTTTCCTTCTGGCCCCATGACAGTAGTATGCAAACTCTCGTAACCATTAGATTTTGGAGTTGAAATCCAATCTCTTAGTCTATCTGGATTTGGGTGATAAAAATCGGTGATGATAGAGTAAATTTTCCAACAATCCGCCTTCTCTTTATCCATTTCCGTATCAATGACAATACGAATAGCAAACAAATCATAGATTTCTTCAAACGGAACGCCTTTGTTTTTAATCTTATGGTAAATGGAATAAATAGATTTTGGGCGTCCGAATATTTTAAATTTAAATCCTTGCTCCTTTAAAATATCATTTAGAGGGTCGATAAAATTTTTAATGTACTTTTTACGAGCAGGTTCTGTTTCTTCTAATTTCTGAACAATATCCTTATACCAATCTTCATTTGTGTATTTTAAACCTAAATCTTCTAATTCAGATTTAATGGCATTTAAACCCAAACGATGAGCTAAAGGAGCATATAAATACAAGGTTTCACCAGCAATTTTCATCTGCTTGTCACGCTTCATGTGATCAAGCGTGCGCATATTATGTAATCTATCCGCTAGTTTTATTAAAATCACTCGCACATCTTCAGAAAGCGTTAACAACATCTTTCTAAAGTTTTCAGCCTGAATAGATGATGTATGATCAAATACACCAGAAATTTTAGTTAAACCATCAATAATTTGGGCCACTTTCTCACCAAACATACCTTTGATGTCATCCAAGGTCATGTCGGTATCTTCAACAGTATCGTGTAATAAAGCACAAACAATAGCAGTAGTCCCTAAGCCAATCTCTTCGGCACAAATTTGCGCTACAGCAATTGGATGATAAATATATGGTTCGCCTGATTTACGACGCATTTCTTTATGAGCTTCAACAGAAACCTCAAAAGCTTTACGTATAATTTCTTT
Organism: Sphingobacteriaceae bacterium; assembly: GCA_013823565.1. Taxonomy (GTDB): domain Bacteria; phylum Bacteroidota; class Bacteroidia; order B-17B0; family Aurantibacillaceae; genus UBA4416. The sequence goes on along the minus strand of PNMI01000017.1, from coordinate 35,682 downwards.
ATCTCCTTTTTCAAGGCGACGTTTACAGGCTTTAATTAAATTTTTGTAGCGATTTAATATCTCTTTTTTTTCTGCTTCTAAGTCAATTTGCATAGGTACGAATATTGCTATGAAGGTAATTTTTTTTATTAAAACTATCAATAGTTATTAGACAAGATATTACATTTGAGCCTATGAAGGTATTTCAATACATATATTACTTTTTTAGGTCGCTGTATTACAGAGGCTTTATAAATACGTTCAAGCTACTAAGCTATGAAGGAAAATATGAGAAACTATTAGGAATAAATACTCACAGCATTGTAAACCTTGATAAATTAACCCTTGCAGGAGAAAACACTGACCAAAACCATCATTATCAAGGCGCCAGTTACTTTATCCTTTTTTCGATTTTTAATGAATTACCAAAAGAAACCAAAGACTTACCCTTAATAGATTATGGTTGCGGAAAGGGACGAGCCTTATTTGTTGCCGAGCAATGTGGATTTACACATTTAATTGGCGTTGATATTGCCAAAGAATTGATTGAAGATGCTAATAAAAACAAGGCTATTTATAAAAAAAAGAATCCTGAAAGTAGTATCGAATTTTTATTTGAGGATGCTACCAAATATAAAATCCCTAATAATGCTTGTGTATTATACTTTTTTAATCCCTTTGGAGAAGAGATTATCCAACAAGTGATTCATCACATTAAAGAAAGCGTAAAAGTAAACCCAAGAAAAATTTACTGTATTTATTTAAATCCAAAATATAAAGCCGTTTTTGAGAAAAACGGCTTTGAGGAATTTTATACTAAAAAAAATAAGAGATATTTAGAGGGGATTATTTATACTATAAATTCCTAATAAAGGACTTGTCACTTCGAGCGTAGTCGAGAAGTTTGTTAACATTCTTGTTCTCGACTAAGCTCGAAGTGACATAGGGTTACTTCTCTAAAATATCTTTAATATTTGGACGGAAATACAAGTTACTTTTTAAAATTTTACCATCTTCTCTAAAAATAGGCTGACCTTGTTCATCCAACTTACTCATATTACTGCGTTGGATTTCATCAAATACTTCTTCAATTTTATGTTGTAAACCATGTTTTAAAACAGTACCAAATAAAATATATAATTGATCACCTAAAGCGTCTGCAATTTCAACAATATCGCCATTTTTGCAGGCATCTAAATACTCTTCGTTTTCTTCTTTAATTAAATTATAACGTAATGTATAATCTCTTTCATCGATTAAAGTTGGCGCATCAGCATTTCCAATCTGAAAGGTCTCATGAAAATGATGCACATGCATTATTTTGTTTAAAAGTGCTTTTCTATCTTCCATGATTATTTTTTCTTTTTAGAATTTTTATATTCTTCGTTAATACCATTTAAAACTTCAGTTGTAATATCTAATTTAGGATTAGTTAATAAAATTGTAGGCATTAAATCTGAATAAGAAAGAATGTAATCAAATCTTCCATTATTTATTTTTACTAAATAATCTTTCACACTTTTATTTAATTCCATGTTTTTTTCTTCTAACTCTATTCCTAAGTTTTGCATTTGCAATTCTTTGTTAGCCAACTCTTGTTGTTGTCTTTCTAGGTTTGCTTGTTGCTTTTGCAACTCTGCTTGAGGAGCAACACCTGCTTGCGCTGATTGCTGAAATGCTTCGTAATCTTGTTGAAATTTAGCGGTCATGCTTTGCATTTGAGATTCTAAAGTCGCTTTCTTATTACGAATTACTTTTGTAAAATCTGCGATATAATCATAATGTTCGTTGATACTATCGGTATTAACGTAGGCTATTTTGGAATCAGCTAAAGTAGTATTACTAACTACTACTGGTTTTACTTCTGTTTTTTCAGTTCCTTCATCTGATGAAACTGTTACGTCATTTTTTAAAGAATGCACTTGATAAAATAATATAGCAACAGCAATTGCTAAAACGCCATTAATAATTAAAGAAATATTTTTCATGTTTTATTTATATTTAATAGGTAAATATAAATATTTAAGCCTTAAGAATACTGATAAAAGACTGTAAGACTTATTAAAAATTATTAAAGAAATCAGATATTGAATATCACTTCCCTTTGTTCTCGACTCCCCCTTCGACTCCCTGTCTGCCGACAAGGCAGGCGTTCAGGATGACAGCTCGAACTGACAGGGTTTTATTTTACTATTTTAAAGATTGTATTCAAAATAATCTTTAAATCCGTTAAAACACCTTGTTGGGCAATATATCTAGCATTTAAAGCTAACTTAGCTGGCATTATTTCATCAATATAAGTCTGCTCTGGATTAATAGACTTAGCCAATAAATCATTTTCGTTAATAAATTCTAAAGAGGCAAAATCGGTAATTCCAGGTCTCACCGATAATACGTTTCTTTGTTCATTGGTGTATAAATCAACGTATTTTCTTACTTCAGGCCTAGGTCCAACTAAACTCATAGTGCCAAAAAGAACATTAAACAACTGAGGCAATTCGTCTAATTTATATTTACGCAAATAATAACCAATCTTGGTAACTCTAGGATCATGACCACCTACCGTTAACAAGCCTTTTTGATCAGCATTGGTATACATGGTTCTAAATTTGAACAACTTAAAATCCTTTCCGTTTCTTCCGACTCTGGTTTGCAAATAAAAGATTGGGAATCCAGATGTTACAATCATTAATAAAATAATGATGATAAAAAACGGAAGTAAAATTAAAATTCCAAAAAATGAAGCTAATATGTCGAATAAACGTTTAAACAAGGGCTTTAAATATTCGGCAAATATACAAAATGCAACTAAGCTTTACATAAAATTAACCTCATATATCAAGTAATACATCTCAATAATTAACACATAAAATGCATTTTTTATTTAGCTAAACCAATAAAGCTAATTGTAGCTCAGTACTTTATTTACCGAACTTATTACAACATTAATAACCGTTTGCGTTTGCTCTTCGGTTAAATTATAAAACACTGGTAATGAAATTTCTCTGCTAAAATTATCATAAGTTACTGGATAATTCTTTAAATCATATCCAAGATTCTTATAAAACGTCATCGCAGGAACAGGAATAAAATGTACATTAACAGAAACATCACAATCAAAAATTTCTTTCATAATCGCATCGCGTTGCTGTTCTGTAATTCCTTTTATTCGCAACGGATATAAATGATAGCAACCTATTTTAGTATCTGTATGATAAACAGGTAACTGAAAACGGTTATCTTTTGAGAAAGCCGCTTGATACGTATCAAAAATTTGTTTACGTTTTAGTTGTGTATCATTATCATAACGCTCTAACTCTACCAAACCAATAGCCGCCGACATATCTGTCATGTTACATTTGTAACCTGCCTCTACGATATCATATTTCCAATTACCTTTTTGTGTTTTAGCTAAGGCATCTTTATTTTGTCCATGTAACGTATACATACACAAATAATTATACAACTCGGTGTTATCAAAAGGTTCAGGAAAATTTAGAGCTACAGCACCGCCTTCAGCTGTGGTTAAATTTTTTACCGCATGAAACGAAAACACTGATACATCAGCTAATGCTCCGCATTTTTTCCCTTTGTAGTTTGCTCCAAAAGAATGAGCTGAATCTGATAAAACCATAATTCTACCCAACAATTCTTGATTTTTAGAATTAGGTTTAAATTGATTTTTATGCTTTACCACTAAAGCATTTATTTCATCATAATCACATGGGAAACCAGCAAAATCAACTGGCATCACTACTTTAGTTTTTTCGTTGATAGCTTTTTCAATATTAGCCACATTGATATTAAAATCATCGGCATTCACATCCACAAAAACAGGTTTAGCACCGCAATGTATTACCACATTTGCTGTTGCTGAATAGGTATAAGCAGGTAAAATAACTTCATCGCCCTCTCCTACTCCAAACCAACGTAACATGATTTCTAAACCGGCTGTTGCCGAATTTAAACACAAGGTTGATTGATTACCACAATAAGCCGTGAGTTTCTTTTCAAAATCTTTGGTTCTTGGGCCTGTTGTAATCCATCCAGACTTTAAGGCTGCTGTTACTTCGGATATAATTTTATCATCTATACGTGGTGGCGAAAATGGTATCATGATGTTTTGTTTAATTTGTGAAAATTATAGTGTGTTAAAATACAAAAGAAAAATACAAAGAATATAAATCCAGCTTGGGCCTGAAGCATTGATTCTACTAAAAAATTAAAAATCATCAATACACTAAATACTACTAGCAGATAATTTTTTACTACAAAACCGTAAATCATAGCTCCAAAAGTCATTAAAAATAAAAGTACAAAACCAACGATGCCAGTTCCTATAAAAGTTTGCAAAAATTGATTATGAGCATTTAATTTTTTAATCAAAGCTCCAGTCAATCCTTCTTTTTCGTAGGCTTCAATTAACTTATCATTGGCATCGCCAGCGGTGGTTCCAAACCAAAAATTAGATTGAATTAATTTTACAGACTCTTTCCAAATTAAAATCCTAACAGCCGTGCTTTCCGCATCTGTTTTATCAATTTTTTCGGCAGAAGCTGTTACTTTAAAAGCTACTTTAATTCTTTCAAAAGGTTGTGGCAAAAATTTATAAGAGAGAAATAACCCCAAAATAAAAACTATTAAAGCCCCTACTATTAATTTCTTATATCCGTTTTTGTATAAAATCACAAATAATACAATTGGTATTAAAAGAAACGCTGTGATTAATCCCATTTTTGAAGAACATAAAAATGTAGCAAACAATAATAAAAAGGAGATAAACCCTATTTTAATATTTAAATATGCTAAGTGTGATAACCATGTTGGATAAAACAGCATTACTATTAATTGAGCAAACACTAAATACATGGCAAAATAACTAGGATGTAAAAAGAAATTAAAGTCTGAATAAAAAAAGGCATTGATATCTTCGAAAAAGTATAAGTAAAATGCCCTAAACAAACAGATAACAGTAGCTAACACACAGCCAGAAACAAAGGAAATCACTACTTTTTTTATTTGAACTTCATTAAATCGAGAGGCAAAAACTAAAATTGGGAAAGCTAAAAAACCTAGTTTTATTTCAATGGCATTTAAAGCATCTGACTTATCTACAGAAAAGAAATAGCCCAATGCGTGGATTAAAAAGAATGCTAATAAAACATAAGACCATTTATTTCTAAATACATTTTTAAATCCTTGTTTTACATTATCAAAAGCAAAAAATGAAATAGCCCATATCAAAATCAAAATGGCATGATTAATACCAAATGGCAAAAAAAATGCAATGAGCAATGGTATATTATAACCAAACTGAAGATATGTGCTTTTAAGTTTCGACAAGGTTATCTATTTATATATAAATCTAATAAAGCTTTTTTATCTGTTTTATAATTACTGTTAGTAGGAAGTTCAGGTAATACAATAATTTCTGAAGGAATCATATATACTGGAACAAGCTCCTTTAAATAATTTTTTAATATATCATTAGCATCAAAATCTGATGAATTTTTCACCGAAATATAGGTCACTATTTTCTTAACCGTGTTACCAGATTTTAATGGAATAGTCGCTGCATTTGATACATTAGAATGTTTTAGCAAAAGATTGGAAATTTCATCCAACTCTATACGATAGCCGTTTAATTTCACTTGGCTATCCATGCGTCCATTAAAATAAACCAAATCCCCTTTATAGTATGCTAAATCACCTGTACGATAAGCTCTTTTTCCATTATGAATGAAATATTTTTCTGAATTTAAATCAGATCGGTTACTATAACCAATTGATACATTATCTCCTACAATAATTAACTCCCCTTCTTCTGTAGGATTTTTACTTTCGTTATCAATTAAGATTTCTGTGTCAGGTTTCACATAGCCAATTGGCACAGCTTTATCTAAACTCAAAATCTCTTCAGTTACTTCTACATAAGTTACAACTACTGTTGCCTCTGTAGGCCCGTATGAATTAATGATTTTTAAATCAGGAAATGCTTTACGGATTTTTCTTACTAAGGCAGCCGGTAAATCTTCGCCTAATAAAGTAATATGTTTAAAATGAGGGTAATTCGTTTGATTAAACTCAGGCAACGTTAAATACATCGATATAAACGAAGGTGTACAAAACAAAGTAGTTGCCTGATATGTTTTGAAACGCTGCAAAAACAACTCTGGCGTTTTCAAAGTTTGTAAATCATTTAATACCAATAAAGATCCATAATGAAATGCGCTTACCAAATCACATAAATACACATCAAAACTAAAAGTAGCCTGATTCATATAAACCAAATCTTTACTTTGAATTGGCCAATTAACAAACCATTTGATGAAATTATTTAAAGCTTTACGGGTAATTTGTACTCCTTTTGGCACGCCAGTACTTCCTGAAGTAAATAAGATATAGGCCAAATTTTCTTTACTTAAATCAACGTCAATATTATTTACAGCCTCTGTATTTTTCGTTAATCTTAGATCTTTATCTAAAACAATAGATGCATTAACTGAATCTAAAGAAATATCCGATAAATTAATTAACACCTTTGATTGAGTAGTTTCTTGAATCACTTTTACTCTATGTTCAGGCATGATACTATCCACCGCCACATAAGGAATATTTAAATGCAAAAAAGTAATAATACAAACCGCATAATTTGCTTGTTTTTCGCCATAAATAATAACTGGCGAATTTTTATCATAAGCTAATTCATTAAAATATTTTTTTAACTCATTAAATCTTTGATAAACTTCTGAAAAAGATAAAGTAATATCTGTACCAACAACAAATGGTTTAGTGTTATTGGGAGTAACATTTACAAAATCATTATTAAAAAAATCGTACTGCATCTTTCAAATATTATAACCAGCGTCCGCTAAACACATATAACGCCACTACTGTAAAATTAATTAATAAAAGCATACTTAAGTACTTAACTACTTTTGGACTTAAGCTACCAAATAATATATCTCTTTGTTGTTTTCTGCAATTTATAGCATATGTATTATAAACAATACTGTACACCGCATAAATTAATCCACTATAAATAAACTGTGCTTCAAAACCATTCCAACATCCCATAATAAACAATGTCATAAAAATGGCAATATTTTGCTTTGTGATAGGATAGGTCTTTAATTTCTGGAATCCATTTAACCATTTGTAGGTTGGTTTAAATACATAATCTGTTAACCAATTGGTTAATGAAGCGTGCCAACGTTGCCAAAAATCGGGAGGGTTAAGTGCTAAAAAAGGTTTATTAAAGTTAAATGGTAATTCAACGCCAATCATTTTACTAAATCCACATGCTAAAGCAGAATAACCAGCAAAATCAAAAAACAAATAAAACATGTAAGCATACATATCATTTAGGTAATACATAAATGTTTTTTCTTCGAACACAAAATCATTTAACCAATAGCGATAAATAATTTCTGCGATGACATATTTATATAAAACACCTTTTAAAAACTCAGTAAAACCAGACTCTACATTTTCAACCGAAATATTATCAAAGGCTTTATTGCTTTTTTGAGTAAATGAATTAAATCTATCTAAAGGACCAATTAATAAAGCCGGGATAAAAAATAGAAAATTAAAGTAATCAATAAACTTAAATTCGTTTTTAGAATTATAATCAATATTGGTTTGTATGGCTCTAAATGTGACAAATGACAATCCAATAAAATACAGAATGCTTAAATCTACTTTGATTTTAAATAGAAGCATTGGCAACAATAATATCAATGAACTAATTAAACGATGGTTAATCTTGGGACTAACATACTTAATAAACAAATAAGATACCATTGAAAAAACAATAGCTGAAATACCTAATTTGATGTACAACAGTAAATACAAAAAGGTAATAGAAAATGTTATGATGGAATAATACTTGCCTTTAAATATAAACTTACACAGTAAGATGATTGCAAAATAAATCAATGCAAACACATAAAAGTTTATATTAGAGAATGGTGTCATTAAAACTGCGCGTAAATAAAAGATGTTGCTGAATGAGGAATATTATATTTTGATTTATTATATGGATTATATAAAACATATAAGCCTAAAACGATGCTGACATAAAGCAACATCTTTTTTAGGAAATTATAGTAGTTTTCTTTTTTCATGTTTATTATTTTGAAGAAAATTCCTCTATTATAAATTTATCCATTTGATACCATCCGTAATTACCTGGATGCATCACATCCTCTGTTGTTCCTATTTGATATTGATTTAAAGCAGGCGTAAACATATCTAAATATTTAAAATCATACTGCTTTAACTCACTTTTTATATTCTTAATAGTTGGCTCCAATACCTTTGCATTTTTGTAAGCCAAGGTATTTAAAGGCATAATGATAAAAACAGGTTTACAGTTTAATTCTTTACAAAGACGTAAAAGCATTTTAAAATCCTGATACTCTTGAGAATTTTCTGTTATTTTAAATTCCTTTTCAGATTTACCTTTTAAGCGATTTGCGTAATACTCATTTTCAACCCCTAAATCATTATTAGTAGAAGTTTTCTTAAACTCTTCAATAGATAATTGATATAAGGAATCCCAATTGGGTTTAAAATTTTGAAAACGATATTGAACAGTATCTTTAGACAGATTCAATAATAGTTTATCATAAACATCAGAATCGTATGAACTATTACTAACCTTCTCATACATAAAATTAAAAGGTGCATACAGTTTGTCGTTATAAGTATAAAATTGATTAATGGTATTACTTGGAGAATTTATCTGTCCATATTTTCTTTTAATATAGTCTGCATAATATGCCTTATATGAATCTGACAATTGATTATCCCAATAAATTTGATTCATCACAACATCATTATTATAGTCAAAAAAGCATTGTAAATCTGTTCCTTTAGAATCTGAACCCTCAAACCAACCTGGAGATAAAATAATAGCAATTTTAGAGTTTTTAAGAACTGGTCTATTAGCTGCTATAACATTAGAAATAGCAAAACATTGAAAGCCAGCGTGACCAAAAGCTTGAAGACTTAGGTTATGTTCTTTAAAAAAATTATAACATAAAGCATTTAAATGATGTGATGTTAATTCGGATGAACCAAATACCACTGGAATGCTTTTATCTAAAGCATTAGATAAGGTTATATTTTCTGAAAGACGGTTTTGATTAAACGTAGGAATATAATTTTCGGTGATGAACCCAAAATCTGACTTATATTTTTCTTGATAGTAGTTGTCTATTTTGTCTTTTGAATAAAAGAAAAATAAACATGCAATTAGCAATGAAATAATATGAAGTAAAAGGAACTTCAATTACTGTTTAGTTTTAATAAAATTATCAATTAATTCAACTGTAGAGAAATTTTCGATAGAGATTTCGTTAAAAGGAATTTGGATATTAAATTCTTCTTCTAAGGAAGTTGCTAAATCAATCACGATAATAGAAGATAAAATGCCCGATTTAAACAACTCATCATTTAAACCAACCTTTGTAAATGCCACTTCCTGAATCTTATCGGCAATAACTTGTTGAGTAGTAGTCATAAATATTAAAATATACTCGCAAATGTACTGAAAAGACTTAAATTACAAGCACTTAACGAGATAAACTTTCGTGTTTTTTGATAGATTTTTTGAGTAAAATAAAGTCGAAAATTCCCTTTAAATACCCCATCCCATAACTGAAATGAAGGATAAAAAAAGTATAAGCTATTTTAATAGCTATTATTGGCTGAGTATTTTGTCGGAAAGCCATAAAACTGGCCATCAACACATATAAAACCAAAAATAAACTAAAAAAGCAGAACACTTTTATTCCAATTAATAACGATAACAGTAGAACAAATAAATAGCTCACAAAAGCTGCAGGAACAAGTTGCCTAGTTGTAGTAACTGTTTTATGCAACACATTGACATACACTTTCCAATAGCCATATTGATAATACTGCTTGTATAATTTTTTAAAAGAAGCTCTTACAAAATATTTGCATTTAATCTCAGGATTCAAAAAAATCTTGTAACCAGCAGAAGTAATTCGATAATTAAATTCATCATCTTGATTTCTAATTAATTCTTCATTAAATAACCCAACCTTATCAAATATCTCTCTTTTATAGGCTCCAAAAGCCACAGTATCAACATATCCTTTTTTATTTCCTGTTCTAAAATGAGCATTGCCAACACCAAATGATGAAGACATGGCACTACCTATAATTTTAGACGTTTCATTTTCATAAACATTTTCTAAAACACCTCCCACGCACATAATGGATTCGTTTTCAGAAAAAGTCTCCATATTTTTAGCCACAAAATGGTTATCTACTTCCGAATGTGCGCCCAGAATAATAACAACATCAGCACTTGATTCCGTAATTCCTAAATTTAAAGCGTATGGAGTTGTTTTTTTACTATTATTTAAAATCAAAAAACGATTACTGCTTTTAACGAAATCCTTGATTATTTCAATCGTTCCATCATTACTGCCTCCGTCACATACATAGGTTGTAATTAAATCCTTGTTATAGCTTTGTTGTGCAATAGATTGAAGACAACGTAAAATGTAGTCTTTTTCATTTAAACAAGGGATAACTATTGCAACTGTTTTCAATTTACTTAGATTCTAATTCTTTTACAGCCATTTTAAAATTCACAAACTCAATTTTATTTTCTGCAAGATACTCTATCAGCCACATATACCAATCTTTCCAAGTTTTATGTGAATGTGAAAAATAACGATCATGAAAATCAATTCCTAAATAGGGCAAATTTAAATCAACAGCTTTATCAATTATTTTTTTGGTTTCCTCGCAACTTTGAAAGAAGTTTTTACTCTGCCATTGCTTTGGTTTCTCAATAATGTAGCTATCCATTATTTGAAATGGGAATTCCCACATCGTATCAATTTTAAATGGCGCTTTAAATCCCATTTCACTACTATCAAACAAATAACCTGCTTTTGCCATATTTGTAAACGTATGGTCATTGGTTCGTATATAATGCATACGAGTACCAAAAGTGTTTTGTTGAGATAAGTCCTTGAACAAAGAATATTCTTTATTTATCTTTTCAAAAGTTTCAAATTCAATACCATGTGCGCCAACATCACACCCCATTTCCAGCATTTTTTTTATCCAAAATGCAGATTGAGCAGTGCTATATGACAAACCTACCCCTTTATTTACTCCAATAAAATAAGTGGTTGGTACGTTATTTTTTTTATTGAAACTGTGAAGTTCCTCGATGTGTTGCCATTGATTTTTAAAAACATCCCCTATTCTATAAAAAAACTCAGCAAGAGAAATTTTACCTGTCAGTAATTCAATTTTACTTCGCACAAAAAACTTAGGAACTATTAAATCCTGAAAATAATGTTCAGAGAGTGTTAAGTGATCTATATCGTGAGAAACAATAGCCTTCATACTAGAAGACTAAAATAACAAAAAGAGGGTGTTTATTTTTTGTTTTTAATAAATTTAATTAACCGAGGAAGTCTATTAACTTGCAAAAAGCTATAAGTGGATACTTGACCGCCAAATCCCATATAAAAATTAGCTAAACCTTGTTTAGAACCACCTCCAAAATCAAAAAAAGTAGATTTATCTGCAAAAAATTCAATGGCATATTTCATCAATAAATGCATACTACCAGAATTATCAGCTTTATCGAAATTAGTTCCTTTTAAATATAAGGCATGTTTGCCATTACAAATAAAATGACCCAATGCTTTAATCGTTTGATTTTTATCAAGCACTTTAAATGTAAAGAGCGTTTTACTTTCTATACTATTTTTTAATAAATCATCTAATAACGCAACCGTTGACTTAGTTAAATTCACCTCGTTTTCGAGAAAAGGGTTAAGGTATTTTTGAGATAACGATATTACATCCTTATCCTCTACTCGTTCAACAATAAGGCCATTATCAATCGCTTTATTAATGTTCCGTTTCGTGTTTTGATTAAACTTATATTCAGATTGATAATTTAAAATATAAGTGTTTTTGGGAGTAATAAATTCAGAAGCAATCTTATTCGATATATTTAATTCTATATCAATTAGCTTATAGTGTTGAGTTATATACTTAAAAAACAACTGCTCAATTTCTAAATTCACTTTACCAAACGCACCTAATTGCGAGGTAAAAGGAGGTTGAGGCAAATACGTAAAACCGAATTTAGTTTTATGAGTTAAAGGAAATACACTTTCGTAATCCCCAATAATCAAAGCATCCCATTGAGGACAAGTGGCATTTAAACAAAAGGATTGAGCAAAAACAAAAGGAGTAGCTGAAGTCAGAATCGTTTGATCCCACTTTTTAAAATCAATGTCCTGATGCTGAATTCGAATAATAGTCATTTAAAAAAGCTCTCTCTTTTTAAATTTCAATAACATCTCTAAAGGCAAAATAGCTTTGTTTACAGTGAAATATGGAAATAATTCAGGTCCAAAACTTCTAAAAAATTTCTCAACTCCTTTTAGCATAGAACCTTCGAAATCAAATGTGGTACATCCCAACTCTTTTGATTTTTCGATACATTTTTGAACTAATAAATTATTAACGCCTTGTATTCCTGATTTTTTATCAACGCCACCTAACATGTAATAACAGTTATTTTGATCATACACACAAAAAACCATTCCTAACACAGTTTTGTCTTTTTTTGCAACTAAGCAGAAAGAGTTAGAAGAATCTGAAAACTTTAAAAATATATTTTCTAAAATCGGCTCGTAGATATTAGCCCCAGTTGCACTTAATGTCGTTTTAAAATAAGTAAACTCCTCTTTTTTAGTAATTGTACTATCTTCAACAACAACACCTTCTTTAATAGCTTTATTAATCGCATTTCTATTCTTTGAATCAAAATTAGATTTAATAGTCTCAATGGATTGCTGAAGATTAATACGATACGTATAATTTGGGACAACTTTATAGCCACTCCAAATAAAAGATTGTAAATCAATAATTTGTGACGGGAAAGCAATAATAGTTAATGCACTTTTTTGATTGGTAAAAAATGTACAAAGCTCACTCATCACTTCCTTGGAGAAGTTATTAATGGAAGCGTTATTCTTACTATCAGAAACATAAAACAAGCCACAATGCGGCGTGTATGGAGGTAGTTTAATAAACTTAAATCCAAACTTTTTTGTATCTAAAAAATAAAAGCCACCAATTAATTGATGCTCGTCTTTATAAATACCAATAAGAGTAAGAGTGTCTCCATAAATACTCAACCATTTTTTGCTGGCAAAAACACCAATGTGTGATTCTGCTTTTTCGCAAAAAACATCAAGATTATCTATAGGTTTTAAAATCACTTTAGTATGTTTTAATTTTTTATGCTAATTGCTGATAATGTTTAACTAACAACTTACTTTCTACTTCCCAAGAAAATTCTTGGTCGATTAATTGCTTTCCTGTTATTCCCATACTTTGTCTTAAACTACTATCTAATTTAAGTTTTTTAATACTATTGGCTATTTCCTCTGCATTCATAGGATTTGCAAATATAGCTGTGTGATTAAATATCTTCTTCCAATACTCAAAATCCGACATAATCATCGCTTTACTACATGCCATATATTCAAAAGCTTTCACAGGCAAACTAGTCACATGATTTTTAGTTGGATACAATAAAGCGATGCCAACATCTGCACGTTTTATATAGGGATAAACATCTTCTAATTTAAATTGTCCGAAATAGGTTACATATTTATAACCTTCCAATGCTTCACATTCAGCTTTATATGTTTCGCTTGACCAATCACCTAATAACCAAAACTCAATAAAAGAATCATTAAGTATTTCTAATGCTTTTACAACCTCCTTAATACCTCTGATTTCGGATAACCCACCAACATAAATCAACTTAAACGTATCATTATCATTTTTATAAACTGGCATGCTATCTATTAATTTCACAATAGCCAAATTTCTAATAATGCACGTTTTTTTAGGATTAAACTTAGAGGCAATGTCTGGTGTTGCAGGCATAATAGCATCAAAAAATAAACAACAAAATTTTTCACATAAATAAATTATACCTGAGAATATTTTTCTTACTATCTGAAATTTTATCCAAGGTTTATATAGAACTTGCTTGGGTAAATCTTCATGGACATCATAAATTACTTTCTTACCAAACAACTTCAACCAAACACCAATAAACATTAATTCCGGATCATGAAAATGATAAATCTTTGCATTGATTTTTAAAGCTTTAAAAAATGCAATCCATGAAAGAATAAATACACGAGTCAATCGAGAACTTGCCTTTTTTAAAGGAATTATTTTAACTCCATTCTCAATGCGTTCATTTTCTGAAGGAACTAAATAATACACTTCATAGCCTGCCTCTGATAAAGAAACACATTCTTTATAGAATATTCTATCATCATTATCAGGATGAACAGTAGATATGTGACAAACTTTAATCATTAAATACCTAGTTCCTTATAAATATTAGTAAACTTATTATAAGCGACTTCTACAGTTCCTTTTTTCAGAATAACACTTTTATTAATCTCTGCCACTCGATCTAAAATTTTTTGGTCTTTATCCAAAATAAAATTAAAATCTGATTTATAATAAGCGCCGTTAACTCTATCACTAATCCACTCTCTTTTGGCTGGTAATGATGAAACAATAGGATAACAACCATAGTACATTGCTTCTAATAAACTAATTGAAGTAGCGTCACTATCTGGGATTGAAACATAAAATTTTGATTTTGCATACCATTTCAAATTTTCTGCTAATGATAGCCAGCCAACAAACGTAACTTTATCTGTTAATTTCAGATCAGCTGTTAGTTTTTTTAAATTTTCGGTTTCCTCGCCTGTAGCTGCAATTACCAATCTATACGTATTTCTGCCAGTGTCTTCTAGTTTTTTAAAAGCTCTAATAATTTCATCAATATTATATAGTGGCTTATGTAATCTATTGCTGTATATGATATTTTCTTTTTCTACAATTAATTCATCGTGAAGTTCCATGCCAAAATTAGCAATAACCACTTTGCTTTTTTTACTAGGCATATATTGCAAAACTTCCTGTCCCAAATACTCTGCATCAGCGGTTACAACATCTGCATTTCTTAAACAGTATTTTACAATTTGTTTTAAAATAAAACTCTTTTTAGGCGACAATAAAATATCACTGCCCCAAGCAGTTAAAACAATTGGAACTTTAAATGATTTTAAGGCTAATATTGAAAATAAGGCCACTGAATTAACCTGATGCACATGAACCACATCTGGCTTAAATTCACGAAATACAGATCTGATTTTTTTTATCGTGTAGAAAAAGTTACTTATTTTTTTGTACGAAAAATCAACAAACTCAACAGGTTCAATAGGAGATTTTTCGTTGGATTTATTGGTTATTAATAAAACTTCGTCAAAATAAGGCTTTACCAAATGATAATAATTATTGACGTGGATAGAGTGATTTCCTATTAACAATAATTTCTTACCCATTTAGTTTAATGTTTTTCAAGTTGACTGTACTTTGTAATCGTTTTATACAAAAGCTTTATAAAGTCCTTAAATTTAAGATATTTTACTTTAAAAAATGGCAATTTGAAGGCTAATTTTATATTGAATAAGCCCATGCCCGAATTACCGCATATTTTAACCCATCTAGATACTACTACTTGAGAATGCTCTTCGATGTAGTTTGGATATTTTGTTGCAAAATGGCGATGTAATTTATCTAAAAAAGCTAAACCAGAATACAAATAATGTTTATCCTGTTTGCTAATCCCTTTAAATAAATTCAATAAAAAATTAGACTCTATTGCTGTGGGTATAATATTAAACTGGGATAATAAATTAGTTTGAATTTTTGACACACTTTGATACTTATGATCTTCAAATACAGTTGACACTTGTTTATCATGAACTCTATAATTCAATAAAAATTCAGGGATATTTTTACTATTTCCCACAAACACTAATCTGCTCCATAAATCATAATCTTCTGAATGCTTATAATCTTCTCTATAAAACTCATTTAACTGAAGTAAAGATTCTTTTTTTATCATCACACTTGGATGCGCAAAAGGACACGCAAAAAATATGGATGACATAATTTGAGCATTAGTAACTGGAATATGACTAATATATTCCTCAGCTCCATTGCCAAATGTCTTTATAAATGATCCGCAAACAACTAACTTTTCATCTTTTTCAAATTCCAAAATTTGCTTTTCAAATCTGCTAGCTACCGAAACATCGTCTGCATCCATTCGGGCAATATATGTTCCTTTCGTTAATCCTATTCCTCGATTTAGAGTAAAAATTAATCCTTTATTGGTCTCATTTTTTACATAAACAATTCTTGCATCCTTAAAGCCCTTAATAATTTGCTCACTGTTATCTGAAGACCCATCATCTAACAATAATAACTCAAAATGCTTATAGGTTTGATTTAAAATACTTTCAATAGCCTCCGCAAGATATTGCTGACCATTATATACTGGCATTAAAACCGATATCAAAGGATTTACATCTTTAGCCATGAATTCGGAATTAAATCTTTTGTATTTAAATTTTTATCAGCAAACCATTTTTCAGGAGCAATCACTGTTTTTTCAGGATTTTGATTTAACCAAGCTCCCCACCAACTAAAACTACTATTGGCAATGATGTTATGTTTACACTGACTCATCAAATAGATATCAAACACACTATTCTCTCCAGTATTAAAATCAACATAAACACATTCATTAGTCAATTTTAAATTAGCTTTCACCCAATCCATATCATCCGAAAAAATAAAAACTTTTAAATCTTTATATAATCCATTAAGATGAGCCATTGCTTTATCATAATACCCTAAGTTTAATATTCCATGAGACACAGTTGCATTTTTATTAGACACATAATCGCCTCTTCTTATATGCAAACTAACTGAATTAGATTTTAAAATTAATCCCTTGGTTAATTTACATTGTTCAGACATGTCTTTTTTAATCAACAACTCCTTCAATAAAATCTCACGAATAGAACTAAAATATTTTTCGGATTGCCAATAGCCATTTAAGTATGAATTATTGGGATATGATTCAAAAACTTCATCGTATTCAAACCCTTTTTGATTTCCAATAAAATATTTTGAAGGAAATGATGGGAACAACTTAGTAACTACCTTTTGAAAAAACGTTCGTCTGTAAAACACTTCTAATTCATTATTAGACGCAATTGAAGCTGTTATATTAAATACGTGTAATTCTAATTCACGTTTAGTATAAACATTTTTTGGATCAGCATTTAAAAGACTTAAATCTAATTTTAGTTCGGTTTGGTGTTTTAATGCCAAAGCCCTTCCAGTTGCATACTGAAACAATTGGTTCCCCAAACCACCCATTAATTTAACAACTATCACAACTAATATTTTTCTATTTTAAAATAACGTCTATTATATTTACTATTTAGCAACCTATATTTAATTCGTTTCAGCGTTTTAAATTTATGTAAATTTTGAAACACTTGATTGAAAAATTCATTTAAGTTCTCTGGTACTTCACAAATTTGTTTCAAATCCTCCATCGAATTAACGTCATATCTCAAAAATAACTCATCGAAAAACAAAAAATAATTCTTTTGAGATTTTACATGATTAACAATTTTAGAAAACAACAATACATGTTCTTTAATTTGCACTTGCTTATCGTACTCTATTTGCTGTGTCACTTGAGTTTCCATTCCGTGAATAGTACAAATAAGTGGTTTTTCAATATATTGAACACTATTATTCTTTGTTAAAGCAGAAATATAAAAATCAATATCAACTAACCATTTAAATGTGTTATCAAACTTCACTGCCATTTCTTTTCTATAAATGATGGCACTTGGAGCTCCAATTAAATTCTTAAAAAACAAATAATGATATTCGTTTTTAAGTTTAGCTAATTGATTAAGAGTACAAGTATGTATTGACTTTTTATTGGTCTTTATATTCCAAACTAAAGTTGCCGAAAATCCAAAATCAGATTTTGGATTATTCTCTAACAAAGAAACAAACTGCGCTAAACTATTTGTTTCAGTAAAAAAATCATCGTGATGCAGAACTTTAATGTATTTTCCTTGAGCCTTTGAAATAGAATGATTCCAGTTTTCAGGAGTTCCTAGCGAAGGCGAATTTCTATAATAACTGATTTTTTCATTTAATCCAAGAGAATCTATATAAGATTTCACAGTGTCGTTTGTAGAATCGTCAGATATCACTATCTCATAATCTAAATAATCCTGCACAAGAATGGATTGAATACATTTCTTTAAGTATTCAACCTGATTATAAGTAGGTATGCATATCGAAACTGTAACCTTAGGCATTTTTAATTGTAAATTTCAAATAGCTAATCAAATAATTAAATCTAATGGAATTGATTAATGCTGATTTATCCCCTTGCTCAATAAGATTCAACCAAGTTAAATATTTTTTATGAGGTAAAACCTTAACTAATAACTCTAAAGACTCATTTAAGAAACTCAAATCATTTCTTTTTTCAAAAATAATCTTCTCCAAAGAATAGATTGCATAGGCTGTTTTTTTCTTAAACTTATTTTTTAAAGAAGAATCATCTATTAAATTCTCATATCTGTATCCTATTCTTAATCCTGCCAAAAACATTTTAAAAGCATTATTACTGCTATGACTTGTTTTATGAACTCGGATTAATGTCATACTATCTTTTTCTTTATCCAATATGAATTTTTTATCCGCGAAAGCAAATCTTAACCAAAGCTCCCAGTCTTCATTATAAGCTAATGTCTCATCAAAATAACCAATCTCATCCAATGCAGTCTTTTTGATAAGAGGAGAACTAATGACCATAATATTAGCTTTTAACAAATCTGGCAACATCTCTTTTTTTTGACCTTGCGCATAACACATCCATGGTTTATCATGAATTTTATTTAGCTGCATGGCGTAAAACAATTCATTTTTATTTCCATGAGCAAAATACCTCATATCAGAATAAACAATCGCGGCATCTGGATGATTATTGAAAATAGAAATACCATTCTTTAATTTATTCGCTTGTAATAAATCATCGGCATCTAAAAACTGAACAATCTCCCCTTTTGCCTCTTTAATTCCAAGGTTTCTGGCAGCTGAAGGCCCCTTGATTGGCTGATATAAATATTTTATTCTACTATCTAATGCCGCAAATGAATGAATAACGTCTTTAGAATTATCGGTTGACGCATTATCTACTATTAAGCATTCCCAATTGGTGTGGGATTGATTTTTAAGATTTTCAAAACACTCCGACAAGAAATGCGCATAATTATAACAAGGTATAATGATGGATATTTTTGGTTCAGTCATTATTTTACACTATCAACTATATGATTTAATCGTTGAAAGAAAAAAGCATATTTCTCCTTTGCTATTTCAAAATTCCTCTTTATTGAATCTAATCTATAAAAATAATCTTCCTCTTTTAAATTTGCTAAAACAATTTCTAATTCACTTATTGAATTAATCACTATAATACCATTAATATCAAAGTACTTATCAATATTAGGACAACCCCAATAAATTGGCAAGGTATAACTCATAAAACAATCTATTATTTTTTCAGAAAAATAATTTTCACATTTAACATTTTCGATTGTAATATGAAACATTGAGTCTATAAATAGCGATTCTTTTGAATCAATTCTTTGTTTTGGAAACAATACCTCAAAAGAATAATTTCTATTCAACAATTGCACAACATTTGTCCTAAATTTGTGTCCCTCTAATTGATTTTTAGAACTTTTAATAAAACTTAATTTAAAATTTTTATTTGTATTAAATCTGTTATCATAATTATTCTCATCACTTATCCAACATGACCCAAAACAGAAAAGTTCACTATTGGGTATTGTGTTTAAAACTTTAAAATCAAAACTATACACTTTAGTAAAGGAACTGGCATTTTTTATAATCTGAGTGCTAATATTATTAAGTTCTGGGGGTTCACATCCATGAATTAATATTATTTTATCATATCGTAGCTTATCTACAGCTCTCTTTAATCCAAAATATTTAGGTGTAGGATCTATCAATAATTTAATTTTACTATTAATATTTTTTATTTTTTCTCTTGGAATACCAAAAGGAGAATACAAATGGGGATAAGGAAGCCCTTTATCACGAAAAAAAACATTATATATTTTTGATAGTATGTTTATCATATTAGTTAACTGTTTTATCAAATAAATTATCCTAAATATTTATTTATTAAACGTTGTAAAACTGTTTTTTTTGGTGGCATAATTAGTTTTAGTTCTTCCGCATATTCAATAACTAAAGAAGGCAAATAACTTTGTATAACCATTTTCCGTTCTTGTTTTTGCATTTCTGTATTTATTTCCAATGAACTAAACCCCTCCATATTAAATACAGAAATATCCATATCAATATATTGTGTAGAAACAGATTTCATAACAATAACTTTAAAAAAGAAATCATAATCGGCAACCATTTTGTATTTTTCATTATACAAACCATACGTTTGAAACAAACTCCTTTTTATAAATGATACAGGATGCCATAATGTATCTAAATACATTTGCTTAAATGTTAATTTGGAAGGCATTTTACCAAATTCTATTTTACCATTACCATAATCTATTTGCATGTTACCATAAATAATATCTGCAATAGATTCTTTATTAAATACTTTTTTTAAAACATCAGAATTACATAAATAATCTCCACTATTTAAAAACAAACAATATTCGCCTTTTGATTTTAAAATTCCTTTATTTTGAGCATTATAGATTCCATTATCTTTTTCAGATACCCAGTAGGCCATTTTAGATTGATATTTCTCTATAATTGATTTGCTGTTATCCGAAGATCCTCCATCTATTACAATGTATTCAAAATTATCGAAATCCTGATTAACAACACTTTCAATTGTCTTTTGGAGACCTGAAGCATCATTAAAATTTATTGTTATAATCGATAACTTTAACATTTGTAATAATTTTTAATTGTACTAATTATTTTTTTCGTCTATTACTTTTTGATAAACATTCAATGTATTTAGCGCAGTATTCCGCCAAGTAAATTTCCTTACGTTCTCTCTTCCTAATTTAACTAAATTAGTTCTTAAATCATTATTATAAAACAATTTATCCATAGAACTCTTAATCTCTTCCGTATTTTCACAATTAATGGCTAATGCACAATCATTAGATACTTCAGGTAAACTACTTTTATTAGAACATATTACAGGGCAATCATTTGCCATTGCTTCTAATACAGGCAACCCAAATCCTTCATAAACACTAGGATATATTAAAAAAGTAGCAAATTGATACAAGTTTACAAGTTCTAAATCATCACCCTTAAAATAAACCACATTCTCCGTTAATTGGAGTTGTTTTATAATTTGGTTTTCTTCCTCAGAAAAATCACTACTTCCAAAACAAACTAATTTAGCTTTATTCTTTAATGAAGTTTGTGCATAAGCCTTTAAAGTATTTATGAAATTTTTGTAACCATTTCTTTTGCCAACAAATAATATATATGAATAAGTAAATAACCTATTCCTTTGCTTAGGAAACTCATCTACACCATGATAAACAACTGAGGTTTTAGAAATATCAACATTGTAAAAATTTATTAAATCATCCTGAGTATTTTTAGAAACACATATGATATGATCAGCATTTTCGATTGATTTTTTCTTTCGAGCTAAATACTCCTCTGTATCTGTAAAATCTAAAGGAAACTTTTCATAAATCAAGTCATGAATTGTTATAATACACTTAGTTTTTTTAGATGTATATAACTCATAACCATTATATGTTTGGTGAATAACATCAATTGTTGGGTTTGATAATTTATTTTTTTCTACATACAAATTATAAACATCTGTACAATTATAAAATCTATTGTTAATAAACTTTCTTTTTAGGCAATCGTAGGGCATGCCAGAATATTTAATACTAGAATTAATTAAATATTCATTTTTATGGATTCCAGCAACAACTGTGATTTCAATATTTTTCTCACTCATTAAATTCTCTATAAGCTTAACAAAATACTTTGATATGCCGCCATGTTGCTGCATTCTAAATATTTGACTATCATAAGCTATATGCATTTTGAGTAATTTACCTGAATAAATATTTAAACTTATTTTGAGATTTTCTTCAAAATATAATCATAATCTGGCTGTAATAAAGAAGGCTTAACTGACGATTGTGAAACAAATCGACCAACTATTTTATCTGTTAGGGATTTTTTAGGAAAAAAAGTATCATCAACTATATGTTGCTCAATTTTCTCTTTAGAAAAAAAATGTAAATTATTATGGTTAGTATAAAAATATAAATTATACTTATTTGCTATAAATTTCAACGAGGCTTCTGAATAAAAAGCTATGTGCTGTCCTGTTTCTGGAGCGACATACCACCAATCCTTAAAGGTATTAATATCTGAAGGTATTAACGTTGTAGAAAAAATAATATTACTTGAATACTTTAGCATTTTTTCGATTTCTTCTAAAGGATTTTTTAAATGTTCAAATACCTCAAAAGCGGTTACGATATCCATTTTTTTATCTGGACAATCTGTAATATCAAAATGTTTTGAAAATAAATTATCACAATAAATATCTTGACGATAAAAATCATAGCCTTTATCTCTCATCATTCTCACAAACATTCCATAGCCACCACCAAAATCAATCATTGTTTTAGCATGAGGGAAACAATTATCGATAATCTTAGGAATTTGTTCTTGCAAGTATAAATTCCGACTTATTAAACCAATATCTAAACTCGTAATTACGTTCTCATAAGCCTCAGGTAACCAATATGGTTCTTCTGTTTGAATAAATTTACAAGAATCACATTGATAATAGGTGACATCATATTTTTTTAAAACCTTAGTTTTAAAAATCACAGACGTATTTTGGTTACAAATTTGGCAATTCATTGTTTTAAATTGTATTTATTGCTTCTTGAAGCTTTAGTTTAAAATCCTGTTTAAAATAATCAAAGGTATTATATCGACTAGTGTATTCTGTGATTTTTGCATTTTGATTCTTTAATTCATCAATGCTTAACAACTGACTTTCTTTTACAGATTCTATAATTGCATTAATGCTCAATTCTTTAATGCTTATTCCATATCCATTCAAATCAACATCTGCCGTTTCAGGAACAATAGGAATCAATCCTCCATTTGCCATACACGTTATTACTGATGGTGAATTTCCTTCAGAGGCACTAGGGAAAATAACAAAAGCGCAAGTGCGAAGAATATCTTCAAACATCTTTGACTTCACATCAACAAAACCGTGATAAATAATATTCACATTAGAATCAATAATTTGCTTGCTGTACTTAAAAAATTCTGGCTCACCTTCTATGTTACCGCAAATATGCAAATTAACATTTTGCATATCCTTAAATGAATCTAATAATAAGTCTAATCCTTTATGGATTAATCCACCTACCCCAAACCATAAATAATTTTTCTTAGCATTAATCCATTCATCATCTGTTCTATTAAACGAATGAAAAATAAATACTGGTGCATGAATAGTATTTATTTTCTTTGATTGATAAGTAGATTTAGCAAATGTACTTCCGTGTAAAATAACCCAATCAGAAAATTCATGCTGCAAAGGCCAATCTTCCTTAATATATCTAGTTGATGAAAACAATAATTTATTATTACGTTTGTAAAAATCATTCAATCTGTTTAAGGTGGCTACATTAGAAAACAAAGGATTACAACCTGTACCAAACCAAATTACTTTCGTTTTATCTTCAGACTTCTTATTCTCTATGACGTAATCTAAAGCTTTACCTAAACCTATTACTAATTCATATTTATTAAATTCACCTTTAAAATCATCGCCGCAATCAATAACATCAACATTATACCCTAAATCACTCAATATTTCAGCTATAAGAAATGTTGTATATCTGTTTGTATGCGTTCTGTCATTTCTGTTTTCTGGATTAGTGAAAACACTTTTGATATAAGATAGTAAAACAGTCTTATTATGAGACGTATTAAAAACATTTGGAATAACTACCGGAACATAAGGTTTCACATCTATCAATTCGTACCCAAAAACTGAGACAATTTTTTTTAATAACTGTTTAATTTTTGATATCATTTTGAGGTATAAATCAATTAGCTATGATTAAATAATGACTGAGTCTGTTTTTTTCCACTCTATAACGGGCAAAATAGCTCCATTTCTACCTTCTGTTGTTTTAGCAACAGGACTCGTAGAATCTAAAATGCTAAATAATGTATCGTAATTAAATACATCCAATACTTCAACTTTAGGAATAGTTGCTGCAGCAGAAATAATATATTCTCCTTCTCGCAATAAATCCATCGGCAACTCAATACTGTATTTATGTAACCCTTTTTCCCATACTTTATTATCATTCCCCTCTGTGTCTTTATCTTTTAAGCAAGTAGTGAAAATAGTTCCATATTGCAAATGTTTTAGTTCAAGACTAACATCATAGCCTCTACTTTTCTCTAACACTTCAAACCCTATTTCGATAAACCCTTTATAAGCATTATTGATTTCTGAAACAGTAGTTTGAACATGATTCAGAACTCTAACACTTCTAATTTTTAATTTTGCACCTTTTACAGGAGCCGAGTCATCATAGTTTTGTCCTGTATTTTTCTCTCCTCTATGTAAATAAGTATTAATAATACTATCTGTAGGTCCCATACCCACAAATTGCCCCTTTTCAAGCAAAACTGATTTATTACATAAAGCCGATAATACTGCCATTTGATGACTCACAAATAAAATAGTTCTACCTTCTTTAGTACTTACCTCGTTCATTTTCCCAAGACATTTATCTTGAAATGCAGCATCTCCAACGGCTAACACTTCATCTACAATTAAAATATCTGGCTCTAAATGAGCTGCAACTGCAAACGCTAAACGCACGTACATCCCACTACTATAACGCTTTACAGGAGTATCAATAAATTTTTCTATTTCGCTAAAAGCAACAATTTCATCAAATTTCCTATCTATTTCGTGCTTATGCATTCCTAAAATAGAACCATTTAAATAGATATTTTCTCTGCCCGACAAATCTCCATGAAATCCTGTACCAACTTCTAATAAAGAAGCCATTCGTCCTGTATATTCAATTTTACCCTTAGTTGGAGGAGTAATGCGTGATAATATTTTTAATAGAGTAGATTTTCCTGCTCCGTTTCTTCCAATAATACCAACACGATCTCCTTGTTCAACTTCAAAAGATATGTCTTTCAATGCCCAAAACTCTTCGGTTTGTGGTTTACTTGTTATATTTTTTACATTTCGTAATCCATTTAAAAAACTTCCAAACAAAGTATCGCTCTTAGGTAATCCACCTTTATTAAGTAAATACTGTTTACTTAAATTTTCAACTTTTATAACTGTGTCTTTACTCATTAAATATAATCCACAAAATTACGTTCGAACTTATAAAAATATTTTATCCCAATGAATAGAAACAAAAAGGAGACACAAACTGATAAAGAAAAATAATAGATATTGTAAATAGAGTCGCTTCCAAATAAAGCGTATTTAAATCCATCAATTGCTCCTACCATAGGATTTAAACAAAACAACCAGTGCAACCAACTTGGCATTCTATCTAAATAATAATTGGTATTGAAAATAACAGGCGTAATATACATTCCAAACTGAAGTATTACTGGAACAATAAACTTTACATCTCTGTACTTTACATTAATAGTTGCAAAATATAAACCCAAACCTAATCCATTAATAACAGTTAACAGAATAAATAAAGGCGCTAATATAATTTGCCAATGAAGACTTTGCCCAGAAATAACAAATAAAACCACTAATATGATAAGTGAAATGAAAAAATCAACCAAACACACTAAAATGGTACTTAATGGAATAATAATTTTAGGAAAATAAACCTTAGAAAATAAATTTGAATTACTAATAATTGAATTACTCACATCATTGAACACATTCGAAAACAACTGCCATAGTAACATTGCGGATGCCACATACACAAAATTAGTGGCTGTATTTTCTGAATTACTAATTTTTGTAGAAATATAACCAAATACTAAAATACTCATCAAAGGCTTAATCAATGCCCACATAATCCCCGCAAAGGCTTGCTTATAACGCACTAAAAAATCTCGTTTAGCTAAATTATTAAGTAAGCTTTTATATCTTATAATATCATTCCATGAAAAGAATGAACTTAAGTTAGGGTCAATGATTATTTTATCCTTATTCAACGGTCTAATATATAAAATAAATAACTACAATTTGGCTATAAAAGCCTAAAGATACTGACTTTATTTATTTAACAACATGGTTGATTTTATTTATTTTTATTATTTTAGAGTTCAATTTTACTATTCGATAAAATCAATAAAAATGGATTTAAAAACAGTATTAACAAGCATTTGCGACCGTTGGAAGTATAAACTTGATGAAACTTCTCCTGGACTATTTAGATTAGACGTAGCCATGAAACAAACAGACGGCTCATTAAGATACCAATACGTATATGCTTGGGTGATTAAGGAACGCTATTTAGGAAAAGACGTTTTTTACTTTAATAGCCGTTGTGGAGTTTATACTCCCAATATTAATTTATATCAAATGTTGAAGGAAAGTAGTTACTGTACATATTGCTCTGTTATTATTACTAATGACAAAAAAACAGATGGAACGCCTTGCGAATCAGTTGTTGTGCATGCCATTCAACCAATTGAACTTACCAACGAAGCCATTATAAATGAGGTGATTTGGGATATTGCCACCAATGCGGACATTATTGAAAAAAACTACTTTGGAGGTGATAATAATTAAGCGTTATTAACGAAAATAAAAAAGCCCCTTTTTGGGGCTTTTTTATTATGCGGTGAGGGCGGGATTCGAACCCGCGGTACAGTTACCCGTACGACAGTTTAGCAAACTGTTCCTTTCGGCCACTCAGGCACCTCACCATCTATTTTCGTGAAATAGAGTTGGCAAATGTAGTTAATTTTTTAAATTATTAAAACTTAAATAAAAAATTATTTTCATCCGTCAATTTTTGTATTTTTAGTACCATGAAGTCGCTACTATACCCCTTACTTTTTATCCTATCAATTACATTTACAAGTAGTTGTAAAAAAACTCAAAGCAATACTTTGGTTGTTCATCTTTTATCAGAGCCTGATGATATGCATCCAACTAATGGAGCGTCAGCTGTTAGAGCCGAAATAAATCTATATACCAACCTTAGTTTGCTACGTGTAAATTATAAAACTGGAGAGTTATTACCATGTTTAGCAAAATCTTTACCAACAGTTTCTGAAGACGGATTAAATTATAGTTATGAACTAAAAGACAATATGACTTGGGATGACAATTCACCCATTACTGCCAATGATATAGCCTTTACCACTAAAGCTAGTAAATGTCTTTATACCAATAATATTGGCCTAAAACCTTATTGGGAAAACATTGATGACATTATTGTTGACTCTAAAAACAATAAAAAATTTACCATTAAAATGAAGCGTCCTTATATTTTAAATACCTGGTTTTGGACTGATTTCCCTATTGTTCAAGCTGCGTTTTACGATAAGCAAAATGTATTGGCAAAATACAGCAATGCTCAATTAACCGATTCAACTTTTTTAAAATCAAAACAAGACATTAAACAATGGGCTGACGAATTTAATAGTCCTAAATATTCAACCGACACACAATTTATGAGTGGTGCAGGACCTTATAAAATAACAAAATGGGACAAAGGCGTGAGTATTACCCTAGAAAAAAAGAAAAATCATTGGTCAGAAAATTGTCAAGAAAACTGGTATTGTCAAGCTAATCCAGATAAAATCATTTTAAAATTAAATAACAACAATGCTTCTGCTTTACTAGAATTAAAAAACGGATTAATCGATGTATCAACTATGATCGATTATTCGTCATTTACAGAGTTATCAAAAGACGAAGCATTTAAAAAGGATTTTACTTTAAAATTAGCAGACACTTATAACTACACTTATGTGGCCATGAATATGAAACCAGATGGTAAAAAACATAAAAAATTATTTACTGATGTGAATGTGCGTAGAGCAATGGCATTATTAACGCCTTACAATCAAATTAACAAAACCTTATATGAAAATAATAATAAACAAGTAGTTGGACCTATCTCTCCAAACAAGATTGATTTCAATGCCGATTTAAAGCCATTAGAATATAATGTGGAACAAGCTAAAGAATTATTAAAACAAGCTGGCTGGGCCGATACAGACAATGACCAAGTGTTAGATAAAATGATTGATGGAGAAAAAACAAAATTTGAGTTCAACATCAATTTTATATCTGGCTCTAAAGTATGGGAAGATTTAGCGAAACAATTAGCAGAGAGCTTTGGCAAAGCTAATATATATGTCATGCTAAATCCTTTGGATTATAATGGATTCTTCAGTTCTGTGACTGGTCATAGTTTTGACATGAGTATAAGCGCTTGGCAAAGTAGCGCACCGCCAGAAGATTTTTCTCAATTATGGTCTTCAGCTTCTTGGGCAAACAATGGCTTAAACTTTACAGGTTTTGGCACTCCTCAATCTGATGCCTTAATTGATAGTATTAATACGTGTATGGACGAACCTAAAAGAATTGCTCTTTCAAAACGTTTTCAAAAATTAGTATACGATGAGCAACCTTATATTTTTATGTTCACACAAACTCGACGTGTAATCGTCAATAAAAAATGGGATAACTTAGAAATATATACAGAGTATCCTGGAGTTTTACTAAACACTTTAAAACTGAAAGATTAATACATGTGGCCATATGTATTAAAACGAATTCTTTGGTTTATACCTACTCTATTTGCGGTAACTCTTATTGGATTTATTTTACTAGCTAATGCTCCAGGTGATGCCGTTGACAGCCTTGTTATGTCTTCTAATTCGGGAGGAAGTTTAAAAACCACTCAAGATATTGAGCAACAAAAAACATATTGGCGTAAACAATTAGGATTAGATTTACCCTTGTTTTATTTCTCAATTTGTAAATTATCTGAGCCAGATACCTTATATAAAATACACGATGAAACACAATTAGAAAAAGTAAATGAACAGATTAAAACAACAGAGGGATATCGAAATTATCTTCCTAAAATTGTTTGGTATGGCTCAAGCAATCAATATCACCGTTGGTTGTTTGGAGGATTTAATTCAAAAGGAATTATTCGTGGAGACTTTGGGTTATCTATTTCTAAAAAAGAACCAGTAATCGTCATCATCAAAGATAAATTAATCTGGTCGTTATTTTTTTCAATCCTATCAATCATCTTAGCTTACGCAATTAGTATCCCAATTGGGATTAAAATAGCGCAACAACCCGAAAGTAAATTCAGTAAAAGTTCTCAATTCATTTTATTTTTAATGTATTCCATGCCTTCATTTTTTGTAGGTGTACTATTACTAATGCTTTTTGCTAATCCTGATATACTCTCTATTTTTCCTCCATCTGGTATCAAACCAATTGAAGGATATTATGACCACGCATCATTAATAGAAAAGTTTATTGTTTCTGTTCCATACATGATACTGCCTTTAATTTGCTACACTTACTCTTCCTTAGCTTTTATAACTAAACTAACAGCCACTTCTATTCAAGAGCAATTGCAATTAGATTATATCAAAACCGCTAAGGCAAAAGGATTAAGTTCAAATTCAATTATTTGGAAACACGCTCTCAAAAATTCTGCTCTACCTTTAATCACTGTTTTTTCAACTGTATTTCCAAGTATTGTAGGCGGTTCAGTAATTATTGAAAGTATTTTTACTATTCCAGGCATGGGATTAGAAACAGTACGTGCCATTATTGCACAAGATTATCCTGTAGTCATTGCCATCATTACCTTATCATCCATCTTAACCATTTTTAGTTACTTATTAGCGGATATACTTTATGCTTGGATTGATCCTAGAATTAGAATAACAAAATAAATGAACATCAAACAATCATATTCATTCTTTAAAAGAATACTCTCGAAAAATAGAGTGTTAAAAAGATGTGTTTATGTTTTTATACTTTTCGTTTTCATTTCTATACTTGCTCCTTTTATTGCCAACGACAAACCTTTAGTTTGTAAATACAAAGGGCTGTGGTTATTTCCAGTATTCTCGTTTAAACATCAATCCATCGTAAATAATGAGATTATTAACTATAATATGGCAAAGGATTGGAAAACACTCGAAACTGATTTTGCGATTTTTCCTCCATGTGCCTATTCTCCTAATACGATTGATGCCGATAATGCGCCAAGAAAAAGTCCATTTGATAACCAAACTATGACTTTAAAAAACGGACAAACAACTTCACTTCCTTTAAAATATAAACATTGGCTTGGTACAACTCAAAATGGTAATGATGTGTTATCCTGTATTATTCATGGCACAAAAACATCTTTAAGTGTAGGCATTTTCAGTATGTTGATAGCTGGATTGATAGGGATACTATTAGGAGCTTGCGCTGGATACTTTCAAGACAACACTATAAAAATTGGATACATTCAATCTATATTTTTATTACTAAGTCTATTTATTTCTTACTTTTTTTGTTTTATTATAAGAGCCAATCATTTATCTGAAGCCTTTAAAGAAGGCGGATTGGGAATGTTTTTTCAAATACTATTAATTATATACATATTTATTCAAAACACTTTCATTTTATTGAAATTAGGAAAATGGATAGATGAAAAATTAAAGACAAATCATCGTTTTTACTTTCCTGTTGATACAATTATTTCTAGAACCATTGAAACTTTAAATTCTATTCCAACTCTTCTACTAATCATTGCCTTATCTGCCATTTCCAAGCCATCGTATAGCTTACTAATAATCATTATTGGTTTTTTAAGCTGGACAAGCATTGCCCGTTTAACACGCGCCGAATATTTAAAAGCAAAACAATTAGATTATGTCACTTCTTGCAGAGCTATTGG
This sequence comes from Sphingobacteriaceae bacterium, assembly GCA_013823565.1. Lineage (GTDB taxonomy): Bacteria > Bacteroidota > Bacteroidia > B-17B0 > Aurantibacillaceae > UBA4416. The sequence goes on along the minus strand of PNMI01000017.1, from coordinate 4,717 downwards.
AATGAGTAATTATAGAATCATAGTAAAACATATTTTGCCAAATGTATTACCATTATTACTAGTTCAAATTATTTTTGGTTTGGCAGGTGCTGTTCTAATAGAAGCCTCCTTATCCTTTATTGGCGTTGGCGTTCCATTAAATACGATTACTTGGGGTAGCTTATTAAACGAAGCTAGAGATCATTTCTCTGCTTGGTGGTTAGTGGTGTTTCCAGGTATTTGTGTATTTACACTGATTTTTATTTACAATAAAATAGCTACTGAGATTTCGAAAATAAAATAAAAAAAGCGCATCTTAACAGATGCGCTTTTTTTATATAATAAACTATTTTACTCTTTAATAATTTTCTTTGTAATCATTCCCTCTTGAGAATATATCTTAATAAAGTAAATTCCAGAGGCCTGATTAATTATATTAATTTCAGCTTTACCATCTTTCATTTCCGTTTCAAACACAACGCCTCCTAAAGCATTTACCAAAGTTAATCTAACTGCTATGCTTGAGGAATATTTGATTGTAACTAAATCTTTAAATGGATTTGGATACACATTTAATTCTTCGTCAAATTGCCCAGCATTTGATATGCCTGTACAAGGACTCACGCTTTGAGTAATAACGGCAGAATTAACACATCCATTACCAGCCTCTCCTGTTACTGTATAAGTAACTGTTGACGGAGGGTTAACAGCTATACTAGATCCAATTCCTGTTGTGCTCCATGTATAAGTATTTGCTCCACTTGCAGTTAAAGTAGCTGTTTGACCTGCACACAATAAAGTATTAGAAGTAACTGCACTTACCGTTGGCGATGATATTACTTCTACTGTCGCAGTTTCTGTTACTTGTAAACTACATCCTGCTGCAAAGCCACTTACAGTATACACAGTGCTTGAAGATGGACTAACATTAATAGAAGCCGTATTATTACCTGTATTCCAAGTATAGCTTGACACACCTGTTGCTGTTAATGTTGCTGTATTTCCAGAACATAATGTCACCGAATTCACAGAAATGCTTGGTGTAGCTGTTATTGTTACAGAAGCTGTTTCTGTATTTACACATCCAAATGCTGATGTACCCGTTACTGTGTAATCTGTATTCGCAGTAGGTGAAACAATTAAATCAGAACCAGTAGCTCCAGTATTCCATGAATACGTTGATGCTCCTGAAGCAGACACTGTTGCTGTACCTCCTGCACATATAGTTGAATTAACAATACTTAATATCGGTAATGGATTAACTGTAATTACACTAGAGGCTGAATTCTCACATCCATTGATATCTGTTCCAATAACACTATAAGTTGTTGTAATCATTGGTGAAACTGATATTGAAGGAGTTATTGCAGATGTATTCCAAGTGTATGAACTTACACTACCAGATACTGTTAAATCCGATGTCTGACCTTCACAAATGACACTATTACTTGCAGAAATAGATATTGTTGGTAAGGCATTAACATTAACCGATGTTGTATTTGAAACAACAACAGAACATCCTGCTAAATTACCAGAGACAGTATAAACAGATGTTGAAGTTGGTGTTACAACAATTGAACTTGTTGTTTCCGATGTATTCCATGTATAAGTTGAAACACCAGATGCTGTTATTGTTGCAGAAGAACCAGCACATATAGTTTCTGTATTTACTGAGATACTAGGTAATGCATCTACTATTACAGATGTAGTACTAGTATTAGCACAGCCTTGAGTTGAAGTTCCTGTTACTGTATAATTTGTATTTACCATTGGAGAAACAACTAAATTAGAACCTATAGCGCCAGTATTCCATGTGTAAGTTGAAGCTCCAGATGCTGACACAGTGATTGTTCCACCTGCACAAACAGTAGGACTTGTTACTGAAATAGTAGGCAATGAATTTACCACAATATTTTTAGCAACTGTATTTTGACAACCATTAGCATCATTTCCAGTTACACTATATGTAGTTGTAACAGTTGGAGATACAGTAATTGAAGATGTTATTGCTGATGTATTCCATGTATAAGATGTTACACTACCCGAAACTGTTAAACTAGTTGATTGACCGACACAAATAGAAGAGCTATTAGCAGTTATACTAATTGTTGGTAAAGAATTAACAACAACGGTTGATGTTTTAGATGCAATCGTCGTGCATCCTGATTGCTGCCCTGATACAGAATACACTGTAGTTGTTGAAGGTGTAACAATTATAGAGGATGTAGTTGCGCCTGTATTCCATGTATAAGTTGTAACTCCAGAAGCAGTTAATGTAGCAGAATTTCCTGCACAAATAGTAGATGTATTTACAGAAATACTTGGTGTTGAACCAACGTTTACTGAAGCGGTTGAGGAACCTACACAACTTAATGAAGATGTTCCTGTAACCGTATAAATAGTTGTTACACTAGGAGTAACTACCAAATTAGCTCCTACTGATCCAGTATTCCAAGTATAAGTAGATGCTCCTGATGCTGTAACTGTAGCTGTGGCTCCTCCACAAATTGTTGGGTTAGTTACAGATATAATTGGTAATGCATTTACTGTAACTGTTTTACTTGCAGAATTTTGGCAGCCAATAGCATCCATTCCTATTACACTATAAGTTGTTGTTATTGTAGGAGAAACCGAAATAGTATTACTTGTTTGAGTTGTATTCCATGTATAAGAAGTTGCTGAACCTGTTGCTGTTAAAATTGCTGATGAGCCAAAACAAACAGATGAGGCTCCTGTAATTGATACCGTTGGCACAGTCATCGAAACAGATAATATTCTAGTTGAACTTGTACCACAAGCATTAGATGCTTGAACAGAAATAACACCTCCGTTAGTTAACGTTGTTACCGCTATTGTATTAGTTGTGCTAGATCCTGTCCATCCACTTGGCAAAGTCCAGTTATAAGAAGTAGCTCCACTAACAGCAGCTGTCGAATAAGTATATGAACTATTTGCACAAACAACCGTATTACCAGAAATAGCCGAAGGAACTGCAGGTGTTGTATTTACTACTATAGCCATAGGAATTGACGATGCTGTTGATGTACTTAAACAAGAAGCATTTGATGTCATAATAACAGAAACTGTATTACCATTTGCTAAGGTATTATTTGTATATGTAGCAGATGATCCACCAACGGTTGCTCCATTTAATTTCCAAACATAAGTTGGTGTTGTTCCTCCAAAAACTGGACTTGCTGAGAACGTTACTAAAGTTCCTGGACAAATAGTATTAGATGGAGAAGCACTTATTGTTACTGATGGAGTTTGACCGGAAACAATACTTATTGTTACAGAATTTGACAATGCCGGATTATTTGAAACGCAAGATAAATCCGATGTTACAAGACAAGAAACCACATCATTATTAGAAAGCGTATTAGTTGTGTATGTTGCACTTGTTACGCCATTACTAACCCCATTTACAAACCACTGATATGTTGGATTTACACCACCATTAGAAATACTAGTAGTAAATGTTACTAACGTTCCTGGACAAACTGAATTAGATGGACTTGGTGTAATGGTAACTGTAACAGGGGCTCCTGCTGGAGAAACTGTAACATTAACTGTATTTGATAAAACACAAGATCCATTAACTGACTGAACTGTATATATCGTTGAAACAGTTGGTGAAGCTATCGGATTTGAAATATTGGACGCTGATAAAGATATTGAAGGGGACCATGAGTAATTTACCCCTCCTGTTGTGTTTAATTGTAAAGAGTTTCCTGAACAAATAGCGGTAGAACTTGGAGTTGCATTTAATGTGCCATTCATAATGGTCAATAGAGCGTCACTCAAATCTAGCGTTGTAAGAGTTGTTGCCGACTGAACTCTCAACAACACGTTGCTTGAATTAATTGTATTAGGTATAATCCAATTATAACTATGCGCTGAAGTTGTATAATTTGTAACTATTGATGTCCAAGAAGAACCACTGTTAATTGAATACGCCAAATTATAAGAACCTGAAGGTAATGCATCCGTCCAATTAATAGTATATGTAGAACAACCTCTTAATGTATCTCCTCCATTTGGATTTAATAAAGTAATTGCAGGAGGCGTATTTTGAATAATAAATACCTGATCACTTGTATCTGTTTTACAAGTATTGATATTATCTCTAACTATTATTTTACAGTTATTCGAAACTGTTGCCGGTACAGTCCATGAATAAGTATTAATAGACGTATTGTATCCCATTACAATGTTCGTATATGATGTTCCTCCATTCGTAGAATAAAAAATATCATAAATATTTGAGATGCCATCTGATTGCCATTTAATAGGATATACAGTTCCCACTTGCATTACTCCTCCAAAATTAGGTTGAATAATAGTTACTGGTTTTGTAATCGTAAATACATTATCGCTTTGATCGCCATAAGAAGTCGCAGAAACTGGAGTTACTCTTACTCTTACTTGAGAACTTGGTGTATTTGGGATACTCCAATTATATGTTGCTGGATTCGCACTTGTTACCCAATTATTTACAATTGTAGTCCATGTACTTCCATTATTTATACTATACTCTATTAAATAAGTATTCCAAGCTGGTGAACGATCAAATGTAATTGATGTAACTGTACATCCTCCCCAAATCGTAACTCCATTGTCTCCATTAGGAGTAATTACAGTTACCGCTGGTTTAATTGTAAATGTACTATTACTAACATCATTCACTGTTACGCTTGTACTATTACTCGCTCTTACTAAACATTGTGTACTAGAAACA
>PNMI01000016.1 GCA_013823565.1 Sphingobacteriaceae bacterium | reverse complement strand
ATAATGAGCCATTACCCAAGATACATTTACTGTATAATCATAATGACGCATGGCTTTAATTAACTCTGCATCATTTTTAACAGCCTCAGGCAATTGCTTGAATTTTGTCCATAAGTTGGTAGTATTGTATCCTTCCATTTTAATTAAAAATTCTGCCTTATAACGTTTTTCGAAATTTCTAATTAAAGTATTTTTTTTACCAGTGGCGTGATCTTTACCTGCTGCTTGCCAATATAAATGCTCGTACGCATGCTCATAAGGTGTGTTTCTATCAATCGTTGCTCTAAAACGGTAATCAATTAAATTAATTAACTCTGTTGAAGCAAATTCAATTAAACGATATTGTGCACTTTGGAAACCACTTGCTGGTGTTAATGTATTTCTAAACTTCATGTATTGTTCTTTCTCCATGCCATCTCCCATAATATCAAACGAAGAAGATAACATATCAAAATAACGACTGATACGTCTTAATTTTTCAGTAAAGAAAGGAGCTGATACTTCAGTACTATTACTTACTTGATTAATTTCCCATAGAATCATTTTAAATAATAACTCATTAATTTGATGATACATGATAAATACCATCTCATCTGGTTGAGTTGTACGTTGAATTTGAAGTCCTAATAAGGCATCGGGTAAAATATAATCCCAATAAGTAATTGGATTTGCCCATACTAATCCTTCTAAATGAACATCTGGATTTTGATCAATAGCTTTATATTTATCTTCAATGCGAGAAACAATTTCTTTTTGTGCGTCAGTCATGGTTTTTATTTTTTGCTAAATTAATACATTTTTAGTCATATGTTGATGTATAACATCATCAATAGTCGCTATTGGGGTAGTATGATTAAAATCATATTTTTTAATTAATTCTTTTATAATATTTTCCTGAGCATTTCCTTTTTCTAAGGCAGTTTTATATTCAATATCTGTAAAAGAAACCATCGTATATAAAGGAAAATATTTATCAGGATATAACTCACTAAATCTTCTTTCTATTTTTTGCAATAATAAGAAATCAGGATCTGCCACTTTATTTCTCATCACTAAATAATTATTAACTGATAAATCTTGAACCGCATCACCATTTGGTTTACGTAATACTTGATATTCTTCGCCAATTTTCTTCCAGTCTTCATTGTGTTTTTTCATCAAGTTCCACATCACGGTGCAATCTTCAAAACCACAATTCATTCCTTGTCCGAAAAAAGGAACAGTTGCATGAGCCGCATCTCCCATTAACATCACTTTACCATGATACCAAGGATAACAACGAATAATTGCTAGCGACGATAACGGGTGATCTCCCCAAGCATCTGCCACATTTGGCATCATGTTAAAAAAATCAGGAAATACTTCTTTAAAGAAATTTTCCACTTTATCTTTAGACGTTAATTTATTAAAACAATGTTCATGTCCATCAAATGGCATAAACAAAGTGCAGGTAAACGAACCATCAAAATTAGGCAACGCAATTAACATAAAACGACCACGAGGCCAAATATGTAAGGTGTTCTTTTCTAATTTATAACTACCATCAGCATTAGCTGGTAATAAAATTTCTCTGTAACCATCTTCGATATAATTTTGACTGTAGTTAAAGCGATCTAACTTTTGCATCGCATTATAACGCGCAGCAGAAAATGCACCATCCGTAGCAAATACAACATCTGCGGTTACTTCAGACAATGCACCAGTTTGAGTGTTTTTAAAATAACTTGTTCCTTTTTCTAAATCAACATTAATACATTCTTCATTAAAGAAAATTTTGACATTAGGATTTTGCTCTGATAAATCCATCAATTTGGCATTAATTTCTCCACGAGAAACAGAGTAAATCGCTTGGTCGTTAATACCGTAAGGTTGGTAATTCGTATCTCCTTTTAACGGATGCATGGTACGCCCGTACATTGGAATAGCAATTTTTCTAATCTCATCACCAATACCAACAGCATCCAAAGCTTTCCAACCACGATAAGACGTTGCTAAGTTAATTGACTTTCCTGCCGATATATTTGCTTTACGCATATCTGGGCGACGTTCATACACGTTTACTTTATAACCTTCTTTAGCTAAATAAACAGCCCATAAAGAGCCAACTAATCCTGCACCTACTATTGTTGCTTGTTTCATATGAATAGAATAATGTTTTTTAGTATTATAATTTGTCAGTCTGAGCGGAGTCGAAGACTATTTAACCAATGCTTCTTTTAATTTTGGTGGTTCCATCACATGGCCACATTTTTTGCAAGTGCGCAATTCTAAACTATCGTAATACGATTGCATTAATTTTGGTAATTGCTCAACGATATCGCCTAAATGAAATTTAGCACGATATAACTCGCTATCACATTTTTCGCAATACCACGTACAAGCATCTAACTCTTGAGCTGTTCTTTGACGCTCAATCACTAATCCTACAGTATTTGGAAAACGTTGAGGAGAATGTTCTACTCTTGGTGGCAATAAAAATATATCACCTTCTTTAATGTCAATTACTCTTATTTTTCCATTTTCTCTGATAGGCAATTGCATATCACCTTCAATTTGATAGAAAAATTCTTCGCCTTCATTATAGTGAAATTCTTTGCGGGCATTTGGACCACCTACTACCATCACAATAAATTCAGTATCCTTATAAACCACTTGATTTCCAACAGGTGGTTTTAATAAATGACGGTTCTCGTCAATCCATTTTTTAAAATTAAAAGGAGGTGTTATGCTCATATTGGTTTTAGATAAAATAAAAATGTCATACTTCGACTAGCTTAGTATGACATTTTGATGTTTATAATTAAAGGGTTCCTCTTCTTGCTTGTTCTGCTTCAATTGATTCAAATAAAGCTTGGAAATTTCCTTTTCCGAAAGACTTCGCTCCTTTACGTTGAATAATTTCAAAAAATAAAGTTGGTCTGTCTTCAACTGGTTTCGTAAAGATTTGTAATAAATATCCATCTTCATCTCTATCCACCATAATACCCCATTTCTTTAACTCTTCCATATCTTCTTCGATAATTCCTACTCTATCTTTTACTGTATCGTAATATGTTCCTGGTACATATAAAAATTCAACACCACGTTTACGCATTTCAGAAATGGTGAATACAATATCATCTGTTGCAACGGCAATGTGTTGGCAACCTGGTCCGTGATAAAAATCTAAATACTCTTCTACTTGAGATTTCTTTTTACCATGAGCTGGCTCGTTAATTGGAAATTTAATACGACCATTTCCATTAGTCATTACTTTACTCATTAAAGCAGTGTACTCCGTAGAAATATCTTTATCATCAAATGTTACAAGGTTTGCAAAACCCATAACATCTGCATAAAAGCTAGCCCATTTGTTCATAGCGCCTAACTCCACATTACCAACCATGTGATCAATGTATTTTAATCCTGTTGGAGTTGGTTTATATTCAGTCTCTAATTTTGCATAACCTGGCATAAAAACACCATTGTAATTTTTACGCTCCACAAACATATGAATCGTTTCTCCGTAAGTATGAATACCTGCTTTTACAATTTCTCCGTTTTCATCCTTAATAACCGTTGGTTCTAAATAAGATTTAGCTCCACGCTTTGTTGTCTCTTCATACGCTTTACGAGCATCATCTACCCATAAGGCAATAACTTTAACACCATCGCCATGTTTACGAATGTGGTGAGAAATTTCACTTTCTGGATCAAACGGTGAAGTTAATACTAAACGAATTTTATCTTGAACTAACACATAAGATACTCTGTCGCGAGAACCTGTCTCTAATCCAGCGTATGCTAATTCTTGAAAACCAAATGCTGTTTTGTAATAATGAGCCGCTTGTTTGGCATTGCCAACATATAATTCAACATAATCTGTTCCATTAATTGGTAAAAAGTCTTGCGCTTTATCAAATACTTTTTCTCCACTATAATCGTAGTTTTTTACTTTTGTTAAATCTGCTACTGACATGATACTTATTTTTTTAGATTGATATTTATTTTATTTAGTTCTCGACTCCACTTCGACTCCGCTCAGTGTGAAAGCTCGAACTGACATTTATACTAAACTAATTGAGGTTTGCTCATCCACGATTTATAGTAATCTTTTACTTCATATTTAAGAGCCTCAGTTGTAATTTTTAAAGGATTAAATGGATCAATCATTACTGCTAACTCCTTTGTTTCTTTTTTACCAATACTACGTTCAATGGCGCCAGGGTGTGGTCCATGAGGCACACCTGCAGGATGTAATGTAAACTGACCAGCTTTGATATTATTACGGCTCATAAAATCTCCATCAACGTAGTATAAAATTTCTTCGGCATCAATATTACTATGATGATATGGTGCAGGAATTGCATCTGGATGATAATCATATAAACGAGGCACAAAAGAACAGATGACGAAATTACGTCCTTCAAATTGTTGATGAATTGGAGGAGGCATGTGAATACGTCCTGTAATTGGTTCGAAATTAAAAATGGAGAACGCATAAGGATATACATACCCATCCCAACCCACTAAATCAAAAGGATGAGTTTCGTATGTATATGGATAAATCATCCCTCTTTTTTTAATCATGATCTTGAAATCACCTTTTTCATCATGAGTTTCAAAATTATAAGGTAATTTAAAATCACGCTCACAGAAAGGAGAATGCTCTAATAATTGGCCAAATTCATTACGGTAACGTTTTGGTGTGCGAATAGGGCTATGAGATTCTACAAATAATATTTTATTTTCTTTAGTATCAAATTCTAATTTATACACTACTCCTCTTGGAATAATGACATAATCACCATATTCAAAATCAACAGTACCGTACATCGTTTTGCAGCGTCCGCTTCCTTTATGAATAAATAACATTTCATCAGAATCTGCATTCTTGAAAAAATAATCATCCATGTTTTTCGAAGGACATGCCATACCAATTTGCATATCATCATTAAAAAAAAATACTTTACGACTTTCCAAATAATCATCTTCTGGCTCTACGTCATAACCCATAAAACTTAAAGCTTTTAAGTTTTCATCAATTCCAACTTCAGGTCTGGCATAATGTGCTTTACCAATTTCTTTCACCATGGTTGGAGGATTTAAATGATACACTAATGAAGATGTGCTAGAAAAACCTTCTGTACCAAATAATTCTTCGTGATACAATTCTCCATTGGGTTTACGAAACACAATATGACGTTTATGTGGGACTTGCCCTTGTTTTTGATATATAGACATGGTAATAACGTTTTGGTTGTAACAAAGGATGAAAAAATAGCAGAAAAAAGGAATGATATAACTCAGTTTTAAAACATGATTAATATCAAGTTTAACAATGTGCGTTTGACCTACCTTTGGTGTAGAAATTAATTATAAACTAAATATAAAAAGCCATGAAATCAGGAGAAAAACTTTACACTCAACATGCTGATCATACAGAATGGATGAGTAAATTAAAATTTTATGCAGATGAAATTACTTTAATGAAAGGTCGTTTAGAAGAGTTAGCATCAAAAAACAATCAATCTGAAGTTTTAGCTAAAGTAGAGCATTTTCAAAATCAATTGATTGTTCAAAAAAACAATATTGATGAATTAGCTCACACTATTAAAATTGATGAAAGTGCGTTAGAAAAGGAAGTGAATAAAAATCCAGTAGCAGTAGATCACAGAGAAATGCCATCTCATGCAGGCGAAAAAGAAGTTATTGATGCTTTTGAAAAAAACTTTAATGAATTAAGAGCTGAGTTTAAAACATTTGCCGCTAAGTGGATGTAGAAAATAAACTATACCCCTCGACTCCCTGTCTTCCGACAAGGTAGGCGCTGAGGGTGACATATAATAAAAAAGAGGTTTGAAAATTCAAACCTCTTTTTTATTATAAAATAACTGTAGGATTTAAACTGACCTTTGAAGTAATAGAATTAGAAATCAAACAAGCTTTTTCTGATTTATCTAAAACTCGTAAAGCCTTTTCTTTATCCTCTTCTTTTGTTATCACTAAAGTTGGATTTAAAACAACTTCCGTCATTAAATATTTTCCATCTACTTGATCTAAAATGCCAACGGCATTGCAATTAAACTCTTTAAATTCTAATCTAAAATTTTCGGCAATCGCTAAAAAGGTGGTCATAAAACAAGAATTAACCGCTGCTGTATAAAAATGCTCTGGCGACCAAATTCCTTCTACTCCCTTAAGGAATTGAGGTGGTGTTGCCACTTCTATTTTAGTATTTAATTCGGGTGAAGACACCTCTCCTACTCTCTCTGCATTCCATTTAAGGTTCACATTATATTGATGTGACATAACTATTGAAATTGATTAAATAATTTAATTAATTCTTGTGTTGGCACAACTCCCGATTGTTTCCAAACAGGTTGTCCTTTTTTAAACATAATTAAAGTTGGCACGCTTCTGATTTGATAAATAGAAGCTACTTCTGGATTTTTATCGACATCTATTTTAATAATAGTGGCGTTGTCCTGTAATTGTGTTTTTACGTCTTTTAAAATGGGAGCCATTGTTTTACAAGGCCCGCACCATTCAGCAAAGAAATCAACTAATACAGGTTTTTCGGAATTGATAAGGTTATTGAAGTTGTTCATGATTTTTATTTTGAGGGATTTCACAATTACTACCAACACATGTTAGGCAGGCATTTAATAAAGCATGGCCTAATAAAAATACGCCACTTGCTAAAAGAATATAATCTAGATTTATAATTCCACTTACGATAAACACAATAGATAAAACTAATCGTGTTATTCGCCACAAATTCCAATTAGAGAGCAGACGTGCTTTTATATTATTTATCATTATACTTTACCATTTAAACTCATCCAGCCTCCTCCATTATATATTTCTTTAAAACCTAAAGAACTTAATGTTGATTTAGCTGAAGCACTTCTCATACCGCTTGCACAACAAGTGATGATGGGAACATTTTTCTTAATTTTTGCTACACTCGAAGATAGTTCATTTAAAGGAATATTCACACTTCCTTTTACATGACCCGAAGCATATTCTCCACGCGTTCTTACGTCGATAATTTGTGCTCCTTTTTTCACTAACTCTTTGTAATCTACTTTTGGACCTAATCCTAAGGCACTTTTTATTGCATCTAACATATTTTATTTTTTAATGATTATGATTTATACCAGCGTGCTGGTGCTTTCTGTTTTTATATTCTTTTTTAAACTTATAAAAAAAGTTCAACCATATTAATCGAGACCATCTTAATGTTAAAGGAGCTACAGCTATAATAAATACGGTGATAAAAATAGCAAATGGTAATAATTCCCAATTTAAAAAATAGCTTTGAATGGCGTACCAAATCATAAACCACCCTGATGAAATTGCATAAGACACATACATCGCACCATAAAAAAAGCTTGGTTCGTCTTCATACTCTAACTCACAATGACTACAGGTTTTGTGCATTTTAAACATCTTACTTAAATTATAAGGATTTTTAGATTCAAACACATCGCCTTGATGGCATCTAGAACACTTGTTGAAGAGCATCGAATAAAGGATATTGAAAATTAACATAATAATCGTTTTTTAGATTAATTTATTTTTAAAATTTCACACTATAAAGGTACAATAGGAATAAGCCGAAGTGTGTGACATTTGTTACACATAACACTGATTTTTAACAGTATTTATAAATAAAAAAAGCCAGTAAAAATAACTGGCTTTTAAAAGGATAAACTAAGCTTAATGACATTTAAATAAGTCAAACGTTTCTTTACAATCTTCACATTTATACAATGCTTTGCAAGCTGTAGAACCAAAACGACTTATTAAAGTGGTGTGTTTTGAATTACATTGAGGACAAATAACCACTTCGGCTGTACTAAATAATTTGGAACAAGATGAATGATTAGGTGGAGCAATTCCATAATTTTTCAATTTGGCTTTTGCTTCCTGACTCAACCAATCAGTTGTCCAAGCAGGGGTATAAGTCAACTCTACTTTAACTTTATCGATACCGTGAGCAGATAAGATCTCTTTAATTTGACCTTCAATCATACCCATAGCTGGACATGCGGTATATGTTGGAGTGATGGTTACAATGCAAGTATCATCTACTAATTTCACATCTCTTAATATCCCTAAATCTTTAATTGTAATCACAGGAATCTCCGGGTCAGGAATTCCTGCAATTAAATTATATACATCTTGAGTATTTAAATCAACTGTTACCATTTTGCATCTGGATAAGCTCTTTGTAAATATTGCATTTCAGATAAAATATGTCCTAAGTTTTCGGTATGAATACCTTTTTTACTTCCGGTTTGCATATAAGTATCTTCAGGCAAAGTAAGAGTAGCTTCTCTTAAAATTTTTTCAATTTCGCTTTGCCATTTAGCTTTAAGTGCAATGGTATCTACTGCAATATGTTGGTGCAACAAGTATGTATCAAGAACATCCATTTCAAATAATTCTCCCGTATACATCCATAAATCATTTAAGCCTTTTTGCATTCGCTTATGACTTTCTGCAGTTCCATCTCCTAAACGTAAAGACCAATCAATAGCGTGTTGCATGTGATATTTCACTTCTTTAATTGTTTTAGAAGCAATAGCAGCTAATGTTGCGTCTTTACTTTTTTCTAATTCAGTAAAAAATAAATATTCAAAAACAGATAAATATAATTGACGAGCTATTGTGTGCGCAAAATCACCATTAGGTTGTTCAATTAATAAATGATTGTGATAATTAATTTCAGCACGACGATATGCGATATCATCTTCTGTATGGCCTTTGCCTTCTAATTCTGCCGCATATTTTAATAAAGCCTGTGCTCTACCAATCATATCTAAAGCCACATTAGTTAAAGCTAAGTCTTCTTCTAATATTGGTCCTTTGCTACATAATTCAGATAAGCGATGACCAAGGATTAATGCGTTGTCACCTAAACGAATCGCATAATTATATGTTGCATCTTTTGTTGTCATAGTCTTTTGGATTAAATATTTTTAGCGCCTTCAGGCATTACATAAAAAGTTGGATGACGATAAATTTTATCGTTAGATGGATCAAACAACATATCATTATCATCTGGATTAGATGCTGAAATATGTTTTGCAGGAACTACCCAAATGCTTGTTCCTTCTCCTCTACGAGTATAAATATCTCTTGCATTTTGCATTGCCATTTTTACATCAGATGCATGAACGCTACCTGAATGAATATAAGGAAGGCCTGATTTACTTTGAATAAATACTTCCCATAAATCTAATTGTGTATCTGTTGCCATGATAATATTTTTTAAGCGGTTACTAATTCTTTTTTTGCTGTTTTTACTTTATAAGCTTCTGCTGCTTCTCTCACCCAAGCACCTTCTTGATGATACTTGATATGATGATCTAAACGTTGCTTATTACATGGTCCATGACCTGCAACAACTCTATGAAACTCTTCCCAATTAATTGGACTTAATGTATAGTGACCAGTTTTTTCATCCAATTTAAAATTCTTATCAGGAATAGTTAAACCGATTAATTCAGCTTGAGGAATAGTTTTATCAATAAACTTTTGACGTAACTCATCATTGGTTTCGCGTTTAATTTTCCATTTAACGGCATCGCCACTTCTTGGAGAATCAGAATCATGAGGACCAAACATCATCAATGCTGGCCACCACCATCTGTTCATGGCATCTTGCGCCATTGCTTGTTGATCTTTAGTTCCACGCATCATCGTTGTCATGATTTCGTATCCTTGACGTTGATGAAAACTTTCTTCTTTACAAATACGAACCATTGCTCTGCTGTACGGGCCATAAGATGTACGCTGTAATGATACTTGATTCACAATCGCAGCACCATCCACTAACCAACCAATAGCTCCAATATCAGCCCAATTTAAAGCAGGGTAATTAAAGATACTTGAATACTTAGCTTTACCAGTTTGTAATTGTTCTATTAACTCTGCTCTTGAAACTCCTAATGTTTCTACTGCACTGTATAAATACAATCCATGTCCACCTTCATCTTGAATTTTAGCTAATAAAATTTGTTTAGCTCTCAAACTTGGAGCGCGAGTAATCCAATTTCCCTCTGGCTGCATACCTATTACCTCGGAATGCGCGTGTTGAGACATTTGACGAATTAAGTGTTTGCGGTAGCCCTCTGGCATATAATCTTTAGCCTCGATGTGCTCTCCATTATCAATCCTAGATTGAAAATGTGTATCAGAATGTTCGTTATGCATAGTTAGATTTTTAGTGTAAATGTATTTTAACTAAAAACCAACTCACATGACTTAGGTCAAGAATAAGAGATGATTATTATCAGAAGAAAACTATCCAATGATTTCGTACAGACCCCAAAAGATAAGTAATAAACCTATTGTACTAGTACTATACATTACAATTGTGAAAGACTGATTAGAATGAAAATTAATGCAAGTAATTAAAAAACCTATCACTAAAAACAAACAACCAAATCCAATTTTAGTTAATCCATTTTTACGATGAACAGCAAATTGCACTTTTTTAATTTGTTTAACTATTTCCGCTATCACAAGAGGATCGTCGGTTTTTTTAGATAATTGTTTTTCAATTTCTTCGAAACTAGTTTTATGATCTGCTAAATCTTTGGCAAATACATATAACTCTTCCCAATGGTCATCTTTTAAATTCATAATTTTTCGATAATCAATTTATACTAAAATACAAAAAAATTATACTCAAAAAAATATGATTTTTGTCAGTGCTAACTAGCAAGAGTATTACAAACCGTTTTGCTTGAAAAATTCCAATTTAGAATTAAAGATAGCTGCCATTAAAGTACCTCTCTTTTTTGCTTCATCAGCAATTGGGCCAGTAAAAAATTCATCCACTGTTCCTGTCCAGTTTTGAACCCAAATAATAAAATGGCTTTCATCAATTGGCATAGTAGCATGTGGCGGAAAAGGTGCGCCACTATAAGTATGTTCATTAAATAAAATGGTTTGCCAAAAACGATACATTTTTTCTAAATGTTGTTCCCAACGCCCGCCTAATCTTTCTTCAAATATTGGACCCAACACTTCGTTTTTTTGAATACGTCCATAGAATGTATTCACCATTAATTTTATATCCTCTATGTTTTCAATATCTTTTTTCATTTATATAAATATTAAGCGGTTGTACTAAATACATTTCCTTCAGGAACTTTTTCCCAATAACGTTTATCAAACGACAAACACACATTACGTAGAAATAATTTCCCAGCGTCTTTAATCAACATTTTATCAGAAGTAACTTCAATCAAACCATCATTAATAAATTCTTCAAATTTGTTTTTAGAATCAAGATAATACGAATCTAAGTTCGTTTCATGTTTACACATTAAATCTAAAATATGCTGACGAATAATTAAATCATCTTTGGTTAAAGAATGTCCTTTAAAAATAGGAAAATGCCCTTCATTCACAGCATTTCGATATTCTTCGACAGTTTTAATATTTTGCGCAAAACCATCCCAAGTATCACTAATAGAAGAACAACCTAAACCAACTAATAATTTGGTTGTATTAGTTGTATAGCCCATGAAATTACGATGCAATTCACCTTTTTCAAATGCGTCAAACAATGTATCGTTAGGTAAAGCAAAATGATCCATCCCTATATCAGAATAATTTGCAGCAATAAATAAGTCTTTACCTGCCTCATACAAACTTCGCTTATATGAATCTGCTGGTAAATCTTTTTCAGAATATTTTCTTTGCCCTGGCTTTAACCAAGGCACATGCGCATAACTGTAAAAGGCAATGCGTTCTGGTTTTAAAGAAATAATTTGCGTGATGGTATCATTGATTGACTCTATTGTTTGATAAGGTAAACCGTAAACTAAATCAAAGTTAATAGAAGTATAACCTATTGCTCTAGCATCTTTAACCACTTGATTAACTTCATCAAAGGTTTGGTAACGATTTATGGTATCTTGAACTTTCTCATCAAAATCTTGAATACCAAAACTCACACGTTTAAATCCTAAATTATATAAAGCTTGTAAATGTTCTTTAGTTGTATTACCAGGATGCCCTTCAAAACTAAAATCGTAGTCTTTTGCAATATCAACTGTGTCTAAAATAGATTTAAGCAAAAAAGATAAGTTTTCAGGAGCAAAAAAAGTGGGTGTACCACCACCTAAATGTATTTCTTTAATTAATGGTTTACCTTGAAACTGATTTAAATATAATTGCCACTCTTTCAATAAAGTTTCGATATAAGGTATTTCTACTTTATGATTTACTGTAATACGTGTATTACAAGCACAATAAGTGCATAAACTTTCACAGAATGGCAGATGGATATATAAACTAATGCCATCGGTATTATATTTAATAAAAGCATTTTTCACATGCTCAATCCACTTTTCTTCATTGATATTATTATCCCAATAAGGAACCGTTGGATAACTTGTGTAACGTGGTGCTTGAATATTATATTTTGAAACTAAATCCATAATGTAACCAAAGGTACTTTGAATACAAACAACAAAAACTGACATTAATCAGTTAGATTTTTGACAAAAAGCATTGAAGGAATTAAAAAACTACTGTTCGTTTTTTAATTCAGATAAGAAATTATCTATAATTCCTGGTTTCACGTGAGGCATAACAACAATTTTAAACCACTTCGGCTGTTCGTCGTGACTATCAGGTACTAAATGGTATTTATGGGCTAATTCGGTACTAATATAATTAGCATCAATCGTTACAATATTTAAATCTGGGTGACGGTAATGTTTAATACCCCACTCTGTTAATGTTTCGGAAATAGAAGCAGCTTTGTCTACTAATTGTTTCATCTTCACGGTCCAACCTACTGAACCATGAATACGTAAAATCATCCACACACAAACAGCATTAGCGCCAGAGCGACTACCGCACAAAGTATAATCTTTCCCTTTCACATAACCTGCTTCATTCGTACAAACATACTGCATAAATTCTTTTCTTATTAAAAATATACCAGTCCCATAAGGTGCTTGCAACATTTTATGTCCATCAATAGAAAAAGAAGTGATATTTTTATTTGTAAAAGAAAAAGAAGTTTTTAAACTTGTAAATGGTAAAATAAATCCTCCATAAGCGCCATCAACATGCAATTTATAATTCACATGTAATAAGTTTAAAAAATCAGTAATCTTATCAATATCATCTACTGAACCAAACATGGTTGTAGACATATTTACATTTACAATAAAATATTTAATACCATTTGCTAAAGCTAGTTCAATTTTTTGTTCTAAATCTTTGATTAAAATTTCGCGAGTTGTTGGATGAACATCAATTTCAATCCCTTTTAAATGTAATAAATCTAAGGCTTTAGGAATTGAATAATGTGTGTCAGCAGAATAAACCACAGCTATATCTTTCATCTTAGCTTTGTATTCTTGCAAATAAAAGTTTCTATAAATCCAAATCGCTTCGATATTTGCTTCTGTTCCTCCGCTAGCCACATAACCATCATAGGAATATGGTTCTGCACCAAAAATTTCTTCAGCACAAATTTTAATCAAATCTTTTTCAATCTCATGTGTGCCAGCAAAAAAGTCTTCGTGTTCATCTCCTAAAGTATGAACACCAATATGATTTGGATTAGCAATTAAAGTAGATAAAAATGGCGCATCTTTTAAAAATGGCGCATCATCGTAAAAAATATCTGTATCTAAGAAAGTTCCAGGTATTCCTAAAATATTTTCGGTACGGTAATTTGTATTTTTACTTAAAGCGTCGAATACTTTTCGCTTAATTAATGAATATGAATATTTTTCCCAGAACATAATGATTAATTAATGGCATTTTTTAGGAGAGCATTTAATGATTGGTTTTCCATTTTCTGGTTTTTCACAACATGATACTTTATGTGTTTCTTTTTCGAATTGAGGGCTTAAATAAGGAATTCCTAAATTCAATCCTCTGATGATTAATAAAACTGCCATCATAGAAACCACATAAGGCATTGCCTGACGAATATGATTACGATATTTTAAGGTAATAAACTGCCCTAAAAAAGCTACAGCATACATTACTGGAACAGTTCCTATTCCGAAATAAAACATAAACTCCGCACCTTTTATATAATGACCAGTTGCTATAGCCCCTGCAATTCCTAAATACACTAATCCACAAGGCAATAAGCCATTTAATAAACCAATAAAGAATAGAAAGTGTAATCCTTTTTTATTAAACAAATTACCTAATTGCAACTTGACAGAATTAATAAATGAATAAATAAAGCCTAAGCCTTTGGTTGTATTTAATGCTTTTACGTTAGTAAAAATAACTGACAATAAAAGAAGAACACCAATAACTATAGAAAGTATTTGCTGGAATCCACCTAAGAAAAAAGATTGACCCAATAAACCAAAAACAACACCTAAAAAAGTATAAGTAACAACTCTTCCTAAATTATATAAAAAGATTCCTAAATATTTTTTTAACGTAGAATATTGATGAACAGGAAGAGCTAACGCAATAGGACCACACATACCAATACAATGGAAACTTCCTAAGAGACCTAATGATATGGCAGCGATTACTAATTCCATTTTTAATTTATAAAAATCACTTCTTCTTTAAAGTAGTTTTTTTGATTACTTGTCCAAGATAATTGCAATTTATAAGCACCATGAATTAAATCTTTTGAATCAATAATTTGCTCATTGTTTACAAAATTCATTTTTAGTTGAACATCTTTACTAGAATCTGATGGACGAAAAAATGTGACAGTTCCTTTAAAATCATTGCTTAATAAAGCTGAATCAATTTTTAAAATAATTGAATTCCCATTTATTAAATGCGTAATACTTGCTCCAGCTAAAGATTTTTCGTTATTAGTTGCGTTAATTTTTTGCTGGAAATTAATTTCTTGAGCGTAGTAATCAGTACTCACTAATTCTACTTTTTGTCCGTAGCTCATAAACACTAAAGTTAATATTAAGCCAACGAAACTCAAATACAAGACTACTATTTTACCTCCAAAATTCATGATATTTAATTTTAATGATTATTAAATTTAATAGGACCTAAAAAATTTGTTTTAACTGTTTTTATTTTCTTACCATGAGAATAAACACCTATTACTAACTTTACTTTTCGTTCAACTATATCTTTTTTATTTAAGTATACAAAAAACTCTCCCATGGTAACACCTTCTGCTTTTACTTGAATATCCTTGCCTATTAATTGAATTTTATAATCTTTAAAGTTTTCTACTTTTAAATCTACAGGTAAATTCTCACGAGTTTTATTGACTAATTTGATTGTAAACAAATTACTTAGTTGATTATTAGGCTGTTCTTGATACAACATTCCTTTTGCTCTTAAAATTGTCGCATCATAATCAGAACGTGTGGTTAATAAAACAGTTTCTACTCCAATTAAAACCAATAATACAGCTGTATAAGCTTTCATTCTGGTTGTAAAAGTCAGTTTTACTTTATCCTTTATACCATTTTCAGAATCATAGCGAATCAAACCTTTCTCTAAGCCAACGCTTTCCATCATGTGGTCGCAAGCATCGATACAAGCTGTACAACTAATACACTCTAATTGGGTACCATTTCTGATATCAATTCCTGTTGGACATACTTTCACACATAAATTACAATCAATACAATCTCCTCCCGTTCTTACTTCATTCTTCTTAAAATGATGTCTATCTTCTCCTCTCACATAATCATAAGCAACGACTACTGAATTTTTATCTAATAATACACCTTGCATTCTTCCGTAGGGACAAACGATTAAACACACCTGTTCTCTAAACCACCAATACACAAAAAAGAAAACGGTAGTAAATAAAATAATGCCGATAAATGAACCTAAATTTTCATTAATGTTTTTCAAGATAGCGTAAACATTATCTACACTAATAACATAACTAAGCAACGTAATGGATATTATAAAAGATATGCTGTAAAATGCTAAGAACTTTAATACACGTTTTTTGATTTTATCAGCGTTCCAAGGTGCTTTTTTTAAAGCTTTTTGGTAATTAGCATCTCCATCAATCCAATACTCAATCTTACGAAAGATCATTTCCATAAAAATAGTTTGTGGACAAGCCCAACCACAAAATAATCTACCAAAAACGACTGTAAATAAGGCGATAAACACAATAAAGATGAGCATTCCTAATCCAAAGATGAAGAAATCTTGAGCCCAAAAAATTGAACCAAATAAAATAAATTTTTTCTCAGGAACATTAAAAAGAAATAATGGTTCTCCATTATACTTAATAAATGGAACAGTAAAAAATACGATTAAGTAAAACCAAGTAAAATAAGTCCTTAAATCATAATATTTTCCAAAGGGCTTTGTTGGATATACATAAGCTCTTTTACCTTCTTCATTAATAGTTGAAATATGATCTCTAAAAGATTCGTCGTGTTTATCGTTTTGTTTATTTCCTTGAGTATCCATTTTAATTATAGTATTTAAACATGATAATTTACAGACTTATCTTTTAAAGATAAATTTATTTCTTCGCTGTGGTAACAGTTGCTTCAGTAGTCGATTTTAAACTATCCGCTTTAATTTGAATAGTTAAACTATCCCCAACTACAGTCGTAGAATCACTTATTGGAGTAGCGGCTCCTTCCACATATAAATCGCCTTGAGGAGCTTTACCATTTGGAGGATTTGTTCCTTTTAATGATTTAATGAAAGAAGTTACTTGTGCAATTTGCATAGGAGATAAATCTTCTTTCCAAGCTTTCATTCCTTTTTCAATCCAACCATATTTAATTGATTTGAAAATATCTTGAATACTTCCACCATGCATCCAATATTCATCAGCGAAATTAGGCCCTACAGTACCCTCGCCTAATTGCCCATGACATGCGGCGCAATTAGCTATAAATACTGCTTTACCAGCTGCAATATCAGAAGCGTCTGTTAGTAATTTAACGGTACTTTCATCCACATTATTAGCAGAAGTTTTCATAAATTCTTCAACTTCTAACTTAGCTTGCGCAATTTCTTTTTCGTATTCTTTTGTTTGTAAATCACCAGTACCTAGTACATGAAAATTAAATAAATAAATAACTGAAACTACAATCGTTAAGTAAAATCCATATTTCCACCAAGGTGGCAAGTTGTTATCTAACTCTTTAATTCCGTCATAATCATGATCTAACATAATACTTTCTTCTTCTTCAACAGCAACAGCATCTGTTAAACTCATTATTATTTTAGACTCCACTTTCTTAGCTTTAGAAGTAGCTTCTACAACTGTATGAGTTTTTACTAAGAAATTAAATTGGTAAATAATTAAACCAAGAACAACTAACTCTATAAAAACTATTGCTAACATGAAGTAAAAGGTAAATTGATCTAATCCGCCAATTCTACCATCGTCTACTTTAGCAATTGCCACTACTTTTTCTTGAGACATCATAGCAAAAGGTGACAACATCAATAATACAGTTGTTACATTTCTCATAGTAGAAGAGTTATCTTCTTTTTTATTGGAATATTTAGAAGTTAAATAATCGCTATCTGCAATGTTTTTGAACACGCTACTAAATGCTACAATTACAATTGCTAAAACTATGATAGTAACAAGCAGTGTTAAAAACAACACATTTGTAAAATAAGAACTACTTTCTTTGGTTGTTTGTTCCTGACAAAAACCCACAGCCGGAATTAACATTGCAACGGCAAGTGATTTTATTTTATTAAAATTATTCATAAGCATAGATTAATTAGTTTCGTTATCGTTGATTGGAAGGTTGCTTAATTTCTCGAAATGTTTTTTATTTCCTTTGATTACATAGAAAGTAACTAAACCAAAAAACACAACAAATATCATTAATGAGATGAGTGGATAAATCCCGATTCCGGTGATACTTTCCAAATAGTTTTTAAATTTCATTTTAATACAATTAAATATTTATAAATTATTTTTGTGTTTTTAATCCTTCTGATTTAATATCTTTTCCTAAACGCTGTAAGTATGCTATTAATGCAACTATCTCTCTATCTGGCAATGTTTCGATACCATCTTTTTTCAAATTAGCTGTAATTTCTTTTGCTTGCTTTTCCATATCATTAATCGCAATTTTATCGTAACCTTCTGGATAAGGAACACCTAAACGTTGCATCGCTTTAATTTTTGACATAGTTGAATTTGCATCTAATTGATCTTCTAACAGCCAAGGATACTGAGGCATTACAGAGCCTGGTGACATTGAAGTTGGATCTAACATATGATTATAATGCCAGCTATCAGGATATTTACCACCTAATCGAGCTAAATCTGGACCTGTACGTTTAGAACCCCACTGAAATGGATGATCATATACAAACTCTCCTGCTTTTGAATATTCGCCATAACGAGCCGTTTCACTTCTAAAAGGACGAACCATTTGTGAGTGACATGTATAGCATCCTTCTCTTACATATATGTCTCTACCTTGTAATTCTAATGGAGTGTATGGTTTCACACTAGCAATAGTAGGGATATTTGATTTTACCAAGAACACTGGAACAAACTCTATTAAACCACCAATAGCTACCACAACTAAACTTACAATCATTAATTGTATTGGTTTACGCTCAATCCAACGGTGCCAGTGATCTTTAGAATGAGATTGATATTCACCAACTAATGCTGGAGCTTGATCTTCTTCAATTTCTAAGAATGTACCAACTTTAATTGTTTTAATTAAATTATATGTCATTAAAATAGCACCTACTAAAAATAATGCGCCACCAACAGAACGAGCAATATAGAATGGAATCATTTTAGTAACTGTATCCATGAATTGCCATTTTAATTGACCTTCTGGAGTAAAATCTTTCCACATCGAAGATTGCATGAAACCTGCCCAATACATTGGAACTGCATATAAAACAATTCCTAAAGTTCCAATCCAAAAATGAGTGTTTGCTAATTTTTCAGAATATAATTTTGTTTGGAATAATCTTGGTATTAACCAATATAAAATACCAAATGTCATAAATCCATTCCATCCTAATGCACCAACGTGAACGTGAGCAACAATCCAATCAGTATAGTGAGCAATCGCATTTACATTTTTTAAAGATAACATTGGTCCTTCGAAAGTAGCCATACCATAAGCTGTTACAGCAACTACTAAGAATTTTAAACCTACATTATCTCGCACTCTATCCCAAGCGCCACGTAGCGTTAATAAACCATTAATCATACCTCCCCAAGATGGAGCAATTAACATTACAGAGAATACAACTCCTAAAGATTGTGCCCAATCTGGAACTGAAGTATATAATAAATGGTGAGGACCAGCCCAGATGTATAAGAAAATTAATGCCCAGAAATGGATAATAGATAAACGATATGAATAAACTGGGCGTTGTGCCATTTTAGGTAAGAAATAATACATTAAACCTAAATATGGAGTTGTTAAGAAAAATGCCACTGCATTATGTCCGTACCACCATTGTACTAAAGCATCTTGAACACCTGCATACCAAGAATATGATTTCCAAAAAGAAACTGGAATTTCAATGGAGTTAACAATGTGCAACATGGCAACCGTTACAAACGTTGCTATATAAAACCAAATAGCAACATATAAATGACGCTCACGACGACGAATAATTGTACCGAACATATTCCAGCCAAATACCACCCAAACTAGTGTAATTAAAATATCAATTGGCCACTCTAATTCGGCATACTCTTTACCTGTTGTTTTTCCTAACACTAATGTTAAGGCTGCCAACACGATAATTAATTGCCAACCCCAAAAGTGAATTTTACTTAATAAATCACTAAACATACGAGCCTTTAATAAACGTTGTAACGAATAATAAACACCCATAAAAATACCATTACCTACAAAAGCAAAAATTACGGCGTTAGTATGCAACGGACGCAAACGACCAAAAGTCGTATAAGGTAAATTTAAATTTGCTGCAGGTAAATACAATTGAATAGCAGCTATTAAACCCACTAACATTCCTACTAAACCCCAAAGAATGGTTGCATAAGCAAACATCTTCACCGTTTTGTTGTCGTACTGAAATTTTTGAAGTTCCATATTATTTTGTTTTTTTGGTTTTATTATTTGTTTCTTGTTTTTTTTCTTGAATTGTGGTGTTGTCAAACAACATTCTTACCGAGGGGGTGTAATCATCTTCGTATTGATTACTTCTTACTGACCAAATAAAGGCTATTAAAAACCCAATTGCTAGTAATAAACTTGCTCCTATCATGATGAAAATTGCGCTCATATCGGGGGTAAAATTAATTTAGTTAACATTTTTTATACCTGACTATTATCATTACTAATAATGACTTTTATCAGGTCTTAATCTTTTTAGTTTAATCTCATAAAACGAACTTAATCCTGTAGTTAATAAAACAATACTAATAGAACTAATTGGCATTAAAATAGCAGCAATAACTGGCTCTAAATCTCCCTGAACAGCGAAAAATAGTCCAACAAAATTATACAGAATTGATAGCACAAAACTTGCAAAAATGATAGTTTTCTGACGTCTGCAATAATTTATTAATTCTTTTAAAAGAGTAAAGTTTTTACCAGACAAAACAGCGTCACATGCAGGTGAAAAATTATTAGTATCATCACTGATTGCAATTCCTACATCACTTTGTTTTAAAGCACCCGCATCATTCAATCCGTCTCCAATCATCAATACTCTTTTATTATTGTTTTGAAGTCGTTTAATGAAATTTAATTTATCTTCAGGTTTTTGTTCAAACAACATTTTTGATTTGTTGCCAAAAATATTTTTCAAATAACCTTCTTCTGAAGAATTATCTCCAGATAATATTTTTAAATCAAACTGATTTCCAAGAGATGAAACAATGTTCTCTAATCCTTCTCTATAAGCATTTTTTACAATAAAATATCCTACAAATTCTTCATCAATACTCATATAAACTCTACTTCCTGAAGCTAATTGATGAGAGTCTTTTCCTAATACAAATTCCGAAGAACCCATTTTAAGAAAATGTTCATTGATAGTGGCAGAAGTGCCAAATCCTTTAAATTCTTTATAGTTCTTCACATTCAACATTTTAGTAAAAGGAAGAAAAGAAACCACACTCTTACTAAGTGGATGATTGGACTGATTTGCTAAAGTGCGAATTAACTGAGATTGATAAGAAGATAACTCCATTCCTTTAAAAGTAATTTCTGATTTTCCTTGTTCTGTAATCGTTCCTGTTTTATCAAATGCAATCGTATCAATCTCCGACATGTGCTCAATAACAGAAGCGTTTTTTACATACAATTTGTATTTATTTAAAATACGAATCATGTTACCATTGGTAAATGTTGCACTTAGTAATAACGCACAAGGGCAAGCAACAATTAACACGGCAGTTACAGCGCCCCATATTTTAGAAGGATCGTTTACTGACCAATAAATAGCTGCTGTAATAGCAACAGAGAATAAAGCATAAGTGAAATAGCGACTTATTCTATGAATAAAAGATACCTTAACTTCTTTTTTATTTTCTTTAAAAGCCTCGTTATTCCATAATTGAGTTAAGTAACTTTGTGAAACTTCTTTTACGACTTCCAGTTCAATTGCTCCAGACGTTTGTTTACCGCCAGCATAAACAATCTCTCCAATTGATTTTTCAACTGGTAAAGATTCTCCTGTTACGAAACTATAATCAATAGTTGCTTTTCCTAAAAACAAAATAGCATCAGCAGGAACAATTTCATCATTATGAATTTTAATTCTATCACCAACCTTTAATTCAGAAACTGAAATTTGTTTTTCTGTTCCATCAGCATTAATGACACTAACTCCAAGTGGAAAGTATGATTTAAAATCTCGGTCAAACGAAATAGTTTGATAGGTTCTGTTTTGAAAATAACGACCAATGAGCATAAAAAACACAATGCCACTCATTGAATCTAAATATCCAGCGCCAGTACCTGATAATATTTCGTATACACTTCTTCCAAAAGTAATTAAAACAGCTAAAGCTATTGGAGCATCAATATTTAAAAACTTTTGTCGCAATCCTTTATATCCAGAAATAAAAAACTCTGATGCTGAATAAAAAAATACCGGCAGAGATAATGCTAAATTCAAATAACTAAACCATGTTTTTAAACCAATATCATCTGATTTTGCTAAAGAAAAATATTCAGGAAAACTTAGCATCATGATATTACCAAAACAAAAGCCTGCAATTCCTATTTTAACAATAGTAGTTGTATCATATTTTTTTACTTTACTTGAACTTACGTCATTTAAACTAATATGAGGTTCGTAACCAATGATAGTAAGGGCTTCGGCAACTTTTTTTAAAGAAGTTTCATGATAATTGTAAATTACAGTTACTTCTTTTTTTACAAAATTCACTTGAGATTTAATAATGCCAGAATCTATTTTATCTAAATGCTCTAAAATCCAAATACAAGAAGCACAATGCATTTGAGGCAAATAAAAAATAACATGTTGATGGGTATTATCTTGAAAATGAGTTAATTTTTTAATGATTTGAGCATCGTCTAAAAAATCAAATTTCCCTTTTCTAACTTCTTGTTTTTGATTAATACCAGGACTATGTTCTAAATCATAATAAGAACACAAATCGCTTTTGTTAATAATTTCATAAACAGTTTGACAACCTTTACAGCAAAATTCTTTATCTTCGATATGATAATGACGCTCTACTACATCTTCTCCGCAGTGATAACAGATTGTATTGACTTCTGATTTCTCTTTGACTTTCACAATACAAACTTAATAGCAGATCTGTAGAGTAAAACTGATATTTATCAGTTATTAAATTGATAAGAATCAAAGTAATAAATAAAAAAACATCGAACTTAACAACAAAAATGATATACATGAATCCAACAGAAAATTTACATTATGCTATTGGGCAACTTGCATTTGCCGTTGCTTTTTCGGATGGTAAAATACAAAAAGAAGAAAGCGAAAACTTTCATAAGATAGTGTTAGAGGAATTGAATAATAACTCTTATGATTTTGACGTATCTGATATTATTTTTAAAGTCATGGAAAAAGACAAAATGGATTCAAACACCGTATATGATTGGGCCATGAAAGAAATAAAAACAAATAGTCATTATTTAAGTCCGCAATTAAAAGTCAAATTCATAACCGTTATGGAAAAAATTGCAGGGGCTTTTCCCCCTGTCACTAATGAAGAATCAGATATCATTAATAGATTTAAAAAAGATATTAAAGATATACATGGAGACCCCGCATACTATTTAAAATAGAAAAGCCCCTGCCAAACGGCGGGGGCTTCTTATGTAAATGTTTTAAAGATTAGCTATGAATTGTCAAAACAGGGATAGGACTACTAAATGCTATTTCTTTTGTTGTACTAGGGTATATTAAATTATGAAGAAACGAATGCTTCTTTTGTTCTAATACAATCACATCAACATCATGAGTTTTTATAAAATCTAATAAGGCGGTACTAGCCTTATCTTCTGATAAAATATATGTTTTATGGGATGTTTGTTCTAATTTTTGCTCAACAAACAAATCTGTTGCAGATTCCACTTCATTTATTAAGTGATTGTCTGGTATAACATGTAAAACACTTAAACTCGCGCCAAACATTGATGCAATATTTTTTATTTGTATCAAGCCTGTTTGTTCTGTGATATGCGAATCGTACTCGCTTGCATAGGCAATACTCTTAATTTTTTTATATTGATGGTCTTTAGAAATAATAAAAACAGGGATATTACTTTCTCTAGATATTGAAACAGCATTACTTCCAAATAACACTTTACCGATAGCTGAATTATGTCCTGTAATCCCCATTACAACCAAATCAATATTTTTATTAGAAATATAACTCAGCGTAGTATCTTTAAAATCACCTACTTCTGTAAAATACTCAACTTCTCCTAACAGAGCGTTATCTTTTTTTAATAATTCCGCTTTTTCTTTTAATGAAGCATTGCTATCTGCAATACTATCATTAACTGTATAGGCAACCACATTATATTCATTATTGTATACTGGTATTGCACTCACATGCAATAAAACAATATTAGATGATAAATGATTTGCCAGATTTACCGCATACAGTAAAGCGTTGTCAGAAGTTTCGGAGAAATCGATAGGCACTAAAATTGTATTCATAATATAAAGTTTTATACAAACCTAATTAAAATCAAGTTAGTTGTTTATTAATTTTTGTCAGATAAATTTATGACATATATCAGAATAACCGCAAGATTTTTAATTATATTTGTTATTATGCAGGTAAAATTTATAGGGGCTACAGAAACAGTTACTGGGAGTAAACATTTAGTTCAAACAGACAAAGGTTTTAATATTTTATTAGATTGCGGTTTGTATCAAGGAATGGGAAAAGAAACTGATTCTTTAAACCGCCATTTAGGATTTAATCCATCCGAAATTGATGTTGTGATTTTATCCCATGCACACATTGATCATTCTGGAAATCTTCCGCTTCTGGTAAAACAAGGATTTTTAGGTTCTATATATTGTACGCCTCCTACACTAGAGGTAGTAGAAGTACTACTAAATGATAGTGCTAAAATTCATGAATATGATATTGAGTACGTGAATAAAAAACGTGAACAAAGAGGGGAAGATCCATTAAAGCCTTTATATACTACCAAAGATGTTGAACATTGCCTGAAACATTTCAAGACTGTTCCATATCATGCCGATTTTCATTTAAATGAAGAAGTCTCATTTATGTTTACAGATGCGGGACATATCCTTGGAAGTGCTGCTATTAATTTAACATTAAAAGATTCAAACAACAAAATTACACATCTTACATATACGGGTGATGTTGGAAAATATAATGATATGCTATTGAAAGACCCTGAATGTTTTCCTTTAGCTGATTATATTATTTGCGAATCAACTTATGGCGATAGGCTTCATGAATTAGATGTTGATGCTGAATTACATCTATTAAATGTAGTTAGAAATACTTGTGTAGAGAAAAAAGGTAAATTAATTATTCCTGCTTTTAGCTTAGGAAGAACTCAAGAAATTGTATACATTTTAGATAAACTTAAAAACAAAAAATTATTACCTAATATCAAAGTATATGTTGATAGTCCACTATCAACTAATATCACAGATATTATGAGAGAAAATGTAGATTGTTTTAATGAAAAACTTCAAGAGTATATTAAAACAGACGCAGATCCTTTTGGCTTCAGTAACTTAAAATACATACGAGAAAAAGAAGAGTCGATGGCATTAAATACTAGCCAAGAACCCTGTATTATTATTTCGGCTTCAGGAATGATGGATGCTGGTCGTATCAAACATCATTTAGCAAATAATATTTCTAATCCAAAAAATACAGTTTTAATAGTTGGGTATTGTACTCCAAACTCATTAGGCGGAAAAATTAAAGCAGGAGAAAAAGAGGTTAAAATTTTTGGTGAATTTCATGAGGTAAATGCCAATATTGAGATTATTGATTCATATAGTGCTCATGCTGATTATAGTGAACTTATTAAATTTTTATCGTGTCAAGACAAATCTAAAGTCAAAAAAATATTTTTAGTACACGGAGATTTAGAAGCTAAAATCTCATTTAAACAAAAGTTAATGGCAGAAGGGTATAAAGAAGTCATTCTCCCTAATAAAACTGAAACTTTTATATTGAGTTAAATTCATTAATTATTGATAATCAAATAGTTAATATTTTCTACTATTTTAAAGACTGATTTATCTCAGCTCAAAAACTGACGTTTGTCAGTTTTTGTTAAAAACTCTCTTTTACCTTTGGTAGTTGTTTTTATAAAAAATGAATACCTTGGGAAAAACAAATTCACTTATAATGGAAAGCTTAAACGCTTTATTCGAGTATACTACCGAAGGTATTATTATTGCCAATCAATCTGGTACAATTATTCGTGCTAATCCTAGTTCCGAAAAATTATTTGGATACGATAAAGGCGAACTACTCAATCAAAAAATTGAAATTTTAGTTCCTAATAAATACACACACACACACGAAAAACATCGTGATGGTTACAATAAAAATCCTCATCCTCGTTCGATGGGAAAAGGATTAGACTTATATGGTAAAAAGAAAGATGGTCATGAATTTCCAGTAGAAATTAGTTTAAGTCATTATAAAACTAATGATGAAATGTTTGTAATAGCATTCATTATTGATAGAACAGAAAGAAAAGAAGCGGAAGAGCGGATAAAACGTGTGAATGCAGAACTTGAATTAAAAGTTGAAGAACGGACCAAAATATTAAAAGAAACACTTCATCAATTAGAAGCATCTAAAGATGAGCTCAGTGCTGCTTTAGAAAAAGAAAAAGAATTAAATGACATGAAGTCCCGTTTTGTAACAATGGCTTCTCATGAATTTAGAACACCTTTAAGTACAATACTTTCATCAGCATCCTTAATTGGCAAATACAAAAACACTGAAGAAGAAGAAAAACGTCATAAACATGTTGATAGAATTAAATCTGCTGTCACAAACATGACACTTATATTGAACGATTTTTTATCAGCTGGCAAATTAGAGGAAGGAAAAATAAGTGTGAACCTTGTCTCAATTGATATTCCTGCATATATTAATGAAAGTTTAAATGAGTTGAGCAATTTTTTAAAGCCAGGACAAGTTGTAAATTATAGCCATCAAGGGGATAAAAACTTTGTTTGTGATAAACAGTTTTTAAAAAACATGATTATTAACTTAGTTTCTAACGCTAGTAAATTTTCTTCTGAAAATAAGGATATAGATATTACTACAGTTAACGCAAATAATGAACTACAGTTAATTGTAAAAGATAGCGGAATGGGAATACCTGCTGATGAACAAAATGATCTATTTGAAAGGTTTTTCCGTGCAAAAAATGCTTTAAACATTCAGGGAACTGGTTTAGGACTAAGCATTGTTTCAAAATATGTAGAGGTGTTGAAAGGCACTATCAAATTTGAAAGCGAATTAAACAAAGGAACCACATTCTATATTAATTTACCATTACAAAATGAAGACAATACTTTTAATTGAAGATAATACAGAGGTAAGAGAAAATACCGCCGAAATTTTAGAACTTGCAAACTATAAAGTATTGCAAGCAGAAAATGGAAAAATTGGTGTTGAAATAGCCAATGATAATGATTTAGACTTAATCATTTGTGACATTATGATGCCTGTATTAGATGGTTATGGAGTTATTCATTTGTTAAGTAAAAATCCTAAAACTGCATCTATTCCCTTTATCTTTTTAACAGCAAAATCTGAAAGAGGTGATTTTAGAAAAGGAATGGAAATGGGAGCTGATGATTATATCACTAAACCTTTTGATGATATTGAATTACTAAAAGCTGTTGAAAGTAGATTGAAAAAATCAGAATTATTAAAAGCCGATTACTCAAGAGATGAGGCAGGTATAAACTCTTTTTTAGACGAAGCTAAATCTTTAGAAGAATTAAAACATCTAAGTGACTCAGCAAAAGTAAAAAATTACAAAAAGAAAGAATTAATTTATACCGAAGGAAACAATCCAAACTATTTATACTTATTACAAAAAGGTAAAGTAAAATCTTTTAGAGCACATGAATACGGCAAAGAATTAATTATCTCATTACATAAAGAAGGTGATTTTTTTGGATATACTGCACTATTAGATGAAACTCCTTACAATGAAAGTGCCGAGGCTTTAGAAGATTCTAGCATTGTACTAATTCCTAAAGAAGATTTTTATGCTTTATTAAATAATAATCACGGAGTAATGAAACGCTTTGTAAGATTACTATCTAACGAAATTCAAGAGAAAGAAGAACAACTATTAAAAATGGCATATAGTAGCGTGAAAAAACGCGTTGCTGAAGCATTATTAAAACTTCAAAAAAATTATCAGCAAAATGTAAAAGATAGTTTCAGTATTTCTATCTCTCGCGAAGATTTAGCTAATATTGTTGGCACTGCTACAGAATCGCTTATTAGAACCTTAAGTGATTTTAAACAAGAAGGTTTAGTTGAAATTAAAGGAAGTAACATTTCTATTGTTGACACTAAAAAATTTGAAGCCTATATCAAAAAATATTTCTAATAATTAGACGCTATAAAAACAGAAAAGCCTTTCAATATGAAAGGCTTTTCTGTTTTTAAAATCTTGATACTCGATGATGGCAATATGGAGTTCCACCTCCTTTTTCATAATACTGTTGATGATACTCTTCTGCTGGCCAAAATTTGGTTGCTTTTTTTAACTGAGTCGCCACTTTATAACCTTTTAATTGAAGCTGACCTATCAATTTTTCAATAGTTGCTTTTTGTGTATCGTCTAAATAAAATACTACAGATAAATATTGTGGTCCAATATCGTTCCCCTGACCATTTGCCTGTGTTGGGTCATGTATTTCAAAAAACAATTTAGCTAATTCTTCATAACTTGTTTGTGAAGGATCATACGTTACCTCCATAGCTTCAATATGTCCTGTGGAATGACTACATACTTCTTTATAGGTTGGATTTTCTTTAAAACCACCCGTATAACCAACTTGAGTGCTAATAACACCCTTGGCATTTTGAAAATAATATTCTACACCCCAAAAACAACCTCCAGCAAAAATAGCTTTAGCACTGGATGTTTTAGCGGCATCTTCTACAAACAACATGGAAATAGAATTCACGCAATGACGAGTGTCTTTATCTGTTAAACCCTCTCCATAAAACACATGTCCTAAATGTCCTCCGCAAGTAGCACAAGTAATTTCAGTTCGGTGTCCATCGGCATCCAATGTCTTTTTAACAGCTCCCTTAATTTCATCATCAAAACTTGGCCATCCGCAACCTGAGTGAAATTTTGAATCTGATTTATATAATGGAGCATTGCATTGTTTACAGATATAAGTTCCTTTTTTAAAATTATCCGTGTATTCACCTGTAAAAGGTCTTTCTGTTCCTTTGTTAATGATAACGTGCTGTTCTTCTTTCGTTAATGAATTTAATTTCATTGGTGTTTCTTTTTTAATGGTTGAACTTTTTGTAATCTCTGTTGAATGATTAGAATTTTGGCATTGAGTGTTGTAACACCCTACTAAAAATAACAAAACAACTAATAAAACACGAGACTGTGCTAAATATGTGATACTATTTTTTTGCATTTTTCAATTTTAAGATTGTGTATATAAAATTAACAGATTAAAATCCAAAAAGTTGTATTAAAGTGTTGATTTATGATTTTTTGTCTTTTCGTCCAAAAATATCTCTAAAACTAAAATTTTATTGGAGTATCTTTATAGTAATGAAACCTGTATTTATATATATATTATTATTAGTCAGTATTATCACTAACGCTAATACTATAAAAGTTACTCCAAAAGACAGTGTTTCTAAGGACAGTTTGATGCTTTATAGTAAATCGTATTTAGGAACAAATTATTGTTATGGAAGCTGTGTACCTAAACAAGGTTTTGACTGTTCTGGTTTTGTTTACCACGTATTTAATCATTTCAATATTAAAGTTCCCAGATCATCCATCGATTATTTAAATTATGGTAAAACTATTCATCCCGATTCTTTTAAAATTGGAGACATCATTGTATTTACTGGCACCGATTCCAAAAATAGAACACCAGGTCATGTAGGTATTATCACTTCAAATGCTAGCGAAGGACTTCAATTTATTCATAGTTCTTCTAATAAAAAACATTCGGGAATTAAATTATCTTCCTATAAAGACTCTCCTTATTACGAAAAACGATTCTTAAAAATAGTTAGAGTAGCTAAAGTGTATTAACAAAGCTACCTTACAAAAAAGTAAGAAATAAGCTTTTTACTTTCATTTTTTCAATACCTTCATTATAAAAAAATAATCGCCATGAAAACATATTTCGTCTTATTTTCATTACTGTTTTCTAATTCAATTTTTTGTCAAATAAATATTGAGTTAAAAGAAGAATACACTTCTAATTTGGCTTTTGTAGAAAGACAAAAACTAAATACTGCCGACAAGTATTTTTCAAATCAAGAGTATCTTTTTGCGCGCCCTATTTATGATAGCTTATATAAGAAACACAAATCTAATATCTACATAAGGTATTTACTAGGCTCTTGTAATATATATGATGCAAAACATCAATCAGAAGCGGAATCATTAATATCTTCTGCGGAACCTATCAAATCAAAACTCCCCGATTATGACTATTATTTAGGACGAGCTTTTTTGATTAACGATAAGTACCGTGAAGCTATTTCTCAATTTGAAAAATATAAACAAAATCCATTAGATAATGATACGAAGAGAGAAGTTGAACGTCAGATTTCGATTTGCAAAAGTGCAATTGAATTAGAAAATAAATCGGCTGTTGCTAAAACAACAAACATTGGAGCACCAATCAATACATCTGGTTCAGAATACACACCCATTTTCCCTTCTAATGAAAGCTTTATGGTATTTACCTATCGTGGAGAAAAATCAATGGGAGGAAAACAAATTTCACCAAATAAGTCAGATGAAAAAAATGGAGTTTATTTTGAAGACGTCATGATTTCTTATAGAAACGAAAACAATCAATGGACAGAACCAAAACCTATTACCAGTATAAATACAAATGGACATGATGCAGCTGTGCACGTTTCTCATGATGGACAAAAATTATTTATATATAGAAATGTTGGCGTAGGAAGCGGAGATATTTTTGTCAGTAAACTAGATGGGGCAAACTGGGGAATTCCTGAAAAAGTAAAAGGTATTAATTCCAATTTTTGGGAAGGAAGCGTTTGCTTATTTCCTGACGAAAAAATTATTTGCTTTTCATCAGAGCGACAAGGAGGTATTGGAGGAAGAGATTTATATTATGCCAAGCTACAACCTGATGGAAGCTGGGGAGATGTCAAAAATTTCGGTCCAGAAATTAACACCAAATTTGATGAAGATGCACCATTTATTCACTCAGATGGAAAAACTTTGTTTTTCTCATCAAACGGTCATAATACAATTGGCGGATATGATATTTTTAGAAGTGAATTAAAAAATGGTTCTTGGACAACACCTTATAATGTTGGAAAACCAGTTAATACAGTACAAGACGATAAGTTTTATATTGTGTCATCAGATGGAGAAAGAGGTTATTATTCTTCTGAAAAAAAAGAAGGCAAAGGCTTACAAGATATATACATGGTAGAACCTGGTATGTTTGGTAAACCAACCGCTTTGGTTTTGGTGACAGGAAAAGTAACATACGATAATGGTCCTGTAAAAGCTGATATTACTGTTCGCTCAAAAATTAATCACAAAGATTTTTCGGGGACTTTTAATTCTAATTCAGTCAATGGTGAATACTTGGTAAATTTACCTTCTGGCAATGAATATGAAATTATTTACAAGTATCAAAATACAACAATTACGAAAGATGTTTCAACAGCTAGGATTGACTCATTTGCTACTATTGATATTAATGCTGAATTATTTTCTAATGAATATCAAAAGCTAAATATTTCAAAAATAGATTCTGCCGAACTAAAATCAGATGATTTGAGAGCAATTGGATTAACGTATGAGATGTTATTAGAAAAATATGGCAATACCGTGATTGACAGCTTACATTATATGGTTCAAATTGGCGCTTATAGAATTTTAGAAAATTTTAATTATTCAAAATTAATTGGACTTCCTAAAGTTTTAAGAAAGACCTATAGTGACAATATTATTCGTTTCACAATGGGTGATTTCAAAACATTGAACGAAGCCAATGTTTTACTTCAAAAAGCTAGAAAAAATGGCATAAAGGATGCTTTTATAATTTCTCTTTATAAAGGAGAAAGGTATTATTTTACAGAGCTATTAAATCAACAGATATTGAAATAAAATAATTTGGAATCTGCCTTCATAAAAAAGCCCTCGCAATTGCTGGGGCTTTTTTATTATCTACATCCTGCTTCTCTATAATCTTTTTTAGCATTTGGATTATCTAATACTTGGAAAGACATAAACGGTTCTCCAAATAATCTACAATAGCGTTCTGGATTTTTTTCTTTTGCTTTATGCAATGCATCACTAAATGTTCTGCTATAAAACTTTTCAGGTAAATGAGAGGCAATTGAAATATAACTAAACAATAAATCCTCGCTCACATTTGGCACTTTTAAGAATGGCTCTAGTACAGATGCAGAAAATTTATAATCTTTACCTCTAGTAAACACATAAGCTAATTTCAATGCATTTTGCCAACTAGCTTCCTTAAAGTTATAGAAACCTTTAATTTTATTAATACAAGCTTCTATTTGTGGCTCTGCATCATCAATTGTATCTAAGGCTTCTATAATCTTAAATTGCCATTCAATATTTAAACCATCTATTGTTTTTTTCTTAATTTTTGTTTTATACAAAGCATCGATTTCTTGTTGCATTTTACCTTGTTGCTCTTTTGTTCCAATAGTTGAATCTAGTTTAATAGAACAGTATATTCTATTGAAACGAACGACATCATTCGTAGGGTCAATTTTTTCTAAACGTTTAAACTCAGCATAATCGTCTTCGTCAGCAATGCTACTATTTGATAAATAATTGTAATACGCTTTATTATTCATGATATTTACAAATGCAGGACTATCAGGAACTTTTAAACTATCCAAAACATCATCTGTATATTTTTTTGCCATTTTTTGAGCAAAGGCATATTCCATAATTTTATAAGCCTGCGGCATTTTATTGGCTTTAATTGCACGATTAAATGACACTGTTGTGAATTTTTGTTCTTTATCACCTGAGATATCATATGTTACATCCATTACCATTTGTGCAAAACGTTGTTTCGCTAAAACAGGCTCTAGTTCAGTTAATAAAGCTTTATCGCTATTAATTTTCTTAATGGCTTTGTCTTTACCCATTTTTACTAAATCAGCATACTTACCATCTTCCATTTCTAATTCAAATAAAGCCCAAGAATCTTTAGTTTCGATATTAGGTGTAATTTTATTTTGTTGCATACTTTGTAACACTTTGGTCACACTTTCAGCACGTTTACGTTGTAATTTAGCATTTGCTCCAGCATCTCCTTCAATAGAAGAATAGGCATATATATATAATCCATCAATCACAAAATCAGGCTCGTTTAAAGCTTTGATAAATGGCGCTACATCTTCAGGTTTAAACTCAGATTTATTTTTCTCAAAAGGAATGGTAAAATTTAAAATCGAACTTTCTGATTTTGGTTCAAATGCAGGTTTCAATCCAACAGTTGAATCAGCTGGAATAATACCAACAGGTGTACTACTTTCTTGATCTCCTTTTTCTAAATAACTACGAGTAACGGTTCTACAAACATGTCCATCTTGAACAATAATTAAGTTTAATTCGTATGGTCCAGTGATTTTTGGATTAAACTTACCCATTTCAATTTTCAACTTATTGATTTTAACCTTCTTTTTTGCCTTAGGATCTGGCTTGATTAAATTCTTAGAAAACACTTGATCCTTTGTAATAACTTTTTGCATAATTCCTTTATTTAGCAAATTGTTATCTACGATATTATAGTTTTCTTTTTCATACTGTGAACGTTGAACGATATCTACCGCTAAACCATCTTTTGTTTTCTTTAATAAACGTTTTAAATCTTTTAAATTAGCATACTCTAAATAAATTTTTCCATTTTCAACTTTTAAGCCTTTTTGTAAAATATCATAGTTCTTCCATTTATCACAATTTTTACAAGACTTAGCATCAGGCGTTAGTAATTTTTTAGATTTAGTATTATACGGCACCGCTAATTCTTTTTTCATTTTAGCACCAGTATTAAAACTATCATAGCCTCCAAAAACAGCAGTTGCAACAACCTTTTTGCCATCTTTTAGCATTTCGCACTTAATACCAATTAGCATGTACTGTGCTTTTAACAATATCTCTTTATCCTTTTTATTATTCTCCCAACGTGTCCAAATAACTTTAGCAACATCAGCCGTTTTATAATTATCTCGTCCTTTACTCACAGGAGCAAGCATCGCTACTTCTTCCCCTTTTTTAGTTCCGCCAGCTTTTACTAAGTTCTTCTTTACTTTCTCTGGATCAACCTTTACGGCTCCAGATTTAGCAAATGCTTTAGCATCCATTGCTGATGCATCAATCAATACTTGATTAACTTCAAAAGTATCTAAACCATTTTTTAATCTGAATTTATTTAATTCGCGAACTAAAATATTAGGTAAATCATCAATATTAAAATTATCCTGAGCTTGAGTTAGTGTTACTGCAAACAAGAGACTAAATGATAATAACAATTTTCTCATAGTGGGGTGTTTAGTGTTTTAACAAATATTAAAAAAAGCATTTACTTGTGCAGTTAAGAGTATTCACAAACTATCAACAAATACATTTTTCTTTAGAAATTCTACCAAATTAAACATCCCAATGATTATATTCGTAACTCGTAATTATTGAACTATCATATGAAGAAAATATTAATTGCCAACCGAGGAGAAATTGCTTTACGTGTGATGCGTAGCGCAAAAGAAATGGGCATTCAAACTGTTGCCATTTATAGTGAAGCTGACAGAAACGCTCCTTTTGTGCGTTATGCTGATGAAGCTGTATGTGTTGGTCCGCCTCCAAGTGCTCAATCTTATTTACAAGGTGATAAAATTATTGAAATCTGTAAGGAATTGGGCGTTGATGGAATTCATCCTGGCTACGGCTTCTTATCTGAAAATGCTGATTTTGTTCGTAAAGTTCAAAAAGCAGGTATCACATTTATTGGCCCAAGTGCCGAAGCTATGGATTTAATGGGAGACAAATTAAGCGCAAAAGCAACTGCTAAAAAATATAAGGTTCCCATGATTCCAGGTTCTGATGGTGCTATTAGCGATTTAGCGGAGGCAACAAAACTGGCCAAAGAAATTGGATTTCCTTTATTAATTAAAGCGTCTGCTGGTGGTGGTGGAAAAGGAATGCGTTTGGTAGAAAAAGAAAGCGAAGTGGAAGAACAAATGAAATTAGCTATCAGTGAGGCTATTTCAGCTTTTGGAAACGGAGCTGTATTCATCGAAAAATATGCAACTGGTCCTCGCCATATCGAAATTCAATTATTAGCAGATAATCACGGAAACTGTGTTTATTTATTTGAACGCGAATGTAGTATTCAACGTCGTCATCAAAAAGTAATTGAAGAAGCGCCATCTAGCGTATTAACTCCAGAGTTAAGAAAACAAATGGGCGAATGTGCCGTTAATGTTGCTAAGGCTTGTAATTATAGTGGCGCTGGAACGGTTGAATTTTTAGTTGACGATCAATTAAATTTCTATTTCTTAGAAATGAATACGCGTTTACAAGTGGAACATCCTGTATCAGAAATGATTACTGGATTAGACTTAGTAAAAGAACAAATTAAAGTGGCTCGTGGCGAAAAATTATCTTTCACACAAGATGATTTGAAAATTAACGGACACTCCATTGAAGTGCGTGTATGTGCTGAAGACCCAACCAATAATTTCTTACCAGATATTGGTAACTTAAAAACATATCGTATCCCTTCAGGGCCAGGCGTTCGTGTAGATGATTCTTTTGAAGAAGGAATGGATATTCCTATTTACTATGATCCAATGATTGCAAAATTAATTGTGCATGGAAAAGACAGAACGGATGCTATTGATAAAATGTTACGCGCTATTCAAGATTATCAAATAACTGGCGTAGAAACAACATTACCTTTTTGTTCGTTTGTATTAAAACACGAAGCTTTTGTGAGTGGAAAATTTGATACTGGTTTCATTCCCAAATACTTTAAACCAGAAATGTTAAATAAATCTAATTCAAAAGAAGAAGAAATAGCCTCTATTTTTGGTGCATTTATGTCGGTAAAAACTCATGATAAAGCCAAAGAACAGCAAACTAACTCAGGAGGAAAATCTAAATGGCGATTAAATCGTATATAATAAAAAAGGTAACCGTAGGGTTACCTTTTTCGTTTAAGGAATAAATCAATAATGAGACTAGTATATATTTTAAATATAAAACTTGTCGCCCTGTGCTTAGTCAAAGGGTATGTTAATTCGATTTACAAATTCTACATTCTGATTTTTTTATTCATAGCTTCCTCATCATTATCTCAGATTGGAGATAATGGAATTCCAACTAATGATAAACCAAAAGTGCTTTACAAAGTATGGGGAGAAATTGTAAATGGGGATACGATTCCAAGCATCCGCTTACCAGATATTTGGATATACGCCGATTATAAATACAAAAACAAAAGGCAATACGAGGCTTGGACTAGAGTCAAGCATAATGTCAAAAAAGTATATCCCTATGCTATTCTTGCTTCGGCAAAACTTAAAGAGTACAACCGTATTTTAGAAAAAATGCCTGATGAAAAAACAAGAAATGCCTACATGAAAGTGGTAGAAAAAGAGTTAAAGGCTGAGTTTGAAGAACCGCTTAAAAATTTAACTATGAATCAAGGTAGAATTTTACTGAAATTAATAGATAGAGAAACTGGGAATACCAGTTACGAATTAGTGAAGGATTTAAGAGGCGGATTTCAGGCATTTATGTGGCAGAGTGTGGCGCGCATTTTTGGTAGTAATATGAAGTCAGAGTACGACCCAAAAGGTGAAGATATAATGATAGAAAGAGCTATCAAATTAATAGAAGCAGGACAGTTTTAATTATTAAAATTGTACATTTAACTCATTATTTTATTCAAAAATCATGGGTTGTTATTTAAAATACATTTTCTTTTTCGTTACTGTTTTTTCTTTCGCACTTCAATCACAAAATAAAGATAGCATTGCTTTACGCAAACACTTTGATTATTATTTAACGCAAAGCAACTGTTATAAAAATTTAGAATTTTTAAGTACTAAAATTGAAAGTCGTTTAAGCGGCTCCCCTGGTGCAGCTAAAGCAGTTACTTGGGCAATAAAAGCAATGTATGAAGCAGGCGCTGATACCGTTTATTTGCAGCCATGCATGGTGCCTCATTGGGTGCGAGGAGAAAAAGAAATATGCTCATCCATCAATTCTAAAACAAAAAAACAAACAACCTACTCTATTTGTGCATTAGGTAATTCTATCGGCACACCAAAAGCTGGCATTAATGCCCCTGTGATTATAGTAACTAATTATAGTCAATTAGATTCTTTAGGAGAAAAAAATATCAAGGGAAAGATTGTTTTTTACAATGTATACTTCGATCATAAACATTTAAGTACTGGTACTTGCTACGGAGAAACAGTAAGTTATCGTTATGCAGGTCCTAGTAAAGCTGCTAAATATGGCGCTGTGGCAACTATAGTTAGGAGCATGAGTTCTATTAATAATGATTTTCCACACACAGGTGTAATGGGTTATGATACAGTTATCACTAAAAACAAAATTCCTGCATGCGCCATTAGCTTTAGTGGAGCCGATAAATTATTAGAAGAAATAAAAAGCAACCCATCTTTGACTCTAAATTTAAAAATGAGTTGTCAAATGCTTCCGAAAGAATTATCATACAATGTGGTCGGCGAAATTAAAGGCTCCGAAAAACCAAACGAAATTATTATGGCTGGCGGACATTTAGATGCTTGGGATAATGGACAAGGTGCACATGATGATGGCGCTGGTGTTGTGCAAGCGATTGAAATTTTAGCGATGTATAAAAAACAAGGCATTAAACCAAAACACACTATACGTGCCGTAGCTTTTATGAATGAAGAAAATGGCGGTGCTGGTGGAAAAGCTTATTTTGAAGACACTAAAAAAAATAATTTAAAACACATCGCAGCTTTAGAAAGCGATGCTGGTGGTTTTTCGCCACGAGGTATTGGTGTTGATACAACCATGGGCGCCTACAAAACCGTTTTGAGTTGGAAACCGTTATTAGACCCAT
The DNA here is from genome assembly GCA_013823565.1 of Sphingobacteriaceae bacterium. GTDB lineage: Bacteria > Bacteroidota > Bacteroidia > B-17B0 > Aurantibacillaceae > UBA4416. Next base: position 54,280 of record PNMI01000016.1, on the reverse strand, counting down.
ACTTTGTTCAATACATAAAAAAAGGTGGCCATGGTGCAGATATTGGTTATTTAAAAGAGATTGGAGTACCATTGATGGGCTTTGAACCTGATGGACAAAAATATTTTGATTATCACCATACTGCAGATGATACATTTGATAAAATAAATAAGCGTGAACTTGAACTAAGTGCGGGTGTAATCGGTTCATTAATATATTTAATAGATACGAAGGGCTGGTAAACAAACAGAACAAATTAAACCACATAGAAAAAAGATAACAAACAGAACTAGATAGAAAACGTTGTTTTAAACATAGAGGGCTATTGTTAAAAGCATAGCTTCTATCCGCAACTAAAGAACATTAATATATATACTATGCATCTATGTGGTTAAACAATAAACAATTAATTAGGTTACATAAATAAATGAAAATCCCACAAAAAATACTCAATTCATTTGTTATTGTTTTTGTTATAGCATTTACCATACTATGTGCCTTTAAAATCAAAGACTTAAAATTTAATTACGATTTCGAAGCCTTCTTCCCTAATGAAGACAATGAATTAGGTGTATATGAAACGCATCGTAATCGATTTGAATGGGATAATGAATTTGTATTGTTGGGAATAGAAAACAAAAAAGGCATTTTTAGAAAAGATTTTTTAGAAAAGGTAAATGCTTTATCAAATGAATTAAAAGATATTCCTCATACCGATAGAGTAATTTCTCCAACTAATATTAAAAATATTTCTTTAAGTGGTTTAGCGCCCATACAAAAGCGATTGTTGCACATTGATGACGAAACCTTATATAAAGATGATAGCACAAATATTTATAGTACGCCCGAACTCATTGGTTCTTTCTTTCCAAAAGACGCTAAGTCTATTTCTATCTTCATTAAAACAGAAGAAGGATTAAGCAAAGTCAAAAGCGATAGTTTAGCTCGTAATATCGAAAAAGCATTTAACAAATATCACTTTGACGAAGTACATTTTGTTGGGAGAATTGTAGCGCAAGATGTGTATTTAAAAAATCTAGAAAGAGAGTTTGTTTATTTTTTAGCCATTTCTTTTATTCTAGTCATATTGTTTCTTTGGTTATCATTTAGATCTTTATATGGTATAGTGGTGCCAATGACAATTGTTATCATTTCTATTTTTTGGACATTAGGTATTATGGCTATGATGCACCAATCACTAGACATCATGACCTGTATGCTACCAACCATGATATTTATTGCTGGTATGAGCGACGTAGTGCATTTCTTCTCCAAATATTTTGAAGAGATTGCTAAAGGCACGGAAAAGCAAAAAATCTATCCATTGATTTTAAAAGAAGTTGGCTTCCCTACTTTTTTAACTTTAATCACAACGGTAGTAGGATTTTTATCACTTTTATTTTCAAGCATCAAACCCATTAAAGATTTTGGTTTATACACTTCTGTCGGTATTATTATTGCATTTTGCTTAAGCTATACCTTATTACCTGCCCTACTTTATTTCTTTACTCCAAAAAAATTAGTAGCTGTGCACGACCATGATAATAGAACCTATAATGTGATGCGAAAAATATTGTTTTGGATTTTCAGAAATCAAAAAACAATTATTGTGATTACAGCTCTTGTTCTTGTGTTTTCAGCCATTGGTGTTTACAAAATAAAAGTAAACAACGTGTTGCTTGAAGATTTATCAGATGGCGTAAAAATCAAGCAAGATTTTATATTTTTCGATAAGCACTATAGCGGTGTTCGTCCTTTAGAATTAGCTATTGAAATTAAAAACAAAAACAAAACAGTTTGGGATTATGATGTCATGCAACAATTGAATGAAGTTGACATTTACCTAAAAAAAGAATATCATGCCGGATTTATGTATTCGCCAGCTATGCTTGTCAGAAATATAAACAAAGCATTAAATGATGAAACATCTGGTGAAGGAAAATTCCCCACAGCTGAAGAATATGAAGAAGTAAAAAAACAACTAATAAGCAATAAGAAAAACAAAGATTTAAAACGCATCATAACTGTTGATGGAAAATTTGCCCGTATTAGTGGGAAAATAAGTGATATTGGAAGCTACATTGTAAACGAACAAAATATTCGCTTTAAAGAATTTTTAAAAACTCATATCAACTCTAATGATATTGAGATAAAAATAACTGGGGCTGGTCATTTAATGGACAGAAATAATGAATATATGGTAACGAATATGGCTCAAGGATTTATATTCTCCATTATCATCATCATTATTTTGACTTACTTCCTTCACAAAAGTTGGCGCATGGTATTGGTATTTATTTTACCCAATTTAATTCCACTTATTATTATTGCTGGTATTATGGGCTTTGCAGGCATTGAGTTAAAAGCAGCTACATCTTTAGTGTTTAGCATTGCTTTTGGCGTGGCCACAGATGATACCATACATTTTATTTCTCGATTAAAAATTGAATTAGCTTATGGCAAATCTTTAATTTACGCTTTTAAACGAACCTATTTTGAAACAGGAAAACCAATTTTACTGACCACCTTTATTTTAATGGGAGGTTTTGTGAGTTTAATGGTGAGTGATTTTCAAAGTACCTTTTATTTTGGTTTCTTAATTTGCATTACCATCATTGTTGCTGTGATTGCAGATATATTTTTATTACCCGTTTTATTATTTTGGATTTTAGGAAAAAAAAAGAAATAGAATTTTTATGGAAGTTACATTAAGACCTTGGCATATCAATGACGCTGATGAATTAGCTAAAATAGCTAACAATAAAAATATTGCTCAATTTATGGCTGATGTATTCCCGCATCCCTACTCTTCAGAAAACGCAAAAACATTTATTGCCTTTGCTACTTCAAACCCTAATTCAAAAATATTTGCCATTATTGTTGATGAAAAACCTGTTGGCAGTATTGGTTTACATTTACAGACCGATATTTTAAGAAAAAATGCCGAAATTGGTTACTGGTTAGGAGAGCAATATTGGGGAAAAGGAATTATAACTCAAGCTATTCCGCAAATGATTGATTATGGATTTAAAAATATGGATATTGTGAGAATATTTGCTCGCATTTTTGGAACCAATAAAGCCTCACAAAAAGTAGTAGAGAAATGTGGTTTTAAATTAGAGGGTAAATACGAAAAAACAATTTTCAAAAACAATGAGTTGATAGATGAATTAATTTACGCAGTTAGAAAATAATAATGTTATGGTAAAGAAAATAGGTTTAATTACATCAGGTGGCGATTCCCCAGGAATGAACGCCTGTATTAGAGCAGTGGTTAGAACAGCTCGTGCTGAACATATAGACGTTGTTGGTTTTTACAGAGGTTATGAAGGATTAATTGATGATGACTATATACACTTAACCAAAAGTAAAGTATCTAATATCATTCATCGAGGAGGCACTATTTTAAAAACTGCGCGTAGTAAACGTTTTATGACTCCTGAAGGAATTCAAATGGCTGTCGACAACCTACAGAAACATCAATTAGATGGGTTTGTAATCATTGGTGGTGATGGAAGTTTTAGGGGAGCTCAGGAATTAACTAAACACACAACCATTAAAACAGTTGGTTGTCCTGGTACTATTGATAATGATTTAGTAGGAACTGATTTCACCATTGGATACGACACAGCTATTAATACAGTTGTAGATGCGGTTGATAAAATCAGAGACACTGCAGAGAGCCATGATCGAATTTTTGTGGTGGAAGTGATGGGACGCGATGCTGGATTAATTGCCTTAAGAAGTGCCATTGCTTGTGGTGCCGAAGCTATTTTAATTCCTGAACGTAAAAATGATTTAAGAAAATTACTTGACAGAAAAAAAACATGGCGTCAAACCAAAAAGAGTCGAATTATAATTGTGGCCGAAGGAGATGAAAATGGTGGGGCAGTAGGAATTGGAAACTTATTAAAATTAGAATGGCCTGAGTTTGATATCCGTATTTCGATTTTAGGACATATTCAACGTGGAGGAAACCCAACTTGTATGGAACGTGTAAATGCCAGTTTAATGGGTTATTACGCCGTTAAAGCATTACAAGAAGGAAGAACAAATGAAATGATTGGCATCGTTAATAAAGAAGTGTGCTACACGCCATTTAAAGATGCCGTAAAACATATTGAAGAATTAAATCCAGAAATGTTACGAATACTAGATATTTTATCAGCTTAAAAATAAAATGAAAATGAAAACAAAAAACTTAATCATCATCCTCTTAGCTTTTACTGTAAATGTTTTATTGGCTCAACGCGATAAAGAAGAAGGCGACCCTATGTTTAAAAGCGCTTATACTAAATATGAAAACAAAGATTATTCTGGTGCCTATTTAGATTATACTACATTCTTAATGAAGAAACCAAAAGATGCTAATGCCACTTATAATCGTGGTTTATGTGCCTATGAATTAAAAGATTATAAAGATGGTATTACCAACTTTAGCAAGAGTATTGAGTTAGGACGAAAAAAAGCAGATGGCTATTACAGCCGGGGATTATGTAATTATAGTTTATTTAACTACGAATTAGCCATTGCTGATTTTGACACGGCTCTAACACTGAAAACAAATTACACAAAAGCGCTTACCTATAAGGGTGCAGCACTTAATGAACTCAAAAAGTATAAAGAAGCTTTAGATATATTGAATCAAGCGGTAAACTCTGATCCAAATTATGAAACGGCTTATTATTATAGAGCTATTACAAAGTATTATTTAAAAGATTACCAAAACGGACTAGATGATTGTAACAAAGCATTAGCGATTAAAACATATTATGAAACTTATTTTTGGAGAGGTTTGCACTACTTAAACTTAAAACGTTATCAAGAATCTATTACAGATTATGATACCGTCATTGCTCACGACCCTAAGTATGCCAAAGCTTATTATAACAGAGCAATCTCATATTATGATTTAAAAAATTATGAAAAAGCACTAGCAGACAATAATAAATCACTGGAACTAGATCCTACAAAGCCTGAGGCTTATTACAATAGAGCTCTAGATAAATATCAATTAGGTAAATACAAAGATGCAGAACCTGATTTTAATGCAGCTATTGATTTAAAATTAAATAATGCCAAGCATTATACACAACGTGGTATGAACTATTATTATCTAGGAAAATATTCGCAAGCGATTTCTGATTTTAATACAGCTGTTTTAAAGGACCCAAAATATGAAGATGCGTTTTATTACAGAGCACTCACTAAATACTACTTAGAAGATGATAAAGGCGTGATTGAAGATTGCACAAGCGCTTTAGCCATCAAAAAATCAAGCGACACCTATTATCAAAGAGGGATTAGTAAATATAATTTAAAAGATTATGTTGGTGCCATTGATGATTTTAATGAATCCTTAAAAATAAAACCAGATTATAAATTAGCAATTTTAGAAAGAGGTATTGCTTATTACCAAACCGAAAAAGATGCTCTTGCCCTAGCTGATTTAAATAAAGCCATTGAACTAAACCCTAAATCATCCAGAGCATTTTACTATAGAGGTAAGCTAAAAAAATACATGAATGATTTAATAGGTTCTTGCGCCGATTTAAAACAAGCTTTAACCTTAGGTGAAGAACTGGCAGGAGATGAGATGACTAAAAATGGTTGTAAGTAAAAGCTTAAGCTTTTATAGCCCAGCGTAATTTAGCCGAACGAGCTCGAGGATTGGTATAACATTCTTCGGCTGATGCACGAATAATATCTGGCGCTACTTCCGAATAAATACCAGCGCGTGATAAGGATTGAAACGATTTTTTTACTCGTCTGTCTTCGCCCGAATGAAAAGAGAGAATAGCCACTCTTGCTTTAGGAGCAAGCGCGTAAGGCAGTTTTTCTAAAAAGGAATCTAACACTCCAAATTCATTATTTACTTCAATGCGCAAGGCCTGAAAGCATCTCTGACATGATTTTTTAATATCTTCTTTACGAGTAGTTTCAGGTAAAAACACTAAAGCTTCGGCAATGGTTTCTTGTAAGTGCGTGGTAGTTGTAATCGCAACACCAGCAGCAATTTTTGCCATAATGGCTAAAGTAATTACTTCGTAATGTGGTTCATCCGAATTTTCAAATAACACTTCCGCCAATTTTCGTGGAGCAATTATTTTTAATAATGCTGCCGCTGATTTTCCACTACGAGGATTTAATCTTAAATCTAAAGGTCCATCAATTTTAAAGGAGAAACCTCTTTCTGGATTATCAATTTGCATGGATGACACACCCAAATCGGCTAACACAAAATTTAAAGGACCAGATTCTAAAACCACCATATCAATCTCGGAGAAATTCATTTTTTTGAAAATGATTTCTTTCTCAGTATAACCTAATGCTAATAATCGTGCTTCTGTTCTAGGCAATTCAAAAGGGTCAACATCCATCGCATATAATAAACCGTTGGGCGACAAACATTTCAACATCTCTAAACTATGTCCGCCATAACCCAATGTGGCATCCAATCCAACCTGCCCTGGTTGAATGTTTAAAAAATCCATAATTTCAGTCACACAAATAGAGCGATGCATACCAGCGGGTGTTTTACCTTGCTGCATAATTTTCTCTACATCGTCCAGATAATTTTCTGGATTTAATTCTTTGTATTTGTCTTTAAAAGTTTTGGGATGTGTGCCATTATATCTAACACGTCTGGGACCTTTTGCTTCATCGCTCATATGTAAAGCTAAGCTTTAATACATAAGAACGAGATTTAATTTTTGTAATAGCTCTTAAAATAAATTCTCATTACTCGTTCACATAAGGCTTTAATATCTCTGCCCACAGTTTATAGGCAGCGCCATTGAGATGAACGCCGTCAATAGAATATTTAGGGTTTAAAACACCATTCAACACAAAGCTATGATAGGTATCAATAAAGGTTATTTGTTGCTGTGCCGAATACTTTAAAAGTTCGGCATTTATCATAACAATATCATCGTTCACTTTTTTTGTACAGTGTGCAGGAAAATTGACACTGCCAATTTCGGTTGGAAACAAACTTTGAACATACAATTTAGTGTTGGGTAATTTAAGAACTAAAAGGTTTATCAGCTTTTTATAATTAGCAATAACAGTATCTTTTGGAATGCCCGCTCCTAAATCATTGATACCAATTTCAATAAATATTTTTTTAGGTTGCATTTGTATAATCGGCTCTAATCGATTCATCACTCCGTTTATAAAATCTCCAGCAATTCCTCTGTTTTTAATATTGGGGTTTTTGAAAAATTCGGTCAGCTCAAAATACTGAGTTAAACTATTTCCAATAAAAACAATTGCGTTACTGTCTTTTGGTAACACATCAAATAATTCGTCTCTATTCAAAAAATAAGTCATATTTGATTGGCTGAAAGTTTCTGTCTTAATATCAGCCAATGGATTTGTTTGCTTAAAAACAACATACAATCCTAAAGCAACATTAAGAACTAAAGATAATATCAGAATTATTTTAGAATTTTTCATAAACACCTCTTTAATTTATTCAATTTTCTTAATAAGCTCAACTACTCCTAATCCGTTGGCTATATAAAAAATGTAGTGAAGCCAAATGTCTTCATTGAAAAATATCTATTTATACATTGACTATGCTTTTGCGGTGTTATTGAATAATGAGTTTTTTTGTAGATATCTGGTTATTTGTTTTAATAGAATAAAAATATACTCCAGATGAAAGACCTTCAATATTCATGTTTATAATTTCATTTTTTATATTCTCTGTTTTTAAAACAGGTTTCCCTGTTACATCAGTTATCTCTAAACTCCATTCTTCATTATTGAACTCTGTATAAACGAAATTTACCTGACCACTAGATGGATTTGGAAATGCTTTAATCGAAGCCCCGTCTAATTCGATGGTATTGACTCCTACAAAAACGGAAGTGCCATAAACGCCAACAAAAGCATCTCCAGCACTTGATGTTAAATTTGCTGTGTTTGCACTTGGATCAAAATCAGCTGTTCCGTTAAAATCTCCCGTAACATATAAAGAACCTGTTGCTGTGGCTTTTACACCATAACCATTATCGGCAGAACCATTACTGCTTGTAGCGCCAATATCAAAAGCCCAAACAAACCCACCTGCATTATTGTATTTTGCAAAAAATATTTGGTCGTTGGATGGATTAATATTATAGACTCCAATAGATGGATCAAAATCGGCAGATCCCCAAACCTCTCCACAAATATAAATATCACCTATAGGCGTTACATCAATATCAAAAGCATGATCATCCACCAAGGAACTTCCTCCCACTTTAAAAGCCCACTGGTAAATACCTGACGAATTATACTTCGCTACAAATATATCTTGTGCGCTAACCGAAGCTGATGTGAGAGTAGCTGTTCCAACGCTAGGATCAAAATCAACCGTTTCTTCAAAACCTCCAGTTATATATATGTTTTCTGAAGCGTCCACATCGATACCATAAGAATAATCATGCTTATTGTTTGACCCCATACTTATTGCCCAAACATAAGCTCCAGTTGTATCATACTTAGCAATAAACATATCTAAGCTTCCATTTGACATGAGCGTGTTTGATGCTACTGCAGGATTAAAATCAGTGGTGCCTTCAAAATTTCCGGTGAGATAAATATTTGGACCCGCAATAACTAAATCTTGTCCTCCTTCTTCATAAGCTGTAGAGATAGTTCCGCCAAGGTTAAATGCCCATCTAAATTTTCCTGTAGAATCATATTTAGCAAGAAAAATATCACGGCCTCCATTAGATGCAAGAGTATAGGTTCCTGCACTCGGATCAAAATCAACAGTATTACTAAAATATCCCGTTACATATACATTCTTTGCTGCATCCGTATTTACTCCATACACAACATCTTTATTGACTCCTCCTAGCGAAATTGTCCATATAACGTTACCGTTAGCATCGTATTTATTTACAAAACCATCTCGATTATTGGAAGAAACATCGCCACCAATAATAATGTTATTTGAAGCATCAACAGCTAAAGCATAAGGAAAATCAGTACCGCTTGTGCCAAATTTAACTGACCAAATATAATTGAGAGAAGCATCGTACTTGGCAATGTAAACATCCTGAAAAGAACCATTAGGCGTTAAAGTTGCTGAATTTGCACTTGGATCAAAATCAGTTAAGCCTTCGAAGTAGCCTGTTGTTATAACATTCCCGGAATTATCAGTGGTAATTCGCATACCTCTATCGCTCCCAGACGATTGTATTTTAAAAGCATTGGTGTAAACCTGTGCATTTAATGAAAGACTCCATAATGCCACTATTAAAGGGAAGTAAAGTTTTTTCATAATATTGGATTTAAATCTAAGATATAAAATATTTTTAACTTCCCGAAATGTGATCTTAATATTCTTCAGAGGTATGATTGAAATAAAACGCTCCCTGTCAATTAAAAGATAATATCAGAATTATTTTAGAAGCTTTCATCAAGCCTTTGGTTGCTCTGTTGGGAACTTCGACATATCCAAATGAAAAATTTCCCAAGTATGTCCGTCAAAATCTTCAATACTTCGCAGCTGCATAAAATCATTACTTCTCATGTCGTGAGGTTCTGTTCCACCCGCTTTTAATCCTTTTTCTAACATGCTATTAACTTCATCAACACTATCTACTGATAAAGAAAAAAGCCCTGCTAAGTGTGATTTTGTATTTGCGATAGGTTTGGTTGCAAAGCTTGCAAACTTTTCGTGTGTCATAATCATGACATAAATGTTTTCGCTCCAAACCATACATTTTCCATTATCATCAGAAAATTGAGGATTGTTTGTAAAACCTAATGCCGTATAAAAGTTCATAGATTTTTGCGGATCTTTTACTGCTAAGTTGATGAAAATTTGTTTTGCCATTGTTTAATATTTAGAGGTTTAAATTAATCTATTTTTAACGCTTTTGCAAATGCCGAAGCCGAATGCCCAAATTGAATTTAGGTGCGGTTAGGGGTAGTGTTTTATTTTCGGCGCACTGTGTCTACGTGGCTCTTTGTCTTACTTTGTTGTTGTGTTACTTTGATTAAGGAATCGATTTGGCTGGTCTGCGCGTTTAGTGTTTTCGTTATTTGGTCTATTTGGCCTTGCTTTATTTCAGTAGGTGTGTTAATCTGTTTTAAACTGAAACCAATTGAACAAAGCGTTCCAATTATTGAAACACTTAACGCAACAATTGCCCATACGTTAGCTTGTCTAGAAGATGTCCTAGCTTCTTCTAACTCCTCATATTCAAGCAGCTTAAAATAAGCGTCCGCTTTCATCACGTGCTGCATTGTCTCCCGAACATTTAACATGAAGCAGGTATCGAAAATGATGTTTGTTGTTTGATCATCTTCGTAGTCCATTTTGAAACCAATATTTCTCAAATGGGTTTTCAACTCCTCGCGAGTAAATCCCATTTCTCTACCTGGCTTCTTAGCCCTCCCGTATCTTAATATTTCAGTTACTATATTGTCTTTCATAACATTACCCCTAACGCATTGCGGCTAAAACTGGGGCGTACTTGAAACTGAGTCTTGCCGAAATGGTAATAACAAAGCTAAATTATTATTGGACATTTGCAAAATGAAAAACATTCGCGAATCGACCTTGAATTTTTGCAAATGCTTTGTTGTCTGCCCGCATTACTAGTAGGTGCTGTTACCAGCTGTATTTATTCACATCTTTTCATCATAGGACTTTTTGTCTTAATGAAATTGATTTTTAATTTGTCTAGATTGATATTTTTATTCTGCTTGATTTTGTATGTTAGTTTACTATGAACCATAGCAGCAATGCAGTCAGTAGAGTCTTCCCAAATATTTAAGTATAGCGAATCGTTTTTGATTTCACATGCACCATTATAAAGTGATGCAACAAAATTTTTGTAAACATAAATATATGTTGTGTCTTGTTTAGTGTCAGTTTTTATTATTTGAAAATTTTCTATAGTCTCTAATTCTTCTTGGTAGGTAATATCTGTTGCATACTTAAAACTATAAGTTAATAAACTGTCGCCGAAATACAATTTAGGTTTTGTAACAACGGTACTCTTGCCCACATTTGGTTTTGAATTGTTGTCACACGAACAAGTAATAACAATTAAAAGTAAGCTTATAAATATTCTATTCATTGTACAGTTTGTGTGTCAAAATATTGCTGGTAACGTTTTGGAGCTACCAGTAGTGTGGTTTGAAACCGTTTTCTACCGAAATGCTTATAACAAAACTAAATGTTTATTAGCCATTTGCGAAGCGAAAATTAACTTCTTTCGCGGGAGCGACCGCTTTTGCAAATGCCGAAGCCGAATGCCCAAATTAAATTTAGGTGCGGTTATGGGCTGCCTTTATTTATTCTACGGTCCAGACTTCTGTCCCGATGGGTATTTGTTCGGTGGTAATTTCTGATGAAATAATTATATCGTGATTTCCTTCGAATCCAATCCCAGTTATTTTGGTTTCAATTTCTGTCTTGTCAGGTCTAACTAATTTTATTTTCGAACCTGTTTCAACAAGTTTTACTTTGTCTCCTAGTCCTGGTGTTAGAATTAAACCACGGTCGGTTATCGCAAATTTATTTTCTACTATAAAGAGTAACATATTCTTTTTTGAAGTCATGGCGTTTCGAGAATTGAATTGTCAAACCAAATGTCTTCATAACCATTATGGTCAATTTGAAAGCGGTAACCGCATGGAAGTCCAAGGTATTTTAATACTAATGGTTGCTTTTCAATTAAATGTTTTACATGGATTGGGTTAAAAAAGTCATTATTGTCTTGTGGGATTTCACTACCACTCCAAAGATACCAACCATCAATTTTATTTTCTTTAGGATGTCTTAGTCCGTTAATAGGTTGAAGATTAGAAAATAAACTGTCATTAAATGCAATCATTAGATTCAAGTCAACAGGAGTCCATGATAAGTTCATTCGTTTACAAACTTCCTTTTGTTCTTTTTCTATGTCTGTCCATGTTGTCATTAAAGGTTGCTCATAACGGATGGCAGCTAGAACTTGTGCGGTTCAGGGCATTGTCAACCGAATATTAATAACAAAGATAAAATGTTTCTACGCATTTGCAATGCAAAATGATTGTCTTTCGCGAAGCGGCATTTATTGCAAATGCTTGTGCTTCTGCCAGCATAAGTTTTAGGTGCGGTTATAGCCAGTGCTTTTAATATGCAATAACAATATGTGTTTCACCTATGTCAAATTTTGCTACTTCATTAATATAAAAAAGGATATGGTGGTTGACATTTGTTTTGAAGGGATACCCATTTGTAATTAAAGAATTCCCTTTAATATCTTCTAAGTCGTATAAATTTATTGGTAATGTGGTTTTATTTTTCTCACATTGTAAATTTCGAACCATATATGCTACTTTTGCAAATTCAGTGTCGGCAATATTGCTATTATTTTTGTGTTTATACTTAGCATCGAAAATCATAATTATATCCGAATACTTTGGATTGAGTGGAGCCAACGGTGTCTGGAATGAAATGTCAGGGGCACTTGTTTCTTTTGCAACGCCAATTATGTTTGTACCTAAACATATTTGAAATAAAAGGTTTTTAGTTCCTTTCTCATAGACCATAAAAAAAGGAAAATTTGTTTTATTGGCAGGAGCTTTCGGGAATTTATTTTTTATTTTATTATTAGTTATTTTAATATCATAATGTTTAGATAAGGAATTAATTATTCTTAATGCACAATAAAATTCATAAATGTATTCATCATGTTTTTTTACACTTTGATTTGTTTCGGCGTGAAGTATTGCTTCTTTTGAATTGTGCCAACGAGATGCCTTTGCTAATATTTTTGAATATTCTTTTATCTTGTCCAGTCTATTCATAATTGTCAAATGTTAAGTCTATTGGCCAAGAACTTTCAGAAAATATTTTTCGGAATTCCATTTTTTCATTTTGCTTTATTTCGAAACCTGCAATTGAAAAAAGGGAATCAAAATCAGTGTCAATTTCAAATAATCTATTAAAGAGTTTTGATTGAGATTCAATATAATCAGTTTTTAAATCTAAATGGTCTTCTTTTAATTCTTCATTTGAATTAAATATATCCGGAGATATAAATCCTACTTTTTCAATATCACCAAATAACTCATAGTTGTTTTTTATGAGCTTTTGTGATTCAATTAGATATTCTCCCATTTTTATTAGTCCGGAGGAAACAAAATCTTTTAATAGAATTAAAGCATCAGCTAGTGGGATTTCTCTAAAATCAGCTTTTTTAAATTGATTAACAGCAATTAATATAAATTGCAGTCTATTCTCGTAAGGAATGGAATTTATTAACCTACCAAAAAGAGTTCTTTCGATGTAGATTCTTTCTAATTCAAGAGTCTCGTAATCACTTTTTGGTAATTCCGTGACTACTCTGCTAAAGTGCCTTACAGGATTAATATACCGCTTATAAATTTTCAAAAGGCTATAAGAATAATCATCTAATGATTTATGCGTTTTGAAACTCTCGGCATCTGTGAAATCTAAAGTGTGTCTGAAATACTTTATAGGTTTTTTTCCGTCTTTGATTCTTGCTAAATTAATTTCTCTTTCGCGCTTAGTTAAACTTTTATCTTCAATCGTGTATACATTCTCAATAATTCCTTTATTAAAGAGTTGAGCTTTTTTGTCTAAAGAGTTTAATGATATTGAATTAGTTAAAGAGGCGAAATGATCGCCTGGTTTAATCGAGATTTCTTCTTTTTGATTTCTGTAAATAAACTTTCCTTCGTGTTTGTCTCGAGGATCATAGTCTTCGGTTAAATCAAGATAAGCATGATTTTCCGTCGCATTTATCATGTATGTATTCATGTCTTATTTCTCTTTAGCATTGGCTATAACTACTCGCTAAGACTCATAAAGCCATTTACAACCATTTGTAAATATTTATAAATCCTTGAAAACAAATAGTTTTATTTATAAATGTACAAAATTATCATTCACAAAAAAAGCCTGTTTACTTTCGCAAACAGGCTTTTAATTTATTTTATTGGACTTCGACTCCGCTCTCACGCCAAGGCGTGATGACAATTATTTAATTTCTTGAGCTGCTTCAATTGTAAATTCAACTTCTGCAGTTCCATCCATATCAATGCCGTAATCTTTACAAACTACATCAAACTCCCCTTCAAATCCAGCTACATTCATTTTGTATTCTTCAATAGCTTTTGTACCCATGTAGTTAAATTGTAATGCTACATCTTTAGTAACACCTTTAATCGTTAATTTACCTTTAGCAGTGTAAGCAAACTCACCAGCTTCTGTATTTTTAACGACTTCAGTTGCTTCAAACGTTGCTGTTTTAAATTTTGTGGCATTAAATAAATTTTCTTTATCTTTTAAATGTCCATCACGCATACTGTTTTGAGTATTGATAGTTGACATATCTAAACGGATAAATACTTTTGGTCCTGCAGTCGCTTCTAAGTTTACAAAACCACTATCAATCGTAATTGAACCCTTAGTATCTGCAATAAAATGTTCGATGCTAAATCCTAATGAACTGTGAGCACCATCTACATTATATAAACCTTTTAATTCTGCAATATCTTTTTGGTTAGCCGTCATAATGCTATCGCATTGTGCTTTGCTAGTGCAAGTATATTCTTGTCCGTTAATGTTACATTTAAGAACTTCTTCAGTAACCATTTCTTTTGAGCAACAAGCTTCAGAACTTGAACCACCAATACCAACGATATAAGGTGCAATAACTAAAGAAACGATAGACATTAATTTAATTAAAATGTTCATTGAAGGTCCTGATGTATCTTTAAATGGATCACCCACTGTATCACCAGTTACTGATGCTTTGTGTGGTTCTGATTTTTTGTAGAACATCTCACCATTAATTAATACACCTTTCTCAAAAGATTTTTTAGCATTATCCCAAGCACCACCTGCGTTTGATTGGAAAATACCCATTAACACACCTGATACAGTAACACCTGCTAATAAACCACCTAATACTTCTGGTCCGAAAATGAAACCAACAATAACAGGCGTAATTAAAGCAATAGCACCTGGCATCATCATTTCGCGGATAGATGCTTTAGTAGAAATAGCCACACATTTTTCGTATTCAGGTTTCGCTTTGTATTCCATAATTCCTGGAATCTCACGGAACTGACGACGAACTTCTTGTACCATGTCCATAGCTGCTTTACCAACTGCTTGGATACATAATGCAGAGAAAATAAATGGAATCATACCACCTACAAATAAACCTGCTAAAACTGGTGCTTTGTAAATATCAATCGCATCAATTCCTGCAATTCCTACGAATGCTGCAAATAATGCTAAAGATGTTAATGCTGCTGAAGCGATTGCAAATCCTTTTCCTGTAGCTGCTGTTGTGTTACCAACGGCATCTAAGTTATCTGTACGCTCACGAACTTCTGGAGGTAATTGACTCATCTCTGCAATACCACCTGCGTTATCAGCAATTGGTCCAAATGCATCAATTGCTAATTGCATCGCTGTAGTTGCCATCATACCTGCTGCTGCAATAGCTACACCGTATAAACCTGCAAAGTAATATGAACCCATAATACCACCAGCTAATGTTAAGATAGGAATAACGGTTGATTTCATACCAACTGATAAACCACCAATAATGTTAGTGGCGTGACCTGTAGAAGATTGTTGAATAATAGATAATACTGGAGCTTTACCCATTGCTGTGTAATACTCAGTTACAATACTCATAATTGCACCTACAACCGTACCAACTAAAATTGCTAAGAATACGCCCATTTTAGTGAAAGTAGCATCACGTAAAACGATATCACCTTCTGGTAACATCCACATCACAATAAAATAAGAAGCAATAACTGTTAAAGCCATTGAAGCCCAGTTACCATAGTTTAATGCATTTTGTACGTTTGATTTATCATCTTTAATAGTTACAAACCAAGTACCAACGATAGAGAAAATAATACCTAAACCGCAAATTACCATTGGTAATAAGATTGGAGACATACCGCCAAAGTTATCAGTCACAATAACTTCTTGACCTAATACCATAGTAGCTAAGATTGTAGCCACATAAGAACCAAATAAATCGGCACCCATACCAGCAACGTCACCTACGTTATCACCTACATTATCAGCAATAGTTGCAGGGTTACGAACATCATCTTCAGGAATACCTGCTTCTACTTTACCAACTAAGTCAGCACCAACGTCAGCTGCTTTAGTATAAATACCACCACCAACACGAGCAAATAAAGCGATAGACTCAGCTCCTAAAGAGAAACCAGTTAATACTTCGATAGCTGTGCTAATTTGATTAGCACCTAAGCCTTTAAACATTGCTAAGAAAGCGATGAATAAACCACCTAAACCTAAAATTGCTAAACCAGCAACACCTAAGCCCATTACTGTACCACCAGTAAACGATACTTTTAATGCTTGTTTTAAACTTGTACGAGCTGCTTGAGTAGTACGAACGTTAGCTTTAGTAGCCACTTTCATACCAATGTATCCTGCCGTTGCAGAAAACACAGCCCCTATAATAAAGGCAATTGCAATTACCCAACTTGAGTGAATTTCTTTACCATTAACTTCATGAATTGTTCCAGAGTAAGCTAATAAAGCTGCTGCAAACACAACAAAAATACTTAACACTTTCCACTCTGCTTTTAAGAAAGCCATGGCACCATCAGCTATATAACCAGCTAATTCTTGCATGTTCTTATCTCCGGCATCCTGCTTACTTACCCAAGCAGATTTAATTGCCATTACCACTAAACCTAAGATACCTAATAACGGTATCATGTAAATTACTAATTCGTTCATATGTTTTATTTAATTAAAGGGTGCAAAAATAAGGATTTATCTGAAATAAGAAAATAATTAATTTACTGATTATCAGTTAGTTGAAATTTATTTTACTTTTAAAAGTGTTAAAATAAAACTTCCATTAAAATGTGAGTCTTTATTTGATGGAAATTTGAGATTTCTGAGAATCTAAAATACTTTTTCGAGGGCTATTTTAAACCAAGAAGTGTATTGATTTGGATTAGAAATAATATCCTTTTTGATATCTGCAATCGACATCCATTTGTAGTTTTCTACTTCTTCTTTATTGATATGAGGATTTTGATTCGTAGAACCAATTAAAACATAATCTAATTCATGTTCAATTAATCCATTTTCAAATGAGGTTTTATAAATAAAATTTGTTTTGATTTTTAAATCACAACTCATGCCCATTTCTTCAAACAAACGTCGATTAGCGGCATCCTTAATGGTTTCGTTTGGTCGAGGGTGAGAGCAGCAAGTGTTTGTCCATAAACCTGCGCTATGGTATTTTGATAGAGAACGTTGTTGTAACAACAATTCATCTTTATGATTGAAAATAAAAACAGAAAAAGCACGGTGTAACAATCCTTCTTGATGTGCCTTGATTTTTTCCATCACACCAATATCGTTGTCTTGTTCATCAACTAATATTACAAATTCTTTGGTCATTTAAAATTTCCTCCCCTCCCCCCTCCAGAGGGGAAAATTTTACTGTTTAATACTTTAATTTATAAAAGATTTAAACTGTGACGAACGTATGAGCTAGCAAATAATGCTACTTTTTGAGAATTTGGAATACGGATACGTTCTTCTAAAATACGCTCTGGTTTCAGAGATTTTATTTTATTAAATAATTTTCGGTAATAGATATAAGCTACATAAACTCCGAAACGTGAATCTTTCGGTAGCATTTTAATCCCTTCTAATCCTTTATTAAAATCTAATTCAATATCGTCTTCTAAAGCAGCTTTAGTTTTTGGACAAAGTTCTTTTAACTCCACATTTGGAAAATACACACGACCCATTCCTAAATAATCGGCATGTAAATCACGTAAGAAATTAATTTTTTGAAACGCCGATCCTAAAGCCATTGCATAAGGCGTTAAATCATCGTACATTTTTTGATTTCCTTTCACAAAAACACGTAAACACATTAAACCAACAACTTCTGCACTTCCTAAAATATATTCTTTGTAGCCTTCTGCATCGTAGGATTTATTTTCTAAATCCATCTCCATACTTTTCAAAAAAGTATCAATTAATTTGTGATCTACGTTATAGTCATTAATTACTTTTTGAAAACTATTTAAAACAGGATTCAAACTAATCCCTCGTTCAATTGCACGATAAGTTTCCAATTTAAACTCAGCCAATAATTCCTTCTTATTGTAATCATGAAAAGAATCTACAATCTCATCCGCAAAGCGAACAAAGCCATAAATGCTGTAAATTGGGTCCTGAAAATCTTTATGCAAAAATTTGATGCCCAACGAAAACGAAGTGCTATAGCTATTAGTAACCATTTTACTGGTTTTTATGCTGACGCTATCAAATAATTGTTTCATGTGTGGTGTTAGATTGCTAAGATAATAAAATTATATTACTTACAATGAAAACATCTGAACTCAGGTTTTGTTTAACTTTTTTTAATTTTTATTTAACTCTTTCAAAATCAGCTCCGAAACTAGCTTTCCTGAAATTAAACATGGCGGCACTCCTGGTCCTGGAACTGTTAACTGACCAGTGTAAAATAAGTTTTTAACTTTTTTATTAATCAACTTTGGTTTTAATATAGCTGTTTGACTTAAGGTATTTGCTAAACCATAAGCATTTCCTTTGAAAGAATTATAATCTTTTATGAAATCAGAGGTCGCATAATCACGTCTTAATATGATATTATCTTTAAAAGGCACTCCAATTTGTTTTTCGATACGAGAAATAACCATGTCAAAATATCTATCATTGGTTTTTTGGTCGTCTTTTAAATCTGGAGCAATAGGAATTAATACCATTAAATTTTCGCAACCTTCTGGAGCAGTTTTATCTGTTTGAGAAGTACAACTTAAATACAATAGAGGATTTGTTGGCCATTTTGGATCTGTATAAATTTCATCTGAGTGTTTTGCAAAATCCTCATCAAAAAATAAAGTATGATGTAATAAATTTGGCAACTTCTTATTAACGCCTATATAAAAAATTAAACTCGATGGAGCCATTTTTCTGGTTTCCCAATATTTAGCTGAGTAATTTCTATAAGGAGCTTCTAATAATTTTTGTTCTGTAAAATTGTAATCAGCACTCGATAATAATGCATCAAAACCTTTATATGATTTTTTGTCATCACGCCTTGGCGTGAGAGCAGAGTCGAGAACTAAAACCTCACTCGCTTTATTATTTGTGACATTGATTTTAGATACATCTACATTTAATTCGAACTTCACGCCTAATTCCAATGCTAATTTGTGCATACCGTTTACCACACTTACCATTCCTCCTTTTGGATACCAAGTACCTCCAATCATATCAGAGTAATTCATTAAACTATACAAAGCAGGTGTGTTTTTTGGCAAAGCACCTAAAAACAAAACAGGAAATTCTAGTAACTGAATAAGCTTTGGATTTGAAAACGACTTACGAATATGTGAGGCAATAGAATTAAAAACATCTAATTTAAAAATACCTTTAAAAAATCTGGCATTCATAAATTCAGTTAATGATAAACCTGGTTTATATACTAAATCATGCATACCAATATTATATTTAAACTCAGCTTCTTTTAAAAACTGTTTTAATTTCACGGCACTACCTGGTTCAATGCGTTCAAACATATTATAGAGCTCATTGATATCACTGGGAATATCCAATGGCCCATCTTTGTATACAATTCTATACGATGGCGATAAACGTTCTAACTCATAATAATCAGAAACCTTTTTACCAAAATCAGCAAAAAATTTATCAAAGATATCTGGCATCCAATACCAACTTGGCCCCATGTCGTACACAAAACCTTGATGTTCAAACTTTCTTGCTCTTCCTCCTACTTGATTATGTTTTTCTAATACGGTAACGTCACATCCTGCTTTAGCAAGATAACATGCCGCAGACAAACCCGAAAAACCAGACCCTATTATTGTAACTTTTTTAGACATACTTGAACAACAAAAAATGTAAAATATTGTTTAAACTTACACAATAATTCAATAATCAAAAACAGAATAAAAATCATATGCAAAAACACATTGTTATTATAGGATCTGGAGTTGCTGGATTATCAGCAGCAGTAAGGCTTGGAGCGGCAGGACATAAAGTAACTGTTGTTGAAGCAAACGACTATGTGGGAGGTAAATTAACAGCTAAAATGATAGGCAGATATCGCTTTGATTTAGGTCCATCTGTATTCACAATGCCTCATTTAATTGAAGAACTGACAAAAATCAGTAAACAAGATGCGAAATTTGAATACTTAACCTTAGATAAAATTTGCAATTATTTTTATGAAGATGGCACTACTCTAACCGCCTATCCTGATAAAGAAAAATTTGCTACTGAAGTACAAAACAAACTAGGAGAAACTAAAGAATCAGTTTACGAACAATTAAAATACAGTGCAACAGCTTATGAATTAACAGGAGAATTATTTATGGAACAATCGCTTCATAAACTCTCTAATTTTTTGAATTTAAAAACAGCAAAAGCTATTTTAAATATTGGCAAATTAAAATTGAATAAAACGATGAACGATGTGAATAGCGCTCGTTTTAAAAACAAAAAAACAGTACAATTATTTAATCGCTTTGCTACTTATAATGGTTCTAATCCTTATAAAGCCCCCGCGATTATTAATATCATTTCGCATTTAGAACATAATATTGGAGCATTTGCTCCTAAAGGAGGCATGCATGATATTACAATGCATTTATATAATTTGAGTTTGAAATTGGGTGTAGAATATAAAATGAATACTCGCGTTACTCAAATTATAACCAAAAATGATACTGCCATTGGAGTTGAAACTAGTAATGGTGAAATAAAAGCAGATATTATTGTGAGTGATGCTGATATTAAACATGTGTACACCAAACTACTTGATAAAAAATACTACCCTACAAAAATATTATCACAAGAAAAATCTTTATCGGCCTTAATATTTTATTGGGGTATAAAAAAAGAATTTAAAGAACTAAGCTTACACAATATGTTGTTTAGTGATGATGGACAAAAAGAATTTAATTGTGTGTTTGGTGACAAGAAACCATATCACAATCCATCTACTTACATTAACATTACTTCTAAAGTAACGCCAACCGATGCGCCCGAAGGTTGCGAGAATTGGTTTGTGATGATTAACGTGCCTCATAATACATCAGGTCAACCAATTGAATATGTACAAGAAATGCGCAAACATATTGTTGCTAAAATTAATCGTGTTTTAAAAACAGATATTGAACAATATATTGAAGTAGAAGAAGTACTAGATCCATACTTAATTGAACAGCGAACTAGTTCTGCAGGTGGTTCTTTATATGGCAATTCATCAAACAATAAATACGCGGCATTTTTACGTCACGCCAATAACAGCAGTAAAATCAAAAACATGTATTTCTGCGGAGGAAGTGTGCATCCAGGAGGAGGAATTCCTTTAGGCATGTTAAGTGCTAAAATTGTGAGTGAAATGATTGCAGAGAAGAATTAATTAAATTTTTATTCCAATGATGCATAGTATTATCTGCCATTCGTTAAATACGAATGCCGATAATACACACATCATCTACTTGTTCTAAATCACCTCTCCAATTATTAAACGTTTGATTTAAAATTTCTTGCTGTTCTGTTACAGATAAATGTGAAACAGAATTTAAAAGTTGGTTTAAGGCTTTGTATTTAAACTTCTTGCCCTTCGCTCCACCAAATTGGTCAGCAAAACCGTCCGTGTATAAATAAAGCATATCTCCTTTTATGCATTCCATTGTAAAAAGTTTAAACTCTTCTAATCGCTCTCCTTGTCCAACAGGCATTTTATCTTTTGCCAAAACTGTTATATTTTGATGACTAATTAAAACGGGTTCATTGTTCGCTGCTGCATATGATATTTTATTGTTTTCAATACAAATCAAAATTGCATCCATACCATCTTTTTGTCCTTCATTTCCAATACTTTCAATTAGTCGTTTTCTAACGTAGTTAAATATTTCATTGGGCTGCAAAATATTTTTCTCTTTTATGGCTTCGCTCAAAAATCCAATATTTAATAAACTCATAAAAGCTCCAGGCACACCATGACCAGTACTGTCACATACTGCTAAATAAAATTTACCTTGATATTCAGTTGCCCAATAAAAATCGCCACTGACAATATCTTTAGGTTTAAAGAATATAAAATTTTGAGGAATAAATTTATCGATGAAGTCTTTATGAGCCAATAATGTATTTTGAATGCGTTTGGCGTAATGAATACTATCGGTTATTTCTTTTTGCTTTTCTTCAATAATATGTTTTTGATTAGAGATTTCTTTATTTCTAATTTCTAATTCAGAAGCAGCTCTTTTCTTCAATCTAAAGCGATTGAATAAGACAAATGACAATAAGCCTAACAACAAACTTAAACCAATAATTGAATAAACAACTATCTGACGTTTTTTATCTCTCTCATTTAGTAATGAAATTTCTTTTTCTTTTTTATCTGTTTCATATTGAGTTTGCAGCTCATTAAACGATTTTCTGGTTTCTAAATTATTAAGGCTATCATTTAATAAGATATACTCTTCTAAAGATTTAGTAGCTTCTTTATAATTTCCTAACTTAATATATGCCTCTGAAATAACCTTTAAAAGAGTGTACTCCGTTTTAGGGTTTTTAATTTTCCGTGCAATTTCAATAGCTATCAAATAATTTTTTAATGCCAAAGAGTAATCATTAAACTTTGCGTACACTTCTCCTAAAGCATGATAAGAGGAAGATAAAAACTCTTGATTATTAATTTTAACTGAGGATGTAATTGCTGCATTTCCATAATACAAGGCAGAATCTTTTTTATTACTCTTTGCCATTAAGCCCGCCATATTACTATAGGAATAAACCAAACCGTAGTCATCATTTATTTTTTCCTTAATTCGAAGAGATTTTTTCTGATATTCAAGTTCTTTACTAAAATTATTCATAGATGAATACACCTCTGATATATTAGTTAACATATAGGAAATAAACACTGAATCTTTTACCGATTCGAAATAGCTTAATGCCTGATCATAATATTTAAGTGCCAATTCATACGATTTCATGCTGGAATAAATATTTCCTATTCCCATAATAGCAGAAGCTTCTTCTTTAGCGCTCTTTTCTGATTTAAAAATATCATGTGCTTTTGTATAATAAATAAGAGCTTCATTATTCTTACTCAACAAACTCAGACTATTAGCCTTAGACATATATGTTCTGGCTAAATAAATCTGTTGCTTTTGTTTTTTTAAAAGAGTGATTGATTTTTCGAAATAAAACAAGGCTGAATCTAGTTGCCCTAAATAGTCATGAGATATACCTAACATTTCATAAGCCCTACCCAAACTTAACTCAGAGTCTTCTTCTATAGCTTTTAAAATCGCTTTTTTAGAATACTCATAGCTTAACGAAGGATCATTTTGATATACTTTTTTTGCTCTATGTATTAAGCTATCCGAAGATAATTCATGAGTTCTTTGAGCTTGCATTACACAAGTCAAAAAAATAAAAACTATCAACATCCATTTTCCCATAAATGAATAATGAATGTAATACATTTTTCAGAATCAAGCAACCAAAAATTAGTAAATGACAATTTATTAAACAAAAATAATGAGCAAAATCAGATATTGGCACATTTTAGTATGATAAGAGTCAAAAAAACATTCCATTTATTGATTATCTTTAATGCATGAAAAAAATCTTCATATTTAGCTTAAGTGTCTTATTTGTATTAATTATTTCTTGCAAAAAAGAAAAAGAATCTATTCAAATTACTAGCAGCGACATTACAGAATCTGTTTATGCTTCAGGTAAAGTAAAAGCTCTCGACCAATATAATGTCTATTCTACCGTAAATGGCGTTTTACAAAACATCATTGTTAATGTAGGTGACAATATCACCAAAGGACAAACGCTATTAGAAATTGACAATATTACTTCTGAACTAAACACTGAGAATGCTAGAATTGCACTAGACTTAAGTGCAGAAAACAATCGAAAAGGTTCGGATAAACTAGAAGAGATTGAATTGAATGTTAATCTAGCACTAGAAAAATTACAACTCGATTCGTCTTTATACTTTCGTCAAAAAAAATTATGGGAGCAAAACGTAGGTTCTAAATTAGATTTTGAGCAAAGACAATTGGCTTACAATAATTCATTAGTTAATTATAAAACTGCACAAAAAAGATTAGCGCAATTAAAAACACAATTACAAAACGAATTAAAACGCGCCAACGTTAATTATGATATCAATAAAAAGTTATCTAGCGATTTTTTCATAAAAAGTTCTATTAATGGCAAAGTATACGACATTTTAAAAGACCGTGGAGAATTAGTAACTCCTCAAACTCCTTTAGCCGTTATTGGAAAGGCAGATACTTTTTTATTAGAATTGGCGGTTGATGAAAATGATATTATTAAAGTTAATGTGGGACAAAAAGCATTAATCACCATGGATAGCTATAAAGGAGAAGTATTAGAAGCTATTGTAGATAAAGTGTATCCTATCATGAATGAGCGTACAAGAACTTTTATAGTAGAGGCTCATTTCATCAATCAGCCAAAAAAATTATTTCCAAATTTATCTGCCGAAGCTAATATCATCATTCAAACCAAAAAAAATATCATCACTATCCCCAACAATTATATAGTGGATGGAAAGTATGTATATGTTGATGGTAATGAAAAACGAGAAGTGAAACTAGGCTTAAAAGATTATCAAAAAACAGAAGTATTAGAAGGATTAAAAGAAAACGAAACCATATACAAACCTTAATCCATTGAACGCCAAATTAATCATAGACATTGCCATTAACTTAATTCGCGCACGACTAAAGCAATCTATTATTGCGGCCGTTGGCGTAACATTTGGGATTGCCATGTTTGTAACGCTTCTTGGATTCATGAATGGTTTAAATAATCTATTGGATGGATTAATGTTGAACAGAACTCCTCACGTAAGATTATACAATGAAGTAAAACCTAGTACAGACCAGCCCGTTTTAATTTCTAAAGAATATAAAAACAATACCAATTTTATTCAGTCAATTAAACCAAAAGATAGAGGAAGAGAAATTTATAATAGCAAAGCCATCATCAATATTTTAAAACAAGACAAACGCGTGATTGATGTAGCTCCAAAAGTGACAGCTCCTGTTTTCTTTAATACTGGGTCTATTGAAATTACGGGTGTAGTAAATGGCATTGATGTGCCAGCCGAAGAACATTTATTTAAAGTGAGTGATTATATCATTGAAGGCAATGTATTTGATTTGAATAACGAAAGCAATACCATTATTATTGGAAAAGGATTAGCAGAACAAATGCTTGTAAAAGTTGGCGATGTTGTTAAAATAACAACAATTAAAGGTGGATTAGTGAGTTTAAAAATTGTAGGTATTATTCAAATTGGCATTGCCGAAATTGACAATACGATGAGCTACACGTCCTTAAGAACTGCACAAATGATATTAGGAGAATCAGCAAGTTATATTACTGACATACAAGTAAAATTAACCGACGTTATGATGTCTCCAGAAACGGCAAAAGAATACAGAGCTAAATTTGGTATTGATGCGATTGATGCTCAAACCGCTAACTCGCAATTTGAAACTGGAAGCAATGTTCGTTCTATTATTTCTTATGCCGTAGGAATAACTTTATTAATCGTGGCAGGCTTCGGCATTTACAATATTTTAAATATGATGATTTACGAAAAAATGGATTCTATTGCCATTTTAAAAGCAACAGGTTTTTCGGGTAATGATGTGAAATGGATTTTTATTTCCTTATCGTTAATCATTGGCATTGTAGGAGGTTTATTTGGTTTGTTATTTGGTTTTGGATTAAGTAGTATTATAGACAACATACCTTTTGAAACTAGCTCATTACCAACTATTAAAACCTATCCAATTGATTATAAATACACCTACTACGTGATTGGATTTACCTTTGCTGTTTGCACGACTACTATTGCTGGTTTATTTCCTGCATTAAAAGCCAGTAAGATTGACCCTGTTGAAATTATTAGAGGAAAATAACATGTCGAATATAATATTAGAAACAAAAAATATCAATAAATACTTTTACGACCCCGTAAAATTTAAAGTGCTTTCTGATATCAACATGTCAATTAATGAAGGTGAGTTTGTATCTATTGTTGGAAAATCTGGTTGTGGAAAATCGACGTTATTATATATCCTTTCAACCATGGATACTGATTATGAAGGAGAATTAACTATTAATGGTGTGAGTCTTACCTCTAAAACTGATAAAGATTTAGCGGTTGTAAGAAATGAGCGCATTGGTTTTGTTTTTCAATTTCATTATTTATTACCTGAATACAATGTTTTAAAAAATGTGATGCTACCTGGTATTAAATTAGCAAAACATTCGATACAAGAAATTGAGCATAAAGCCATGGAGCAATTACGAAAATTAGACATGGTTGACCAAGCTTTAAAATCGCCTAATCAATTAAGTGGTGGGCAAAAGCAACGTGTTGCTATTGCACGAGCTTTAATAAACGACCCCTTAATTATTATGGGTGATGAACCTACAGGTAACTTAGATAAGAAAAACAGTGATATGGTTTTTGATATTTTTAATACCCTAGTCAAAGAAAGAAATCAAGCTTTATTAATTGTGACTCACGATCCAGATTTTGCAGAGAGAACACATCGTACCATTGAAATGGCAGATGGTAGGATTATTAGTTAATTCTTAACCACATAGAAATATAGACTTTATTATAATAGATTTTCAGTATGATTAAAGTATACATAGCTATCAAATTGAAGCGTCGCTTCAATTTACTATGCTTTACTCTTCCAAAAAACAAAAACCATATCTCTGTGCCTATGTGGTTTAACTTTTTAAAATTGCTTAATCAATTTGAGCCACTGTTGGTGTTATCACCAACAGTTATAAATCATTTTCTTGTTAGTGATAACACCAACAAAGGCGAAACCAACAAACTACTTCTCGATACGCTCGTTCCTCGTACTCGAAGTGACTTAAAAAAATCACTAATTGTCTATTAATTGCTTAAAAGCATTTGGAATATTTTCAATCACATCTGTTGGAATCATCGCCACTTCTCCCTTTTCTTCTTTAGTAATATCTCCAGCTAAACCATGAACGTAAACACCAATCACACTTGCTTCGAAAGAAGAATAACCTTGAGCCAACAAACCAGTAATTAAACCCGTTAATACGTCTCCGCTTCCACCCTTTGCTAATCCAGAATTACCAGTACTGTTAAAAAAAGATTCTCCCTCTGGAGTAGTAATGCAAGTATGGGCACCTTTTAAAACCAAATATACTTTATGTTGTTTTGAAAATTCAATTTGCAATTGATGTCTTTCAAAATCATTTGCTGCTGATTGAGTCAATCGTTCAAACTCTTTTGGATGTGGAGTTAAAATAGAATTTGGAGGAATTAAATCCAACCATTCTTTATTTAAGCTAATAGAGTTTAAGGCATCTGCATCAACTACTAAAGGCTTTTTAGAAGATTGCAAAATTGCTTTAACGCTTTGTTGAGTATCGCTTTCTGTTCCTATTCCTGGGCCAATACCAATAGCTGAATAAGTGCTAATATCTAATTCGTTAAATTGAATAAATTCATTTCCATTCACTAAAGCCATTGCTTCGGGCACAGACGTTTGCATAATATCATACCCACATTGAGGCACACACACCGTCAATAATCCTGCGCCACTTCGCAATAAAGTATGAGCACTCATAATAGCAGCACCCATTTTACCATAACTACCAACTATTAATAAACTATGTCCAAATGTTCCTTTATGAGAAAACTTTTGTCGTGGTTTCATTAATTGCTTTATGAAATTTTCGGTAACATAAAAATCATGGCAATTAGTTTGAATCTCCTCTGTCCATTTTAAATCAATATTTAATACATGTCCACTACCCACGTACAAATTATTTTCAGCAAACATAAATCCTAATTTAGGATTTTGAAAAGTTAAAGTATGTTGTGCTTTAATGATTGAAGAACTTTTATCAGTGTGCTTATCTGCAAACAAACCAGAAGGCACATCAATAGCAATAATGGAGGCTTCACTTTGATTCATCACTTCTACGCATTCAGCTGCTAAACCAGTTAATGGTTTAGATAAGCCAATACCAAATAAAGCATCAATAATAACATCTGATTTTTGAAAATGAGGTAAATGACTGACATCATTCACTTCCATTAAAAATGGTGAAAACAATACTTCTAACCTTTTTTTATTAATTAAAAAATCTTCGGAGTAGTTCTCAGAATAATTAATAATAAATACCTCAACCTTATAACCATGCTCCAATAACTGACGAGCAATAACCAAACCATCTCCTCCATTATTTCCTAATCCACAACAGATTTTAAATATAGTTTCTACATCATAATGCTTCATAATCCATTGCGAACATTTAGACGCAGCTCTTTCCATTAAATCAATAGACGCAATTGGCTCCGATTGAATCGTGTAAGCATCAATCATTTTAATTTGTTGTGAAGAAAATATAGGTAAGGCTTGTTGCATAGCTTAAATTTAAAAAATTAAATTCATACTAAACAAAACATAAATCAGGTTTTGCTATTAGAATTTAATTTATAAAAACCAAAAGCAGATACACATAAAATAAAACCAAGCACGATAAAAGCCACCTTAAAACTACTGGCATCAACTAACGCTGACACTAAAAAAGGTCCTGCTGTATTTCCAATTCCCCATGATATAGTGTACAAAGCTGCATATTGCCCTCTATTTTTATCATTGGCTCTTTGCAACCAAAACACATTCATAAAAGGCATAGCCATAATTTCGCCAACGGTTATAAACAATATCATAACTAAGGATATAAACTTGGCATTACCTGGAATTAATAATGAAAAGTAAGAACAAGCACACATCACTAATCCAATAATAATCCAACGAGTATTTTTATTCTTTTTTTCGAGCGTGTATACCAATACCATTTCAATTGCTACAATTATGATTCCATTAATTGCCATAATGAGTCCAATATACTTTTCATTCAACAACATGTCATCTCGAAAATACTTTGGAATAGTTGTAAATAGCTGAATAAAACAGCTCGAAAACAATGTCATCAATACTAAAAACCACAAATAAGTTTTGTCTTTGTAAGCCGACATCACCTCTGGCACCACTTCTTCTTTTACTTCCTCTTTCTTTATTTGAATATTAGGTCTTAAAAAATAAAACAAAAGTCCTGCAGCTAAAATATTAGTAACGCCATCTACCCAAAATAATAATTCATAATCAAAGGCTGCCACTAAGCCTCCTATAGAAGCTCCAACAGCCCAACCTAAATTAATAGCCAAACGATTTAAAGAATAGGAACGCGTTCTATTTTCAGCTGTACTGTAAAACGCTATAGAAGAAGAATTAGCAGGACGAAAGGCTTCGTTAACCATACTCAGTACAAAGGTAAAAACACAAATAAGAGGATAGGACTTTACTTGACCTAAGACAATAAACATTAAACCGCCACCAAATAAAGTAAACAATTGCACTTTGTAAAAACCTATTTTATCGGAGAACTTTCCACCAAAGTAAGCGCCGACAATAGAACCCAATCCAAACAAAGCCATCACAAATCCCGCTTCGCTTAAACTACGATGCATTTCTTTACTGGTTAAATATAAAGTCATAAATGGCAATACCATTGTTCCACTTCTATTAACCAACATGATAAACGACAGCAGCCACGCTTCTTTTGAAAGCCCAGTAAAAGATGTTTTATAGAGGGAAAACGTTTTTGCTATCATAAATCGATAGCAAAACTAATTAAAATAAAGAAGTTTGAAAAGTAACTTTTGGTTTCATTACATTTTCACTTACAAATGAACCTGTAATATGAAACACTTCAGTTTCTTGTAAACGAGAAGCTACCACCACTTGCGTTTGTTGAGCATGTTTTGTAAACAAATCTTTTACTACAATTGGGCAATTATTGTCTTTTGACAAATGCGATAAAATAACATGACTCATCAGCTCTGATTTGTGGTTTACAAATAAATCCAACGCTTGTTTGTTTGATAAATGCCCTTTATCACTACGAATACGTTCTTTTAAATAATAGGGATAATATCCGCTATCTAATAAACCTTCATCATAATTTGCTTCTAAAAATGCTGCATGGCATTGTTTGAAATTTTCAATCACATGTTGGCAAGCAGAACCAATATCTGTTAATACACCAATTTTAATTCCATTACCTTCTACTATAAAACTATAAGGATCAGAAGCATCATGGCGCTTAGGGAAGGGAGTAATAACTAGATTCCCAATAACTACTTTTTCATAGCCATTAAATGATTTTATTAAAACATTCTCTAAAACTAAATGCGAATGACTTAAAGTTTGTGGTGTAATATAAACTGGTAAATTATATTTTTTAGATAAAGTTTGAACACCTTTGATATGATCGCCATGTTCATGAGAAATAAAAATGGCTTTAATTTTATCTAATGATAAATCCAAACGTTTCATCCTTAATTCTACTTCCTTGCAAGAAATACCCACATCTACGAACACGGCTTCATTGTTATTACCCACGTAATAACAATTGCCATTGCTTCCCGAATTTAATGAAGTGATGAATAAAGACATGGCACAAAGAAAAAGAATTATAACTAAGGATGTGTGATTGTTTATAAAAGATGTCAGCTTTAAATGTTTATAATAAAGCTATATTTTAATCCCCATTAAACAAACATCATCTACTTGCTCAACATCACCTTTCCAATTATTAAAATAGTAATTTAACATATCCTGCTGTTCATCCATCGGCAACTGATGGATATTCAATAAATAATCGTTTAAAGGCTTGTATTTCAGCTTTTTTCCTTTTAAACCTCCAAACTGATCTGCAAAACCATCGGTATACAAATATAAAATATCACTCTCATGATAATTTATATTGTATAAATTAAATGAAGTCAATTGTTCATATTGCCCAACGGGCATTTTATCTTTTGGCATTTCAACTATTTTTCCATTTGAAATTAATACTGGAGCGCAATTAGCAGCTGCGTAATCCATTTGCTTAGTGTCAGTATTTACTCTTAACAAAATACCATCAAAGCCATCGCTTTGACCATCTTTACTGACACTGCCAATCAATCTGCCTCTCACATAATTTAAAATCAAATTAGGCTCACTTATTTTTTTCTCATTAATTGCTTCACTTAAGAAACCAATATTTAATAAACTAATAAACGCACCAGGCACTCCATGTCCTGTACTATCACAAACTGCTAAATAAAAACAATTATCATGATAAGTTGCCCAATAAAAATCACCACTCACTATATCTTTAGGTTTATAAAAAATAAAGCTATCCTGCACATAATGGTCTATAAATTCTTTTTGTGTCAGTAAGGTATTTTGAATTCGTTTTGCGTAATTAATACTATCAATGATTTCCTTTTGGGCATCTTCTATTTTTTCTTTCTGAATTTCCAATTGATTTTTATACTCACTTAACTTCACAAAAGACTTTTGTTTTGAGCGGTATTTTGTAATAGATAAAAACAATACAATCACAAAAAACACTGACGATAATATTAACACCCATCTTATCAATTCTTTTGATTTCATTTGTCTTTCAACCTCCATCTTTTGAATGGTTAAAAGAGCTTTCGCGTTTTCTCTATCAAATTCACTTTTTTGGTCAGATAACTCATTTTTTAACTGATTGCTAACGATTGTGTCTTTTCCTTCATAATATCGTTTCATGAATTGATTAGCTAATTTATAATCTCCTGTAGCTTCATAATATCTACTATAGATGAATGATACTTCATAAATATCCGCTTTTGAGCCAAGAGAGATAGCCAGATTCATAGCTAGATCAAGATACTTTTTACAATTAGTGTAATCTTTAAATTTTAAATAAGTATCTGCAATATTTTGATACGGGATAATTAAGTTGGCTTCTTCATTAGCTAATTTAAAATTTTGGATTTCGAGGTCATAAAACCGAATAGCTTCTTTAAAATCACCTTTACGATCTGCCTGTGTTCCATACACATCATAACAAAGTGCCATTCCTGAATAATCTTCTAGTTTTTGATAAATCGTAAAGGCCTTATCTGTATAATATTGAGCAGAATCAAATAGGCGAAGTTCTGAATAAGGAGTTGAAATATTATAATATGTATTAGCAATCTGTATATCATCTTTAAGCTTGATGAGAATTTCTAATGCCTTTTTAAACATCTGAATAGCAACCTCATTATTTCCAGAAGCCACATAAATATTTGCCATATTGATTAAACTATAAGCAATCAAAGTGGTATCCTTATTTTCTGTAGCAATTTTGAGAGATCTTTTAGTAATATTAAATGAAGAATCGAGCATATTCAATTTCTCGTAATGATTATTAAGCGTTACGTTTAATTGAATAATATCTTCGTACGAAACATTTGGAGGCTGATTTTCGAAAGCCATTTTAGCGTAATAAAAAGCTAAACTCCAATCCCTATCTTCATATTTAACAGCAGAGTCTACTAAATTATCGAATTTGGTGTTTTTTTGAGCGGTAACTGAAAAAACAGTCAGAAATAAAAAACCAATAAGAAGGTACTTGTGCATAATTTAGTCTTTTACCAAATATAACAGTTTATCAATAAAATAAAAACGAATAATTTATAAACATAAAAAAAGCCTCTCATTTCTGAGAGGCTTTTAATTATTTATTAAATTGATTAGGCATTTACTGCTTCTTCCATATATGCTTCAATTGGTGCACATGAACATACTAAATTTCTATCACCATAAGCGTTATCTACTTTAGCAACACTTGGCCAGAATTTATTGTCGCGCACCCAAGTTAATGGATAAGCTGCTTTTTGACGAGTATACGGTTTATCCCAATTATCAGCAACCACTAATTTACAAGTGTGTGGCGCATTTTTAATCACATTATTTACTTTATCAAATTTACCTTCTTCAATTTCTTTAATCTCCTTGCGGATAGAAATCATCGCTTCACAAAAACGATCTAATTCTGCTTTTGATTCAGATTCTGTTGGTTCTACCATTAAGGTATTAACTACAGGGAAAGCAACTGTTGGTGCATGGAAACCATAATCCATTAAACGTTTTGCCATATCTGCTACCTCAACACCTGAAGCCATTTTAAATTCGTTACAATCTAAAATCATCTCGTGAGCACAACGTCCGTTTTTACCTGTATATAAAATTTTGTAGCTACCAGATAAAATTTCTTTCATGTAGTTAGCATTTAAAATTGCCATTTCAGTCGCTTGTTTTAAACCTTCGCCACCTAGCATTTTAATATAACCATAAGAAATTAATAAAATTAAAGCGCTACCATAAGGAGCTGCAGATACTGCAGTAATTCCTTTATCTCCACTTGTATTTACAATTTTGTGAGAAGGTAAGAAAGGTACTAATTTTTCAACCACACCAATTGGTCCCATGCCAGGTCCACCACCACCGTGAGGGATAGCAAAAGTTTTGTGTAAGTTTAAGTGGCACACATCAGCACCAATATTTCCTGGAGACGTTAAACCAACTTGTGCATTCATGTTAGCTCCATCCATGTATACTAATCCACCATTATCGTGGATTAATTTAGTAATCTCGGTAATTGACTCTTCGTAAACACCATGAGTAGATGGATAAGTAACCATTAAACAAGATAAATTATCTTTATGTTGTTCTGCTTTAGCACGTAAATCTGCTAAATCAATATTTCCTTTTTCATCACACTTCGTTACAATAATATGCATACCTGCCATTGCAGCTGATGCAGGATTTGTACCATGTGCTGATGATGGAATTAATGCCACGTTACGATGTGTATTTCCATTAGCAATATGATATGCTCTGATTACCATTAAACCTGCGTACTCACCTTGAGCACCAGAGTTAGGTTGGAAACTCATACGAGCAAAACCTGTAATCTCCGATAAATCTTTATTTAATTGCTCAATTAACTCAGCATAACCTTGTGCTTGATTAACAGGCACAAATGGATGAATGCTTGCAAACTCAGGCCATGTTAAAGGTAATAACTCAGACGCTGCATTTAATTTCATCGTACAAGAACCTAAAGAAATCATCGAGTGAACTAATGATAAATCTTTATTTTCTAAACGTTTGATATAACGCATCATTTCACTCTCACTATGGTAAGAATTAAATGTTGGATGAGTTAAATAAGCGGATGTACGTTTTAAGTTTGAAGAAGAAATTAATGTTGATGCTTTATAAGTTACTTCTTTACTTGCATTCGCAAAAACAGAAACGATATCATTTAAATCATTTTGTTCAATCGTTTGATCTAATGAAATACCAACATGTTTAGCATCTACTAAACGGAAGTTAATTTCTTTAGCTTCTGCAGCTGCAATTACTTTAGCTGCATCACATTCAACAATAATCGTATCGAAATATAATTTTGTTTTAACATTTAATCCTAATCCTTTTAACGCTTCAGCAACAGAGTTAGTAGCATTGTGTACGCTTTGTGCAATGGCTTTAATACCTTCTTGTCCGTGATACACAGCATACATACTAGCCATAATTGCTAATAAGGCTTGAGCTGTACAAATATTAGAAGTTGCTTTATCACGTTTGATATGTTGCTCACGAGTTTGTAAAGCCATACGTAATGCAGGATTTCCTTGAGCATCAACAGACACACCAATAATACGGCCTGGAATTAAACGCTTGTAATCTTCCTTACAAGTAAAAAATGCTGCATGAGGTCCGCCATATCCTAATGGCACACCAAAACGTTGAGAGTTACCTACAACACAATCAGCACCCCACTCGCCTGGAGGAGTTAATAATGCTAAAGCTAATAAATCAGTAGCTACTACTACTTGAACTTCTTTAGCATGTGCATTGGTTACAAATGCTTTATAATCATTTGCTTCACCATTAATATCTGGGTATTGAATTAGGGCACCGAAGAATGAATCATCTAATGATACCGTATTAGTATCACCAATAACTAATTCAATACCGTATGGTACGGCACGAGTTCTAACCACATCAATCGTTTGAGGGAAAACCGTTTCACTGATAAAGAATTTATTTCCACCGTTTGCAATTTTTGCTTTGCTACGGTTACTATAAAACATAAATAAAGCTTCAGCAGCTGCAGTTGCCTCGTCTAATAACGACGCGTTAGCAATTGGCATAGCTGTTAAATCCATCACCATGGTTTGGAAATTTAAAATCGCTTCTAAACGACCTTGTGCAATCTCTGCTTGGTAAGGCGTGTAAGCTGTGTACCAACCTGGATTTTCTAAAATGTTACGTTGAATAACTGCTGGTAAAATATTGTTGTAATACCCTAAACCAATGTAAGAACGGAATACCTTATTTTTTTTACCTAAAGCTTTTAAATGCTTAGCGTATTGGTACTCGCTCATAGCAGGAGCTACTTGCAATGGTTGTTTTAAACGGATACCTGCAGGCACAGTTTGGCTAATTAATTCATCAATAGATGAAACGCCAATTTTGGCCAACATTTGTTTAATTTCATTTTCACGTGGACCGTTATGACGGGAAACAAATTTATCAGTAGTCATATAATATGTTTTTAAGAGGTACAAATTTAAGGAAATTCCTATGCCTTAAGTAACGTACTTTTCAACCGATTGTTTATAAGATTTTTGGGCTGATTTTAAAGGGAGAATGAGATGGCATTACCTAATTGCTATTACAAGAGCTCCAGTATTCTTATAATACTTAACTCCTTGAAATTTCACTCTATTATTTTTATAAAAACTCAAATTATAAGGCGGAAATAATACTAAATACTCATATTGCTGCAATTCTTTTTGTGAAGCATCCAATCCATTTGGGAATGCCGTATTGATACTTTTTCCATCAAACTTAAATTTGTATTTATCTGTTAATTGATAATAGTTACGATATACCCCAAATAACTCTGGCGCAATGCCCACTTTTTTAGCGCCAATACTGTCCAAATAAGTAAAACAGGTTTTCGTGTCTGATTGCTGCCAATAATCAAAACTTTTATGAAGGCTGATAGTCGTTAAAAAATGAATAGCCAACAAAGCACTGACAGCGTATGTTACAATAGCTTTTAATTTTGGCTTTGTTAAAACTGCATTCATAAAGCCCACTAAAACCATCGCTATTACAGGATAAAACATAAAGGCGGTGCGGTAGGTTGGATACAATACATCAAAACACCATCTATTAAAAATGGTTAAGCTTAACATGATTAACAATAAAGAACTGGCAAAAGTATACCAAGCACATTTATGTTGTTTAGAAAAACGAATCCCGCAAATTGATGCTAGCACAACGATCACACAAAGAACATAAGCTAAGATTTGAATAATTGAAATACTTAAAATACCATCATGATAGATCCAAGTGTGAACATAACCCATAAAAACACCAGTTACCAAATCCTCAGCTCCATAAGCCCCAATATCATTTGAACAAGTGGTGATAAATTGCAAAGCTTTTATCACGAGGGTGGCAATGCCAAATGCATAGATCAATTCCAAATAAAAGAGTTTTTCTTTAAGAAAATCGAAGCCCTGCTTTAAATAATATTTGTAAAAATAAAGTAAACTAAAAGCGGCAAAAAAATAAAAGAAATTAAAGTTGGCAATAGCAGCCATACCTGCTAAAAATAAAGACAATATAGATAGATTGCGTATATTACTTTTTAAAGCTAAATAGTAACAAGTAATACTCAACACTTCAAACATTAATGCTGTTGAGTATCCGCGTGCCAATGATAAATAATCGATTAAAAAAGGATTTAATAACGTACATGCAAAAGCAAAAACTTTAGTTGGCAGATCTTTAAAACTTTTAATCCAAAAATACGCCGTAGTTAAAAAAACACCAGAAGATAAAAGAGTAAACCAACGCAACTGATTTGCTTTCTCCAAACCAAATAATATACAAGTTTTCATGGCTAAAAAATTAAACCAATGTGTATTACCTGTACATAGAGTCTCTACCCACCAAAAATGTTTAGCGTTATAGAATGAATAGGCTTCATCATGAGTCATCACCATGCTTAGCGCCCTTACTACTATATAAAACATCACAGCATACACCAAAAAAAAGAAAGTGGTGTGAGTAATGAATCTAATTTTAATGTTCTGCATGATTATGATAAAGCTATTACTTCTTTTCTACTTTTACAATAAGTGCCTTTGTATCTGGAAAATATTTCACGGTTTTCAATCTGATAGGACTCTTTTTATAGTAGCTTAAATTATAAGGTGGCAATAGCAGCAAGTATTCAAAGTCTTGTAACTTATGTTTGAACAGATACTTCTGATTGGTTTTATATTCATTAATAGATTCTGCATAAAAAGCGGCATTAGTGTATTGATAATATTTTAAGTAAACAAAATACACTTCAACAGCTAAACACACTTTTTTTGCTTTTGTGTTTCCTAAATATTCAAAATATTGATTGGTATTCATGCAATAAGAATGATCGTAGCCCGATACCAATTTTGCATTTACACTAAAATTAATCATCAACAATACACTTCCTAGATAAAGCATACTATTTTTAAGCATAGGTTTAATAGAGATATAATTAAAAAACAGAACGATAACTATCACTATTAATGGATAAAACATCAAGGCCGTTCTTTCGGTTGGATATAATACATGAAACACCCAATTATTAAATACTACTAAGAACAACATACCCAATAATATTAAACTAGAATAGTAATACAAATTATTAGCATGTCGTTTAAATGATGCTAATCCATATACACAGGCTGTTATTACTAGTACTAATAATTCATAACTCAAGATGTATTTTAAAAGAGAAGGCAACAATAATTTACCATACAATAACGTATCTATAAAGCTACCAAATACAGATGTTACTAAATCTTCTCCTCCAAAACTTCCAATATCATTAGAACATTCTTTAATAAAAGCTAAAGCTCTGAGTACTAAAAAAACAATACTTAAAGCATACAAGCCATCTATATAAAATTGTTTGTTTTTAAAACATGTAAATCTGTATTGGAAATAATATTTGTGAAAATAAATCGCTGTAAACGGGACAAAAAAATAAAAGAAATTAAAATTGGCAATGGCACTGCAACCAGCAAATAAAAGCGATAAGGATACTATAAATTTCTTATCTGTTGTGGTATAAAAATACAAGCTTAATGCCATAAAACATAAAGCAGCCGAATAACCTCTTGCTAAGGTTAAATATTCAATCACATATGGATTTAAAAATAGTAATGAAAAAGCAAAGAGTTTGATAACCAAATTATCTAGTGACTTTATCCAAAGATAAGCCACATACAAAAAAGTAATTCCTGATAATAAACTAAACCATCTTAATTGCCAAGCTTTTTCGAAACCTAATAATAAAGCCGCTTTTATCGCAGCAAAATTAAACCAATGTGTGTTTCCCGAACACAAAGTCTCCACCCACCAAAAATGCTTAACATTAAAATACGACCATGCTTCGTCATCTGTTATATCAACAAAGTACGTTCTAAGTATTAAATAAAAAGATACTGCAAGCCATGCTATAAAAAACAGGAAATTGTATTTAGACTTGTGGCGAGTAGCTTGCATGTATTAAATATACTAAACAATTGTAAAAGAAAAAGGCTCCGCGTTTCTGCGAAGCCTTTTTAATTTTAACTCTATTCTTAGTTTACTTTGATTAATTCTACATCAAATACTAACCAAGAGTTTGGAGGAATAACTGGAGGATATCCATTTGCTCCGTAACCTAAGTTAGCTGGGATAATTAATTTAGCTTTTCCACCTGGTTTTAATAATTGAAGACCCTCTGTCCAACCTGGAATTACTTGATTTAAACCAAATGTAGCTGGCTGTCCTCTATCAACAGAACTATCAAACTTATTACCGTTTAATAAATATCCTGTGTAATGAACTGTAACACTGCTTGTAGCTTTTGGACTTTCGCCTTCTCCTTCTTTTTCGATAATATAACGTAAACCACTAGGTGTAGTTTTAGCTGCACCATACGTTTCGTTTAACACTTTATCCATTCTCTCTTTTTCTGCTTTGGCTTTAGCTTCTGCTTTAGCAGCATAATTTGTTTTTTCAAATTCAAATACTTTAGCTGCATCAAATGCTTCTGCTTCTTTACCTTTACGTAAAATCACTAAACGTTTTAATACATCGTTTCCTTTAATTGAATCAACTACTGATTGACCCTGAATAACATGACCAAACACTGTGTGTTTTCCGTCTAACCACTCCGTTTTAACATGAGTGATAAAGAATTGAGAACCATTTGTACCAGGACCAGCGTTAGCCATTGATAAAATACCAGGACCAGTATGTTTTAATGTTTCATCAATTTCATCTCCAAATTTATATCCTGGATCTCCAGTTCCTGTTCCAAGTGGGCAACCCCCTTGAATCATGAAATTAGGAATCACACGGTGAAACTTTAAACTATCATAATAAGGAACACCTTCTGCTTTTGCTGTATTTTTAATTGCACCTTCTGCTAAACCAACAAAGTTAGCCACTGTCATAGGTGTTTTCTTAAATTCTAAAGCACAGTAAATATCTCCTTTTGCTGTTTCAAATTTGGCGTACATGCCATCTGCTTGTTTACTTAAAAATTCTTTATCCATCTTACTTAATTTTGCTTTTTTAGGTTTTTTAGGTTTGTCTGGGTTTGCAACTAATCCTAAGGATACTAGAGCAAACAGAGAAGCTAAAATTATTTTTTTCATTGTTATGTATTTTTATATTAATTCGAAGAATTACATACCTGGCTGAGCTTCCCCAGCTTTAAAATCAATTAATTCAACCTCAAATACCAACGTAGAAAATGGGGGAATTGGTCCACCACCTCTTGGTCCGTATCCTAAAGAAGAAGGAATGATTAATTTAGCCTTACTTCCTTTTGACATTAATTGAATAGCCTCTGTCCAACCTGGAATTACTTGATTTAAAGGAAATGTTGTAGGCTCTCCTCTATCTACAGAACTATCAAATTTAGTTCCATCCAATAAAGTTCCTGTGTAATGAACAGTTACTACATCAGTCGCTTTAGGATGATCTTTACCTTTACCTTTTTGAGTTTCAATAAAAATTAAGCCACTAGCTGTTGGAGCTGTTGTGATTTTGTTGGATGCTAAATACGCATCTAATTTCGGTTTTTCTGCACCCTCTAACGCTGCTACTTCAGCTTCTTGTTTCTTTTGATTTTCATCTAACTCTTTCTTTGATTTAATATCAACCAATTTAATAGTTACTTGTAATTTATCTCCTGGCTTAGCAAATGGAGGTAAAGATTGTAACTTATTAGTTTTTAAGAAAAAAGAATCGGCGCTAATAATAAATGCTGCACTATCATTTTTTGCCATCATCGTGATTGCATCTTCTAAACTTCCTTTAAAAGAAGATTTAGGTAAAATATAACGGATAACTCCAGATCCATCATCTGAGTTTAATTTCGAATCAAACAAAACAGAGTCTTTTGAAGCTCCTTTTAAAGCATAAACAATACTCATACTTACTCCATCTCCTTCGGCTGCTTTCACGCCAGCTTCATCCTGAGTATAAAATTGATAATGCAATCCATTTTCGGCTTTTGTAAAGCCTTCAAATTCTGATTTGTTACAAGATACAAGTCCTACTAATAAAGCAGAACCTAATAACATAGTGATTTTGTTCATTTTTTTTATTTTATATCTATTATTTTAATATTGTAAACTAGAGGTGTATAAGGAGGAATAGAACCATTGCTACTTCCTAATTCGCCAAAAGCCAGCCGCGAAGGTACTATTATTTTTGTAGTTTCTCCTTTTTTTAACGAGCCTATAACAATATTTAACCCATTAACTAACTGATCAGGAGTTCCATAAACAAACTCAAGGATTTGTTCTGTTTTTTCCACAGGTTTCCCATCTAAAAATGTACCCTGATAGGCAATTTTAATTTTTTTGCCAGCACTTACCTTTTCTTGGTTCGTGCTTGTTTTATTCAATACATAAATTCCATTTCCATCAGCTTTCACAAACTTGTAATTTTGCAACAAATAACAATCTATCATTTGTAGCTCTTGTAATTCTGTATCCTCTTCCTCATCTTGTCCTGTAGATGTTCTTTTTAATGATTGATATTCTGCTTTTGAAATAATTTGAGTTAAACGAACGTCTAACTTTACCAAAGAATCTTTTGAGCAAAATTCTGGAACAATTGTATCAAAGTATTCTCTAAAAAGCACTGAAGGTTTTATTAAAAAGGATATACTATCACCTTCTACCATTTTTAAAAAGTGATTGACACAAGAACCCTTTATATTATTAGAACCCAAAGAAATAAATAAGCCATTTGAGGCATCGTGTTTAGTATCCCAAAACACAGAATCGGACTGTGTTTTCATAACGGCATCTAAAACCACTACACTTTTTGGTAAAGGACTCTCATTTCCATCGCCAATTGCTAAAAGTTTATAGTAATATCCACTTATATCTCTTGCGTAGCCGTCCAACTGATTATCTCTAGAACAAGAAATTCCCACGACTAGAACTAATAATAGTAGCTTTATTTTTCTGTACATACTTTATTAGTTAGTCTCGTTTTTGGTAACCGATAAAATTTCAACATCATAAACAATAGGAGATTGAGGCGGTATTTTTTTAGAATCACCCAACAAACCATGAGCTAAGTGAGAAGGAATTAAAATCAAGGCTTTGTCTCCAGATTTAAGAAACAATAACGCTTTATGTAATCCATTTTCGATGTTTTCCATTCCAACTCTAAATTCTTTAGAACCATCTGTTTTAGAAGAATAACACTCTGTTCCATCTAACAAAGAAACGGTATAGTTAATTTTAACAATATCATCGCTTTTAATAGAATCTCCTTTTGCAGAAGCTTTATAAACATAATAACGAATACCACTAGTTGTTTTCACAAAAGTCATTTGATGAGATTTTTGATAATAATCCATCTCATCATTTTCTTTGACAACAACTTGTTGGTTAGCTTTTACAAACTGCTGCTTTACTTTTTCGTGATTAAATTCATTCGCGTCTTGTTTTTCTGTTTTTGGACCACAAGACACTAAAAAAATAAAAAGACCTGTTACGCAAAGACACAAGCCTCTATTTATAAAATTCTTAACGCCCATGAAAATCGTTTATTTATTATCAGAAAGTGTATCTACCTCTTTCTTCACTTCCTGAATATGTTCCTGAATGGTATTTGTGATTCCTCCAGTTCCTTGCATGACATCTTTTTGAACACCATTAGCAGCATCCTTAAATTCTCTGATGCCTTTACCTAAGGCTCTCGCTATATTTGGCACACCTTTTCCTCCAAACATTAACAAAATAACGAGAAGAATTAAAACAACTTCACCGCCACCTAAATTTAAAAATAAAACAAATAGACAATTCATGCTGCAAAAATACACATTAAGAATCTAATAATTGACAGATTTTATTTGACGATTGGTGATTTTTTGTTAACCAATAATGTGAGAATTAATAATAATTGTTATATTTTTGTAGAAAATCTGAATAAATAAAGAAAATGGGAAAAATTTACTCAAAAATCAAGGTAGTTATATTCGTACTTGTTGTTTTAGCATCGAACTTACTAAAAGCACAAGTAGATGTATCCACAGGTGGTCCAGTTACTACATACACAAATGTAAGTGCTGCTTTTGCCGCTATCAATGCTGGTACACATACTGGTATGATAAATATTATCATAACAGGTAATACAACTGAGCCATCAACTCCAACAGCATTAGAAGCTAGTGGTGTAGGTTTAGCAAATTACTCATCGATCAAATTAAACCCATCTGTTACTGCTACTATTTCAGGGACTCCTGTTTCTGGAAGAAGCGTGATTGAAATAAATGGAGCTGATAGCATTACGATTGATGGTGATATTCTTGGAGGAACAATAAATAGAGATTTAACTATCATAAACTCTAATTTACCAACCGTAACGTTAACATCTGTTATACGTTTAATAGGAACCACAACAGCTCCAGCATTAGGGTGTAGAAACAATATAATTAAAAATTGCATTGTTATTGGTAATGTTAACCCCACGGCAACTGCTCCAGTTACTAGTATTGCTGGTATTTTAGCTGGAGGAGGAACAGGAGCAACAATCACTGGTATTACAACAGGCGGTAATAACTTTGATAAGTTATTAATCGAAAATAATGAAGTTAAAAAATCGTATTACGGTGTTTTAATTACGGGCGGAACTACATCTACTGTTTGTACAGATTCATTAGTAATTAGAAAAAATTTAATCGGTTCTGCCGATACTTCTCAATATAATCTTTTTAGAGGAATTTATCTTTCAAATTGTTTAGGCGCTAAGATATATGACAATACTGTTTTTAATCAAAAACCTTTAAACGCAACGACTATTGCTGGTATTGAAATTCTGGGTTCAGCCGCAGTTGCCTCAAACGACTCTATCGTAAGAAACTTTATCTATGGTATTCACATGCCTAGTTCTTCTGGATTTGGAGCTTATGGTATTAATATCGCATCAGGAACTAACCATACTATATTAAACAATGTTGTTTATGACATTAAAACTACAAACTATAGTTCTACAAGTACAACATTTAATGCGTTTGGAATACGAATTGCTAGTGGTACTGGACATAAAATTTATTACAATAGTGTTAATATGTTCGGAAATAACACAGGTACAAATACAACCTGTGCATCAGCAGCCTTGGTAGTAACGTCTGGTCTATCTACTAGTCTTGATATTAAAAATAATATCTTTAATAATAAAATGACATCAACTGCTACGACTAAACGTTTTTATGCTGTTTGGTTTCCTGCTAGTTATAATTTCACATCAACAAATCTGAATAATAATGCGTACATGGTTTTAGGGCCTGCTACAAGTCACTATGTTGGTACTATTGGTGCGGCTACACAAATTACACTAGCCGATTGGAAAATATTTTCTCAATTTACAAACCCTACAAATGATATAAACTCTGTTCCTCCTGCAAATGGAGCAGCTCCTTTTATCGCTGATAACAATTTAAATATTGCTAATAATACTTTAACTTTAATAGAATCAGGTGCAACTATTTTACCAGCACTTGGATTACCTAATACAGATGTATTATTAAATGCAAGACCAATGACTGGAGTTAACCCTAATACTAACCCAGATATGGGAGCATATGAGTTTGACGGAATTAATGGCTTTATTGACGTTGGTGTATCTGCCATTTTAAAACCATTAGATAATGGTTCGAAATGTTTTAATGGAACAGACACTATTAAACTACAAATAAAAAACAATCACACTGCAACTCATGATATATCTGTAAGAAACATTCCAGTTAAAGTTATTGTGAGTGGACCAAATCCACAAACATATACGTTAGCTCTTACATCTGGAACATTAGCTGGTGGAGCTACTTTAGACACGACCATTACTTTAAGTTATGACATGTCGAGAACTGGCACATACAAATTTAAAGCATTTACAGAGTTGCCATTTGATGCTGGAACAGCAAACGATACAACTATTCTTACGATAATCAAGAAACCAATTTTTACAATCTCTGCAACTCCAAACGACTCAGTGTGCAGAGGCACCGCTGTGCAATTACAAGTTAATACAAATACAACAAATGCTGTAGGAACAGGATCTCTTGTTAATACAGCAACAGGTTATCCAGCACCATATGGTAATTGGTATGAAGGGGCTAGACATCAATTTTTGTTTTTAGCCTCTGAACTTTCTGCTTCAGGCTTAGTAGCTGGAAACATTAACTCTATTAGTTTTAATGCTACTAACTTAAACGGAACAGATCCATTAATTAATTATAATGTTGCCATA
Source organism: Sphingobacteriaceae bacterium (assembly GCA_013823565.1). Taxonomy (GTDB): domain Bacteria; phylum Bacteroidota; class Bacteroidia; order B-17B0; family Aurantibacillaceae; genus UBA4416. Next base: position 9,412 of record PNMI01000016.1, on the reverse strand, counting down.
TCTACAACTACATTAATTAGTTTATCAGCTATTCAAACAACAGGTTTTACAACATATTTTAGCACACCAAGTTACACTCCAGTAGTTGGCACAAACCTACATACATTCTCAACACCTTTTGTTTGGGATGGGGTTTCAAACATTATTATTGAAACATGTTTTAATAATACACCAAATGGATTTACAAACAATGTTTCTGTTTCTCAATCTACAACTCCATTTGTATCTTCAATATGGTATAGAAATGATGGAGATCCAAGTGTATGTTCTAGCACAACTGTAAGTGGCTCAATGTCACAACGTCCAAATGTGAATTTTGGTCAACCGTCTTCATTATCATATAACTGGGGGCCAACTAGTGGATTATCTGCTACTAATATTTCAAATCCTATAGTTACTTCTTTAAACAATACTTCAGTTTATACAGTTACTTTAACTAATAATACTTCTGGTTGTTCGGCTAAGGATACTATTCATCTATTTGTGAAACCTACACCTTCACCAAATTTGGGTAATGACTCTTTATTCTGTTCGTTACCTGTTACTATTAATGCTAATACAACAGCTAGTAATTATTTATGGGACACTGGTTATACTGGATCAAGTTTAAACGTTACAAGTCCAGGAAAATATTGGGTGAGAGCTACTAATACAAATGGATGCGAAGCAACTGATACAATGCTTGTAAGTTTAGGTTATCCCCCAGTGGTAACATTAGGTGCAGATACGGCTTACTGTCAAGGTGGTACAATTAAATTATATGCAGGTTATGGTATTGGTAATGTATACCAATGGAATACAGGAGCAACAACATCTTCTATTACTGTTGGTACAACAGGAACTTACTCTGTTGTTGTTACAAACACACTTGGTTGTAAAGCATCTGATACTATAAATGTAACCTCTAAACCTCTTCCAAGTGTTTCACTGGTGTTTGGTGGCCAAACATCATTTTGTCCAACTGATTTAACTGGAAGACCATTAACAGAGGGAACTCCTTCGGGTGGTACTTATATTGGTGGTGGTGTAACAGGAAATACATTTTATCCAAACCAAGCAACTCAAGGAACACATGTAATTATTTATAGTTACACAGGAGCAAATGGTTGTTCAAATACAGCAAAAGATACCTTAAAAGTAAATGCTTGTGTTGGTGTTGAAGAATTAACAGACAACATAGGATTAAATGTATATCCAAATCCTAATTCAGGTATTTTTACTTTAGAGTTAAATTCAAGTTCAGATATTGATGGACATGTACATCTTATGTCGATAGATGGTAAATTGATTTATACTGAGGCTATTTCTGGAAACGGTTTAATTACAAAATCAATTAATATTTCTGAGTTAGCTGATGGAATTTACTATTTAAGGATAGAAACAAAAACCGCTGTAAAAACTTTCAAAGTTTTAAAGCAATAAATATTTAAAAACAAAATGTTTAAAACGTCTCGAAAATTTCGGGACGTTTTTTTTGTGATTTAAAATTTAATCTTTTTATTTGCAACGGATTAAATGAAAAACAACCTTTACATAAAATCTAAGTGTAAACGTAAGGCTCGCCTGAGCCATATTTAATTTCGTGTGCCAGAATCAGGGATTGATTCACATACATTCAAAAAAATCAATAAAACATTACTACATTTAAATCTGCTAAAAGCAGTCAATAAAAATTATATACAATGAATATATTAAAATTTGGAGGAACAAGTGTTGGAACAGCGGAACGCATGCAAGCATTGGTTCAATTAATTTCTAGCAGTGATAGAAAAATTGTTGTTTTATCTGCCATGAGTGGAACCACTAACACTTTGGTTGAAATCTGTAATTCACTTTATCAAAAAGAACATGATAAAGCAAACGAAATTATTAATGCATTAGAGGGAAAATACTTTGATGAAGTAGAAAAGTTATATAAAAGCACAGACTATAAAACTAAGGGAAATGATTTGATAAAAAATCATTTCAATCATTTACGTTCTTTTACTCTGGATATGTTTACCGTAAATGAAGAAAAAGCTATTTTGGCTCAAGGTGAATTATTAAGTACTGCCCTATTCTATTTTCATTTACAAGAATTAGGAATCAATTCAGCATTATTACCTGCACTAAACTTTATGAGAATTGATGAAAATGACGAACCTCAATTAAATTATATAGAGAAAAATTTACAAGTAGAACTAGACAAATATCCATCGACTAATTTATTTATTACACAAGGTTACATTTGCCGAAATGCTTTTGGAGAAATAGATAATTTAAAACGTGGAGGAAGTGATTATACAGCCTCTATTATCGGCGCAGCCATCAAAGCTAATGAAGTTCAAATATGGACTGATATTGATGGCATGCATAACAATGATCCTCGTATCGTTTCTAAAACTCATCCTATTCATGAATTAAGTTTTGATGAAGCTGCTGAGTTAGCATATTTTGGAGCAAAAATTTTACATCCTACTTGTATTTTACCCGCACAAAAAAGAAATATTCCTGTTCTATTAAAAAACACGATGCAGCCAGATGCAAAAGGAACTCGTATTTCTAACATCAATCCAGTAGAAGGATTAAAAGCAGTAGCTGCAAAAGATGGCATTTGCGCCATTAATATCAAGAGCGACCGAATGTTATTAGCTCATGGTTTTTTACGTGCTGTGTTTGAAATTTTTGAACGTTACAAAACGTCTATCGATATGATTACAACATCAGAGATTGCTGTATCATTAACGATTGATAACACTAAGTTTTTAAATGACATCAAAAAAGAGTTAGAAGAATTTGCTAATGTTGAAGTAGAGCAAGACCAAACTATTATTTGTATTGTAGGAAATTTACCAAAAGATAAAGCTGGATATGGTTTTAAAGTTTTAGAATCTTTAAAAGATATTCCATTAAGAATGGTATCTTATGGTGGAAGTTCAAATAACATTAGTGTTTTGGTAAATTCCAAATTAAAAAAAGAAGCTCTGGTAGCTTTAAATAAAGGATTGTTTGGATATTAATAATAGCAATATGATTTCAGAAAATAATATCAAAAATATATCGAAATATAAAACGCCGTTTTATTATTACGACTTAGCTTTATTGCAACAAACATTAGATGTAGTTAATGCTGAAAGCTCAAAATACAACTATCATGTTCATTATGCATTTAAAGCAAATGCTAATTCAAGAATTATACAAACCATTAAAAGCTATGGACTTGGGGCAGATTGCGTAAGTGGCAACGAAGTGAAATGCGCTATTGAAAACGGATTTGATTCATCAAAAATTGTATTTGCAGGTGTTGGCAAAAGTGACGATGAAATAAATTATGCTTTAGAAAAAAACATCTTTTGCTTTAACTGCGAAAGCATGCAAGAATTAGAGGTTATTAATGAACTGGCTGCTAAACAAAATAAAATAGCCTCTATCGCCTTGCGCATCAACCCTAATGTAGATGCTCATACTCACAAATACATTACTACTGGTTTAGAAGAAAATAAATTCGGAATTAATCCATATGAATTTGAAACCGTTATTGAGAAGCTAAAAACACTATCCAATATTAAATTAATTGGTTTGCATTTTCATATTGGTTCTCAGATTACGGATTTATCACCGTATAAAAAATTGTGTACCCGAGTGAATGAAATCAATTCATTCTTTTTACACAAAGGATATGATTTACCAATCATTAATGTTGGTGGCGGTGTTGGCATTAACTATCATGAGCCAGATAAAGAAGCTATCATTAATTTTAAAGCCTATTTTAAAGTATTTCATGATTTTATAGAATTACGTAAAAATCAACAATTGCATTTCGAATTAGGTAGAGCTATTGTAGCGCAATGTGGTAATTTAATTAGCAAAGTGCTTTACATTAAAAACGGCATCAATACCAACTTCGCTATTTTGGACGCAGGTATGACTGAATTAATTCGTCCAGCACTATACCAAGCATTTCATAAAATTGAAAATATTTCTTCTTCATCAAAATCAATTGTAAAATATGATGTCGTAGGTCCTATTTGCGAAAGCAGTGATTGTTTTGGAAAAGCCGTTGAATTACCAGAAACCAAACGTGGCGACATCATTGCTATCAGAAGTGCGGGCGCATACGGAGAAGTAATGGCAAGTAAATATAATTTGCGTGATGATGTAAGAAGTTATTTTAGTGAATAGACATTGGCGGCTGAGGTTCTTGAAGCCACCAATGTTACGTTTTCTGTTTTTTCTTCTTTGCCGCAGGAAATAAGATATTATTTAATATTAATCTGTATCCTGGAGAATTAGGATGTAAACTTAAATCTGTTGGAGGATCCTCTACTCTATGTTCGTAATCTTCGGGGTCGTGACCACCATAAAATGTCCAAGTTCCTTTTCCATGGTCGCCGTGAATGTAACGAGCTTCGTTATATGCTTTAGCTTCTCCTAATATTAAAATATTTTTTTTGATGTATGTTTTTGTAAAAGCTGTTGTTTGTCCGTAAAATCCTTTGATAGTTTGCACATGATTTTGACAAAGCATCGTTGGCACTGGATCCCATTTAGCTGAAAAATCAAATAAAGTAAACACATCATTATCTTTATTCATTCCGTATTGTCTGCGAGGTGTAGTCGCATCAATCGTTGAAAATTCATATTCATAAGGATTAGTGCTTAACTGATATTTTTCAAAAGCATAGCCTTTACTATAATCTATTTTTTTGTTCATCGCAGGGTCTGCTGGATCATGATCAAACATAGATTCGCAAATATCTATTCCTTCTGAAGCTAAAGCGATATCATAACTATCTGTTGCACTACACATCGCAAATAAAAATCCACCTGTAAACACATAATCATTTATCTTTTTCGCTACTGCTAATTTCAGTTGAGATACTTTTGTAAATCCTAATTTCTTGGCAGTTGCCTCATTGTCTTTTACTTCATTCTGATACCAAGCTGTTTGTCCAAATCCTCCATAAAAACGACCATACTGTCCAGTAAAATCTTCATGATGCAAATGCAACCAATCATAATCTGCTAATTTATCTCCTATAATCTCTTCATCATACACTACATCATAAGGAATTTCAGCATATTTCAATACTAATGTTACAGCATCATCCCAAGGCTGTTTAATCTTAGGAGAATATACTGCTATACGTGGCGCTTTTTCTAATTTAATGGCATCTTGATTGATTTCTGGATTCGCAATATCTGCCAAAATACCATTGGCTTGAGCGTCAGAAATAATCTCATAACTAATACCTCTTATGGTACACTCTGTAGTTACAGGCTTTGAATTAGGAATTAAAAAACTACCACCACGGTAATTCGTTAACCACTGAATCTCTAATTCGCCTTTTAAACTCCAATAAGCAATGCCATATGCCTTTAGATGGTTTTTTTGGGTATCATCCATTGGAATTAAAATATAACTACTAAAACCCTTAATAGTTAATAGTAAAAATAATGGTATTAGAAATAGTTTTTTCATTACAAAGTCTAAGATACAGAAATCTTAATTCTATAGTTAGTTAATAGCTGTTAATTTTTTAACCATGATAAACTCTCGAAAACACAATCAAGCTATTACTTATTTGCAACACTTCGCCAACCGATAAATCATCTTCACCTTCAACATGTCTAATATATTCCATAAACACTTGTTCTTCATCTGCAGTTAGCTTGATAACTTCATACTCTAAAGAAGGCAATCTATCAAAAGCATCCTGCCACCATTCTCTTAAAGCGGCTTTTCCTTTAATTAATCCTTGTGTTTCTGGTTTTCTGACCTTTAATTTCGGACTAAAATGTTGGGCATTATCATCATATAAGGACAATAATTTTTCTAAATCATGTGCATTAAAGGCTTCAAACCATTTTAAAGCTATTTGTTTATTGTTTTGTGCTGACATCTTATAAATTATAATACCCAAATGTAATTATTAATTTAAACCTCTTTATATTTAAGGTGTTTAAATATTATGGGATACAAAAGTTTAAAAGACTGTTTGGATGATTTGGAAAAAAACAATCATCTTATAAGAATCAAAGAAGAAGTTAATCCTGATTTGGAAATGGCTGCTATTCATTTACGTGTTCATGAAATAGGTGGACCTGCCATATTATTTGAAAACGTAAAAGGAACTCAATTTAAATGTGCTTCTAATATTTTTGGGACATTGGATAGAAGTAAGTTTATTTTTAGAGACACTCTTGAAAAAATTCAAACCTTAGTTGATATAAAAAACAATCCTGTTAAAGCACTCAAAAATCCATTTAAATATGCCAATATATCTTTAACAGCATTATCTGCATTACCACTTAAAAATCCTTTATCAAAACCAGTATTATTTAAAGAAACTACCATCGATAAAATTCCATTGATTAAACATTGGCCAATGGATGGTGGAGCCTTTGTGACATTGCCTCAAGTATATAGTGAAGATATTGATAAGCCAGGGATTATGAATGCTAACTTAGGTATGTATCGTATTCAGTTAAACGGAAACGATTATATTTTAAATAAAGAAATTGGATTGCATTATCAATTACACAGAGGAATTGGAGTTCATCAAAGCAAAGCCAACAAATTAGGAAAACCTTTAAAAGTATCTATTTTTATTGGTGGTCCACCAAGTCATTCGGTAGCGGCGGTGATGCCATTACCTGAAGGATTAAGTGAAATGACATTTGCAGGTGCTTTAGGAAATAGAAGATTTAGGTATACTTATCAGGATGGATTTTGTGTGAGTACAGATGCTGATTTTGTAATCACTGGTGAAGTTTATCCAAACGAAAATAAACCAGAAGGACCTTTTGGAGATCACTTAGGTTACTATAGTTTAAAACATGATTTTCCTTTAATGAGAGTTCATAAAGTGTATCATCGAGAAGATGCTATTTGGCCTTTTACGGTTGTTGGTCGTCCGCCACAAGAAGATACAAGTTTCGGGCAAATTATTCATGAGTTAACTGGCAATGCCATTAAGCACGAATTACCTGGTGTAAAAGAAGTTCATGCCGTTGATGCAGCTGGAGTTCATCCATTGTTATTAGCAATTGGTAGCGAACGTTATACGCCATATAATCAAACTAAACAACCAGCGGAATTACTAACTATTGCCAATCACATTTTAGGAAAAGGACAATTAAGTTTAGCGAAATATTTATTTATCACTGCAGATGAAAGCAATAAAATTTCTACTCACAACGAAGCAGAGTTTTATCAATATATGCTGGAGCGAATTAATTTAAAACGAGATTTGCATTTTCAAACTAATACAAGTATTGATACTTTAGATTATAGTGGAACAGGATTGAATAGTGGAAGTAAATTAGTTGTAGCTGCTTACGGTAATAAAATTCGTGAACTTTCATCATCTATTAATAATCAATTACATGAATTAAAAACTTTTTATAATCCGCAAATTTCGGTTCCAGGAGTACTTGTCTTACAAGGAAATAAATTTGAATCTTACGAAAAAGCAAAACAAGAGTTCGAGAATTTTAATCATGAAGTCAATCAAAAAAATAGTGATTTAAAAGGCTTTCCTATGATTATTATTGTAGATGACGCTGCATTTACCGCGGCTACTTTAAAAAATTGGTTATGGGTTACATTTACTCGTTCCAATCCAAGTCATGATGTGTATGGTATTAATTCATTTACTGAGTACAAACATTTTGGCTGTGATAATCTAATTATTGATGCGCGTGTAAAACCTCATCATGCTCCAGCTTTAGAAAAAATACCTGAAATAGAAAAACGAGTTGATAAACTTTTTGAAAAAGGGGGAAGTTTACATTCTCTAAAATAATAAATCTAGACACGCTCCCTTTTAATTAATTTTTCATTTAAAAAGCCTCCTATTCATACTCTTGAATAGGAGGCTTTTTTATAAGTATTGTATTTATTCTTTTACAATTTTGATAATCTCCATACTATGTGTTGTTTTGATAGAAACATAATAAAAACCATTTGCTAAATCTCTCATATCAACATTAAACATCATCTCACTTGAAACATCAGATAAAACTACTCTTCCTGCAACATCAGTTACTGTAATTGTTTTGTTTTCACTTGATATAGTTTCAATCGAGAATAATCCATTGTTTGGATTTGGAAATAATTTAACAGTTCCCGTAGTTATTGTTGCTTCTTTAACACCTGAACAAACGTCAACCGTAATAGATACTAATGATGAATTTGAACAACCCGTAGCAGCATCTGTATAACTATACACGGGCGTATATGTGCCTGTTGCTATTGGAACAAACGAATTACCGATTACATTAGTTCCTGAATAAACACCCCCTGTCGGTAATCCTGTTAATATAACAGAAGTTCCATTTACACAAACGGTACTTGAAGATGAAGAAAGTGATACAACAGGAAGCGTATTTACACTAACTGTTGAAATAGCATCAACAGAACTTAAACAACCTTCTAATGATGTTCCTGACACGGTATACGATGATGTTGTGACAGGCATTACAACTGACGAACCTCCTGAATAAGTGTAGGTATCTGCGCCATTAGCTATGATTGAAAAGCTTTCTCCTTCACAAATAACACCACTATTAACAGTAATAACTGGTAGATCATTTACAATTACAGTTGCAGTGTTACTTGCTACAACACTACACCCAATTAAATCTCCATCTACACTATAAACAGTATTAACCGTAGGAGTAACAACAATACTACTTGTATTATCTCCTGTACTCCATGTATAAGTTGTTACTCCGTTTGCAGTTAAAGTAGCAGAGCTTCCTGCACAAACACTCGCTGAATTTACAACAATACTTGGTGCCGATCCTACTGAAATTGTAGCTGTAACTAAAGAACCTAAACATCCTTCCGAAGAAGTACCACTAACATCATAAACCGTTGTTGTTAATGGATTATCAATAATTACACTAGTATTAGCTCCTGTATTCCATGTGTAAGTATTAGCTCCACTCGCTGTTAATGTCCCTGTAGAACCAGCACATATAGATGCTGAAATAACAGTAATAGTTGGTAATGCATTCACTGTAACAGATGATACTGCGTCTATTGATGATACACATCCATTGGCATCTGTTCCACTTACGGAGTATGTAGCATCTGAAGTTGGCGTTACTACATCGCTTCCATTTGAGTACGTATAAGAAACCGCTCCTGTTGGAACCATTGTAAATGATTCTCCTGCACAAATTGCTCCTGAGTTTACTGATATAGTTGGCGTTGAATTTACTGTTACACTTGATATGGCATCTATCAAAGATACACATCCATTTGCATCTGTTCCGCTTACCGAGTATGTAACATCTGCTGTTGGCGTTACTACATCACTTCCACCTGAATAAGTATAAGTTAATGCTCCTATTGGAACCATTGTAAACGATTGTCCTGCACATATTACTCCTGAATTTACTGATATAGTTGGCGTTGAATTTA
>PNMI01000015.1 GCA_013823565.1 Sphingobacteriaceae bacterium | reverse complement strand
TTAGTAAAAAAACTAAAAAATAAAGAAAAAAATATGATATAATACTTTTGCATAAAAATGATTTTACCTATAACTTATATTGTATGCAAAGTTACATTATCTATTAATAAAAAAAGGACTTATAGATGTTTTTTCTGAAAAATTATAAAATGAAAGCCTAGTTTGTTTTGTTAAACTTCTATAAAAATAAAACCACCCAGTAACTAAAGGATAAAACAATCGTATCATGGTGCTAAACTAAACGTTTAAAACATGAAAAAAGCAACTATCTCCTTTGTAATTATTGTCGTATCCTATTTCTTTTTTAATTTTAATCAAAATAATAATTATAAAGAAGGTGATATTATTTTTCAAACCACCAGCGGACCAACAGGAAAAGCCATCCAATTAGCAACTCACAGTAAATTTAATCATTGTGGTGTATTGTTTTTAGAAAACAACAAATGGGTGGTTTACGAAGCTGTTCAACCAGTTAGAAAAACAAGTTTAGAGGATTTTAACGCTCGCGGAAAAGGAACAGTAAAACGATTAGGAAATAAATCTTTATCTAAAGAGGACGTAAATGCACTAAAAACTTTATTTAAAACATACGAGCACAAAGATTATGACGAAGCATTTAATTGGAGTGACGAAAGGATTTATTGCAGCGAATTAGTATATAAATTATACAACAATGGTTTACAAATAGAACTTTGCAAACCAAGAAAACTAAGCGATTTTGATCTCAACAATCCATTAGTGAAAGAGAAATTAAATGAAAAATATGGGGACAAAATTCCCTTAAATGAGCCTATGGTTTCTCCAGAAGATATTTATAAATCTGCTTTATTAGTTAATGTAAAATAAAAAATCCATCAGTTGGCATACTGATGGATTTCTTATAACAAAAATCTTAAAAATCTAAGCGTTGGCTGCTTCTTCTTTTAAGACAGCAATGATTTTATCTTCAATTTCTTGAGCTAAATCAGGGTTTTCAGCAAAGATTGCTTTTACAGAATCTCTTCCTTGTCCTAATTTAGTTTCATCATAACTAAACCATGAACCACTCTTTTTAATAATTCCTTTATCTACACCAATATCAATAATCTCCCCTACTTTACTAATTCCTTCTCCAAAAACGATATCAAATTCAGCCATACGGAAAGGAGGTGCTAATTTGTTTTTAATCACTTTTACACGTGTTCTGTTTCCGCTTACAACATCACCATCTTTAATTTGACTAATTCTTCTAATATCTAAACGAACAGAAGCATAAAACTTTAGTGCATTACCGCCAGTTGTTGTTTCTGGGTTACCAAACATGACGCCTATTTTTTCACGCAATTGATTGATAAAAATACAACAACATCCTGTTTTATTAATTGTTCCAGTTAACTTACGTAACGCTTGACTCATTAAACGAGCTTGTAAACCCATTCTACTATCACCCATTTCGCCTTCAATTTCTGCTTTTGGTGTTAAAGCCGCAACTGAATCAATTACCACTAAATCCACAGCGCCTGAACGAATTAAGTTATCTGCAATTTCCAATGCTTGCTCTCCATTATCTGGTTGAGAAATTAATAAACTTTTAATATCTACTCCTAATTTTGAGGCGTATGTGCGATCAAACGCATGCTCTGCATCAATAATTGCTGCAATACCACCAGCTTTTTGAACATTAGCAATAGCATGAATAGCTAAGGTTGTTTTACCAGATGACTCAGGTCCATATATTTCCACAACACGCCCTCTTGGCAAACCACCAATTCCTAAAGCAATATCTAAGCCTAAAGAACCTGTTGATATAGAATCCATAGGTTCTACTGTAGTATCACCTAATTTCATTACTGTTCCTTTACCATAAGTTTTTTCTAACTTATCTAAGGTTAATTGTAATGCTTTTAATTTCTCGCTGCCTACTGTTTTTTTCTCAATAGTTTCAACTGAATCGTCTGTTTTCTTTGCCATGATATTTATTTTATAGTTTTAAGTTACTTATTTAATGATGAGCTTAGTTAACAACTTTATAACAATCTCAAATTCTTTACAAATCTAAATCAAATTTCAAGCAAATGATTGCTATAATTTGTAGCATTAGCAAAAATAGCAGTATTTACAGGGGTTTCAGAATTAAAATAAATCATAAAATCATCGAAATAATTCATCTAAAATCATCAATCAATTATAAAATGAAACAGTAAATAGGGATTATTGTTTGGCGTTTTTTAATTTGAGACAAAAAATAAAACATTCAATAACATCGTAATATGTTACAACATAGAGGTATTGATACAAAAACGAAACATCTATAAAACAAAAAAGCCTTTCATTTCTGAAAGGCTTTGTCGGGGTGGCCATCACGCTCTAGCGTGAGAACTGACGGCAAACTAAATTCTATAATCTAATTATTCCTTTCTAAATAACGCTTAGCACCATTCTTCTTAATTTGTTGTTCTAATCGCATTGCACTTGATTTATCAGAAAAATCAAAGGTCTTTATTATCTTCCAAGGAACACCTTTTTTAGTAAAATGATTCTTTCCTGTATTATGAAACATCATTCTCTGCTCTATATCAGCAGTAAATCCTGTATAGAATTTCTCCAGCGAACAACTATATAAAATATAAACTACAAACATCTACAAAACAAAAAAGCCTTCCATTTCTGAAAGGCTTTGTCGGGGTGGCCAGATGATGGTTTGCCGAAATATGTACTGTTAGTCAATTACTTACACTTTTAAAAGCCAAAATAGTAACCGAATAGGTCCCTGTTATAATGATTCAAAAAATACTTGTTTGATTAAGAACGAAAAGAAACTTTAACTGTTTCAAAGATAAATAATTAAGTTCAAACTGCATCATTTTGAATTAAAATAATTAGTCATTTATGTAATTTTCTACTGTTTTTAGGTTCAATCCCGTGAACCCCGAGAACTCGTCGACCGTGACAAAATGATGTTTTTCTTTGTTTAAATGCGCCTTAATTTTATCTAATAGCTTTCTTGAAGCTCTTTCACTTTTGCCAGTTATCCGCATTACATCTTTTGGGTAAATACATACTCTTTTTATCTCATTCATACATTATCTATACTTTATCCATAGGGTTGGTATAGCAAAGGTACTTATATACCTATTTGAACATATTAACTCATTTGTGCTAAATCGGCATAATGTGAACTAAAGTGAATGTTACGGAACTCTCTATTTGAAAGGGTTTGAAGGATGATTTACTTTTGAATTGTCAAACTAAATCTATTCGCGATAGGATGAGGTTTGATGTGTTGCAACACAAATAATTCAATCAAGTATTCATTTAAAACCATAAAATAAAATGGCTAGACAAAAAGGGCTCATTAAGCTAAAAGGGAAAATCGGAGATATTTCCTTTTACAAAACACAAGATGGTCACTTAGCTCGTGAAAAAGGCGGCGTTGATGCTTCACGCATCGCAAACGATGCCGCTTTTGTGAGAACAAGAGAAAACGGAGCTGAGTTTGGATCATCTGCCACTTCCGGAAAGGTATTAAGAGATTCTCTTCGTACCTTATTGATGACGGCTTCTGATAATCGTGTAACATCTCGATTAACGAAGTTGATGACTGATATTAAAAACCTAGATGCAACCTCTGTAAGAGGCGAAAGAACGGTGGGAACAGCAATTGCTTTAGCGCCAGCTAAAGCATTATTGAAAGGTTTCAATTTTAATAACAGAGCAATTTTAGGAAGTGTTTTGTACAGACCATATGTTGTTAATACTGCCACAGGTGCAATTGACATTAACGGACTTGTTCCGATAAATGACATTGCATATCCTGCAGGTGCAACACATATGAGTATAAAAGGTGCCTGGGCTAAAGTAGATTTTGCAACTAATGCTTATGATGTGAAGTTATCGAACATTGTAAATGTTGCAATTGATGCAAACCCAAGCAACGTAAACTTAGTGCCTGTAGCAGCGCCAGCAGGTGCAGGAACCGATTTGTATTTATTACAAATTGAATTCTTTCAAGAAGTAAATGGTGTTCAGTATTCACTTAAAAACGGTGCATTTAATGCTTTGAGCATTGTTGATGTACAATAAGGAGGACAAAGAAATGGGAGAACCAGAAAAAAAGGGCTTTGTTAAAAAGCTCATAGAGCGATACAAAGCTGAAACTCCACCCTTTTTCAAAAAGTTGCGCCTTGTTGGTTTAACATTAGCTGCAGCAGGTGGCGTATTGGTGGCATCACCAATTGCCATACCTGCGGTGGTTGTTACCATAGGTGGCTATTTAATTGTAGCAGGAAGCGTAGCGACGGCAGTTAGCCAAGCAGCCGTAACTAGTGAAACTGAAGGAGCGAAAAAAAAAGAGTAATCATTATTATTAAAATTATTATCAAAATGCAGGAAACAGAAAAAAACCAATGCGGAAAAACTCAAACAAAGGTTGAGTTGCAAATTATCCCATGTGCAAACCAAGTTGCACAGGATAGAAAAAATGTGGAAGTAATGAACCACGAAAGTCAAGATGGCAATTGCACAGGGAAAATTTTGCTAACCGTTACTTGTGACGGTTCAAAATTGACTAAGGCTGATGCAGGTCGTTTGGAAGATTACCAGGAAGAAATTTGGGTAACTGCCAAAGTAACAAAAGCCGATGCAGGTAAATTACCTGATATTGATGTTACGGTGCGTGAGCGTTGTGGTTCAAAATTAACTAAAGCTGACTCAGGTTTAGCTTAATGTTTCACTTTTAATTAAAGAACAATGGAAGGAACTGAAATTAAAACTACTACAAACTTAGAGTTTGAAGTAAAAGTAAAACTGGTAAGCAAAGAAAAAGGCGAGTTAGTTGATGCAATTGCAGCTGGTGCAAAGTTAACCAAATCCGATGCTGGGCGCGAAGCGGACATCATCGAAGATTGGATTGATATTACTATAGACCCAAGCGAAAAGGTTAACGAGTTGCCTAAGATTGAGATTCAATCACACTCTAAACTAACTAAAGCAGATTCAGGAAGAGCTTAATTATGTCGACCCACCACAACATAGAAAGCGGAACTATCCTGGGTACTGTTTCAGGAACAGTCTTAACTGTAGCGGTGAACATAGGTTCATCCGATTTATTAAAGACAGTTATCCTTGCTGCACTTGGTGCAGTGGTTAGTTTTAGTGTTTCGTTGTTGTTGAAATGGTTGCTTAAAAAATTCAAAAAATAATCTGCTTTAAAACTTTAAGGGAAGGGTCGCACAAAATAGTGCGACCCTTTGTTGTTTAACATGTCAATCTGTCTTTTTAATTTAATGGTATAGGATTTGTTTTTTGTAATGACAAAAAAATATAAAATGGCAAAGACAACATCAAATCCAAACTATCCTAGCACAACTGGAAACCCTTCAGGTGGTGGACGAGGGAATGTAAAAAAGTAAGACTTTTTAAAGGTCGCTCAATTGAGCGACCTTTTTTTATATTTACAACCAAATAAAATCGGAGCTTAAATAACATATATAATGGCACATATAATCAATGATAATTACGAAGAAAGATTTATGCAAAGAGCGATTGAACTTTCTGAAATTGCTTACAAAAGTGGTAAAGGATTACCTATTGGTTGTGTAATTGTTAAAGAAGGGGAAATTGTTGGTGAGGGGCATAATGAAATTTTTTGTAGGACTAACCCTACTTCACATGGGGAAATGGTTGCCATTGAAAATGCTTGTAAAAATATAGGAGACCTACAATTAACGGAATGCGAAATGTACACAACACTTGAGCCTTGTCCGATGTGTCTAGGTGCTATTTATTGGGCAAAATTGAAGGTTGTTTATTTTGCAAATACAAATAAAGATGCAGCAGAAGTCGGTTTCGATGATTCTTTTATATTCAATGAGTTTGCAAAAGCACCTGAAAAAAGACTTATCGCTATGTACAGTAAAAATAATCCTGCTGCAATGAAAGTATTGAAAGACTGGCAAACCGAAAATCTACCAGCCTCTCAGCCATGGACCAATAGCCCAGAGCAATAATTACCTTTTTAGGTATTTATGAAATAAAGCCTTGCGCAATTGCATTAATTGAGATAATTGCAATTGCAAATTTGATTGAAGCGCCTCAATTTGCGCGAGTGAATTTTGCACATCTGCAAAAGAACGATTGCCGGTATTAACTGCATTTAAAGTTTCATCTATTACATCAACAACATCCCCTAGGCGAACGTACTCAATTACTGAGCCTTTGAGATAAGGACGCAACAAACGAAGCTCCCAAATGCCCAAAAGCATGAAGTAATAAAAATCCCTTTCATCTTTATCATCCGCCAGGAAAACAAATGAATTAACAACATAATGCCTAAACGGCTTGCCTGAATTTAAACCTTTGTTTAAAATAAAAAAATGTGGCTGCTTGTATATTGCGCCTGATTTGTGGGTTTTGATTTTTGATTTGAGCATAACTATGGATTTAAAAGTTATGCTGCGCTGCGCTTGCCTAATATTTTTGAAAAGAAAAAATAAAAACCGAAAAAAATAAAAAAGAAAGCCGAATAAAGGGGGCTATTGAGCTAGGGCTGTCAAGGTTTTTGCAAAAAAAATACTACCTGAATGCGGCAAAATAAATAAATTAATACCTTAATTTATGCCGCATGAAGTGTGGAGATTATTTTTGCAAAATGCATCTTGACCTTGATAGCCCTAAAGGGTGGGCATGTGCGAACAGCCCCAAATTTGCTGAGTTTTTTATTATATGGTTAAGTTCTCAGAGAATACGCTTCGAAACTTGCGGTTTTTTAATCACGAAAAATGACTTTAAAAACTTGCACTAAAATTGTAATCAATTAATAATGTACGTTCACTATTCATGCATTCTGAACAAACATTTTTTCCTTTATAATTGCACTTAAGACGGGTTGGTGGATTATCAATAAACTCATTTTTGCATAAAAAACAAGTAGTATTAATATTTGGTTTCGTTATGATGTTATGCAAATATTCTAGCTGTTGCCATTCATTCCTGGTAATAAAAATATGTTTTGCTTTGATTTCATTAATTAGATTAGGAGAAATTTTCATCCCCTTGAATAATTTAATAACTCGATGATTAGCATCAGATCTAACTTCATGCAAGAAATGTTTGCATTTGGGGCAATTTAAGTCTTCATATGCTGCAAAGCCTCTAACTTCTCCTATTTCATAAAGAATTGTTAAATCACAATTTTTGCAATATGGAGAAAAATAATGAACTGATTTTAGGAAAACATCTGGAATACTTGATGGAGGTATATAGTAGTAATCTTTAAGATATTCATAATCAATAGTTCTCAATTCGATTTTCTTTTTTGATGCGTAGTTTTCAACTCCACTCGAAAACCCTTTAGTTGTTACGATTACTCCTTTAGATATTCCAATATCATCTAATTTTCCGAATAGCGAATCAATATAAGGTAGAGTAATAATTTTATTAAAGTATTTGCACTCAACTATGCAATGTAATTTAGTACTATCACTTTTATTATAAATTGCAACATCAATTTGTCTTTGTTTCTCACTATGGCGACCTAGATGTTTTTGATTATCTAATACAATTTTATTTGGGAAGTTTTCCCTAAAATATTTTAAAATTTGAAGTTCGTAATCTCTCCAGTCTTGGCGTTCCAATTTATTTTTTTTCATGAGTTGTATTAATCGCGACAAAAAATTGGTTTATTGTAAATTTCATCAAAAGCTACTTCAGCTAATTCTCTTATAGCTTCAGAACTACCTTCCATTCTATGAACTATAACATACCAATTACTATTGTTATATGGTTGATAATTAATATTAATACCATGAGTTCCCTTAACAATCTGCATACAAGTAGTAAAAAGTCGTTTATATTTTGGGTTTGTTTTCACATATTCCTCATTTATTAAGTGGCTTTTAAGCCTGTCCTTAGCATCATAACTTTGGCCTCTATATATTGCGGATGTATTGTTATACTTCAAAGTACAAATATTATTCTCTGTTTTAAAATCAGAAAAAATAACATAGAACCCTTCAATATTTGGTATTGATTTAAAATCTTCAATTGTTTCAATTTTTTTAATTATTGTGTTTTTAGAAGTTACCGTGTAGTCAATACTTAATAAATGATTTTTTATGTCACTTAAAATTTCATTTTGAACATTACTAATACTTGCTTTATACTTTTTAATATCCATAAGCATCAAATTTAATATAATTTGGTAAAAGCGCCTGCGGCGTGTGGAGGAAAACGGTTGCAAAAAATGAATGTAGAGAGGCGCATCCTGAAAGGTGCGGCGAACGAAATGAATGGTTTGCAATCCGTTGTGCGGCGAGCCCCCTGCGAGAGGAGAGAGGGTGTGCAGCACGGGAGCAGGAGGATTTGAGGGCCTTTGCCCGAAAAAGCCGAGTGCGGGTGCAAACTATGTTGCCAGTGTGGCGAAATAAATAAAGCATTTATGCCTTAATTTATGCCACACGACGGACAACACAAGGGCAATGGGTTAGTTTATTTTTTAGCGTAGAATGTGTGTAGGCAAAAAATAAGCGCCCATTGAACGCAGCCCGAACGACAATGCAGGCGAGCTGAAAAGTGGGCAGCCGGCATTGTGAGAAGCGACTGAAATGAACGAAGCGAAATGAAACCCAGCGCAGCGGGTGAAATGGAGTGAAGTGAATGAAGTGGCTTTGAACAATGAAGTAGGCTGCCGTGACGCAAGCCCGTGACCAAAACAACAAACATGACAAACTTGTGAAACAACCCCAAAGGGCAAAATAGCGATTGCGTGATGCCTTGAAAAGACAACACTAAAGCAATGGCTGTTTTGGTTTGGCGTGTTTTGTTGTTGGGAGCCGGCTAAGGAACACCTTTTTACCTGTTTCGATAAAGTGTAGGATGATGCCATTGATTGGGTATTTTAAATGAAGTAGGATTCTTCTGAAGGAATTATTCTTATCTTTTTGCTCTTAAATTTTGTGCATGAAATTGTTGAATGAAGATTTATTAAAAGAGTACGGATTTGTTGAAAACGTTGAGAAAACAAATGCTCATGTTAAAATAATGACAAGAGAAAAAATTGATATTGCTATTAAAAATGACGGTATCTATTATACTAATATGGGATTTGATTATCCGTTAAGGGATATTGCTGCTCTTAGAAAATTATATAAAGAGGTTAGAAGTGAAGAGCTTAAACCAATATAATTTAGTTTTATTATGCGTTAGGGATTAAAGTGGAAAGCCCGCAGCAAAGCGAGGACTTGAAACGGAAAGCCCGCCCAAAGGGAACGCCAAAAAATTAATCCCAATAAGAACCGATTAATAAATCACCGTAAAGCATTGCCCTGCCAGTAAAAATTGTAGAAGTAGCATTTGACCAAATTAAATCATAAATGCCATCAGAAGGGGAAATAATACTAAGATTTGAGTGTTTGACCTTAGTACTATCTTCTATCCATGTGCTAATATATTTACCTTCAAATTTCTTTTCACCTTTTGTACCTTCAATTAATTTACAAGCTTCCGGGTATGGTGTGGATTCATCATTATTTAACCATTTAGCAGTTAAACAACCGTCTCCATCATCTTTAAAAACAAATGCCCCAATTATTTTATTCATTATTTAGATTATTATCTTAATCGTTCAAGATTTGTTATATATCTTTTACAATTACGTTGATTTACAATTTCTTTCCAGCGCCCAGATATAGCTATTCTACCAGTTAATAAAAGCCCTATACCTCCCATAATATCTCTAATGTATTCTGGAGTTGATGCTAATGGGTTTTTTATTAAAAGATACGTGCCTAGTGGAATAGTTGCAAAACCAATTCCTTGGGCAATAATCTCCCTACTTAAATCAGAGTAGATATTATTGAACCTTTCTATAAATTGCTTTTGCGTAACTGCTTCTTGAATATTATTTAATGAATTATCTAATTCTAAATTAAATGAACGTATCAATTCTCTATTATTATTTCTAAAATCAATTAGGCTAGAAACTGAGATTTCAGAAATATTTTTCGGAACTACTAGGCTCATTATACCTTGTGCAAAAGAATGTCTAGCTATTGTAGCTCGTGGAATTGACCTTTTATAATTTAAAAAATTATCAAATTTATTATTGTCAGTAATTATAGACATTTCTTCATCAAAAGCTATCTCCTCTGCGAGAAAAGACATATATATAAATCCTAATTCTTCTGATACTAAAATTCCGCCATCATGATTTTCTGAAAAATTGTTTTCTCTACAATAGTCTTGCCAGTGCATACTGAATTTTTCTTGATAAATGAAAAACTCTTTATTTATATCATTTGTGAAATCGCGAATTAAATTCGGCCTATTTAAAATACTACTATGAGTATTTACATTGTTTTTAACTCTTTCGATAAACTCAATAGCTTTAATTGACGCTCTTTCACCTTGTAAATATTGAGGGTTATAAGGAGTAATTAAATCGGTATTATTTATAATGTCACGATATTGCTGTGAAATATTTCCTAAACCTCTATCTGGAATAATAGGATTAAAATTATCCATATAAAGTAGCGCAAATTTTAACCAACTTTGTGTTGGTGGCTCAAACGAAGGGAAATAAATTGTTTTATTCATACTTAAGCTTTTGCAAATGCAATGGCGCTATCAGTCCATAACTTTATTTTGTTATAAAGATTAGCTTCTATATTTTCAGGTAAACAATCCATAATTCTTAATCTGTCAAAAAGAATACCCGAATCGTAAGCCCTAATATTCCATTTTGCCATTGGAGCAATATCGGAAATAAAATACATTCTAATTGGGTCATGAATAGGTTGAATTCTAAACCATTTTTTACAAAATGTTGACGGCTGTAATTCAAACCTTGCTGTTTCCCATGATGTACCTGTTTTACATTGACCAAAACCTAAAAGCTTAGCGGTTTTTTTATCAGAAAAATCAGTCCATGAAACGATATCTAATTTACCATCTTGTTCATCAACCTGATCATTATGATGATTTACAAAATTACCACCTTCACCAATATCCTGACATAATTGATTTACCTTTTCTTCAAATCCTCCTGCAACAGAGGTGCCAAATACAATATTTTTGCTTTTATCTCCAAAATATGTTTGGGCAGCCAAGGCGGATAAATATTCGAATAATTGTGTACCATCTATTGCCTGGAACACTTTGTTATCTCTCATGTTTAATCTTGTTGCATACAATAGATAAGAATATAAATAGCTGTAAGAATCATTAAATCCTGTGAACTTAATTACTGTTCCGTTATAGAGTAACTCAAAAGGATATTTATTATTTGTCCCAACTATTCTTCTATTAATTTCATCAGTAATTGGTTCTATTTTTTCATTTATAATATCTTCTAAATCATTCACGCCATTAGTTTCGTGTTCATCGGCAGATTTTAAAAACTCTTTAATTATTTCCTTTGTAGAAACTGTATGGTTACCTGCAAGAATAGCTTTTACTTCAATATAATCAGCAATTTCTTCCAAGGAATCATTTGAGGTAGGCTTACTTCCTTTGATTTTATACATAATTTATTCTGTAAGTCTATTTTTTTTATCTGCACCTGTTTCCTTTTTTCTTTTCAATTCCATGCCTTCATATAATTCATCAGCCATAGTTGCAACAGTACCTGCTAATTTTAGAGTTGGTTCATCAGACTTATAACCCGTCGAAAGATATTGTTGAGCTTTATATAATGCTCTTTTTGCTTCATTTAAACTATCTGCAAATTTGGTGTCGTCTGGTTGACTAATTTCGTATGCATATGCTAATTCATTATTAGCTTTTAGAGATGAAATAGCTTGCGGGTTTTTTAAAACAGCATCTAAATATCTTAAATCGGGATTTTGAGAAACGATAACTGGTTTTTGGTCTTTCTTTTTACTTCCATATAACCATTCCAAAACACTTCCCAAATTCTCAATACCTCCCTTATTTACAGGTTCAAGTGATTCATCAGATAAATCCTTTAATTTTACATATTCCCTAAAACCTTCATATTGCAGACCAGTATATAAATGGGAAAAATAGAGTCGTTTTCCCCAAATATCATCTCTGTCAAAAACTTTGTTTTTTTCAGCCTGATGAATTACCATTAATGCCTGATAAAGCTTTTGAACAATTTTATTTGTGTCTCCAATTTGAAGAGCAATTTCATCAAGAGAAACATTAAATTCATTATGGACTTTAGCTATATATTGAGCCTTAGCGAAACTATCCCACTTAGCTGCACCATTTACATGTTTAAATCCAATAAATTGCCATGCATCTTTTCTTGATTGTTCTACCAAAACTGGTATTTTAGTAAGGCTAGCGAGAAGCTCTTTACTAGGTTCAGGAATAATGCTCGGATAAAATGCACTAAATTTTTTATAATCCGTTATTACTTTTATTGCTGCTAAACGTCTATTCCCTTCAATTACAGTATATCTATCGCCAACTTTAATTGCAATTAATGGGTCGTTATTGAAAAATCCAGACTTAGATATAGAAAGTATTATTTCTTCTACGGCCATAACGTTACAAAGTAACTCAACAAGTTCCTCTTCCGTTTTCTTTTGAATATTACCATACTCAACTAGACGAGGATTTTCTCTATCAAAATCAAGTTTACTTAATTCAATATCTTCAATTTGTTTAGGCATAGCTATATGTATAAATTATTCGTTTTTTAAAATTGGATGCTTTGCAATAAAAATATTATCGGAAAAAATCATTACCTCTTCACCTTTCGCTGCTTTTGCTGCACTATAATTAAGTGAATATTTCACCTGTCTATATTTATCATACAAGTCTCTTATCGGTGAAACATTATCATATGTTACAATCCATTTTTGTTTTTCAACTTTACTAATTTCATCCGCAATATCCTGATGGTCATCAGCTCCATAATAATTCAAATAAAGGTCTTTTCCTTTAACATAATATGGTGGGTCAAAATAAAATAAAGTTTTTTGTGGTAGTTTTTTACGAAGTCGTTTAACTAATTTAACAGCATCTTCATTATGTAAATCAATATTATCTCTATACTGTGCAATTCTTTCGATTCGGGAAATTAAATCCTTTTTATTATATCTAGCATCAATTTTCCATTCGCCAGTTTGATCTTTCCCCCCTATCATACCAGCCTTTAAAATACCGGAACGATTAGTTCTATTTAGAAAAAAAGTGGAAAATCCTACTTTCAATAGACTATTATTTTCTTTTTCTTTTTGTATCTTTTTTTGCTTATCCCAATTAGCTACAGTTACTGGTGTATCTTTAATTAATTTGCATAACCCTTCAGTATTATTCAAGACTGAGTCCCAAAATCCAAAAATAGAACGGTCAATATCATTAATGATTATTTTAGAAGCATATTCATTAAATAACAAAGATAATGCAATTGAAGCACCACCTGCATATGGTTCTACATATGTACCATCATAAAGTAAATTATCTTTAAATACTTGTTTAAAGTAATCTGATACTTTTCCTTTTCCCCCAGGGTACCTTAATGGTGAGTAAAATTCCATGTTTTATTTTATATTATTCCATAATATTACCATAAAATCTTGCATATTATCCCAAGTTATGATAAGATTTGGAGCCTTTGGTGAAAATCTATTATTATGTACATAAGCATGCCATGTATCTATACCTAAAATATCATTTTTGTCTTTTATAGCAGCTTTAATTCCTTTACAAATTGCTGTATCAGCAAATTTTTTTGAATCCATGTGATTAACTACAATATCCATTTTTTGTTGGAAATTAATTCCAGATTTTGCTGAAGATAATGAAGAGCTGTTTCCTACTTTATGTTCTTCGATATAACTATCGATACTTAACTCAATAAAAACTCTAAATAAAACTGCAACTGCATTAGTATGTTTTGTAACATCAATATCCATTAATTCATGATAAATAGAATTGACTTTTGAATTACTAATTTTGATTGCTGGGTTTTTTGGAATTAATTTTTTTCTGTCTTTAGGATTCGGTTTAGTCTTTTTAACTGGTTGTTTAACCGGCGCTATATTGGAATTAGCAGTGAATTGCCATGGTTTTTCAGCTTTTTCTGTAGCTAAAGGCTTACTGTTTTTAGGAAATGTATTAATATATTCCTTTCTGTCCTCTTTACTATATATTTTTTTTACATTAAATTTTGGATTAACTAAATCTTTTACAATTTGAGTAAGACCTTTTACAACTTCTTTTTCATTTAATTCAGATTGAATAATTCCGTTATTAATTTCTACTCCTAACATTTCTCTTACCGCAGGGTCAGAAAGAAGTCTATCTAAATTGGTAATTTTTAAATCAGGTAAATTATTTTTTATTACATTAGGAACATCTTGTGAGTTTTGTAAAAGTTTAATAGTTTGTAATGCAATTGACGATTTACCTTCCACTTTTTCTTCAAATCTTTGAATCTGTTGAGATGTCCATGCTACTGTACCAGCGCCTTCGATTTGACCTGCATGCTTTAATTTAATCCACTTATCTGCCTCTGTGGGATTATCGTAAAGAATGCAGTCAATTTCTTTTACCAATTTTGTTTTATGATCATCTTGCAGTTTTTTAAATTTCTTTTTAAGAATACCATGTTTATTTTGATCAATTAAATCAGGATTGTTAAGTAATTTCAGAGTTACCGTTCTTCTATTTCCTTCTAAGACATTGTATTTTGTTTTATCAATATTAGATGGGGTAATCTGAATCATATCGTTTGGATTCAAACCATGAATTATAATATGCTCTGCTAAATTATATAATTTATCTTTTTGTTCGTCGATTAAGAGATCAATAGCTTCTTTCTGACTAGATACTGGTTCATATCTATAGTTTTCCGTATTAATTTGCAAATCAGATATTTTAATCTTTTGAGTTTTAGCCATTAGTAAGGTTTTATCTTCTTTTAGTTGGTTCTAGGACTTATCACCATTGTTTTTTCTTATTAACAAACATACTAATTATTTAGATATTTACCATTAATTTAGCTCAACATTTGGATTGAAAATTATAATTAGTCACGCTACAATCACTATCTTTTATCCTTAATACCCTTATTAAAAGCTACTAAATTGAAGAGTTCACGCATGCGTGAACGAATACGATTACCGTAAATAGCTTCAATTTCGGAGGCTGAAAGGTTTGTTGTTAAATGAGTTATGAGTTTACGGGAAACGAATAAATCGTAGCGAGAAAGGAGGATTTCTGCCATAATGTTGCATTCGTTGCCGTAGAATTTGAGGTTGTTTTCTGTACCTAAATCATCGAAACAGTAGGTAATCGCTTCATGGTTTTTGAAGCTGCGGGAGCTGTATTTTTGAATGGTATCATAACCGTCTTTTATGAATTCGAAGCTTATATCGCGACAGGATTTGAAAATAAAACGGGTTTGTGCCGGCTCGTAGAATCGCATCAAATTCATTAAGGAGCTTTTGCCAACACCAATTGGACCAGTTAATAGAATGCCTTTTTGTAAATTGATGCCCAGGCGCGAAGCGTTATGTTTATCCTTTAGGAAATAGCATAACAGTTTTGTGATGTTTTCTTTATCTTCTTTATGGATTTTGAAGTGGCTGCCGTAAAGTTCTTTGCCTCTGGTTTGCAAAAACGACAAAGCATGAGGGTAGTCAAAGCCCCCCTCTGTATCTCCCCCCACAGGGGGAGAAGTACTAGAGAGGTTCTCCGTAATTTTTGTTGGTGGAAGTATGGAGATTTCCTTTTTTAGTATTTCCGCTATTTGTTTTGCCATCGTTAAATTTTCTTGAGTTTAACATCCAGTTGTTTGCTGATGCTTTCCAGTTTTTCATTGGTGTTTTGCCGCCTACCAACCAACCGTTACTCTCATAGTGATTGTGAAACTTTTCTGCTTCGATGATTGGATAGTTGTTTTGGGTGAAGTAGATTTGGACTTCTTCGAGAAGCGGCAGCCCCTCCCTTTCCCTCCCCGAAGGGGAGGGTTTGGAAGACTTTTGCCGACTTGTTCTTTGTTTTTTATTTGTGTCGGCGAATGCCTCAGGCATTTCTTTTTTGGCGGAACTTTTTTCTTTTTTTTCTATTCTGGAACTAGGATTATTTTTTGAATTTTCATCTGAAAAAATATTAGAATTATTATTTTGCGAGTGTGTTCCTTCGTTTAAACTGTTTGTATTGTTTAGACTGTTTGAATTGTTTATAGAAGGTATCACTGGTTTTTCACTTGCTTTATCAGTAGCTTTCGCAGCAGTTTTATCAGCGCCTTTAGTATTAGATATATCAGAGCCATTATTATTACTATTATTAAAATTGTACAGGTACACTTGTGAGCCTTTTTGTGGGTTGTAAGATGGAATGTATTTTATGTAAGCCCATTTATCGAGTTCTTTGATGCAGCGGATATAGGTGTTTACTGAGCCTATTTTTGATGCGCGCATTAATTCATCTCTACTAATTGAAATGGGATTACGGAACTTAGCCATGTTCCAGTATTGGAACAGGCTGAAATACAAACTCACATGGAAAGGGCTTAGCCTTTCGTCCTCACAAAAAATGGCAAATGCTTTGTTTAAGTGAGTTATATAGTTCATGCGGAGTCATTTATTTTTTTATTGTCGCATGGAATCGCTGCGCTTATTTCATTTTCCATGACGAGCGATAAATGGATTTTTAGATTTGTTGTTTTCCATGAGTTTTACAATGTCATCGTATTTGTAAAACATTAAGCCTCCAATTTGCGTGAATTCGATTGTTCCGTTGACACGCATGTTTTGTAGTTTGCCGGGTGAGATACTTAGAAGCTTTCGGACTTCGTAAGATTTTAGCCATTCTTTTTGAGCGAGGTTAGCGCCACGAGGTTTGATTAGTTGCCTGATTTCATTTAAAAGATCTGTTTTGAAAATGTTAAGGTCTTCTTTTGTGATTAGTTCTACTGCCATGATGTTTATTTAATTAGTTATGGCACAAAAAGAAGGTATTTAGCGTTAAAAAAACAGTTGCAGGGGTTGTACAACCCCTATGAGTGGCTTGCTATTAAAGGAAATAATTAAATAAAGTTTTTTTTAGATTTAGATTGATTTGATACAATTCCATCAATTTTAATTATCTTTGATACAGTTAAAATATTAAAATAGCGAAAAGTTATTTTTTAGTGTACAGAAAACCGCCAGAATTCTAATGCAACACTCGAAAAATAAACTGATCGCCTACGCATGCGTGGGCGTTGGTTTATTGGTGTTGTGGGTGCCTGGCGGTACCTCTGTGCTCAATTTACTAATTGCCCACGCTACTTTTTTGTAGCCGGGCCAAATTGAAAAACAGATGAGCCAGGAAAAACCAAAAATTGAAGTAGAAGATGAGTTGGAACGCTTTATGGCGTTGCATGGATTCTCAACTATTGATGAAATAAAAAAGCTCCCTACTGAGGAGCTTTTGAAAATGGATGGGTTTGGTTGGAGGATTTTAAAGTTTTTAAATTATACTATCTAACGAACCTTTACCAAAATATTTCAAATAAAGTTCCGTTGAATAAGTGTCCATCATCCCTGAAATATAATCACAAATTACTCTTTCTTTAGTTTCACCTGATTCAATTAGTTGGCGGTACTCAGGAGGTAATAATAAACCTTTTTTATTAATTGGAGAATCATTTAGTAGATCAAATAATCCTTTAATGATTTTTTTACCATTAGCCTCATAAATAATAACATTAGGAGATTTAATTAAACACTGGAAATTTATTTTTTTCAAACCTTCTGCTAATAGTTCCAAAGAAGTATAATTAATTTCTTTTTTGCAAAGCGTGTTTGTTTTCTTTCGATCTGCCTCGCTAATTTCGACATAACCGATGTCTCGTACTAATTTATCTACGATAGCTGAAGTTAATTCCTTCGTAAAAAAGTAAGTGTAATCTTCTGAACTTATAGAAGTTGAAGTTTGTGCAATTTTTTTACAACCATCGACCATTTCATTTAAAACATTATATACTGAGTTATATTTGTCACTATTTTTAAATTCAAATAATAATTCGTCAATTGTAAATAATTTAGAACGAAGTGCATCTTCAAGGTCATGAGCTGCGTAAGCGATTTCATCTGACACATCCATTATTTGAGCATCTAAAGTCCTTAATTGAATTTTGCTTTCTCCTGCAATTTTATTGACTAAATCACAATCGCTATCATATAAAAATTTTTCGCTTTCATTGTTTTTATAAATGTATTTAACAACACCCAGTAGTGTTCTTTTAGAAAGAAATAAGCCATCTTTATTTGGGTATCTCCTTTCTAATTTGTTTAAAACACGAAAAGTTTGTGCATTACCCTCATAGCCGCCTTTTCCTTTCATCAATTCATTTAACTGGAACTCTCCAGCGTGACCAAAAGGTGGATTCCCAATGTCATGTGCTAGTGAAATAGCTTCAATTACATTCATTCCTTTGTTAAACAAGTCAAAATCTGTTATGCCATGTGACTTAATTGTTCTTTTTAGACCTGATGCAATTGTTCTTGCAATTTGAGAAACCTCGTGACTATGTGTTAATCGATTTCGATAAAACTGATTACTAGCAACGCTTAAAAATTGCATTTTCCCTTGTAATCTTCTAAAAGATGAACTATAAAGAATACGTGCATAATCTTTATTAAATTGATGTCTATCTTCGGATTTAGACCCAGTTGTTCCTATAGGGTCAATTAAATTTACATAATTTTTAGAAATTGAAACAATTTCTTCAGCAGCAGCTTTATCTATTTTTAATTTAAATTCTGACATGAGTTTCTATTTTTTCGAATTAATTATATTTAGCAATTTAATAATATTTTCTTTAACAGCATCCGCTGTTGAACTTTCTACATTGTAAAATTTGCTGCCAACGCTTTCCGAAGAGATATCATGCACTTTGGACGTTTGATAGCTTTCGGCAATATGACGAAATATATCGCGTTGGTTTTTGTGCGTAATGATTCCTGCATCTACCTGAAGCTTGAAGAAGTATGCTAACTGAGCAACGGATAAGCCGGATTGTAATTTGGGTTTATCGAGTTGGGTAAATAAATTGGGTTGTTGTTGCTTTGTATCTAATTCAATTTTCTTTGTTAGGTAATTAATTTCTTCCTCAATCCAGCCGATGACTTGATGTTTGAGGGATGGTAAATTTGAGTTAAATGAAAGCTGTGTTTTGCATTGGCGTTGATTTACCAATTTAAGTTTGTGGTAAAAGAAATTAATTTTTTCAGATACATCTTCGTGTGTTTTTGCGTTTTTAATAATATTTTCGATGCAATAATTAAATACATCCATTGAATTGTAGTTGATTTCTTTTAATGTTCCCAAGACTATATCATCTGTAAACTCAATGTTATTGTTTGCTTTTTCGTAGAATGAGGTTAAATAGATATTGAAGTAAATTAAGTCTTTGTAGGTTATTCGTTCTTCTAATGTGATGGCACTTAATTTAAGGAATGGAACGAAAATGATTTTAAGTAACTTTTCATCTATATCACTTTTTAATAATGCGGGTTTAACAAGCTCTAGTTTTTCAGTAATGTTATTTACCTTTATTAGTGCTGACCTGTGAGGGATTTGAATGTTTTCGTCAATGTATTTTAAGTAATGCTTTTCGATAAATCTGATTAGATCCTCTAAATATGTATAGGTTAGATTTAGAATTTCTGTATCTGAAAAATCGGTTGCGATTTTATAAATATCTTTTTTTTGAGTTGGATTGATGATTTTCATTAGCTGCCAACATAAATTAATGACTGCTTGCTGCTGATTATGAATATACTGTTGGATGTTTTCTTCGGAAGGAATTTCGAAAACTGTTTTCTTAATGTTTAGTTTTATTGATTCGGAAGACTTTTTGAGTAGGTCATTATAATAATAGTATTTGGCTTCGTGATTTGGAATATCATTGCAATTGCGATGTTCTTTTATGTAGATGCAAACCTTATTAGGTTGACGAGAGTATGAAACATGAACAACATTTTGTTTCTTAATGTTTAATACTTTAAAGGCATTGGGTGCAATATTTTCAATATCGGCAGCTTGAAATAAGTTTTGTTGAGGCGTAATGAGTTTGTCGGCTAAAGGATGCAAAGAACTAACTACTTTTTTATCGGTTAGCTTTAAATTGTTTTGATGTTTTTTGAAACTTGCGATAATGTAATTGAAGCAAGTGGTATTCATTTCTTTTAATGCTACGTTGTATTTGAGAGGCTTTTCAATGCCATCGGCAAAGGGCGACAAGTCGCCCTTGATAATTCTTTCAAAAATTTCCAATTCGTATTTCATAAATAAAGATTAGCAAGGAGGCGCAAAATTTATTGCAAATTGCAATTGCGCTTTAAATAGGATATTCTATTAAAAAAACAACCTTACTTGTTTAACCAAACTAAAGCGTTGTACAAAGCAGTATGATATATTGTTTCGTGCTTCATGTCGCCATAATACTTGAATGTAGTTTTTATTTTTATGCTTGTTTGTAATTTCTGAAATAATGCCTTTGCATCTCGAACCATTACATCACCTTCTTTACCTACTGAAATATGAACGTTTAGTTTTGATTGGTTGGAAAAGTCGGGTTTGAGTTTTAGAAGTGATTCGTTATCCCACCATAAGCTAGGGCTTACAATAACGTAGTTATTGAATAAATGAGGTTTTTTGAAAAGTATTTCGGTAACTAACAAACCGCCAAGAGATTGGCCGATGATTGTTTTGTTTGTTGTGGTTTTATAGTTTGCAATAACGAAAAGCTGTAATTCTGTTTCGATAAAGGAAATGAATTTTTCGGATGAGCCTGTTGTTGGGAAATCTTGTTTGTCTTTTGCTACTGTTGTAGGGTAAGTGAAATCGCGTCTTCTATCAATGTTAGCAATGCCGATAACAATACTAGGTTTTGTTTGATTAATCCAAGGGAAGCTTAAATATTGTATTAAACCTGCAACATGAATGAAGTCTTCATCTTTGCTGCCATCGAGTAAATAGATTACAGGATATTTGATTGTGTCTTTTGGATCATATCCTTCGGGTAGATACACATTGATGATTCGTTTTTCATTGAGAACTTTTGAATGGATTGTATCAATAACACCAATTGAAAAATTGGCTTTAGCGCTTTGTGCATACGAATGAATTTGAAGCACAAAAGATAAAATTGTAAGGGTAAATATTTTTTTCATTTTTACGATTTATTTAAAGGTAGTATGATGATTGAATTATTTATTATTTAGGTTACTATTTTTTCTACTGTAGAAGAAATAAATTAATAAGCCGAGAATTAACCAAACGCCTAATCTGAGCCAATTAGCCCAGCCGAGACCGTAAATCATTGCCAAGCAAACTAAAATGCCAGCAATGGGAACATAGGGAACAAAGGGTGTTTTGAATTCTCGTTTTAAATTAGGTTCTTTTTTGCGAAGTACAATTACTGAAATACTTACCAGGATGAAGGCGAATAATGTTCCGATGCTTGTCATATCGCCAACTACGTTACCCGGAACGAAGGCAGCAAATAGACCTACGATAACAAGGATAGCTAAGTTTGCTTTATAAGGTGTTTTGAATTTTGGATGTAAATCGCCAAATATTTTAGGTAATAAACCATCTTTACCCATGATGTAAAACACTCGGGATTGACCTAATAAAAGGGCAAGGATTACAGATGAGAAACCTGCAAGGATAGCAACTGTAACGAACTGAGCTAACCAATTGTAGCCATGCATGTATTTACTGATTGCAAAAGCAACTGACGCTTCTTTGCCACCTGTACGAAAATCTTCGACTGTTGCCACGCCTGATAAAACATGACCAAATAAAACATAAAGGATAGTACAAAAGGCTAAAGTGCCAAGTATGCCGATAGGCATTGTTCTTTTAGGATTTATTGTTTCTTGTGCGGCTGTGCTAACAGCATCGAAGCCAATGAAAGCAAAAAAGACTGTACCTGCTGCGGCTAATATACCTGTGATGCCACCAAAGCTATGTGAGATACCATGCTCATCTGTATAAGTTGAAGCAGCAGGAATGTAAGGTATATGATTTGAGGGATTGATAAAGCCCCAGCCAAGAGCAATGATAAGAATGACAATACTTACTTTGATAATAACAATGATGCCATTAACAAAAGTTGATTCTTGTGTTCCTTTAATTAGCAGTAATGTAATTACTGCAACAATAAATAATGCAGGTAAATTAATTATACCATGTTCTCCTGCGGTGGAAATTTGAAAAGGGGAATGTGATAAGGCATAAGGAATTGGATTTGTGTGAAGTACATTTACAAGCATGCTATTTAAATATTCGCTCCAACTAACCGCAACTGTGGCAGCACCTACAGCGTATTCTAAAATAAGATCCCAACCGATAATCCATGCTAGCAATTCTCCCATTGTAGCATAGGTATAAGTGTATGCACTACCTGAAATAGGGAGGGAGGATGCTAGTTCGGCATAACAAAAACCACATAAGGCGCAGCCTAGTGCTGCAATAAGAAAACCAATAGTAACAGAAGAACCGGCATTGTTTGCAATGGCGGTACCTGTGCTGACGAATAATCCGGAACCAATTACGGCACCAATGCCAAGGGCAATGAGTGTCCAAACGCCAATGGTTCTTTTTAATCCTTTTCCTGATTCGTTAGCCTCTTCGAGGATTAAGGTTAATGGTTTTCTTTTCCAGATAGACATGCTTTGTGTTTTTAGTTAGTAGATTGATGAATTGTTACTGTAATTGCAAAATACTTTAGTTGCTTTACCATTTTTGTTTAAATGAAATACTTCGGCTGCCATGCGGCTATTGACTGAGGCATAATAAACCGTTATAGTGTTTATGCCTGTGAATACATTGTGTAGTTTAAATCTTAAATCAGGATAAGCATCTAAGCCAATTTTAAAGTACTTTGCTAGTTCTTCCTTTGATTTAATAATGCCTGTTTCATTGAATTTGAGTAATGGTATGAATGGGGAATGGAATTCAATTTTAGTATCATAATGCTCCATTATTGAATTTAAATCGTGACTATTCCACGAATGAATCCAATCTAATGCAAAATCTTTTGCTTGAACTGCAGTAATCATTTTCTATTATTTAAGGTTGATAGCTAAATTCTGGTTTAATACAAATGTTGTTGTTTTTATTCTTTATCTTATTGTAGAGTGATTTCATATTTATACTACATCCTGTTTTAATATAATAACCACTTAAATCGTTTGAGTAGCTAGGGAATACAAAACGCCAGCCAATTCCAATTTTTGCTCTTAGCCAAGGTTTAAAGTCGTAACTTGACTGTAAGCCAAGTTCAATAGGGACAATTATATTTTTGCCGATTGCAAGCTCTATGTTTGACGGGTTAATTATTCGGAAATAATTAAAGCCGTATCCAGCTTGCACATAAGTTGTTAAACGAAATTTATTTAAAATCAGAAAGTCGAATTCTTCTCCGATGTGAGCGAAAAAGAGTTTGTTTCTTTTGATGTTACCTTGACTATCTATGAACTTACCTTTCTCAAATGGGGTTGCACTAATACCTACTTTAAATCTTAATTTACCACCAAATCCAATACCTAGATATAAACCATAAATTAGAGTATTGTGTTTACTGATATGTGTTCTTCTATTATCTACACCATATATTAAAATCTTTTTATCATTGATTGTATGAAATGGATTGGAAAATGTTTGAGATTGAATTTTATTTGGCATTATCATAAATAGAATACCAATACTTAACAATTTTATACTGTTAAATAAGACATTAGAACTATTTATGAATTTATTCATTTAAAAATTAGAAATTATTGTTAAAACACCTATCATCATTTCGGGAACTATTATCTGATTTTTAAGAATGATAAAATCTGCAGGACCAGCAAATGGCTCATTGGTTTTTACTTGAGAAACTTTGTTTGTTTTTAAATCAATTGATTGAATAATACCTTTCTTTTCGAATGCAACCCAATTGCTTGTATAAAGTGTATTGTTACTTATCCAGATGCCATCAAAAATACCTTCGATTGTTGCCAGTTGTGTGAATTTATTATTTGATAAATCAACATAACCAACAATACCGTTTGCCTTGTTATCTGAACCCATACCATTGACATAAAGGCGATTTGAATTTTTATCGAAGAATAAACCATTTGTTCCGAAAATAGATTTATCAGTTGTTAATTCGGAATATATTTTTGTGGTAAGATTTACTTTGTAGATTTTACTTTTATCAGTAGCAGAGATATAAAGTGTTGTTTTATCTACAATTGTAATGTCATTCAAAAATGAAACTCCATCTGTAAAAGGAATTTCATAAAGCTTTTTGCCTGTTTTTATATCAAGGGCTACAAGCCTATCAATATCGGCTACAAATAAAACACCATTAGAAATAGTGATTCCTTTAGGAGCGTTAAGTGTTTCTTTTGAAAAAGTTGAATCGATGATTTTTCCTTTCAAATCTAATTTGAAAATTTTACCATCACCATCTTTAGCTGTAGGATTTAATTCTTTGCCTATATCGGCAGCATAAATGTATTTACCATCGGAAGCAACGCTTTCGATGTGATTGAAGCCCTTAAGGGTAAAATTGCTTTGTGCGTTTACTGTTGTAGCTAAAACTGAAATAGCTAACAGAGATTTGATTATTGGTTTCATAAAACTGATGCTTTAGTTTGTTATGTTGTTTGTGTTTTGTTTAAGTTCAGTTAAAACTTGTTTGATTCTATCTTGAATTGAAGCGTTGGCATTTACTTCGTCAAGCACCAATGATTTTGCCCATTCAATAAACTCAGGAGTGTGTTGCTCTTTGCGCCCTGTTTTAAGATTAATGAATGTTAATTTAGACCTTAGTATTGCTTTGAGATGAGACTTTGCTTCGTTCATCATTAACACTTCTACATAGAGTGTATCATTCTCAGCATTTAATAAGGATGATTGAATGCTTACGTTTTCTTCAAAGAAAGCAGGTTTTAAATATTGAATTTCGTGATAGCTGATTACCCAACCCAAGTTGTTTTTGTAATAGCTATTATAATCGAAATTATAAGCGTCCTTTAAATGATCCTGACGTGCACTAATCATATAATCTAAATAGCGGGCATTGTTTAAATGACCGAACATATCGCAATCGTGAAAGCGAATGTTATAAATGGATGAAGGTGTTTTGTTCATTTTTATTGTTTTAGAATTAGTAATGAAGTTCATATTGCTCGGAAATTTCCTCTAATGCATGTTTATAATTATTTGCAGGAAGACCGTGTTTTTTTGATTCGGCAATTACATAGTGAATTAGGAAATTTATTTCGGTTCGTTTATTTTTTTCTAAATCGAGTTGAAAGGATGATTTAACTGTTGGGGCAAAGTTTTCGAGTAGTTTACAATTGTTTGCGATTGTATCCTTATCAATTTCGATTTCTTTTGCCTTAGCTAATAGCATAAGTTCGGAGATGAGAGCAGTGTAAAGTGTACGAGGCTCATAATTTTGAATTATTGCAGGGATGGTTATTTTATATAGGGCAGTTACAATTGCAGCTGGAGAAACGAACATGAATTTTTTCCAAAGGACAGAATTGATGTTTGTAGTGAAAGTAGCATCGATACCTGCTTTATTTAAGATTTCAGCAATGAACTTCCCTTTTA
The DNA here is from genome assembly GCA_013823565.1 of Sphingobacteriaceae bacterium. Classification (GTDB taxonomy): domain Bacteria; phylum Bacteroidota; class Bacteroidia; order B-17B0; family Aurantibacillaceae; genus UBA4416. The sequence continues at coordinate 72,504 of PNMI01000015.1, read as the reverse complement.
CATCATCTAATCCATTAGTACCAAAAAATAGCTTAGAAGGACCACTAACGTGATTTATTTTGCCAGGAGAAATTATATTAGATGCAATATAAATTGCACCTTCTAATAAGGTTGTTTCTTTTGGTAAAAGGGGAGTAATTGTTTCATTTCCACTAATGGTATTCTGTGTTGTTATTATTACGGTATGAGGTGTAATGCATTCTGCATAACTAACTAAGAGTTCTTTTAATGCAAAGTTTTTTGTGCAAATAATTAAAACTTCGAGATTGCCAATTTCGCTTGGATTATTTGACACTAAGTGAGGGTGACAGATAAGTGGTTGATTATTTGAAATGAGCTCCAACCCATTTTCTTTAATTGCTTTGAGATGTTCACCTCTGCAAATAAAGCTGATGTGAACATCATCACCATTGTTATAGTAATGTGCTAGCTTACCGCCAATGTAGCCTCCGATGCCACCAATACCAGCAATGGCAATTTTTATTTTATTTTGGGTTTCCATTTTGTGTTAAGTATTTTACCATGTACCACGCATCAACATACTCTCCGTTGATGATTAAATCTTTTTCGAGCAATCCACCTAGTTTTTGAAAACCAAGTTTCTCGTAAAATTCAATTAGTGAAATATGTGAAACGATTGATGAAAGTTGTAACTGTTCGATACCTTGAATAGGTTCAATAATTTTCATGAGTTCATTCACTAGCAACTTTGCTAAGCCTTGGCCACGATACGCAGGTTTGACATAAAGTGAATGCAATGAAGCTCTGTGGCGTGCCTTAGTGCGTTGGTCTCTTTTGAACTTAACAAAGCCCACTAATTCGTTTGCCACATTGAATGCACCTAAAGTAAAAGCTTCGAGCGGATTGCCCCATTTTTCAATTTCACTTTGGTAGTGAAGCATGATTTTGTTTTCTTGGTCTTCGTAACTATCACTAAAAGCGAAAGGAGATTCCACTAAACTATATTTCCTCAATACAGTATAGCTTTGTACATCATCATTATTTAAAAACCTGATTATCATTTTTTGTCTTTGTCCTTTAGAAATTCATCTGTGAAATGCGCTCTGTTTTTTTTCTGTGAGAATTTTTCTGCATTGAATGCGCTTGAATTACCTCGAGGAATAGAAAGAGATTGCCATTTTTCATTAAGAATCATTTTACCTATAAATACAATTTGCCCTACATGATAAGGATAGTGCGCCAATTGGCGGTTAATTGCTTCTAAGACTGTATGCCCTTGGTTACGGATGTAAATGATTTTTTCTAAATCATCTTCCTTTAAGCTTTTTAATGTATCCAAAAAACATTTCCAACCTTCTTCCCAAAGCTTTACAACTTCTTCTTTTGTGGTTAAATCATTTTCGAATTCTCCATCACGGTTGCGCGATTCCTTTTCGCCATCGCTGGTTAAGAAATCAGTCCAACGAGAAAGCATATTGCCATGCAAGTGTTTTACATTTATAGCAATGCTATTGCTTTCTTGATTGTATTGCCAAAATAAATTATCATCTGATAATTGCGCGATTGTTTTATCGCCTAACAATTTATAGTACTCAAATTGTTTTGTAACGCTGCTTAAATAGTCTGTTTTCATAATTTTTAATTTTAATGATTAAACGAAATCCTTCTCTTTTTCACCAGAAATTAAATTTTGATACAATTCATACGCACTTCTTTCGACCCAACACTCGGAAAGCCTATTGTCTCTTATAGTCCAAATTGCAATACCAGTAAACGATATAAATCGGTTATCAGGTTTAAGGCCGAAAAGGCCATTATTTCTTCCTGAACAATTCCATCTTGAAACAACCCTATCTCCCTTTTCATTACAGAAAACATCTACGCTTTCTGTTTTAGCATCAAGAAGTTGCTTTTGAAATGTACCGACCCAGTTTTTAAATTCGTTTCTACCTTTTACTAATTTACCTGCCGTTGTTATAGAATAATCTTCGGTCATCAATTCATCAATTGCATCTAATTCGTGTGGACTATGCCAAACTCTAGCGAAAAATTCTAAGACAAGTTTTTCAGGAATACTCGCCAATGAACTACCCGATTTATTTTTCATTTTTTTTTATATTAATTGATTTACTATTGTTGTCTTACAATTTTAAGATATGCTATCCAAGGACCAACATCATCCTTGTATTGCTTTGCCATAACACGAGAGATTTGTGTCAAGTGGTCTAAATCGTGAACGAGCCAAGTAGCGATTAACTGAGATAGGGTAACGGAACCTAATTCGGGATGAATAGCTGTTTTAGAAAGCTGTTCATTTGTGATGTTTAATGACCTTAGTTTTGCAATGCTAGAAAAACGAATCTTAATAAAATCATCTAATAGTTGATTAATGGTTTTTCCTTTGCTTTTTTCTAATTGAGCAAATCTATCGAGTGGTTCAAATGTTCTGACTAGCGAATTAGATAATACTACTTCGATTCGAGGAATCCAGTTGTATTCATCGCAATGAATTAAGTGACCAACTACATCATAAGGCGACCATGTTGCTCCACCTTCATTTTTTTCTGTCCACTCTTCATTTAAATTATTCAATAGAGCGTGTAAGGTGTGAGGTGTTCGTTCAAGAATTTGAATAGTATGTTCGATTGAATTTTGCATAATTTCTTACTTTAAATTTTGAATAATAACAGCAGAGGCACCGCCACCACCGTTGCAAATTGCTGCTAAGCCATATTTACCACCTTCTTGATTTAAAACAGAAGTGAGTGTACACATGATGCGTGCACCGGAAGCGCCAAGAGGATGCCCCATAGCAACTGCACCGCCATAAATATTTACTTTGTTTGTATTAAGCCCTAGTATTTTTTGATTGGCTATAACAACTGCGGCATAGGCTTCATTGATTTCAAAGAAATCAATGTCATTTAACGTAAGATTTGCCATGTGCAAAGCTTTTTTAATTGCTTCGGCAGGAGCGATGGTAAACCACTCAGGGGCTAAAGCTGCATCAGCATAAGCAATGATTTTTGCAATTGGTTTTAGGTTGTGTTTTTCAACGGCTTCTTTTGAGGCTAGGATTAATGCGGCAGCACCATCGTTTAGATTGCTTGCGTTTGCTGCAGTAATAGTACCATCAGCTTGAAACGTTGGTTTTAGTTTAGAGACTTTTTCAGGAATGATTTTCGAAACATCTTCATCACTATCGAGAATTAATTCACCTATCCTTTGAGGAACTTTAAAGGGAATGATTTCGTTTCTGAATTTACCTGCTTTAGTTGCATTGGCTGCTTTTTCATAAGAAGCAAGTGCGAAAGCATCTTGTTCTTCACGAGAGATATTGTATTTCTTTACACACATTTCAGCTGCATTGCCCATGTGAAAACCGTTGTACACATCGGTTAAACCGTCCTTTAAAAGCCCGTCAATAAATGTTTCGTTACCTAGCTTAGTTTGCTTGCGAAACATAGCATAATGAGGAGCGTTACTCATGCTTTCCATACCGCCTGCAATGACTAAGTTTTCTAATCCAAGCTGGATTTGTTGTGCACCTATTATTGCTGCTTTCATTCCTGCAGCACACACTTTATTTATGGTTGTGCAATCGACCTCATCAGGAATACTAGCAAATTTAGATGCTTGGCGTGCTGGTGACTGACCTAAGTTGGCAGACAAGACATTGCCCATGTAAACTGAATCTATATGCGCAGGATTAAGTCCTATTAAATGATAAGCGTTGCGAATAGCAACTGAACCCAACTCTGTTGCACTTGCGCCTGAGAGGTTGCCTAAAAAGCCACCTATCGGTGTGCGTTTGGCTGATACGATAAATACTTCTTTCATTTTAATTTGTGATTAATAGTTTATTTATTTTAATGATGAAACGCCAGTGAATGATCCAAAGAACTATACCCAATGCACCTGCAATTTGACCGGCAATGTTTGGTACAAAGGATAAGATTTGTGCTATACTCCAGCCAATGCCAGTTATCATTCCGAAATCTTTTATGCTAGCTAATTTGTTATTGTGTTTTGCTTCTTCTTCTAATGAATTAGAAATATTAATCATGATGAAGAAGTCTTCAATAAAATTGAATGGCATTAAAAACATATACCAAACAGATTTTGGTGTTGCCTTTCTATTATGAGGTGCAATTAGCTTTAGACAATTTTCGAGGGCTTTACAGTAATAAGCAATGGCAAGAAAAAAAGAAACTATTAGAATGACAATACCAGCTGCACCTATTGAAGAAATAGTTTCGAGTGCACCTGATTTATCAGATGCAGTTAAGTAAGGTAGAATTGCGCATAGCAAAATGATTACTGAAAGCGAGAGTTTGATGAATTTGTTCATAGGCTTGAGTTTTAATTATACTATTTGAAATTTTTTAAAAATAGAACTTGCGATATGACCACCAAAACCAAAGGTGTTGCTCATAGCATAGGTTACACTCCTTGATTGAGCTTTACCCAATGTTAGGTTAAATTTGTCCTCAAATTCAGGTTCAATAATTTTTGAATTGATGGTTGGAGGAACTATGTTCTCTTGAACTGCTTTAATACAAGCAATGGCTTCAATTGCACCAGCACCGCCTAAGAGATGACCAGTCATAGATTTAGTAGCACTGATGTTTGCATTTGGATTTATGCCAAACACTTTTTCCATCGCTTTCAATTCACTTAAATCGCCTGTTGGGGTTGATGTTGCATGAGCATTGATGTAATCAATTTCATTAGGTGAAATACCAGCCTCTTCTAATGCTAGATTCATGCCTAAAACAGCACCTTCACCATCGGGATGTGTACCTGTAAGATGATAAGCATCGCCTGCTAAACCGCCTCCAACTATCTCGGCTAGTATAACCGCTTTTCTTTGTAATGCGTGTTCATAGCTCTCTAAAATAATTGCACCACTACCTTCGCCTACAACAAAACCATCTCTTGATACATCAAATGGTCTAGATGCCTCTAAATAATTTTCATTTAGAGTAGATAAAGCTTTTGACGCATTAAATCCGCCAACTGAACTCTCGGTAATTGAAGCTTCAGAACCACCAGCTACCATCATATCTGCTTTGCCCCAACGTATGTAATTAAAAGCATCGATAATTGCATTATTACTTGCTGAACAAGCAGAGGCAGTAGTATATATTACACCTCTTAAACCATATTTAATAGAAATAACACCTGAAGCAATATTGACAATTCTTTTGGGAATAAAGAATGGATTGAATCGAGGTGTACCATCACCTAATTTAAATTCTGCAAACTGTTCTTCAAAGGTTGTAAGTCCTCCGTCACCAGCTCCCCATATTACACCAACTCTATTTTTGTTTATATTTTCGAAATTTATATTTGCATGCTTAACTGCTTCATCAACTGCAACTAGAGCATACTGAGAAAATAAATCATATTTTCTAATGTCGTTTTTTTCGAAAATAGTTGGGTTGAAATTTTTGACTTCACAAGCAAATTTTGTTTTAAATTTTAGTGTGTCGAATTTTGTAATTGGAGCAGCACCGCTAACCCCATTAATTAAAGCTTGCCAATAATCATTTACATTATTGCCAATTGGTGTTACTGCACCTAAACCTGTTATTACAACTCTTTTCATTTGTTTTTTACTTGAATTAATTTTGACTGCTTACCTGTATCACCTGTTTTTCATTTAATCCAATAACGGGAGGTGTTTCTATACCCAATAGATTAAGATAAATACACAAAGCACCACGATGGTGTATTTCATGCACTATTAGCGCCCTTAAAAAATTACCTAATGGAACATCTTTACCATCTAGCGTTTTAATATTTTTGCCAAGATCTTCATCGGTTAGGGAACTAAAAATTTGTATAGTTTGGGCGTGGGTGTTATTGAAATATTCAACAATATTTTCGTAGCCATCAGCTAATTCTTTACCACAACCTTTATACTTAGGTTTATTGCCGATTGCAATTTCTGCAAAAACCCATCTTTCGATAGCCGCTATGTGACGAACCATATCGCCAATTGTAAATTTGCCAGGCATATATGACCAATCGAGTTTATCGTGTGGTAGTACTTGAATAACCTTTGAAGTTACTTGGCGTGTTCTTTCGTAGTAAGAAAGAAATGCGTTGATTGATTTTATTTCCATTTTTTGTTGTTTTATAAAATATACCGTTCGGTATATTTTTGGGTAAAAAAATTTAGTTCTTTAATTCATGGATCATCTTTTCGAGAAAATCCATTGATATATTTAATTCCGTTGGTTTACCAGATACCTTTGCTTGCATAACTGCACCTTCTGTAATAGAGACAAGTATTGCAGCAAACTCGGTAGCATTTGTATTTTTCTTTATTTCTTTGGTTTGAATTCCTGTATTAATAATGCGCACAACAGATGAACGCCATAAGTTAAGGGCATTAATAGCTTTTTCTTTAAGCATTGGGTGCGTGTCATCAGCATCAACAGAAGTATTGAGTACCGGGCATCCCCCTTTTAAAAAAGGAAGCTTTAATATTTGACGATGCGTTTCGGGATAAACTAATAATTTTTGAATTGCAGATTCTCGTTCGCGAATTCTGATAGCAATGTAATTGGTGATGTTACCAAAGTTGTATTCGAATGCAGCTAAGGCAACCTCGTCTTTGTTGTCAAAGTTACCATATATGGCGCCTTTGGTTAATCCTGTTGCATCTATAATATCGTTAAGCGAAGTACCAGAATAGCCCTTAGAATTAAAAATAGGGGCTGTTTTTTCGATAATGAATTGGCGTGTACGTTCTGCCTTTGATAACATGATAATAAATTATGATGCAAATTTAATCAAAATATACCAAATGGTATTAAAAATATAAAAGTTTTAGCAAAAAAAATGCTGCCAGTCTTGGCAGCTTTTTTTTAAAAATCATTTCATGATAAATTGTAATTTATAATTGTATTATTTAAAATAAAAGTAACTACTAGTAATACATTGCAACCACATACCATTTGCTCACGCCATCGCTTACTAATTGAGCCCATTGAATATTTGAACCAAGCGTTGTAGCCATATTTGTACTACCATTAAACCATGCACCAAGAAAGGTATTACCTGCTGGGCAAATTGCATTTATTGTATATGCTCCTCCGGTACTACCAGTTAAAAATACGGTCTTTCCTGCACCAGCTACACTTGCAGAAGGTAATGTAATATTTATCGGAGTAGCTGATGTATTTGCTAGTATTATATTGCTTACAATTTCAGTAGAGGTAATGGTATAATTAGCGGTTTTATTTAGAAAAGTATAACTAATAGAACCACTTGGTCCAGCGGGACCTTGAGGACCAGTTGCTCCCGTAGCACCCGTTGGACCAGCAGGACCTTGCGGACCTGTTGCGCCAGTTGCTCCTGTTAAGCCGATTGGACCTTGAGGGCCAGTAGCGCCTGTTAAACCTGTTGCACCAGTCGGACCAGCAGGACCAGTTAAACCAATTGGACCTTGTGGACCTGTAGCGCCAGTTGCTCCAACTGAACCAGTAGCTCCAGTTAAACCAATGGGACCTTGAGGGCCAGTAGCTCCTGTTAATCCTGTTGCGCCAGTTGGACCAGCAGGACCAGTTAAGCCGATTGGACCTTGCGGACCAGTAGCTCCTGTTAAACCCGTTGCGCCAGTTGGACCAGCAGGACCAGTTAAGCCGATTGGACCTTGTGGACCAGTAGCTCCTGTTAAACCTGTAGCACCAGTTGGGCCAGCAGGACCTGTTAAACCGATTGGACCTTGTGGACCAGTAGCTCCTGTTAATCCAGTTGCACCAGTTGGTCCAGCGGGACCAGTTGCACCAACTGCCCCAGTAGCTCCTGCAGGACCAGTTAATGAATTAATAAAATCAGTTTGTGTACCAGTGTTGCCTAAGTTTAACCAAACTTGATATGCACTTATACCATCAATACCGTTTGTGCCATCAATGCCGTTTGTGCCATCAATGCCGTTTGCACCATTACTACCTGCAGGACCTTGCGGTCCTGTAGCACCAACTGGACCTTGAGGGCCAGGTGTGCCATTTGCAGAAAATAAAGCATAAGGAACACTCATTAATTCATTAGTACCAGCGATTGTATAATTTGTACCACCAACAGGATCAGTTTCTGTTTTGATGAAATACGGACCATTAGCCCAATTGATTGTAGAAAAATTTCCACTCACAATTGTACCAGAACCAATTTCCAAACTTGCTAAACCATTAGCATTTGTAGTTGGTGTTTGTGTTTCTACATAAACAGGCGTGCCTGTTGAAGAGCCTTGTAAAATGCTTATTTGCATTCCAACTGATGATGAAGTAATTAATGCATTACTGCTATTGCGAATAACAGCTTGGTAGCTCATTTTTTGAGGTGCTTGGGCAAACACATTAACCGTTATTAATAAAGCGGCTATAAGAGTAAATAGATTTTTCATGTTTATTGGTTTTTAATGATTTTGAAAGTTTTGATTTCTTGTTTGTTGCTAAATACTTTTAAGAAGTAGGCTGCATTGGGTTGGTTTAACATTGATATGTTTACTTCAGTAGAAGCAATTTCTTTGTCTTCTAAAAGTTTACCTGCAACATCGTAAAGCTGATAAGACAGATTTTCAATTTTAGCATCACCAATTTTTAGGGTTAAATAATCCGTTGTTGGATTTGGGTAAGCCGATAATTTTAAATCAATACTACTAGCTTCATTAATGGAAGTGACAACCGAAATTTCGTAAGGTTGTTGGACTCCTTGTGCAACCGAACCAGCAGCACTAAAATTTGTTGTGTAAGCAATTTGCCCTACGGAATAATTGACCGAGCCACCGCTGCCCGAAGCATCTCCGCCTGAGGCGGTTGATGCTTGTTGCGCATTGACGACTGATAGGCACATGCCTAGCAATAGTGTTGCACATAGTTTAACTTTTTTTTGATTCATTTATATAGTTTATATAATTAAATAAATATACCGTTCGGTATATTTTAATTGTAAATATAATGAATTTTAATACCGATAGGTATATTTTGAATAAAATTTATATATTCGTTTTACTAAAATCTAATTCAATGCCATTTGATACTCAACAAGTATTAGAAAATAATGAGGTTATACTGACGCCATTAGTTGATGAATACTATAATCAATTGCTTAATACTTCATTAGACCCAATACTTTGGGAACATCACCCTATAAGCAATGCTTATACTACAGTAGGCTTTGATAAATTTTATAAGGAAGCTAAAGCAATTGGTTCATTAGTAATTATAGATAAAATAAAAGATAACGTAATTGGTAGTACCAGGTTTTATAATTACAATGAATTAGAAAGCTCTGTAGTGATTGGACACACTTTTATTGCAAGGGAATACTGGGGAAGCGGATATAATAAAAGCATAAAAAAGCTGATGCTTGATTATGCTTTTACTCATGTAAATAAAGTTGTGTTTTATGTTGTAGAAGAAAATATCCGTTCACAAAAAGCACTTGAGAAACTTGGAGCAGTTGCCAAAGGCAACATCATTAGAAACTATGAAAGTAAGGAACTCAAGTGCATATTATTTGAGATAGAGAAAGGGGAGCAGCTTTGCTAAGCTCCAATTACCAAACTCATTGTCGGATTTGCGTTAGAATTCATTTTTGCCTTTAACACATTCATCTCATTACTAATGCGCTTAGGCAATACTTTACCGTATATCTGTGTAGTACGCATGGATGCATGACCCAACATGCCCGAGGTAGCTTCCATTGAAATGCCATTTAAAAGACAAACAGTAGTTGCAAAGGTATGTCGGGCTAGATGATGCGTTAAGTTTTTATTAATGTCGCAGATGTCGGCAATTTCTTTTAGGTAAGAATTGAAGCGCTGGTTAGTTAGCATTGGTAATAAAGTCCCATTTGCAACTGCCTTTGGATGATTTTTGTAAAGCTCAATGATTTCATGAGCCTTAGGAAGCACTGGTATTTGGGCTTGTACGTTGGTTTTTTTACGCTCGATAATTATCCAGTCTTCTCCATCAATGCCTTTGGTAATATTGTTACTAGTTAATTCGTAAGCATCAGAAAATGCTAAACCTGTGTAACAAGCAAAAATAAAGAGATCCCTAACGGTTCTTAAACTTGCATTATGAATGTTTTTATTTTCAATAATGTACAATTCTGCTTCGGTTAAATAGCCTCTATCTTTTTTAACGAACTTAGGTTGAAACTTCATAAACGGATCAGATTCTAGCCATTCAAATCTTACGGCCATTGAAATAATTTTTCTGAATCGTTCGATATGTTTCATCACTGTATTATTACTGCAGGGCTTTTGGTTTTCTCCCGGAACATGATTTCTTAAAAACATATCATAGTCCATTAGAAATTTAAAGTTCAGCTGCGATAATTTTATGTCATCAACTTTTAGTTTATCCTTTAAAAATTCAGCAACATATTTTTGTGTGGTGTAATAATTTTTTGCAGTCCCAGGCATTAAATGATTGTTCATGTTTTCGTTGTGATAAGCAACAATTTCTAACAACGTTTTTTCTTTTTCTGCTTCATCATCAACTCCAAGGAACATTTTTTTAATTGCTTCGGCGGAAATTGGCAACTTGTCAATTTGCATTTTGCGATAGCAATTATGCAATTCGGTTCTTACTTCAGCTATGTAATTGTTTAATGCTTTTGTTTCAAGGTCGGAACCTGAAACCATTTCTTTGTTTTTATTCCATCTAGCAACTGGAATTCTGTGTTTCAAAGAAATTTCTTTACGAATACTGTTTGCGGTAATACGAACTACCAAAGGCGCAAAACCGTCTTTTTGCTTTTGAGTTTTAGGATAAAAAATTAATCCAAATGAATTTGCCGTTCTCATAATTTAGTTTGTTTAAGGGTTTGACAATAGGTCCCTTTTGGTCCCAAAATCAAACTGTATTAAACTGAATCAAATTAACTTAAAACCCTTGTTATTATTGGGATGTAGCTAATTAGGGACCTAATATATGATAATAGATTAGGTAACCGAATTAGTCCCTACAATGATGGTTTATCTTGACTTATTATGATGTAGTAAAATTGAAAAAGCCTCTGAAATCGTTGATTTCAGAGGCTTTTAATTGTGTTTGATTAACACTAAGTCGGGGTGGCCAGATTCGAACTGACGGCCTCCACGTCCCAAACGTGGCGCGATACCGGGCTACGCTACACCCCGCTCTTCTATAAAATTCTATTAAAGTACTTTATAAAAAATTAGAGTGCAAAGATATAATTTTTTTTATTCAAAAAAAGAAAAACTTCATTTTTTTTTACAAAAAAATAGAGCTGCCTGAAAACAAGCAGCTCTAAATCATATTTACATTTTTTATATTATTTTTCTACAGCAAATTTCTTAGTAATAGCTTTGCCATTAGCTACTTTTACTTGATAAAAATATAAACCAGCGCTTAAGTTATTTAAATTAACCTCAACTTTATTACTTCCAATATTTCCTGAAACTGAAGTTGAATAAACTGTTTGTCCAACTGCGTTAAGAATATTGATATCCATTTTTGCAGTTTCTTTTAATACAACATCTATTGTTGCATTTGTAGACGCAGGATTAGGGTAAAAATTTAAACCATCAACTGAAGAAGATGCAAGTTCTTTAACGCCAACTGCATTACCCATAATTTCAGAAACAGGCACTTTGATATAAATAATATCACTTAAATTATCAACATTTTCAACATCTGCATCTGTTCCTGAAGCTGGTGGAACAGCATAACCAGGATAGAAGTCTCTTTGGTAAATTAAATGTACAAATCCATTAACATTTTTTGCCATTGAAGGAAACATACCCTCTGACTCAGAACCAGAGCTATGAGGAACAACATCATAAGGATCAGTAAATGTAGCACCACCATCAGTAGATTTGATGATATATACATGTCTAACTAATTTTGGATCACTTGAAAGAGACAACATGCTATCTACTACTGCACTATAAGATAAATACATTGTATTAGATGCATCAAAAGCTAAACTAGGATAAGATGATAAAGAAGAACCAAAGCTTCCAAATGCTAACATTCCAGACGTAGGTGTTGGGAAGGAAATATAATTATCTCCATTTAAATCTTCAATACCAGCAACAATTGTACCGCCTACATTTTGAGGCATATTTTCATTCCATAAATATAATCCATCTGTATAAGGGAAATAACTATATCCTGATGCAGAAGGCGCATCATTAAGTAATCTATAAGCTCCGTAAGAAACATAAGCTAATCCATTATTATCTAATCCTATAGCAAATGAACCATCATTTGTATTAATTGTATCAGCTACTGCATCTCCATTAACATCTGAAGATGTTGTAGTATAATCCCATAATGGGATAGGGAATTGATAAACTGTTTTATAAGTCCAAGTAACACCTCCATCTGTAGATTTTGCTAAACCAACGTCAGAATCAGAATCACCTGCAACAATAGCCACAGTGCTTCCTTTAGCAGTAATAGCGTAAGCATCTCCACCAAAACCTAAATAATTAGCAGATGTAAAACCAGTTGGTTGTTGATTTACAATATCCCAAGTAGCTCCAGCATCAGTAGAACGAGAGAATAATAATGCTCCATCTAATCCATTATATAAAGAACCACCATTAGCTACTGGATAACTAATTGAAATTGAATAAATAGTATCGCCTCCAGTTGGATAAGATGTTACCATTCTTGGCCACCAGTTTCCACCTGTAGCATTTGCAATAAAAGTTGTACTATTAGTCCAAGCTCCTGTTCCTTTAGCTGGTCTTGATGCCATATGCAAAGCAGATGCACCACCATTATGAGATAAAATATATTCTTTGCCAGAACGTGTGTTAACAATATTTCCCCAACCCACTTTTGCATTCTCAACTCTTGCAGTTGGAGCTGCCGACCAAGCTGAACCATTATAATAAGCATAACCAGTTCCTCTATTTGTGTATGCACCACCATCTGCTGCACCTTCAAATGTCCAACATGTAGCAATCGTACCATCTGCATTTACAACAATTCTGTCTCCTACACTGCTATTAGTTTGTAAATCATAATACGTATTTCCAATAACATTCTCTGTTAATGCAATCGTTTTTTGAGCATTTTTTACTTGAACTTTAGATTGATATGACAAATTAGAAGTTGTAGCCTTATCATCTATTGTTTTAGTTTTCAATACCGCTATATTAGCAAGGTTTGATGGAATTTTAGTTGCCTTATTTGCAACCTGCGCACATAACAATCCCGAAACGAAAATGCTAGTGGTAAATAGTAATTTTTTTTTCATGATATTTTTGGTTTTTTAATTAAACAACATTAACACAAACTTAAGGATTTAATAACTGAATAACCAATAAATTAACAAAAAGTTTACTACAAAAAATCTACAGTTTTTTCTAATTGCATGCCTCTAGAACCCTTGATTAACAAAGTAGATTGGCTTATATTACAAGAACTTATATATTCTTTTAAATCGATTATTGACTTAAAAAAATGATAATTTAAAAACTCATCTTTTAACTCAAAAAATTGGACTCCTACTAAAAAAACTCTTTTAATAGTGGATTGCTGAAGCTGGATTAAAATTTTACGATGTTCTTCCTTTGCAAATTCTCCAAGTTCAAACATATCACCTAATACAACTACTTTGTTATCAAATGTTTGTTTATCGAAATTTTCGATTGCTAAATTCATGCTACTAGGATTGGCATTATAAGCATCTAATATTATTGTATTTGTAAGGGTTTTCTTAACTTGAGATCTATTCATTTCAGGAATGTAGTTTTCTAAAGCTGCATTAATATCCTTTTCGTTTACCCCAAAATAATTCCCAATACATGTAGCACATAAAAGATTAATGAAATTATATTGTCCAAACATTTGTGTTTTAACTAATGGTTGATTAGATAATTCTTTATGTTTTATATTCCACTTAAACTCAACAAACTCACCAGAAGAAAAAAGTTTACCATGTACATCAAATTCAAAACTTTTTCCGTAATATATTTTATTTAGATTCTCACTCAGTTCAACTAATACACTATCATCTCCATTAATAAATATTTTGCCGTTCTTTTTTTTCAAATACTTGTACATTTCACTTTTACCTTTTTTAACCCCTTCTTCTCCACCAAAACCTTCTAAATGAGCCTTTCCTATATTCGTGATTAATCCAAAATCAGGGTCTGCAATTTCACATAACATATTAATTTCGCCTTGATGATTTGCTCCCATCTCAACAATACCTATCTCATGTGTTTTATTTAAGGATAAAAGCGTTAAAGGAACGCCAATATGATTGTTTAAATTTCCTTTTGTAGCATATGCATTAAATTTTTTAGAAAGAACAGCTTGTATTAATTCTTTATTAGTCGTCTTTCCATTACTTCCAGTTATACCAATTATTGGGATTTGTAATTGTTTACGATGATAGTGAGCTAACTGCTGCAATGCTTCTAAAACATTTTTCACTAATAATGTCTTTTCATTACTATATACTTCCTCATTATCTATTACGGCGTATGCACAGCCGCTATCAATTGCATTTTTAGCAAATAAATTGGCATCAAAATTATCTCCCTTCAGTGCAAAAAAGATAGCTCCGCTCTCTAATTTTCTGGTATCCGTGGTTATTTTTTGATTACAATCAATAAATAACTTATATAAATCTTCAATGCTTGTATATTTCTTCATGCTATAAAATTAAAAAGCCCCTTATCGATTGATAAGGGGCTTTAAATATAGTTTTCAACAAAATTATTTACCCATTCCTACTGGACTTCCAACTCTCACCATTGCGCATCTAAAACCTAAGAATGCTGTTGATTGTCTTTGGTCTAAGTAACGACGAGTACCTGGATTTAACCAATATGCTCTATCTCTCCAGCTACCACCTTTATAAACACGAGATTTATCGTTGATTAATGAAGTTTTAGCATATTCGTACATTAACTTATCAGCTTTATCACTGTAAGCATCTTCTCCTTCTGCATAATAAATACTTGAATTTACATCACCATCTAAATAACTAATGTAATCTGCTGTTTTATAATTTCTACGCTCATCTAAATTATCTGAAGAAACAGCAGCAGAAACTTCTCTCCACTTAACGCGTCCTGGGATATCAGATTTACCTTCAGCAGTTACGTTTTTATTTTTGTTCATTGCTTCAGCATCGTTAGGAGCTCCATTCATGGTAGTTAAAACGCTATCCATAACCTCAGTCGTTTCTCCACTCACACCGTGACCAGTTGGAGGGTTAACTTTGTGGAAGAATTTTTGAAAAACAGGGCCATCAATATTAGTAGCAATTGTACCATCCGTACTATCTTTTACTTGAGTTACAAATACGTTACCACGGAAAGGTCTAAATTCATCTGCATCAGTTGCAGTAGAAGCTCTATAAACGTCCATAACCCACTCTGATACGTTACCAGCCATGTTATATAAACCGTAATCGTTTGGCCAATATGAGTAAACTGGAGCTGTAACGTCAGCGTTATCATTTAAGAATCCTGCTGTACCCATCATATCACCATTACCACGAACAAAGTTTGCTGCAATTTGACCAATATATTTCTCATCAGAATTACGAACACCATGTCCATTCCAAGGATAAATTCTACGATCAGTGATACGCTCTCCAATTGTATTACCAATTAAACCGTAAGCAGCATATTCCCACTCAGCTTCTGTTGGTAGTCTATACTTTGGTAAAAAGATACCATCTTCCATTTTCACATCTCTCTCTGGATTTTGCTCGTCAAATGAAGGTAATTTTTGTTTTAATTGGCCTTGCCATTTACCAGATAAGTAAGCTTCAGTACTGAAATAATCTTGATCAGATGGATTTGGAACGTGATCCAACAATCCTTCACGGATTAAAATAAATTCATTCACTCGGTCAGTTCTCCAAGCGCAAAATTCATTTGCTTGTAGCCAGTTAATACCAACTACAGGATAATCTCTATACGAAGGATGACGTAAATAATACTCTACATATGGCTCATTATAAGCTAATTTCTCTCTCCATACTAATGTATCAGGAAGAGCTTTGTAGTAAATATCTGGGAAAGTTGGACCAAATACACGACTTGTCCACCATAAGTATTCTAAATATGAGAAGTTACTCACCTCTGTTTCGTCCATATAAAAAGAAGAAACCGTTACACGGCGAGGAACGTTGTTCCACTCATAAGTAACATCTGTCTCGTTACGACCCATTGAAAATGATCCACCTTCAATTAATACTAAACCTGGGCCAGTTTCTTGTTCCTCATAAGGCATTTTTTCAAAACCTCCATTGTCAGGGTCATTATACGACCAACCTGTAACTGGAGAACGCTCCGTACCACAAGATACAGCAACTATCGATAAGATAATTGCTAGTGATTTACGACTTTTAATGAAATTGAACTTCATATTTTGATATTTAATTTAAGGCTATAACGAATATTTAATGAAAAGGTTACAAATTATTTTTAGAATGACGGACAGCTAATTGTTCTGTACTTCTTTTTCTTAGGTCGACACTCGAACTGAATTTGAAGAGAAACTTCATGTGATCCAGCTGTATTACTTGATAATTTAGATACAGTCACATCATAACTATATCCAACTTTTAAATGATCTGTTTGAACACCAACCAAAACGATAAAAGCGTCAGAATTTCTGTACCATAAACCACCAACAAAGCTTCCTTTAACAAAATACAAACCTAAGTTTAATTGAGTAAAGTTTTGTTGTTGTTGAAATAACACGTTTGGAGAAATAAAAGATTCATTTCCTTTTTCTAAAGGAATAATAGCTCCAGCATGACCTGTGAATTTTAAAGGTAATTTAGAAGGTCCTTGTAAACCTTCGTCAGGCTGAGTCATATGGTGAGCTGCAAATCCAACAAAATATCTTTTGCTATATCCTAAAATACCAGCAGAGAAATCTAAGTTAGTTTTTGTTTGAGCTGGGATAATTTCATTAGTATTCCAAACAAAACCTCTTCTTGCATCAATCATATCACCAAAATTTAATTTAGTTCTATCTAAAGATTTCTGAAAGAAACCTGCTTGTAATCCAGCTTTAATTGAAAATTCACGTGTAACAGGTAATAAATAAGAATAAACTAAACTTGCATTGGTTGACTTTAATGTTCCTCTAGCTTGGTCATCTTGAGTAACAATTAAACCAATACCACCGCTAAGTGCATCAACATGCTGATCATAAGAAGCGCTGTAAGTAACGTAAGTTCCTGATAAATTTGGCCACTGATTCCTGTAATTCATACAGATACGGGGACATCTTGCAGTACCTGCAAATGCTGGATTTAAGTATACAGGATTCGCATAAAACTGCGTAAATTGAGGATCTTGAGCTTGTAAATCTTGCCAAACGCCAGTAACGCAAACAATTGTGAGTAATAATATCAGTTTCTTCGCCATGTAAGTTGTTTTACTTAATCTATTCCTAATCACAAATATAACAGTCAATTTTGAAAAATAAAAACTTTTATGCAACAATATTTTATTTTCTTTGTCGTTTAAAGGAATATATTTACTAAAAAATCAAGCAAATGCTCTCTATCACTAAATCTAACCTAATTTTTTTAGTTTTATTTTTTTTCAGCTATTTTTTTGGTTATTCTCAGATAATTAAACAAAATGCTCCAAAAAGCCCGTTTGAAGCTAATTCTGAAATAAAATCTCAAACCTCCGAAAATCAACCTTTTTTAAATAAGGCTCATCGCGATTCAAGAAACAAGAATTTACCATATTATTTAGAACATTATGTTTCTAAAAACAACTCTTTCCCAACGTTCAATTTAAATAGTGTTTCAACTCGAATATTAAGCGGAAAAGAACTAGAGCTTATTTCAGAATTTAAACACTTAATTACATCTGATTTTGAAATTTCTTACTCTTCTGGAAAATCAGGAAATGAAACCATTTTATATGCTAAAATTATTCCTATAAAATTTAACTCTTCTACTAACAATTATGAAGTAATTGAAAACTATAATCCATTTTGGAATACTAATCAAGCAAACACATTTATTTCGAATAATAACCTTAAACAAAATAAAAAAACAGCCAATGCTTCTTCTTCTGTTTTAGCTTCTGGTAAGTGGTATAAAATTGGGGTTACAAAAAATGGAGTTTATAAAATTGATAGAAATCTATTAACAAGTTTAGGCATTGACGTTGCTAATATTGACCCTAAAAACTTAAGAGTATATGGAAATGGCGGCAAACTTATTCCTGAAAAAAATTCTATTTTCAGATACGATGATTTACAAGAAAACGCCATATCCGTTATTGGTGAAAACGATGGTGTTTTTGATAATAGTGATTATATTTTGTTTTATGGACAAAGTACAGATTCGTGGAAACATAGCAATGGTTCTGCAATGCCTTTTGATCATTATAACCATTATTTTAGCGATACCTCTTTTTATTTTATTACAACAGATTTAGGACTGGGAAAAAGAATTACTTCTCAAAGTAGCTTAACAAATTCGCCTAACACCACTACTAGTTCTCAAGATTACTATGACTTACATGAGCTGAACTCTATTAATTTAGTAAAAAGCGGAAGAGAATTTTATGGGGAAAAATTTGACATTAACAATACTTATTCTTTTTCGTTCCCAATTCCTGATGGAATTGTAGGCGACAGTGTATATGTAAAATCTGGTGTATTATCCAGAAGTAATGCAGTTTCTAGTTACATTGTCAATTTCAATAATGGCTCTTTCACATTTACTTGTTCTCCAACCTCTACTACATTTTATTTAGCAGATGTTGGTCACTATGGCGAAGGTATAAAAGGAGGCATTTTAGGTTCTAGCAATCTAAATATTTCAGTAACTAAACAAACAGCACAAGCCATAGGTTGGCTTAACAATGTGGTGTTTAATTGCAGAAGAAATTTAATTTTTAATCAATCTCAATTTAATTTTAGAGATAGAAAAACGGTATTAGGCTCCAACACTTTTGCAAAATATCTATTAACAAACAACAATTCTATAGCTCCAGCCATTTGGGATGTGACCAATCCATCAGATATCAAAAATCAAGTATATAATATAAACTCAAACACATTAGATTTTACAGCTACTTCAGACTCTTTAAAAGAATTTTGCATATTTACTGATAATCAAACCTTCACTCCAAAAGCGTATGGCACTGTAAGTAATCAAAATTTACACGCTATTCAGCAAGCAGATTTTATTATTGTTACACATCCTTTATTTCTAGAGGAAGCTCGAAGAATTGCAAAAATTCATGAAGAGTACGATTCTTTAACTTATGCTATTGCTACCACACAAGAAATTTACAACGAGTTTTCATCTGGCACTCCTGATATTGGCGCTATTAGAGATTTTGTCAAAATGCTTTACAAACGTCCAAATAGTGCAAGCTTAGCTACCAAATATCTTTTATTGTTAGGAGACGGGTCTTATAAAAATAAAGACATTAGTGTTAGCAGTAATTCTGCTTTAATACCATCTTTTCAAACAGAAAACTCATCGTCTTACACCACATCATTTGTAACCGACGATTATTTTGGAATGCTTGATGATAACGAAGGTGATTTAGCTCCTGGTAGCCTAGATTTAGTAGATATTGGTGTTGGAAGATTTCCTGCAAGAAACAAAGGAGAAGCTGTAGCTATTACAAACAAAGTTGAACATTATTATAAGAAAAATTTCGGCTTCAATGTTAATGCCATCGAATCATCATGCGTTACTGCCGAAAACGATTATCCGCAAGGAGATTGGAGAAACTGGGTGTGTTTTGTTGGTGACGATGAGGATAATAACTTACACCAAAATGATGCTAACCTTTTGGCTAATAAAGTTTACAATAATAACAAATACTATAACGTTGATAAAATCTTCTTAGACGCTTATGTACAAGAATCTACTGCTGGAGGAGACAGATATCCATTGGCTGTTGAAGATTTGAACAGAAGAATGGAAAAAGGAGCTTTAATTGTAAACTATACAGGGCATGGTGGAGAATTAGGATTAGCAGAAGAGCGCATTGTTGAAGTAGCTCAAATTTTAGATTGGAAAAACAAAAACAATATGCCGCTAATGGTTACCGCTACCTGTGAGTTTAGTAGATTTGATGACCCTGACAGGATTTCGGCTGGAGAGTATTGTTTACTAAATGAAAATGGTGGAGCTATAGCCCTAATGACAACAGTGAGACTCGCTTTCTCTGGCTTAAATTATATTTTAAATGATGCCTTTTATGACCATGCACTTAACCCCATGACTAATGGAAAAATGCCGCACATTGGAGACATCTACAAATTAACTAAACGTCAAATTGGAACCAATGAACAATATAAAAACTTTGTGATTCTAGGAGATCCTGCTCTTAAATTATCATATCCTGAACAAAGAGTTTTTACATCTACTATTAACTCCCAAACACTCTCTTCCACTTCTAGCGATACCTTAAAAGCACTTTCTCTTATTAGTGTTACCGGATATGTTGGAGATAAAAACGGAAACAAATTAACTAATTTTAATGGTGTTGTTTATCCAACTGTGTTTGATAAAGAATCAACCGTAAAAACATTAGCCAATGATCCAGGTTCTTTTATCATGTCTTTCATTCTTCAAAAAAATATTATTTATAAAGGAAAATCAGAAGTGATAAATGGTGAATTTTCTTTTTCATTTTTAGTTCCTAAAGACATCACTTATAACTTTGGTAAAGGTAAAATCAGTTACTACGCTCACAATGGAGTAAATGATGCGAATGGGTATTATGATAAAGTTATTGTTGGAGGATCCAACCCAAATGCCATTGTTGATAATCAGGGTCCAAATGTTAGCCTATTTATGAATGATAAAAAATTCGTTTCGGGTGGTACAACAAACGAAAACCCTAAAGTGTATGCCGAAATTACAGATGTGAGTGGTATTAACACAATTGGAACTGGAATTGGCCATGATATTGTGGCGGTTTTAGACGAAAATACGAGTAAGCCAATTGTATTAAATGATTTTTATGTGTCTGATTTAAACACATATAAATCTGGTAAAATAAGATATCCATTAAATGAATTGTCAGAAGGTAATCATAAATTGAGCCTTAAAGTGTGGGATGTACAAAACAATTCATCTACATCTTATACTGATTTTGTGGTTTCTAGTAAAGCTGAACTAGCTTTAACTCATGTTTTAAACTATCCCAATCCTTTTACTACCAAAACCAAATTTTTCTTAGAACATAATCAATGTTGCACAAGTTTAAAATTATCTATCCAGATATATACTATTTCTGGAAAAGTGGTAAAATCTATCAATCAAACAATAAATAACGAAGGATTTCGTTTTGATGGGATAGAATGGGACGGAAAAGATGAATTTGGAGATAAGCTAGCTAGAGGCGTTTATATTTATAAAGTATCAGTTACGGATGGCGCGTCAAAAAAAGCCGATAAAATAGAAAAGTTGGTAATTCTAAATTAATTATATCTTTGATGCTCTCTTTTAACAAAAAAGAAAAAAAACAATGCGAAAACGAATTATAGGAACTATAGGTACAAGTGCAATTTTATCTTCACAAGCAATTGCACAAACAAGTAGTTCGTCAAATCTTACAACACAAGAATTAAGCGGAAGAGTAAATACTATTACTACCGCTGTCCCTTTTTTAATGATTGCACCCGACTCTAAACAAGGAGGCATGGGAGAAGTTGGTGCTGCAACGCCAGCTGATGGAAATAGCATACACTGGAATGTTGCTAAAATGGCATTTGCTGAGAAAAAAGGTGGAGCAGCTATTTCTGTAACTCCATGGTTAAAACAATTGGTACCAGATATTTACTTGTACTATGTTGCTGGTTACGGAAAAATAAGTAAAACACAAACTATTGGAGCATCTCTTCGTTATTTCTCTTTAGGAAATATTACGTTTACGGATATCGTAGGTAATACAACAGGACAATTTAGACCAAATGAATTTGCGGTTGACTTAGCTTACTCTCAAAAATTATCTAAAACATTTTCTGCTGGTTTAGCGGCTCGTTACATTCGTTCTAATTTAACTGGTAACTACACACTAAGTAATGGGCAACCAACTAAACCAGGTACTTCTGTCGCTGTTGATGTTGGTTTATATTACCAATCTCAAAAACTTAAAATTAACGATAAAAAAGCAACAGCTACTTTTGGTTTAGTGGTTAGTAACATTGGTTCTAAAGTTTCTTATTCAGTAAAAAAAGATTTCATTCCTATTAATTTGAGATTAGGTGGAGGGTTAAAATTTGATATTGATGATGCTAATACCTTTGGAATTTATGGCGACATCAATAAATTATTAGTACCAACTCAACCAGTTTACAAAAAAGCATTAGACTCTTTAGGAAATGAAACAGCTGTTGATGCAGTTGATAACAACGGAAACAAAATCATTGCTGCTGGAAAAGATCCTAATGTAAGTGTTTCTAAAGGAATGTTACAATCTTTTAACGACGCTCCAGGTGGAAGTGCTGAAGAGTTAAAAGAAATTAATTACAGTATTGGTTTTGAATATTGGTATGCAAAAACATTTGCAGTAAGAGCAGGATATTTTAATGAATCTAAAACAAAAGGTAATCGTAAATTTTTCACAGCTGGTATTGGTTTAAGATATAATGTATTTGGTTTAGATATGGCTTACTTAATTCCAATTACACAACGTAATCCTTTACAAAACACTTTACGCTTTACTTTAACATTTGACTTTGATGCGTTTAAAGAGCAAAACAAAGAAGCTCCTAAACCTGTTGAATAATTAGACTCTAAATAAAAAGCCCTCAACAAAATTGTTGAGGGCTTTTTTTATTGAATGCTAATTTAGCAAATATAAGACGTAGGTTTAAAATGTCAGTTCGAGCGCCTGCCTGATTCGCAGACAGGAAGTCGAGAACTAGACTAGATTTTATTTTTTTCTTCTTCTCTCTTTTTCTTTTATAATTAAGCCCAATTCGCGCCCTGTTTGACCTTTAACAGAAGTATTTTCTTGTGCTCTTCTAATTAAGTATGGCAATACTTCTTTTACTGGTCCATAAGGAACATACTTAGCAACGTTATAATTTGCCAATGCTAAATTGTAACTAATATGATCGCTCATGCCTAATAACTGAGAAAAATAAACACGCTTATCAGAACTTGCAATAGCATATTTATTTAATAATTCCACTAAAAACAAACTGCTTTTTTCGTTATGTGTACCAGCACAAAGACCCATCATATCAATATTTTTTACGCATTCGGTTAATGCCGAATTATAATCAATATCCGAATCTTCTTTTGTGTTTTGAATAGGAGACGGATAATTTTTTTCGATAGCCCTAGCTCTTTCTTTTTCCATATAAGCACCACGTACCAATTTAGCCCCTACATGAAAACCACCTGCTTTTCCCTTAGCAATTGTTTGTTTCAAAAAATCTAATCTATCTTTTCTGTATAGCTGAAATGTATTATATACAATTGCTTTTTCTTTATTAAACAAAGCCATGTTTTCATCCGCTAAAGCATCAATAGCGGGTTGTATCCAACTTTCTTCAGCATCAATAAATAAAGGTTGATTAGCAGCATGAGCCTCTTTACTTATTTGATACACGCGTTGCTTAACTTTTTCATATTCTTTAGTTTCAGCATCCGTTAATTTTTCGTTGGCACTTACTTTTTCAAGCAAAGCAAAACGTGCCAAACCAGTTACTTTAAATACAGAAAAAGGAATATGTTTGTCGTTTTTAGCTTTATGAATGGTTTCAATAGTTTCTTTACAACAAGCATCAAAATCAGCTTCACTTTCTTTCCCTTCAACGCTATAATCCAATATAGTTCCTATATTATATTTTCCTAATTCAGCAATGGTTTTATCGCATTCGGTAATGTTTTCGCCACCAACAAACTGCTTAAAAATGGTGTTTTTTATTAATCCTTTAAAACCGATAGCTAATCCAATTGGAGCGGCTACTGCGCCAAACTTAACCAATGCAGGATTACTTACCATTTTAAATAACCAATACGAACGATTTAAATCGCTGTTTGATTTTGCTTTAAAAGCATTTTCAGTATTATCAAAAGAAATCATATACAAATTTGAGCTCAAATATAAAGGTTTTATAGCGATTGAAACTTGACTTAACTCAGAAAGTTTAATTTTAGTCGAAATTTGTAAAACATTGATTACCATTGCAAAACAATATGCTTTTCATATCCTCGTTTTACAATAAAAATAGTACTTTTGTTTATGCTAGTTGCCGACTTAATAACAGACGAAATTCCTCCATTAAAACACACTGATACAGTTGAAATGGCTTTGGATTGGATGGAACAATTTAAAGTATCACACTTAGCTGTTGTAAAAGACAGAGAATTAGTTGGTTTAGTTTCTGAACATGACTTGATGGACTATAACCATCCTGAAGAAAAAATAGAGGAATTAAAAGCACCGCTATTAAGACCTATCATTCACAACTACCAACACACTTACGATTTATTAAAATTAATGATGTCTTTTAATTTAACATTAATCCCCGTGTTAGACGACAAAGAATTATATAAAGGTTGCATTACATTAAAAGGCTTATTGCAAAATATTTCAACCATGGCTTCGGTACAAAACCAAGGCGGTGTAATTGTTTTAGAAGTAAATCAAGCCGATTACTCTTTAACGCAAATAGCAAGTATCATTGAAGGTAATGATGCTAAAATATTAAGCGCTCACGTTTCTTCTGTTCCTGATAGTACAAAAGTAGAAGTGACCTTAAAAATAAATAAAGAGGATTTATCAAGAATACTTCAAACATTGTATCGTTACAATTATGTGGTTAAAGCTTCTTTTCAAACCAGTGATTTTGAAAGCGGCATGAAGAACAAGCTAGATGAGTTTTTACATTTCTTAAACATATAGCTATATTATTAATCATGACAATAGCTGTATACGCCAGAAACACAAAGGATAATAATTCAGATTATTTAGAAAACCTGCTTGTTCTGTCAGCTAAAGAGAGTTTTAAAGTTATTGTGTTTAAACCCTATTTAGATTTTTTAAACTCCACTTTAAACAAATCATTTACGCTCAACACCTACTCTAACTCCGAAGAATTAATTGCTAAAGCAGATTATGTTATTTCGTTAGGTGGCGATGGCACCATGCTTGAAACCCTTGAATATGTCCGTAAATCAGGGATCCCTGTTTTAGGTGTAAACACCGGACGATTAGGTTTTTTAGCAACTGTGTACAAAGAGGATTTTGAAAAAGCCATTCAACTTTTAATCAAAGAAAAATTTACACTTGATAAACGGGAATTAATTGAACTAGATAAAACAACCTGTTTTAACGAAGTCAATTATGCATTAAATGAATTCACAATTCATAAAAAAGAATCGAGTGCGATGATTAATATCGATACGTATGTAGATGATATTTTCTTAAACTCTTATTTTGCAGATGGATTGATTGTATCAACACCAACTGGCTCTACCGCTTACTCTTTAAGTTGTGGTGGACCAATTATGGTTCCTGATTCTGATAACTTTATTATTACACCAATTGCACCTCATAATTTAAATGTGCGCCCAATTGTAATTTCCAACAACAAAACATTAAGTTTTAAAGTAAGTGGTAGAAGTGATAGCTTTAATGTGTCTTTAGATTCTCGATCAAAAACCATTAATAATTTATCGGAACTCATTATTAAAAAAGCTGATTTTAAATTTCATATGATAAATTTAGAAGGCCAGCATTTTTTTGAAACCCTCAGAAACAAGCTACTGTGGGGGATTGACAAAAGACATTAACAATCGTTCATTACTCTTAATATTTTATTTTTTATAGTTCTAAAACATTATTTAATTTCGCCTAACATTAACTTATTTAAACACATTTTATGTCATTTATTCACACCATTGTAGCCAGACAAATTTTAGATTCACGAGGAAATCCAACCATTGAAGTAGATGTAGTAACCGACCAAGGTATTTTAGGAAGAGCAGCTGTTCCATCTGGAGCTTCTACTGGAATGCACGAAGCGGTTGAATTGCGTGATAACGACAAAACGCAATATTTAGGAAAAGGAGTTTTAAAAGCAGTAAATAACGTAAATGGCCCAATTGCCGAAAAATTAAAAGGCATGTATATTTTTGATCAAAGCGCTATTGATGCAGCGATGATTGAATTGGATGGTACGCCAAACAAAGCAAACTTAGGAGCTAATGCAATTTTAGGTGTTTCCTTAGCGGTTGCAAGAGCAGCTTCTGAAGAATGCCGTCAACCATTATACCGTTACGTAGGAGGAGTTAATTCAAATATTTTACCAATACCGATGATGAACATTTTAAATGGTGGTTCGCATGCAGATAACGGAATTGATTTTCAAGAGTTCATGATTATGCCCATTGGAGCTGAAAGCTTTAGCGAAGGTTTAAGAATGGGGACTGAAGTATTTCATCATTTAAAAGCGGTTTTAAAATCACAAGGCTTAGCTACTAACGTTGGTGACGAAGGTGGTTTTGCGCCAAACTTTAAAAATAATGAGGAAGCTATTAAAGCAGTAATGCAGGCAATTGATAAAGCAGGTTACAAAGCGGGCGAAGATATTTATATTGCCATGGATGCAGCTTCATCAGAGTTTTATAATACAGATGAAAAAGTATATCATTTCAAAAAAT
This sequence comes from Sphingobacteriaceae bacterium, assembly GCA_013823565.1. Lineage (GTDB taxonomy): Bacteria > Bacteroidota > Bacteroidia > B-17B0 > Aurantibacillaceae > UBA4416. The sequence goes on along the minus strand of PNMI01000015.1, from coordinate 45,894 downwards.
CAACAGGCGATAAATTAACATCATCACAAATGGTTGATTTTTGGGCTGATTGGAGAAAAAAATATCCTATCATTTCTATTGAAGATGGATTTGCAGAAGAAGATTGGGATGGTTGGAAATTAATGACTGATAAATTAGGTTCATCCACTCAATTAGTAGGCGATGATTTATTTGTAACCAATGTTAACTTCTTACAAAAAGGAATTAACATGGGAGTAGCAAACTCTATTTTAGTAAAAGTAAACCAAATTGGAACCTTAACAGAAACCATTAACGCCGTTTCGTTAGCGCACACCAATAGCTATACATCAGTGATGAGCCACCGTAGTGGAGAAACAGAAGATACAACCATTGCAGATTTAGCGGTAGCATTAAGCTGCGGACAAATCAAAACGGGTTCGGCTTCTCGTAGCGACCGGATTGCAAAATACAATCAATTATTACGTATTGAAGAACAATTAGGAAACAATGCCCGTTACATTGGAAAAGACTTTAAGTTTTTAAAAAAGTAAGATTATAATATTGATTTTTAAAATCCTCCCAACAAAATTGTTGGGAGGATTTTTTTTGAAATTAAATTCCCATTTAATTATTTATAAAAAAATGATATTGAAACTGCTCACGTTCCTTTTATCTTTCTTACTGCAAGTGCTGAAAAAAAGAGATGAAGAAGCCGGATATGCAATGGGTACTAATGGGTATATCCGAAAACCTTTTGACGCAGAAGAATTATTTATTGCAGTTGAAAAATGTCTTAATGTATAAAGTCTTTCAATCTACAAAATAAAAGGGGAAGCAATTGCTTCCCCTTTTATTACACACTTATTTTACTATTGCAAGACAATCAGGAAACCTTAATTTCTTTTACGGGTTTTGAAATAGTTACCTCCTTTTTAGGAAGAGTGATGTTCAAAATACCATTTTCATACTTTGCATTAATTTTATCAGGCAAAGAATTATCAGGCAAAGTAAAAGAACGGCTAAAGCCACTATAAGAATACTCCCTAAGGGTGTAATTCTTTTTTTCCTCTTTGCTTTCCTCTTCTTTTTCTGAACTGATGCAAAGCACACCATTTTCTACTTCCACCTTGAAATCTTTTCTTTCAAGTCCAGGAGCAGCCATTTCAATTTTGAATTCCTTTTCATTCTCTGTAATATTTACAGAGGGAACTCTTTTAGCGAAATCAAATCCATCGCCATCAAAATCAAACAAACGCGGACCAAAAAACTTTCTTGTGTCTAACAAATCGCTTGTCCATCTTGGAAACAAGCTTTCTCGTTTTAATAATGTTGTCATTGTTTTAAATTTATTTGTTTAACAAAATTTGAATTACACTGCAAACATATTTAGGGTTTAAAATAATTTCTATGACCATTATCAATTTTCAATGTGATTTTTATCATTACTATAATTCTGTTTACTTTTCTCTCGCATAGAATTGCACAGACAGTTGGGTAATGCACATAACTCACCCTACTTCATAGTTCATACAAAAAAAAAGCATCCATTAATGAGTGCATGTTTTTTTTAAAACTTCTTAAATAATATTTTAATCACAGTCTGCCAACAGGAAGCTTTGCATATGACTATATAAAGCTTTAGCTTTGTTTGTAGATATTTCGCAAAAATTCTGTAGCCTGATATATAACCCAAACTAAACTGCACTTACACATCATAAAACAAACATTAAAATGGTAACAATCGATAATTATTTAGACAGTCATTACATTCACCGAAGCAATTGGTTAAGAGCGGCTGTTTTGGGAGCAAACGATGGCATCATATCTGTTTCAAGTCTTGCTATTGGAGTTGCGGCAGCAAGTTCAACAAGAGAGCCTATTGTTTTAGCAACCGTTGCCGGATTAGTGGCAGGGGCTTTATCAATGGCTGCTGGCGAATATGTTTCGGTAAGTTCTCAAACCGATACTGAAAAAGCTGACATTGAAAGAGAGATACAAGAGCTAAGAGATATGCCCGAAGAAGAGCTGAATATATTAGCTCAAATTTATGAGAAGAGAGGATTAAAAAAAGAAACTGCCATGCAAGTAGCTATTGAACTAACAGAAAAAGATGCATTAGCCGCACACATTAGAGATGAGTTGGGTATTAACGAGATTAGTCAAGCTAACCCAATACAAGCTGCTATAGCTTCAGGAACTGCATTTACAGCTGGAGGTTTATTACCTCTAATAGCTATACTGTTTGCTCCAGTAAAAGGGATGGAATATTGGCTATATGGATCAACAACTATTTTCCTAATTATTTTGGGCGCCATTGCCGCAAAAACGGGCGGCTCAAGTATCCCAAAAGCAATTATGCGTATTACTATTTGGGGTACACTAGCCATGGGTTTATCTGCATTGGTAGGTTACATCTTTGGAGTGAGAGTATAAATTAAATATATAAGACTTAGTTCAATCATTAAAATTGCCTTTCAGCACTATTTTAAAATACAAGCATCTTATTAATTCAAACAAAAAAGCATCCACTAATAAGTGAATGCTTTTTTAATATCTCTTGTTTTGTATTAGAACTTCGCTCTAATCTTACGAACTTTACCTCTTCTATGTTTCCCAAAGAAATGGCCGTAACGACCTCTATAGAAACTTGATTTTCCTCTTAATACATAACTGTAGCTTAAACTCATTGTCATGTAGGCATCTTTATGCGTTTTATCTCCACGTTTTTGTCCCCAATCATGTGATTGATAAAGCCCTGCATTTTCTTCAGTAATAGTAACTCCTAATTCAGGTGTTCTTAATGATAAACTTGGATCACCAGACATGCTTGGATCATCAGGATAGTTACCACTGATATCATCTAAGTAATCTGTAAAAGTAGTTCTATAATTTAACTCATATCCAATACGGTGTTTTTTGTGAAATGTAAAGTAAAAACCAATACCTGCTGGAATATTAATACCTACTGGAGAATAAGAAACCCCTTCTGTATGTAAAGGACGTAGTTTTACGTTACCATCTAATGTTTTAGGATTGGAATAATAAGCACCAACACCCGCAAAGAAATAAGCTCTAAAACCGTTTCTATATCTGTAAGTATTTCCTAAATCATTATCCTCATAAAAGAAAACCTGACCTGTAACAGCCAAATCAAACATGTCATTTTTAAAATTTAAGTTACGAGCATTACGTGCTGGATTAGAAGACAATTTATCATCTCCTTCAATTCTTAAATAATCTAAAGCTAGTTTAACTGAAACTTTTGGATGAACTTTATAACGTGCAAATCCACCAACATTCCAGCGAGTTTTAGCCATTTTCATATCGGCTACGAAATCTCTACGTGTTTTTTCTTTACCACCAATATCGCCTAAGTAGTTAGATACACCAAGAGCAAAACCATAATCCCAAAGCCATTGAGCCTTAGTAATTGTGGTGGTGAATAAAATAAAACAAATAATAAATACTTTTTTCATTGATATAATTCGGTATTAAGTATACAAAAATAAGAAAATCTTTAACTTTACACCAAAAATAATACCATTATGGACACAATTAAGCAATTATTTAACATAAAATACCCCATTGTGCAGGGTGGAATGATATGGTGCAGTGGCTGGGAACTAGCATCAGCCGTATCAAATGCAGGTGGTTTAGGGCTTATTGGGTCGGGCTCCATGTATCCAGAAATATTAAGGGAGCATATAAAAAAATGTAAACAAGCTACTAACAATCCATTTGGTGTTAACGTTCCCTTATTATATCCAAATATCGAAGAACACATCAAAATCATCATCGAAGAAGGCGTAAAAATAGTATTCACTTCAGCAGGAAATCCAAAAACCTGGACAAATCATCTCAAACAACATGGTATTACTGTGGTTCATGTCGTTTCGAATGTGAAATTTGCTACTAAATGCCAAGAAGCAGGTGTTGATGCTATTGTTGCCGAAGGCTTTGAAGCGGGAGGACATAATGGACGAGAAGAAACCACTACTTTAGTATTGATACCACAAGTAAAAAATGCTATTACCATTCCATTAATAGCGGCTGGAGGAATCGGATCAGGAAGAGCCATGGCAGCTGCTTTTGCTTTGGGTGCTCAAGGAGTGCAAATTGGTAGTCGTTTTGTAACAACTCAAGAATCATCGGCTCATATTAATTTTAAAAATGCTATTATAGAAGCCAAAGAGGGTGATACTCAGCTATCATTAAAACAATTAACTCCAGTGAGATTACTTAAAAATCCATTTTTTGAAAGAGTAAATGAACTAGAAAAAAAAGGAGCTAGTGCCGAGGAATTAGCAGCATTATTAGGAAGAGGAAGGGCTAAAAAAGGAATGTTTGAAGGTAACTTAACAGAAGGTGAATTAGAAATAGGTCAGGTTTCGGGTGGTATTGATAAAATTCAATCTGTAAAAGAAGTGATTGATGAAATTATAACAGAATACAATTCGGTTATAAAAACCATGGAAAATAGTTTTTTATAATTTGATTAAATAAAAATGATTTAATTCTGTTGTATCTCCCCTACTCGTTTCTATACCTAAAGTTTTAGGATATAACTCATTCACGTTTTGTTTAGCTAACAATACAAAATTGGCATTTTGTAACACTTGCTGATAATTTATTTGGCTTAAAAAATAAGCATCTCTTTCTGCCAGTAAATTAATAATAAATGGTTTTCCAAAAGCTATATTTTCACTAGGTTTAACCATTGTTTTTATTTTCTCAAAATCTTGCAATACTGATGTTTCGTAAGGACCAATATTTGTATCCCTATGCTTCATTGCCAACCAAATGGTTTTTGAATTGCTTAAAAATACAATACCAAAACAAGCAACAATACCTATATTTTTATACTTAAAATTTATTTTTTCAAACACTAATTTTAATCCAACAATTATAAAATAAAACAACAATGGCACTATTGGAATTAAATACTTAATCGTATCAGCATTGTAGGGATAAAAAAATAAAAACAAGAAATAAAAGATAAAACTAAAATGAAGGATATTTCTTTTTTTGAGCAATGAAAAAACAAAACCAATCAAGAAAAAAGTAAATGCAAATACTGTCATGATTGTATTAATCCAATACGGAATTTCTTGTTCAAAAAACAAAGTTAAATAACTAGAATAAATGCTCACATTTTTAAAAATCGTATTAAAATGATAACCATTAACAACTATTGAACTGTACAGTTTTAATTCTTGATTTTCAACAGAGCTTAATAAACACGTATTGATAATCATGACACATCCCAAAATGATGAACAAGCCAATTGCTACATCTTTAATTTTTTGTTTCATGGTTTTATCTTGCTCAAAAAACAAGAAGCAAACATAAGTCAATAACAAAGAAAGGCCTACAAATCTCACTGAAACCAATAGTCCTAATAATATAGGAATGACATATAGTATCCATTTTTTAGAGACGGCTGTTAAATACAATACATAATAGAATAATGCTATAAAAACAAATTCAGGAACAACTTCGGATTTCAATCGAAGAAATAAGAAATTATAAAACACAGCAAGTGTTGTTACAAAACTAATTGCTAAAGAGAACTGAGAAGTGAGAAACATAAAAAAACACAAGGCTGCAATAATATAAGTGATTGATATCACATCCACATAATTTTGAATATGCAATGTTGGCGTAACGACACTTAATATCACAGAAAAAAATACACTTCGTTTTTGACTGCTGTATTCTTCAATATTTAATACTTGCTTATATGAATCGCTAGAAGAATGTATGTGTTGTGATTGATAAATATATTGCGCAAAATCATCGCCCCAATCGGGATATTTTTGAGAATAAATAAAAAAAGTTGGAACTAAAACAATAACAAGAACTATTGAATACCAAAGCTTAATAGAACTACTATTTGTAAATAATGGATTCATTCCTATTTAGTTACTTTAAGTTTCGCAATAGCATTCAAGGTATGTTTTGCACGATTTTTTATTCCTGCACTTTCTTCTCCTATATTTAAATGATTTAAAACAATCGCTAGTTCGTTTAATAATTCGGGATAAGCTTTTGAAATATTAAAAACCACGGTCATAGCAAAAGCTCTAACAGCAATAGCTTCAGAAGGGTTTTTGATATATTCAAAACATTTGTCTAGCATAAATGATTGTAATTTTTCAGGAACAGGTTGTGTTTGAAAAATTCGCACGATGCTTCTTACAACGCCACTATGTAATTTTTTATTTTTTAAATGATTAATGAGTATTTCGTGAAATGGCTTTATTCTTTCAGGCTCCATATCAGCACAATGAGTTAAAACCCAAATGGCTCTATTACTAACTAATTGATTGTCACTTAAGGCATAAACCAGAAGTTCTTTTTCTAATTTGTTAAACAAAATAGTTTTTGCCAGTTCCTGAGCATTGAAATTTCTATTTTCAAAAACAGAACTTATATCTATTTTATTTTTTAGTACCATTTGCTTCCAATAAATGCTTAAAATTAAATATAAGCAATTTTCAAAATACCTTTGTGTTTTGTTAAATTATATGTAAACTCGTGCTAATTTACAGAATATTTATGAGTAGCTCATTGCCCGATATAGAGACTAAAACACTTGAAGAAATTACACAACTTCAAGATAAGAAATTAGTTAATCTATTGTCTTATGTTAATACTCATTCCAAATTTTATCAATCTCGTTTTAAGGAAAACAATATTGATATTTCTAATATCAAAACCATAAACGATTTACAAAAAATCCCTGTCACCAGTAAAGATGATTTATACCATCACAACCAAGATTTTATTTGTGTTTCTCCAGATAAAATTATTGATTACGTAACTACTAGTGGTACATTAGGCGACCCTTTAACTTTTGTATTAACAGATAAAGATTTAGACCGATTAGCTTATAACGAACATATTTCTTTAGCTTGTGCTGGAGGAACCAAAAACGACATCTATCAGTTAATGACAACGATTGATAGACGTTTTATGGCTGGCATGGCTTATTTCTTAGGATTAAAACAAATGGGCGCTGGTGTTGTGAGAGTTGGAAACGGAATGCCAGAATTTCAATGGGACACCATTAAACGATTAAAACCAACCATTGCTATTGCCGTTCCTTCGTTTTTATTAAAGCTCATTGAGTTTGCCGAACAAAACAACATCGACTATAAAAATTGCAGTATCAAAAAAGTAGTTTGCATAGGCGAACCTATTCGCAACGAAGATTTTTCTTATAACACTTTAGGAAAACGCATTACTGATAAGTGGCCAGTAGAATTATACAGCACTTATGCTTCTACAGAAATGGGCGCTGCCTTTACAGAGTGTAAAGAAGGAAAGGGAGGACATCATCATCCTGAGTTATTAATCGTAGAGTTTTTGGATGATCATAACCAACCAGTTGCTAAAGGTGAAGCTGGAGAATTAACAGTGACGACTTTAGATGTGGAAGGAATGCCATTGATACGTTTTAAAACTGGAGATATTTGCAAAGCTCATTATGAACCATGCAGCTGCGGAAGAACTACTCTTAGAGTAAGCCCAATTTTAGGACGCAAACAACAAATGATAAAATTTAAAGGCACTAGTTTATATCCACCTGCGCTTTATGATATTTTAAATACCATACCGTACATCAAAAATTATATTGTTGAAGTTTACACCAATGATATTGGAACGGATGAAATAGTGATTAATATTGGAGCTATTAATCCACCAGATAATTTTGATAAAGAATTAAAAGACCATTTTAGAGCAAAATTAAGAGTTGCCCCTACTATTGTTTTAAATACACCCGAAAATATAAGTAAACAACAATTACCTGAAATGAGTAGAAAACCAATCACCTTTATTGACAAAAGAGCTAAATAAATAAGTTTATCAGCCACTAATTGTTGCACCAAAACAGTACTTACTAATGAAATTATATAAATCGGAACCAGCCAAAACAATTAGTGATTTTGCAAAAGACTTTAACTTTGAAACATTAAGACCCTATTATGATAGCGAAGCGCCAGGGGTAATGAAGCGCATGAGTGAGTATGATGCTTATTTTGAAATCATGGCTTACTTATGGCCTGAGATGAGTAAAGAAGCTGTTATTCAAAAAGCATTACACACAAAATCCCCTTACGATTTTCAAACTGACTATATGAGTGAGGGCATTTGGAAAATTATAAAATCCACATCTACTGGCTTAACGTGGAGTGGTCTTGAAAATTTAGACAGAAATAAAGCAAACTTATATATAGCCAATCATCGTGATATTTTATTAGACAGTGCTATTCTTCAAATTATATTAGACAAAGAAGATTTTGAAACATCCGAAATAACTTTTGGTTCTAATTTAATTACAGAAGGTTTTATTACAGACTTTGCCAAAATGAACCGAATGGTTTCTATTAAACGTGAAGGTAATGCCAAAGAACTTTACGACATCTCTCAACAACTCAGTGCTTATATCAGACATAGTATTTTGGATAAAAACACCAGTGTTTGGATAGCACAAAGAAATGGAAGAACAAAAGATGGCAATGATGTCACCCAAACAGGTTTACTTAAAATGTTAAACATGAGTGGACGAAATGATTTTGCTAAAAATTTTGAAGAGTTAAATATCATACCACTGTCTATAAGCTACGAATACGAACCATGTGATGCTTTAAAAGTTCAAGAAACCTATTTATCATCTTTACTTAGCAAATATGTAAAAGCACCTAATGAAGATATCAATAGTGTGATTACTGGTATTAAGCAGCCAAAAGGAAAAATTCATGTTGCTTTTGGGAAGTCCATCAACCAAAAAATAAAAGAAATAAATGCTATTGGAAATGAGAATGAAAAAATAAAATTATTAGCCTCTCATATTGATAAGCAAATTCATCAAAACTATAAACTAAATCCCGTAAACTATATTGCCTACGATATCATCAATCAAACCAATGTATTTGACAGTAAATATACTGAGCAAGAAAAAAATGATTTTGTTTCGTACGTTAATAATCAAACTAAAGGATTAAAAGGAGAGACTGAAATTTTAAAAAACTTATTTATAACTCTTTACGCAAATCCTGTAGTAAACAAGCTAAGTTAAAACAACAAAAATCCAATCTTTAAATATAAATTAAACCTGTTTACACCTCTTACGCGTTGTTTAACAGTGCTCTCTATATAATTTGCTGGAGTAATTGGTGAGCCCCCTATCCTATTTCCAGTAACATCAAATAAACTTGATAAAACAGAAAACATATGAATATTAAATCCATAATCTAAAATAATTCTGTTTGAATAAATTCTAGATCTTCCTATTCCTAACATTAAATTCACACCAACAAAATCTTGTTCTTTTGCACCAAAAGGAGCTAAAGTTGTATCGCTACTTGTTCCAGTTGAACTGTTATATTTGTAAGCCCTTATATTCATTTCAGAAGGATCATACGTTGTTTTTACCGTATTTACCGTTGGACCGAACATTACATATCTACCCCAAGGAGCTACGTATCTTTTACCAAAATATTTAAAGTACAAAGTATATGTCAAGCCTCTCATGTTGTAATACCCTTCAGGACGTGATGATTGAATAGAATAACCGCTTACTTGTGACGAATTAAAACTTTCGGCATTGTCGTAAACTGTTTTATAATATCTAGCAGAAAAACAAGTTAGCCATTTACTAGACGTTGCAAATTCTATATTCAATTCATGTATAGCATTAAATGCAGGACTCCCACTCTCTGCACTTCCTCCTCTTCCTATAATAGTTTGATTCTGTCCATTCGCATTAAAAACAGATGGACTTGTGTGAAAACCGTATCCTATAGAAAAACGTTTACCCAAATGACCAGGTGCCTGAGAAAATACAATTGAGTTTAATATGATGAATACAAGTATAAAAAATCGAGTGCGCATAAAATTCAGTTAAAATATTTTTTATTTAGAATGTTTTAATTCGTGAAATGTTTGATATACTTTGGCATTAATCAAATCCTTACTATCCTTATCTCTATAGACTACGTATCTTTTATAAACAATATCATTGTCTTTAATATCATAAATAAATCCGTAGTAATAGGTTCTTTTTATGCCCGTTTTTGATCTATAATTAACAATACCTATTTTCATGACATACTGAGTGCCATATTTTGCGATCACATTATCAATTTCGTTTGTATTAAAAATTGGATTTTTATCTTTATCATTGGCATCAAACTTTTCAGCAAACCAATCATTAATCACAGAAAAATCATTCACCTTATCTACCTCTGATGCTGTTACTAATCCTGGATCAAGAGTCACTGTTTCAAAATTTAATTTTTTAGCACAATCATTTACTGTCGTAATAAATTGTTCCTGTCTTTCATCAGATTCTGTGTATTGAAATTCTTCTGGTTTAGAATCATCTACTTTTAAATAAAATGGTTCTAGTAATAATACTTTTTCAATTTTTGCTTGAGCTTTTATCAACTCTTCGTTTTTGCTTTTAGATGTTGAACGAGATCTATAAGTCGAAAATCCAGCATTAGTTTGAGCATTTAATGAATTAGCAGAAGGGAATTTACTAGCAAATTCAGCATCATTCATAAATAAATCCACAAAAGCATCTTTATAATAAACGGTATCTTCAATTTTCACAGTGTTTTCTTTTTGCAAATTAGCTATCAAATCAGTTTTTGATTTTGTTTCTATTTTAGCATTTATAGAATCTAATAATAAAGTGTCTCTCAATAATGGCTTCTTTTTAACTCTAACAAAATCAGTGATCCCCCAATTAGTATTTCCAATTAATTTCAATAAACTATCCGAATATGCCCCTATCTGTTTATTGGAAGGATATTTTTGATGTAATCTATATATATAATTTAAAGACATAATCGTCCATTCATTATTTGGCATTTTACCTATAAAATGATACAACTGCTGAGGATAGCTTTCGATATCTGAATAAGAAGGAAATCCATTTTCAAGATAAGAATCATAATCATATTTAATAATTCCTTTTCCATGTAATGAAATAGCATATAAACATTTTGCAATGACCTCTTTTACATATTGATTTTCTGGATACTTATTAGCTAAAATATATGCCGCATATAATGCATTAGGATAATCTCTTCTTTTTAAATACAATCTGCATAATTCCATACGGGCCAAATCTCGAATATACTCGAACTGTTCTTTTCCTAACACATAATCTACTTTATTGGAATTATCTCTATTACCTATTAACTCTGCAATCGACACTTTTCGCTTAGCGGTATTAGGATGAGTATGTTTGGTATCATCTTCATTAGAATTGTTTCGGATAGAAGATACTTCTTTTAAAAAATATCCTTTTGGAATAACATAATTTTCTGTTTCAAAAAAAGACTTTTTAAATTCTACCAGTTCAAAAGGTAAATGCGCATATTGCAACACATCAAACGATTTCTCTGCCTGTTTTAAATTATAATTTGTTTGTTCAAATAACTTAAATCCTTCAATATCCGCTTCACTTTCTTTTTCTTTTGAATATTGACATTTTTCAATTAAAACATCATTTTTATTTTTGCCATCATAGCCATTTCTTTCTATTTTTTTAGTGTCAACATATCCGTTAATGTGATGTTTTTTTGTGTAATGACAAATTTCATGACATAATATATACGCTAACTGAGCCTCTGTTTCAGCCTGAGCTATTAAGCCTACATTGATAAAAACATATCCTTTATCGTAACTATAAGCATTAACTACAGGAGATTTTAACGTGTATACATGTAGTTCGTTTCTTAGAGTTGGATTATTTTTTAAAACAACATCAATTACTTTATTTAAATAACTTGTAACTTCATCATTGATTAATGCATTACCACTTTTTACAATCTTTTCAATTTCATAGTTCGTTTCGGTTAAATAAGTTTTTTTTAAAGACTTGTTATTGTCTTTTTGTTTATTTAACTCCGTAATATCATCTTTAATAACATTACGTATATTTTGAGTAAATACATCTGGTAAGGTTCCAGAGGATTTTAATGGTACAAAATTTTCTTTTAAATTTTGTTGGGAAAAGCATGTTCCAGTAACCAGAACGAAAAGAAGGAAATATTTAATCATAATTGAAATAGTACGTAAATATAAATAAAAAGCCCCCTTAAATATAATTTAAGGGGGCTTTTGTATGATTATTTTGGATGTTTTAACTCGTATAATGTTTCGTATACTTTTGTAGAAACATAATTTGCATTATCCTTACCTTTATATGTAACATTTCGTTTATGCACAATGTCATTATTTTTAATATCATACACATAACTGTAATAATAGGTCATCCTACTTCCATTTTCAGGTATGTAATTCACAACACCAATTCTCATAACATACTGAGTTCCATATTTTTCAATAATTTCATCAATTTCGTCAGTGTTTAAAATCGGACTTTTATCTTCCTCATCAGCATCTAATTTTTCCACAAACCAATCATTAATTACCGAATAATCATTCATTTTATCAACTTCCGCGGATGTAAGCAGACCAGGATCTAAGGTTACCATGGCAAATTTGAATCTTTTAGCATATTCATTTACAGTCACTATAAACTCTTCTTGCTTTTCATCCGACTCAGTATACTTATACCCTTCATGGTGTTTATCATCAACCTTTAAATAAAGGGGCTCTAACAATAATACTTTATCAACCTTCACTTTCGTTTTTTTACTCTCGTCAATTTCGCTATCATCTGAATCACGATGAGATTTAAGTATATAGTTCGAGAAATCTGTATTTGAAGCTGACGTAGTAGAATTTGGTGCAGGAAATTTACTAGCAAATTCAGGGTCATTTATAAACAAATCGGTATAAATTTCTTTATAGTAAACAGTATCTGTTAATTTAAAATTATTTTCTTGTTGAAGATTAGCAATTAAATCTGTTTTTGATTTTTCATCATCTATAGATTTTAATGAATCAATTGCTACTGAGTCTTTTTCGGTTCCAGGTTTCTTTTTCACTCTCACAAAATCAGGAATACCCCAATTGGTCTGTCCCATCAATTTAAATAAACTATCTGAATATGCTCCTAATTTTTTGTTAGCTGGATATTTTTGATGAGCTCTAAATACATAGTTTAACGACATAATAGCCCACTCATTCTTAGGCATTCTATTTATTAAACAATATAACTGCTGAGGATAGCTTTCTATATCAGAATACGATGGGAAACCACCTTCCAAATAAGAATCGCTATTATATTGAATTATTCCTTTTTGATATAAAGTAATAGCGTATAAACTTTTAGAAATGACTTCTGTTAAGTATTGATTTTGAGGATATTTATGAGATAAAATATAAGCTGCATACAAAGCGTTAGGATAATCTCGACGTTTTAAATACAATCTGCATAATTCCATACGAGCTAAATCACGGATATATTCAAACTCTTCTTTACTTACAATATAATTTACTCTCTTCGAATTATCTCTATTTCTAATTAATTCAGCTATCGATACTTTTCTTTTAGCTGTATTAGGATGTGTGTGTTTGGTATCATCTTCATTTGAATTATTTCTAATTGAAGAAACTTCTTTTAAAAAGTATCGATTTGGAATAATATAGTTTTCGGTTTCAAAAAACGATTTTTTGAACTCTACTAATTCAAAAGGTAAGTGGGCATATTGCAACACATCAAATGACTTTTCGGCTTGTTTTAAATTATAGTTAGTTTGCTCAAATAGTTTAAATCCTTCAACATCAGCCTCACTTTCTTTTTCTTTTGAGTACTGACATTTTTCAATCAAAATATCGGTTTTAGATTTTCTGTCATATCCATTGCGTTCCTTTTTTTTAGTATCAACATACCCGTTAATATGATGTTTTTTGATGTAATGACTAATTTCATGGCTTAATATATAGGCTAATTGTGCTTCTGTTTCCGCCTGAGCAATTAAACCAATATTAATAAACACATATCCTTTATCGTAACTATAAGCGTTAACTACTGGAGATTTTAAAGTATACACATGTAATTCATTTCTAAGAGTTTGATTGTTTTTTAAAACCACATCTACTACTTTATTTAAGTAGTTGGTAATCTCATCATTTATCAAAGTATTTCCACTTTTTACAATTTTCTCAATCTCGTAATTAGTTTCTGTTAAATATGTTTTTTTAATAAGCTTATCTTTATCTTCTTGCTTATCTAATTCCGCAATCTCATCTTTAATGACATTACGAATATTTTGAGTAAAAATATCAGACAAAGTCCCGGAAGACTTTAAGGGTTCAAAATTTTCTTTTAAATTTTGTTGAGCGAAACTCGTTCCCGAAAACAGAACGATTAAGAGGAAATATTTAATCATAATTGAAACAGTAAGCAAATATAAATAAAAAGCCCCCTTAAATTATATTTAAGGGGGCTTTTGTGAAACTAAATATTAATTAGTCAAATTTGATTTTAGAGAAACGATCTTGTCCTCTATCTTCTGTATAAATAAAGATCTCATTGTTTGCACCTGGTACAAAAATTTCGGTATCAGATGGAGGCATAAATTGAGGATTACGCTCTTGAATTGGAGCAAAACAAAAATCATCATTTTTCATTAAAACATTACGTTTTGTAACTTCTCCATTTGCTAAAGACACTGTGTTACAAACAAAATTTGAACCATGGATACCTGTTACTGATTTTAAATCTTTAGGTTCGAAATCAGCTTTTTGGTAACGCTCAATGTTTTTAGGATGATCGTCATTTAAAATGTATAAATTTTTAGAAGTTGCATAAGCAATGTATTGTTTAAATACGTGAGCATTTCCATTAACAGTTACATTTTGACGTAAAGGTGAGTTTTTAATCCACTCAAATTCTCCTTTAGCGTTTAATTTAGCAACAATGACATCCATATACTCATAAGTATAATAACCATTACTCATTCCCATTGCAGCACCTGCTAGTCCACCCATACCATAGCTGCTATTAGAATTTTGGTGATATTCTTCGCTGTATTGTTCTCCAACATAATAAACAGCATCTCCAATAGGTAAAATATAATCTAATTTATATTTGAAATATCTTGAACGACGAGGATTAGACTCTAAAGCCGTTAATATTTTATTATCAAAGAACTTTACAGTTTTAGAAGCAACTGTATTATTTGATGTATTGATTTTGAAACTAAAAATACCAACCTTCACCAAATCCACACCTCTTCTTTCAACCACATCTTTTAAGAAACCACCAATAACTAACTCGTTATCACTAGATTTTCTAAATTCGATATCTTTTACATAGTAATCATCATCAAAACCTAAATCTAATTGCTTAGGAGCTTGGTCTGCTGCATTTAAAGTATAAACTTTTAATTTATATTTTTTATCTTTTTCAGTAGATGACTTTGCTAATTCAGTTACACAGTAAAAAATATTATCATTATTATCTAAGTGTAAACCAATATATCCGTAGCTATCAAACTTTGTGAAATCAAATCCAAATAAAGCAGACGCAAAACCCGCTCCCCAAGAACCACTTGAGTGTAAGTTTTCATTTACTGTTTTTGTCCATATTTTTTTCTGACTAACAGCGTCCATTAAAATTAAGTCTGTTTTGTACGTGTCTTTTTTATTAGCCTTATGAGCTGATTTAATTACAAATTTTGTTTGTGCATCATTTGGATAAATATCAAAATCAATAAATTCATAATGATCTGAAATAACTGTAGTAATTTCTTTTAATTCAGTTGAAACAACACCTGCAGAACTAACAGTTTGATAAAATAAGGTCATTTTATCCGCTTTTTTATCATACTCTCTTCTAAAGATAAATACATTTCCTTGAGCATATTCTACATCCTCAATTTTTGGTTGCTTGTCTGCATCCAAACTTATTTCCTTTGAAAAGATTGGCTTTAAAGTTTTTTTATCATATTTCTCAACGTAAAATGATGTTCCTTTTCCTTTACTTCTTACTCTGTAGCAATAAAAACTATTTTCGTCGCCACCAAGCATACGATTCATCTTATTGTCTTTGTCATTATCTAATGCTGGTCCATCTGAAATCTGAACTTGAGCAAAAGCCATACTTCCTAAAGTTAGAAAGCAAGTAGTCAACATTTTTAGTTTCATAATTAAATTGTTTAGTTATTTTTTATAGTTTAAAAGTATTAAATTTATTAAAACAAAAAAGTAAATTTTTCAATATTTTTTATTTTTGACATAAATAAAGCAATTCTCCCTTTGGCAAACGGTATCTTTCTACTAATTCAGGAGCAATTTCTTTGGTATAGTCCTCAACAGTTACTTTAAAACCAGCTGCTATCAGTTTATCCTTATAATCTAAGCCAAACAAACGCACATGATCCTTTTGCCAAAAGTGCAATTCTCGGTCTGCTTCACTAGTTATTGATTTATCCTCGTATGTTTCATATCTGTTAACATCTTGTGGAATTTGAAAAATACCAAAACCTCCTGGTTTCATCATTCTATATAATTCGCGCATACACTGATTAGCGTCTTCAACATGCTCTAAAACATGATTACAAAAAATCACATCAAATGAATTATCCTCAAAAGGCGCATGATGTAAATCAAAATGATGATCTGCAATTGGCGAATTATAATCACCAGTTACATATTCTAAATTAGGCATTGCCCTAAATAATTTATAAAAACACTGTTCAGGCGCTATATGCAATAATTTATGCTTCTCTGTAAAAAAATTAGTTTTTTCTTTTAAATACAACCACAACAAACGATGTCTTTCTAGCGATAAACTTCCTGGACATAATACATTATCTCTTTTTGCTCTACCGCCATAGCCATAGGGCAAAAACTTACGGTATGTTTTTCCGCTAATGGGATCTTCGTATTTGCTTCCATAATAAATGTATGGTGCTATTTTACTAAAAATTAAACTGAGTTTAATTAAAATAGGGCGCGGAATGGTTCGTAATAAAAAATGGAACATTTAGTTTATTTGATTTAAATGATGTACAAAATGCAAAAAAGTTCTTAAAATTAAACAAAATAGATGGCATTTTTAAATTAGTAAGGCTTATTTTATTTGTTATTTTTGTGAATTCAGTTATAAATTATGGCTAAATCAACAACAACCAAAACTACAGCATCCAGTTTATCAAATAACAAAACACTATTTGAAAAAATAGAAGTGTGGGGGGCTAATAATGAAAAAAAATTACTTTTTTCTTTTTTAGTATTATCTCTATTTTTCTCATTTATGTTATTTAATGCTCGTATTAGCGAGGCACATGATGATGCTTTGTATTTAGAGGGCGGATGGCGTTATGTAAATGAATTCCCTAACTACTTTTATACTCAAAACGCTCCTTTATATGTATTATTTTTAGGATTATTGACTAAACTGTTTGGCTTTAAACTTCTATTGTTTAAATTATTTAATGTTGCCTTCAGTTTTTTTGCCGTATTTTTCTTTTACAAGGCTTTTTACAAAAGAATTCCTTTTGTTGTTTTTATTCCAGTAATGCTTTTTGTAAGCTGTAATCACTTAATTCAGTATTATGCAAGTATGACATTTACAGAAGCATTTTACTTGTTTTTACAAGCACTTTTCTTCTTCTCGTTTTTCAAATTATATGATGCATTACAAATAAATTCAAACGGAACAAAGCATATTAAACTTTGGTTAATGCTTGGTTTATTTACATTTTTAATTGCTACATGTAAAAGTGTGGCCATTGTTGCAGTGCCTGTTTTGATTTTATATTTTTTAATTGAAAAACAATGGAAAAATGCAGCTCTATCTCTAGGCTCCTATTTAATTTTTAAAATTCCATACGAATTAATTGTAAAATTAATTTGGGGTTCTCAAAACCAATTCAGTGGACAAAGTAAAATATTATTATTAAAAGACCCCTATGATAAGTCATTAGGGAATGATGATTTTGCAGGCTTTGTTGGTCGCTTTGTAGACAATTGCAATTTATATTTAAGTAAACGTTTTTTTCAATTACTAGGATTAAGAAACGAGGATTCATTTGAGGTATTTGGTCTTTTAGCTTTCATTGTGATTGCTGTATTGATTATTGCACTGTTTCAAGTTTTTAAACAAAACAACAAACCATTAGTATTTTTTGGATTATTTACTGGAGCTCAATTGTTACTGTCGTTTATTATTCTTCAAGCTAGATGGGATCAACCTCGTATTGTATTAATTTGTATGCCTATCATGTTAATTTTAATATATCAATTGTTTTATAATTCTGTAAAAAAATCAGGAATGGGACAAGGAATTTATATGGTTATTGTAGGATTAATATGTGTTTCTGTTTTAATGTCTTCTTTCAAAAGAGGAACTGCAAATTTACCTATCGTTAAAAAGAATTTAGCTGGTAATATTTATTACGGTTATACTCCCGATTGGCAAAACTTTTTAAAATGTAGCGAATGGTGTGCCGATAGCTTACCAAAAAATTCATTAGTAGCTAGCCGAAAAGCACCCATGAGTTTTGTTTATGGTAAAGGAAAAAAATTCTTTCCAGTTTATAGTGTTATTAAAAGAGATTCATTAACTCAACAATCTAACCCTGATAGTGCATTAACTTATTTTGCCTCAAATAATGTAACACATATTATGGTTGGAAGCTTAAGAATTAATCCAAAAGTAAACTCAGGTCAAATAATTAATACGGTTCATAACATTATTCAACCTATCATTCAAAAATATCCTAATAAATTAAAATTAATACATACCGAAGGATTATCGGAAGAGACGTATGTGTTTGAAATTACCAAGTAATACTAAATAATTTTTCAAATGGCATCATCATTCAGTATAGCATTAGGTAATTTTTTATACAAAAATTGCTTTCCGATTTATAAACTCACCTATAAATCATTTAAAGAGAAGCAAGATGCTTTTGAAATTTCTTTAATGAAAAAACATATTAAAGCAGGTGATACTGTTTTGG
Source organism: Sphingobacteriaceae bacterium (assembly GCA_013823565.1). Classification (GTDB taxonomy): domain Bacteria; phylum Bacteroidota; class Bacteroidia; order B-17B0; family Aurantibacillaceae; genus UBA4416. The sequence continues at coordinate 27,034 of PNMI01000015.1, read as the reverse complement.
ATATAGGAGCTAATATTGGGTTTTACGCAGAAATTCTTTCTGGAATTGTAGGAGATAAAGGTCATGTGCATTGCTTTGAACCCGATGCAACAAATTTTACACATCTCAAAAACAGATGTGCTCAATTATCTAATGTGCGTATTAATAATAAAGCGGTTTCTGATAAAACAGAAACTATAAAAATTTACACCTCCAAAAAATTAAATGTAGATCACCGAACTTATAAGCCTGATGAGTATGATCAAGAAATTGACATTCATGCTATATCAATTGATGAGTATTTATCGCCAAACACTGAAGTGAATTTTATAAAAATGGACATTCAAGGTTTTGAAATGAGTGCCGTGAAAGGCATGACAAAAACATTACAAAGTCCGCATTTAAAAATGCTTTCCGAATTTTGGCCTTATGGTATGCGAAAAGCAGGAACTAGTGTATTAGACTATTTTCACTTCTTAAAACAATACCATTTTCATATTTATTTAATTGATAATAATCAATTAGTTGAATTGACTGAGGAAAAAGTGAAAACGTTTTTGAATTTACCAGAAACGACTTATATGAATATATTTGCAAGCAAAAACCGTGTTTAAAAAATACACCATACCATTTGATTTAGATGATCCAAGAGCAACTCTGGCTCATAGAGATATTATTTTACAAAAACCTTTTTTGAAACGTTTGTATCAGGATTGGTATCAAATTTTTATACAGAAAAGTAAGGAAGTTGGCAAAGGAATTTATTTAGAAATTGGCTCTGGCGGTGGATTTTTAAAAGATGTATTTCCAGAAGTAGTAACCTCAGATATTTTACAATTACCAGTTGTAGATAAGGTGTTTAGTGCCGAAGAAATGCCTTACAAAGAAAATGAACTAGGTTGCATTATGATGTTAAATGTTTTTCATCACATTCCTCGACCCTATTTATTTTTACATGAAGCTGAGAGAACGTTAATGAAAGGCGGTAAAATTATTATGATTGAACCAGCGAACTCAGCTTTGGGAAGATTTATATATAAACGTTTTCATCATGAACCATTTGATGAAAATGGACCAAGAGAAATCAAAGCAGGAAATCCTTTAAGTAATTCTAATCAAGCCTTGCCTCACATTTATTTTGAAAGAGACCTTGAACAATTTGCAAAAGATTTTCCAACACTTAAAATAAAAAGCATTACTTACCATTCTCCGTTTATGTACGTTTTAAGCGGTGGTGTTTCAAGAAGTGCCATGCTACCCTACTTCATGTATAATGTGGCTAAAGTGATGGAATGGTTATTCAAACCATTAAGCAAACAGTTAGGTTTGTTTTGTACAGTAGAAATTGAGAAAGTTTAATTATTCACAGCTCCTTTTCTTATCACAAATGTTAATCCCAACATTGTAATAGCTGCGTTGATAATAATAAGCTCATTTCCTATTTCATAAGTTGTCATAGGTTTTACTACATAATTAGCCAAAACATAAGTAACTACAGGCGCAATCACACAAATAATTGGCACTAACTTATCGTTTAATTTTAATTTAGTAAATAAACCAATAGCAAATAAACCTAATAACGGCCCATAAGTATAGCCTGCTAACATCAAAATAGTATCAATAATCGCTCGCTGATTTAAAATATCGAATATTATAATGACTAACCATAAAATAAATGCAAATCCAATATGAATATAAGTTCTACATTTTGTTTTTTGTTTTTCTGAGAGTTTTGTATTTCTATCGTACTCTAGCATATCCACATAGGTAGATGTGGTTAATGTGGTGAGAACACTATCAGCACTACTAAACGTAGCGGCAGTTAAACCAATAATAAAAATTAATCCTGCGAAAACACCTAAATGATTTAATGCCAGATTTGGAAACACTTTATCTGTAATGACTTTACCAGTTTCTGCATTCATAGGCAAATCAATAAATGAATGCGCATAATATTGATATAATAAAACTCCCAGTGCCAGAAAGAAAATATTAACGATAACCATGACGATACTAAACCAAAAAATATTTTTTTGCGCTTCGCCTAACGATTTGCAACTTAAATTTTTCTGCATCATGTTTTGATCAAGCCCTGTCATAGCAACCGCTATAAAAACTCCACCAATAAATTCTTTCACAAAAAAGTTAGATTTTCGCCAATCCCAAAAAAATGTTTTTGAATATTCTGAATTGGCAATATTTGAAACTGCTTGTCCAAAACCAATATCCATTTTATCAATAATAATAGCGATTGAAACTATAACTCCTAGTACCAAAAACAACGATTGAAAGGTATCTGTCCATACTAAAGTTTTAATACCTCCTTTGTAAGTATACAAAAGCATTAACACTAAAATCACTGAAACGCTCAACCAAAAAGGTACATGTACACTTTGAATTTGGTCAAAAACAAAAAACTGAATCACTCCAGCCGCTAAATATAATCGACCTGAAGCCCCTAAAATACGAGATAAAATAAAAAAGAAAGCGCCAGTTTTTTGTGTATGTTTTCCGAATCTCGTTTCTAAATAGGTATAAATAGAAATCAAATTCATTTTGTAATAAATAGGCAGTAATACTTTTGAAATAATAAAATACCCAACAAAATAACCTAATACTAATTGCAAATACGAAAAATTGGCTCCTCCTACTTTACCAGGAACAGAAATATAAGTAACGCCGCTCAACGAATCTCCAATCATACCAAAAGCTACTGCATACCAAGGCGAAGCATGATTTCCTGAGAAATAGCTATCAGCTGTTGAATTTTTTGATGTTAAATAGGCTATTAAGAGTAATCCTCCAAAATATAAGCCTATGCATGAAATAATGAGTATTGGCGACATAAACTAAAGATAGAGTGATTGAACGGTGATTTTTTGAATAAAAAAATCTTATTTTAAATACCTAAACGTTAATATCTTTTAACATTCAACAATTCCTTAAATCCAATAATAATTACCATTTTTTATTACCTTGTAGCCATTAAAATAAGTTATGCAAGACATCATAGAAAAAATACCTCGCGAAGCTTTATTAAGCGAGTTAACTAAGGAGCGCTACATACGTAAAACCAATAATGGTGATAATGAAATTTATATCATAACTCACCATAACTCACCAAATACCATGAAAGAAATTGGCCGTTTGCGTGAAGTAACTTTTAGACATGCTGGTGGTGGAACTGGCTTAGATTGCGATATTGACGAATTTGACTTGGGAGAACACCCATATCAACAACTATTGGTTTGGGATCCTATTGAAAAAGAAATTGTTGGAGCTTACCGCTTTATTTTATGCAGAGATGCTGAATATAAAAATGGTAAAGTTTTACTAGCAACAACCGAACTGTTTAATTTCTCTCCTGAATTTTACAGAGATTATTTACCATATACTATTGAATTAGGACGTTCATTTATTCAACCTCAATATCAACCATCAGAACAATTCAGAAAAGGATTATTTAGTTTAGATAATTTATGGGATGGTTTAGGTGCTATTGTAGTGGATAATCCTGACATGAAATATTACTACGGTAAAGTAACAATGTACACCGATTTTAATGTTGAAGCACGAGATTATATTTTATCTTTTTTAAAATACTATTTCCCCGATCCGAAAAAATTAGTAACTCCTATTCATGGTGTAGAGATTAAAACAGATGTTTCTGCTTTCTTAAAAGAAATTGAAGGGAAGGATTACAAAGCAGGGCATGCTATTTTAAATAAACATGTAAGAGCATTAGGAGAAAATATTCCTCCAATGGTGAATGCCTATAGCAATTTATCAAGCACGATGCTGTCTTTTGGAACTGCCATTAATCCTACATTTGGAGGAGTTGAAGAAACAGGAATTTTAGTGACTATTGCAGATATCTATAAAAGTAAATCTGATAGGCATATTGAAACTTACAATAAAGAATTGAGAGAACGAGTTTAAATATTAATAGCGTTCTTTGCGTATCACGCTATAGCGTGATTGCGTTCTTTGCGGTTAAACACAAATACAAAAATGGAAATTAAAAACGCAAGATTTTATAAAAGTAGTTCTGATAACAAAGGTTGTCCTACACCTGATAAGCCAGAGTTTGCTTTTATTGGAAGAAGTAATGTTGGTAAATCTTCGTTGATAAACATGTTATGTAATCAAAAAGATTTAGCTAAAACATCCTCTAAGCCTGGTAAAACACAATTAATCAATCATTTTATTATTGATGATAAATGGTATTTAGTGGATTTACCTGGTTATGGTTATGCTAAAACTAGTAAAACTAATTTAGATAAGTTTGAAGCTTTAATTAGTAATTACATTACAAAACGTAAAAATTTAATTTGTGTCATTATTTTAATTGATAGCCGATTAGAATTACAACCCATTGATGGTGAATTTATGGATTGGTGCACTCAACATGAAATTCCATTTTGTTTGGCGTTTACCAAAATTGATAAATTAGGCAAAAACCAATGGGCTAGTAATTTTGCTAAATATAAAAAGCGCTTAATGGATTATTGGGGTGAATTACCACAACTATTTGAAACAAGTGCTGAAAAAAGACAAGGTAAAGAAGCTATCTTAAATTACATTGGAGAAAATATGCAATATTTTATTCCGCCACCAAAAGGAGTAAAACCAACTAACGACGAAGACGAAGAAGATGAGTATGACAACGACACTATCTGATTGGCAAATCCTTCAAAATAAATTAAAAGAACGTTTTGGTTCAGAGATGGATCATGATGCTATTTTATTTATGATTGGTTTACAAGAACTTGATAAGCCATATAAGAACTATAAAAAAGATGAGAAGCTAGAAGTAATGCATATTGGAGTATGTACTGTTTTAGCGCCTTATGGATTTTACGAATATAAAGGAAGAGACGATGACGATTGGCCTCATTGGGAACTAAAGGAAAATCTTCCGTATTTGGATGCTAAACAGCAAAATCGATTAATGAACGATGCTTTAATTGATTACTTTAAAAAAGCTGGTTTTTTAGATGAGCAATCTATATAAAGTTATATGACCATTTATCCTTTTATAAAAAAATTAAGCCCCTACTTTACTATATTTATAAGACTAAATACTATCAAATGAAAAACAAATCACTTTTATCAATTCTTGCTTTAGCGTCGTTAACACTAACTGCTCAAGTAAGTACAAAAACAGTTACGCCAACAAGCAAAACAGCAACTAAACCAGTTAGTAATGCTCCTAAATTATTACAAACTGTAGCTAAAGTTGGAAAAGAAATTGTTATACCATATAAAAAATATGTTTTGCCAAATGGATTAACTATTGTTGTTCACGAAGATCACTCTGATCCAATTGCTTATGTTGATGTAACGTATCATGTTGGCTCTAACAGAGAACAACAAGGTCGTTCGGGCTTTGCCCATTTTTTTGAACACATGATGTTTCAAGGTTCAAAGAATGTAGCAGATGAGCAGCATTTTAAAATTATTACGGAAGCTGGTGGAACTTTAAATGGTTCAACAAATTCTGATAGAACCAATTATTTTGAAACAGTGCCTTCTAATCAGTTAGAAAAAATGCTTTGGTTAGAAGCTGATAGAATGGGATTTTTATTAGACTCAGTCACTCAGCAAAAATTTGAAGTACAAAGAGCGACTGTGAAAAATGAGCGCGGACAAAATTACGATAACCGTCCTTATGGTTTAGTTGGCGAAAAAACTGGCGAAGCATTATTTCCAAAAGGTCACCCCTACTCTTGGACAACCATTGGTTATATCGAAGATTTAAATCGTGTTGATGTAAATGATTTGAAACGTTTTTATATGCGTTGGTATGGGCCAAACAATGCCGTTTTAACTGTATCTGGAGATGTGAATACGGCTGAAGTAGTAAAGCTTGCCGATAAATATTTTGGTTCAATTCCTCGCGGACCAGAAGTAAAGAACATGGCTAAACAAGCGGCTGCTTTAACAGAAAACAGATATGTCTCATACGAAGACAATGTAAAATTCCCAATGTTTAAAGTCACTTATCCTACAGTTCCTTCAATGGATAAGGATGAAGTGGCATTAGACGTATTAGGTGAAATATTATCCTCTTCAAAAAGCTCTCCACTATATAACACTTTTGTAAAATCTCAAAAAGCAGTTTCTGCAAATGCATATAACTACAGCAGAGAATTAGCTGGTCAATTTGAAATTATGATTAGAGCTAATGCAGGAACAAAGTTATCTGATATTGAAACGATGTTAAATCAATCATTAGCTGAATGGGAAAAAACTGGTGCTACGGATGATGATATCAAAAAATACAAAGCAGCTTTTCAAAGTGATTTATATAACAGATTAGCAACCGTTCAAGGTAAAGGAGCCCAATTAGCGGCTTATCAAACTTATGCCAACAATCCAAATTATTTAAAAACAGAAATAGCAAATAATTTAAAAGTTACTAAAGCTGATGTGATGCGAGTGTATAACACATACATTAAAGGAAAATTTGGTGTGATTTTAAGTTGTGTTCCAAAAGGTAAATCTGATTTAGTAGCTAGTGCTGATACTTGGAAAATGTATGAAAGAACAATTGAACAAGAAAGTGCTGAATACAAAAACTTATCTTATAAAGAACCTAAAGATAATTTTAACCGAAGCAAAATGCCTGTGGCTAAAGCTTCAAAATTAGTTCCATTACCAAATTACTGGACTTCTAATTTAACCAACGGAGTAAAAGCTATTGGAATAAATAGTAACGACATACCTAAAGTTAACATCCAATTTAGTATGCCAATTGGCCATCGTTATGAACCTGCTGACAAATCTGGGTTAGCTATATTATTAACGTCGTTAATGGAAGAATCTACACAAAAACATAGCTCTGAAGAAATTGGAAATATCCTTGAACGTTTAGGAAGTGATGTTTCTTTTTCGGCAGGAGATAATGAAATTACAATGAGTATTTCTTCATTAAAACAAAATTTAGATTCTACATTAAAAATTGCTGAAGAGATGTTGTTTATGCCAAAATTTGATCAAGCAGATTTTGATTTAGTAAAGAAAGAACAATTAGATGGTATTGCAAATCAACAAACACAAGCTACATCTATTGCTAATACTGTTTATGCTAAATTATTATACGGAACAGGTTCTAATCTTTCAATTCCTGCAAATGGAACAACTGAAACAGTTAGCTCTATTACATTAGACGACGTGAAAAATTATTATAAAAACTTTTCTGGATTCAATTCAATTTTAGCTGTTAGTGGTGATATTGATCAAGTATCTGCATTAAAAAAATTAAGTTTTTTAAATAAGCTACAGTCAACTGGAACAATGCCTTTGGCTAAATACAAATTGCCAGAAATTGATAAAACACGTTTGTATTTTGTAGACAAAAAAGGCGCTCCTCAATCAGAAATCAGAGTTGGTAATTTATCATTAGCTTACGATGCAACTGATGAGTTTTTTAAATCAACTATCATGAATTATTCTTTTGCTGGTGCATTTAATAGTCGTATCAACTTTATTCTTCGTGAGGTAAAAGGATTTACTTATGGCGCACGTGGTGCTTTTTACGGAAACAAATTTGCAGCACCGTATACAATTAATGCTGGTGTGAGAGCCAATGCAACCGACAGCTCTGTAACTATCATTATGAGCGAACTTAAAAAATATAACGAAGGTGGTATTACTACTGAGGAATTAGAATTTACAAAAAATGCTATGGCTCAAGCTGATGCTTTAAAATATGAATCGCCAATGCAAAAATTAGGATTTGTGAAGCGTATTTTAGATTTTAACTTAGATAAAACGTATGTCGCTACACAAGGTGAAATTATTAAAACCATTACTAAAGCAGAAATTGATGCATTAGCTAAAAAGAATTTACCATACAACAATATGGTGATATTAGTTGTTGGTGATAAAGCATCTAATTTTGAAAAACTATCTAAACTTGGTTATGAAATTATTGAGTTAGATATGAATGGAAATAAGGTTAATTAAAGAATTGTTGAATTGAAGAATTATTGATTGTATAAATTCAATAATTCTTCAATTTATTAACTACAAGAATAGTAAAAATTGAACAAATCACATTTAAAAATATTTACGCTAACACTATTTATTATTTCTTGTGATTTACTTTATTCAAGAGCTGGTGGCGGAGGCCATTCCGGTGGTGGTGGTGGCGGAGGTGGATTTCATTCCACATCTTCTCATAATGGTTCTTCATCAAACTTAGGCGATTTTGGGCCTCTCCTCATAATAGTCATTGTTGCACTCTTAGGATATGGACTAGTTCTCTCTTTTTTATTGTTTATTAAACCAAAAAGAAGCAGTAAAGTCATAGAATTAGCATCTCAAACAGATGACCTTTGGAATTTAGAACAAATCAATAAACACACTTTTGATGTTTTTTGTAAAATGCAAAAAGCATGGGAAACCAGAAATTTAGGCCCTGTTAAATCAATCATTACAAAAGAATTATATGATGAGTTAGATAAAAAGATTACTGAAATGAGAAGTGAAAATCGTAAAAACATCCTTGAGGAAATTAACGTAAATAAAATCACATTAATAAGTTCAGTAGATTACAAGGACAATGCAAAAGACGCATACACTGCTCAAATAGATGGTCAAATGATTGACTATATAATTGACGATAGAAGCAAAATAATTATTGAAAATACTCAAAAGAGTCTTGGTGGCTTTACAGATTGTTATGAGTTTGTGAGAGTAAACAATAAATGGATTTTAAACAAAATAAATAATGATTCTGGAATCATTCATCTTATGGATGCAAAGAATTATTATGAAAAATAAAATATAACAGGAACATGAATATAGGAATTGTATGTTATCCAACATTTGGAGGTAGTGGTGTTGTAGCAACAGAGTTAGGAATTGCTTTAGCTCATAAAGGACATAAAGTACATTTTATTACCTACTCTCAACCTTTTAGATTAAATCAGTTTAATGAGAACTTATTTTATCACGAGGTAAATGTAAACGATTATCCTTTATTTGATTATCAACCATACGAAAGCGTATTGGCTAGTAAAATTGTTGATGTGGCTATCTACGAACGTTTAGATATTTTACATGTGCATTACGCCATTCCTCATGCGTCTGTGGCTTACTTGGCACAACAAATTTTAAAGTCTCGTAAAATAAAACTACCATACATTACAACATTGCATGGTACAGATATTACATTGGTTGGTCAAGATCCTTCTTTTGAACCAGTGATTTTCTTTTCATTAAATAACAGTAATGCGATTACATCTGTATCTGAAAGCTTAAGAAAAGACACTTTAAAAACGTTTAAAATAGCTAATGACGTGAAGGTAATTCCCAATTTTATAAAAATTGAAGATTACCAGCACCCAACCGAAACCTGTCATAGAAAGAATTTTGCAGCACCTCATGAACGTATTTTAATTCACATTTCTAACTTCCGAAAAGTGAAGCGTGTGGAAGATGTTTTGAGAGTATTTGATATTGTTAGAAAAGAAATCCCCTGTAAATTAATACTAGTTGGTGATGGGCCAGAAAGACCTGCGATAGACAAATTATGCAGAGAGCTAAATACTTGTAGCGACATTATTTCTGTTGGAAAAATTGCTAATCCTAAAGAAGTATTATCCATTGCTGATGTGTTTATTTTACCATCAGAAACAGAAAGTTTTGGTTTATCTGCTTTAGAAGCTATGGCTGTTAAAATCCCTGTCATCTCATCAAACACAGGTGGTATCCCAGAATTAAACATTCATGGCAAAACAGGATACATGAGTAAAGTTGGTGACTATAAAGACATGGCAAAAAACACCATTGCATTATTATCCGACGAAAAGAAATTCCAACAGTTTAGAGAAAATGCTTTTGAACAAGCAAAGAAATTTGATATTGAAGTGATACTTCCTATGTATGAAAAATTATATGAAGAAGTTATAAAAGCAGGGATTTAAAAAGACCTGAAAGATTTTTGAAACTCTTCAGGTCTAATAAAACAAAAAGGTTAAGCAAAACTGCTTAACCTTTTTTATACAAAAAACATTGCTTCTTACTGTACAACGATTTTTCGAGTCGTACACTTCTCTCCTCTATAAACTTTTACAAAATAAATGCCTTTGGGTTGTCGTGAAAGATCAACCGTATAGGCGGATAATTTACTTTTATCTGATGAATGAATTTTTGCACCAAGCATATTATACACTTCAATGTATTGTTCTTCGTTATTTACTGTTTGTGAATGAATAGAGAACACACCATTTGATGGATTTGGAAATATCTCAATATCATTTTCAGTACCCATTAATTCATTAACTCCTGTAGGAAGCGTTACACTTACATCATCTACCCAAAGTATACTTCCTGCTTTTGGATTTTTATCTAAAGATGAAGAACTCATTAATACCCAAATAGTATCAGGTGTTGCAGTACTCACATACGTTAAATTAATGGTAGCTTGTTGCCATCCTGATCCTCCAGTTGCCACATTTGTTTTAAATACTCCACCTGCGATTGGACTTCTTTGCTTAACTAATAACACACGACACTCTGCGGTGTCATTTCCTGTAGGTTTGTATTGATAATAAAATTTAAATTGAGTTATTTTTTGGGTAAATGGAATACCTGGATAATATGTTTGATTATTTACATTAACATGACCATTAAATAAAATACCCAAAGTATCATTATAAGGATGTCCAATAAATGGAGTTCCCCAAGCATTATAAGTATTCCAAGAAGTAGGTGTATAAACTCTAGTTTGCACACGAGCCGAATAAGACCCTGAATGAACCGTATCCGTACATCTTGTAACTGAAATTGGACTACTCCCTAAAAATGAACTATTGAAATAATTAAAATCCCACCAACCACTGGTATTATTCCCACTGTTAGGATTCATGGCTGTTGGAACGATGGCATCATTTGTCCATGTTTCAAAACCTGGATTAATGATTTGTGCATTGATAGTTTGACTTGCTGATAAAAGTATGAAAGCAGAAAATAGTTGTAGAATTTTTTTCATATATTTTTTTTGATTTGTTAACCAAAGATAAAATAATTCCTGACAGTAAAAAATGATAATAATCTTGTTAAAACTATTCGCAGACCTGAAAGGTTTCGGAAACCTTTCAGGTCTCTACAATAAACACAAAACCGATGAGCAAAGCTTAACAGTTTTTTATTATATTTGATATAGGAACTAGTAAAAAGCAACAATAAATAATTGTAAATAATTACAAACTATCATTCTAGCGCTTATCTACTAGTTAGCAGGCATTTTAAGAAACAAAAACACTAAGAAAGAGTTATGACAAAAATATTATTATTGATTTTACTGACTTTTATTTCTTACTATACCTTTCCTCAGCGACAAATAGAAAATGATTCAACTACTTCAATAAAAGAAATTGGTAAAAGTTGCAAGTCTGATTGCGATAATAAACTACAAATTACAAGATCTAATCCAAATCTAGTAGATAAAGCTGATCATTGCAGTTACAAAAAAACATCTGACAACAAAAGTGATTCAAATACCTTTTGGTCCGATATTCTGAAAAATTTTGTTACAATAATTCTAGCATTAATAGCGGGTATTCTAGCCTTATACCAAATGAAAGCTAATATTATTTCGTCAGCTAGGATAAGATGGATTGAAGACTTAAGAGATACGCTAAGCAAACTTTATCCGGCGACATTAGACATACTTAATTCCTTTGAAAACCATAAACTTCATTCTAAGCTTAACAACCCTGAAAAAGCGAACGAAAGTTATTTAGAGTATACTAAAAACATGACAACTTTCAATGCTTTATCAAATAAAGTAAGAATGCAATTAAATTCCAATGAGCCTGATCACAAAGCTATTGAAAATATCCTAGACGAAATTGATACAAAAATTCACCAGCACAATATTTTTAAAATAACGGGAGAAGAACTTGAAGTGTACCTTAAAAAAATTGTAGTTCATTCTAAGGTAATTTTTAAAGAGGAATGGGAGAAATCGAAAAAAATATTTAAAATTTAAAAAACGCCTGCTAACAGCACCTACCAAAAATGCGGGCTGAAATCAAAGCATTTGCAAATTCAAGGTCGCTTCGCGAAAATTATTTCCATTTTGCAAATGTCTAAAAAGCAGTTAGCTTTGTTAAAAGCTTTTCGGTAGACGAGTGCCTTGAACCGCACTACTGGTAGCTCGAAACCGTTATGTTCAAGCAAGAGGAAAGTAATTGATAATTGTTCAGACTTAGAAAAAATTTTAAGAGAAAAATAAACCACTAAAAATGAAAAACAAAAAAGCGATACTCATTCTTTTAATCATATTAAACATCATGGTTTTAATGGGGCAAGTTTATCCAGCTGGCGCACCACCATTTGCTCGTTTAATCAATATCATTTTTCTTGTAGGTAGTTTATTCTTCTTTATTTCAAGTATTGGTAAGAAAAGAAACTAATAAGCCTTAATCAATTATTAAAGCGGCGATAAATGCTTTCTAGATGGCTTTTCGCATTCCTCAAAAACAGTACCACCTAAATATGGTAATAGTCTATTAAAATCTGTTGTTTTAATATAATAGTGCCCCAAAGCTTCATATAACTTAGTTTGATCAGTCACCGTTTCTTTAGCGTAATACGTCTTAATATCATCAACCAATGCAATAGTCAAAAATTCGTCTAGTTTTCTTTTGCTTTTATACCATTTTAAAGTTTCCATCATATTTGTTTTTTACAATGTTCTATACTTTCTTTAATTTGTTTCTCTTCTTTCAAAGTGGCAATTTCTTTAGTTAAAGCTAAGTTATAATACTCAATGGCTTTTGCATTATTTTTTCGAGACGCAAAATAATCGCCAAGAATCTGATACATATAATAACTCTCAGAATTAGATTGAATAAAGGCATTTTCGAACTGTGGCGATAATTGAATTTTATCAGAAGCCTTGGTAATAAATTGAATGTAGTGTTTTAAGTTTTTAAACATTACAAAGTTTTGATAAGCTCTAGTTTTTAAAAATTCATCCGCAGGAATTGTTAAAGCATTTTCATTAATATCTTTTTGTGAATTGATTTTTGAAGCATTTGCAAAAACTGAATCTAAATTATAACAAACAAACTTACCACACTGAAAAGGATTAGCACTCACCCACATCAATCTATCTTGAGGTTTAAATATAACGGCATGATGAGCTAATAATTGATTTAATCCTTTCTCATTAGTTAATCCAATATTCTTATCATTTAATCCTTTTTGATTTCTTAAAATAGCTGCCGCTTGTGTATAATTTATAGTATCAGATTGACTCAATAATTGTTTTAATCGCACACTTCTGTATAAAGATGAACTTTCTATTTGATTGGTTAGGTTTGCTATATCATTGGCATAATCTGGTCCTTGATAATGATTAGGACAAATAATTTGATTAGAGTTAGGCACTTCATAAACATCCATTTTTTGAGGAGATTTTTCGATACTGATGGTTTTATTATCTGATGCACTTCCAATTAAAATACTTTCCGATACAAACACATCTCTGGATTGTGCAATAGCAATAGCTTCATTAATGTTTCTAGCGTATTGTAAAATCTCTCTTGCCAACAAGGCTATAGGCGTTGCCGCATCTGTTGGAATAGAACTTTTAGCTGCATTAATCGTTACCGTTAAACCTTTATCGTTCATGCCACTGCATGCACCAATAAAACCACTCCAAGTTACTGTTACAAATTTATACCCTCTTTTAGGGTTGGTAAACTGAACAATTTTATTTTTAGCAAAATCATCGCCGCTGTAAAAATCAAAATTACGGCCTACTAATAATTTTCCATCAGCACTTTTTTTATCCCATACCGAAAACGCAGTACAACCTACCACCATATTTTTATCTTGAAGCGCATGACCAATATCATGAGCGCCATGATAATTTAAAATACGATGATATTTAGGGGCAATAAAATCATATTTATCGCTAGCGTATTTTGAAATCCCTAAAATTTCTTCTTTGTATTCATCTGTAATATGATCAGGTAAATGACGGTTAAAATATCCAACAAAATATTTTAAAAATTTCAAGTAATTCAAATCTGGAACTAAAATTTGAATTTGATGAAAAAAAGCATCTTCTTGAAATTCATGCAATTCTTTGGTTAGCATTCCATTCGCTACGCCTCTTTCATAACCATCACCCTCCACATACAATTCCCACAAACCACTTTCATGATGCCTTAACCAATTATTATTGACTTTATAAAATTCTTTTGAAACAGTTTCTCTTTTCCAATTCAGCGTCGTGTCGTTTTTTATTTCAGGCACATCAATTTGAACAGCGATGATGAAATAAATAAAAAAACATACTAGTAGTATAGTAAATACTAGAAGGGTTCTTAATATTATTTTACGGAGTTTACGCATGGTTTAAGGATACCAAATTTACGGAAAATCCTTGAATAGAAAGCAGATAAGACTTCGCTTATGATTAATTATGATTTGTCAGTTCGAGCGAAGTCGAGAACAAACAAATCCTCACTTCTCGATACGCCTCCTTCGTCGGCTACTCGAAGTGACAATAGGAGAGAACACATTAAAACTTTAATGTTAGTTCGAGCCTGCCTGTCGGCAGACAAGTATCTATAGAAATAGCGAAAGAGGTATCGAGAACTGAACGAATTGTCGCTTCTCGACTTCGCTCGAAGTGACATAAATGATATAAAACAAAAAAAGCCCCTCCGCCAGCTGGCAGAAGGGCTCTTTAAATTTTAATTTTCTTACTTAATAATAGATGCTCTTAAAGCATAAATTTTTTCAGAAATAGTTTTGAAATTTGCTTCTTTTAAATCTTTAGGATCTTTAATCGCATCAATTTCTGTGTGAATTTTTTTCAATTCATCATTTAAAGCAACACATTCTTTTTTATCCTTATAATCATTTAATAAATCTGTTAAGTTTTTTAAATAAAAACGCTGATCCCATAAATGTTTGTATGCTTTTTCTTTAACAGCGGCATCTTTAACACCTTCTGTAATTTTACAAGTTAAATATAAGCTCTCAACCCATGAACCTGCAAATACAGAAGAAGCTGTATAAACACGCTCATTAGTTCTTAAATACGAATCACTTTTTACAAAAATCTCGTCTAATATTTTTAATAATGAATCTTTATTAGATAAATTTTTCTCTGCACGCTTACCTACCATTTGGTCTACAGCACTTTTTAAGCCTAATGCATCAGATGTAGTCACTACAGTTTTCATATATTTTAATACATCTTCGCCTTTATTATTAACCATAGCATAAGACATATCGATATTGAATACTCCTAAAGCTAAAGCTTTAGAAAATTCGCTACTAGCTGCTAATTGTTTCTTAGCATCTACTAATAAAGTATTATTATAATCAACTCCCCATCCAGAAATCTCGTTGATGCTGCCCACAGGAGATGGAATATTTGCTATAGCAAAATCAAATTTAAATTTTGTTTCTTCATTAACTGTTATTGGGGTTGTATCTTTTGGAGTTTCAGAAGTTACATTTTCTGCAATTTCCTCAGTAGGTTTGTCTCCACATGATACTAACATGATAGATAAAGAGATGCTTGTAGCAAGAAATAATTTATTCATTTTTTAAGTTTTTTATAAAAAGTTACACAAAAATAAGAGAGTTCTTTTAATATGCAACAATCAATCTAATAAATAAGATTTTAATAACATCTTATTTTATGAACAAAAAAGGGTTTGCTATTCGCAAACCCTTTTAAACCCATTATCTGTCTAGATTTCCATAATCCAGTTTCTTACGCTGAATCCATAAAATTAATTGGCAAACTGCCACAAAAAATGGCACATACATAATTACTTTTGGTAAATCGTAATGAGCTAAAATAACCTCAGCTTTACGTTTTAATCGTTCAGCAATTAAATACATTGCAGGAACTAGTAATAAAGTTAAGAATGTAGCGAATGCTAAACCAAATATCATGGTCCAACTTAAAGGCCCCCAGAACACTACATTATCTCCACCAAAATGAATATGAGGCTGACCGTGCGCTAATAATTCTTCGAAATCAATATTTAAACCAACAGCCAAAGGAATTAAACCTAAGATTGCAGCCGTAGCCGTTAAGAATACTGGCGTCATACGTGTTCTTCCTGCATCAACTGTTGCCTCATATAAACTTACACCTCTTAGTCTTTCCTCTTCGGCAAACTCAACCAACAAGATACCATTTCGCACTACAATGCCTGCTAAGGCTACAATACCAATACCAGTCATAACTATACTCATATCCATTTTAAAGATAGCAGTACCTAATAATACACCAATTACACTTAACACAATTTCCGATAAGATAATAATTGGCTTACCTATTGAGTTGAATTGGATTACTAATACTAATAAAATAATACCAATTGCTATAATCATAGCGTTCCCCAAGAATTCACCTGTTTCTGCTTGTTCTTCTTGCTGTCCTGTAAATTTAACCTCAACTGCTCCAGTTGGTTTAAATTGTTTTGCAACTTGTTCTAACTGAGCCACAACATTATTAGCATTAAATCCTTCCAATACATCAGATGATAAAGTAATGACACGTTTGTTTTGTTTACGTTTAATCCCACCATAAGTATTTTCATAACGCACATCGCAAAATGCAGACAAAGGCACCGAACGAATCATTCCCATCATATTCATATCACGGAACGTAATCACTAAATTTTTAATTTGTTCGACATTTGTTCTTTGGTCGTATTTGTAACGTAATTGAATAGGATACTCATCATTAGCATCTCTAAACTTACTTGGATTATCAATACCAAATACTGCTTTACGAATTTCCATAGCTAGTTGTGCGGAAGAAATACCTTCTCTATTAGCACGCTCTCTGTCAACATCAAAAACAATTTCGGGTTTGTTATCCACAAAATCCGTTTTCAAATCAGCAACACCTGGCACTTCTGACTCTTGTAAAAAACGTTTTAATTTTTGTGCATTATCAACCAACTCCTCAAATTTATCACCTCTGATTTCGATATTTATTGGCTTACCTACCGGAGGACCAGCTTGCTCTTTATTTGCGGTAACTTCGGCACCTGCAATATTCCATTTAGTAGCTTGAATTTCTTTTAAATACTTCATGGTACTTTCTCCGTTACGTTCGCTAAACTCAACGAAGTTAATAGCAATTTTACCACGGTTAGCGTAAGAATTTTGATCTTCATCTTGAGGATCGGTAACGCCAATGGTTACATTTGTAATCATTGATGATACAATTGGATTATTTTCACCGATAATAGAGTTTACTTTTTTCTCTACAATTTTCATTACCTCGTTTGTTTTTGCAGGGTCAGTACCTTCTGGTAATTTCACATAAACAAACACATTATTAGGGTCACCTTCAGGGAAGAATACAACGTTAGGAGAACGTAATTTCATTAATACAATAGAAAAAATAAATAATCCAATCGTCATCAATAATAATTGATATGGACGTTTTAATCCCCATACTAATAAATTAGTGTAACCTCGTTGAATAGATGGCCATGTTTTAGTTTGAAATTTTTCGATGACTTTATATAAAAACAAACGGTGTATTACCATAAATAAAGCAAAGAACAACATCAGGTTTCCAAATGCTAAATGTCCGCTTGCATAACAAATCACAGCAATTAAAGCATATAGTCCAAGTCTCATCCATGCTTTACGGGTAATTTTTCCATACTCTTTAAACTCCTCTTTATGTGGTTTCATAAAATCAACCGCAAACACAGGGTTAATAATGTATGCCACAAATAAAGAAGCTAATAGAGTAACAATTAATGTGATTGGTAAGTAAAACATAAATTTACCAATAATACCTGGCCAAAATGCCAATGGAATAAATGGTGCTAAGGTTGTAATAGTTCCACTTAATACAGGTAAAAATACTTCTCCTGCTGCTTTTTTAGCGGCAGTTTTAATATCAATTTTTCCGTTATCAAATATACGATGCGTGTTTTCAATTACCACAATCGCATCATCTACCACAATACCCAAAGCAAGAAGAAAGGCAAATAACACAATCATATTCATAGAGAATCCCATGCTAGGCATAAATATAAATGCAATAAACATAGATAATGGAACTGAAAGAGCAACAAACAAAGCGTTGGTTACACCCATGAAGAACATTAAAATTAAGGTTACTAAAATGAAACCAATAATAATGGTGTTAATTAAATCATGCAAAGTCAATTTTGTTTTATCGGATTGATCTGCCGTAATCTTCACATCAATGTTTGAAGGAAATTCAGTTTTCTTTAACTCCTCAATATGTTCTTTGATTTTATCAGAAGCAGAAATTAAATTTTCACCGGCACGTTTAATAACATTTAAGGTGATTACATTTTTACCTGCTAAACGAGCGTAACTTTCTGTTTCTTTAACTGTATCAACTACATTAGCAAAATCTTTTAAATACATTTTAGAACCAGATTGAGATGTAATTAATAAATTTTTAATTTCATCAACTGTTTTAAATTCGTTTTTAATACTGATAGTTCTCTTAGTACCATCCATAGGAATTTGTCCGCCACTAATAGTCACGTTTTCATAACCAATAGAACGTTCTAAATCTCCCATTGTTAATTGCATAGATTGCATTTTATACATATCTAAGTTGATTTGAATTTCTCTATCAGGAGCTCCAATCATTTTAACTTCGGTAATTTCTTTAAGACCTTCAATTCTATCTTTTAAATCATCGGCATATTCTTTTAATTTTTGTAAATCCATATCGCCCGCAATATTGATGTACATAATTGGCATTTCAGAAAAGGCTAATTCTTTTACAAAAGGTTGACGAGTTAAGCCTGCAGGTAAATCAGATTTCGCTTCATCTACTTTATCTTTAACAGACTGACGAGCTTTATCAACAGTAATATTTGTATTAAACTCTACCGTAATTAACGACACATCTTGCATAGAGTTACTCGTTAATTTTTTTACTCCAGGAATTGATTTTAATTTTTTCTCTAGAGGCTTAGTAATAGTGTTTTCAATATTACTAGGTGAATTACCAGCATATACAGTACTCACAAAAAACTTAGGTACAACAATATCTGGAAAACTTTCTTTGGGTAGTTTGTTATACGACATAACTCCCCAAATGGATATGATAATAGTAACGATATAAATCGCTGTTTTATTATCTATAGACCAACTACTTGGTTTAAATTCTTTAAAATTCATATGTTTATGTTATTATTTTTAGTTTTCATATAGCTTACATCATTTGTGTGTATAAACCATATGGCTATTTCATCTAATTATTTTTTTATTTCAATAGCATCGCCATCGTTTAATCCATCGTAACCAGACATAATTAATAAATCTGTTTCAGATAAACCCTGTGTAATTTCAACTCTACCATTATACTCTTTTCCAAGTGTTACTATTCGTTTGGCAGCTTTTTTACCGTTAGCTAATAATACAAATGGAGTTCCTTTTAAATCCTTTTGGATGTAATTTAATGGAATAGAAATAACTGGCTTTACAGATTTGTAATCATTAATATTAATGATAGCAATTTGATTTGGGTGATATTCTTTTTTATCATCTAAGGCAATTTCAACACCAAATGTTCTGTTTAATGTATTAATAGCACGAGATGAATAACTGATATATGAATTTAAACTATCATTCGAATCAGGAAACTTAATAATAACCTCAGCACCTTTATGAACTCTTGATGCATAGCTTTCTGCTAAATCAGCTTTTAATTTCAAATTATTAAAATTAATTACTCTTATTGCTGGCATACCAGGGGCAGTTAATTGTCCTAATTTTATATCAACGGCATCTACCGTTCCATTAATTGGAGAAATAATCTTTGTCATACGAACTTGCTCTTGTAAAGTAGCAAGCTTTTTCTCCATACTTTCTTTTTGAGTTTTAGCTTGAAGAAATTGTACTTCTGTTCCTATTTTTTGTTCCCACAATGCTTTTTGTTTTTCATATAACTGATTCACTAATTCAGCATTAGTTTGTAAATCAGAAATACTTTGTTGCAAGGCACGAGCATCTGTTTCTGCTAACACTTGTCCTTTAACAACTTGCTCTCCTGTTTTTACATTTATTTTAGTAATAGTTCCAGGCATTTCTGATGAAAGAGAAACACTTTCTTCTGCATCTACTCTACCCTGAACGTTGATATATGTTTTAAAAATTGCTGGAGTTAAAACTCCCGCCTCAACTAAAGTAAATTTCTTAGCAGAATCTCCTTCCAACTTAGAAATCTTAGTAGAAATTTCTGATAATTGAGTTTTTAATTCAGCTTGTTGAGCTTTTAAATCTGTCAAACTTTCTGAGCCACCGCCTCCACATGAAGCCAGAAATAATGAAGAAGAAAGAACTGGGATTATAAATTGTTTCATTTTTTTACTTTGAATGGTATACATATTTTTATCTTTTAATGTGATTACTTTAATTTTTTATTTAACTAATGTGCCGATTGCTTTTTGATACTCAATTTTATAAACCATCAAATCATAAACAGCATTAAAATAATTTGTTTCTGACTCTTTTAAAGATGTTTGAGCATTAATTACTTCTAGATTAGACCCTACTCCTTGCTCATATTTTTTTTGAGCAACCGTATAAATACTTTTAGATAATTCTAAGTTTCGTTTTTGAACTTGTAAAGAAGAAATGGCGTTATTATAATTTATAACAGCCGATGCTCCTTCTAATTCAATGGCTAATTGTAAGTTTTTTAAATTATTTTCTCCTTTTTTAAATTCTAACTTGGCTTGTTGTATTCTGTAGTGACGTTGAAACCCATCAAATAAATTTAATGATAATGTTGCTCCAATTAAAGCAGTTGGAAACCAACTATGAGTTCTATTAAAAAAATCTAAATCATTTCTCATACCTGCATAACCAAGACTACCATATGCTACCAAGGTTGGCAAATATCCAAACTGTAAACGTTTTACATTAATGGTATTCAATCGTTGTTGAGATTCTAATAACTGAAATTCACTTCTTTTTGCTACATCAATTTTGGACATACTTATTTCTGTATTATCCGAAATATTTAATGAATCTGTTAGCATTAATTTATCTTGTCCAGCATAACCCATTTGAAACTTCAATACGTTTTCGCTTAAACTAATTAAACGCTCTATTTTTTGTTTTTCAGTAGTTAAATTATTAAACGCCACTTCCAATCGATCTACATCAATTTGCTCTACAAATCCTTGCTTATTAAATGCTTTGGTATCACTTAATAATTTTTCTAATTTGGTAATGTTTGCATCTAATAATTTAATTCTCTCCTTATTTACTAAAACACCATAATATGCTTTAGAAACTTGACTTACTAAATCAGTTTTACTTCTTGTTACATTAATATTCATTAAACTGATATACTCTTTGGTTGCTTTTAATCCTACCAAATAATCAGCACTAAATACCAGTAACGAAGCTTGCGCCGTTCCTGTTGCTTGAAAAGTAGTTCCGAATTTAACAGGCAAAAATGTTCCTGGAGGTGCTCCAAATATTTCACCAGGAATTAAAGATGTTGGTATCTCTAAGAAGTTCTTCATATCAACACTCACCCCTACTTGCGGCATAGCCATTCCTAAAACTTCTTTACGCTTATACTTAGCCATCAATACATCATTTTGACTATTTAAATAGTTAGGGCTATTCTTATAAGCATAATCAATGGCTTGTTGTAAACTAAATGTATTAGAATTAGCCTCCTGCCCTTTTACGTTTAATACCATTATCGAAATAGCAACGAATAATGTGTATGTTTTCATTTTAATCATATATCTATTTTTTATTCTTGTTCGTTAATTTTTTTATATTCATTAATCAATTTATGCCCTTTTAATGTGCAAATACCGTAAACAAACATGTCCAACAATAGTTGATGTGTTTGAGTAAAACTAATTTTTTCGAATGAAAAATAATTCCCAAACATTAACATATCAATCTGCGCAAGACGATGTTTTGCCGTAAATTCTTCATCTATATCCTTTCTATAAACTCCAATCTCTTTTCCAGCTTTTATGTTTCTTAATATATCTTTAAAAGCACATTCTTCTTTAAATTTTTGAAATTGCAAGAAAGCATTACCATGAAATTTTTGAAGATCTAAAAAGAAAATAGGATTAATGTGATGCATCATCTCACTAATAGTATTAGAAATCAAAATAATTTCATGAATGGGATCTTGAGATTGTTTTTCAATATTTCTAAAAATCTCTTCTTGCTTTTTCATTTCCACTTCACATAGCTGATTCACCAAATCGTCTTTTTCCTTATAAAACTGATAAATCGTTTTTTTTGACATTCCCAATTCTTTGGCAATATCATCCATAGTAACGCGCTTAATACCGTACCTGAAAAATAGGTCTAAGGATGTTTTTAATATTTTTTCTTGTGGTTCCATTTTTAAAATCGAGGACAAAACTAAAGAAACTATTTTTGTTCTACAAGTTTCCTTTAAAAAAAATGGTCTATTATTTGTTAAATATTTTAACAAATAGAATTAGATTCTACAGAATTTCTACAAAAATTTAATTGGTCGATTCGAAAAACTAATCTATCTTTGAAAACATATGATTAAGAAGTATTCATTAATAACTTGTCTATTTTTAACGTTTTTTATCACTGGTAAATCTCAAATAGACACCTCTTTTTGGTTTGCAGCCCCCGATATCTCAGTAGGTTTAGGAGATCGTCCGATTTTTTTATATTTTAATACATATGCCCAACCTGCAACGGTTAAGGTTTCGCAACCTGCCAATGGAGCATTTGTTCCAATTACCAAATCTATTCCTGCAAATTCAATAGATTCAATAAATCTAACAACTTTTATTGCTTCTATTGAGAATTCAACTCCTAATAGTGTCTTAAATAGAGGTATATATATTTCATCCACGCAAAAAATATCGGCTTTATATGCTATTAAATCAACAACTAATAAAGAATATATTAGTTTAAAAGGCCCAAAAGCACTCGGAATTGATTTTTATGTTCCAATGCAAGAATTTTGGAACCAAGCACCAGCTACTTCTCCAAAATCTTTCTCATCATTTGATATTGTTGCTTCAGAAAACAGTACAACTGTTTTAATAACACCTAAAACAAATATCATTGGTCATGCAGCAAACATTACGTTTTCTATTACACTTCAAAAAGGTCAAACCTATTCTTGTCAAGATACAACTAGATCTGCGACGACAAGTTTAGCTGGTTCTATTGTTTCCTCAAACAAACCAGTAGCTATTTCTATTCAATCGAGTGGTTTAAATCAATCGGGCTGTTTAAGTTCGGTTGCCGACCAAATTACTAACTCCAGCTTTATAGGCACTGACTATATAGTAAACAAAGGAACTTCTGTTACAGAAAAAATATTTGTTTTAGCCACACAAAACAACACTCAAATTACTGTAGAAGATGGCTCAACAACAACTCACGTGTCTAACTTTGGAGAAAATTTTATTTATACTGCCACACAAGGTGTAACTTATGTAAAAGCTAATAAACCAATTTACGTTTTTCATGTGTCAGGATATGGCTGCAGATTAAGTGGAGCTCAATTACCTCCATTCTTTTGTGCAGGAACTTACACAACTGCTTTTACACGAACTTCATCAGACTCTTTAGCCCTAAACTTATTTACTAGAACAGGATTTGAAGGAAACTTTGCATTAAATGGTAATGCGTCTTTGATACCAGCTTCTGCATTTACTGTTGTTCCAGGTACTTCAGGAAATATTAAATCAGCAAAAATTTATTATTCAACGGCAACAATACCAGTTGGTTCACACAATAAAGTCACTAATACAGGAGATGTATTTGGACTAGGAACATTAAATGGTTCTTATAATAAAGGAAGTGCTTATGCTTATGTTTCCGAATTTTCATCTTACCCTTCTATTAATGCTGGTAGCGACTTTACGATTTGTGCTAATGGTAATTTAGCTTTAAATGCTCAAGTTGGTGGTGGAAATATTACTGGAACATGGTCCACAAACGGATATGGCACATTTAACGGAGGATTTTCTGCACTAACAAATACGTATACACCCAGCCAGTTAGATACGACAGTAAAACCTGTAAAATTATTTCTGACAACTAATGGCCCTTGTCCTCAAAAAAAAGACACTCTTCTTTTGTCTGTTAAACCATCTCCTTTAGTAAATGCATCTGTTGACCAAATTGTTTGTGGTAACAATAGCACTGTTACTTTAAATGGTACTGTAACAGGAGGTTCTTCTACTGGTATTTGGACAAGCGTTGGCTCAGGAACTTTCACGCCAAATAATACGACTTTAAATGGCACTTACATTCCTAGTAGCGCCGATACAGCAGCTGGTACAGTAAAACTAGTATTAACATCTACTAGTAATGGAATATGTGCTTTAGAAAGAGATACTATGAAAGTAACGATTACTGATGTGCCTACTGCTAACGCGGGTCCCGTGAGTACTTCTGTTTGTGCTAATAATCCCACTGTTGCTATTAGTGGAACTATAGGTGGAATTACAACTACTGGAAAATGGACAAGTAATGGAACTGGAAGTTTCAATCCTAGTAATATTCAATTATCAACAAATTACATTCCTAGTGCTGCAGATGTATCAGCAGGGCAAGTTAAATTATATTTAAGCTCAACAAATAATGGTAATTGTGTTCAGGCTAAAGATAGTATTCTAGTTATTTTCACAAATTCTCCATCTGTAAATGCAGGAACAGATATTTACTCTTGTAAAAACAATCCTAATTCTATTTTATCAGGAACGGTTTCTGGCCCAACAACTACTGGTATTTGGAGTGGT
Source organism: Sphingobacteriaceae bacterium (assembly GCA_013823565.1). GTDB lineage: Bacteria > Bacteroidota > Bacteroidia > B-17B0 > Aurantibacillaceae > UBA4416. The sequence continues at coordinate 2,258 of PNMI01000015.1, read as the reverse complement.
GGTACTGGAACTTTTACTCCTAATAATACAACTTTAAATGCCACTTACATTCCTACAGCTTCTGAACTTTCTGCAGGCGTTGTTAATTTAGTATTAACCTCAACTGGTAATGGTGGCTGTAATTCTGTTAGCGATCAAGTTTTAATTATTTTTAATAATGCGCCAACTGTTAATGCTGGATTGGATATTTCTACATGTAAAAACAATGCAGCGGCAGCCCTTTCTGGAGTTGTATCTGGAACCACCACAACTGGTATTTGGAGTGGTGGAACAGGAACTTTTACTCCTAATAATACAACTTTAAATGCCTCTTACGTTCCTACAGCTTCTGAATTGACTGCGGGAACAGTGACTCTTGTTTTAACATCTACTAATAATGGCAATTGTAATCAAGTAACTGATAATTTGGTGATTAATTTCACTCCTTCACCTGTTGTGAATGCAGGTTTAGATTTAAGTCGCTGTAAAAACAATCCTACTGCGGTATTATCTGGTACTGTATCTGGCGGAACAACAACTGGTGTTTGGTCGGGCGGTGCTGGAACTTTTAATCCAAGTAATTCTGTTTTAAATGCTACTTACACACCTAGTGCATCCGAATTGACAGCAGGTTCTGTTACTTTAACGTTATCTTCTACTAATAATGGTAATTGTAATCAAGTAACTGATAATTTGGTGATTAACTTCACTCCTTCACCTGTTGTGAATGCAGGTTTAGATTTAAGTCGCTGTAAAAACAATGCAGCAACGGTTTTATCAGGAACTGTGTCTGGCGCTACTACTACTGGAATTTGGAGTGGTGGTACTGGAACTTTTACTCCTAATAATACTGCCTTAAATGCCACTTACAATCCAAGTGCATCTGAGCTTTCTGCAGGTTCCGTTAATTTAGTTTTATCATCTACTGGTAATGGCAACTGTAATCAGGTAAGCGATAATGTTTTAATTATTTTCACTACACCTCCATCTGTAAATGCAGGTGTAGATTTATTTGCTTGTAAAAATAATCCAAGCAGTGTTTTATCTGGTATTGTATCTGGTCCAACAACTACTGGTATTTGGAGCGGCGGAACAGGAACTTTTACTCCTAATAATACAACTTTAAATGCCTCTTACGTTCCTACAGCTTCTGAATTGACTGCGGGAACAGTGACTCTTGTTTTAACTTCTACTAGTAATGGCAATTGTAATCAAGTAACCGATAATTTGGTGATTAATTTCACTCCTTCTCCTATTGTAAATGCAGGTATAGATTTAAATGTTTGTAAAAATAATCCAAACGCAATATTATCTGGAACTGTATCTGGAGGAACAACAACTGGAATTTGGTCAGGCGGTGCTGGAACTTTTAATCCAAGTAATTCTGTTTTAAACGCTACTTACACGCCTAGTGCTTCTGAATTAACAGCAGGGTCTGTTACTTTAACATTATCTTCTACTAACAATGGTAATTGTAATCAAGTAACTGATAATTTGGTGATTAATTTTACAACAGCTCCAGCTGTTAATGCTGGCGTAAACTTGAGTTCTTGTAAAAATAATGCCGCAACTGTTTTATCAGGAACTGTAACTGGTGCTACTACTACTGGAATTTGGAGTGGTGGTACTGGAACTTTTACTCCTAATAATACTAGCTTAAATGCAACTTACAATCCTAGTGCATCTGAACTTTCTGCGGGCTCTGTTAATTTAGTTTTATCATCTACTGGCAATGGAAACTGTAGTCAGGTAAGCGATAATGTTTTAATTGTATTCACTTCTGCTCCTTTTGTAAATGCAGGTGTGGATTTATTTTCTTGTAAAAATAATCCTAGCAGCGTTTTATCTGGTGTTGTATCTGGACCAACAACTACTGGTATTTGGAGTGGTGGTACTGGAACTTTTACTCCTAATAATACAACTTTAAATGCCACTTACATTCCTACAGCTTCTGAATTAACTGCAGGAACAGTAACTCTTGTTTTAACTTCAACAGCTAACGGTAACTGTAATCAAGTAACCGATAATTTGGTCATTAATTTAACTCCTTCTCCTATTGTGAATGCAGGTGTAGATTTAAATGTTTGTAGAAATAATCCTAACGCTATATTATCAGGTACTGTGTCTGGAGGAACAACAACTGGCATTTGGTCGGGAGGTACAGGTTCTTTTAATCCAAGTAGCTCTGTATTAAATGCAACTTACACGCCTAGTGCATCCGAATTGACAGCAGGTTCTGTTACTTTAACATTATCTTCTACTAACAATGGTAATTGTAA
>PNMI01000014.1 GCA_013823565.1 Sphingobacteriaceae bacterium | reverse complement strand
TAACATCTACAGTATAAATACCAGGAGCATTTGCTATTGTATTTTGTGAGAATGGTGACCCCGAAACACCTGGACCCGACCAAAGATAAGTTGCACCTGCTGCTGCACTGCTATTTAAATTTACAATTGAAGTTACACATGTTAAAGTTCCAGATGTACTTGCAGTAGCTACAGGAGTTGCAGTATTTTGAGTTACGGCTGTAGTTGCAGTACTTAAACATCCAGATGCTGAATTAGTAACATCTACAGTATAAATACCAGGAGCATTTGCTATTGTGTTTTGTGAGGATGGTGATCCAGAAACTCCGGGACCCGACCAAAGATAAGTTGCTCCTGCTGCCGCACCGCTATTTAAATTTACCGTTGAAGTAACACATGTTAAAGTTCCAGATGTATTTGCAGTAGCTAAAGGAGTTGTTGTGTTTTGAGTTACGGCTGTAGTTGCAGTACTTGAACATCCAGACGCTGAATTAGTAACATCCACAGTATAAATACCAGGGGCATTTGCTATTGTATTTTGAGAGGATGGTGAGCCAGAAACTCCAGGACCCGACCAAAGATAAGTTGCTCCTGCTGCCGCACCGCTATTTAAATTTACCGTTGAAGTTATACATGTTAAAGTTCCGGTTGTACTTGCAGTTGCTACAGGCGTTGTTGTATCTTGTGTAATACTTGTTATCGCTGAATTTGTACAGCCATTTGAAAAATCAGTAACCGTTAAAGTGTATGCTCCAGGAGCAGTAGCTAATGCGTTTTGATTTGTTGTTGCTCCACTAAATCCTGGCCCAGTCCATTGATAGGTAACTCCCGTTGAAGGACCGCCAGTTAAAGTAACCGTTAATGTTGTACACGTCAATACTCCAACATTACTAGCAGTTGGATTTGGTGCTGTTATGTCTTGCGAAACTGAAACGGTAGATATTGTAGAGGAACAGCCAGCAGATGTTACTTGCAAACTATAAGTGCCAGGTAAATTCACAGTGGGATTTGCGGTTGTAGCTCCACTAACAATTCCAGGTCCTGTCCATAAATAAGTTGTTCCACCAGAACCAGCTAAAGTAGTGGTTGTATTAGCACAGGTTAATGTTGCAGTTGGTCCAGCATTAGCAATAGGTAATGAATTTACAGTAACTAATGCCGTTGTTGTATTAGTGCATCCAGTTAATGTATTAGTTGCGGCAACAGTATAAGTCGTTGTTGAACTGGGTGAAACACTTTGAATATCGCCAATTAAGTTGCCAGGATTCCAAGTATAGGTATGAGCTCCAGTTGCTGTTAAAGTAGCAGCACTGCCAATACAGATTGTAGGATTGTTAACTATTATAGAAGGAAGTGCATTGACGTTTACGGTTACTGAAAATGTTTTTGTACATCCATTTGCATCAATTGTAGTTGCACTATAAATTGTAGTCGCTGTTGGAGAGGCAACAACTACGGGGGTATTTGTTGAGCTTAAAGTAGCGCCAGGTGTCCAAGTAAATGTATAAGGTGCGGTACCTCCCGCAGCATTTACGGTTAGTGTAGTGCTAGTTCCGTTACATATATTTAAATTTCCAGAAACAGAACTACTAATCCCTGAAGGAGAATTGACATTTATAACAGAGGAACCAACACATCCATTAATATCAGTACTAGTTGCTGTATAATTACCTGCACACAATCCTGTTACAGTAGCACTAGAACCTACGTTGGGTGTCCAAGAGTATACATATGGTCCATTTCCTGCAATTGTATTAGCACTTATAGATCCATTACATATACCAAAACAACTTGCATCGGTTTTTGTTAATGATACTGATGGAGAGGATACAGTTAATGTTGCTGTATTTGAAATAGCATTTCTGCAACCATAATTCACAACGCATCTAATTATGTCTTGATTCATACTTGGAACTGCGATAAAAGATACATTACTTGTTGTTGCTGTTTCGTATGGTGATATGGCATTTAAATAATAACCTGTTGTTCCAATTTGCCATTGAAAAGTTGGCGAGTAAGTTCCACTAACTGCAACCGACATACCTCCTGAACTTCCGTTACAAACAAGGGTTGAGGCAGGTTGCGTAGTAATAGACGAAAGAAGAGATAAGGTTTTAACATTAATCGTATTGTTTGTTGGAATATCAACATACGCAAAATAAGGGGCGCCTTTACTATCAAAAGAAATATTAGTATTAGAGGAGTTTGCCGCATTTATAAAACCTGCGGGTACTTGCATCCAAGAAGCTCCACCATTATATTTATAAGCAACAACATAAGCATTTCCAGATTCGGTACCAATCATAAAAGGAACATCATCTGGGTCTAATTCCATATCATATAAATCAGAAGTTGCTAATAATCCAGGAATTGGAGAACCTAGTGGTGCCCAAACAGAACCATTATACATTTGAACAATTGCATTTGTTCCTTCTACATAGCCAAGATAATAGTTTCCGTTATTAGCACATTTTAGTTTAGAGTTTGTAGTAGAACCAGAACTTACTGTTGATAAAGTTACCCATGCAGCTCCATTATATTTTCTAATAGTTATTTTATTACTTGCGCCTAAGTCTTGATAAGCAATAACAGGTGTGTTTGTTTTATCTATGATTAATGAATTGTAATGAGCTACAGATGCTCCCGATGCTATTCCGCTAGCGCCTATATCTAACCAAGCAGCACCGCCCCATTTTTTAACAACAGCAACGTTTGATAAAGAAACATCAGTATAGGATACAAAAATCTCGTTAGTTGAGGAAAATGCAATAGCTAAATCAGTTGCTGGTCCTGTAGAAACATCTGGTCCTATTTGAGTAATAGCACCACCAAATGAGTGGTATACTTTTCCAACTTTTCCATTTCCTTCGTCACGAACAAACATCACAATTTCTCCAGCTTTTGTAATCTCTATCACTGGTTTCACTGTGGTGTTAGTTACTGTAGGAACAGTAGCTATTAACGACCAAGTTGAAGCTATTGTTGCTGCAGCTCTTAATTCAATAACTTTGCTTGTGCTATTATAGGCTAAAACGTAGGTAGTTCCATTAGGAGCTACAGCCATATCTGATAGAGCTGAGGTAGCGACAACGGTGCTTGTTCCTACCTGATCTAAAGAACATTGAGCTTGGATGAAATTTTGAGAGCAAAACAAGCTCATCGTGAAAATGGAAAATAAAAATTTCTTCATAAAACGTAATTATGTATGATATTCAAATATATAAAAAAACTCAATCTAATTTCAGTCTATTTTTGATTTAACAGATTAAATTTTAATAAGTTATGAGAGATTGGTGAAGTTATGGTTTAATTTTGTGAATAGTCGAAACGAGTTCACGGACAGCTCATTTGAGTTTGTAAAAGGTAAAAGATGAAGTAATAATAGCTAAGAATTCGGTGATGCTAGGATTGTAGATACATTTCAATTAAACCTTCAGGAGCATTAAATTCAATGGTTTTTAAATCATCATCAATTTCAACAATAAAATCATCGTTGAAAGGTAAAATAATTTCAACTCCAGATGGATGAATCACCTTAACGATGGCATTATCGGTTTTTTCATCTACTTCGGATATATTACCAATATTTCCTAGTTTAGTATCTATGATGGCATAACCAATAAATTCATTCAACGATTCATCATTTTCTAAAATAAAGTCCGTTAATGCAAATGCTTTTTTTCCAATCAGTTTTTTAGAGGTATCAACTGTGTCAATTGTTTCTAATTTAATAATATAACCGGTATTGTTTGGTCTACATTCTTCAATAAAATATGGAACCTGAGAGCCATTAATGTCTAAAAAAATAGATTTAATACCTTCTTCATCAATGTTTATTAATTCATTTAAACGTAAAATAACATGTCCTTTTAAGCCATGTGTTTTACTAATATATCCAATTTCTTCAGTTTCCATCTTAATCTATCGTTTCGTTTCCAGCGTCAAATTTAGGTAAAGCTAGCTTATATTTCACTGCTATTATTCTTATAATGATAATAATACTCATACAAACAGACGCAGCAATATTAGCTTCAATTTTAAAATATAACATCGTGGTGTATAAAACAGCACCTGCAATACAAGCTGTGGCGTAAATTTCTTTGGCAAATATTAAAGGGATTTCATTTAATAATGTATCTCTAATAACACCTCCAAATACAGCAGATACAAGTCCTAATATAACAGCGGCGAAAGGATTAACACCTAACTCTAAACTTTTTTGAACCCCTAAAATGGTATAAATTCCAACGCCAACCGTGTCGAATAAAAATAAGGTGCGACGTAATTTGACTATGTATTTTTTAAATATGAGAGTAAATCCAAATGCAATGATGATAGAAATTAAAATATTTCTATCGCTTAACCAAGAAATTGGATAAGCGCCCAACATCATATCTCGTAATGTTCCCCCACCAATTGCCGTTAAAAATCCGGTAAAGAACACTCCAAAATAATCGTGATAGTGTTTTTTATCTCGCGCTGCTAATGAACCCGAAATGGTAAAGAAAAAAATGCCAATAAGATTAAGCCAGTAGAAAAGCATGCCTAAATTTTTGTTCTTGGTGTTAATTTTTCACCTTCCCATTTAGCAACAACGGCACTAGCTACAGCGTTACCAACAACGTTAGTAGCAGAGCGACCCATGTCTAAAATTTGATCAACTGCTAATAGCAATAATAAACCTTCTCCAGGAATATGAAACATACTTAACATACCTGCAATCACTACTAACGATGCTCTTGGAACACCAGCCATGCCTTTACTGGTAATTAATAAAATTAACATCATTTGAATTTGATCGCCCATGGTCATATCAATGCCATAAGCTTGTGCAATAAACACCGTTGCAAATGTCATGTACATGATAGAGCCATCTAAATTAAATGAATAACCAAGTGGTAATACAAAGGATACAATACGATTACTAATCCCAAATTTTTCTAACTGTTCAATGGTTTTTGGCATTGCGCTTTCGGAACTTGCCGTACTAAATGCTAGTAAAATAGGCTCTTTTACATAGGATAATAAGGAGAAGAAGTTAATACGTAGCACCAAGCAAATGGTAAATAAAATACCGAATACAAAAAATAATAATCCTCCAAAAAAGCAAGCCATTAAATAGGCATAGCCACTCAATACATCTAAACCTTGCTGGATAACGACGGCGGTTATAGCGCCAAACACACCAATAGGAGCAAAACTCATCACAAAATTAGTGACTTTAAACATAATGTGAGACAAACTATCCATCGCCTTAATCATCGGTTTGCCTTGCTCTCCAATACTTGCGGCTGCTATTCCAAAAAATAAAGCAAAAATTACAATTGGCAAAATTTCATTTTCAGCCATGACTCTAATAATACTATCTGGTACAATATGAGCCACAAAATTGGATGCCGTTTGTGCATTTGCCTTTACGCCAGCATCGGCAGTTGCTGGTGGTAAATCCAATGCCATGACTTTACCTGGTTCAAATAAATTCACAATCACCAATCCTAAACTTAAAGCGAGTAGGGTAGCAAACGTAAAATACACAATGGTTTTTCCTCCAATTCGTCCAACAGCTTTAAAATCGCCAACTTTGGCTACGCCCATTACTAATACTGCAAGAACAAGGGGTGCAATAATCATTTTAATTAATCGTAAAAAGATGTCACTTAAAATAGAAAAGTTAGAAGCTACTTTTTTCTTGGCTTGTTTTAAATTGTCTTTATCAATTTTAGCGCAAGCAACCGTTAATTGTTTTTCAATCTCTGCATTTCCTTTTGAAATTTTTTGAATATAGGTTTGCTCAATTTTAGGCGCATTATTGGTAATGGATTTGTTGATGCCATATCCTAAAGCAATACCAATAATCATAGAGATAACAATAATGGTAATGAGTCTGTTTTTTTTACTGAACATAGTATAAAGTTGTTAGTTGTTGGAGAAAAGTTGTTTGATTAAATTTTAGATGTTCTGTTTCTCAATGCAAAATCTGCCAATACCATTGCAGTCATTGATTCAACAATAGGAACTGCTCTTGGTAATACACATGGATCGTGACGACCTTTGCCTTTTACGATTGTTTCGTTCCCATCTTTGTCAACACTTGTTTGATCTTGCATAATAGTGGCTACTGGTTTAAACGCCACATTAAAATAAATATCTTGTCCGTTACTGATACCACCTTGTATGCCGCCACTATGATTGGTTGAGGTTGTTATCTTTTTGTTGTTCTCGACTTGCCCTTCGACTCCGCTCAGGGTGACACTCGAACTGACAAAAGCATCATTTAATTCTGAACCTTTGAAGTTGATAGAATTAAAGCCTTCTCCATATTCAAAACCTTTTACAGCATTAATACTTAACATGGCTTTTCCTAAATCGGCATGTAATTTATCAAATACTGGCTCTCCTAATCCAATAGGTATTCCTTTAATCACGCAACTTACAATGCCACCAATGGTGTCGCCTTCTTTTCTAATGTCTTCAATATAGCTCACCATTTTATAGGCGGTAGCGGCATCTGGGCAACGAATAATAGATTCTTCGGTTTTTGATAAATCTAAATCTTGGTATTTTTTCTCCAACTTAATATGTCCTACTTGGCTCACATAAGCTTGAATAGAAACGTTGAGGTGTTTTAAATACAATTTGGCAATAGCACCACCAACAATACGACAAGCGGTTTCGCGAGCAGAGGAGCGTCCGCCGCCCCGGTAATCTCTGATGCCATATTTTTCTTGGTAAGTAAAATCGGCATGAGAAGGACGATAAGCGTCTTTGATATGTTCGTAATCGTTCGGTTTTTGATTGGTGTTTTCAATCGTAAAGCCAATAGGATGCCCTGTGGTTTTACCTTCAAAAATGCCGGAGAGGAATTTTACTTCATCTTCTTCTTTTCGTTGGGTAGTAATATGAGATTGGCCTGGCTTACGTCGTTGCAACTCAGATTTCACAAAGTCTAAATCAATTGCTAATCCAGCTGGGCAACCATCAATAATGCCGCCTAAAGCTGCACCATGACTTTCGCCAAAAGTGGTTAATCGAAATAAGGTTCCAATAGTATTACCTGCCATGATGTAAAAATAACCATTTTAAGCAAAAATAAGCCATAAATTAAATAACTTGCGCTTTCAAAATTGTAAGCTTATGTCAAGACTATTAATTAAAAATATAAAATCTTTAGTGCAAGTTCGTGATACGGTTGTGTTGAAAGTAAGTGGAGCGGAGATGAAAGAATTGCCTTGTATTGAAAATGCATGGTTAGCAGTGGACAATGGATTAATAGCAGATTATGGAAGTATGGATGACTTTCCAGGAATTGAAGACTGGAAAGGCTTAGAAATTATTGATGCGGATGGGAAAATTGTGATGCCATGTTATGCCGATAGTCATACTCATATTGTATATGCAGGAAACAGAGAAGGGGAGTTTGTAGATAGAATTAACGGATTGAGTTATGAAGATATTTTTGCCCGTGGTGGTGGTATTTTAAATTCTGCTAAAAAATTAAGCGAAGCTACCGAAGACGAATTGTTTGAACAAGCGATGGTTCGATTAAAAGAAGTGATTAGCCAAGGAACGGGAAGTATTGAAATTAAAAGTGGTTATGGCTTAAGTGTAGAAAGCGAATTGAAAATGTTGCGAGTGATTAAGCGTATTAAAGACTTAAACTTAATCCCAGTAAAAGCAACATTTTTAGGAGCACATGCCTTGCCTTTAGAATTTAAAAATAATAAAGAGGGTTACATCAATTTAATTGTGAATGAGATGTTACCTAAAATAGCAGCTGAGAAATTAGCTGATTTTATAGATGTGTTTTGCGAGCAAAACTATTTTACACCCGAAGAAACCGAATACATTTTAAAAGCTGGTAAAGAACATGGCTTAAAACCAAAAGTGCATGCGGAACAAATGAGCCATTTTGGAGGTATACAAGCAGGTGTGGCTTGTGGAGCCATTAGCGTAGATCATTTAGAATATTGTAATGATACAGATATTGAAGTATTAAAAAAATCAAATACCATGGCAACCGTATTGCCAGGAGCAGCCTTCTTTTTAAGTTTGCCTTTACCTCCGGCTCGTAAAATGATTGATGCAGGCTTACCAATTGCTTTTGCTAGTGATTTTAATCCAGGCTCTTGTCCAAGTGGGAACATGAATTTTATGATGAGTTTAGGTTGTGTGCAATATAAACTCACACCCGAAGAAGTGATTAATGCTTGCACCATTAACTCTGCTTATGCGATGAACGTTTCGAATGAAGTTGGAAGTATTACACCAGGTAAAAAAGCAAACTTCTTTATCACCAAACCAATTAGTTCTTATGGTTTTATACCATACTCTTTTGGAAGTAATTTAATTGAGAGCGTGTATTTGAATGGCGTGAAGCAGTAATTTAGATTTATTTTTTTATATGCCTTTAGCAATATTTACTTTAGTGTTACAAATAGTTTGTTTATGGTCAATATATAAACTTATTTGGCAATTTAATAAAAGCAAAAAGAATTTTGCATGGTTGCATCTTTCTATGATTTCCGTTTGTGGATTTTTATCATTTTGTATTATGTTTTTAATGGCTCTTGGTTCAACAGGTCATTTTGTGGTTTCTGATTTTGAGGAACTAATGGGAGATATTACAATGTCCTTAGGTTTGTTTGGTTCTTTCATATCTTTTGTAGGGATTATTATTGCTATCGTGAAAGGTATAAGGAATCGAAAAGCAACTTAACTATCTACTTTTTCAATTTTAATTTTCTTCTTTCTTATAATGCATTTGTAATAGTCCTTTTTCGAAATTTTGAACCGAAATTAATTTTAATTTTTGCTCTGGTCTTCCATCATTGAATAATTTTATTCCACTGCCAATTAAAATAGGAATTACTGAAATAATAAATTCGTCAATAAGATTGTGTTTTAAAAGTTCATTTACAATTTCAGAACCTCCTTAATTATAATCTTATTTCTCTTCTAAAATAGAAATAGTCATTCTAATATCAATCAAAGGTCTATCATCTTTATTTTTACCAACTGCTGCTATTTTATCAATCACTTCTAATCCTTCTATCACTTCACCAAAAATGGTGTATTGGCTATCTAAATGTGGGGTTCCACCAATGGTTTTGTAAATGGTTTTATGTTCGGGCGGGAAAGAGTAGTGTGGTGTTTTTGCAAATTCTTCATCTACTAATTTATTGACAACCTTAAAATACACCATCAAACTATCGTTGTTTTGTTCTTTTTTAAAGCCATCCATTTTATCCTTTAAAATTTTGTTTTCGGGTTTATTTAAAATCTCATCTTTAATTTTAGTAATGATTGGTTTGTTAATTCGCTTTTCAAACGATACTAAATCTTCATCATTTCTCACTTTACCTTGTACAATATAAAATTGACAAGCTGATGATGCTTTTTCAGGATTCACATCATCTCCGTTACGAGCCGCACATAACATCCCTTTTTTATGACAAAGTGTGGGAACAAACTCAGCAGGTATAGTGTATTTTAAATCTCCGTCTCCTAAAAACTTTGCGGGCTCTGCATGTTTGCTATCAGGGTCGCCACCTTGTATCATAAAATCTTGAATCACTCGGTGAAATAATAAACTGTCGTAAAAATGTTCTCTTACTAACTTTAAAAAATTATCGCGGTGTTTTGGTGTTTCGTTAAATAGTTTGATTTTCATGTTTCCATATTCTGTAGAAATTAGGATGGTTTCTTTAGAAAAGGTTTGAGAAAATCCTTGTTTAATCATTAAAACCAGACTTAGACTCAATATTATTGCTTTAAGATACATTTTGTATATTTTTTTAGTATATTTGGGGTACAAATATTAATCCAATATCATTAATATAAAAATAAAATGAAATTTAAATTATTCATAACGTCTCTAGCTCTTGGTTTAATGACTTTAGGTTTATCTACTTCTTGCGAGAAGAATACAGACTGTAAGTTAATTATTAAAACTCAAAGAGAGAATGGAAACATTGTTTCTGGAGCTAATGTTAAGTTGTATGCTAATGTTAAAACATCTTCAGGTTCTACTGTTGAAGCAGATTTAAAAGCAGAAGGCGTTTCTGATGGTTCAGGATCAGTGTCTTTTACATTTAAATTACCTGCTATTTTAGATATCAAAGCTGTGTCTGATACATTAGAAGGTGTTGGTATTATTAAATTAGAAGAAGGAAAAACAGTTGATAAGACTGTGATTATGAAATAAGATTATTAAAGAATGATATATTAAAAAACCTTCGCTTTGGCGGAGGTTTTTTGTTTTACAAGGTTTTGTAAAAATCAATTAAATGTTTAGCGCTTATTGTATAATCAAAATGGCTTTCTGCTAAGGCTCTTGCCGATTTTTGTAAGTCGTGTTTTAAAGATGGATTGTTTAATACCTCTAAAATAGCTTTACTAAAATCATTTGCTGTATCTGCTATTAGCATGTTTTGGCCATTAGTGTAGGGGATACCTTCGGCTCCAATACTGGTGGTGATAATGGCTTTGCCATAAGCCAAGCCTTCTACTAATTTAATGCGCAATCCACTTCCCGACCATAAAGGCACTAACATGATATCATAAGTAGCATAAAAGTCTTTAGAGTCTTTTACATCCTCTATAATTGTAATATTTTTAGTCACGCCATAGCGTGATTTAAATCTTTCGGGCATTCCTCGTCCAGCTAATACAAGCTGCGCATCAGGTTTTTGTTTCAAAACATCTTGCCACACTTTCTCCATCAACCAATCTACCGCCTCTATATTTGGCATCCAATCCATCGATGCAAAATGAAATAAAGTGTTAGCTTGTTTAGCTTTTTCAACAAATTGGTAGCTGTTTAAATTGATACCTGTTAAGCAAGTGTGCAATGGTGTTTTAGGAGAAATAGCCGCTATTGTTTTTTTATCCTCATCAGTTATAGTAACAATAGCATCTACTTGATGAAAGGCATTGATTTCAAACTGTTTTAAGCGTTTGTTTTGTAAGGTTAAGTATGTTTTTTTGAGACTTGTTTTTTCGTTTTCTAAATGTCTTTCCCAAATTTGGTGTTCTACATTATGACTTCTTAAAACAATTTTTGCCTTCGAATATTTTTTGATGGTAGGAATATAAGTACACATAAAAACCCCTTCAATTTGAATGACATCAAACGACGTGCTTTTTAGTTTTTCTATCAACGCGTCTTCGTATTCCTTAAAATAAAAACGACTCACAAAGTAAGATTGTGCAGAAAATAAATTTAATAAAGCCCCAACAGCGCTCGTATCCGTATTTTTGAAGATAGAACTGTAATGTGTTTTTTGTTTAAACTCAGCGGGAATATGTTCTTCGGGCTTAAAATGTTTTTTAGTATTGATTGGCAATAAATGAAGTTCAATGCCATTATCAGCTAATCCTTCCGCTAAAGCATAGATAGCAATTGAGCTTCCGTCGTTGGCTGGATAGGGCGCTTTATTGCATAACTGAAGAATTTTCATGCTTTAGGGATTGTTCTTTTTAAATAGTTTTTTAATAGGCTCTGTGTAAGATGACATATCAAATAATGCTGAATCTTTTGCCGCTTTAAAAGTTAAAAATATACCTAAGGGTAAAAATAACAGTAAGGGAAACCACGAGCCAAAGGCGGCTGTGTAAACACCTTCCATCGCTAAATCTTCGTAAATAATTGACACTACGTAATACAATAAAAAGAATAAAACTGCCACCACAACTGGCAATCCCATACCACCTTTTCTGATAATAGCTCCAAGAGATGCGCCCACAAAAAATAGGACAATACAAGCAAACGAAATACTGATTTTTTTGTGCCAACCAACACAATACTCCAATTTGGTAAATTGCTTGTTAAACACTTCTTGGTTAATAGAATCAATATATCCGCTGGAACTACGCACTAAATTTTGAGTGTTTTCTAAAGCTTGTCTAAATTCATCTTTACTCAATGAGGCATAAAATTGTTTAATGTTTTTGTTAGGCACATTAAATCCAGATGTTCTGATGGTGCGTGCTAAAAAGTAGGTGTTGAATTGATAATTTAAATTTTCGTATTTTTTATTAATCTCCAAATCCATCGTATCCATTTCGTCGTTTATTTGCCACACGTTCATCATTTCGTGATGATTTTTAAATAACTCCTCTTTGGTTTGTTTCATTTTAAAACTACTCATATCCACATTAATGTTTAACTCTTTATAAAGGAGTTGCATTAAGGGACGTGTTTTTTTGTGAGATTCTTCCTGAATGATATCTTCATATCTTGAACCACTATTTAGCTGAATTTGTAAATAATTAGTGTCTGCAGATGTTTTCATCATGCCACTATCAGCATACAGTTGAATGTTGTTACCAAGTCCACCTGAATGGTCATAAATATTGACATTGTATAAAGTTTGCCCATCGTTACTTTTCTTTCCCACTTTAATGCTGTAGCCATCTAATTGGCTATAATATACACCTTCTTTGATACTTAAAGTTGGTTTGGCTTGACGGATATCCCATAGTAAATTAGCAGATTTTAGGGTGATATGGGGCAGAATAAAATTATTGAATAAAAAAGTAAAGCCAGCTAAGAAGACAATAAATACAAAAATGGGTCTGATGATTTTAAATAGTGATAATCCAGAGGATTTCATAGCCGCTAATTCATAGTTCTCGGCCAAATTTCCAAAGGTCATAATAGAAGAGAGCAGAACCGCCAAAGGCATAGCAATTGGGATAAAGGTTAAAAAGGAATAAAAGAAAAATTGAGTCAAAATCCAGGCGCCCATTCCTTTTCCAATGATATCGTCCATGTAGGTAAATACATGAATTAAGAAAAATACAAATACGCCAATAAATAGGGTCAAAAAAAAGGGTGGGAGATAGGCCTTTAGTAAATAGCTATGTAGTACTTTTGTCTTCAATTTTGTGGGTCTAATTTAATTATATTTTTTAAGGAGAAGTATACAATTTATATAAACTTTGTTATTTTTGTAGGATATGATTAATGGAAAAAAGATAGTAGTTGTTTTGCCTGCTTATAATGCAGCATTAACTTTAAAGCGTACGTACGATGAAATCCCTTTTGATATTGTGGACGATGTTGTTTTAGTGGATGATCACAGTACTGATAATACTACCGAAGTTGGTCGTCAATTAGGCATTAAGCATGTTATTCGTCACGAAAAAAATAAAGGTTACGGTGGTAATCAAAAAACCTGTTACGATAAAGCATTGGAATTAGGAGCTGATATTGTAATCATGTTGCACCCTGATTATCAATACACGCCTAAGTTAATACATAGCATGAGCTATATTATAGCAAACGATTTGTATCCGTCTGTTTTCGGGTCTCGTATTTTAGGTAAGGGAGCTTTAAAAGGAGGTATGCCAATGTATAAGTATATCTTTAATCGTTGTTTAACCTTAACTCAAAATATTTTAATCAATCAAAAGTTAAGCGAGTATCACACTGGATACAGAGCGTTTAACAGAGAGATTTTAGAAACGATTAGCTACCACGAAAACTCTGATGATTTTGTATTTGATAATCAAATGATTTCTCAGATATTTTATGCGGGTTTTCAAATTGCTGAAATTACATGTCCTACTAAGTATTTCCCTGAAGCAAGTTCTATTAATTTCAGACGAAGTGCAAAATACGGTATGGGCGTTTTAGGAGTTTCATTCACTCACTTCTTCAACAAATTAGGCTTAGCAAAAAGCAGAATTTATATCACCAAAAAATAAATTAAAAAAACACCATGAGATTTATAAACTTAATTACGATTCTATCACTAATCGTAGTGATGAGCTCTTGTAAATCGTGCGATGATAAAAAAACAGAAGAAGAAGTTCCTCCAACGTCAGGAAACAATCCCACTTCTTCAAATGCGTATGGATTTGGAGTTCTAAATAAAGTAAAAGGTATTTGGAATGGTCCAGTGACTTCCACTACGCCCTTAGGAGGATATCCGGAGTGGATTGTAGATTTTAGACCCATTTCCGAAAATCAAATTTCTGCAAAAAACGAGTTAGATACAGCAAACGATATTTTTATGTCGTTTTTTATTGCGAAGTACAATAACCAATTAAGAGTAGGGTTTAGAAATGGTGGTTCATTTGCCAATATGAATCGTGTGTCTTATTTCTTAGCCGATAGTGTTTCGGAAACAACAAGTCAATCGTTTTATCGTTTTTCGGAAATCATCAAAGGCAAGAGCAAAGCCTATACTGAGGTGATTAGAAAAGGAGATAGTTTAATAATTAAATCTTATACTAATAAATACAATACGCTTACGGCAGCAGCCCCTCATATGACCTGGAGCGCTAAATTGCAAGATACAACTTCGGCATCCGCTGCGGTTTCTGCATTAGGTTTTCCAAAAAGCACCATGTCTATTGATTTTTCTAGCACTTTTGTAGGGCAAACCGAAGCGGTGTATTATTCTACATCAGGCGTGCCAGCTGGCGATCCATACCCTGAAACTGCTCAGCCTTATTTAGGGCAAACTACGGTAAACTACACTTACGATGCCTCGCATGTGCCAGTGGCTGGTAAAAAAACCTTATTAATTATTATGACTCAACCTTTGTTTAGCGGTTTTACTCCCAACTTAGCTAATTTAAAATACCGTTCTCGCTATGTGATTTTAGATGCCTTGGATCAAAGTTTTGTATTTAACTATATGCACCCAGGCACTTATTATGTATATGCCTTATACGATGCGGATGGAAATTTAACGGCTAGTAGCGGCGATTGGTTAAGCACTGCTAATGCTTCTTTTACCTTAAATGCTGTTTCAACAACAACGGTTAGTCCTCAAATTAATTTCACCATTCCTTAGTTTTGATTTTTTGGTAATAAAAAAAGCCATCAGTAAATCTGATGGCTTTAACCGTGCTCCCACCTGGAATCGAACCAGGCACCTACTGATTATGAGTCAGTTGCTCTAACCGAATGAGCTATAGGAGCATCTAAAATCTATTTAAAAACTTTAGGCTGCAAAAATATATATTTGTAGCACATAAACAAAATATTGTGGGTGAAATAAAAAATATAGTTTTCGACTTAGGAGGGGTTATTATTAACCTAGATATACCTAGAACGATCTCTGAATTTAATAAACTTTCAACAAAGCCCTTTGAGTCAATTTACACGCAATTACAGCAATCTCCCATATTTGATTTGTTTGATAAAGGACAAATAAGCGAATCTGACTTTTTTTTACAACTTAAAGATCATTTAAAAGAAGGGGTTACCGATACTCAAATGAAGGAGGCATGGAATGCGATGCTGTTAGATTTTCCAATACATCGTTTGCAATTATTAAGTGCTTTAAAATCTAATTATCGTGTGTTTTTATTGAGTAACACCAACGAAACACATATAGCTCAATTAGAATCAGATTTATATAAGAAACATGGTTACCGCAATTTAGAACCATTTTTCGAAAAAGTTTATTATTCCTGCCGAATAGGGATGAGAAAGCCTGATTCTGAAATCTTTGAGTTTGTATTAAACCAAAATAATTTGAATGCCCACGAAACTATTTTTATAGACGATTCTCCTCAACATGTTGCTGGCGCTATAAAAACAGGCATTCAATCTTATTTATTACCAAGATATAAAGATGTGAGTGATGTAATCACTCAGTTAAATCTTTTGTGAAATTTATTGCATTTAATGAACCTAAGGTATAGTTTAATTTTAGTTATCTTTAATCTATAATTTATTTTATCATGCGAATCGTTTCTCTAGTTTTTATTTTAATTTTATTTAAAAGTTCTTTTTTATCAGCACAAAAATCAGTGCCTGATACTGTTTATACAGGTATTTATATCACAAGTATCCATGATATAGATTTTAAACAAAAAGAATACAATATTAATCTTTGGCTGTGGCTTAAGTATAAAAATAAAGAATTTGATTTTATGCAAAATTTAGAAGTGCCTCAGGCAAAAAATTTCACTAAATCATATTCTACTCTTGATACTTCGGGAGACAAAGTGTATCTATTGATGAAATTACAATGTGTCATGAAAGATTCCTGGAAATTAAATAATTTTCCTTTTGATAGACAAAAGTTAAGATTGTCTTTTGAAAATTCTCAGTTCGATTCAGAAAGTTTAGTATTTGCTCCAGATACATTTGGTAACCATTTTGATCCACGTTTTGTGGTGAATGGTTGGACGATTGACACGTTTAAAATTTCAAGTAAAATAAAACCTTATGAAACAGCTTTTGGAGATCCAACATTAGATAAACCTCACTCTGAATACAGCTCTTATAGAGTTAGCATTGGACTTAAACGCGAGGCAATGGGCTTGTTTTGGAAAATGTTTACTGGAATGTATTTAGCTTTTTTTATAGCCTATGTGTGTTTCTTTATTCATGCAGATAGTGTTGATTCTCGCTTTGGCTTAAGTGTAGGCTCGTTATTTGCAGTTATTGGTAATAAATACGTGATAGATTCTGCTCTACCTGAAACAGCCTCTTTTACATTAGTTGATACTTTACATGGAGTAACTTTGTTTTTTGTGTTTATTATAATTGTAGGGACAGCATTAGCATTACATCTCGTTAAAAAATACGATATTGCTGTTGCTAATCGTTTTGATAAAAGAATGTCAATTGTGATATTAATCTCATATATTATTTTCAATTTATATTTCATTTATCAAGCTGCATAAGGCATTAATTATTGATCATGAGATTATTAAATAGCGTTCATCATATTGCTATTATTTGTTCAGACTATCAAAAGTCGAAACACTTCTATACGACTATTTTAGGGTTCACCATAGTTCGCGAAGTGTATCGAGAAGAACGTCAATCTTATAAATTAGATTTAGCCTTAAATGGAGAATATATCATCGAGTTATTTTCTTTTCCTAATCCTCTCAAACGAGTTTCTCAACCCGAAGCCGCAGGACTAAGGCATATTGCTTTTAGTGTGGATGATGTAGAATTAGCAGTTAAAGAACTTAGTAGTCACTATGTTATTACTGAACCAATCAGAATAGATGAATTTACGGGAAAGAAATTTACTTTTTTTAGTGATCCAGATGGTTTACCAATTGAATTGTATGAGGCGTCTCGTTAAATGATATCTTGCAAATCATTTAGATAATCTTGTTGCAAATCTTCGTGCAAGCCATTAATCAAAGTATCTATTTTTTTCAATTGTTGTTCATACATATTAATCAATAATTGGCTTTTGTGATAGGGGATACCAGAGGCTTTCATTTTTCGGCAAAAGTAAATATGTAAATCGGCAGCTAAAGCTTTGTCGCCTATGTATTTGCAATATTTAGTAATGATTCGTAATAGTTTACGTAAACTTTTTTTGACGTAGTATAAGTTTGATTGCGCTTTTAGTTCATCAAAATGTAAGTCAATTTCTTCTTTAACAGCTGTAATAAAACTGGTTTTATCATGAGCTTGAAATAATAAGTAGTCTAAAAATTCTTTATTGTCTTTTTTGTATTTTGCTAAATGCAAGCATAATTCTACTAATTGTTTTTGAGGCAATTCATGTAGTTCTTTTTTTAATTCGCTTATGCTGGAAACTTTCATTTATAAAAAAGCATTAATAATATCACTCTCTATTCTTCTAGGTCTTTTAGTTGGTAAATCTAATAAAATCCATGTGGTTTTTATTTTAGCAATTACAGTATTACTCTCTGTATCATAAATTTCCACAAAACGATAAGACCTTGCTCCATGAGGTTCTATAACCCATGTTTTAGCAACTAATTTACTATCTAAGTAAGCTTCTTTTAAATAATCAATTTCATGACGGTTAACAACCCATATATAGTTAGAACGCATTTCTGTATCTGAAACAGAATTCCAATGAGCAATAGCCACATCTTGCACCCATTTTAAATAAGAAATATTATTCACATGTTCGTTTTCATCAATATCATAAGAGTCAATAGAGATAGGATATTCAAAAACTTTATAACTCATGATAATTTATTTCATTAAAAGTTCAAAACAATTATTTTGGATTTTTTATATCCCTTATTTTATTTCGATTTTAAAAACTTTAGATTCTTTTCTATCTGCTTTCAATCTATCCACAATTAATTTGTCGGTTATGGATTCAAAGCTTCTAGGGAAAATACGAACTTCTTCTTCTTTGATATCAAAGATTGATTTTTTAGTCATTTTACCATCTTTACCAATTTTTACGCAAGTTAAATAACCACCTCTGCCACTCGAATGTGGTGCTGGAGTTTCCGTTAATGCTAAATCAATATTTTTGATATTATCTAAATAAAAGAAATAATCTTCGCCAGCATACGCATGATGATGGAATGATAAATCAGCCGTTCCACTACCTGATTGTTGTTTAGGAATTTTATTACACCAAACTGTTTTTCCATCCTTGTCTGCTTTTAATGCTAAAATATCATTGTAATAGTAAGTGTAAGTAGTATAGGTTGTTTTACCATTATAGTGAGTGTGAGTAACAACATAATACTCTTCTCCAATAATTAAAACACTTCCATCCGGATAAAAAATCATTTTTCTGAAAGTTAAATTAGATGCTTCTAAATCGCCTTCTTTATCTTTCTTTTCCATTCTTTTCTTTACTCTAGCACTTTCATAAGCTTTTAAAGTTTCTGCAGGAAATTCACAGTAAGTAGTTTTAATGTTTTTTACGGCGTTGTTAGCGTCATACTCTAAACGAATGATATAGGCTCCGTCAGAGCCAGTACTATTTTTTTTATCTGAGTAATATCCCGCAATAACAATATCATGATTTAAGTCTTCAGATAAAATGACAGAATTTGTGTATTTATTTTCAAGATTAATTTTAATTGCTTGAAGGGTATTGTTTTTTTGATCAACTCTAATTAATTCATAACGATAGGCAAATTTTCCACTTTTATCTTTGATTACTTCGCCATCTAATGAGTTATTTATTTTGACTTCGGTAAGCATGTAAATATTTCCTCTTGAATCAACTTCATAATCTAAATTATTCATGTCAAATTCAGAGTAGGGCATTTCAATTTCCCCAGCATATAATTTGTTCATTTTATTGTCAAATAAATTAAAACCAATGATGTCTTTATTTAATTTGTCTCTTCTTTCTTTAGGCTTTACTCTATATGTAACAAGCATTTTAGTGCTATCGGTAGAGTAGTTGAATCTGTATTTTAAATAAGGATCTAATCTGCCTGTTTCAATTAAATTAATAGCTTTTCCTTCAAATGATAATTTTTCTTTGTTAAAGGGTAATGCAAATAAACGTTCTGTTTCCGTTTTTCTATCCCATGTTGAGTAGAACCAGAAATAATCATTTTTAACACTAAAGAAGCCTTCGTTTGCATATTTCTTACTTTCTTCAGGTAATAATACGGTTTCTAGTTTTTTTACATTTTTGAAATCTTTATCAAAAATTTGAAAAATCATATCGTCACCTTTTCTAAAATAAACCTCTACATATTCATTATTATTGAATTTATAAAAGCCCATGTCTTCATGTTTTTTTACGGTTTCAAATTCATTTCCAAAACTATAAGATAATGTTTGAGCAAATAATGAAGATGAAATGGAGGCAAGAATTAAAAGTGTTTTTTTCATAATAATATTTTAGTCTAAAAAGGAGGTCTATCGTGTAAATATATTAATTAAACAGTTGTAAAATAAAAAAGCCATCAGTTATTTAACGGATGGCTTTAAAGTTATGTAATGTAATTATTTTTTCTTCACAGCTGCTTTTTTTGTTGCCACCTTTTTTGGAGCAGTTTTCTTAGCTGCTGCCTTTTTTACGGTTGATTTTTTTGTGGCAGCTTTTTTAGCAGGTGCTAATTTAACCACTTTAGCTTTGGCAACTGAGCCTGTCGAAGTTTTTTTTGTAGCGGCTTTTTTTGCACCTTTTTTGTCAAATGCTTTAGGTACTTGAGCCACAATCATTTCTTTTACTTGGTCTAATGTTATTTCACTTAATTCTTCAGGAGTAAATTTACCACCTCCGTTTTTAATTAGTTTCAGCATCAATTTTCCAAACTTAACAAACGGACCCCAACGACCATTTTCAATAGAAATTTTTTCCTCCGGCCAGTTTTGAATATAACGGTTGGCTTCTTTTTCTAATTTTTTCTCAATTAATTCTTCAATATCTTTTTGAGATAAGTTATCAAAATTATAAGCTCTTGGAACGTTTATAAATAAACCATCGTATTTAATAAATGGTCCAAAACGTCCCTTACCTTTAGTTACTCCTTTGCCTTTGTAGTGTGCGACTGGAGCATCAGCTTCTTCTTTTTCTTTAATAATTTCAATAGCTTTTTCCATATCAACTGTTAATGGGTCAATCGTTCGTGGAATTGAAATAAAAGATTCTCCTAATTTAATATATGGACCAAAACGTCCAACAGCCACTATTACTTCTTCGCCATTGTATTCTCCTAAACTTAAAGGCAATTTAAATAAATCTAATGCTTCTTCTAAAGTAATGGTTTCAATACTTTGTGTTCTTCTTAAACTGGCAAATTTTGGTTTTTCTTCGGAGCCTTCAATGGTTTCTCCAATTTGAGCCAAAGGTCCAAAACGTCCAACTCTCACAGATACTGGTTTGCCACTTACTGGGTCGATACCTAATATTTTTTCTCCACTAGCGCGTTCACTGTTTTCAGAAGTGGTTTCAACTGTTTTATGAAAAGGTGTATAAAACTCCTTTAACATACGTTGCCAGTCTAAATTGCCTTCTGCAATTTCATCAAATTCTTCTTCAACTTTAGCCGTGAAATTAAAATCTAAAATCGTAGGGAAGTATTTCAATAAAAAATCATTTACTACCATACCAATATCAGTAGGGAATAATTTTGCTTTTTCGGCACCCGTATTTTCTGTTTTAATATCTTTAGTAATGTTTTGTTTTACCAAGGTTAAATTCACATACTGTCTTGGAGTACCTTCTTTATCAGTCTTCTCCACATAGTTACGTTTTTGAACCGTACTAATAGTTGGAGCGTATGTAGAAGGACGACCAATGCCTAATTCTTCTAATTTCTTTACTAAACTTGCCTCAGTATAACGTGCTGGATGATGCGTGAAACGTTGAGTCGCTGTAATTTCTTGACTCTCTAATTTTTCTCCTACTTTCATTGGAGGTAACATTGATGAGTTTTCTTCGTCAGAATCTTCATCATCCGTTCCTTCCATATATACTTTCAAGAAACCATCAAATTTTAATACTTCACCTTGAGCTACAAATAATTCAGAAGCACCACTTACATTTACTTTAGCAGTTGTTTTTTCTAATTCAGCATCACTCATTTGTGAAGCAATGGTACGTTTCCAAATTAAATCATATAAACGAATTTCATTACGTTCTCCATCAATTACAGTTCTATCAATGTATGTAGGACGAATCGCCTCATGCGCCTCTTGCGCACCTTTACTCTTATTTTTGTATTTACGAGGATTGTAATATTTAGCGCCGTAGTTTTCGTTAATAGCCTTGTTTGCTTGATCCATGGCTGTGTCCGATAAATTGACAGAGTCAGTTCTCATGTAGGTAATCTTACCAGCTTCATACAAACGTTGAGCCACTTGCATGGTTTGCGCTACCGAAAAACCTAATTTACGAGCCGCTTCTTGTTGTAAAGTAGATGTTGTAAAAGGTGCAGCTGGCGAACGTTTTGCAGGTTTTGTTTCTAAACTCTCAATAGTGTAAGACGCTACTTTGCATTTTTCTAAAAAAGCTTGAGCTTCTGCTTCAGTAGCATAACGTTTATCTAATTCTGCTTTTAAAATCCCAGAACCAACTTTAAATAAGGCAGATACTTTATAAGCGGATGTTGATTCAAATTTTTGAATTTCTCTTTCACGTTCAACAATTAATCGAACTGCTACAGATTGAACACGTCCAGCTGATAAACTTGGACGAACTTTTTTCCATAAAATAGGTGATAATTCAAAACCTACCAATCTATCTAATACACGACGAGCTTGCTGTGCGTTTACTAAGTTAATATCAATTTCACGTGGATTTTCAATGGCTTTTAAAATGGCAGGCTTTGTGATTTCGTGAAAAACAATGCGTTTCGTGTTATTTTTATTTAAACCTAATGTTTCATATAAATGCCAGCTAATTGCCTCTCCCTCTCGATCCTCATCGGATGCCAACCAAACCATGTCGGCTCCTTTTGTTAATTTTTTTAATTCTGCAATTACTTTTTCTTTATCGGGCTGTACTTCGTATGTTGGAGTAAAGTTATTTTCTATATCTACACCGAATCCCTTTTTTACTAAATCTCTAATATGTCCAAAACTAGATTTAACAGTAAAATCTTTTCCTAAAAACCCTTCAATGGTTTTTGCTTTTGCAGGGGACTCGACAATAACTAAATTTTTTGCCATGTATATATATGTATATTAAAAGTTCGCGTTTTAAAGCCAAAACTTGACAAATTTTGTGGTTTTTGAGCCCAAAAAATCGAGATTGGTTTGCTTTAAAAGTTTGCAAAGGAAAAAAATTTAATTCGAATAAACCTAATTTTTATTTTTTGGAAGTCGCTTTTTTGTTGTTTAATGCTTGATTTTTTATGTGTAACTGTTTGATTTGTAGCTTTTTAAAATAGTTCAAAAAAATATTGTTTTCATTTTCATTTAAGGGGGGACAAATAGCCTACATTTACAAATAATCAATAGTTTTAGTTCATTCAACATAAATTATTTTCGATTATTATCCCATTAATGTATTTTAAAAAAATAAAATTTCTTAAGTCACTCATTTTTATCTTTTGTTTTACTGCAAGTAATGCCCAAAATTTAACGGTTAATTCATCTATTGTATCGTGTACCGATAATACCTACGTAACATTTGGTCAAGGGTTAGGAAACCAGGTAACCGAATATGGATTAAAACGGCTTAATCCACTAATATTTGAAGCTCAATTAGCTCCTTTATTTGTATTACAGTTTAATAAAAAAGTGCCTTTTGGTTTTATTTTATCCCCAAAGATACTGGTTCGCATGTTTAACGAACCGAGTTCTCCTGTACGAACTCCAAGTTATATGCCTTTTTTTATGATTTATCATCGAGTAAAATTTCCGTTTTTAAATAGGTATAATGCTTTTAAATTGTTTTTGAAACAAAAACCAGTTTTTTATATGTCTTACAAATACGGACATCATTCTAATGGGCAATTTGGGCAATATTTTTTGCCAAATTCAAGAAATGTGAATTTTGTAGACGGGAATTTCTCGACCGATTATAATGAAATTGCAACAAGTTTTATTTCAAAAGATACTATAAATGATAATTTAGGTTTGTTAAGCGGGCGATTTTCATTTGAATTTCAATTAAGTGTAAATCGAGAGGATAGTATGTTTAATTCTTACTATTTTCAGAAATTTGCTTTAGAAGCAAGGTTATTAATTTTGAAAAAAATAACTATTGTTCCTGTTGTATCAATTATGTTTGGTAAAAATGGATTTAAAACTAAATATGCTTTAGATACTTACATTATCTTCCAACCTTTTCCTAAAAAATCGGATCTAGCTTTATTTTCAAAAATATATATTGGACCAGATTATTATAATTTAAGATACGTAAATAACACCCGCTTCATCTCATTTGGTATTTTACTCGAACCTAAAGGATTGGCTATTTATAAATAACATTTTTTAAACTTTAGATGTCAATTTGTCAGACTAAAGGTTTATCTTTGCGTTTTTATTGATATACATGGAGAACAAAATAATAGACGAATCAAAACAAGGAGAAGCATTAGTAAGAGATACTTCGACAAGCTCAGTATCCAACGGCAAAAAAATGTTTTTGGAGAGTTACGGTTGCCAAATGAATTTTGCAGATAGCGAAATCGTTGCTTCCATTTTGATTGATAAAGGATATACGACTACAACAGATTATAAAGAGGCTGATTTAATATTTGTAAATACCTGTGCTATTCGCGAAAATGCCGAATCTCGTGTTCGTCAGCGATTATACGATTACAAAAAAGTTAAAAAGACCAATAAGAACTTATTAATTGGCGTTTTAGGTTGCATGGCCGAACGATTAAAACATCAGTTTTTAGAGCAAGAAAAATTGGTGGATATGGTTGTTGGTCCGGATGCTTACCGCGATTTACCAAATTTAATTGCGGTTGCCGAAGGTGGTCAACAAGCTATAAATGTGATTTTAAGTAAGGAAGAAACCTATGCTGATATTTCTCCAGTGCGTTTAGATCATAATGGAGTGAGTGCTTTTGTAAGTATTATGCGTGGTTGTGACAATATGTGCAGTTTTTGTGTTGTACCTTTTACTAGAGGAAGAGAGAGAAGTCGTGAACCAGAAACCATCGTTCGTGAATGTAAAGAGGCATTTGATAAAGGCTATAGAGAAGTAACTTTGCTAGGACAAAATGTAAACTCTTACTTATGGAGTGGAGGAGGCTTAAAAAAAGAAACCTTAACAGAAGAACAAAAAGCAAATTCAACCACCTTTGCTGAGTTATTGGAAATGGTAGCTTTAATCCATCCTGATTTACGCGTTCGTTATTCAACTTCACATCCAAAAGATATGGGAGATGATGTGTTACATATGATGGCGAAGTATGAAAATATTTGCAAGTATGTTCACTTACCAGTGCAAAGTGGAAACAGTGATGTGTTAGAAAAAATGAATCGTGGTTATACTCGCGAATGGTATTTAGATAGAATCGCAGCCATTCGTCGTATTATGCCAGATGCAGCTATTAGTGCCGATATTATTACTGGTTTTTGTGGAGAAACGGAAGAGCAACATCAAGATACTTTATCCTTAATGGAAGAAGTGAAATATGAATTTGCCTATATGTTCTCATACAGTGAACGCCCTAAAACATTAGCAGAACGTAAATATGAAGATGATGTTCCAGCAGAAGTGAAGAGTCGCCGTTTAACAGAGATTGTTGATGCACAACGCAGACATAGTGAAATAAGAACCAAAGAAGGTTTAGGAAAAGTTTACAAAGTGTTAGTAGAAAACGTTTCTAAAAAATCGGCTGATATGATGAGTGGAAGAAATTCGCAAAACACAGTTTGTGTTTTTCCAAAAGGAAATTTAAAAAAAGGGGATTATGTGAATGTGTTGGTGACAAGCTGTACGAGTGGAACTTTGATTGGGGAATGCGTCTAAAGTATTAAAAGAAGTAAGTATTAAGATTAAAGAAAGAATAATGACTCTACAAGACATCAAGCAGAGGTTCGGAATAATGGGAAACAACCCTTTATTGGAACGTGCAATAGATATTGCTCGCCAAGTTGCTCCAACCGATTTGAACGTTTTAATTAACGGAGAAAGCGGAACTGGTAAAGAAGTATTCCCGCAAATTATACATCAAAATAGTTCTCGTAAACACGGACAATATATTGCCGTTAATTGTGGTGCTATTCCCGAAGGAACTATTGATAGTGAATTGTTTGGTCACGAAAAAGGTTCGTTTACAGGTGCTCATGAAGCTCGTAAAGGATATTTTGAAGTGGCAGATGGTGGAACTATTTTTTTAGATGAAGTAGGTGAGTTACCATTAACAACGCAAGCGCGTTTATTGCGTGTCTTAGAGACAGGAGAATACATTAGAGTAGGGAGTAGCAAAGTTCAAAAAACAAATGTGCGTGTAGTTGCAGCTACTAATATTAATTTTAATGTAGCCATTGAGAAAGGTAAATTCAGAGAAGATTTATATTACCGTTTAAACACAGTTCCAATTAATTTACCGCCATTACGTGAACGTAAAGATGATATATATTTATTGTTTAGGAAATTTGCTAGCGATTTTGCAACCAAGTACAGAATGCCTGCGGTAAAGTTAACGCCTGATGCAGAGCATGCTTTAGTAAATTATTATTGGCCTGGAAATATTCGTCAACTTAAAAATATTACCGAACAAATTTCTATTATTGAAAAAGAAAGAGAAATTTCTTTAGAAAGCATTTTACAATATTTGCCTAATTATAACACAAACACACTTCCTGCGATTGCTAATGCAAGTTTCGGTAATTCATCATCAACTTCTGATATGAACGAACGAGATTTATTGTATAAGGTATTGTTTGATATGAAAAAAGATTTGAACGATTTAAAAAAAGTGGTTCATGATATAGTTCAAGTTGGAGGCAATGCTCTTGGCTCTTTACCATCAGATGATTTACAAACCATTGATAGATTATATCATAATGAATCTAATTTCCCAATTGTATCTGGTGTTAATGAAGTAAAAGTGCATAATCCTATTATTGTGAAAGAACCATCCAATGGATTTAATCAACCAATTGTGGTAGAAGAATCTTTATCACTTCAAGACAAGGAAATTGATATGATTAAAAAAGCTTTGAAAAAACATAAAGGTAAACGAAAATATGCTTCTCAAGAATTAGGAATTAGCGAACGTACTCTTTACAGAAAAATTAATGAGTATAAAATTGAGGAGTAAGATGAGAAAATTTGGAATTGTTTTTTTATTACTGGTTGCTTTAGTTTCTAAAGCTCAAGTAATTCCTACATATGAAACATTTAGTTTAAAGAATGGATTAAAAGTGTATCTATTGCAGTATGGAAATATTCCAGCCATTAATGTGAAATTGGTTTTAAATACTGGTCAAGTAAATGAAGCCCCTGGTCAGCAAAATTACAGCGATATTGTAGCCAATGCTATTTTGATGGGTAATGCAAAGTATAACTTAGAATCCCAAACCAATAAATCTTTTGCATTAGGAACAGGCTTGTCAGCATCTTCTTCAAACGATAATACAACTATCTCAATGAATATTTTGAGTAAGGATTTAGATGCAGGAATGGATTTAATGTCGGCGGCTGTTTTAACTCCTACATTTCCTAAAGAAAAAATGGATTTAATGATTTCTCAAAATATAGATTTTAATAGTCCCACAAAAATGGATATTGCTCAATTATCATCTGTATTTAGTGATTATTTTATTTTTGGTTTATCTAATCCATTAGGACGCTATTTTTATAAAACGCAATTACAAAAAATAACACCAACTATTATTAAGGAGTATTATGATTTTAATTTTACGCCTAAAAATGCCAATTTAATTATCACAGGAAGTTTTGATTTAGCAACGATTAAGCCAATTATCGAAAAATATTACGGGGCTTGGAAATCAGAGTTTGGAGGAGCAAACGGAGTTAGTTTGGAATCGGCTTCAATCAAGAAAAAAGAAATTGGATTTATAAATAGAGCAGGAGCAACGCAATGTGCATTGCAATGGAATAAAATTTCACCTGCTGTTACAGATAAAGATCAATTAGCTTTTACTATTGCCAACAGTATTTTTAATGAAGTGTTATTTAAAGAAATTAGAGAAAAAGGAGGGAAAACGTATAGTATAGGAAGCGTTCAAGAAGCTAGTAAATATGCTAATATTCTCACAATAACTTGTTCCGTAAGAAGTAACGAATTATTTAACACAATCGAATTATTTGATAAAACATTAACTAATTTCAATACCAATCCAATAGATGCTAATACTTTTAAAGAAGCTGTTTACAAAAGAGTAGTTGGTATTAAAAGAATGGAAAGCCCAGATGAAGTTTCAAACTTTTATAATCCATTAGTTTATAACTTTGATAAACGAAAAAATCTAATTAATGATTTAAACGCTTTAACTCTTGAAGACATTCAAAAGGTGATAAAAAAATACTTTACTCCTAATATCTATAAGTTAGTAATTGCTGGTGATGAAACTAAAGTGACCGAACAACTAGTAAAAATAAATGGATTGCAAAAATTCTCAGCTTCGGATATCGAAAAGGATAATTAATTCTTTTCAATTTAAATATTTTATTAATTTTAAACATAAAAAATCAAACGTATGACAATTTCAAAAATTACCATAGTTGCTTTATCAGCAATCATTATGACAGCTTGTGGCTCGTCTAAAAAATCTTCTACTCCTGCTCCAAGTATTATTCCGGGAGAGGCACAATTAACAGCAATCAAAGCTAAATATCCAGATGCAACGACTGAACAATTGAATGAAGGATATTCTATTTACACAGGTGCATGCACAAATTGCCACGGGCAAAAAAATATTTTCAAACGTTCAGAAGCTAGTTGGTTACATGAAATTGACGATATGTCGCCTAAAGCAAAATTAACAGCTGCACAAAAAGATGCTTTAACAAAGTATATTTTGGCAATGAAAGCAACACAAACTCCTGAAGCTAAATAATAATGAAATACTTTTGTTTACCGAAATATAAATACAAATGATTAAACAGGGTATACCATACCGCGTAACGCGGCACGAGTTATGGCAGCTAAAAACAATTATTAAAACATATGAAACACAGTCAATTATTATTAGCTGAAGTAAAGCAAGAAGCAGAAGCTACTCGAAACTTATTAGCATTAATTCCTTTTGATAAAAAAGATTTTAAACCACATGAAAAATCAATGACCTTATTGCGTTTAGCAACTCACGTTGCTGAAATTTCGGGATGGTGGAAAGAATGTTTAATGGATGACGAGTTAGATTTTGCAAAAGGAGATCATATTCCTAAAGTATTTAATTCAACAGAAGACATAGTTGCTTTACATGATAAACATATTTTACAAGCAGAGAAAATTTTGAACGAAGTTTCAGAAGATGAGTTTGCTAAACCTTGGACAATGCGCGCTGGTGAAACTATATTTTTTACTAAATGTAAATCAGAAGTGGTAAGAACCTGGTGTATGAATCATTTATATCATCACAGAGGGCAATTAACTGTTTATTTAAGATTATTAAATGTTCCATTGCCAGCAGTTTATGCAACAACAGCAGATTTGGAAGGGAAATAATAATTAGATATAATGAACGAGGCGCTTCTTCATACAATATGGAAATATAAGTTATTAGGGCAAACACAATTTAAAGGCTCTAAAGGAGAAGTTATTGAAATCATTTCTATTGGCGAACATAATCAGGACTCCGGTCCTGATTTTTTTAATTCTAAAATTAAGATTAACGACATAGTACTAGCCGGTAATGTTGAAATTCATTTCAAAACATCTGATTGGTTAAAACACAATCATCAGCAAGACAAAGCTTATGATAATTTAGTGTTGCATGTGGTATATGAACATGATAAAGAATTACCACAAAACGAAAAATTCAACGTATCTGTTTTAGAATTAAAAAACTACATTAAGCTTTCGTTACTGGAACAGTATAATCAACTTCAGTTATCTAAACAAACAATTCCTTGTGGTAAATCTATTTCCTCAGTTCCAGATATCATTTGGAAAACATGGTTAGATAGACTGGCAGTTTCACGTATCGAACAAAAAACAGAATACATTGAACATTTATTTGAGTATTGCAAGAACAATCATGAAGATGCACTATACCTCTTGTTGTGCAGAAATTTTGGTTTCAAAATCAATAATGAAGCATTTGAACTTTTAGGGAAGTCATTATCGTACTCAACTCTCAAAAAATATGCAGATAATTCAATTCAAATAGAAGCGTTATTATTTGGAGTTGCAGGTTTGTTAGATGAGTTGTTTGAAGGTAAATACCCTAAACAATTGCAAAACGAATTTGAATTTTTAAAACATAAACATCAATTAGTACCAATTAAAAAAGAGCTTTGGAAATTTTCAAAAACGCGTCCCGTTAATTTCCCAACGATTCGTATTGCTCAATTAGCTGGTTTGGTAAACAAACAACAATCTCTCTATCATTTAATAGAACAAAAACCAGACTTAAAAACACTACAATCATTTTTTGAAGTAGAACCAAATATTTACTGGAATACACATTACAAGTTTGATGCTGAATCAGAAGAGAGTTCAAAACAATTTGGTGAAACTGCTTTTCAAAATATAGTTATTAATACCATTGTTCCTTATTTGTTTTTTATGTCAAAGCATAATACAAATATTGATTTTGTAGAATATGCATTAGATTTATTATCACAGCTTCCAGCAGAGGTAAATACAAAAACAAAAGAGTTTACTAAATTGGGTATTAAAACCGATAATGCCTTAGAAAGTCAAGCGCAAATTTATTTATTGGATAATCTTTGCTCAAAGAAAGCATGTCTTCACTGTAACGTGGCTGAGTTTTTACTCAAAAGTTCTTCAAAATAAAAAATGACTGAAACAATTTTATATCTTTGTTACAATGATAGATAAAATTAGATATTGGTTTGAACAAAAAGCCTTTGGCGTTTGCGAATGGTGGGGTAAAAAATTGGGCATTAGAACAACTCACATTCGGATGTATTTTATTTATTTGTCTTTTTTTACATTTGGTTCACCTATCATTATTTACTTTATTATGGCTTTTATTTTAGAACATAAAGAAAGTTTTAAGCCTAGTAATTATCGACGCCGCAGAAGTGTTTGGGATTTATGATAATTATCAAACATTAATACAACTTTCTTTTATTTCGATTTCGTTTATTTTTATTAATTTGGCGTTGTGATGTACAATGTTGTTAAATCCTATTATCGTTTTTATGCGCCATTATTGATATTATTTTCATTGTGGGTAATAGGAACTATTGGATACGTCGTTATTGAGAATTATAGTTGGTTTGATGCCTTTTATATGACGATAATTACTGTTGCTACAGTTGGTTATCAAGAAGTACATCCTTTATCAGTTGAAGGAAAAGTATTTACAGCATTTCTTATTATCACAAGTTTTGGTACATTTGCTTATGCTGTTTCATCTATTACTAAGTTTGTAATTGATGGCGAGTTTAATGAGTTTTTTAAAAATAGAAAATTGAACGCAACGATAGATAAAATATCCGACCATGTGATTATTTGTGGATATGGCCGTAACGGACGCCAAGCGGCCCAAGTTTTAAAAAAACATCATAAACGATTCGTCGTTATTGAAAATAGTTCAACACTAACAGCTGCCATAAATCATAAATTTAGTGAGTTAGTTATTACAGGTGATGGCACTCAAGATGAAGTGTTATTAAAAGCAGGTATTATGCGAGCAAAAGCTATTATCACAACTTTACCAGTAGATGCTGATAATCTATTTATTGTATTAACGGCTCGTAACTTAAATAAAAACATTACTATTATTTCTCGTGCCAGCGAAGATAATTCGGATACTAAATTAAAAATTGCAGGCGCTAATAATGTCATCATGCCCGATAGAGTGGGTGGCGCTCACATGGCATCATTGGTTATGAAGCCTGATGTAATGGAATTTATTGATCATATTACTGCTGAAGGTGGAGATAATATTAGTTTGGAGGAAATTTCTTTTGATAGAATCCCTGATGAATTAAAAAATAAAACTTTAAAAGACTTAGAAATTAGAAATCGTTCGGGGGCAAATATTATAGGCTATAAAACAGCAATGGGAGAGTATATTATTAATCCAAGTGCTGATACTCGAATAATTCCTGCTTCTAAATTATTTGTTTTAGGAACCCCTGAACAGATAGCTTCTCTTAAGCAAATCCTGAGTTAAATCATTTTTCTTAACAAATCCCAGTTTTTATCGACAAATCCGAGTTTTTTAACAATTAAATAATTCGTTTGGTCTGTAAATTGTGTTCGCTTTTCTGATTTTTTTTGTATAAATTTAACACTCTCTATTATTTTTTAAAAGAATTAATAGCTTACAAATTTAGTTAAAGAGATACTCAAAAATAAAATACCTAATTCCTTAATTAATAAGGAGATAAAAAATAAAAAATAAACATGAAAAAACTTTTTTTTACTCTATTAGCAAGTATTGTTTTTATTTCAATGTATGGACAAGTTCCACAAGAAATTAATTATCAGGGTGTCGCTAGAAATTCTAGTGGTACATTATTGTCAAATCAAAACATAGGTATTAAACTAGATTTACATCAAGGTAGTGCTGGAGGAACTATCGTTTTTTCAGAGACACATAATAAAACGACTAACGTATTTGGTTTGTTTACATTAGGAATTGGCTCTGTTAATGCTTCAGGCTTTACGGCTATTAACTGGGCTAACGGACCATATTTTTTAGAAGTATCTATGGATCCAGCAGGAGGAACATCTTATTCTTCGGTAGGAACTCAACAATTTATGAGTGTGCCTTATGCTTTATATGCCCAAACTGCTGGAAATGCATCAGCCACACCAACAATCACTATCAATGCTCCAAATACAGTAACTTCTGCTGCTGGTAGTTACACGATAAATGTTCCAGCTGCTATTTCATATTCTGCAGGAACAGGTATTGATATTACTGGTGGAGTAATAAGTAATACAGCTTCTGCTACAACTCCTACAATTGTTGGAACTGGGGCAACAACAGTAACAGGCACTTATCCAAATTTAACAATTAATACTCCTACTGTTGCAGCCGACCAAACTGTTTCTTTAGTAGGAACTGGAACTGCAACAGTAACTGGATCTTATCCAAACTTTACAGTTAATGTTCCTAGTGGTTCAAATTTACCAACAGGTTTGAATGGTCAGTTTTTATACCATACAGGTACAATATGGGATACATTACCAAGAACTAATTTATATTTCGATGGTACAAATATTGGAATAGGAACTATTTCTCCCCAAGCTAATTTTCATGTAGTAGGAGCAGGAAGATTTGATGCAAGTGTATTAACTCCTCATGTTTTTACAAATACATTAACGGTTAGTGGCGGCACACTCGGTCAAGTTTTAACAAGTGATGCATCAGGAAATGGTACCTTTCAAAACTTACCGTCAGTTTCATCTACTTCGCTAACTCAGGGAGCAAATGTTACAGTTGTTGGTTCTTCTCCAAGTTACACTGTAAGTGCACCAGCATATTCAATTAGTTTGCCGGGTGGTAATGTCGTTCAAATTACAAATGGAGTGAGTACTAGTACTGCACCTATTGCAGCAACTAATCTAACTTTAGGTGGTGCCAATAATAATATTTTATCTGCAGGAGGTAATACAGTTGGATTAAATACATATACAGCAGGAACAGGAATTTCAATATCTGGAACAGCCCCAAACTATACATTATCATCGCCAAATCAATCATTAACAATCAATAGTAATTCCCTTTCAATTACAGGAGGTAATACAGTTACTATACCAACTTCAACAATTAATGGTTCAGGAATGGGCATTGCAACTGTAACAACAAGTGTCAATAATTTTACTGTTAATGTTCCTTCTCCAACTTATACTGCGTCATCAGGAGTGTTAAGTTTTGGCGGAACTAATACCGTTGTTGTTACACCTACTTTATCATTAACAGGAACTACTTTAACATCAGGTCCAACAACTAATTCGGTTAATTTATCTTCATTAAGTGTTTGGTCAAATTCAGTAGGCGTTTTATCGCCAACTATTTTATCTAATAGTGTTGGTATAGGAACAAGTGGTCCAATTTCAGGTAAAGTGGAAATTTCACATTCTGCTACGGCAGCTAATCCGCATTTGAATTTTGTTTCTCCATCGGCTGTTTATGGTCGTATTAAATATTCTAACACGGGGCAAGCAAATTATTTTTCTACTGAATACATAAATGATGGAAGTGGAATAAATGAAGCTTATAGTATTAATCAATTTAATGGAACTAATTCTAAACCAGTATTTTTAATAAATGGACAACGAATGACATACATTAATGCACTAAATTTTCCATTGGCAACTTTTCACGTTATGACAAGTACAGCAACGGCTAATGGAGGAATCGCTTCAGAAGGATTTGCTCAGGGAGGACAGTTGAATATTGTTAGAAACAATAATGCAGGAGCAGGTGCAAGAACAGCTATTGTTTTTGGAGATGAAATTGGAAAAATAAATTTCGCAGGATATGATGGAACAGGATATGGAGATGGTGCTAAAATTTATGCAAAAGCAACTGAAAATGTTACAGGTTCTAATAAAGGAACAGAACTAATTTTTTCAGCTGTTCCTACAGGTACTAATACTAGTAAAGAAGTGTTTAAAATTAATGGTGCAAATAAATTAGAAGTTATAACAGATTTATTAATTCCTAATAACTCTGGCGCTGGAAAAGTTTTAACCTCTGATGCTTTAGGAAATGCTAGTTGGCAAGTTTTAACCTCACCACCTGCAGCACCATGGATTCAAGGTGCAGGTATAGTTACTCAAACAAATTTAGGAGATAAAGTAGGTATTGGAACCAATACGCCAAATGCATCTTTAGATATAAAAAATAATGCAGCTAGTTTAGATGGATTAGCATTAGATATTAATAATGTTTCAAATGGCAGTAATGGATTGCAACTTAGACATTTTGGAATTGGTAATGCTGCTTATATAGAAGTTAATAATTCTAGTAGTAATGCTAGAGCCATAGAAGCTCTTACAAATTCTAATGGAGCAACTATCGATGCATCAAACTCGGGAACTGGTTCTGCAGGTATTTTTGCAATTAATAATGCTAGTAATACGGCATCTGCATTAACCGTTAACACTAATGGAACTGGTAACGCTATTTATGCTACAAATAATAGTAGCACAACGGCTGCTATCTATGCATCCAACTCAGGCACCTATGATGGATTAATGGCTCATTCTTCTGGAGGAAGGGCAATATATGCGCAAAGTAATTCAACGGTAGGCTATTCGGCTTTAGAAGCTATTCATTACGGTATGGGAACAGGAATAATGGTCACAAAAGCAGCAAGTTCAACTTCTGGTAATGTTGCGACTTTTAATAATGCAGCTAACTTAAATAGTTCAGATGCTCTTGTTGTAACAAATTCGGGTGTAGGTAATTCAATTTTCGCTTCTAATTCAAATACATCAACCACATCTTATGCAGGGTCTTTTGATGGTGGATTAATAGTTAAAGGAAAAAATACGGCAAGTGCTGATTATGCTCTTAAAGTTTCTAGTTCTTCATTTGAAGTGTTTGGAATCAAAAATAATGGAAATGTGGGGATTAATATTTTAAATCCTGCTAATAAATTGCAGGTTAATAGTTCATTTACAAATGCTGCTGTATTTGCTGAAAATATTGTTACAGGTTCTTTTGCAAACGCTCATGGTATTTTCGGGAAAGTATCTGCAGCTAATACAAACTCTTTAGCAGCTGGAGTTTTTGGTAATAATGCGGGAGCAGGACCAAGTGTTTTTGGTATTAAAACAGCTTCAGATAATGGAGTTGCTGCTAGATTTGAAAATTTAAATACAGCTAATACTGCGGATGGTATTTTTGTATCTACAAATGGTGGAGGTGCTTCTATACATGCTGTAAACGGACCAACCGTTGCAGGAGGATCAAATGTGGCATTATGGATAGAAGCAGGACATATTAAAACATCAGGCACAACACCAGCAATAACTACTACATTAACTACATTGCAAACTTATACAATAATAGGTAACGACATTGCTGGAAAGTTATCTGCTTTAACATCAACTTTAACAGCAGTGCCTGCTGGTCAAGATGTTCTTCAAATTACTTTCAGTAAACCTTATCCTGCTGGCTCAACTCCAGTTATTATCCTAACTAATACAAGTCCAAATTCATTTGCTGTTCAAGCTTATGTTATAGGAGTTACCAATACTGGATTTAAAGTAAGATTTAATAATGCTTCTGCACTCAATACTAGTTACTCCTTTAACTACTTAGTTATAGAATAATATGAAAAAAATAATATTATTTTTTAGCGTCATTAGTTTAAGTTCTTTTGCTCAAACTATAACTCCTCAGGTTATTAACACTGCTGGCGGTGGTGGAACTGTTGGGTCAACTGGAGTAGAAACTTATTATAATATTGGTGAACCTATAACGTCAACAATTAATAATTCTAGTAATACGATCACTCAAGGATTCTTACAGCCTGATATTTTAGGAGTACTAGATTTAAGCATCACGTCACTGTTTCAAAATGAGAGTTGTTTAAATCAAAAAGATGGACTTATTTCTTTGGTATTAAATACAGTACCAAGTAGCGCCATTCAATTATTGTATGTTTGGTCTCCATCATCTATTTGCCCATCACAAAATTGTACTAGTATTGATAGTTTACAACCAGGATTATATAGTGTTACAGTTATAGCAATGAATTCAAGTAACGTAGCAATTGATTCTGTGAATTTTAATTATACAGTTTTAGCTAGTACAGAGCCTTGCCAGATAATTGTTTATAATGGATTTACACCAAACGGAGATGGAATAAATGATAATTGGGTAATTGAAAATATTGATAATTTTCCAATTAATTCAGTTTCTATTTTTAATAGATGGGGAAATAAAGTTTGGTCAACCGATAACTATAATAATAATACAAATTTTTGGGATGGAAAACATAGTAATGGATCTACTCTCACAAGTGGAACAT
This sequence comes from Sphingobacteriaceae bacterium, assembly GCA_013823565.1. Lineage (GTDB taxonomy): Bacteria > Bacteroidota > Bacteroidia > B-17B0 > Aurantibacillaceae > UBA4416. The sequence goes on along the minus strand of PNMI01000014.1, from coordinate 71,926 downwards.
ATTTTTATGTTATTGATATTGGTAATGGAAAAGCTATTAAAAAAGGTTGGGTAGAATTAACAGGTAAATAAAACTTACAGGATGATAAAAAACGAATTTAAGAAAGTTGTATTGTTTTTCATGAGCATGATGGGATTGATGTCAATCTTTCAGAGCGCTTATTCTCAAACAGTACAAACATTTTCAGCTACTGGTCTTCAAAACTGGACCTGTCCTGCAGGTATAACCTCAGTGACAGTTGAATGTTGGGGAGCTGGTGGCGGAAGCGGCGGAGTTGCCAATGTTTTAAACGCAGCAAGCGGCGGCGGCGGCGGCGGAGCATATGCTAAGTCAGTTGTAAGTGTAACTCCAGGAAATACGTATACAATTTATGTAGGAGTAGGTGGTGCTGGGGGATCTAATTCAGGAACAAGTGGTGCTAATGGAGGAGCGTCAAGTTTTAATACAAATATTGTGTTTGCCGAAGGTGGATTTGGAGGAGGTGGTTCTCTTTCTTCAACATCTTTAGGAGCAGGAGGTAACGGTGGAGGAGCTGCAACTAGTATAGGTTCAGTGAAATTTGGAGGAGGAATGGGAGCTGCTGGTATTTTAAACTTATCTGGCGGTGGTGGAGGAAGTAGTGCTGGTAATTCAACTGTTGGTAATAATGCATCAACAAGTAATGGCGGAGCGGCTCCAATTGGCGGAGTGGCTGGAGCTTCTGCAAGTACAGTTACCACTGGTGCAGGAGGTGTAAATGGTTTAGCTGGAGGAAGCGGATCAGCAGGGGCAAGAAGAGGCTCTACAGCTGTTGGGTATGCTGGTGGATTTGGAGGCAATGGAAAAGTAGTATTAAGTTATGTTTGTACTCCACCTACCGTTACATCAACACAAACCAATGTCTTATGTAATGGTAATAATACGGGAGCAGTAAATATTACAGTATCTGGAGGGGCTCCATTTACAGGAGCACCTACAATTAATCAGCAACAAACGAGTGCTGGTTGTGGAACTAATTTTAATGACTTTTGGCAATCTTTTACGCCAAGTACTTCTGGGTTGTTTCATTCAATAGATGTTAGTCTTTTAATGAACTCACCAACTGTTGGTAATTGGTATGTGTATAGCGGTTCAGGAACAGGGGGAGCTTTATTAGCTTCAGGTTCATATAATTTTTCTGCCCTTGGAGGTGCTCAATGGCAAAATATTTTAATTACAGGAAGTCCATTTTTAATATCTGGTCAGCAATATACATTTAGAATGAGTAATGCAGATTGGAACCAAGCTTGCGGTGGAAATGTGTATGCGGGTGGAACCGATAATTTTGGTACTGATAGAGGTTTTAGAACATATATGACTCCAGCTCCTTATAATTATTCATGGTCAAATGGTGCAGTTACAGAAGATATTAATAATCTGACAGCAGGATCATACACGGTAACTGTTACAGATGCCAATAGTTGTATTACAACAAGCACAGTATTAATTTCTCAACCTTCACCTCTTACGGCTACTACGGTTGTAAATAATGTCCTTTGTAATGGAGGCGCAACTGGAGCAATTAATTTAACTGTATCTGGAGGAGCTATACCTTATAATTTTAATTGGGGTGGAGGAATTACTACAGAAGATAGAACAGGTTTACCAGCAGGAGTTTATACATGTACAATCACAGATGCTAATGGTTGTTTAACAACAAAAACATCAACTGTAACTCAACCTCCAATTTTATCGTCTTCAAATGTTGTTACTAATGTATCTTGTAACGGTGCATCAACAGGAGCAATAAATCTTACACCTGTAGGAGGAACAATTCCTTATACTTTTAATTGGGGTGGGGGAGTTACAACCGAAGACAGAGTCAGTATTCCAGCAGGTGCATATTCCTGTACAATTACAGATGTCAACTCGTGTACGGTTACTGCTTCGGCAATAGTGAATCAACCTGCAGCATTATTGTTGTCAAGAACTATTACTAATGTTTTGTGTTTTGGATCATCAACAGGTGCTATAAATTTAACAGCAACAGGGGGAACAGCTCCATACACGTTTAATTGGGGTGGAGGAATTACTACAGAAGATAGAGCAAGTTTAATAGCTGGAGTATATACGTGTACGGTAACAGATATAAATGGGTGTATTGCAACTATTTCATCAACGGTTACTCAACCCGCTACTGCTTTAGCGGCTAATACAACAGTAACTAATGTTTTATGTTTTGGAGCTGCCACAGGTGCAATTAATTTAACTCCAACAGGAGGTACACCTAGCTATTCGTTTAATTGGGGAGGCGGAATTATTACAGAAGATAGAACGGGTTTGCCAACTGGAGTTTATACTTGTACGGTAACAGATGCAAATGCTTGTTTAACAACAGTCACATCAACCATTACTCAGCCAGCTACGGCATTAACAGCTACTACAACAGTTACTAATGTTTCATGTTTCGGAGGCTCTAATGGAACAATTAATTTAACCCCTTCAGGCGGAACAGCACCTTATACATTTAATTGGGGAGGTGGAATTATTACAGAAGATAGAACTGGATTACCAGCTGGAGTTTATACATGTACGGTAACAGATTCAAATGGCTGTTTAGCAACTGTATCTTCAACAATAACTCAGCCAGCTACAGCATTAATAGCTAATACAACAGTAACTAATGTGTTATGTTTTGGTTCTGCAACAGGCGCTATAAATTTAACGGCAACTGGAGGAACAACTCCATATACATTTAATTGGGGTGGAGGAATTACAACCGAGGATAGAAGTGGTTTACCAGCTGGAGTATATTCTTGTACGGTAACAGATGTAAATACGTGTACAACATCAATCGCGGCTACTGTAACCGAGCCTTCTGTATTAATTGCCAATGCAGTTGTTAGCTCAAGTATAAATTGTAATGGAGGTTCTGGAGTTGTAACCGTTAATGCTAGTGGAGGAACTCCAACGTATTCAGGAACAGGAACTTTTACTGTTGTAGCAGGAACTTATACTTATACAGTTACTGATGCAAATGGTTGTATGAAAACAACTACCGTAAATGTTACTCAGCCAGCTCCATTAACCATCACCGTTTCTTCTTCGTCGTCTTCAATATGTGTTGGAGCAACAGCATCTTTAACGGCAACAGGTGCATCAACCTATACTTGGAATCCAGGTTCATTAACTGGAAATACAGTAACCGTTAGCCCAATATCAACAACAATATATACCGCTACAGGAACTACATCCTTGGGTTGTGTTGATTCGAAAACGATTAGTCTTACTGTAAATGCAAATCCAACAGTCACAGCTGTTGCTTCATCCTCTGCAATTTGTTCAGGAGCTACAGCTACATTAACAGGTTCTGGTGCACTAACCTATACTTGGAATCCAGGAGCTCTTTCAGGGTCTGTTGCAGTGGTTTCGCCTTCAGCAACAACAAATTACACTCTAATTGGAACTAATGCATCTGGATGTACAAATACTAAAACTATAAGCGTAACTGTAAATTCTAATCCAACGGTTTCTATTGTAGCATCACCAACCGCTATTTGTGTTGGTTCAACAGCATCATTAACAGCGAGTGGCGCTTCATCTTATTTATGGAATACAGGAGGCACTACGGCATTAATTACAGTTGCTCCATCAGTATCTACTGTATATTCAGTTACAGGAACAAATGCAGCAGGATGTTCTAAAACACAAACGGTCAATGTAGTCGTAAATTCTTTACCTACATTATCCATATCGGCAACTTCTACTTCTATATGTAATGGTTCTTCGGTTACATTAACTGGTTCAGGAGCATCAACATATACTTGGAATCCAGGAACCTTAACCAGTTCTGTGGTGGTTGTTAGTCCAAGTTCTTCAACTGTTTATACACTAACTGGTGTAAATGTAAACGGATGTGCTAATACAGAAACAATTAATATAACAGTTAATTCAAATCCAACAGTTACAGCAACAGCTTCATCATCTGCAATTTGTGCAGGAGAGACTGCAACGCTAACAGCAGGAGGAGCTACAACATATTCATGGAGTTCAGGGTCAATAAGTTCTTTAGAAACTGTTACTCCAAGTTCTTCGTCTGTTTACACTGTAATTGGTACTGATGCTATTGGTTGTGCTAATTCTACTACATTAAGTTTAACTGTAAATTCATTACCAGTTATTACAATAAATTCTTCAGCAGCAGCAATTTGTTCAGGGTCATCAGCAACCTTAACAGCAACGGGAGCCAATTCTTATGTTTGGAATACTACAGAAACAACTGCTATTATAGAAGTGGCACCAAGTGTATCCACAGGATATACCGTAACAGGAACAGCTGCTACGGGTTGTATTAATACACAAACAATTGGTTTAACAGTAAATCCTTTACCTACTTTAAGTTTAACAGCATCTCCATCTTCTATTTGTGTTGGAGCAACTTCAACATTAACAGCATCTGGCGCTAATACTTATTCTTGGAGTACTGGTTCTACTTTAGCTACAATATTTGAAAGTCCAAGCACAACTACTATTTATACAGTAATAGGAACAGATGCTGTGGGTTGCGTAAATACAGAAACAGTTAATTTAACCGTAAACACATTACCAACTTTAACAATTTCTACTTCTTCAAATTCAGTTTGTGTTGGTAACACAGCAACTTTAACAGCAATAGGTGCTACAACTTATTCTTGGAGTTCAGGATCCACAACATCTTCTGAAGTTGTATCTCCTACTGCTACCACTTTATATACAGTTTTTGCAATGGATGCTGTGGGTTGTATGAACTCAGATACAGTTAGAATATATGCAAATGCATTGCCTAATATATCAACAAATGTAAATACGAATACCGTATGTTTAGGAGGTGTGGTTGTATTTTCAAATTTAGGAGCAAATACATTTACATTAACTCCATCGGCGTTAACAGGTAGTTTAGTAAACGTTCCGATGAATACAGTTGGCGTGACTGTTTACACAGTAACAGGTACTGCGTCTTCAGGATGTACAAATACAAATACGGTTAGTATAACTACATATGCTTTACCATCAGTTTCAATTTCTCCTTCTAGTTCTACCATATGTGCTGGTCAATCGGTTGTGTTAAATGCCACTGGAGCTAATACATATACTTGGTCAGGTTCTGGCTCTGTTTCTAATTCAATAACTGATTTTCCATCAGCTAATACAATTTATTCTGTTACAGGAACAGATATGAATGGCTGTTCAAATTCAGCATCTGCTTCTGTAAATATTTCAAATACTCCAACTATTAGTGTTAATACACCTTCTACAAATGTTTGTATGGGCTACACAATGACAATTTCTGCTTCAGGAGCGTCTAATTATGTTTGGTCAACAGGAGCTACTACAAATTCAATTAATGTTCAGCCATTTTTCAATACAACATACAGTGTTGTGGGAAGTAACGGTGGAACATGTACAGATACAGTAATTATAGCTTTAACTGTTTTGCCATTACCTTCAGTTTCTGCTTCAGCTAGTAATACGTTAGTATGTTCTGGTCAAATGGTTAATTTATCAGCTACAGGAACAGCTACAGCATATGCTTGGAATCCTGGCACATTAATAGGTGCTGGTCAAACTGTTCAAATAACAGCGCCTATAACATATACGGCTTATGGGCAAGGAGCAAATGGCTGTGCTTTTTTTAGTACAGTGTTTATTGATATACAATCTGGATCAGCCGTTACTCCAATTACTACACCAAGTGTCATTTGTGTTGGAGACTCAGCAATCTTATCAGTAATGGGAGGTAGTGTTCCAACTTGGAGCAGTAATGTGGTTCCTAATGTCAATGTGGTTACTCCTCTTACATCTACAACTTATACTTATGGTGCATTAGATATCAATGGTTGTTCATCAGTAATAACATTTACAGTTGGTATTGATGAAAATTGTAATGTGATTATTTATAATGGATTTACACCAAATGGAGATGGTATAAATGATTTTTGGATTATTGATAATATTGATAAATACACTAATAATAAAGTTTTCATCTACAATAGATGGGGTAATGAAATATTCAGTACGTCAAATTATGATAATACAACTAATGTTTGGGACGGAAAAGCAAATGGACAAGTTATTACCTCTGGAACATACTTTTTCGTGATTGTTGATGGTTCAGAAAAATTAATTAAAAAAGGTTGGATAGAAATTACAAATTAAAATACTATGAGAAAAATATTATTAATACTTACCTGCACATTTACATTGTCAATATTGGCTCAGCAAGATCCTCAATATAGCCAATATCAATTTAATCAAATGGTAATTAATCCTGCTTATGCAGGAACCAAAGATGCGTTAAGCGCTGTAATTGATATCAGAAAACAATGGGGCGGTTTTGAAGGAGCTCCATCAACACAATCGTTTAGTTTTCATGGACCATTAAAGAAAAAAAGAATTGGTTTAGGATTAAGTGCCTATAATGATGCGATTGGCCCTAAAAGAGTAACGGCGGCTTATGCAAATGTGTCTTATATTTTACCTGTTACAAGTAAATTAAAATTATCGTTTGGTTTAAGAGCTGGAGTTGTAAATTTTGTGTATGATTTTAATAAAATGAATTATAAAGATCCAGGTGAAACAAGTGCGTATGCTAACTTATCTGGAAATAAATTAAAGCCTGATTTTGACGCTGGATTATTTTTGAAATCAAATTCGTTTTATGCAGGTATCAGTGCCACTCATTTAAATTCCGCATATATTTATAATGATAATATTTCTTACATCAATGCTTCTGGTAGTCAGGTAGAATATGATTTAACTTATAGATTAAATTCTCATGTGTTTGGTATTGTTAGTAAAGGTTTTACAGCCGGAGAAAATTTAGTCATTAATCCAACGGTTATCGTAAGGTTAGCAAGTGGTGTAGGTAATATTGATGTGAATTTGAATTTCTTATTAAAAAAACGTGTTTGGTTAGGTGCTTTTGCAAGATCTAGTGGATCTGTAGGGGCGTTGGTTCAAGTTATTGTAACTGAAAATATAAAAATAGGATATTCGTATGATTCTGCTTTGGGTAATGTTCAAAAAAGATTAGGTAATGGTCATGAAATTATGCTTGGCTTTGATTTGAATACATTTAAGTCAAAAATGTTATCTCCACGTTATTTATAAAAAAATGTTCTATTGAATCTATGAAAAAAACTTATATACATATTACTTCTCTCTTTATTCTTGTTTCTGTTGTTGGTTTGGCACAGATGAAAAAAGCAGAAAAGCATTTTTCGAAATATAATTATGCAAAGGCAATTCCTGCATACGAAAAAGTGGCAAAAGGGAAATCAGCTGATAGACAAACGGCGATGATTAAATTAGCAGATTGTTATCGTATTTTAAATAATTATTCGAAAGCAGAAAATTACTATTCTCAGGCCTTAAGTTTAGGGAAAGTTCCAGCTGAAGTGAATTATAATTATGGAAATGTTTTAAAGTCTAATAATAAATACCCTGAAGCACTTAATCAATATTATGTGTTTTTAGAAAGTGATGAAAATAGCAAAATAGCAAAAAATGCAATTAAGTCTTGTCAAGAAATAAAATACTGGGAATCGAAACCTAAAGAGTATGAAGTAAAGAACATAGAATCTATTAATACAAAGCGCTCTGAGTTTTGTCCGTTTGTTGTCAATAATAAATTAATTTTTATTGCAGAAAAAGTAAACGATATCGTTGATTTTGAAACTTCGGCAACCAATAATCAACCATATCTTAATATCTTTTCTTCGGAAATCAAAAATAACGAAGTGAAAAAAGAAAAATTACTTTCTAAAAAAGTAAATACAAGTTTTCATGATGGTCCTATTTCATTTACTAATGATGGTAAATTTGCAGCTTATACGCGAGTAAATTATGTTGTAAACAAAAAGAATAAAAATTTTATTAATAGAGCTAAAATTTATTTTTGCGAAGTAAAAGGTAGCTCATTTTCTAAACCTAAACCATTTATATATAATAGTGATGAGTATTCTTGCGCTCATCCAGCATTAAGTGCTGATGGCACTATTTTATATTTTGCATCAGACATGCCAGGCACATTTGGCGGACAAGATATTTGGATGTGTAAGAAAAATGGAGATGGATGGGATAAGCCTGTGAATTTAGGCTTTGATATTAATACGTCAGGAGACGAAGTGTTTCCTTCAGTAAAAAAAGATGGAACTTTATATTTCTCGTCAAATGGATTACCAGGCTTTGGTGATTTGGATATTTTTTCGGCAAAACAAAAAGATGGAAAATGGTTATTGAATAGAAACGAAGGCTTGTTATTAAATAGTAAATCGGATGATTTTGGAATTGCTTTTTTAAATGACACAGTAGGATATTTTTCTTCAAATAGAGAAGGAGGAAAAGGAGAAGATGATATTTATTATTTTAAATTCACTAACAAAAGTATGATGTTAGATGGAACGGTTTTGTTAACAGAGAATGCTAATGATCCTGCAAAGAACGTAAAAGTATATTTATTGGATGCTAATGGAAAAGCTATAGATTCTACTAAAACTGATGATAAAGGTTATTTTGTATTCAGAGATTTAGATGCCGATAAAGTGTATATGGCAGAAATAGAAAGTAATGAGGTGAATTTGAAAAACAAATCTCGTTATTACTTAGCTGATAAAAACGCTAAAATTACCCGTATTACTCATAGCAATGGTCCAGGGCAAAAATTTGTATTTAAAAATTTACCAGTAGACCCAAATGGAATGCCTGATTTATATAATGATGATGATTTAAGTTTAGCAGGTAATTTATTGTATGGTGAAAGTCCAAGTAAACCAATTGCCAACAAAAAAGTAATTATTAAAAATGAATTTGGAGATATTGTTGAAGAAACTACAACCAATGAGTTTGGAGCTTTTGCATTCAGAAACTTACCTTTAGATCAAAATTATTCATTAACCGTTGTTGATGATGATATGCCTATTGATACTAAAATTATTTTAACTAGTAAGAGTGGTAAAGAAGTTAAAATTGCCCGCTCTGATTCTAAAGGAAAGTTTAATTTTTCATTGTTAGGAGTTGATAAAACAGCTATTTCTGATTTATCAGTGAACGATGCCGACTTAATTATGTCGTTAACTGGTTTTTTATATGACCAAGATAAAAAAGCAATTAGCAATGCAAAAGTTACCATCTTTAATCAGTCACAAGTGATTGAAAATATTATTACAGACGATAAAGGTAAATTCTCTTTTAAAAATTTAGGAGCAGATAAAAACTACTTATTTGCTATTGATGATTCGGATCCTAAATTTACAAATGTGACTAAAATATTTGTAGCTGATTCAAGAGGTCGTATCTATAAAGAAATTAAACGAAATACTGGCGGTAAATTTCAGTTTGATTTATTAGAAGTTGATAGAACAGCCTTAGGAGATTATTCAGTTGATGATCCTTGGTTAGAGGTTTTAGAAATGAAGAATAAAGAAAAGCAACAAGCCATTACTATTATCGAAAGTTTATATTATGCATATGGCGATTATAGAATTGATGCAGCTGGTAAAAATATTTTAGACAAAGTAATTACGGTTTTAAATTCCAATAAAAATTTAAATATCGAATTGAGTTCTCATACTGATTCTAGAAGTTCTGATGTATTTAATATGACTTTATCTCAAAAAAGAGCGAAGGCTGCTGTTGATTATATTATTTCAAAAGGAATTAGTAAATCAAGGTTAACAGCCGTTGGTTATGGAGAGAGTAAATTGTTAAATAACTGTAAAAATGATACCGACTGTTCTGAGGAAGAGCACGCTAAGAACCGAAGAACAGAGTTTAAGATAGTAGAAGTTGGAAAACTATAAATTTTTGGCACAATAATTATATATTTTTAAAACATAGGCGCCTCGTCTATGTTTTATCATTTACAATACAAATAATAAACTATGAAAAAAATCTACATTTTAATTATCACATTAATATCGCTTCAGGCGTTTTCGCAAAAGGATTACAATAGATATTATAATTCATGGAGACTTGGTTTAAATTTAGGTGCGGCTTGGCAAACAGCAGATTATAGAAGTTGTTATGGCATGGGCGGAGGTCTTACTCTTGAAAAAGGCTTTCATGAAAATAGCACAAATATTTTTTCATTTGCTATTAGAGGAAGATACTTAGGTGCAAATACCTATGGTATGGATTTTAATAGAAATTACGACATCAAAACGAATGATGCCTATAATGGAAAATATAATCCAAAAGTAAATTATGTAGATAGTGTTAGTTCTGGTAGAAACTATGTATATGATAACTATAAAATGACTTTAGGTGAAGGATCATTAGAACTTCAACTAACATTTAATAGATTAAGAGAACGTTCTCATGTATTATTAAATTTATGGGGTGGAGTAGGGATTACAAGCTTTAGAACTAAATCTGATTTATTAGATTCAAAAGGCAAGATGTATGATTTTAGTTTAGTAGATTCTACTGGAAATCAAACGAAGGCTTTAAGTTCATACAATAGTATGATTGATAATAAATACGAGTCGGATGCGTATGGAAGTAAAGCAGGTAATTTAATTACTTTTTCTCCTTCGGCTGGTATTGGTTTAGGTTACCAATTTGCACCAGGTTTTTCGATGTTGTTTGAATATAAAGTAACTTTTCCTCAAGGAACAAACGCCGATTTATTAGATGGTAGATTGGGTACTAATAAAGATATGATTGCAGGTAGTAATGATTACTATCATTATGCTGGATTAAATTTATTATTTACCTTAAGAGGTAAAAAGAAAAATCCTTCAACAACTAATAATAATCAAACGGCATACACAAATACAGTTGTTGGAACTAATACAACTGTCCCTACAAATTCATTAGTTCCTACTAATACAGTTGTGCCAACAACTACAGTAGTTGGTAATCCTCCTTCTTTAGAACCAAAACCAATTATTACTTATATCACACCGCCAGTAAACGGACATATTGTAACTAATCATCAATATAAGATTTCGGCACAAATTTTAAATGTAACAAGTGCGAATCAAATTCAGTTTAAATTAAATGGTGCCAATTATTCTAGTTTTACATTTAATGCTCAAAATCATATCTTAGAGTTTAATGCTAATTTAAATATTGGTAATAACCCTATTCAAATTATTGCAACCAACGCTGTAGGTTCTGATAATAAATCAAGTTCAGTTATTTATAATTTACCTAAACCGGGTGGTGCAGCTCCTGTTATTACTATTGTTAATCCAGTAACTTGCCCTATTAGTTCTACAACTAAAGCTTATAATTTTAGAGCAGTTGTTGCTAATGTTTCTTTAAAAAATAATGTTACTGTTAAAGTAAACAATATCTCTGTTACTAATTTTAGCTTTAATACAACTACTGGACAATTAGACTTACCTTTAAATTTATCTGAAGGTGTTAATACAATTGAAGTATCAGCATTTAATAGTTATGGTAGTGATGTGAAAAATTGCAGCATCAATTACTCTGCACCAAAACAAGTTGGGCCTCCACCAGTAGTAACTTATATTAATCCAGCGCAACCAGGTTATATTTCAAATACGCCTACTTATGTGGTGGTAGCTCAGGTATTAAATGTATCTGGACAAAATGGAATTTCAGTTTATTATAACGGTATGTCAACTCCGTTTACATATAATGCAACAACTAAACAAGTTACATTTACGGCGAATTTAAATGTAGGATCTAATTCTATTAGCATTACAGCTAATAATCCAAATGGAGAAGATACAAAAGTAACGAGTGTTGTTTTAAACGAAAATAAAGTAACGGGTCCTCCTCCAGTAGTTAATTTATTAAATCCTGCAACAGCTTCTAATACTTCAAGTAATTTATCGTATAATTTTAAATTAGCAGTTTTAAACGTTGCTTCTAAAAATGATATCACATTAACTTTTAATGGAGTAGCTACATCTAATTTTACTTACGATGTCAATACAAAAGAAGTTTTCTTTCAAACTAATTTAGTAGTTGGAAACAATAGCGTAGTTGTGAAAGGAACAAACGCTTACGGTATTGATTCAAAAACAGTGAACGTAAATTACATGCCATTTACAACGGCTAAATTACCTCCATTAATTACAATTACTAATCCTTTAGTTTCTCCAGTAAATTCGGCAGCTGCAAATTATTTATATAAAGCTACTGTTACGAATATTACTTCTAAATCTCAATTAGTTGTAAAGTATAATGGAAATGTGATTACTAATTATGTATTTAATGCGCCAAATATTATGTATCCAGCTATTTTAGTGAATGGAAATAATATTTTAGAAATTACAGCCACTAATAACGATGGTTCTGATTTTAAAAATGCTATCGTTACGTTTGAACAAAAAGTAGCAATGGGTAAACCTCCTGTTGTTAATTTAATTAACCCTGCTTTACAAATGAATGCTACTAATAACTTATTATACAATTTTAAGTTATCTGTATTAAATGTAACTGCAAAATCTGATGTAGAATTATTGTTTAACGGAGTTCCTCAATCTAATTTCACATATGATGTTAATACGAAAGAAGTATTTTTTCAAACTAATTTAGTGGTAGGTAATAATACGGTTGTGGTTAAAGGAACTAATCCATATGGTGTTGATTCAAAAACAATAAATGTAAATTATACACCACAAATTCAAGCTAAACGACCTCCAGTGGTAACAATGGTTAATCCATTGGTTTCTCCTGCTTCTGCATCAAATCCAAATTATACATTTAAAGCTACAGTTACTAATGTGTTAAATACATCAGGCTTAGTTGTAAAATATAATGGAACGGCAATTACAAATTATACTTATGATGGATTTAATGTAAACTATCCTGCTACTTTGGTTCAAGGAAATAATTCGTTTGAAGTTACAGCTACTAATAACGATGGAACAGATTCTAAAACTGCTATTGTCAATTTCAGACTAAAAGCTGCTGGTGCTCCTCCTGTGGTTACATTGATAAATCCAGCGATGCAAATGAATGCCACTGATAATTTATTATACAACTTTAAATTATCGGTAGTAAATGTGAATTCAAAAGCAGATATTGAGTTATTATTTAATGGAGTGGCTCAATCTAATTTTACTTACGATGTTAATACTAAAGAAGTGTTTTTCCAAACTAATTTAGTAACTGGTAATAATACAGTTTCTGTGAAAGGAACAAATACATTTGGCGTTGATTCGAAAACAGTTCATGTAAATTACACACCACATGATAATATTAAATTACCTCCAGTGATTACATTTGTTACTCCTGCTAATTTATCTGGAACATCTCAAAGCACAAATTATATTTATACTGCAACCATTGCTAATATGCTAAACTCTAATAACCTTGTAGTAAAGTATAACGGGGCAGTTGTAACTAATTACACATTTAATGGATTCGACTTTTCTTATACAGCAACATTAAATAATGGAAGTAATAGTTTAGAAATTACCGCTACTAATAATGATGGTTCCGATAACAAAACAGCTGTTGTAAACTATAGACAAAAAACGATTGCAAGACCTCCAGTGGTAAGTATATTGAGTCCAGTTGGAACACCAACCGTCAATGTCTCTACTTATAATTTCCAATTTAAAGCATTTTTTGTAACTCAAAATCAAATTATTGTTACGCTAAACGGTAGCCCAGTTACGTCGTATAATTTTGCTTCTAACATTGGTGCTTTTGTAGGCAATTTAAATCAAGGGCAAAATATCCTTTCGGTAACAGCAACCAATGCAGATGGTACTGCTACAAAAACAGAAAATGTAATGTATGAAATAGTGACTAACACTGTAAGTGTTCCTACGCCAACTACGGCTACAACACCAACTGTTTCTGGAAACACAAACAAAACAATTACTATTTGTCATATTCCTCCTGGAAATACTGGTAATCCTCAAACCATTACTATTCCTTTAGCAGCATGGCCAGCTCATCAAGCGCATGGCGACGTGATAGGAACATGCTCTGTAACTCCTACACCAACTACTGTTACAACACCAACAACAGCTGTTACGCCAACTGTAAATACAAATGCAGGAGATACAACAAAAGGTAAAATTACGATTTGTCATATCCCTCCTGGAAATAATCAAAATCCTCAAACTATTTCTATACCTTTGTCAGCATGGCCTGCTCATCAAGCGCATGGAGATGTAATGGGAGCTTGTCCATCAGAAAAAATAATTCCAGGTAAAGGAAATCCAAGAGTAAATCCTACGAACCCTAATAATCAAAATAAGAAACCAGGAACAGATTCTACAAAAACACAACCACTTAATACACCACGAAGACCTCGCTAATTATGAACTATATTTTATTTGATGATGCCACTTGGCAAAATTTGCTCCCATTGACTTTTACAAAACCAGTGTCTGAAATAAGAATTGGTATTTTAACCATTACCGAAAAGTGGGAAACTTATTTAAATGGCAAGTTAACTTTTCAAACACAAGAATATTTGAGTTCAAAATTTAAAGCTGTTTACACAAATAATGCGGTGTTTATAAATGGAAAAATTTGTCCAACACCTGAGTTATTGGCACAAATAAATAATTTAGAATTTAATAAAGGAATTAAAAAAGGAAATACATTAATTGCTTATAGAAGTAATACGGCTTCTGCATTAAATATTGAAGAAGCTCTATCAAGTTCAGAAGAAACAACTATTAATTATGTATCTGTTGAAAATACTTGGGATATCTTCTCAAAAAATGGAGAAGCAATTAAACAAGATTTTGAATTATTAACGAGAGATAAAACCTCTCAATCTTTATCATCCTCTAATACGGTTATTGGAGATGCTAAAGCTATTTTTTTAGAAGAAGGTGCTGTGGTAGAAGCCGCTATTTTAAATACTAAATCAGGACCGATATACATTGGCAAAGATGCCGAAATTATGGAAGGCTCTGTAGTACGCGGACCATTTGCTTTATGCGAACACTCCGCTTTAAAATTAAGTACTAAGGTTTACGGACCAACCACTATTGGCCCTCATAGTAAAGTAGGAGGAGAGATTAATAACTCCGTTGTATTTGGATTTAGTAACAAAGCACACGATGGTTTTTTAGGAAACAGTGTGATAGGCGAGTGGTGCAATTTAGGAGCTGATACCAATAACTCTAACTTAAAAAACAATTATGGTAATGTGAAACTGTATAACTACGCTCAACAAAAAATGGTAGATACAGGTTTGCAATTTTGTGGTTTAACTATGGGCGACCATAGTAAATGTGGTATTAATACCATGTTTAATACAGGCACTGTGGTTGGAGTAGGTGCTAATATTTTTGGAGGAGGATTTCCTCCAACTCACATCCCAAGTTTTAGTTGGGGTGGAGCAGAAGGTATGGAAGATTATCAGTTTGATAAAATGATTGAAACTGCTAACCGTGTGTATGCTCGCCGAAGCATCAGCATGAGCGCTGAGGAAAAGCAAATTTTACAAACCGTGTTTGATAAAACAAAGAAAGATCGGAAATAATATGAGCGCTATTTTATAGCTCCTATAAGCTAGTTAGGCGGCATTTTAATGAAAATACTACAAGACAATTCCATATTAAAAAACTTGCCTCAAATTAAATTCGAGCAATTTCTCATTTTAGACTCGATGAGATTTACAATTGAAATTATTGAAATAAATTACAATGAGTTATTAATTGAATTGGAGCAAATGTCTAAGACTGGTAATAAAAATATGCCAAAGGCATTTAACTGTGTTTGGAATATTGTAGACAACGTACAAAGACTAAATGAAATTTATAAAAAATATCCGCAAGACTCTGAACTTACTCTTTTTAAAGACATTGCCGAAATTAAATTTTTCAGACACTCATATCAACATCTAGAAGATAGAATTAGCGAAATAGTAATAGATAGAAAAATTCCAGTTTTTGGCGCTATAAAATGGGGTGTTAATGACAATGGAAAAATATTTTCGTGTCTCGCTGTTAGTGGTAATTTTTATGGCAATTCAATGGATATTATTAATCCAGCAGACTGTCATAATAGTCTGTACATATCAAACATAACTCTTATAACAACAGTTCGACAAAATAAGGTAACTTTTGAAAAAGAACTATCTATATCAAATCTTATTAACCTTTTAGTTGAAAATGTTCGCAAACTTGAAAATAGTTTACTGCTAAATAATCTTGAGCCGTGCGATAGAAAAAGCGTGAAAGACATATTACTTATATTTAAACCAGAATAAAAAACGTCGCCTAACACGCCCTCCTTTATAGTTTCCATTTTCTATTAAACTCTTTACTGCCTGATTTTTATCATATTTAGTTTAGCTTTTTGTCATATTTTTTTTTAGCTAAAGTGTTTAACTATGTAATGGGAAATTATGGTAAATACTCAATTGATATTACAGCTTAATGAAGTAGGCATCAAAGATGTTACTTTAGTTGGAGGAAAAAATGCCTCTTTAGGCGAAATGACCAAGCATTTGCAACCTTTAGGAATTAATATTCCTGATGGATTTGCTACCACAGCAGAGGCGTTTCGTAGTTTTTTAAAGGAAAATAATTTGGTAGCGCCTTTAAATGAATTAATCCATTCATTAGATCAAAAAGAGTATTCTAATTTAAATGCGGTTTCAAAAGCTGCAAAAGATTTATTGCTAAATGCCAAATTACCAAAAGCATTAGTAGATGATATTACCAGTAATTATGCATCACTATGTAAAAAGTTTGGTCGCCAATTAGATGTGGCAGTTCGCAGTAGCGCTACCGCCGAAGATTTGCCAACCGCTAGTTTTGCTGGGCAACACGAATCGTTTTTAAATATCAATGGAATTGAAAATGTTTTAAAAGCCGTGCATCAATGTTTTGCTTCTTTATATAATGCCCGAGCTATCAAATATCGTATTGATAATGGCTTTGATCATAGTAAAGTAGCGTTATCAGCTGGTATACAATTAATGGTGCGTTCCGATAAATCAAGTTCGGGTGTTTGTTTTACAATCGAACCTGATTCTGGTTTTAAAAATGCAATCATTATTACTGGTTGTTGGGGCTTGGGCGAAAACATTGTTCAAGGAGCAGTAACGCCAGATGAGTTTCATGTATTTAAACCATCCATTGGCAAATTTCCAAAAGCAATTATTTCTAAAAAATTAGGGTCTAAAACAAAAACATTGGTGTATCAACCTGATGGTTCTGGAACTATCAATATTGAAACTCCCATTGAAAAACAAAAACAATGGACTCTTTCTAATCCTGAAATTGAAACCATTGCCAAGTGGGCCCTAATGATAGAAGAGCATTATAAAATGCCAATGGATATAGAATGGGCAAAAGATGGTATAAGCAATCAATTATTTATTGTTCAAGCAAGACCAGAAACTGTTCACTCTTTAAAAGACCCATATCTTGTAAAAGAATATACCTTAAAACAAAAAGGAAGCACCTTAGTGATTGGTAATGCTGTAGGAACTGGAATTGCATCAGGCGTAGCTCGATTAATTAATTCGCCAGCTGATTCGGATAAACTAAAACAAGGAGAAATATTAGTAACAGATATTACCAATCCTGATTGGGATCCTATCCTAAAAAAAGCAGCGGCTATTATTACTAATAAAGGAGGTCGCACAAGTCACGCTGCTATTGTAGCTCGCGAGGTAGGAGCTATTGCCATTGTGGGTGCTAATGGTGCAACTGATAAAATTAAAGATGGTGATTTGATTACCGTAGATACCTCGCAAGGAAAAAATGGGTATGTGTATTCGGGAAAAGCAGAGTGGACAGAAAAGAATTTAGACTTTAGAAATATGATTATGCCTCAAACAAAGCCCATGCTTATTTTGGCCGATCCTGATAAGAGTTATAAGTTATCTTTTTATCCAAATCAAGGTGTGGGTTTAATGCGATTAGAATTCGTGATTAATAATACGATTAAAATTCATCCAATGGCTTTGGTTAAGTTTAATGAGCTAAAAGATGAAAACGCAAAAAAAGAAATAGAAGCACTTACTTATCAATACTCGGATAAGAAAGAATATTTCATTGATAAATTATCTCAAGCGATTGGAACCATTGCTGCCGCCTTTTATCCAAAAGAAGTAATTGTGCGCATGAGTGATTTTAAAACCAATGAGTACGCTAATTTATTAGGGGGCAAACAATTTGAACAGGAAGAGGAAAATCCAATGATTGGATTTAGAGGAGCTTCAAGATACTATAACGACCGCTACAAAGAAGGTTTTAAGTTAGAATGCGAGGCCATTAAAGTGGTTCGTAATCAAATGGGATTAACCAATGTGAAAATGATGATTCCATTTTGTAGAACGGTTGAAGAAGGTAAAAAGGTGATGGCATTAATGGGAGAGTATAGTTTAAAACGAGGAGAGAATGGTTTAGAAGTTTATGTGATGGCAGAAATTCCGAGCAATGTTATTTTAGCAGAAGAATTTGCCAAAGTGTTTGATGGATTTTCTATTGGCTCAAATGATTTAACGCAATTAACTTTAGGGATTGATCGTGATTCAAATATCATTAGCGATTTATTTGATGAAAATAATAAAGCCGTAAAGTATATGATTGCTCATGTGATTAGCGCCGCTAAAATTAGTGATGCTAAAATTGGCTTGTGTGGTCAGGCGCCAAGCGATTATCCAGAGTTTGCCGATTTTTTAGTAAGTCATGGCATAGATAGTATTTCATATAATCCAGATGCCTTGATAAGAGGTATTGAGAACATGAATAAAGCAGAAAAAGATTTAATTTAAAAAATATAATATCATGAAAAAATTAGAAAACAAAACAGCCATTATTACAGGTGCAGCATCTGGTATGGGAAAAGCGATGGCTCAATTATTTGCTGCTGAAGGCGCTAATGTAATAGTTGCTGATTTAAAACAAAACGAAATTGATGAAGTCGTTAATGCGATTACTAAAAGTGGAGGCAAAGCACATGGTGTAGTTTGTAACGTAGCCAATGAAACAGATATCAAAAACATGATTGATACTGCTATTGCAAAATACAATACATTAGATGTGCTAGTAAACAATGCTGGTGTGATGGATGATTTTTTTCCAGTAGATCAGGTTTCCAATGAATTGTGGAATAGAGTGATGAGTATTAATGTGAATGGACCATTTTATGCTTGTCGTTTAGCAGTGCCTATTATGTTAAAGCAAGGAAGCGGTTCTATTATAAATATTGCCTCTATAGGAGGTTTATATGGATCTAGGGCAGGAGCGGTTTATACAACATCTAAACATGCGTTGGTAGGCTTAACAAAAAATATTGGTTTTATGTATGCGCAACAAGGTATTCGTTGTAATGCTATTGCACCAGGTGGAGTGAATACCAATATTGGAAAGGGCATGAATCCAAATCAGTTTGGATACGGAAGATGTACTTCAGGTATGGCAAGTATGCCACGCATGGGAGAAGCAGATGAAATTGCAAAAACAGCTTTGTTTTTAGCATGTAATGATTCAAGTTTTGTAAACGGAACAGTATTAACTGCTGATGGTGGTTGGGTAGCTTATTAAGAAACGATTTTTAAAGCCAAAGGCATAATTTTAATGGAGAGTTTATCAGATATTCTGATAGGTTCTCCATCAAAATGAACGGGCAATTCTCCATTAAATTCAATATCAATGTGTTTTCCTTTTTCGGATTGTAGATTAATGGACGTATGAATTTTTTTTGAAAATAATTTTATGCCAATCATTGGTATTGCAAAATGAGAGAAGGGTTTTAAAATGCTAATATTTAAAATGCCATCACTTAATTCGGCTTCTGGTGCAATATAAACATCATTGCCCCATTGCCCAGCATTAGCCACGGTTATTAAAAAAGCTTTAGTTTCTATTATTTTACCGTCAATCGTAATTTTATATAGGTTGGGTGTGTATCCAAAAAACTCTTTCACGGTTGTTTTAAAATAGGTTACAAAACCACGTTTGGTACTTGTAGCAAATTCATTGGCAATGTGTGCGTCAAATCCCACACCAGCTGTACAAAAAAATGGATATTGATTAATCATAGCGCCATCCATTTGCTTAACAGTACCACGTTCAATAATTTGTAAAGCTTG
The DNA here is from genome assembly GCA_013823565.1 of Sphingobacteriaceae bacterium. Taxonomy (GTDB): domain Bacteria; phylum Bacteroidota; class Bacteroidia; order B-17B0; family Aurantibacillaceae; genus UBA4416. The sequence continues at coordinate 51,924 of PNMI01000014.1, read as the reverse complement.
TTTTAAATCTAAAGGAATACGGTTGCTTCTTGCCAAACCATTGCCAGAACCTAAAGGGAAAATTCCTAAAGCCATATTAGTGTGAGCAACAACAGAAGCCACTTGATTTACGGTGCCATCTCCACCACAAGCCACTACCGTGTTGTAGTTTCCTGAAAGAATTTGTTGTTTAACCGATTCAAAATCATCTTTGTTTTTCCAAAAAATTAAATCGTAAGAGATATGACGAGGAAAATGAGTTTTAATAAACTCAATGATATCAATTTTCTTTTTGACACCTGCATTAGGATTAATAACGAATGCGATTTTTTGCGTCATGATTATTTTTTAGCAGAAGTAAAGAAAAATTCTTTCAAATAATTTGGTTCGGAGTATGCGACATCTACAAAATCTTTTGCTTGATATTTAGCATAGGCTAGTTCAATCATATTGGATGCACTTGCTGCAACATCATCTATAAAAAAAGATTGAGGAATTGTTTGAAGTAATTCTTTAGCTTTTGGCATGCCATCTCCAAAAAAATAAATAGGCTTATTTAAGTCAAATGATTTAATACTTTCATCTGTTAATACTAATGCTTGTATTGGTAACACCTCATTTAATTGTTTATCATAAGTAGCACAATATACTTCCATACGCCTGGCATCCATCATAGGACAAAACACAGCGTTTGTGTTTGCTTTTTTGATAGCCGCTACAGTTAATGCTTTTAATGTGTCTATACTAATTAAAGGAATTTGTAAAGCATAAGCTAATCCTTTTGCAGCCGAAAAACCAATTCGTAAACCAGTGTAAGAACCAGGACCAGAGCTTATAGAAACAGCATTTAAATCACTAGGTTTTAAGGTGTTTTCTTTTAGGAGTTCATCAATAAATACATGCAAGTTTTCGGCATGAGTGTATCCATTGTTTAATTCTTTAATCGCCACTAAGTCCGCACCTTTTGAAACAGCTATAGAACAAACGGTAGAAGTGCTTTCAATATGTAGAAGGTAAGCCACTATTTAGTTTTATCTGAAAATAATGCGTCTTTATCTACTATCTTAATTTTTTTGCCATTCTTTAAAATTTTAGAAACAGCTCCGTATGGTCCAGAAATAATTTCATCACCAACATTTACACCGCTCTTAATTTCAATATAGTCGTTATCCTGAATACCAGTTGTCACGTAAACCATTTTTGCAACGCCGTTATTGTTTACAAATACACATTCTTTAATTTCTTCAACTTTTTTGTTGTTTAATTTCTCTTCTTTTTCATCTTTCACAACTACTTCTTGATCTTCTTCTCCTTCAAAATTTTGTTTCGTTTGAGTCGTATCAGAACTACGAGTGGTAACACCTTGAATTGGAATTGTAATAATATTAGCAGCTCTCATCGTTTGTATTTCAACACTGGCACTCATACCTGGACGAAATGGAGCAGGGTTAATGTCGTTTACTAAATCTAAATACGATTCTCTTAAGATTCTAATTTTAACTACAAAGTTTGTTACTTGATCAATCGAAATACCAGTGGTGTTAGCTGAATTAGCTACTTCTGTAACAATGCCCTTGAATTTTTTTCCAATATAAGCATCCACTTCAATAACAGCTGTATCATTTTTATGAATACGAATGATGTCATTTTCGTTTACCTCTACACTCGCTTCCATTTCGTTTAAGTTAGCTAAACGTAAAATTTCAGTTCCTTGTAAGCCCTGAACACCAACCACACGTTCTCCTTTTTCTACATTTAATTTAGAAACCGTTCCATCAACTGGAGCATAGATATATGTTTTATCTAAATTAGTGTTTGCTTCTTTTAAAGAGGCTTCTACACTTTTTACGTTATAATCAGAGGCTTTAATGCTTTCTACTAAACCATCTACGTTAGCTTTTGCTGCTTCGTAACCAGCTTTAGAGGCATCCATCTCTTGCTGAGAAATAACGTTTTGATCAAACAGTTTTTTGTTACGAGCATAAGATGCTTCTGCGTTTGCTAAGTTAGCTTGAGCTTGTGCTAATTGAGCAGCCGCTGTTTTTACGTTAGCTTTTGAACTGTTTACAGTTGCATTAACTCGCTCTAAAGCGCTTTCATAAATATCTGGTTTAATGCGACAAAGCAACTGGCCTTTTTTAACTTGGTCACCTTCTTTCACTAGCATTTCAACTATCTCTCCTGATACATCAGAAGTGATTTTTAATTCTGTTTCTGGTTGTATTTTACCATTTGCCGAAACGGATTCGATGATATTACGCTTAGCTGCTTTTTCGCTAGTTACTTCAGTAGGTTCTTCTCCTTTAAAGAATTTGAACATAATCACTACAAATAGTAATGCAATACAAATTCCGATAATCCAATATAATTTTTTCATGCTATGTTTGTTTTTGGTTCCCGCAGATTTCGCAAAGTATCACAGTTTTATTTGAGGTATTATCTGTGAATATCAGCGCTATCTGCGGGAGTTTTTTCTTAAAACTTTAATTCTTTTCCTTGGTAAAAATCTAATACTTTTAATTTGAATACATAATCGTATTTAGCTTGCACTAAATTACTTTGAGCACTTTGTAAACGTGTTTTAGCATTGTTGTAGTCAAATGTGCTAATGGCACCAACGTTGTATTTTTGTTGAGCATAATAAAAAGATTGTTCAGAAGCGTCAACCGAAAGTTTTGTGGCGTTGTATTTATTTAAAGCAGCCCTGGCATTGGCATAAGCTTGTGCAATGGTTTTATATAAATTTTGTTCGGTTAAATCTTGAGAGTATTTAGCATTTAAAGCGTTTAATTGAGCATTTTTTACACCAGTGTAGTTTTGTAAGCCATTAAAAATGGGGATAGATAAAGTGAAACCAATACTCTTGTTGACGTTATCCGAAAACTGATCAGAGAAAGATTTTTTTGAAGTCACTACTTCTGTTCTCGGACTGATTACAAAATCGCCACCAGTAGTAACAGCTGTTGTATCCCATCCAACAAAATTCACGGCATCAATATTTTTATCTAATTCAGAAGTACCAGTACCTAAACTACCAGTAGCAGAAAGTGTAGGACTCACTCTTCCCTTAGCAACTGCTAAATTTCTTTCGGCAGCTAATAAACTATAGTTAGCACTTTTAATTGAGTGTTGATTTTTTAAAGCCGTTTCGTAAATGTTTTGAACTGATAAACTAGCTAATTCATTATTGAGTACATCTACATTAGGGCGAGAAATGCTAAAGTTGTTTAATGTATCTAAGTTTAATAATTGCTTTAATGTTAACATCGCTATTTGATAATTATTATCAGAACTAGTGACGTTTACTTCTTCATTAGCTAATTGTGCTTTTAAATCAAATACGGCGCTTTTTGCTAAAGTACCAGCATCAGCTAATTTTTGAGTTCGCTCTAATTGTTCTTGAGTAATTTTAAACTGAGCTTTTGCAATTTGAAAAATCTCATCACTAAAAATTACGTTAATATAAGCTGTAGCAACATTTAAGGCTAAATCATTACGCTGTTGTAAATAGCTTTCGGTATTTGATAAATATAAATACTGATTGGCTTTAATATTATTGTATTGTGCTAATCCCGACCAAATCACCACGTTTGACGATACATAAAAGTTTTGTGATAATACCTGAGTATTGGCAAAAGTATTGGTGTATCTATCAATGGTTCTACCAAAGTTATAAGTATGCTGAGCGCCTGCATTAATGGTAGGTAAAATAGCAGCTTTACTTTGGTTAGCATTATTTTTACTAATACGAGTAGAAATTTCGGATTGCTTTAAATTAATGTTGTTTTTTTGAGCGTAATCAACGCATTGTTGCAAATCCCAAACACTGGACTGCGCCGAAGCAAATTGAGAAATTCCCAAAAAAAGGAGTGTATGTAGAATAATCTTCATGATGTTGTATAAATCGAAGTAAATTTAACTAAAAAAAGCACCCGTTTCACTCAACTACAAAAACGGAAAATAACGAGTGTAAATGGTAAAACTTAGATTTTAACATTGTATGAACTATTCGTTTGTTAAATGAATAAAAATGATATTTTTACTAAAAAAAAGCATATGAAAAAACTTTTATTCTTCGTTATCATTTTTTGTTCATTTTTATTAAAAGCACAAAAATATGAATGGGCAATATCTGCAGGAACTACGGGTTCTGAATTAGGTAAAGATATTGCTACCGATCCTATTTCTAAAAACAGTTATATTGTTGGCATGTTTACTAATACTTTAACATTAGGAACATTTACATTAACTTCCAATGGAGGTGATGACGTATTTTTTGCAAAATTAGACCATAATGGGAATTATTTATGGGCAAAAAATATTGGAAGTACGGCTAATGATGAAGGGCATGGTATTACTTATGATGCTTCAGGTAACGTTTATATTACTGGAGGGATTAAAGGTTTAACTACTTTTACAACTTCACCTACTGTTTATACTATTACTCCAATGGGTCCAGAAGATGCTTTCTTGGCAAAATATGATGCTAATGGTAATTTTTTGTGGGCCGCTGATATTAACAACAATTTAAATGGTGGTGATGAAAAGGGTAAAGCAGTTGAATTATCTCAAACTACAGGTTATGCTTATGTTGCTGTGGAAGAAGGCTTAAGTGATGTCGTTATTAAACGTTATTTAATGTCTACAGGGGTTTATAATATTCCATATTCAATGAGTGCAACTAACATGACGGTGAATGATATGAAAGTTCGTAGAAATACTCAATCGAGTCCTGCTTCTGATGAAGTTTACATTTGTGGAAATTATAAAGGAGCAATGTCGTTTAATTTTGGAAGTAATTACTTAAATAGTATTGGCGGTAATCAGGATTTTTATATTGCTAAAATTGGTAATTGGCAGGGTTCACCAAGTAGAACTTGGGCCTACTCAGGAGGAGGAACTGGTGCGACAGACGAATGTAATTCTATAGACATAAATCCAGCAACTACTGGAGGTTTTTGTATTGCAGGAACAGCTGCTCAAAGTGCAACATTTATGGCTGTACCTTTAGGAAACACAACTGGTGGAGATTCTTATGTGTCTTATTTTACTGAGACTTTAACTGGTAGTGGTACTAATATGGAATATTTTCTGCGTTCTAAAATTTCGAGTTCAACTGGAAAGGGAGTTGTAATGGATGCAAATAATAACGCTTATTTAACTGGTTATTTTCCAGCAGGAGCATACAGAAACACTGCTGTTAATGGAATGCCTGCTTCTGGAGTTGGTGTTGTGAAAATTTTGCCCACTGGAGATGTATCTGCCAGAATTAGTGGTACAACTACTACTGCGAGTTTTGGTAATCGTTTAACTTTAGATAATCAGGGAAATATATACGTTCTTGGTTCATTTACAGGAGCTGCTAATTTTAGTGTTGCCTCTTTAACTTCAACAGGAAGTACAGATATACATCTTGAAAAAATTAATTGTACAGCTATTATTTCTCCAACATTAAATTCCACGAAATGTGTATCTACTAAGGATGGTGAATTTGTGAATGTCAGTTTTAAAGTATCTAAAAAATTAAATGCCTCAAATACTTTTAGTTTACAAGTAGATACAACTGGGACAGGAGATTTTGCTTCATATATCACATTAGGAACGTTGGCAAGTGATACAAATGGTATTATTGGAGCTTATTTACCTAGAGGAACATACAGTTATGCTGATTTTAGAGTTAATTCATCAAGTCCTGCATACAATGGCGATCAAAGTTGGATCTATATCTATTCGAAATTGGTAGCTGCCGTTACACCATCTGCAATTACAAGATGCGCTGGCACTACTGCATCTACATTAAATGCTAGTGGGTCAAATGATTTTGCAACAACTTATTCATTTACGCCTTCTGTTGCTGGTTCTATGAATCCTTTTTCATTTAACCCAGCATCTACAACTGTGTATACACTAACAACGTTTAATAATAATGGTTGTAAAGATACGGCTGCTTTCAGGGTTACGGTTATGCCTGCGCCAAGCATGACACTTATTAGCAATCCTATCTACACATGCCCAGGTTCCACAGTAGCATTAACCAATACTGTAAGTGCTAATGTTACAAGTTATACTTGGTCCCCAGCTTCAACTTTATCAAGTACCAATGCTGCAATTCCAATAGCAACACCTACAGCTAACACATTATACAGTTACACAATTACTACAGTTGACAATTGTAAGTACTCAAATAATGTATCAGTCAATTTAAATCCTTTACCATCAGTTAATGCAGGACCACCATCTTATACAACCTGTTTTGGTTCTACAGTTCCATTAGTTGGAACTAGTAGTGGTGTTACCTACACTTGGTCTCCATCATCGGGAATAGCTTCTGTTAATAGTTTAACAACTTCAGCTACCCCGACGGTCACAACTACTTATACTCTAACAAGTACAAACAGTACTTATTCATGTACGGCAAAAGATGTAATTACTATTACCGTAGGTAATGTGTCTGTAGATGCTGGAGCAAGTTCAACTATTACTTGCGGAAATACTAAAACTTTAACAGCAGCTCCAACTGGTACTTTTGTAGGGCCATATACTTATAATTGGTCGCCATCAGTTGCATTAACAAGCTATACTTCACAAACTACGGTGGCTAATCCAACAACTTCAATCATGTATTATGTAACTATGACTACAGCTAATGGATGTAGTGCTACTGATAGTGTAAAAGTTACTTCTTCAGAACCAAATTATGGAACTACTTTTTCTGTAACACCTTCTCAATTAATTACATTGCCAAGTCCAGCGCAATTTAATAATGGTACACCTAGTCCATCAAACTATACTTTTTATTGGTATTTTGGAGATGGAACTATGTTACAATCAAATAATCCATCTGTTTTTCATATTTATCAATACAATGGAAACTATGATGTAACATTGGTAGCAGTGAGTAACGCAACAGGCTGTGCTGATACTTTAAAAATCCCTGGATATATTTTTGCAACGGGTGGAGTAAATTGTAATGCCACAGCAATTATCACGGCACCAAATGGCTTAAGTGGTTGTGTTGGCGATTCAGTTAAACTAATGGCTAATACTGGAGCTGGATTTACGTATCAATGGATGCTTAATGGAGTAAATATTTCTGGAGCAACATCATCAACTTATTACGCATTAGGAGTTGGTAATTATGCTGTCTCTGTTAATAATGGTAACTGTGCGGTTATTTCATCAAGTAAGTATGTTTCATTTAATCCAACCCCTAGTAATCCTTCTATTACACCAAATGGAAATTTAAATTTATGTGCTGGAGGTTCTTTATTTCTTCAAACCAATTCGGGATATTCAACTTATAGCTGGAGTACCGGAGCATCAACACAAAATATAACTATTAATCAATCAGGAGTTTATACAGTTACAGTTTCAAATACTTATGGTTGTAAATCAGCAACTAGTTATTCTGCAAATACCTCTGCTATGCCTTCTCCAGATATATGTATAGTTGGAATGGATAGTTTATCAGGAAAACATCAATTAGTTTGGAACAAAACAGTAAGCTTAGCTATCGATTCATTTGTAGTTTATCGAGAGGGTGTTGTTGCAAATCAATTTGATAGATTAGGTGCTCAAAGTTATTCGGTTCTAAGTACGTATATGGATAATACATCAGCACCAGCTACTCAAGCATATCGATATAAATTGTCGTTAAAAGATACTTGTGGTATTGAGAGTTTATTAAGTTTTTATCATAAAACTATACACCTAACTATTAATGCAGGTGTAGGAGGTGCTTGGAATTTAATCTGGAATCATTATGAAGGAATTAGTTTTGGAACATATAATATTTACAGAGGCACTGCATTAAATAATATGACATTACTCACGTCTATAGCTAGTACAAATAATTCATATACCGATTTGACACCTCCAGGAGGAACTGTTTATTATCAAATAGAAGTTGTAAATCCAGGCTCATGTAATCCAACAGCTAAAGTTGTCACAAATTATAGTAGTTCACGCTCAAATATTGTAAATGCTTTACCTACAAGTATTAATGGATATTATGAAATGTCTGAAAGTATTCAAATTATGCCTAATCCATTTAGTGACGAATTAATTGTGAATATTGGGAAAATCAATTCTAGAAATTATACATTACTTTTAACTGATGTTTTAGGTAAGATAATTATTCAAAAAGTTGACAACAATCCAACACAACAATTTAAATTATCAGATTTAGCTACAGGTGTATATTATTTATCTATTATAGATGAAAACAATAATAGATTCACTAAAAAATTAATTAAAAATTAATTTTACTATTTTCAAAAATTAAAGCATCCACTTTTTAGTGGATGCTTTTTTATGCAATAAAATGTATATTTTTAGATGTTACTATTTTGAAATAAACATATGTCCCCGTTTTTACAATATATAGCTCAATATATTCATGAGCATCATGCTGATGATACCGAGCATTTGTGTATTGTATTGCCCAATAAACGTGGTGCTTTATATTTAAAACAACATTTAGCCAAAGCCTTTCAAAAAACAATTTGGTTACCTACTATTATTAGCGCCGAAGAATTAGTAGCCGAGTTATCGGGCTTACAACAAGCCGATAGCATTGATTTGATTTGTGATTTATATACGGTTTACACTAGTGTTTTAAAAGAAAAAGCCGAACCCTTTGAAGCCTTTGCCAAATGGGGAACTTTAATGCTTCAGGATTTTAATGAGGCTGATCGGTATTTAGTGGATACCAACTCTTTATATCAAAATTTAAAGGAGATTAAAGAAATTGAAAATTGGAGTTTAAGTGCCGAGAGCTTAACACCTACTCAGCAAGATTATGTGAATTTCATGCATCAAATGGGAAGCATTTATCATGAATTTGCAAAAGTACTACTCCAAAAAAAACAAGCCTATCAAGGTTTGATGTATCGTAAGGCTGTTGAAAATTATAAAAACTCCGATTACATTAATCAATTTTCTAAAATTTTAATTTGCGGTTTTAATGCTTTAAATAAAGCAGAAACACTTATTTTTTCGGATTTAGTAAAAGAGAAAAAAGCCACTCTTATTTATGATGCAGATAAATATTATGTGCAAAACGAAAGCTATGAAGCGGGATTATTTCTTCGTAAAAACTTTAGTAATACTTGGTTAGATACTAAAAATAATATTGGAGATTACTTTAACGAAATACCTAAACATATTGATATTGTGGCTGTTCCAAAACAAATGGGACAAGCACAAGTGGTTTCTCATCAATTACATGAATGGATTAAACAAGGAAAATCATTACATAAAACCGCTGTTGTTTTAGCGGACGAAAGTTTGTTGTTTCCTATATTAAATCAATTGCCAAAGGAAATACAGCATGTAAATATAACCATGGAATATCCATTGCGATTGTCTCCAATTTACGATTTGATTGATAATTTAATTAGTCTTCATCAGTCTACTCAAAAGGCAAGTGCTTCTAGTAGTTATTATTTTGCGGATATATTTAAGATTTTACAAAACTCTCTATTTAAAAAGTATTATAAATCATTTAATCCTAGTGTTCCTTTACAGTCAATTATTCAAAAGGTCATTGATAAAAATTATGTGTGGTTAAATGCTAAAGTATTAGCCGAATTGTTCGAAGACAATTACCAATACATTGATAATTTATTTAACACATGGACTAATTCAGCGCAAGGCATAGCCTCTATGTCGCACATTATAAATGTGTTTAATGTTTCTGAAAATGAAGACTTGCAATTATCTTCTACAGAAAAGGAATACTTGCATGTTTTTACAAAATATTTCAATCGCTTACAGTCTTTAGTTGAAACACATCATTATTTAGATTCTTTATTAACTCTGAAAAGTTTGTATAAGCAAATTATTGGTTCAGCCTCTGTTCCTTTTATTGGCGAACCATTGCAAGGGTTACAAATTATGGGGGTGTTAGAAACCCGTACTTTGGATTTTGAAAACATTATTTTATTGGGAGTAAATGAAGGAGTTTTACCTTCAGGTAAATCGGCTAATTCGTTTATTCCTAATGATTTAAAGCGATATCATGGCATGCCATTGTATGGCGATAAGGATGCGATTTATGCTTACCACTTTTATCGTATTTTACAAAGAGCATCTAATGTTTTAATAACTTATAATACAGAACATAGTGTTTTAGGTTCGGGCGAAAAAAGTCGATTTATTACTCAGTTACAATTTGAATTACAAAAATATAATTCATCGCATGTGATTACTGAGAAAATGCTAAGTGGAGATACATTGCCAGCTAGTTTAAAAAATCATATTTCAATCTCTAAAACAGATTTAAATTTAGCGCCAATAATCTATAAACTAACATCAGATAATCAATATGGAGGATTGAGTCCTTCGGCTTTAATTACCTATAAAGACTGTGGTTTACGTTTCTTTTTTAGATATGGAGCAGGTATTAAAGAAACGGATGATGTAGAGGAAAGTGCAGAAGCAAATACACAAGGGTCTATTTTACATGAATCACTCGAAATGCTTTATAAGCCTTTTATAGGAAGGGTTTTAAAAGAAGAGAACATTACGGAGTGTTTGGCAAAAAAAGAAGAATGTGTAAATCTGATTTTTCAAAATTACTTTAGTCAACGCGAAAGCCAGTTTGGTAAAAACTTCTTGCAACGTAAAGTCTTGTATGAATACGTGAGTAAATTACTCAAAAATGATTTACGGTTAATTCAGCAAGCGCATAAAACAAATGAGTTATTAAGCTTAATAGATTTGGAGCGCAGTTTGACGGCTTCGGTCACTATTCCTGTAAAAGGAATTTATACGGTTATTTATTTAAAGGGTTCGGCTGATAGAATTGATAAATTAGGAAACAAGATTAGAATTATTGATTATAAATCGTCTATCAAAGATACTGATAAATTTAAATTTACCAATTTTGAAGATTTGTTTACTGATAGTCAGTATAACAAAATGTTGCAATTGTTTATGTATGCTTGGTTGGTTGTAAAAAATAATCTTGCTAAGCCAGAAGAATTGCAACCTTGCATCATTCCTTTTAAAAAGTTTGAAGAACAGCCTAGATTTATTACAGAAGATGTAAAAGGTGGTGGAATTTTAAATTTTACAGCTGATTTGCTTCAAGAATTTGAAGATCATTTGAAACAAAAAATATCAGAAATAATTGTTAGTTCAGAGCCATTTACTCAAACGGAGGATGATGATAAATGCGAATACTGCGCGTATGCTAGTATTTGTAATATTTAGGATTCAATTAACACCTTATCGTTAGTTACTAATTGCAAAAAGCTCTCTTTTTTTAGACTGTTTTTTTGTATATTTAAACTTTAAACAAAAACTAACAAAACCGCACTTTTAACACTATGAAGAAAGCATTTGTATTTCCAGGTCAAGGTTCTCAATTTTCTGGAATGGGAAAAGAGTTATACGATAACTCAGATTTAGCAAAAAAAATGTTTCATCAGGCTAATGATATTTTAGGATTTAATATCACTGATACAATGTTTACAGGTTCTGATGAAGAGTTAAAACAAACTAAAGTAACGCAACCAGCCATCTTCTTGCATTCGGTTATTTTGGCGGCAACGATGGGAGAATCTTTTGTACCAGATATGGTTGCAGGACATTCTTTAGGAGAGTTTTCGGCTTTAGTAGCCAATAAAACATTAAGTTTTGAGAGTGCTTTAACATTAGTTTCTAAGCGTGCTTTAGCCATGCAAAAAGCTTGTGAAATTAATCCATCAACGATGGCTGCTGTATTAAATTTAGCAGATGATGTGATTGAAACTATTTGCAAAGAAATTACAGCTAGTGGCCATGTTGTGGTTGCGGCTAATTATAATTGCCCTGGTCAGTTAGTAATATCTGGTTCTATAGAAGGAATTAATATTGCTTGCGAAAAAATGAAAGCCGCTGGAGCAAAACGTGCTTTGGTATTGCCTGTAGGTGGTGCATTTCACTCGCCTTTAATGGAACCAGCTCGTGTAGAGTTAGAGGCTGCCATTAATGCCACAACATTTAATCAACCAATTTGTCCTGTTTACCAAAATGTGACAGCTTCAGCTGTTTCTAATCCTGAGGAGATTAAAAAGAACTTAAATATTCAATTAACAGCTCCTGTAAAATGGACTCAAACAGTTGCTCAAATGATTGCTGATGGAGCAACTCATTTTACAGAAGTAGGACCTGGTAAAGTATTACAAGGTTTAGTTAAAAAAGTAAACCCAGCAATGGAAACCATAAGTGCTTAAGCTATGATAAAAAAAATCATCATCTGTTTTGCTTTATTTCATTTGACAGTTCAAATGAATGCGCAGTTTTTTAGAGGAGTAGGATTATTTGTTGGTGCAACCACAACTAGTCATAAGTATACTAACTTAAATCCTAAAGATCCAGATTTCTTTACACATGTTTATCCAGCTCCGTCTCATCGTTCGGCAGAGTTCATTTCTTTTAGTGTAGGATTATTGGGCGAATTTTTAAAATACGAGCATATCCGTTGGCAAACAGAACTAGAGTATTGTACAAAAGGTGGTATTGAGCGCCCAATGGGAGCGCCAATGACAGGAGATAGAGGACCTGCTACACCAAATACCTTTCAAAATATTCAATGGAATAATTTCGCTAAAATATTTGGTAACGAAGGTTATAGAGGAATTCCTTACTTAATGTTAGGAGCAAGACTAGAATATAATTTATCAAGATCTATTGGAGCGTATGGAGCCGTTGCAGGCGCGGTTCCAAAAATTAATATCACGCCTGATGTGGGTGTTGGTTTTGAATTTGCGTCATATAGCAAATGGCATTTGTTTACAGAACTTCATTATAATCCGGATGCTATAAAAATGGTAGTACAATCAGTAGCGTTTAATCAACGAATGTGGGAATTAAGAGTTGGAATTATTTACAGACCAAGAAAAGCATTAGATGATTGTAATGCTCCAAGATATCACGGTAGTAATTTTTAATACATAAAAATTTTAGATATGGTAATGACCAAAGATGTTTTATTTTCATTAACCAAAGGTGGCTACGCTCCTCAAGAAGAAATGCTTGAAGTAGCTCGTAAAAAAGGTAAATTATATATTGGAATTCCAAAAGAAATGGCATTTCAAGAAAATCGTGTTCCTTTGGTTCCTGATGCCGTTGCTTTATTAGTAAACAATGGTCATAAAATTGTTGTGGAAGCGGGGGCAGGTTCTGCAGCTCATTTTGAAGATACGGATTATAGTGAAGCAGGAGCAGAGATAGTTTATTCTGCTGATCAAGTTTATAAAGCAGATATTATTTTAAAAATTGCGCCTCCTACTTTAGAAGAAATTGAAAGCATGAAAGCGAAACAAACTTTGTTTTCGGCCCTTCAATTAACTGTTCAACCAGAGGATTTCTTAAAAAAATTAGTAGCCAAAAAATTAAATTGTGTCGCTTTTGATTTAATAACAGATGATGCAGGTATTTTTCCTGTTATCCGTGCGATGGGAGAAATTGCAGGAGGTACTTCAATATTGGTAGCTGCCGAATTATTGAGTAATGCTAATAATGGAGTAGGGTCAATCTTAGGTGGTATTAGTGGTATTTCTCCTACTGAAGTTGTTATTATTGGCGCAGGAACGGTTGGCGAATTTGCTGCTAGAGCGGCTTTAGGATTGGGTGCAACCGTAAAAGTATTTGATAATTCAACCTCTCGTTTACGTCGTTTACAAAGCCAATTAGGTACTCGTATTTTTACATCTGTTATTGTTCCTAAAGTATTAGAAAAACATTTAAAAACAGCTGATGTAGCTATTGGTGCATTGCGTGCGTCAAAAGGAAGAACACCTTGTATCGTTTCCGAAAATATGGTTTCTGAAATGAAAACAGGTTCTGTAATTATTGATGTAAGTATTGATCAAGGAGGAGTGTTTGAAACATCATCGGTGACTAACCATACTAAACCTGTATTTCGTAAGCATGGTGTTATTCATTACTGTGTGCCTAATATTCCATCTCGTGTTGCGCGAACTGCATCTTATGCCTTCAGTAATATCTTCCAACAAATTTTAATGAACATGGGAGATGAAGGTGGTTTTGATGGATTGGTAAGAAAAGATGCAGGAGTGAGACATGGCGTTTATATCTATAATGGAATATTAACTAACCAGTATTTAGGAGAGGCATTTAACTTACCTCACAAGGATATTAATTTGTTAATGGCAGCAATGTAATTAATTTGACAATTTGATAATGAGTCAATTAGTTAATGAAAAAAATATAATAACTGAAAAAATAATTGTCACATAGACTCATTGTCTTATTGACTAATCAAGCATATGAACTTCAAACAACGTCTTCGTCTTTTTTTAATCGGGTTTATTCCTGGTTGTATTATTTTATTATTTATTATCAATAAAACTGGATGTACAAGTCCTAATGAATTAAAAATGTTGGAATTACAACATCAACATTTAGAATTAGGAAATAAAGCCGCTTGTAAATTAAAATGTTTAGTGATGATTGATAAAGGTTTTCAGGTGAACATGCGTAACTATCAGGTTAATTATGATTTAAGTGACGTTCATAAAAAACCTTACGGTACTTATTATTTACAAGCAAAGGATGCTAAAGATGCTCGTTATGAATTTATGATTGAAGACAAAGACACGGTTTCATTTGTTGACGATATTAAATTATTAGGTAGTTACCAAAATTGTCATTGCGATACACTACATTAATGGAAGTAAGATTAAAAACAGATTTATCAAAGTTTAATAACGACTGGTATAAAAAAGGTGGCAGTTCAGTTAAACGTATATCTTGGTATATATTAAATGCTGTATTTTTTAATTCAGCTTTTCCCATCATGTCGTTTAAACGATTTTTATTACGCTTATTTGGCGCAAAAATTGGTAAAGGAGTGGTGATTAAACCCTTCGTCAATATTAAATATCCTTGGCGTTTACGCATCGGTAATAACGTTTGGATTGGTGAGCGTGTATGGATTGATAATTTAGGTTTAGTAGTATTACACGATAATTCTTGTGTGTCTCAAGGTGCGATGTTGTTATGCGGTAATCATCACTACAAAAAAGTAGCCTTTGATTTAATAGTAGGAAATATTACGATTGAAGAAGGCGCTTGGATTGGTGCACAATGTGTAGTTTGTCCAGGAGTAAAAGTAGGAAGCCATGCTGTATTAACAGTGAATAGTGTTGCCACTGCACGCTTAGAGCCTTGGAGCATTTACCAAGGTAATCCAGCTGTTAAGATTAAGGATAGGGTGATTAAGGGATGATAGTAGAACTTAATACACTTTATTTTCAACAAACAGTATTATTTATTTTTATTCTTTTTTGCATTTTCAATCTTCTGTAGTTCTTCTATGTCAGCCTTATCTTTTAATCTATTTGTCGTCATTTTAGACATGATTAGATGTTTATATTGAATAATAGGAATAGGGATTCCTTCAATATCAGCGATAGTTTTTTGTTTAAAGGCTTCATCAAAATCAACATTGCTAATCCTTGTTAAGCAATCAACTCGTTCAGGTTCTTCCCAAAAATGAAAAGCGAGATGTTTTGTGAAATCTAATAGAGAAATGTGTTTAATTCCATCTTTATCAAATTCAAATTCTTCTAATACAGGAATCAACTTTAATTTATTTTCGTTAGATGGTTCAAACCATAAATCCATGTCACCTGTTGTTCTTTTGTATCCATAGTAAATAACAGCATAACCACCAATTAATAAAAAATTAACTTGATGTTTAATCAATGATTTTAATAATTCTTGGTGGCTCTCGGTGAAAATATTCATTCCTTATCAAAATAAATCTTATTAATTCTTGGTTTTTTCTCTTTCGTAGAATAAATTCTTAAAATTAATTGAACCGTTTCTCTAATTCTATCCACTGGATCTTGGTTAATTATATACTCCGCTTGAGCTTCAGCAGCCTTGTCTAAATCGGAGTGGATATGTATTTTTTTAGAATATGACATGGCAATTAATTACCTTAAATGTAATTCATTTATTCCAAACCTAAAAGTTAATATAGTTTAATACCATTTCACTTTCAAATACACAGCATTGTCTATTTGTATGGTATTGTCTTTGGCATAAAAGTAAACAGAGTTGCCTTGTTTGGTTTCGGCAAAATACTCGTAGCCATAACCATTAAAAAACACATTAGTCACTGTTACTTGTATATGAGCTTGCGCTTTAGTATCAACAACTTGTAATTGGTTTGGGCGAATATAAGTTTGATTTTTGGATAACTTCACTTTACTTGAAATTAAATCTTCTTGATCTAATATAAAATAACGTCCCATTAACGCAGCTACGTTTTTTGTTTTTGGCTGATAATAAACTTTAAACGTTTCGTCATGCTGTATTAACTTGCCATTTTCCATTACCGCGGTTTCATCCGCATATCGCAAAGCTTCTTCGGGTTGATGAGTCACTAAAATAACCGCCGCATTTTCTTTTTTAATTTGTTGGCGTATGTAGGTGAAAATTTTATCTCGTAATGGTAAATCTAAATTACTAAAAGGCTCATCCAATAATAATACTTTAGGAAACTCGGCTAATGAACGTGCAATTGCTACTCTTTGTTTTTGTCCAGAAGATAAGGTAACTGCCTTTAAACTTTTATAAGGCGTTAAATCTAATAATCGCAATAATTGATTGGCGCGTTTTTGTTTATACTCATCTGTATAACCCATCAACTTATCTTTGATGTTTTCTTCAACCGTATGATTATCTAAAACATAAAAATCTTGGCTCACAAAACGCATATCTGCATGACCAGGAATTAAGTTATAAGCAGGGCCTAAAACTAATTTATTACCAATCGTAATTTGCCCTTCATGTAAATCTTCTAAACCATAAATACATTTTAGTAAAGTGGTTTTTCCGCTTCCGCTTTTTCCAATAATGGCTAAAATTTTACCAGGTTCAGCTGTTAAAGAAACGTTACTGATGCCTTTAAATTGGGTAGAATTAGGATAATTAAACGCTATTTTATTAACGGATAAAATATTTTTACTTGTTGTAGAATCCATTAGTAAATATTTGAACAAAGGTTTTCTCTTTGTATTTTTTACCATCAATGCCTGTGGCATTTAAAACACAAAAGTAAACTCCATCTTTACAAGGTTCTCCGCTTGTGGTTCTTCCGTCCCAAAAGCCATTAACACGAGATGTTTCAAATACTAAATTTCCGTAACGATTAAAAATGCTAAAGTCCATTTCTATTATTTCATCTAAAATGGGTTTAAACACATCGTTGATGCTATCGAAATTAGGAGTAAAAACATTTGGCAAAAGAATATTGGAAATAGAATCATTTGTATCAAACGTTGGAATTGTTTGTGCCTTTGTTTGATTAATAAAAACCAAAAGGCCAATAACAATAAATATGCGTTTAAATTGATTCACTAAATAAATTTACAATTTTAAATTGTGTTTAAGAAATCTAACGTATTTACATTATCTGCAAAATCAAAAATACTTGGTTCTTGAGTGCAGCCTAAAGCAATCGTTTTTAATCCCTTTATTTCAAAATTACTCACAATACATTGCAAATTTGGCAGTAAAGGATTTATCTTTTCAACAAGTGACTCTTGATTAGTGTAATTTTCGTAAAAAAGTACCGAAGTAGGGGCATGTAAATCAGAACTTTCTTTAATCATTAAAAAGTTATTGTCCAAAAATGGAATCAAGTCTAATAAATAGATGGCACGGTTATACTCGTAGTTATTATTATACTTTTTGTTATCCAATACATATTTAAAATCGTAAACGGCTTCAAATAGTCCGTCAAATTTATAGCCTTCTGGCACGTATATTTTACTCACATTTCGGCAACCTAAACCGTAATAATCAAAAATGTCTTTTCCTAAACGGGTTAATTCTTCTTTAGTTTCTTTTCCGTTTAATACAGCGATTGAACTTCTGTTTTTACGAATGATGTTTGGGTATTTACCAAAGTAAAATTCAAAATGTTTGGCTGTATTATCACTACCTGTAGCTATAACAGCATTAAAATTTATCATTTTGCCTTCAGAGAAATTAATTCTTGGAGCAAAGTCTTTCTCAAAATAAATTAACATGCCAGCTAAAAAAGGAATAAAAGCAGGGTCATCGCTCGATACCTTAATTAAGATATTATGTCCACTTAATAACACGCATAACATATCATGAAAGCCAACTGCAGGAATATTACCAGCCATAATAACGGCTACTATTTTAGGGTCTTTAGGTTCAGAAATATTTTTAGAAAATTCGGCTACACTTTTTTCTTCTAGCATGAATGCCAAGCCTTTTAGCGCTTGGGCAACATTTTCGGGAGTAAACCATCCGTTATAAGAAAAGGCAATAGAGGTTAATTTTAGTAAATCGTTATGAAAACGTTCTTCTTTTGGAAGCCATTGATTTGAAAAATGTCGATTTATAAACAGTCCTAATTGAACAAAAGCTTGTTCTCGTTGTTTTAAGGTCATAAAAATTAATCTTATATTTGCAGTCTTAAATTTAAGAACACAAAACTAACGAAAAAATGGCTATTAAAATTACAGATGAATGTATTAATTGTGGAGCTTGTGAACCAGAGTGTCCAAATAATGCGATATATGAAGGTGGAGCAGAATGGCGCTTTGCTGATGGAACAAAAGTAAAAGGAGAGTTTACAGGACATAACACAGGAATAAAGGCGGATGCTAATGCGCCTCAAACGCCTTACAGTATGGATGTGTATTACATAGCAACAGATAAATGTACAGAATGTGCTGGTTTTCACGACGAGCCACAGTGTGCAGCTGTTTGCCCTGTTGATTGCTGCGTGAAAGATGATGATCATGTAGAAACAGAAGAGGTACTTTTAGCTAAAAAAGACAGTATGCATTTATAGTGCTTTACTTAATATAAAATAGAAAGCCATCCGTTATTTAGCGTATGGCTTTTTTATTGACATGATATTAATAAAATAATTTTGTTTCAAATAATATCAAGTTCTCGACTATCTATCTGCCGATAAGGCAGGCGCTCGAACTGGCAAAAACCACTATTTCTGTGAGTTTAAAAACACGTAACTAATGATATTAGCGCCCATTTTTAAGGCTTTTTCTCTAGCTTCTTGGCTATCTTTATGAATATCATAACTTTCCCAACCATCACCTAAGTCACATTCAAAATCATAAAAGCATACTAAACGACCTTTGTAAATCAAACCAAAGCCTTGAGGAGCTTTATTATCATGTTCATGTACTTTTGGTAAGCCTTTATCAAAATTATAGGCTTGATGATAAATAGGATGAGAGTAAGGAAGTTCCACTAACTCTAATTCAGGAAACACTTTTTTTAATTCGGTTCTAATAAATTTATCCATCCCATAATTATCAGAAACGTGAAGAAAACCACCACCTGCTAAATACTTTCTTAAATTTTCGGCTTCTTGATTTGAAAATACCACATTCCCATGCCCTGTCATGTGAATAAAAGGATAGTTGAAAATTTCTGCACTTCCTACTTCAACAACAGCTTGTTCAGGATTGATGTTTGTTTTAATGTTAGTGTTACAGTATTTAATTAAATTAGGAACAGATGTTTCTAGGTTGGCATACCAATCGCCACCTCCGCTATATTTCAAAATTCCTATTTGGTAAGATTGAGCAATAACATAAGGTGTTTTTGCAAAAAAGAAAATGATTAGGATATAAATAAACTTATGCATTAGCGCTTAGCAAGTTTATAGTTTTTCTTTTCTTCGGCAATGGGTAACCCTAAATCAGATACGGTTAGTTTATCTTTAAACTCCGCATAGCCATCAGATATAATAGTAATATCATATGTTCCAGCAGGTAATGCCATGACGAATTTTCCATTAGTTGGATTAGGTACAAAACTAAACTCTTCGTTACTCACTGTATTTACTGCTAATATATTGGCAATGTATTCCTTGGGTTGATTTAAAGAATCTCCTAAAGCAATATTTCCTAAATACAAGGTTAATTTCTGATCAACATCATTAAATTTTACTCGATAAATATCTAAATCTCCTTGCCCTCCTGGTCTTAATGCACTAATATAACCAACTCTATTATCAGGAGTTAAACTGATACTTCTGTCTTCATCAGTTGTATTAACAGGGTAGCCTAAATTTTCTGCTTTAGTCCATGTATTTTCTTCTGGATTCCAAACGCTTTTAAATAAATCAAAACCTCCCATGGTATTGTGACCTTCTGATGAAAAATATAAGGTCACTCCATCTGTTGATAGATAAGGAAAGTCTTCATGATATTCTGTATTAACTTCAGGACCCATTTTAAAAGGTTCGCTCCAGTTTCCATTTGGTAACTTTCTACAGATATAAATATCAGTTTGGGCATCTTTATCTTCACCTCTTACAAAAAATAGTGTGTTTCCGTCGGCACTGATGGAAGCAGAATGCTCTAGCTTTTTATTAATATGTTCAGGAAATGGGAGATATTTAACCCATGCTCCATTCTTTTTTATAGAATGATAAATATCTCCATACTTATCAATATGATCAATGTAAACAAGCATTTCAGAACCATCAGCTTTTACACCAACCACTTGTTCATCCAAAGAGGAGTTTATTTTAGGACCTGGGTTTTCCGCTTTAATCCATTTTCCTGCTTCTACTCTTGATGTGTAAATATCAGATGCATAATATCCATCTACCTCAACTCTTCCAGCGGTTTGACCTTTACGTCGAGTGGTGAAAGCTAAAAAACTTTCATCTTGAGTAATCCAAGGATAATAATCAGCAAATTCTGAATTAATTTCTTTTCCTAAGTTAGTGAAAGAAACATTAACGGGATTAAGCATTAGTGCTTTTGCGTTATTACAAATTTCAATTTCTCTATCAGCTATTTTTTTCTTTTTAGGTTCAAGTTCTTTATATTTTTCGAAAGCTTTAATCGCATCGTCTATTTTATTAGCTAATCTATAAGCTTCGCCTAATTTTAACCAAACATTGGACTCTACTTTTGGCTCTTTAACACAAAACTCTAAATATTTAATCGCCTCAGCTTTATTGATGTGAGTGTTTAAATAACATTCGGCAATTTTGTATTGAATGATTGCGTTGTTTTTATCTCCTTTTAATAGTTCTTTATAAATGGGAAGGGCCATTAAAAAATTATGATGATTGTAATGCTCGTCTGCATCTGCAATATCGTACTTAGCTTTGCCTGGTTGAGCAACCGCTAATGAAAACGAAAAACAACTTATTGCCAGAAAATACTTAACCATAATTGGTTACAATTTATAAAAATATTTTCAATAATCGTACCTATTTTTTCTGAGAAAGTTTAAACAAGAGTTCTTTTTCAGATTTACTAAGGCTTTCGTAACCATTTTTAGAAATTTTATCTAAAAGAGAATCAATGGTTTGTTGGTTGCTTAAGCTTTGTTCATGGGCTTTTGCATTTTTGTTGGAGTGAATCACTTTAAGAGTTGATGATTTTGTTCTATTGAAGAATGTTAACTCAGATATATCTTTTCCGTTTTTAAGCATATAGCCAAAAAATAAACCAAAAAAGGCACCTCCAAAATGTGAGATTTTTCCTCCAGTATTAATGTTAAAATCAATAATAGTTGAAACAGCAAAAATTAACAAAGCGTAATATTTATACTTCATTTCGATAATGCCAAATAAGCTAATAGGAAGATTAGGGATGTATAAAGCTAAGCTAGTAACAATTCCTAAAACAGCAGCAGATGCCCCAAATAGAATAGAATACTCAAATGTACTTGGGAAAATAGCAGATAAAATTAATAAAATAACACCTCCCATTAAGCCACTCATAATATATACATATACCATTTTCTTTTCGGACAAAAAACTTAAAAAAGTTTGTGCTGAAAAATAAAGTAGTAACATGTTATAGAAAACATGACCTAAATCTTTATGAGAAAACATATAAGTAAATAAGGTCCAAAATTTAAATACAAACTCATTTAAATTTAATGGCAATGCCATGTTTAAAGTAATAAAGTCCGACTGAAAAATACCAGTACTGATATTAATGATAAAGAAAATAGAAATATTTACGATTAATAAAACAGTAAGCTTGCTATGTCTTTGTAGTTCGTGTTTGATATTTTGGATAAAAGACATAGAAATATTAAAAAAAGAAATTTTTATTACGCTTCCAAATTAACATAATAATAATGCCAACTGCTAAACCACCTAAATGAGCAAAATGAGCTACATTATCATGGGCAAAAAAGCCATTATATAATTCAAACAAAGCATATCCAATAACTAAAAACTTTGCCTTTACAGGTATAACAAAATACAATTGTAATTCAGTATTTGGAAACATCATGGCAAAAGCCACCAATAAACCAAACACAGAGCCAGAAGCTCCTAATAAAATAGTATACTCGTTATGAAAGGCGCTAATCGCTAATTGTAAAGCTGCAGCACCCAAACCACATAAAAGGTAAAAATTTAAAAAACGTTTCGAACCCCAAATGTTTTCTAAGATTGAACCAAACATGTAAACGGCTAACATATTTAAAAAAATATGTGAGAAGTCGGCATGCATAAACATGTAGGTAATAAATTGATGTGGTTTAAAGTATTCGGTACCTATAGGAAATAAATCTAAATAACGATCCAAGTCAATCTTTCCAGCCAAGAAAAATTTAGAGGCAAACAAGACCAGATTAATGATTAAAATATTTTTAACCACCATTGGTATTTGCTGAAATTGTCTTGGTTTAAATTCTTGAAAACTCATAATGTCATTAACTATTTCTTAAAAAAAGAATCTAATTCCAATTTACTCATTTCCATAATCACAGGTTTTCCATTTGGGCTATACATTGGGTTTTCGCAATTAAATAAATGTTCCAGCATTAATGCTATTTCTTGTTCATCTAATGTTTTACCATATTTAATACCCGCACTTTTTGCCATACTCTTACACATGTTTTCAAATGGGTCAATTTTCACATCAAAGGTATTTAATTTATAGGTTTCTAAGATACCTTCTACCATTTCTTGAGTGTTAAATTCTCCTAATTCTGCTGGTGTACCTTGAACTACTACTGTGTTTTTACCAAAGGGTTCAATTTCAAAACCTAGTAATTTAAAATGAGGCATTAAGCTTTCTAATAACACATAATCGTTAGGTGTTAACTCAATAGTAATAGGAAATAAAACTTGTTGTGAAGATGAGGCTACATTTTTATCTTTTGTAGCAATATAGTGTTCGTATAAAATACGCTCATGTGCTCGTTGTTGGTCGATAACTAACAAGCCATTTTCGTGAGCAGAAATGATATACTTATTGTATAACTGAAAACCTTTAGTTGAAAAAATATCGTGGTCTATTTGAGTTTGTTCGGCTTGTTTTTCTATTTGTAGATTTTCATTTTCGCCTTTATAATCTGTGTTAGAGTAATTTTGGTATAAACTTTCCCAGTTCTGTTTGTTGTGTTTTTGTAAATCATTTTCAAACGGTTGTTTATACGAAGAGCCTCC
This sequence comes from Sphingobacteriaceae bacterium, assembly GCA_013823565.1. Classification (GTDB taxonomy): domain Bacteria; phylum Bacteroidota; class Bacteroidia; order B-17B0; family Aurantibacillaceae; genus UBA4416. The sequence goes on along the minus strand of PNMI01000014.1, from coordinate 28,484 downwards.
TCCAGACGAAGATTTAGAAGTACTTGTTGAAAATGGATTATAATCAGGATTTACTGTAACTGTAGGTGCCGAAACTGATTTAGTGTAATCAATATCAAAACTCATTTCGCTATTAAAATCAAGACTAGGAGCAAGGTTTGCTTTCCCTAAAGCACGCTTAACGGCACTATGTAATAAAGCATAAATAATTTTTTCGTCCTGAAATTTAATTTCTGTTTTGGTAGGATGAATGTTGATATCAATGAACTCAGGATTAACTTCTAAAAATAAATAGTAGGCAGGATGCGCATCGTTGGCTATTAATTCTCTGTAAGCTTCTGCAATAGCATGATGCAAATAAGGACTTTTAATAAAACGATCGTTTACAAAAAAGTACTGATCACCTCGGCGTTTTTTTGCGTTTTCAGGTTTTCCTACGTATCCAGATATTTTTACAACATCTGTATCTTCGTTAATTTGAACTAATTTACCTTGTAAATTTTTACTAAATAATCCTGAGATACGTTCAATTAAGGTTGCAGGAGGTAAATTATAAATTTCGTTACCGTTACTGTATAATTGAAAATGAATATTAGCATGAGGCAAACATACACGTTCAAACTCATCTATGATATGTTTTAATTCAACGCTATCGTCTTTTAAAAAGTTACGACGTGCTGGAATATTAAAAAATAGATTTTTTACACTAAAAGAAGAACCTGTTGGTGCCTGACACTCCTCCTGACGCATAAATTTATTACCTTCTATTTCAATTAATTGACCTACAATGTCTTCTTCGCGTTTGGTTTTTAACTCCACTTGAGCTACAGCTGCAATACTAGCAAGGGCTTCTCCTCTAAATCCTTTGGTATGTAATTGAAATAAATCTTCTGCTTTTTTAATTTTAGAAGTGGCATGGCGTTCAAAAGCCATTCGGGCATCAACGGGGTTCATTCCCATGCCATTATCAATCACCTGAACTAGGGTTTTACCAGCATCCTTAACAATTAATTTAATAAATGTGGCTTTGGCATCAATGGCATTTTCAAGCAATTCTTTTACAATAGAGGCTGGTCGTTGAACGACCTCGCCAGCAGCTATTTGATTAGCTACACTTTCTGGTAAAAGAGTGATTACATTTTGCATGTCGCAAAGGTAATTTTTTACTTGATTTACCCTAAAAAAGAGAGTGGATTTAGAAAATATTTAAAAAAAGTTGATAATAAGTTTTTAGTTAACCTTTTTATTTTATAAATTGCCGGAAAAATAAATAGGTTATGTCGACAAAAACTAAGGCTTCGTCAAAAAATAAAAAAGCATCACGCCCTAGCGTGACTAAAAAAGTTGCTCCAAAAAAAGTAGCTGCTAAAAAGCCTGTTGCTAAGAAAAAAATTGTGAAAACAGCAGTTAAATCAAAGCCAGTTAAAAAGTCGGCATCACGCCCTAGTGTTACTAAAAAAGTAGCTATTAAGAAAGTGGTTGCAAAAAAGCCTGTTAAAAAATTAGTAGCAAAGAAAGCAGTTAAAAAAGCAGTTGCAAAAAAGGTTGCTGTGAAAAAAATAGTTAAAAAGACCGCTCCTAAAAAGGTTGTAAAGCTTACAAAGAAAGTGGTTGCTAAGAAAAAAGTAATTGCAAAAAAGGTTGCCCCTAAAAAGGTAGCTAAGCCTGCAAAAAAGGTGGCACCAATTAAACCAGTAAAAGTTGAAAAACCAGTTGTAGTAAAAGCACCTGTGGTTAAACCTGAAAAACCAGTTAAAGTTAAAAAAGAAAAACCAGCTCCAGTTAAGAAACAAATTGTTGCTCCTACAACTTTTAGAACTCCAGATTACACAGCTCCAACAAAACACATTAAAGAGCCTGCTGGTAAGTTTGAAATGGAATTTGTAATTAGAGCTTCAGAAGACATGGTATTTGAGTTTGTAAGCACGGAGAGTGGATTGTCTGAGTGGTTTTGTGATGATGTAAATATCAGAGATGGGGTTTTTACTTTTGATTGGGATGGACAAATTCAACAAGCTAAGTTAGTGAAAGAAGTACCTCCTCAATTAATTAGATACCAATGGCTAGATAAAAATGACGGAAGTTATTTTGAATTTAGAATACAAAAAGATGAATTAACTAATGATATTTCATTGATTATCACAGACTTTGCCTCAGATAAGGCGGATGAAGTATCAGCTAGATTATTATGGCATAGTCAAGTGGATAAATTACTTCACGTGCTAGGATCATTCTTTTAATAACTGAAAACCTAGTTTCGCTCAAATTAACTTTTGATTTTGTGAAAAAATCTTAAATTCGAGTATTATTAACCCAAAAACGTAATTACCATCGCATAGACTTCTACTTAAATTTTTATTGAACCAATAATTTAATTGTAGTCCTATGTCTATGCAACTTCTTTCTGATAATGAGCTTGTTAAGCTCTATATGAATGGTAATGAAGAATCTCTTTCAGTTCTTGTTAAGCGTCATAAACGTCGAATTTTTTCGTACATCTATTTAATTACGCGTAATAAAGCGTTAACTGAAGATGTGTTTCAAGAAACATTCTTTAAAGTTATTCAAACATTAAAAAAGCAACAGTATAATGAAGAAGGTAAATTTTTACCTTGGATTTTACGTATTGCTAAAAATTTAATCATCGATCATTTTAGAAAAGTTAAAAAAATGCCTTCTATCTCTTCGGTAACTAATGATGAAGGTGAAGAAACTAGTATTTTTGATATTATACCTGAAGAATCAACCACATCAAAAGACAACGAAGAAACTAGAATGTTTAAGCAAACCATTCGTTCTATTGTAAATGATTTACCACAAGATCAAAAGGAAGTGGTTATTATGAGAACCTATTACGATATGAGCTTTAAAGAAATTTCTGAAATCACGAATGTATCTATCAATACATCTTTAGGTAGAATGCGTTACGCTTTAATTAATTTAAAGAAAATGTTAGAAGAGAAAAAAGTCGAAATATATATTTAATGCTATGGTTTGTTTGTTTAATATAATTTGATTTTTTCATAAAAAAACCTCCAATTTAATTGGAGGTTTTTTTATTTATTTTAATAATGCTAGTTGTAGCACTTCAGTCATTTGAGTAACATATTTAAATGTTAATCCTTTTAAGTAATCAGACTTAATATCATCAACATCCTTTTTATTATCAGCACATAAGATGATTTCTTTAATACCAGCACGTTTAGCTGCCAGTATTTTTTCTTTAATACCACCAACAGGTAATACTTTCCCTCTTAATGTAATTTCGCCAGTCATCGCTAAATGTTTTTTTACCTTGCGTTTAGTTAAAGCAGATGTTAAAGACGTAAGCATCGCTATTCCAGCACTTGGTCCATCTTTTGGGGTTGCACCCTCTGGCACATGAATATGGATATTGTAATTTTCAAATAATTCAGAATCAATATTTAATTCTTCATTATGTGCTTTAATGAATTCTAATGCTAAGGTCGCACTTTCTTTCATCACATCTCCTAAGTTACCTGTCAAAGCTAGTTTAGCTCCTTTACCTTTTGATAAAGAGGTTTCGATAAATAAGATATCGCCACCAACTTGAGTCCACGCTAAACCTGTTACAACACCTGGCACATCATTACCTTGATATTTTGCCTTTTCGTGGGAAGGGCCAAGTATTTTAGCAATTGATTCTTCGTTTATTTTTGGTAAAGTTTCATCTTTCACAACATGTACAGCAACATAACGTGCAATTTTAGAAATACGTTTTTCTAAATTTCGCACACCACTTTCGGCTGTATAATTTTCGATGATAAATTCTAGCTGTTTGTCTGTTAATTTTAATTGAGATTTTTTAAGACCGTTTTCTTCCACTTGTTTAGGTAACAAATGTTGTTTGGCAATTTCAATTTTTTCTTCAACGGTATAACCACTCACATCAATAATTTCCATACGGTCACGCAGAGCAGGCTGTATAGTCGACAAATTATTGCAGGTTGCAATAAACATGACTTTACTTAAATCGTAATCTGCTTCTAAGAAATTATCATAAAAAGTTGAATTTTGTTCAGGATCTAAAACCTCTAATAGAGCAGAGGATGGGTCGCCATGATAATCGCTACCAACTTTATCAATCTCATCTAAAATAAAAACGGGATTAGACGATTGTACCTTTTTTAGATTTTGTAAAATACGTCCTGGCATAGCACCAATGTATGTTTTACGATGACCACGAATTTCGCTTTCATCTTTTAATCCACCTAAGCTCATACGAATGTATTTACGCCCTAAGGCTTTAGCAATACTTTTCCCTAAAGATGTTTTACCAACTCCTGGAGGTCCATATAAACAAAGAATAGGTGCTTTTAAATCGCCTTTTAATTTTAATACAGCCAAGTGTTCTAAAATACGTTCCTTCACTTTTTCTAAACCAAAGTGATCTTCGTTTAAAATAGCTTCGGCATGTTTTAAATCAAAGTTATCTTGAGTGTATTCGCCCCAAGGCAGGTCTAATAATAATTCTAAATAATTGGTTTGAATTCCAAACTCAGGCGAGTTAGGGTTCATGCGAGATAATTTGCCTATTTGTTTTTCAAAGGTATCAGCAATTTCTTTATTCCATTTTTTAGTTTTTGCTCTTTCTCTTAACTCTTCAATATCTTGTTCGTGACTTTTTTCACCTAACTCTTCTTGAATGGTTTTTATTTGTTGATGTAAAAAGTAATCACGTTGTTGTTTGTCAATATCTACTTTTACTTTATTTTGAATTTGATTTTTCAACTCCAACATTTGCAAGTCTTTGCTTAAATGAGCTAAAACCATCGTGGCTCTATCTTTTAAGCTAGGAACTTCCAACATGCGTTGTTTTTCAGAAGCACTGGCATTCATGTTTGATGAAATAAAATTCACCATAAAGTTTTGACTCTCAATATTATTTAAGGCAAAACCAGCTTCTGTAGGAATGTGTTGTGACTTTTGAATGATTTGTAAAGCGGTATCTTTTAAACTCGATACAATCGCTTGAAATTCTTTATCATCTTTATCTGGACGAGTTTCTTCAAAGCGCTGTGTAGTAGCTTTATAATAAGGTTCGCTTTGAGTAAATTCTTTAATACGGAAACGTTTTTTACCTTGAATGATAACCGTTGTATTACCATCAGGCATTCGTAACATCTTAATAATTTGTGCTACGGTTCCAACAGCATGTAAATCTTCAGGTTGAGGATCTTCAATGCCATCATTTTTTTGGGTCACAACCCCAATGGTTTTATCGCCTTTATAGGCATCTTTTATCAGGTTAATCGATTTATCTCTACCAACTGTAATTGGAATAACGACACCAGGAAATAAAACGGTATTACGTAACGGTAAAATTGACAGTATATCGGGTATTTTTTCTGCATGCATATTGTCCTCATCCTCTGCCGACAATAAAGGAATGAAATCACTATCCTCGTCAAGCATAGGTTCAAAAGGCATTTTATCAGAATCGCTAAAAAAGTTCATACAAAATGGTGTTTAAGTGCCATACAATATACGATTATTATGCCATGGATATTTTAGGACTTTGTGTCATAATTATTACCAATTATCACTATTTGTAAATAGGATAATATTGTTATTTTTGTAGTGTTGGAAAAGGGAATTTGGTGAAAATCCAATACTGTACCCGCAGCTGTAAACTTCAATTAATAGTTATGCAAACGGCCACTGTTTAATTACGGGAAGGCGCATGATGGAAGTGAGTCAGAAGACCTCCCAATAAATCGATGTTTAGAATTTCGGGAAAAGAATTCATAAAGGCATTGTATCTATTTTAATGAAACAATTATTTATTGCTTTGGTATTTTTTGGTTTGTGTTGTTCAAGCCTTAATTTGAATGCTCAATTTGCTCCACCCGCAGGACAAGTAGGTACAACGGCTATTTTTAAAGATAGTTCAGTGTTTGTGGCCTGGGCTAATCAATGTAAAGTTATAAGAGGATTACAAGATATATCAATGCCATCTTCTGATTATGCTGATGTGGGAGATAGCTCATTAGCTACAGGCATGGCTGGTACAAATGGAGTTGTGAGTTTAGGAGATGGGGGCGAAGCTGTTTTACAATTTAATATGCCAATTAGTGATGGAGTGGGACCTGATTTTGCAGTATTTGAAAATAGTTTTGACGGACAATTTTTAGAACTAGCTTTTGTAGAAGTGAGTAGTGATGGTGTGAATTATTTTAGATTCCCAGCAGTAAGTAATACCGATACAACAACACAAACATGGAGTTTTGGATTAACGGATGCAACTAAGATAAACAACTTGGCAGGAAAATATAAAGCTGAGTATGGAACTCCTTTTGATTTAGCTGACATTTCTGACCATATTTTATTAGATAAACAATGGATCACCCATGTAAAAGTTATTGATGTAGTTGGATGCATTCAAAATCAATATTGCACGCGTGATGCTTATAATCATAAAATAAATGACCCATGGCCAACAGTATTTGGAAGCGGAGGCTTTGATTTAGATGCCGTTGGTGTTATTCATCAACAAACAGTTGGTGTTAAAGAATTAAATTTAGAAGGCGTTACAATATATCCTAATCCTTCAGCGGATGTTTTGTATGTCAATCTTTCGTCAATCAATTATTTTGTGGAAGTTATAAATGTGATGGATGAAGTTGTTTTGAAATCAGAAAATAAATCGGCTACAACTTCTATATCTCTTTATGAGTTAACACAAGGAATTTATACATTGCGAATAACAAGTAATGGTAAGCAAAAGCAAATGAAATTTGTGAAGCTGTAGATTCCTAGTCTTTATAAAAAATAATAAATAGTATTTCTGTCAGTTCGAGCGAAGTCGAGAACTATATTATTTAAAAAGAACGCTTCTTCTCTCAGACAGCCTCGCTCAAAAGTTCACTGAACTTTTGCCGTGCTCGAAGTTACACTGACGAAATTTGTAATCTATGGTTTAAATTTAATCTATTATGCAAACCACGATTTAAATGTGTCGTAGAAGAATAAAAAAGTGAAATACAAAATAAAGCACCATGCTACAGATGATACACCTAAGTATAAAATCACTTTCTTTTTGTCTTTATAAAAACGTTCTGCTAAAAACGCTCCAATAGGAATTGATAGAAAAATAGGTGTTAAAACGGCAATACCTATTAATCCAAAACGGTGTTTAATTCTTATAACTCTTCTGTTGAATTTTGTAAATATTTTTTTAGGATGTTTAGAACTAAACATACCTTCTTTTACATTATCCCACCATTTTAAAATTCCAGCAAATAGATAAGTAAAAACCACTGTTCCAAAAATAGCACCAGTGCAACTACTTGCTAATGCCATCATATAATTTGATTTATATAAAGCGATAATTGTTGGTATCCCAATTTTGGATAATGAAATTGTACAGGCGAGTGCTCCTGTTATAAACTTCCAAATTTCAGTACTGTCCATGGTTTTGTAGAACTGGTGTTAATTAAATTTTCTCACCAAATGCTAAGTCACCTGCATCTCCTAATCCAGGAACAATGTAAGAGTGAGCGGTTAATTCCTCATCAACAGCACCACACCAAATGGTAAAGTTTTTAGTAGGAATATTTGCTCTCACAAAATCAACGCCCTCTTTACTACTAATAGCAGAAATAATATGAACGTGTTTTGGCGTTCCTTTTGATAAAATAGCTTTGTAAGCTAATACAATGGAGGCTCCTGTTGCAATCATAGGGTCACATAAAATCAAGACTTTGTCATCTAAATTAGGACTTGATACATATTCCACATGAATGTCAAAGGTATTGTCTTTGTGATGCCTTCTGTAAGCAGAAATAAAAGCATTTTGAGCTTTGTCGAAATAATTTAATACACCTATGTGCATTGGTAAACCAGCACGCAAAATAGTTGCAATGACTGGCTGAGAAACTAAGTGACTAGTTTCGGCAATACCTAAAGGAGTTGTTGTTTCCTTTTTTTGATAATCTAATGTTTTAGAAATTTCATAACTCATAATTTCACCCATACGCTCTAAATTTCTTCGAAAACGCATGCTGTCTTTTTGAATCGTGATATCTCGTAATTCGGCAACGAATTGATTAAAAATAGAATTTTGTTCGGATAAAATATGTACCATAATATAATGTGTTTATTAAATAACCTAGTCTGTTAGACGATGTCTAATGTATCATTTATAATTCAGATTTAATAATTTTTTAGACAAGTTCTTTCTTTTTTCTGCTCGCTAAATAAACGCCTGAGATGATTAGGGAAGCTGAAATTACTTTAATAACAGTTAGCTCGTCTTTTCCTAAAACAATAGCAATAAGAGTTGCTAAAAAAGGTTGCAGATAAATATACATACTCACCACTGAAGAGCTTAGGGCTTTTAAAGCGTAGGTGTTTAATAAATACGCTAAAAAAGTGGTGGCTACTACAACAAATGCCATGGCAAATAAAGTTTGAGAAGATAAGGTATTCCACTCAACCTCTAGTAAATCTGGCATTCCAAATGGTAAAATATAGATAAACCCAAATAAGAAAATCCATTTCATGACTGTTACCGTTTGGTATTTTTGCATGTAAGGTTTAGCCATTACCACAAATACGGCCCATGATAATGAATTAACCAAAGTCATTAAATCCCCCGCAATAGTTTCGCTGCCAATTGCAAAAGATCCATGCGCTTTAAAAAGTAATAATGTTAAAGCTCCTATCACTCCAAAGCCTAAGCCTGTTAATTTTAAAGCGGTTATTTTTTCTTTAAAAATAAAAATGGTAAACAGCATCACGGCTATGGGGTTACTTACCATAATAATAGCCGAATTTATAGGCTTTGTTAGGCTTAAACCATAAATAAAAAAGGCTTGATTAATGGCTACACCAAATAAAGCTAATAGCATCATTTTTTTTAAATCATCTTTCTCCACTTTTTCTTGTTTCGAAAAAAGAGATAGAGTCCAAAATAACAACAAAGCCCCTGTAATACGAAGCATCACTAACCCCAAAGGTTTAATATATGTTGGCATTAAATCCTTAGCAATAGAGTAATTGAGCGCATAAATAACCTGAGCGGTAAATAAAGAAATATGTGCTTTTAAGGATGGGTTCATTTAGTATTGGCAAATATGCAGTATTATTCTGAAATTAGCACATGCTTTTCACCGACCAATTAAATAATTCCATAGTTCTTCATTCGTATCCAAAACGAATTATATCTATAGTTCCCTCTCAATCCGAATTGTTATGGGATCTAGGATTAAGAGATGAATTAGTGGGTATTACGAAATTTTGTATTCATCCTAAAGAGATGTTTAATAGTATTGAAAGAGTGGGAGGAACAAAGACTTTAAACATTGAAAAAATTAGAGCATTAAAACCCGATTTAATTATTGGGAACAAAGAAGAAAATGAGCAGTCTCAAATTTTGGAATTGCAAAAAGAGTTTCCAGTTTGGATGAGCGATATTTACAATTTAGAAGATGCATTAAAAATGATTGAATTAGTTGGAGAACTAGTTAACCAATCCAATAATGCCAATCAACTAAAAAACAATATTCAACACTCATTTTTAAATATCCTACAAGTATCTAAAACGGCTTTATACCTAATTTGGAATAAACCCTACATGGCAGCAGGTAAGGCAACTTTTATTGGAGATATGCTGCAAAAAATAGGTATAGAAAATATGTTGGAGAATACGTCTCGTTACCCTGAATTAAGTTTAGAAGAAATCAAATCATTAAATCCTGCCATTATTTTTTTATCGTCCGAGCCATACCCCTTTAAAGACAGTCATGTAAAAGAGCTAGAGGATAAATTACCAAATACTAAAGTACTTTTAGTTGATGGCGAATTATTTAGTTGGTATGGTAGTCGTTTATTAAAGAGTGTAGATTATTTGAATGATTTAATAAAACAACTTTAAAATAAAAATCCCCAACTAATTTAGTTGGGGATTTTTTTTATTATTTATAAGTGGGTCTATTAATGCTCTTTCCTAAAGCTTTTCCATAACCTGGACTAGTATTAAAACGCAAGCTAAATTCTAAACCACCTTTTGCTTTTGAGGCTCCTGTTAATTGAGATGTATTGATGTCGTAACTCACAACAAAGGCATACATATCATATTGAAATTGTAACGTTGGAATAATAGCATCACCTACACGGTAAAAAGCACCTAAAGCAATAGCACATGGTTTTTTAATGCCAGTGTAAACCGATTGATCTTGAATAATGTATTTGAATAGCGAACCAATACTAATTTCTTGGGATGGCCCTTGTTTCATATATAGGGCGCTTGGCACAATGGCAATACCTGTGTTTTTAATGCCAATATCAAAATTAGCATGTAAGGCATATTTCATGTATTGCTTATCTCCACTATTTACAAAAGAATATTTAGGCATATTGTAATGAAAAACAGAAAATCCAAGATCAAATTTTGTTCCGTCCTGAGCACTAATGTATCTTTCGCTTTTTGCATAATGATAGGCTAAGCCTCCAACAAAATCAGCTTGCATCATCGTACTGCGAGGAACGGCTTCTCCTGAAGCAGCGGCTGGATCGTGTACCGAACCATTATACTGACTTTCCCATTTTAATTTGGATGGGTTAATAGTTCTGTAGTTTATTCCACCGCCAATACCTGCCGAAAAACGCGTGTATTGTCCTGTTTTAACCACTGCATTAAAACCTAAGTTTACTAATAAAGAACCTAAACCAGCATCGCCTGCTTTATCGTTATATATACTTAACGACATCCCAGTATATGCTTTTTTTAGTTTTAAATGTTTAAAAGCTCTTTCAATACTAATACCATAAGTTTGAAATGGACTAGTAACACTTGCCCATTGATTTTTATAGTTCGCAATAATACGAGTGTCGAAAGCGGTGCAACTCATAGCAGGGTTTAATAAAACGGGTGTTTCATTAAATTGAGAGAAGTGTATATCTTGAGCTTTACCTAAAAAAGGAACAACTAACATACTGGCTAAAATTATTTTTTTCATGTTCAATGTCGTTTTCATGTTATTGAATAATTAGTTGTTATCGTATTAAAGTAATATTACCTTTTAAATTAAATGATTGCCCATCTATTGAAACACCATCAGCTTTGTAAACAAAAACACCAGTATCTAATTTTTGCCCTCTAAAGGTTCCATCCCAACTGTCAGACATAGATGATGTTTCAAAAACTTTTTCACCCCATCTATTAAATATTTGAAGGTTGAAAGTAACAATACATCTTCCATGAACATTAATGACATCATTTAATCCATCATCATTAGGTGAGAATACGTTTGGTATAAAGAAATCTCCACAATTCACATCCACAATCACGGTTACAGTATCTTGAACTCTGCAATATGGAGAGTTAGAGGCAACAACAATATAATTAGTGGTTACAGTTGGCTGAACAGCTGTTGTTGAACATGTAGGACATATAATAGTTGTACCATTAACATTAGGTGACCAGTTGTAAGTTAATCCACCAGATGCAGAAACGGTGGCACTTTCACCAATATTAATAGTGGTGTCATTTGATACTGTTAATATTGGTAAATCAAATACATTCACAAAATCATTTTTAACTACAGTATCTGTACCACAAACATTTGATGCAATCATCATCACTGAGAAACTTCCAGCAGATGGGTAGCAAGCTTCTGGAGCAACACCAACAGAAGAAGTGCCTACACCACTTTCGTAATACCATTGGTAAGATATTGGAGATGTTCCAGTAGTAGTTGAACTAAATGTGACACAGCCACCTACGCAAACGGTATCATTATTTAATGTGATAAAATTACCTACAGGAGCAATATTAGCTTTTATTTGAATGGTGTTTGTGCCAATACACACACCATTAGAAACAAATACAGTGTATATAACAGCAGCTGTATTAGCAGGTAAAACAACAATACTTGATGTGTTACTTGCTCCTTGAATAGCTGTAGTAGGTAACCAAGTATAGGTTAATCCTGAAGTTGCAGGAGCTGAAGAAATGGATACAGTATTATTTAAACACACCGAAGCTGTACTAGCCGTTAATGTAGGGTTGATGGTAGGTAATACACTAACTGTTACTACTGCTGGATTAGTAATACAACCAGCAGCTGTTTGTCCAATAACAGAATATGATGTTGTAGTTGTAGGATTAACTCCTAAGGTAGATGATACGGTACTGCTTGGAGCCCAAGTATAAGTTAAAGCACCTGATGCTGTTAATGTTGCTCCAGTTCCACTAGCACAAATGATAGAGTTACTAGTTGTTGCCGAAATATTTGTAGTTGGAGGAACTGTTACAGAAATAGTTTGAGTAGATGAACATCCATTTGTAATACCAACAACTGTGTAAGTTGAAGTAACGGATGGTGTAACAGAAATAGAAGAAGTTGTAGCTCCTGTATTCCATGAATAAGTAGTTGCACCAGTACCTGTTATTGTAACAGGGGATACACCTATACAATAAAATGAAGAACTAGCTGTAACACTAGTACTAATAGTTGTGACACTAACAGTTGCTGTAGTTGAGTTTGTACAAACACCATTAGATCCAATTAATGTGTAAGTGGATGTCGTTGTTGGGTTAACTAACAAACTTGCAGATGTATTGCCACTTGGAAGCCAAGTATAAGTTGATGCACCACCTGCAGTTAAAGAAGTAGATGAACCATTACAGATAGATGTACTTGTTGGTGTAGAAGTAATTGTTAAGCCTGGTGAAACACTAACGCTAGCAATAGCGGAAGATGTACAAGTTCCTGAACCAGATAAAACGGTATAAGTTGTAGTTGTTGTTGGCGAAACCACTACCGTGCCTGTAGCAGGTGGATTTGTACCTGAACTTGCTGTCCAAACAAAAGGACCAGAACTGCCATTGACAACTAAGCTTGTTGATTGTCCGCTACAAATAGTTGTATTTGAAGGAGTAATGGATGTTGCTCCAGGAACTGTTAATGAAACGGTAGCAACTGCTGTGGTTGTACAAGTTCCAGTACCAGATAAAACAGTATAGGTTGTTGTGATAGTTGGTGAAACAGTCACTGTTCCTGCGGCAGGAGGATTAGTTCCGCTACTTGCTGTCCATGCAAATGGACCTGCGCCTGAAGCTGTTAATGTAACTGTTTGTCCCGCACAAATAGTAGAAAGAGAAGGTGTAATAGATATTGGTGCTACTGGGGCAATAGAAACAGTTGCAACAGCAGTAGCTGTACAAGTTCCAGTGCCTGATAACACAGTATAGGTTGTTGTAGAGCTAGGAGTTACTGTAACAGTTCCCGCAGCAGGAGGATTGGCACCGCTACTGGCCGTCCAAGTAAATGGCCCCGAACCTGTTGAAGTTAAAGTTACACTTTGTCCTGCGCATATTGTAGAAAGTGAAGGCGTGATGCTTATTGATAATGTGGCTGCCACCGAAATAGTTGCTACTGCTGAAGAAGTACAGGTTCCTGTTCCTGAGATAACTGTATAGCTGGTTGTTGTACTTGGTGTGACTGTCACATTTCCTGTTGCGGGAGGGAAAGCTCCACTACTGGCAATCCAGTTAAATGGACCAGGTCCACTAGCCGATAAAGCAACACTTTGTCCCGAACAAATAGATGATACAGATGGTGTAATAGCTACTGTTGCAGGCGAAGTAATAGAAACAGTTGCTACTGCAGAGTTTGTACAAGTACCAGTTCCTGAAATAACAGTATAAGTTGTTGTAACTGTAGGAGTAACTGTTACGTTACCCGTAGCAGGAGGAAATGCCCCGCTACTTGCAATCCAGTTAAAAGGACCAGGCCCACTGGCAGATAATGCTGCACTTTGACCAGAACAAATGGATGTTAGGGATGGAGTAATTGCAACAGTAGGTGCTGAAGCAGGATTAACAGTTACGACGGTTGAACTGACACAACCACCTGAGGTCTTCGTAACGGTATAGGTAGAACTAGCGGTTGGTGTACAAACAACTACCGAACCTGTTGTAGCACTGAGTCCTGTGGCTGGGGTCCAAGTATAAGTTCCTGCACCACCATTAGCAGTTAATGTTGTACTTTGTCCCGCGCAAATAGAAGCAGGGCTTTGTGTAACAGAAAAAGATGTGGTTGCAGAAAACGATATAGCAACTGTTTGAGTTACTGGAAAACCTGGGCAAGTATTAATATCAGAATAAGAGACTGTATATATGGTTGCGGATGTTGGATTAGCTGTTACTGTTGCTCCAGAGGTAGATACTAGACCTCCAGATCCAGGAGCTGACCATGTATAAGAGCTTGATGCAACTGTAGAAGATGGATTCGCGGTAAGAGTTACAGTTTGTGGTCCACAAATACTAGTAGGATTAATTGTAGGAGTTAAAGTTGGTTGATTAGCACAAGACAATCCATTTACATCTAAAAATACACCAGAATCATAAACTCCATCCGAATCATCCCAAACACCAATGGTCATAGTATAGGTTTGACAGGGGACAACACTGGCGGAGGCGGTCATAACAGGTGTTGCTCCATCATAAATTAATCCAGGAGGACTATCGATATAGTAGGCGCAGTTGGTACAAGGACCTGCATTAGCAGAACCATTATTTACGTTTTGAATGGAAACAACATTGGTTGTTGTAGTTGTAACAGGAAGTAGAGCTGTATTAGTTTGATTGTAATTTCCACCTAAAGGATTTGGACCACTTAATACAAACCCAAAAACGTCGTTAATAGATCCAGTTGCAAATTCAGGATATTCTTCTGATGCAAATACATAACTAATACTTAATGTTGCACAAGTTGGTGTTAATTGAAATGTCATATAACAACCATCGTAGGTTGTTCCTCCAGATAGTGTATTTCCTAAGGCAGAACCTGCACCTCCAGAACTCGAATTATCTGTACTAGCAAAACCAGTAGGCGGACCAGCCACATTACTAGCGGTACCAGTTGTTAATAGTATTCCTGAGTTTAATGTACCACCCAAAGCAGATGCTCCATTTGCAAAAGTTGCATAGGCTCCCGCAGGACATGTTATACTTAAGCCTGTTACGGTAACTCCATTACCTTGCAGTAAGGCTTGCATTTGTGCAATGGTTGGGTTAACAGATGTGGTGATTTGCCCAAAAAAATTAGTAAACAAGCCAGTTAATAAAATAAGTAAAAATATTCTTTTCATAAACGTTTATAAAAACTGTTAATAATCTTTAAATATAAAAAAACGCACTTGGTAAAACAAATATTTTTGCCCTAAAACTAGTAAAGCTATCAATTCGTCTAGGGAATAAGGTCATATATTGAAAAAAAGGGTTGTTTAGTCTTTATTTGTATCTTTGGCAAAATTTTAGAATCATGATACGCTTAGGAAAAACAAACACATTAACCATTTTACGTCAAACTCCTCCTGGAATGTTTTTGGGAGATGATGAAAATGAAGTTGTTTTGTTGCCAAACAAATACATTGAACCCGAATTTGAAATTGGACAACAAATTGATGTTTTTGTTTATAGAGATTCAGAGGATAGATTAATTGCCACACGATTAAAACCTTACGTAGAAGTAAATCATTTTGCATATTTAAATGTTTCGGAAGTTAGTAAGGTAGGAGCATTTTTAGACTGGGGTTTAGAAAAAGATTTATTTGTTCCTTTTAAAGAACAAAAACAAAAAATGATAGAGGGGCAAAGTTATGTGGTTTATATTTATATAGATGAATTAACCGAGCGTATTGTTGCTTCTAGTAAGATTAATAAGTTTATTAGTAACGAAGTTCTTCAAGTAGAGCAGGGCGAAGAAGTAGATTTATTGGTTTACAATGAAACTGATCTTGGATTCACTTGTGTAATTAATGAAATGCATAAGGGTTTAATTTATCATAATGATGTGTTTACAGATTTAGCAGTTGGTGATTTAACCAAAGGATATATTAAATTAATTAGAGAAGGAAACTTAATAGATTTAAGTTTACAAAACTTAGGTTTTAAACATGTTCTTTCTTCAACAGAAAAAATATTGGAATATCTTAATACTCATGAAGGTTATTTAGAATTAACAGATAAAAGCTCTCCTGATTTAATTGAAAGAAGATTTGATATGAGTAAATCAACATTTAAAAAATCGATTGGAGTTTTGTATCGCCAACGAAAAGTTACTCTTCATGAAGATGGAGTGAGATTAGTTACTGCTAAAGAAGGTGAAGAAGTAAAAGGCGTTTAGTTGTTTAGTACGTCATTGCAAACATAGTGAAGCAATCTCAACCTCGGGTAAAATTCTCACAATGACGAATACTAATCGTTTAAATGCACTAAATCATTTTTTGTAAATACTCTAACGGGGTAAATAGCTGCTAAAAATCCAATTCCCATTACAAGGGTTAAGATCCAAACAAAATCTTTCCATTGCATTTCAATTGGATAAAATGGAATAACCGATTGATCATCAAATGTAACCAAATGAAATTGTTGTTGTAGGATACAAATGATAACTCCAATAATTAATCCACTGAGTGCACCAACAGAAGTAATTAAAAATCCTTCTTGCATAAAAATAGTACGAATAAATTGTTGATCGGCTCCTAAATTATAAAGTGTTTTAATATCTTTTTTCTTTTCAATAATTAGCATCGTTAATGCACCTATGATATTAAATGTTGCTATTACTAATATAAAAGCTAAAATTAAAAAAGTCCATAATTTTTCTGTTTTTAATGTTTTAAATAGCACATCGTTTAATTGAAATCTATTTTTAACTTGATAATTTGGGCCAAGTTTTTCAGATAATTGTTCCTGAACAGATTCTAAATCATCCTTGTTTTCAAGGCCTATTTCAATCGTAGAAAAAGATTCAGGGCAATCAAATAAGTATTGAGCCGCTTTTAAATCAATCAATACAAATTTAAAATCAAAGTCGTCGTTTAAAGAAAAAATTCCAGCTGGACTAATGGATATTTTATTAAAGGCATCTTCAGGATTAATGCTTTCAACCTTTCCTCTTGTGGGTGCGTAAATAGAAATAGGAGAAACGAAATCATTGACATTTATTCCTAATTTACCAGCAACACCTCTTCCAAATACACCAAAATACTGTTTGTTATACTCAAAACGGTAGTTACCTTCATAAACAACCGTATCAAATTGAGTTAATTTTTTAAATTCAGCATCAACTCCTTTTATAGTTACTACCGCTTGTTTATCATCTAATTTAATCAAAGCATTTTCTTCAATAGAGTAGGAAATGTGCTTGATGCCTCGTATGGATTTTATTTTTTGGGAAATCGATTGTTTATCAGAAATATACTTTGAATTAATAGCTGTGATTTTTAAATCAGGCTCAATAGCATGGTACAAATCAGCCACTACAGAGGTTAAGCCATTCATCGCAGAGAGTATAATAACTAAAGCGGCTGTTGTTATAGCTATTGCTACAATGCTAATCCATGAGATAACATTGATGGCGTTAGTTGATTTCTTAGAAATTAAATAACGTTTTGCTATGAAAAAAGATAGGTTCAATTGATGTAAAACTAATAAGGTAAAATTAGAAACTTTTAGGTTCTAATGAAATATTAATCTTAAAGGATTTAAATTGAATAAGTGATATGGCTGTTTCACTCAATCAATTAAGTAAATATCATGTATTTAATTAAATTTGATAAACCTTTAAATTATTATATATGAAAAAAACTTTACTCTTTGCTGCTCTATTATTAGGCGGTTTATCTCAATTAAATGCGCAGTGTGTTATAGGTGCAGCCTGTACTCCTAGTGCTCAAGGTTATTGCACGGTACCTGCAGAAAACACTAATTTACCAAACGGAACGGCTAATGTAGCTTATTCTTCTGATATTCAGTTTACACTTGGAACATCGGTTGGAGGTTTTGCTACAATTACTGATGCAACTATTCTTTCAGTTACTGGCTTACCATCAGGTTTTGCATACACTACTAATCCAACTAACGGTAATTTTCCTGGAGGTTCAAGTGCATGTATGCAAATAACAGGTACAACGGCAACAGCAGGAACATATTCTGTAGCGGCATCGTTCTCTGTTAATACAAGTTTTGCACCTACTACTCAAACTTTAACTTGGTATTTAACTATAGATGCAGCTACGGGTATTCAATCATACAGTCAATCGTCTAATATGTTTGTATCTCCAAATCCTGTATCGTCAGAGTTAGTGATTTCTTCTGCATCCCATATTGGAAAAATTCAAATCATTGATGCTTTAGGGAAATTAGTTATGACAGCTGACGCTAATTATTCAACTCAAACTAAAATTCAGGTTGGTGATTTAGCAAAAGGAGTTTACTTTATTCAAGTAAGTGATGGAGCTAATTTAACGACTCGCAAGTTTATTAAAGAATAAGAGATAGTTTTGAAATAAAAAGCCCAGTATGCAAAACATACTGGGCTTTTTTTGTGATTTATAAATTAAATGGGTTTATTAAATAAAGCATTAATTTTTTCAGCATAATCATACGAATCATCAATAAAGAAATTTAATTCAGGAACTACGCGAACTTGTTTACCAATACTAAAGCCTAATATTTTGCGAATATGTTGTTTTTGATCGTTAATGGATTTAAATAATGCATTAACATCTTGAGTAGCCATAATACTTAGATATATTTTAGCTGAACTTAAATCAGAACTTACACGAACAATAGTAACTGTAATAAAGCCATTATTAAACATTGTTTTCGAATTTGCCCTAAAAATTTCAGCCAATTCTTTTTGTAATAATTTAGCTACTTTACTTTGTCTTACACTTTCCATGGCGTAAAGGTAATGATTTTTGATTATTATTTACCCACATCGGTTTATAGAAAAAAGAATAAATATGAATAAGTAGTATTTAAGGTCAGATAGAGGAAGTGACGCTTCCAACTATGTTTTCCCTGAAAGAGTCATTTTCTATTACAGTTCCAATAAAACTATGTTTCTATGTGCTTATATAAAATTAAATTTTGATGCCAATCAAACAAACATCATCTACTTGTTCTAAATTCCCTTTCCAATTAGTGAATTTTTGTTTGATGATATCTTCTTGCTCTTGTAGGTTTAAATGTTGGATTGACAGAAGGAGTGTTTTAAGTTGAGTGTATTTAAATTTCTTTCCTTTAGGTCCACCAAACTGATCAGCATAACCATCTGTAAATGTGTAAATAACATCATCCGTATTTAATGTTATTAAATGTTGTTTGAAAGGCTTTAAGTCTTTTCCAAAGATTCCAACTGGTTGCTTATCACCTTTAAATTCTTGTAATTCAAAACCAGATTCTTGTTTTTTTATAATATAAAATGTATGATTGGCTGCGGCATAATGTAATGTCATTTCTTTTTTGTCTATTACGCAAATAGTCATGTCCATTCCATCTTGTTGTTCTCCTGACAAGCCTTTTTGTCGGAGAGCCGTAATTACCTTTTTTCGTAAACGACTTAAAATTAAAGCAGGTTCTGTTAAATCATGTTCATTAATGATTTCGTTTAATAAAGAAACACCTAACATACTCATAAATCCACCAGGTACACCATGACCAGTACAATCTCCGGTAGCAAAAATGATTTTTTCGTTTCTTGTTGTTATCCAAAAAAAGTCGCCACTGATAATATCTTTTGGTTCAAAAATCACAAAAGCTTCTTTAAAGTAATCTACAAACTCATGTTTTAAAGGCATCATAGCAGTTTGTATTTTTTGAGCATATCTAATACTATCTGTTATTTCTTTGTTTTTTAAATGAATGGTATTATGTTGTAATTCTATAATTTCTGTTTTTTCTGATAGTTGGTAGTTTTTTAAATTTAAATCAGAATTTAAGTATTGCAATTGTTTTTCGGATTTAATTTTTAAACGGTATTGCCAAATGGCAAATCCTAATAAGGAAGAAAGAATAACAATTCCAATAATGGTAAAAACAATAATGGTTCTTTGTTTTCGGCTTTCAGCATCAGTTTCCGCTAATTTTTTGGCGACTTCTAATTTTTGTAACTCTTCTTTTTTATTAAAATTAAACTCCAATTCCTTTCTAACGATTTCTTTTGTTTTGTCAATATTGTATAAACTGTCTCTTAATACAATAAATGCTTTGTAATGAAATAATGCTTTATCTGTATTATGCTGTAAATTATATGCATTGCTTAAAACTTGATGCGCATCTTTAATTAAATAGGGTAGTTTTAATTTTAAACTCGCATGCAATGCACTATTTCCATTATCAATGGCAGCTTTAATATTTTTTTGATTGAAATATATTTGCGATGTAACTAATGTGGCAGATACAAGGCCTTCTTCGTCTCCAATGATTGTTCGGATTGTTTTACAACTATCAATATGTTTAATCGCATCTTCATACCTATGGGTAAAGTTGTAATTTTTTGCAATATTTTCATGTACGTCTGCAATTCGATTTCTAATATTTAATTGTTTGCTAATATGTAATGCCATGAAGTGATAATTCAAGGCTTTTTCAAAATCTCCTTTGTTTTGATAGATTTGTCCTAGGTTAGTTAATCTACCAGACACACATTGTAAATCATTAATTTCTCTGCAAATTTCCAAGCTTTTTAACTCGGATTGCATGGCTTTATCAGCTTCGCCAATATCAATATATATTTTATACAAGCATAAATAAGAATTGGCTAAACCTCTTTTGTCTTTATTTTTTTCGCGAATGGTAATGCTTTTTTGAATGTATTCAATACCTAACATATAATCGCCCAAGTGAGCATAGGTTAATCCAAGAAATGAATAAGAGGCTGATAATCCCATGTCATCTTGGATATTCGTTCGGATAGCAATACTTTTTAATAGTAACTCTTTGCTTTTTTCGTAAAACCCTCTATCGCTTGCGTTGGAGCCTTTTAAATAATAACAACCTGCTAATCCATTCTTATCATCAATTGATTCAGCAAGTTTGATGTTGTCGTTTAAAATGTTCTCAGAAGATTCAAATTCATTTAAAGCACTTAATGCTTTTGCTTTAATATTTAGTGCTTTTACAATGTATCGGTTGTTTTTATCGAGTTGTGATAAAATATTAACGGTTGAATCTGCCAATGAATATGCTAATTCATATTTACTTTCGTTGTAGCAAATGTTGGCCTCATAACTTAATAGTGCAGAGTGGGGAAGTGATGATTTTGCTTGAGTAGATTTTAATTGATAGATGATTGTTTTTGCATCATTGTATTTGCCAGTAATAGTTAAATCAAAAATGGAAGATAATTGTTCGTTAATTATTTTATCTGATTTAAAATAAAAATCAATCAACCAAGTTTTTTCACTATTAGTTGTGCTTTGAGAAAAGCAATAGCTACTAACTAGTAATAATATGGCAACTAATTTTTTCAATCTTACATAAATTAAACTAGTGATTCAACAGGCGTACATACATTATTTTCACACACATAACACTTTAGTTTATCTTTAAAAATGTATGGCTTGTAAATAGATTTACCTAACAGCATTCGTAAACATTCTTGAACTCCTTCAATAATACTTGGGTGTGGGTGCATCATATCAGCTAATTCTCTAATTCCTTGATTAGTATGAATTAAATAAGCTACGGCCTGAATGGCAGAACTAGCGTGCTCTCCAACGGCACGCATGCCAAGTATTCTCATACCATTATCATTAGTCACAATAATTTTAAAGAATCCTTTTGTCTTTCGCATGGCAATCGCACGAGCATTAGTGCTGTAATCTAACTTGACTACTTTATGTGCTAATCCTTTTTTATTACAATCTTGTTCGCTCATTCCAACACTAGCTACCTCAGGGTTTAAAAACATGATGGTTGATATGTTTTGATAAGATAAGGGTTTAATAGTTGGTCCAAACATTCTTACCACAGCGTGTCTTGCTTCTCTTTCTCCAACGTTTACTAAAGCCATTTCGGTAGTTACATCTCCAGCAACGTAAATATTAGAAATATTAGTTTGTGTATCATCATCCCAAACGCTACCTCTATCATTTAATTTTACACCTGCATTTTCTAAACCCAACTCTTCAACATTAGCAACCCTTCCAACTGATACCAAAGCTTTATCAACGTTTATGATTTCTGTTGAACCATCTTTGTATTCTAGTTCATATTCAACTTTGCCATTTTTAATTTCCATTCGTTTTAAGGATGAACCATGATGTATGGTTGCCCCATGTTTTTCAAGGCTTTCGCTAATTAAACCAGCAACATCATCATCTTCAAAAGGTAAAATGCGATCAGCTTTATCAATTAAGTATACTTTAGTTTGTCCCATGTTAGAGAAAATGGTTGCAAATTCACAACCAATAACACCTGCACCTAATACCACTAAACTTTTTGGTAATTCAGTTAAATTTTTTACACCATCGCTTGTCATGATGATTTGTTCATCAATAGGGATATGGGACAAGTAACGAGGTCGGCTACCAGTTGCAATTAAAATGTTATCAGCACTTACTTGTTTAATGCTACCATCTTCTTTTTTTATTTCAACAGTATTTTTATTGATAAATGAAGCTGAGCCTTTTTCGTACGAAAATAAATTTCCCTGTTGCTTTTGTAATAAATTTAAATGCACCGTCATTTGAGTTTTACGTTCAAATACAGCTTCTTTTAAAGTTGTGACGATATCTGCATAATTTACTTCGTAGTTCGGAATCATTTCTCTAATAGATGATACTTTTTGTGAGTATTCCCATAAGGTTTTAGAAGTTAAAACGCCATCATATACTCCAGCTCCACCAATACGTTTTTTCTCAATCAATAATACTTTTTTCTTAAAGTCTAAGGCACGCATTGCTCCTGCATATCCGCTTGGCCCTCCGCCAATAACAATTAAATCGTAGTGTTCCATTTTATTTTTTGTTATCCAAGTGTGTTTTGTTTTTAGCAACGTCATTCGAATATATTTGTCGATAAGCGTTACATAAATTTAATAAATCTTGTTCTTTTCCTGTTTTGTAAATGTCAATTTTTAAAGCACTATCTCTTTTAAAATTATGTTTTTCTCCAAAAATGGAATCTTTCATGATATAAATAAAACTATCCTTAACACAACAAAAATAAGGACTGTTGTAGTATATAGCAGGTTGATTACTTTCTCTTAACATACTTTTCCCAAAAGAATAATAAGGTTTGTCATAGTTTAAATAATCTAAAACAGTTGGTAAAATGTCTATTTGTTGTACAACATGTTCTTCTACTTTAGGAGTTATGCCACTTTTATAAAATAGGATAGGGATAGAATATTGACCAAGTATATTAGAATAAAACGCATCGTCAGAAATTGCTGTATGATCAGGTGTAATTACAAATAATGTATTATTGAACCATTTTTGCTGACGAGCTTCGATAAAAAATTGTTTCAAGGAATAATCTGCATATCCAATGGATTCGGTAATTTCATAATTTCCTTTTGGAAATTTCCCTTTGTATTGTTTAGGAACTTTATAAGGATTGTGAGAGCTTAATGTGAATATAGAAGTGAAAAATGGTTGTTTTAAATTTGAAATATCTGTAGCTGTTTTCTTTAAAAATGGTTCGTCCCAAATACCCCATTGTCCATCATAATCGTTTTCATTGTTGTATTCTGTTCGGCCATAGTACTTGTCGTAACCAGCTAATTGTGCAAATGAATTAAAGTTCATCGTGCCATTAGTACCTCCATGATAAAATACGGATGTGTATCCTTTATCTTTTAATAAATTAGGAAGTGTATTTAATTTGTTACTACTATAAACCGAATTTAAATATTGGTCTTCTAAAAAGCAGGGCATAGAAGCAATAATAGCAGGGATGCCATTAATAGATGTTTTTCCATTAGCAATAGCATTATTGTAAACGATGGATTGTGTCATTAAACTATCTAGAAATGGCGTATAACTTATTCGTTTTCCAAGACCTGTAAATTCTTTGGAGAAGCTTTCTAAAATTATCACACACACATTGTAGTTTTGAAAATCCCCTGTATCTGCTGGATGAATAGGATTGTAATAGTGTCTGGCTTGTTCTTCAGAAAAAACAATATAGGGCTTCATTTCTTGTAGCTCAGCCGATTTGATAACAGAAAAAGGCGTATTAATAACAATAGGAATAAATTTAGGGTCGCTGTAATTTGCTGCATCAACCATAGATATTGGCGTTCGTTGCATACCACCCCTGATAGCTAACAGTGTTGTGCTAGATATTAAAATAAATACTAAGCCATATAAAACAGATGTTTTTAAAGTAAAAGGAATCGCCTCTTGTTTTTCATTTTTTTTGATTTTAAAATGAATTTTTACTAAAACAAACACGATGATGATATACAATAAAACAACAAGCCAATACTCTGATAAAAAATGTGGAATGAGTTTGGTAAATTCTGTTTGTCCGCCAAAAATAAAATTCCCTAAATCATATGTTGTGCGTTTTTGTGTAAATGGAAAATAAGCAAAGTCGATAAAATTTAAAGATAAGGCAATGCTGTTGGTGATTATAAAAATATAAGAGCTTGTTTTTTGATACCATTTTGAATAGTAAAAATTAAATGGCAATGCACACATTATTATGAAAAGAGCATTGGTTCCAGCAATACTAAAGGCATCAAATCGTAATCCGAAAAACAATGCTGAACCTAATTCGGAATAAGAAATGTCTTGAAAATAAGAGCGATTAAAATAGTAGAATAAAATTCTACATAGGCTGTACAATAGAAAAACAAAAGATATTTGTTTTAAAAGATTAACTAATTGCGGCCTATAAGAATTCATAAATTAAAATGCTCTATTAATTCCAATCATCCAACGTGTTTGAAAATAATCTTTTTCTGCAAATGGTAAGCGATTAATAAATAATGGCATATCAAATCTGATGGTTAATGGTTTAACTCCATATAATGGACCCCATTTTTGAATACTTAAAGCAAAACCAACTCCTGCATCTACCATTACGTCTGACATAACAGTTGCTTTAGTAGGAGCATTTGTGTTTATAACACCCGCGTCAGCAAACAAGTAGGGCATTAATTTTACACTGTTGTTTAGCTTTTTGAAATTCATGAATTTAAATAATTCGCCAAATTCGATTTCAGTACTTGCTGATGCGCCTGTTGTTCCTTTATAATTATTAACGATGAAACCATTTTCATCTTTTCTAGCCAATACATACCCTGAGTAGCCTCTTAAATTTAATCCACCGCCCGCAGTAAAGTGATTAGTCATAGCGCCATATTCACCCCAGCTTGGAGGAATAAACCCATTAGAACGTGTGTATTTATTATCCATTAAATCTTCTGGATTTGAACCCGAAACAAATAACATAGATTCGTCAGCTAACATGGTTCCAAATCCTAATTGAGCAAATACACGAGTATTGATGTTAATTTTGCCTAAGTCATTTTTGTTAACGGCAGTATATTGTAAGTTTGAATAATCGTAATCACGTGTTAAGGCACTAGCTCTCATATTTAAATTCATAAAACCTGAACCACGGTTATAGTTGTAATTATGATCAATACCTACATTTAAATAGCTATTCATTTTTTGAATTTGCCATTCTTTTTGATTGATTAAATACACCAAGTCATTGGGCATATCACGTACCATTGCTTTGTACTGAATATAAATTCTATTTTTTTCGTTGTTACTTTTCTTTTCAAAACCAATTAATCCACTTTCTAATCCATCTAATGATTTTAATGTCAAATAGATATTAGATTTTTTAATAAACTTAGCGGTTGATGTCCGATAGTTTAATAAAAACGAAAATGTATTATAACTATTTATTCTTGTTGTGCTATCTAAATAGGCTTGTCCCATTCCTGTGCTAAACCAGGCGGTTACATCAAACACATGTTTTGTATTCATGTAGCCTCCGTTTAAATGTGCGCCAATTTTAACTCCATCATATCCATTGTACCATAAACTTGGACGAGCTTTAATTTCGTAATGTTTCCAATCTAAAGGATTATAAATTTTAGAATCAAAAGTCACATTCACTCTATGGTGTTTAACGTTGTTCATCATATCCACATCGGCTAAACGACGAGAAGGATCGATGATGACATTTTTTAGTTTACCATTTAACTGAACTTTAGCAACGTAGGTTGGTTTTACTTTACCCCAACCAATCCAGCGCGGTAACACATTTGATTTTACTGGTTTTTCGAACCAAGTATTTGGTATGTGATACATGTAAGCCGAATCGTTTTTGTCAATCACTGCAAAGTCAATTGGCATTTGCATATCGCCTTTACGTTTAAATTTGATTAGGTATTCGCCTTTTTGTTTGCCGCGTTTCACACGTCCAATTTTGTAATCGATTTTTTTAGTGGTCTCTAGCCATTGATCAAAAAACCAATTTAAATCAACTCCGCTATATTGAATAACAGAGTTTCTAAAATCTTCAGGATATGGATGTGCAAATTTCCATTGATTGAAATAATTTTGCATACACTTATCAAATAAGTAACGACCTAATACATACTCTAAGTTTTTCAACATAGCTGCTGTTTTTGTGTACACAGCGCTATAACCGCCTCCATGACGAATGCCTCCATTATAATCATCGCTATGAGTATTTAAGGTCACTTCCTCGCCACGAACAGTAACGGCATTCATATAGCCATTGTAAATTTGGTCATCTAAAATTCTGTTTTGTTCAGTAAAACGACGAACGTATTTACTTTTTGGTTGTTGTTCAATTTTATTTGGACCATCAATAAATTGATAAGTATCGGCTGTATAAAACTGTGTAAATCCTTCATCTAAAAAGGCACGATACGTTTCGTTATTACCAACCATTCCAAAAAACCAATTATGTGTTATTTCATGAATTAATAAATCTCGGTAATTAGGGTCGTAGCCGCCATCTAAAGTTAACATGGGATATTCTACACCATCTTGTGCATCTGCACAAATCATTTTTGGGTAATGGTAAGGACCAATATTATATGAATTGACATCTAATACTTTTGCAATAAATTGAGGACACGTTTGCCAACCTGCAGCATGAGGCTCTTGAACTAACGCTACACATTTAATTCCTTGCCACATATATTCTCCAATACGGTAAGTTGGATCAGCAGTTAATGCAAAATCGTGAACGTTTAATGCGGAGAACTTCCAAGTTTTATTAGTGCCATCTCTTTTAATGATGGTGCTTGGTGGTGAGTTCCATGGTTTTTTTGCGAAGTTTGCAATGTCTAATTTTTGACGTAATGTATCAGGTAATACTTCTTTCTCGTTTTGTAAAACACCTGTAGCATCTAACACATAATTATTTGGAATCGTAAATTCAACATAAAACGAACCAAAGTCACCATAAAATTCATGATCCATGTGCTGGTCTGTGTCCCAACCCATTTTGCGATCGTAAACAGAAATACGAGGATACCAATGTGTGACATCATAATGTTTATTTCCAAAGGCGTTGAACAGTTTCATTCGGTTACGAATAACCTCTTTGGCGTAGTATGTTTTAAAATCTAAATCAAAAGTGATGGATTCTCCCGATTTTAAAGGGCGATCCAAATACACTTTCATCACCGTATTATCTAATTCTGTTTTAAGTTCAGTATTACCATTTTTAATACTAACCACTTCAGTACCTTTTCCTTCGTTACGGTACTTGTTAAACTTTAAATGGTAATTGTTATTCTTGTATAAATCAGCGAGATAAGAATCTTTTGTTTGTGCGTTATTGTATAAATGGAAATACACAAAGTATAAATCCTTTGGCGAATTGTTCCAATAAGTTAATTCTTCATGTCCAGTAATAATATCAGTAGTATCATTCAAAGTCGCTTTGATAGTATAATGTACATCTTGTTGCCAGTAATCGGCAAAAGGTTTACGGTTTTTCCAATACAGAGCATTGGTTGTAGAACGGTAATCAATATATTCGTTTTGCGCTGAGATTTCTGAAATAGAAATGATGCTCAAAAGCAGGAGTAGGGATAATTTCTTCATAATGGATAAATAACCCTTAAAGATAGGGATTTTATAGAAGAAAAAAAGGGGGAAATGGAAGGAAAATTTGGTAATTTATATTAGAATCGAGATGTTAATGAACGGAAATACTATTAATTTTTTTGTATTGCATATCTAGCTTCTTCTCTCACTCTATAATCTTCTTTATTATTTATGAAAATTTCTTCCAAAATAGGAATAATTATTTCAGAAGATATATTTTTTCTTAAAAGTGAAGCTAACGCAGATACTATAGCTTTTCTTGAAGAAATACTATTTTCTATTTTTAATCTTTTGATAAGTGGTTCAACCGATTGTTCACTTATTATACTGTATGATAAAATATCAGCTGCTTGTTTTCGAACTTGAGTCATGGAATCATTTAGCGCTATAAATAAAATGTTTATTTCATTTTCTATGATTTTTTTATTATCAATAGATAGTCTACTAATATTATTTCCAAATGCAGATACTGCCGTTTTTCTGAGCTTGTGGTTTTTTTCTTGTGTAATAATATGTTTTAAAACGTTAATGATTCTTTCATCAACTAGATAATACGAAAACTGATGAAGAGCAGTATCTCTTACTGAAATTGATGATTTTGAGGATTCAATAATTTCTATGAGAGT
>PNMI01000013.1 GCA_013823565.1 Sphingobacteriaceae bacterium | reverse complement strand
GCCATATCAATAATAGTACGTTGTTTAATTTCCCAAACTGTTTTGTAAATATCTTTAATGTTTTGAGGAATCTCAGGAATGTTTTGTACTGAACCATTAGCTGCAATGATTTTGTTTTTCAACGCATCATTCCACATACCTAATTTTACTAAGTCGCGTAATAAATGTTTGTTTACAACTGCAAACTCACCTGATAATACTCGGCGGCTATAAATGTTTGATGTATATGGTTCAAAACATTCGTTGTTACCTAAAATTTGAGAAGTAGAAGCTGTTGGCATAGGAGCTAATAACAATGAGTTACGTACACCATGTTTTTTCACTTCTTCTTTTAATACATCCCATTCCCAACGTGGGCTTGGAGTTACACCCCACATATCAAATTGCATAATGCCTTTTGATAATGGAGAACCTGGATAAGATTCGTAGTATCCTTCTTTGATAGCTAAATCTTTTGAAGCTGTCATTGAAGCGTAATAAATCGTTTCAAAAATTTCAGCATTTAATTTTTTAGCTTCTTCACTTTCAAAAGGGAAACGCATTAAAATAAACGCATCTGCTAAACCTTGCACGCCTAAACCAATTGGACGGTGACGCATGTTTGAATTGCGAGCCTCAGGAATTGGGTAGTAGTTACGATCAATTACTTTATTTAAGTTTTTAGTGATGGTATAAGTTACATCAAATAATTTTTGGTGATCAAATGTTCCTTCTTTCTCATCTACAAAACGAGGTAATGCAATAGATGCTAAGTTACAAACCGCTACTTCATCAGGGCTAGTGTACTCAACAATCTCCGTACATAAGTTACTAGATTGAATAGTACCTAAATGAGATTGATTTGATTTTAAGTTACAAGCATCTTTGTATAACATGTATGGGTTACCAGTTTCGATTTGAGAATCGATAATAGCTGCCCATAATTCACGTGCTGGAATTTGTTTACGGAATTTTCCTTCTTCTTCGTATTTAGTATATAATGCTTCAAACTCTGCACCGTGAGATGTATATAATCCTGGGCACTCGTTAGGACACATTAAACTCCAAGTTCCTTCAGCTTCTACACGTTTCATGAATAAATCTGGAATCCATAAGGCTGTAAATAAATCACGCGCACGCATTTCTTCTTTACCATGGTTTTTACGAATATCTAAAAACTCATAAATATCAGCATGCCAAGGCTCTAAATAAACAGCGATAGAACCTTTACGTTTTCCACCACCTTGATCAACGTAACGAGCTGTTTCGTTGAATACTTTTAACATTGGTAAAATACCATTTGATGTACCGTTAGTTCCTTTAATATAAGAACCAGTAGCACGTACTTTATGAATAGCTAAACCAATACCGCCAGCCGATTGAGAAATACGAGCACATTGTTTTAATGTATCGTAAATTCCATCAATACTATCATCTTTTGCTTGTAATAAGAAACAAGAACTCATTTGTGGTTTTGGCGTACCAGCATTAAATAAAGTAGGAGTTGCATGTGTAAACCAACGCTCACTCATTAAGTTATAAGTTTCGATAGCAGAAGCAATATCTTCTTTGTGTATACCAATTGATACACGCATTAACATATGTTGAGGGCGCTCAGTAACTTTACCGTGAGTTCTTAATAAATAAGAACGCTCTAATGTTTTAAAACCAAAATAATCGTAACCAAAATCTCTATCGTAAATAATAGAAGAATCTAATAATTGCGCATTCTTCATTACAATTTCATAAACGTCATCGGCAATTAATGATGCTTTTTGATTTGTTTTTGGATCAACATAATTATATAATATCTCAATTGTTTTTGAGAATGATTTAATTGTGTTTTTATGCAAGTTACTAACTGCAATACGAGATGCTAATAAAGCATAATCAGGATGTTTAGTAGTTAACGACGCAGCTGTTTCAGCAGCTAAGTTATCTAAATCAACCGTGTGAACGCCATCATACACACCATCAATTACTTTTTTTGCTACTTGAATTGGATCTACATGATTTGCATCTAAGCCGTAGCTAAGCTTTTGAACGCGTGCTGTGATTTTATCAAACTTCACAGACTCTTGAGTGCCATCTCTTTTAATTACAAACATTGCCTTTGGTTTTAATTGGTTTTACTTAGTTTTTGAGTATCGTTTTCGTTACAACAAGTTATAACTATAATTGTCTTTTTTTACTTACGCCACCACTTGATATTAACAAAATGATGGTTAATTATTTCTTTCCTTTATTTGCTGGGCCGCAAGCGACACAACAAAAATTTAACATTTACTGAACGTGTTTCTGGAGGCTAGTATTCCCTTACAAGACTTGCACCTTGTTCAATGATTTTCAATGAGATACGAATTAGGGAATTTAACCGATGAATTTTTTACCTAAAAATCTTCATCTAAATTAAACACGTTATTTTCTTCTTTATTGTTCATCACACCAGATTTTTGGTATTCAGCCACACGTTTTTCGAAGAAATTTGTTTTGCCCTGTAACGAAATCATCTCCATAAAGTCAAATGGATTTGAAGCGTTATAGAATTTATCGCAACCTAATGCTAATAATAATCTATCAGCGCAAAACTCGATGTATTGACACATTAAGTCAGAGTTCATTCCAATTAAACGTACTGGAATTGCATCCGACACAAATTCTTTTTCAATCACTACAGCATCTGTAATAATTTGAGTTACTTGTTCTTTTGGTAATTTATTTTTTACATGGTTAGTATATAATAAACATGCAAAATCACAGTGTAAGCCTTCATCACGAGAAATTAACTCGTTACTAAAACTTAATCCTGGCATTAAACCACGTTTCTTTAACCAGAATATTGAACAGAAAGAACCAGAGAAGAAAATTCCTTCCACTGCTGCAAAGGCAATTAAACGCTCTGCAAAACTTCCGTTACCAATCCAACGTAAAGCCCAATCAGCTTTCTTACCAACACATGGTACTGTATCTACCGCGTGTAATAATTTATCTTTTTCAACTGGATCTTTAATATAAGTATCTATTAATAAAGAATATGTTTCTGAGTGAATGTTTTCCATCATAATTTGGAAACCATAAAAGCAACGAGCCTCAGGGTATTGAACTTCGTTTAAGAAGTTAATCGCTAAGTTCTCATTAACTATACCATCACTTGCAGCAAAAAATGCTAACACATGTTTTACAAAGTGACGTTCGTTGTCATTTAACTTATTATTCCAATCACTTACGTCATTAGATAAGTCAATTTCTTCGGCCGTCCAAAAACTTGCTTCTGATTTTTTATAAAATTCCCAAATATCATTGTATTTGATTGGAAATAAAACAAAGCGGTCTTTGTTTTCTGCTAGTATCGGTTCTGTCATAAATCGGTCTTTATATTAAAGCTTATTATTATAAAAATAGTAAGCGTATTAGTTTAAATATTCGTTCTACAAATCTGATTAAAAATGATTGGATTTTTAGAAAATGAAATTAACATTACGGCTGTTTTTTTAACATCGGGAAATTAACAGGTATCGTTAATAAACTAGCGATTTGCTTATATATCAAGCAATTGAAAGATTTATAAAAAAAAGTGAAAAAAAATTGTTCGTTGTATTTATTTTTTTGTTAAGGGAGGGCAAAAAATGACTCATTATGCTTTTAAAAGTCTTTATTAGTAAGGGAATTAGCCTTTTTTTGTAATGGAAAAACACTAGAAACACATTTTTGATTACAAAAAATCTTCAAAAAAATTTAATCTTCTAAAAAACGAGCTTAATCTTTTAAATAAGTAAAGTAGTCTGAAGCACCAAAACACAAAAAAGTGAAAAAATGGAGTAGAAATTAATTTTATACCAACTCTTGATTTGTTTTACAAAATAACTCAACAATATGAATCTCTAATATTGTTAAAATCAAAAGAGGTTTCGCAAAGTATTTTAACATAAATAGCGTAGATATTAAAAAAGTGCTATTTTTGTTATCTAAAATTTTTAAAAACGAACGATGATTGATTTAACAGGAATTATTGCCATTAGCGGACAACCAGGATTATATAAAGTGGTTGCTCAATCTAAAAACGGAATTATTGTAGAAGGATTAGCTGACAAAAAACGTACTTCTATTAGCTCTACTGCAAAAGTAAGCTCATTAGAAGACATTAGTATGTTTACTACTGGAGAAGATAAGCCAGTGGCAGAAATAATGAAATCTATTTTTGATAAAGAAAAAGGTGGAGCTTGTATTGATGCAAAAGCTGACGACAAAACAGTTGTTGCTTACTTTGCAGCAGTTTTACCTGATTATGATAAAGAGCGTGTTTACACAAGTAATATGCGTAAATTATTTAACTGGTACAACGCTTTACAAACTTCTGGAAACTTAAAAGTGAAAGAAGCAGAAACAAAAGAAGAAGCAGCTGAAAAGAAAATTGTGAAAGCAGCTACTGAGAAAAAAGCAGCCGTTAAAAAAACAGCTACTAAAGATACGACTAAAGCAAAAACAAGCACAGGTGTTAAAAAAACAGCTGGTGTTAGAAAAACTGGTGTAGCTTAATTAGCACACTGATATATATTGAAAGCCCTTTCGAAAGAGAGGGCTTTTTTTATTTCAAAAGAATTGCATAATGTCGTCCCTACGGGACTTAAAAACACATTCATGTTATTTTTGTTTCTACAAATATTTTGTCCCTATGGGACAACGCTATCGCAAAACATAAAAGCATCACAGAATCCCGTAGGGATTAAATATGGGTAACAATCGTCTCAATCAAATTGAAATAAAGTCCCGTAGGGACGATATAGATATATCTTTACTTCAACCTATTCTAATTTAACCAAAAACCTTTACCTTCAATCCATAAAAAAGAACATCATGAATCGTCATTATATTTCAAAAGATTTTAGAATTAGTAATTGGGAAAACCTAAAACCATTATTTGAAGAATTAAAAAACAGATCAATCAATTCGGTTGCCGAATTAAAACAATGGATGCGCGATCACAGCGAACTAGAAGCTGTTTTAAATGAAGATGGCGCTTGGCGTTATATCAAAATGACTTGTAATACTCAAAATGAAGAATTGCAAGAATCGTTTAATTATTTTGTGACAGAAATTGAACCCCATATTTCGCCATACAGCAATGATTTAAATAAAAAATTAATTGATTGCCCTTTTGTTGATCAATTAGAAAAAGACACTTACTTCGTTTACGTGCGTGGCGTAAAAAAAAGTATTGAATTATACCGTGAAGAAAATATTGCATTAAACACAGAGTTACGTCAAAAAGAACAAGAATATGGAAACATTTCTGCCGCACAAACTATTACTTATAATAAAGAAGAAATAACTCTACAAAAAGCCGCTACTTACTTTAAAAGTAACGACAGAGCTTTACGCGAAAGCATTTATCATCAAATACAAGCACGCAGAGCCGAAGATGAAACTGAATTAAATAAACTGTATGATGAGTTAATTGCTTTGCGTCATCAGGTAGCTTTAAACACAGGATTTAAAAATTACAGAGATTACAAACACGAAGAGTTAGGGCGTTTTGATTATAGTGTACAAGACTGTTATAATTTTCAGGATGCCATACAACAACATATTGTTCCATTAGTAAAACAAAACGAACAAGCTCGTAAAGATGCTTTAAAATTAGATGTTTACAGACCATGGGATAAAGAAGTAGATGCCGAAGGTAAAGAACCTTTGAAGCCTTTTACAACAGGTGCTGATTTAGCAGAAAAAACAATTGCTTGTTTTAATACCATCGACCCCTATTTTGCAGAGTGCATTACTACAATGCAAGAAATGAAACGTTTGGATTTAGAATCACGTATTGGGAAAGCACCAGGTGGTTACAATTATCCATTAATGGAAACCGATGTGCCCTTTATTTTTATGAATGCCGTTGGTTTACACCGCGATATGGTAACGATGGTTCACGAAGGCGGACATGCCGTACACGCTTTTTTAGCGGCGGACTTAGAATTAACCGAATTTAAAAGCACACCAAGCGAAGTAGCTGAATTAGCAAGTATGAGCATGGAATTAATTAGTATGGAACATTGGCAACCATTCTTTCCAAATCCAGAAGATTTAAAACGTGCCAAGAAAGAACAATTAAATGATGTATTAAAAGGTTTACCTTGGATTGCATCTATTGATAAATTTCAGCACTGGATTTATACTAACCCAAAGCATACCTTAGAAGAACGTTATGCTTATTGGATGCAAATTAGCAAAGACTTTGGAACAGGCGTGGTAGATTATACAGGATTAGAAAACAACTTACAACGCTCGTGGCAAGCACAATTGCATTTATACGAAGTACCATTTTATTATATCGAATATGGCATGGCGCAATTAGGAGCTATTGCGATGTGGCGCAGCTACAAACAAAATCCAAAACAAGCTTTAGCTAATTACAAAAAAGCCTTGTCATTAGGATATTTAAAAACTATTCCTGAATTATACGAAGCAGCTGGAATTAAATTTGATTTCTCGCCTGCTTATGTAAAAGAATTAGCGGACTTTGTGAATAGTGAATATGAAAAATTATAATTAAAAAAGTTCTCGACTCCGCTCGAACTGACAAGCATTTTACCTGTCACTTCGAGCGTAGTCGAGAAGCAATAATTTATTTTCCTGCTCTTTCCTTATCTAAATAAGAATGCACCACTTCAATGGCATTATCAATCACATCACTTAAAGCAACAATGAATGAACCTGGTTTTGCAATACTAAAGGCATGATTTAAAGCTTCAATTTCTTTAGGCACATATTCATAAGAAGTCATTGGACTTACTTGTTGAATTCCTTCTACTAATAATCTTACGATTTCTTCTGCTTGTCGGCCACGTAAAAATTTATCCTGACGAATAATGATATGATCAAACATCTCCGCAGAGATTCTTCCCATCGCTCTAATATCATCATCTCGTCTATCGCCTGTACCTGTAATAATTCCAATTTTAGAAGTAGATTCAATGGTCGTTAAAAATTCTTTGATTCCATTAAATCCGTCAGGGTTATGCGCAAAGTCAATCATTACTTTATAATCTTTGAAATCAAAAATATTCATACGACCTGGCGTTTGTGCTGCCGAAGGAATAAATGTTTCTAAACTCGTTGCAATATCTTCGGTAGCAAAACCATATACATAAGCTGCTAAAGTAGCTGCTAATACATTTTGAATCATAAAAGAAACTCGTCCACCAAAGGTTAAAGGCACACTCGTTACTTTTTGAACTCTAAATTTCCAATCTCCTTTTTTAATCGTGATAAATCCGTTTTCGTATATAGCAGCGATACCACCTTTTTTACAATGTTCAATAATCACCGGATTATTTTCATTCATACTAAAGTATGCCACATTGCAACTGACTTCTTTTGAAATCCCTGCACAGTATTCGTTATCGGCATTTAACACTACATAACCATCACGTTTCACACTCTCAGCCACAACACCTTTTACACGCGCCATGTCTTTCAAAGTATTAATATCCGAAAGTCCCATGTGATCTTCTTGTATGTTTGTGACAACCGCCACATCACATCTACTAAATCCTAAACCCGAACGTAAAATACCACCACGAGCTGTTTCTAAAACTGCAAACTCAACTGTTGGGTCTTTTAAAATAAACTCTGCGCTAACTGGTCCTGTTGTGTCTCCTTTGGTTAACATGGAGTTACCAACGTAAATACCATCACTCGTTGTAAAACCAACTTTAAATCCGTTATTTTTTACGATGTGTGCAATTAAACGGGTCGTCGTAGTTTTACCATTAGTACCTGTAATCGCAATAATAGGAATTCGACATGATTTACCAGTTGGATATAACATATCAATGACTGGCGCTGCCACATTACGAGGTAAGCCTTTTGCTGGTGCTAAGTGCATACGGAAACCTGGGGCAGCATTTACTTCTAAAACAACACCGCCTGTTATTTCTAAAGGCTCACTTAAATTAGAAGCCATGATATCAATGCCACAAATATCTAATCCAATCACACGAGAAATACGTTCACAAATAAAAATATTATGCGGATGCACAATATCCGTTACATCTGTAGAAGTTCCTCCTGTACTTAAGTTGGCAGTGCCTTTTAAATAACAGTGTTCATCTTTCTTTAAAACCGTTTCTAAATTATAATCTTTCTTCGCTAACTGTTCAAGAGTTTCTCTATCAACCGAAATTTCTGTTAATACATTTTCATGCCCGTAACCACGACGAGGATCTAAATTCTCTTTATCAATTAATTGTTGTATCGTTGATTTACCGTCACCTATTACATGGGCAGGCTCACGTAAAGCTGCTGCTATGAAACGGTTATTAATCACTAATACTCTATAATCATATCCTGTAATAAATTTTTCAATAATAATTTTACGAGAATATTTTTTTGCATGAGCAAAAGCCTCAACAGCTTCTTCTAAAGTTTTTACATTAATAGAAGCGCCTTTACCATGATTACCGTCTAATGGTTTAAACACTAAAGGAAAGCCAACACTTTTTACAGCATCTTCTAAATCATCAGGATTTGAAATACAAACACCTTTAGCTACTGGAATCGCAGCGTCTTTTAACATACGCTTGGTTTCATCTTTATTACTAGCTAAATCAACCGCAATAGAACTTGTTCTATCGGTCATAGTAGCTCTAAAGCGCACTTGATTTTTTCCGTAACCTAGTTGCACTAATGATTCGGAATTGATACGAATAAAAGGAATATCTCTGGCAATCGCTTCATCTACAATAGAACCAGTACTTGGTCCAAAACGCACATTCTCACGTAACTCTCGCATGTGACGAATATCTGTATCTATATCATAAGCGTCTCCGCTTATTAAATGTTCGGCAATTTTTACTGCTGCTTTAGCTGCATATAAACCCACCGCTTCTTCCATATAAGAAAATACCACATTATAAACTCCTTTAGCGCCAGTTCCTCTTGTTCTTCCATAACCACATTCCATACCAGCTAAAGTTTGTAACTCTAAAGCAATATGTTCAATCACATGACCCATCCATGTGCCTTCTTTGATACGAGAAAATAACCCACCTTCTTTGCCTTCCGAACAACGGTGTTGCATTAAACTCGGCATTAAAGCTTCGATACGGGCACCAAAGCCTTCAATTTTATTTGTTGGAAGTTCTTCTAATTCTTCCAGGTCCAACTTCATGACAATTAATTTTTTTCTTTTGATTGACCAATAATTTGGTCCGCGCATAACTTTAGTTTCGATAATCTTCATTTAAATGCAATTAATTGTGAATAGGATTGTGTTTTTATTAAATATAAGTCATGTTTTTTATATAAACTATTTATTGTTCAAAATAATGGTATAAACTATCCAGAAATTCGATTAATTGTCGCTCTTTTACGATAGTTTTACATGAAATTTAGTTTATGAATCCAAAAGGAAAATTAGTCATCATTGGTGGCTCAGTAGATAGAGGTAGTTTTTCGGAAAGTGAAACCGACTTAAAGAGAAGTTTAAAGTTTTTTGAAAAAGGAATTTTAAAACGAATCACTACTGAATCTATTAAAAATAGCGAGTCTCGCATTGAAATTATCACAACTGCATCAAGTATTCCAGAGGAAGTTGGTGCGGAGTATGTAAAAGCATTTGCTCAATTACAAGTTGCAAATGTTGGTGTTTTAAATATTAAAACTCGTGAAGAAGCTAACTCGGAGGAGTGTTTAGAGCGTTTAAAAAACGCCAATGTGGTGATGTTTACAGGAGGTGACCAATTGCGCTTAACGGCTATTTTTGGAGGCACTACTTTTCATCATTTGCTTTTGGATAAATACCAAAACGAAGATTTTTTAATTTCAGGAACTTCGGCAGGAGCTGCAGCAAGTTCAAACAATATGATTTACCAAGGTAGTAGCAGCGAAGCTTTACATAAAGGCGAAGTGAAAATTACTGGAGGTTTAGGATTTATTAATAACGTGATTATTGATACGCACTTTGTACAACGCGGACGTATTGGTCGTTTATTATATGCTTGCGCTAGCAACCCTATTAATTTAGGGGTTGGTTTAGGAGAAGACGCAGGCTTATTAATTACAGATGGAAATAATATGGAAGCTGTTGGTTCTGGATTAATTATGTTAGTGGATGCCACACACATGCGCCATACAAGTATGAGTGATGTGGAAATGGGAGCGCCTGTATCAATTGATAATTTAATTGTACATGTAATGGCCTTAGGAGATCATTATGATTTGAAAAACAAAAAATTAACGATTCATAAGCCAAGCGATTTTGCAGTTTAGGTAACTCTTTTTTTCAACACGGAGGTACAGAGTTTTGGAGAGCGCTGAGGATTTTCTAAATAATCTCCGCGAACTCATTTTCTCCTTTTACTCTGTGTTGAAATAATAGAATGAATTTATACGTAATTATTTACTTGTAAATTCCAATAAATATATCTTCGTTTTGTTTTTTACTAGCGCGATACATGCCTTCTGAATTAAATGGTAATACAATATTTCCTTTGGCATCTAAAGCAATTAAACCGCCCTCGCCACCAATCTTTACGAGCTTATCCATTACTACAATATCACAGGCTTCTTTTAATGATAAGTTTTTGTATTCCATCAAACAAGAAATATCATAAGCCACTACTGAGCGAATAAATAATTCGCCATGACCAGTACATGAAATAGCGCAAGTATGATTGTTAGCATACGTACCAGCTCCAATAATAGAACTATCACCTACTCTACCAAATTTTTTATTAGTCATGCCGCCTGTTGAAGTACCAGCAGCTAAATTCCCATGCAAATCCAAAGCTACACAACCAACTGTGCCAAATTTCTTTTCGCCATTTTCTATTTTGTCTTCTGTATGATCTAATATCATACTATTAGATTGCTTGGCTTGTTGTAACTGATCGTAACGTAGTTGCACAAAAAAATAATCTTCGTTTTCAAATTGCGCATTTACTTTTTTAGCAAAATCCATTGCCCCATTGCCAGTTAATAAAACATGTTCTGATTGCTCCATCACGGCACGAGCCAAAGAGATAGGATTTTTAACACCTTGCACTCCTGCAATAGCTCCTGCCATTAAATCTTTTCCATTCATAATAGAGGCATCCATTTCATGTGTGCCAGTATTTGTGAATACAGCGCCTTTGCCTGCATTAAACAAAGGATTATTTTCTAGTTGAATAATTGCAGTTTCAACCGCATCGAATGCTGAACCTCCACTTTTTAAAATACTTTCACCTGCTTCGATAGCATCTTGTAATCCGTTTTTATAAGCCAATTCTTTTTCGGGAGTCATGGTGCTTTGTAAAATAGTGCCAGCTCCGCCGTGTATGGCAATTGCGTATTGTTGCATGTAATTTTAATTTAGATAAATAAATGTAGTGAAAAAATGGAATAATCGCTTAAATATTTATAAGAACAAAAAATATAGATATGAGATTGCTTCTCCGCCAGCTGGCGGATCGCATTGAGGAAACACTAAAAATCATCGTCCTCTTCTTCTTTCTTTTTAGGCTGAAGAGGTTTGTTGGCTTTAGGTTTTTCTTCACCCACCTGTATTTGAAAATTTTGATTTGCTTTTTGAGTTTCTT
Organism: Sphingobacteriaceae bacterium; assembly: GCA_013823565.1. Lineage (GTDB taxonomy): Bacteria > Bacteroidota > Bacteroidia > B-17B0 > Aurantibacillaceae > UBA4416. Next base: position 97,056 of record PNMI01000013.1, on the reverse strand, counting down.
TTACTTTGATGCTATCTTTTTTAAAGAAGCCAAATTCTTCTTTTAATAGTTGTTTTAAGTTTTGCTTTTCTTGTTTAATATCTTGTTTTATTTTTTCTTTAGCGCCTTTTCTATCATACTTAATGGTAGGATTATCAATTGGGCCTGTCATTACTATAAATACAGAACGTCTGTTTTCTGGGTCATTTTCTACTAACGATAACTCTTCGTCAAAATCTTTATTCTTCTTAGGTCTCTTAGCAATAATTTCGCTTAATAGTAATTGAATATGATAATCTATCACATTATCAAAACCATGTGTGCCCCATAACTCCATATTAATGGCATTTGATTTAATAGAAGTTCTAGGGATAGTAATCACTCGATTTTTGATTTCAACTGCACTTTGTAAGGTAGAAAATTTAATATGTTTTAATTCGTTAACATCAATATATTTGGCCAAACTCTCCAATGGTTTAAATCCTATTAACTCACCTCTTTCTATTAAAATACTGCTAGTTAAATTAATACTGTTTAAATCTACTTTTAGTTTTTTATCCCAGGTACCACTAAAATCAATATTAGCTGTTACAAAACCTTTTAAATTATCATCTTTAATTGTTGCTTGTCCAAAATTATTTAATTGAGAAAATAATTTTTGAATATTTAATTTGTTTAAATCACAATCAGCAGATACTTTTAAATTATCTCCGCTAGCATCAGCAAAGATGTTTAGTTTTACCTCTCCATCAGTTACATTTAAGCTTAAATCTTTTAACGCTACTTTTTGATTTTTTAACAACATATTTCCTTTGATATTGTCTGCCACAAACTTACCAAAGGTCAAATGAGCTACATCAACCGACACATTAAAATCTAAGTTATTAGGTATATTAATTGAGGCATTTTCACTCGATTTTCCAGCTCCAAATAAAAAATCTTCTAATTCAATTTTGTCGCTTGTTACGTGAGCAACTATGGTTAAAGGTTCCTTAGGATCAAATAAATAACTTAAGAAATTTGGCAACTCTCCAACTAACATCACATCCGAATTTCCTCTAATTAATTGCAGTCCATATACATTTAAGTGCCTGTTATTTAATTCTAATTTTCCTTCAGGAATATTAATGTGTTTATCTGTTTGCTTAAACGTTGCTTTTAAATCTGTAATTACCGCATTACCACTTGCTTTAATACTTGGACTATAAGCATTTGTTTTCATCTCACTAATCAAGCCTTCTATTTCTGCATTCATATTAATAGAACCACTCAAATTCTCTAGTGTGTCAATTGGATAAAACGCAATCAATTCTTCTAATTTAGTATTAGCTGCTAATTTTAGTTTTAAATAAGGGTCTTTGAAGTTAGTTAACTCCATATCGCCTGTAAAATTATTATTATTTAAATTAGCTGAAATATTTTTAAGTGTTAGATTACTTCTATTCTCATTCACTGTAATATTGCCCAACAAATTCACATTAGTTAAGGTGGTGTTTTTTTCTTTGTAAGTAATCGTTGCTTTTTTTATTCCAAAATCAGATTTTAAAATAAATGGTTGTCCGTTTTTATAATGACATTCGCCAGAAGCATAAAACTCTCCCTCACTTTCGTAATCATGAATTTGATTTTGAAATTTCTCAGGTAATAATGATAAAGTGGATGCAATGTCTAAATTCTTTCCGTTAAAATTAATATCTAAAGATTGAAGGCTATCCTTAATTACAAAAGCTCCATTACTAACCAATTGGGTATAATTGATAGAAGTTTCTGATTTTCGAATGGTATATGTAGAACCTGATACATCAAACTCAATGTCAAATTTTACATTTTTATTTTGAACGTATTTTATCTTCTCTACCTGAAACAGATTGACATACGCACTACCATCAGATATTAAAGTATAATTATCCTCAATAAATTTGCCTTTAAAATTCAACTCCTTCACAGAGGTGTTTAATTTAATTTTATGTTTACTATCTTTTAATGATACGTCTACATTTTTTAAACTAATTTTTTCTAATGCAAATTTCAAACTATCACTTCCAGTGCTGCCACTATCTGATTTCCATACAAAGTAATTAGCATTTCCTTTTTTGTCGACTTTTAAATGACATTGTGCATTTTCAAGTTCTATTTTTTTGATGGTATAGTTTTTATTAAATAAATCTTTAATATTAAACGCTAATGATAATCGCTTTGCATATAATAAGGTATCATCTGATTTAAATTCTTTAGCATCCATTGCCGTTAATTCCTTAAATTCTAAGGCGCAATCTGGGAATGATTTAATAATGGTTAAATCGATATTTTTAGGATCAATGCGAACTTCAGTTTTTAAATGTTTGTTTAATTCTTTGATGATTAAATTAACCACCTCTTCTTCATATATAAACACTAAAGAAACACTAATACCAACGATGGCAATTATAGAAACTACCAACGTAATAATTAAACGTTTTAAAAATCTCCAGAAGCTTTTTTTCTTTTCTGGAATAGGTAGTTCTGTATGTTCACGACTTGTTTCGATAGTCTAAATTTCTGCTTTATTGCTTGTTAATTTTTGCCAAATTAAAGTATTGTATAAACAATAGATTATTAATAATTTATAGTATAACGAAGCGATAAGAGATAAAGTACAAGTAATTTTATGATTCAGATTTATCACATGGAATTCGATTATTTTAGCTGGATTATATTACCCATTCTTATCTTCATTTCGAGATTAGGTGATGTGACGATGGCAACGCTACGTCACATCTTCATATCCAAGGGCTTTAAAAAAATAGTACCTATTCTTGGTTTCTTTGAGGTATTAATTTGGTTGGTAGCCATGCGACAAGTATTTAGTCATTTAGATAATGTGGCTTGTTTTATAGCTTGGGCAGCAGGATTTAGTGCAGGAACCTATTTAGGAATGTATATTGAAGAACGTTTAGCAATGGGTGCTCAAATTATTAGAATCATTAGCAATGAAGATATTTCGCCATTAACAGATGCTTTAAAAAACAGAAATCAAGGAATCACCATTGTTGATGGCCAGGGAGCCATGGGGCCAGTGAAATTGATTTTTACTATCGTTAAAAGAACTGATAAAGCAGAAGTAATTGCTTTAATAAACACTCTTACGCCAAACGCCTTTTATTCGATAGAAGACGTAAAAGGTTCAGAACACGGTGTATTTACTGATGATGGAAAAACCTCAGCGGTGGGCAGGTTATTTACAATTAGAAAAGGGAAGTAGATATTATTTCCAAAACAACATCTTAGCACCTAACAAAATAATAATGGCACCAAAAATTTGTTTCACTGTTTTTTGATCTAAAGAAATAGATAATTTGCTCCCAAAATAACTTCCAAAAACAAAGGTTGTGCAAATTATTAAAGCTGTTTTGTAATCTACATAACCTTGTTTATGATAATTCATGACTCCTAAAATCCCTATTGGTAACAAAAACATAAATAAGGTTGTGCCTTGAGCCTGGTGTTGAGTAAATCCTAAAAAATAAACTAATACAGGCACAATGATGATTCCGCCTCCAATACCAACCATGCCACTTAAAAATCCAGCTGCTAAACCAACAGCCAATAAAATCAAAAGAGTTTGTAATGTCATTGGTTTTTTATTTTCCATTTGTTTCTAGAAATCGGTAGTTAAAGACAAATAAGTCATTCCTTTTTGGACTTTTTTATCATCTACACCCCAAGCAAAATCAACACGGATAAAATATCCTAATAAACGTGAACGTAATCCAAATCCATAACCTCCAACAATTGGTTCTTTTTGATTGTAGATGGTTAGAGTAACTGGATTACCTGCAAACACATTTTTATTTAAAACATTTTCATCGCTATATGGATTAAAATCATACCAAGCCATTCCTAAATCTCCAAATCCAATGATTTGGAAATTTTGAATAAAGTCGGAACGCAGAGGACGATTAATTAAATACTTAAATATTGGCCAACGAATTTCGCTATTCCAAACAACAAAGTTATTTCCATTACGAATATTTTGTTTGAACCCACGCATATTAGTAGCAAGAGTTTGGAATTGGTATTGCTCAGGTTTTACTATATTAATTGTTCTATCGAACTGAGGATTTAACCAACTATCCACGCCTCCTAAATAATAAATCAATCTATCCTTACCTTGTGAAGAGGCTCCTGCTATTCTATTTGCCCATATTAAATCTCTGTGAATTTTTTGATAATGACGATAATCAAATCCAAAGGTCAATAAATCATGCTGCTCTTCTTTAACCAATCTCCAATACTCTGCCCATAATTTAAAACGAGTGCCATTAAATAAATTCAAGCCTCTCTTTCGGGTGTTATCAAAAATGTATTCCACTTTTGCTCCACCATAATTATCATATACATTTCTTTTTGGCAAACTCTCATTACTCACAGATGCAAAAACAGTTCTATCATTACGATACATTAATGATAGTTTGGTTGCTGATACTTCACTAAAAGGAATCTTCCAAGTGTAACGAGCATCGTGGGTTTGAATTTTTGATAATCCCGCATAACCATTTACTTTTAAAAATGATTGGCGGTGTAATACTAATTGCCTGTCAACTTTTCTAATTCTGTTTTCCCAACTTAATAAATATTCGTTGTCTAATGTTCCTGAGATACGGAAACCAGCTACAATACGTTTATCTTCAAACAAATCGCTTAATCCGATTTTAAATAATAGATTCAATCCTGGGTTTAAATATACTGGACTTCCGCCACCCGCAAAACGCTGATAGTTAGTTCCTAGAAATGAATTATCTAATTGCGAAACAACTTGATCAGTTTTGAAATTTGTGTAATAATTTTGTTGAATAGGAAATTTTAATTCTCCTGATGAATTAACCGCTGCATCCTGAGGATTTTTAACTGCTAAATCTTTAGTACTTCCATCAACCGGCTTTGGTTCTTTTGGCGTTTCTTTTTTCTTTTCGCCTTTTAAATCATAATTTTCAAAATCTATTCCTTCATTAGGTTTAGCAGTTGTATCTACTTTCTTTGGTCCTAAGTCTTCGTCTCTTCTCACAGGATTTGTAATAATAATTTTATCAGGATCTGATAAATTATTACGTGGAGTTGCCTTAAACCATGTGTTACTTAATTTAACTGGTTTTAAATCTGCTGGCATTACCAATGGAGCAACAATTAATTTCTCTTTAAAATTATCAATGATGATTTCAGCATATTTTGTATAACGAGCATTGATATGATACTCTTGAATATTTTTTTGATAATTGGTGATTGGTTTAGAGTTATAGAAATAACGATAATGTTCTGTTGTATCTACGAAGGCAATGGAACTATCTAACACACCAATATATCTATTATACACACCATTCGCTTCACTTAAAAAAGCAATAACTCCTTTGCTGTACTCCTGAGGATTAATCTCATTCACGTCAGGTGTATTAGTTACTCTATACAACAAGTTTGATTTTGTAACCGCATTATAATAAAATACATCATTGTTTTTAGAAAACTTTAAATACATTTTAGCGTCTTCATTGGCTTTAATTGTATCGTGCGTTCTATTGGATTCAAACAAAATACCTTTAGAATTATCTACAAACACAGGGTTATTATCATCCCACGAATCGTTGGTGATTTGCTCAACTCCACCAGAATTTAAAGTATAAACAAAAATATCTGATTGCCCTTTCCCTTTTTTAACCGCACTCATCACCATACGTTTTCCATCGTGAGAGAATGCGTAACTATTTACTTTTTCAAAACCTGTAATATTACGTTTATTCTTTTCTTTAGAATCTGTATCGTAAGTAAATAATTTTAATACATTTTTTCGCTCATAAATCATGGCCATGATTGTGTTGTTAGGATGCCATGCAATTAGAGGGTAAGTATTATCTTCAATACGTTCTAGTTTCGGATTTAATTTAATTAATCGTTTACTTTTCTTTTCGCCAATAGTGTTTACCCAAACTTTGTACTGTCCAAGTTCGTTGGTAGCGTAGCCAATTTTTTGTCCATCAGGACTAACCTTTAATTGATAATAGTGTCTTGATTTTTTTTGTTTTTTAAGAACCGTTTCAACAACAGGATTTTTACGAGTACTATCTCTGTAATCAAAATAACGCTTTGCCATTTTGTTTGTAAACTCAACGGTCATGTTTTGCACAGAAAGACCTAAGACATATAAAAAAGCATTGTTTGGATTACGACTTACTTTAGTCATGTATAGTAAATTAGGTATCACTGCCTCTCCGTATTCTTCGGCAACATAATACCACATAGCATGTCCCGCTAAAGCAGCTTCTTTGCCAGTAAGTTGGTTGAACTTATTAAATTTATCATTCTGAATGGCGTCCATTACTCTATTATCGATAGATGAATTCCAGCCTTCTGAAATATAAGAAACTAAACCTGTTTTAAACCAATCAGGAAGCGTTAATAATGTTGAGTTACGAACGACGTCCCTTGTTCTTCCGCCATACATCATTTGATCTACCATTAGTTCAGCCAGAGCCGCTCTAATTTGTTTATCTAAATCGGCGTGTGAGCCTGTGAAATATATAAAAATCTTATCTCCAATAATTCTTGTAACACCACCAATATTTCCATTCTCCTCGGTTGCTAGTCCTATGTTGCTTTGCTTGAAATCATTTTGGTTATTGTAAACAATCACATCAATCTTATCGTCCAATTGAAAATCCATTCTCTTTTCCATGATTGGCAATTGTCTATCCACAGATGTTGCTGCATAGCGAGCAATTTCCTGACCGCCTTCATACAAATACACTCTAAAACGTTCGAAATCAAAATACGTCCAATTAAAGGTTTGATATTGCATACGGTTTTTTCCAAATTCTAATTGGGAGCCATAATAGAATTGCGCATATGTAGTTTTGATACATAACACTATGAAAAATAAAGAAAATAACCGTTTCATTAAATTGATAATAAGCCCTAAATTTAGCAAATAATTATATAAAATACTATGATAAACGTGCACTATTTTGCCTTTGGTCCTTTTCAGGAAAACACCTACATTTTATGGGACGAAACAAAGGAATGTATCATATTAGACCCAGGAAACAATAATACCTCCGAAAACAAAAAATTGAGCGATTTTATTTCCGAAAAACAATTGACTCCTAAGCGCCTAATTTTAACACATGCTCATGTTGACCATATTAATGGCAATAAGTATGTATTTGACACTTATGATTTATTACCAGAAGTTCATAAAGATGATGTGTATTTTATTGAAAAGCATTTAGCAACAGCAACCATGTATGGCTTACACGCCGAACAAAGTCCGATGCCAAAAGCATTTATTAACGAAGGTGATGTAATTACATTTGGAAACTCCTCATTAAATACACTTCATACACCAGGACACTCACCAGGAAGTATCTCTTATTATAATTTAGAAGATAAATTTATTATTGGAGGAGATGTTTTGTTTTACGGCAGTATTGGAAGAACCGATTTGCCATTAGGACATCATGACACCTTAATAAAATCTATTAAAGAAAAATTATTCCCTTTAGGTGATTATATGAAAGTTTATAGCGGTCATGGAATACCTACTAGTATTGGATTTGAGAGAATGAATAATCCTTTTTTAATTTAGAACAAAATATAATTACGAATACAATCTGTTTAGGCTTTGCATACACAGATTCGTAAATTCGTACTAATTCGTAATCATATTAAAATAATCCTTACCTAATGCCCAACAATCTCATCAAAGAAAGCAGCCCTTACTTGCTCCAACATGCCAACAACCCAGTGAATTGGTATGCTTGGAATGACGAAACATTAGCTTTGGCTAAAAAAGAAAATAAACTTATTTTAGTCAGTATTGGCTATAGCGCTTGTCATTGGTGTCATGTAATGGAGCACGAAAGTTTTGAGAATGAACAAGTCGCCAGCATCATGAACGAAAACTTTATCAATATTAAAGTGGATAGAGAAGAGCGTCCTGATATTGATATGGTGTATATGGGTGCCGTGCAATTAATGACAGGACAAGGAGGTTGGCCACTCAATTGTTTTGCTTTACCAGATGGCAGACCAATTTATGGGGGTACGTATTTTCCTAAAACACAATGGATAAATGTATTAAGTAATTTAGCAGATTTATTTTCAACTAATCCAGATAAGGCATACGAATATGCGGCTCATTTAACAGATGGATTAGAACAATTAGAGATCCCTAAAGTAGGTATTGAAACTAATTTTGAAATAGAAACACTTTATAAATCAGTTAATAAATGGAAATCAGGATTTGATAACGAACACGGTGGGCCAAACAGAGCGCCTAAGTTTCCATTACCCAACAATTATTTGTTTTTATTAAACTATCAATACTTTGAGGATGATTTAAGCATTAAAAAACATTTGGATTTAACACTAACCAAAATGGCTTGGGGTGGAATTTACGACCAATTAGGCGGTGGCTTTGCAAGATATAGCACTGATGTTTTATGGAAAGTGCCGCACTTTGAAAAAATGTTATACGATAATGCGCAATTAGTAAGTCTATATTCTCAAGCGTATAAACAAAATAAAAATGAACTTTATAAAAAGATAGTGTTTGAAACAATTACTTTTGTAGAAAGGGAATTGATGAATCATGAACATGGATTTTACTCCGCTTTAGATGCTGATAGTGAAGGTATAGAAGGTAAATACTACGTATGGCAAAAAGAAGAACTACAGCACCTCTTAAAAGATGATTTTGAAATTTTTACTGACTATTACTGTGTAAATGATATTGGCTATTGGGAAGATGAAAATTATGTTTTGATGCGAAATGCAGAAGATTCTGTGATTGCATTAAAACACAACATATCTGTAACAGAACTTCAGCAAAAAATAAAAACTTGTAATAATACCTTACTTCAAGTTCGTGAAAAAAGAGTAAAACCAGGCTTAGATAACAAAGTATTAGCTTCTTGGAATGGCTTGATGTGTAAAGCTTTAACAGAAGCTTACTTAGTATTTGAAGAAGAAAAATTTAAGAACCTAGCGCTTGCCAATGCAAATCATTTATTAAAACATTATTACAAAAAAAATGGGCAATTACTTCGCGTGATTAATAATAACACCAATATTTCTGGGTTTTTAGAAGATTACGCCTTTGTGATAGACGCCTTTTTATCTATTTACATAATTACAGCTAATGAAGACTGGCTATTAAAAGCTAAAGAATTAACAGATTATACGCTACTTAATTTTTACGATTCTTCACAAAATACCTATTTCTTTACGGACTCAAGCCAAGAAAAATTAGTAGTTCGTAAGGCAGAGTGGAGCGACAATGTGATTCCTGCCTCTAGCTCTCAAATGGCTATTAATTTAAATGCTTTATCTGTTTATTTTGATGAAGAAAATTATCGTCAAATTTCTGAAAATCTCTTGAAATCAGTGATTAAAGAAATAGAGAATTACGGACCAGGTTATAGTAATTGGGCCATACTTTTATTACAAAAACTAAAGCCTCAAACCGAAGCCGTAATTGTTGGTAAAAGTGTTAATGAAAAATTATTGGCACTGTATAAACAAAGCCCTCCAAATGTGATATTTGCTTTAAGCGATAAAAAATCAGATTTACCATTGCTAAAAAACAGGTATGTTGATGAACAAACATTAATTTATGTTTGTATAAATAATAGCTGTTTATTGCCAACGGAATCTATTGAAGAAGCACTAAAGCAAATTGAAGGGACTTTTAAATAAATATTTCAGGGCTAAAGCCCTTTATAATAAAACAGTTCATAATCCTAGACTTAAGCCTAGGATTATAAAAAAACGTGGTACTCCAATGGCTTTAGCCATGATACTAATCATCTGTATTCAATCATCTCTAACATCTCAAACATTGATTCCAACTGCTGAAACAGCCTTTGAAAGTCAATTGCCTTTTAATACAGAGTATATTAAATCTCAAAACATCAAATCGATTACGTTTGATATCATTGACAAAAAGGATTTACAAGTAGCTGAAGACAAAGGATTGTTAACCTATTACGAATTTAATACGAATGGTTTATTGACGAGATTTTATAACACATCCATTATTAAAGTTATTCAAAAAGAATATCATTCTGGTCCAGTATATAAACACCGAAGAAAAATAAGTAATGGTTATTCGTATACAAAAAATGAATATGTGTATGACACAGTTTCCACCAATTACTTTTATAACGAAAACAATCTACTAAAATTAAAACGTTACAATGATGGTTCGTATTATGAAAGTTATTATTACGATTATACAATAGAAGGCCAGGTAGAAAAAGAAAAACGCTGTAAAGAAACAAATGTATCAGAAAATAAAACTGAATTTAAATTAGGTGGACAATACGTCATTAGTGAAGAAAGTTACAGATACACTTCAACAGGTAAAAATCAATTTAAAAAAACTTGCATGAATGACGAAGGTCGTTCATACAAAGAAATTATTTACACATTAAATGACAATAAAAAACCTGTTACTATCAACGAGCAATATACGGTTGCTTGGATTACTCAAAATAGTAGTTTTGAATATAATCCCAAAGGGCAACTCATTAAAGCTTCCTATAAGAGTAATAGCAACGGCGATATGGAGCAAGTTCGCACCTATGAGTATGATTCAAATGATTGCTTATTAACTGAAAAGCAATACAAAAACGGGCAACTTCAAAAAGAAATTAGTTATGTAACAGATGCTAATAAAAAAGTAAACTCTTACATTATTAGAGATCCTAATAGTAAGAGTTTACGAATTGTGAAATTAATGTATCAGTATTATTAATAACTAAAAAGAGCATCCTACTCTTAGAAATAAATTTCCACTATTAACGTACTCTTTTTTATACTGCATTTGTGACCAAGAAGTATTATATCTAACAGTTGTTTGTTGGAATTGAAAAACACGATATCCTAATGACAAAGTAATTGCCGCTGTTGAATTCATTGAAAATTTACAACCTGCTAAAACATGTCCCAAAGGACCGCCTTCATTACTACCTTGATTTATATACATTAATCCATAACCACCACCTAAACCAAAATATGGAGATACTGGTCCTTTAGAAAGAAATGTTCGAGTCTCTAAATAAAGTGGAATAATTGCTGTTATTTCATCTGCTTCAATACCTGCACCAAAACCTAAAAAAAGATGAGGATTAAATAAATACCCATTAATAGTATGGAGAGCAAATAAGGGCGTAGATTTGTTTCCGTTAAAAATTAACGATGCACCTACTTCATCAATATATAAGAATCCCTTTTGTTTTTGTGATTTCGTATTACTATTAATTTCAACATCTTCCTTAGTTATTCTCTCTACTTCTTCTATTTTAAAAACAAAAATATTTCCGTCTTTTGTTTTAATTTTGAGAGATACATTTGGAACTTGTTCTATTATAATTCCCTTAATAATACTGCCATTTTTAAGATAAACTACCTCCTGAAAATTAGATTGGGCATTTGCATCAAATGTAATTATACAAATCAAAATAAACGCTAAAATTTTAATTTTCATAGGTGTTAATGGCATACAATATACTATCTCAAAACTATTTATCTCTATAAATCACCAAATTAATAATACCCATTGTTGGCGTACTATTATCCGTTAAAGAAACCACAAAAGGCTTACGTTGTCCTTCAAAACAGTTATATACTACAAAACCTTTATCCTCTGTAGGATTAGGTAATTTTTTCTCGTAGTATGTTTTTAAATCTGTAAACAAGCGAGAACTTAAGTCCAAATCGTTGCAATTAATTTGAACTTCTACTTCATCTAAGCTATCTTTTTGAAGATTATACGCTACTGAATAATTAGTAACGCTATCAATAGCATATTCAAAATATAAATAATCGTGGGCTACTTCTGACGGAGATTTAGTTTCCGTTTTGGTAATCACATCTGCTTTACTATTTAAATCAATTCCTCTAATCACACCTTCTTTGGTGCGGATAATTTCATCCAATGCTTCGCTATATTCAGGAAACACACGAGGTTTTTTTTGTTCAACCACTTTAGGAGTTTCCTGACATGAGAAAAAACCTAAAGCCATTAAAAACAAACTATAAACTATTATTTTACGCATAAATTATTTTTCTATTTCTTCTGATGTTACATTTTGTACTCAGGACGTATAATTAGCTATTTCATATTCTTATGAATGCGCCGCCTCTTCCTCAGGCTTACGCTCAGGGCGCATTTGAGGAAACAACAACACGTCTTGAATTGATGGTTGATTAGTTAACAACATACACAAACGATCAATACCAAATCCTATGCCAGCTGTTGGAGGCATACCATATTCTAAAGCACGTAAAAAGTCATAATCAATAAACATCGCTTCATCATCGCCACGCTCCATTAATTTCACCTGATCTTCAAAACGCTCACGTTGATCAATTGGGTCGTTTAACTCAGAATAGGCATTAGCAATTTCTTTTCCGTTAATCATTAACTCAAAACGCTCTACTAATCCTTCTTCTGTTCTGTGTTTTTTAGTTAAAGGACTCATCTCAACTGGATAATCTGTAATGAATGTTGGTTGAATATAATGTCCTTCACATTTCTCTCCGAATAAAGTATCAATTAATTTTGCTTTACCCATTGATTCATCTATTTCTAAATGCAATGTTTTACAAACTTCTCTTAATTGAGCTTCGTCCATTTTACTAACGTCATAACCTGTATGCTCTTTTATCGCATCATAAATAGTAACACGTTTAAATGGCGGCGCAAAATTAATTGTTTTGTCTCCTACTGTTAATTCTGTAGTTCCATGCAAATCCATAGCGATTTTTTCTAACAATTTCTCTGTGGTATTCATCATCCAGAAGTAATCACGATACGCTGCATAGAATTCTAATACCGTAAATTCTGGATTATGCGTTCTATCCATTCCCTCGTTACGGAAGTTACGACTGAATTCATACACCCAATCAAAACCACCTACGATTAAACGCTTTAAATATAATTCGTTAGCAATACGTAAATACAATGGAATATCCAATGCATTATGATGAGTTAAAAATGGACGAGCCGCTGCGCCACCCGGAATAGATTGCAATACAGGAGTATCCACTTCTAAAGCACCATTATCATTTAAGAAATTGCGTATTGAAGAAATTATTTTTGTACGCTGCTCAAACGTTTTTTTAACTTTTGGATTAATAATTAAATCTACATAACGCTGACGGTAACGGAATTCAGGATCTGTAACTTCATCAAATGATTTACCATCTTCGTCTGTTTTTACAACAGGTAATGGTTTTAATGATTTGCTTAATAATTTAAAAGAAGTAACGTGAATAGAGGTTTCTCCAGTTTTAGTAGTAAACACATAACCTTCAATACCAATGATATCTCCTAAGTCAATTAATTTTTTCCAAATAATATCGTATAACACTTTATCATCTTCATTCGGACAAATATCATCACGACGAACATAAATTTGAATACGATCTGTACTATCTTGAATAACAGCAAAAGCAGCTTTTCCCATATCACGCACACTCATGATACGACCAGCAATTTTAATGTCTTTATAATTTAATTTATCACGCTCATAGTTTTCTTTGATATCATGAGCCGTTACGTTTATTTTAAATTCCTCTGCAGGATATGGATCAACGCCCAACTTTTTTAGTTCAGCTAATTTCTCTCTTCTTAATTCTTCTTGTTCACTTAGTTCTTGAAACATGTTTTTGTAATTTTTGCTCGAAGTTAACTAAATACTAAAGTTTGCAGTTACAGCAATGAGTCTATCTATTCACAATTTATTAATAAAATACACTGATTTAGGATAGAACGATTTAAACTTCTTTTTATTGGATGTTTTTCTAAAATCTATCTCAAAAAAATAAGCTGAAATATCAAAAAATGAACTTTTCTTGTTTAAATCTAAAAAATATCAAATTTTTAATCGATTGATTTACAACAACTTAAAATAATTATGAATATTTTTGTTTAATTAAATTAGAATTTTGTTAAACATTATATACATTTGTTTAACGATTTAAATTATATATTAAACAAAATAACATACTCATCATGACAGCAATAGAATTTAACACCCGCATTTTAAATGAGAAACAATCTCTAAAAAACTTTGCCTTGAGTTTAACTCATAATAATGATGACGCTTTAGACTTGTTGCAAGACACTTATGTAAAAGCCATTACTTACCGTGAAAAATTTGAAGACAGCACCAATTTAAAAGCTTGGTTATTTACGATTATGAAAAACACCTTCATCAATTCATATCGTAGAGCTGTGAAAACAAAACAAATTATTCAAACCAATGCAGATGTGGCGATGGCTAGAGCGTTTAAAAATAATCATCAAGACATTACTGAATCGAGATTAGCAGCAAAAGATATTTTAAATAAAATTGAAAATTTAGAAGATCAATATAAAATTCCATTTACAAGATATTATAATGGATTTAAATATGAAGAGATTGCTCAAGAGATGCAATTGCCTTTAGGTACTGTAAAAAGCAGAATCTTTTTAGCGCGCAAACAGCTTATGATGGTTATCGAAAAATCAATGAACTAAATTGTTTGATATAATATTTCATAAAAAGGATTCATTACATCATGAATCCTTTTTTTATGAATGAATTAAGCTTATTTTTGAATGTGAAATTTTTACATTATATATTATCAATGTTTGTTGGCCTAACAACATTACATCTCAATGCTCAAGAATACGAGCCAAGTGAGGAAGATTCGACATCATTAACTCCCATCGTAAAAAAAGGATTTCATGCTGGAATATATGTTGGTGCTTATTGGGCTAACAAAAGTACTGCCTACCTTTATGATGGTTATGGCTTTGACCAAAACGGACAAAGAAATTCATTTACAAATAGCATATTATACAATCAAATTGTAAATGTGTATGGTTCGGGAAATGGAGGAACAGATTACATAGCACAATTATTAAATGTAAATCCTGGCGATTGGTATTTTAACGAACAAGATATGCCAATAAATTTAAGATATACTACCACTTATTTAATTGGATTAAACACACGCTACCGAATTAATAAAAAGGAGAGTATTACTTTAAATGCCTATGGAACAAAACTAGTAGTCAATGGAAAATTTACAATCAGCTCAGTAACAAGTACGAACTTTGGAAGCGGATCATCAAGTCAAGCAAGAATCAATGAGTTTACAATCATAGGTGCTGAACAACGTTTAATGTTTCAATTAGGCTATCAGCGTATTTTGGGCGATAATGAAAAATTAAATTTTATGGTAGAAGGTGGTTTAAATATCATACTTGCCAAAACTCAAAAAAATCAAGCAATCCTAACTAGTAATAATCCTAACTTAAGTCAAAATAGTATTACCATTGATTTAATGAATATCTACAATCAACCACCCTATAATTTTTACACGTCAAAATATATGACAGGAGTAGGAATTGGTTTTTTTGGTGGCTTTGGATTAAATTTAAATATCAATCCAAGATATAGCATACAACTTTTATATAGCCCTTCTTTTGATAGAATTAGTTTAGGATATGAACCTAAATTTAAATTACAACATGGCGTTGGCTTAAGAGTGTATTATAATTTTAATAAATAATTACATCCACTTTTTACGTTTGAAATAAACAATCAAACCTATAATAATAGAAAGTATAATACCCCATGTGATAAAGTATCCGTTTTGAGTTTTAAGCTCTGGCATATTTTCAAAGTTCATTCCATACACACCAGCAATAAATGTAACTGGAATAAAAATAGAAGACATAATGGTTAATACCTTCATCACTTCATTCATTTTATTAGCATTGGTACTTAAATAAATATCCATGATGCCAGATAATAAATCGCGGTACGTTTCAACTGTATCAATAATACGAGTAACATGGTCACTTAAATCACGCAAGTAAATATCACTTGAAGGGTTAATTAAATTTGTTTCGGAGCGAACCATATTATTAATCATATCGCGCATTGGCCAAACTTGCTTACGTAAATAAATCATTTCGCGTTTTAAGTGATATAACTCTAATAAAGATTTTTTGTCTTTATCCGAAATAATTCCTTCTTCAATCTCTTCAATTTTATCACCAATTTTTTCAATCGCTGTAAAATAACAATCTACCACGGCATCCATTAACGCATAAGCTAAATAATCTGCGCCTAGTTTTCTTACTCGTCCTTTACATTGACGCAAACGATTTCTGATAATTTCAAAAGCATCGCCATTATTTGGTTCTTGAAAAGACAACACCGTGTTTTCTAACAATACAATTGATAATTGTTCAGCACTAACTTCCTTTGTGTAGCTAATCATTTTCATGATTGCCACCACATAATTTTCATAATCCTCAAACTTAGGACGTTGGTCCACATGCACAATATCTTCCATGGTTAGTGGATGGATATTATAAAACTTTCCAATGGCTTCAACAAGTTCTGGCTTATGCAAACCTTCCACATTAAGCCATTTAACCATGTTGGGTTTTACATGTGATAAACAATCAGACAAATCATAAAACTCTTGTTCAAAAAACTCTGTTTCATTGTATTCAATCAAAGTAATTTTAATTCTATCCGTTCGTTCTTCTCCTGTATACTGAATTGTTCCTGGAGGAGCGCCAATATGTTTATGTTTTGCTGTCATGATAGAATAATGATTAATTAAATATAAGGACTTTATTCTGCAATTTCATTCTTCATCACCATTTGAACGGTAAATCTGCTTCGCTGTTCTAATAAAATAACTTTATTAGTCGTTAATATATCTAATGTTTCTTGCGTGTAATAACGAACCGTCATTAATTCTAATCCTGAATTATACAACACTTTAAATTGTTGTTGCAACTCAGCAACTAATGTTTTTATTTTTTCAGAATGGTCGTCGCAACAAACAGAAAAACTAATGGCCGACAATTGCATCAAATTAATTTTAACGCCATGTTTTGAAAATACTTCAAATATATCGCTCAAATTATCTTCGGCAATAAATGAAAAATCTTTCGGCTGAATAGAAATTAAAACTTGGTCAATCTTGAAAATATAAGAAGGAATATTTAATCGTTTTTCACCATCTCTAATCACCGTTCCTTCATCTTTTGGCTTTAAAAAAGATTTTACATATAACGGGATGTTTTTATTTTGTAATGGTTTAATCGTTTTTGGATGAATAACTGTTGCTCCGTAATAGGTTAACTCTATCGCATCATGATACGATAACTCATCAATTTTTTTAGTGTGCGAAAACCATTTTGGGTCAGCATTTAATACACCTGGTACATCTTTCCAAATAGTCACATTATTTGCATTTAAACAATAAGCTAAGATAGATGCTGTGTAATCAGAACCTTCACGTCCTAAAGTCGTTGTGAAGTTTTCGGAAGTACCACCAATAAAACCTTGTGTCACAATAATATCAAAAGAATTAAAAACTGGAATTAAATCTCTCTTCACTAAATTTTCTGTTAATTCAAAATCAACTTTCCCTTCTCTATAACTATTATCTGTTTGAATTAATCCTCGCACATCAATCCATTTATTTTTTAATCCAATTTCATTTAAGTAAGCCGAAACAATTTTTGTAGAAATAATTTCTCCCATGCTCACAATTTGATCGTACTCAAAATCAAAACCCTGAGTAGGTTCATCTTCAATAATCCAATACAACTCTACAAAAGTATTTTCTAAGTCATTATAAATAGAATGAGATGATGAAGGAAATAAATGATGACAAATATCAAAATGATAGGCTTTAATTTCTTCTAAAACTTTTTCTGAATTTTCAAATTTATAGAAATAAGCTTTTGCTAAACGCTCGAGTGCATTAGTGGTTTTACCCATTGCCGAAATCACAACTGATATTTTTTGAGAAGGAAATTGCTTTAATACTTCCGCTACATTTTTAACTCCATCTGCATCTTTAACCGATGCGCCTCCAAACTTAAATACTTGCATACACTTTTTGTTTAAACAAAGATAAGGATGCTAACAAAATAATTAAGCGGTTAAAATATTTTTTATAAACCATTGTTACTTTTTTTTCATCTGTTGTTATAAGATTAACCAACAAACACTAACCTATACTAAAACTACTACTATGAGCTCAGGCAAAGAAACACCCCGACAAAAGATGATTGGCATGATGTACCTAGTACTCACAGCTCTTTTAGCCCTTAATGTATCTAAAGAAATTTTACAAGGATTTGTGATGGTAGATGAAAGCATCGGCAAATCGAAAGTAATATTAGATGAAAACAATGCTCGTATTCAAAAGGCTTTTGAAGCTTATGTTAATGATGGGAATTTTGAAGCCAAACCTTATTTACTAAAATCCATTGAAACTCAAAAAAGCATTCGAATTGTGGATGCTTATATTGATAGCATGAAAGTGATTATTGCCAGAAAAACGGAAGGCGTTTCGAAAAGTGACACATCGCAACTACGCTTTATGGAAAAACTAGATGATTACGATACTCCCACTTATTTACTCATTGGCTCTGACGAATCGAAGCCCATTGACACTAAATACTCTGCTAAAGACTTAAGATTGCAATTGACAAACTTGCATCAAGATTTATTGAGTTTAATAGACAATATGCAAAAAAACACGAAAACGAAATTAGATGATGAAACCATCAATACACTCAAACAAAAACTATCAACTATTAAACCAATTGACAGAAATCTTGAAAAAGATGGCATTAAATTAAATTGGGAATTAGAAAACTTTTATCACATGCCTTTAGCGGCTGTGATAACAAATTTAGATAAGATACAAGCTGATATGAAAAATTTAGAATCTGAATTTTTACATACGTTTGCAGCGGCATCTAGTAAATATGTTTTTAAAGCAGATATATTACAAGCTAATGTGGTAGCACCAAGTGCGTATGTATTATCCGGACAACCATTTAAAGCAAATATTGTATTAGGTGCTTCAAGTACAGATTTTACTCCCGACCGCATGGAAATTTTGGTAGGCGGACAATACGATACCACTTCTAAAAAATTAATTAATCCAGGAACTCCATTACCAATTAAAAATGGAATGGGAGAATACGAAGCCATGACAAGTGTTACTGGAGAAAAAGAATTAAAAGGTGTGATTAAATACAGAAACTCAAGAGGAGAACTAGAATATTATCCGTTTGATTATTCTTATATGGTAGCGCCCCCATTCAGTGCCGTAGCGGCTGACAACATGAATATTTTTTATGCAGGCATTGAAAACCCTGTAAGTGCAACCTGTGCGGGTTTTTCTCCAGCAGATTTAAAATTAACCATTAATGGTTGCGGTGCAGAAGCTAAATTAACGAGTGCAGGCAAGTATATTGTGACAGCTAAAAATTCAGGGACATGCAGTGTTACTGTTGCTGCTAAAGTAAATGGCACATACCAACAACAAGGACCTGTTAAAGTATTTAGAGTAAAAGATATTCCACCACCAGTATTGAAAATGGGAGGGAAATTAGCAACCACTAATTTAGAATTTAGTAAGAGTGAATTAAAACAAGTTGGTGGTTTTGGTGCCGAATCTGTTGGCTTTATGTTCCCAGCTAATTTTGTAGTAAAAAGTTTTGAGGTATTAGTGCAAGGTGGTGGCTTATATCAATGCACAAATAATAATTTATCGGATGATGCAAAAAAGGCTTTAGCTAATATGCGACCTGGACAAATAGCCTACATTGATAATATTAAAGTGCTAACTCCAAAACAAACACTTATCACGATTCCTTCTGTGAAATTTAAAATTAAATCTTAAGATTAAAAGAGGTTGTTTATGGTTTTAATGTCAGTTCGAGTGCCTGAAGCTTTAGCGTAAGGCGTATCGAGAACAGACATTGTAAACACTTCTCGATACGCCTCCTGTGGTCGGCTACTCGAAGAGACAGAAACAGCCTCTTTTTAAATTATTTCGTTATTATAGTTTTAATCAATAAATTTAAATACTGCTTACCGATAATTTGTTTCTGGTATAAGCTAGTTAGCTATAATAAGTACTTATACTAACACTCAACAGAATTATGTTAAATACGAAAAACATATTATTACTACTAAGCTTCTTTTTGACCTGTGTTTTATTTGGACAAACCACGTTGACACGTTCCGACATCTTTGGAAAATGGGTTTTCGGTTATAGAGACACAATTCAATCAAAAGTACATTCATTGAAATTGTGGCATTACAAATTTTATGAAGACGGAACTTACAAAGAATATAGAAGGCCGTTTTTTGCAAGCAGAACTTACTATGGTCGTTATCCAAAAGGAACTTGGGATTTCGTAGACGGAAAACTTATAATGGACGAAAAGGATTATAAAGTAACCAACCTAGCCCCTGAGACATTTGAAATAATAATAATAAATAAAAAATTATTTTGGGATATTGGAGAAGAAAGTCCTGGTAAAAAAGTATATATGTTCTATAAAAAAAGGTAATAGAAAATAAATTTGACAAACACGGAAACAGTGTTTAAACTATGCGACAATTACTTCAGCTTTTCAAAAGCGATAGACAATTATTTGATTTTTGCTTTGCAAATGCAAAGCAACATTGTATCTTTATTTAAACTTCGGTAGACAATTTTCCTAATCAAACAGTTGCTTAGTACAAACACTTTAGTGACAAGTTTAAAAGAATAATTATGAATCAAATTTTAAAAGAATATAAAGACTCCAAACATAAGTTTGAAAACTTTGGAAGTAAAATGATTGATTTGTTATCAATTTTACTTAAAGACAACAATTTAAACTATCACCAAATAACAAGTCGAATAAAAACGGAGGATAGCCTCTCCAAAAAAATTGAATCTAAAAATGGTAAATATTCTATTATATTGGACATTACTGACATAGTTGGAATTAGAATTATTACATATTTTGAAGACGAAGTTGATAAAGTAGCAGAAATTATTTCTAAAGAATTCCATGTTGACAAAAAAAACTCTGTTGACAAAAGAATAAGTGCTATAGATAAATTTGGCTACCAATCTTTACATTATATTGTAAAATGTCTACCAGAGAGGACGAGTTTGACTGAGTGGAAAAAATTTGAGGGACTGCCATGCGAAATACAAATCAGATCGATTTTGCAACATGCGTGGGCTGAAATTGAACATGATATTGGCTACAAAGGAGCTTCGACAATTCCTCAACAAGAAAAAAGAAATTTTTTCAGGATTGCCGCATTACTTGAAACAGCAGACAAGGAGTTTGTTAGACTTAGAAGCAATTTGTTAGAATACGAACTTGAAGTACCAAAATTAATTAAAGAATCCCCACAAGACGTATTGCTTGATAAAGCGTCTTTAACTTCATACATCCAAAACAGTTCGCTATTAAAAGAAATTGAAAATTCAATTGCTAAAGCAATTAATATAAAAATTACAAAGTCAAGCGAAAATTTAGTTTCTCTAATCGATAAACTTGAATATGTTCAAATACAAACTATAAAAGATTTAGAAGAAAATCTACTTTCAAAAAAAGATTTTGTTATTTTTCTCGCAACAGAATGGTTAGGTAAAAACAGATACGACGAGATTATGTCTGGAATTTCAATTTTTTATTTAGCTTATACAAAAGTCGTTGACGGTGAGAATTTAGAAATGATTAAGCAATATTTTGAAACATTTCAACTTGGAATCGATTCTAATAGAGATGCGAGCAGACTACTTGAAAGTTATAAAAGATATAAAAACAGTCAGTAACACACCCTCCTCACAAAAACAAAAAAGCTCCTTCAAAATTGAAGGAGCTTTTTAATTATTTATAATTGGCATTAAGCTGTTGCTGGTGTTTCTTTTATTTTATTAGCATTTAATATCGCTACTTGTTGTGCAATATTTTGTGCCATTTCTCTAAAAGCTAAAGCTTGCGGAGTTGTTTCTTGTAAAATAGCTGGGCGCCCTGCATCACCAGCTTCGCGTATACTTTGCACTAAAGGTATTTGTCCTAATAAAGGTAAATTCATTTCAGCTGCTAAATTTTTAGCGCCGTCTCTACCAAAAATATAATATTTATTATCAGGTAATTCTTCTGGTGTAAAGTAAGCCATGTTCTCAACTATTCCTAAAACAGGGACGTTTAAAGCAGGTAATTTAAATAACGCAATTCCTTTACGTGCATCTGCTAAAGCCACTTGTTGTGGAGTACTTACAATCACCGCACCTGTAATTGGCACTGTGCTACACAACGTAATTTGTATATCACCCGTTCCTGGAGGTAAATCAACGATTAAGTAATCTAATTCTCCCCAAGCGGTATCCGTAAATAATTGTGTTAATGCTTTTGAAGCCATTGGTCCACGTAAAGCAATGACCTGATCTGGTCCTGCTAAAAAACCAACAGAGTTTAATTTTACTCCATAGCTTTCTACTGGTTTCATTTTTGGTTTGCCTTCGTATTCACCCTTGCCAGGCATATCGTTTTGTACATCAAACATAATCGTTTGAGATGGGCCATAAATATCAGCATCCACTAAACCAACTTTAGCACCTTGTTTAGCTAAAGCTACTGCTAAGTTTGCAGAGATTGTAGATTTACCTACTCCACCTTTTCCAGAGGCTACGGCAATAATATTTTTTACTTGCGATAAAGTTCCTAAATCTTTATCACGAGTAGACGTTACATTAGCCGTCATGTTTACATTTACAATCGCTTCTTTATCCACGTAATGCTTAATAGCATTCACGCAAGCATTATGTATCATGTCTTTCATAGGACATGCTGGAGTAGTTAATACAACTGTAAACGAAACATTTTTTCCATCTACTACAACATCTTTAATCATTCCAAGAGTCACTAAATCTTTTTTAAGATCTGGATCATCTACATATTTTAGGGCGTCTATAACGCTATCTATTGTAATTGCCATTTTTGTTTTTGTTTGTTTAACCGCAAAGTCCGCAAAGTTTTTTCGCAGAGCTTTCAGGGTGTTTGTTTTTATTTATTGAGTTTGTCAGTTCGAGCGTAGTCGAGAACTATATAAGCGTCTCGACTACGCTCGACGTGACAATGTTTTATTTTTATATCTGATTCGCTAAATTCAATAAATTTCCTTCTTCAAAATCACGTCCCATAATTTGCAAACCAATTGGCAAACCATTGCTATGAGTTCCATTAGGAACTGAAATAGCGGGGCAACCAACGATGTTTGCCTGAACCGTAAAAATATCTTCTAAATACATTTTGATTGGGTCTGTACTGTTTTTCCCAAATTCAAAAGCGGTACTTGGTGTTGAAGGCGTTACAATAAAATCATGCTGAGCTAAAATCTCACGTGTTTTTTGACGAATCTTATTTCTTACTTTTTGAGCTTTACTATAATACGCATCATAGTAACCTGCACTTAATACAAAAGTCCCTAACATAATACGACGCTTTACTTCTTTACCAAATCCTTCGCTACGCGTTTTTTTGTAAGTACTTTCTAAATCAGTAGCATTAGGACTTCTGTAACCATAATGCACGCCATCAAAACGAGACAAGTTTGAAGAAGCCTCTGCGGTAGTTAATACATAATACGTTGGTACTAAAAAATCTAAATAAGGAAAATCAACAGCAGTTACATTATGTCCGTCGTTTTTTAATTTATCTAAAGCTGCTAAAGTTTGTTTTTTTACTTCAGGGTCTAAACCGTTAGATTCTACACATTCTTTTAAATAAGCAACTTTGTATTTTTTAGTTTCAGATAAAGCATTCACATATTGCCCAACTGCTTTTTGAGAAGCCGTTGTATCATACTCATCTTTACCTGCCATAATTTCTAATAATAAAGCAGCATCTTCTACTGTTTTAGTAATAGGTCCAATTTGATCAAATGAAGAAGCATAAGCAATTAATCCCCAACGAGAAATTCTTCCGTAAGTTGGCTTTAATCCCACTGTTCCAGTAAAGGAAGCTGGCTGGCGAATAGAACCACCGGTGTCAGAACCAAGAGCAACATGACACAAATTAGCAGCAACAGCTGCTGCAGAACCACCAGATGAACCACCTGGCACTGTTTTTTCGTTTAATGGATTTAATACTTTACCATAAGCAGAATTTTCATTACTACTTCCCATCGCAAACTCATCACAGTTTAAACGACCAATGATGATTGCATCTTCTGCTAATAAACGCTCCACCACTGTTGATGAATATAAAGATTCAAATCCTTCTAATATTTTTGACGAACAAGAAACTTTATGACCTTTGTAACAGATATTATCTTTTAAACCAATCACAACACCTGCTAACTTACCTAAAGAATTGGAAGCTGAGCCTGTCGAAGCTTTAATTTTTTCATCTACCAATTTAGCCTGTGCTAAAGCAGATTCATTAAACACTTCCAAAAAAGCATTCAACTGTTTTTTTGCTTCAATAGCTTTGATTGATTCTTCAACTAATTGAACACAAGAAATTTTACCTGAATTCAAATCTGTGTGAAGATTTTTTATAGTTGTAAATGTATACACAGTTTATATATTAAATAATAAAAGCGTCAATCGAATAGACTGACGCTTTTAATTGTTTTTCAATAAGAAATTTATTTTTTTTCTACGTCAGTTGATTCAGAAGAATTTCCGTCTTTTGCATCTTTAAATTCCTTCATCCCTTTTCCTAATCCTTTCATTAATTCAGGAATTTTTTTACCTCCGAATAATAATAAAACGATAACTAAAATAATGATGATTTCAGGAGCTCCAAGTCCGCCTAACATACCTAAGATTAATGCTTGTGTCATTGTTATAAATTTAGGATACAAATATACGGATTTATTAGTTTTAAGCAAATTGCTAAAAATCTGTTATTTTTGAGCAAAATAGCGCTTATGATTAAGAAAATAGAACATATTGGGATTGCCGTAAAAAGCCTTCAAAATTCTAACGAATTATTCAAAAAACTCTTCGGAAAAGACCATTATAAGGTAGAATCTGTAGAAAGTGAAGGCGTAAGCACGTCTTTTTTTCAATTAGGAGAAACCAAAATTGAGCTTTTAGAAGCTACCAATCCCGAAAGTGCTATTGCTAAGTTTATAGATAAAAAAGGGGAAGGAATTCACCATATTGCTTATGAGGTAGATGATATTTATCAAGAAATGGACAGATTAAAAGCCGAAGGTTTTGAGGTTTTGAATAAAGAACCAAAACATGGCGCTGATAATAAATTGATTTTCTTTTTACATCCAAAAAGCACCAATGGTGTTTTGGTGGAATTGTGCCAAGAAAGAAAAGATTAATCAGATTACAATTTAATTTGTAAAGTCACATAAAAATTTCGAGGGTCGGAAGGCAAAATACCTGGTCCTGGATAACCCTCTGCACGGCGAGTAAAATAAATTTCGTTTAAAAAATTATTAACCCCTGCCGATACATTCAAAAATTTATAAGTGTATTGTGCAGAAAAGTCACAAATGGTGTACGCAGGAATAATTCCGGTAATAGCATTGGTGCTGAATTTCGAATTACTAGCATCTGCAAATTGCTCGGCCGTGTATG
Source organism: Sphingobacteriaceae bacterium (assembly GCA_013823565.1). GTDB lineage: Bacteria > Bacteroidota > Bacteroidia > B-17B0 > Aurantibacillaceae > UBA4416. The sequence goes on along the minus strand of PNMI01000013.1, from coordinate 71,607 downwards.
AACCCTGAACGGTAGTGCTGAATCCTTTGTATTTATAAGTTAAACCACTTCTTAAAATACTCATCGGAACCAACTCAACTAATTTATCGTTAAATCCACTTTGTTGACTGCTAATGTATCTAGCATCTGTGTATGAAACATTCACAAAATAACTCAACTTATGCTTTGCTTGTTTTTTAAATAGTTTTATTAAATCAATTTCTCCAAAACATTCAGCACCTATATTTCTACTATCCGAAATATTTGTTCTATATCTATATAGCACATAAGTTGCTTCGTCTTCTTTTAAAACAGTTCCAATGCGGTCGTTATATCTTAAATAATACACACTAAAATCTAAATACAATAAATCTTTTAATGTTAATCTAATTCCACCATCAGCAGTGTATCCAGTTTCATCTTTCAAATTGGGGTCCACTTTAAAATTAGGATTAACCACACGCATATCGTTAAAATTTATGCTTCGGTAATTTTGACTAAAGTTAGCATACAACTCAACTTTACTCACTGGCTTATATAATAAACCTAATCCACCTAATAAAAACGAACGATTACTATTTCTTTCCTCTTCGCGCTTTAAATCTAAAATAATATTACCTGCTAAATCTTTATTCGTTTCTTTATAATATCCTGCAGCCGAAGTAGAAATATATTCGAAACGAACACCAGGTGTTAAACTTAATTTTTTAGTTAACTGAAAAATGTTTTCTGAAAACAAAGCAATGTTTTTACTTGGAAACGTATAATCACTATGTTCTAAATCATTAGGGTTTAAATAACTAAAATTAGCTTTAGAGGTTGTATCCCCCAAGCCTTGTTTTCTGATTGTTTTTCCTTGGTAATAACGTGCGCCAATTAAAAATACAGATGTGTTTTTAAACAATTCATAACGTTTCAAAAAACGTAATTCAGAACCAAAATTTTTATACTCATCTCCTAAAATGTCTCTTTCTGTCAAAGGATCGGCTCTATTAATTTGTCCTAGATAACCAACTGTAATTCTATCCGCAATTAACCCAAAATTCATCCAACTAATTCTGGCAGAAGGCGATAATTTCCAATCTAAACTTAAGGATGCTAAATTCCAATTCACCTTAAACCAATTTCTGTTTCTGATACTCTTTGATGGATCTAAATTAAATTGCTTATCTGTCAAACCTCCAGGTTGGTGGGCCAAATAGGTCATGTATGTGTATTCACCTGTAATTTTAAGATTTGAATTCACCTGATAATTAACAGATGCATGAGCCGTATGCATTTTAAATTCAGAATTTGGTCTCCAACTATCTCCTTGTTTGTATTGATAGAATGCATAATAATTTATTTTTTTTACAGTTCCACCTAAACTATTAAAGGAGTTTATTAATCCAAACGAACCATAAGTTTGACGAGAGGTTAATTGTATTTTTTTATCAGCAGGTCCTTTCTTGAATTTAAAATTAATGAAGCCTCCGAACTGTGTTCCATATTGTAAACTAGCAGCTCCTCTGATAACTTCAATTCTATCTAATGCTTCTGTTGGTGGCGTGTAATAACTCTCAGGATAACCTAAAGCATCCGCACTGATATCATACCCATTTTGGCGTGTATTAAAATTAGAAACGCGATTTGGGTTTAATCCTCTACCTCCAATACCTAATTGAATTCCCGCTCCATCGTTTTCAAAAATATTAATACCAGCTACTTTAGCAAACACCTGACGAGAGTTGTTAGTTGCCAGGTTGGCATTCATATCATTCAAATAAATGACTTCGCTTTTTTTACCTGCGTAAATAGAAGTTCCTTCTACATTATTTAATTTACCGATTCCAAATGAATTATCTTTTTCGGATTCAATCACAATTTCAGTTAATGTATTTCCTATAGAATCTAATTGAATTAGTAAAGTTGTATCTGAAATTAATTTTAATTTTTCGATATGATTTTTATACCCAACTAAAAAAACAATTAATTGAATATTTCCTTCTTTAACATGCGGCAACATAAAATGCCCAGCAACATCTGTTTTTACTTTTTGATTAGCACAATTTACTTGAGCATCTGCCGCAGCAATACCATTAGATAAATACACATTACCCTGAATAGTAAATTCATTTTGGGCAAACAATATATTGCAGCAACATAATACAAATAATATGGAAAGGAACTTAAACATTACTTGCTATTTGATGCTGGAATAATCCATTTTTTAGGTTTCAAATTATCTTCTTCTTCGCTCAATACAGTGGTTTTATCAACCATTAATCGACTAGTTTTTCCATTCAATGTCACGTATGATTCTGCCAATACTTCAGGATCTTCAAAACCTTTTTTCTCGAACTCTTGTTTTAAAAAATGAGCGTAATTAATCAGCATATCAGGTTGAGTTGCCATCATTTTTTCTTGCATTTGAGTAAGATATTCGCTGTTGCTTACTTCCATTTCTTTACCTGTTTTTTTATCTCTGATATAAAAAAATGCCGTTCCAGCTTTTTCAATTAACATCACTCTCCACGAAAAACGAAAACCTTGCTCTGTCCAAAACAATTCTCCATCATATAATAAATATCTGAAAGGAAGTATTAACTGAATTGAAAAATGAAGCAACATCAATCCTGTAAGCACCTTTACAAATAAAGGGTTTGGTTTATATAGTGTGCTTTCCGTGATTGATGTTTTTAACCTAAAAATATTTTTTAGTTTTTTTATTAATTGAATGTGAAAATTTTCGCTAAAAAAGATAGTGGTTAAACAAATCATGACATACGGAAACATTCCAATATTAAAAAACAAAGAAGTAGCTAAATGAAAAATAACTACAAAAAAATAAGCAGGCTTTATAAATCTTGGTAAGAATAAGAAAAAAGGAATGGCTAAATCATAAATACAACCAAACCAACTAAAAAAATACGCTACCCATTCTTTTGTTAAATAACTTCCAATAATAGGCATTTCGCTATGTGCAGGTAGCCATATTTTAAGGGGCATGGCATTAAACAACCAATCGTAGTTTAACTTAGCCACACCCGCAAAAAAATAAACAACAAACACCTGAAACTTAACAATCAAAATAAAATAATTAGGAATTTGAGTTACCTGAATAGTTTTATTTCTCCAAACATCTAAAGAAAAATAGCGATGAGCTGGTAAAAAAATCATCAGCAAACTCATAATGCTAATAAAGTAATAATGATTTAAATAATTGGTTTTATCAATCAACTCCACATAAGTAAAAGTTAAAAAAAACAGAATGATTGAAAATCTATAAAATAAACCAAGAATAATAAATAATGCCGCGAGAGCCATGATGATAAAAACCACATACATACCAGTTTCTCCAAGTGGTTTTACCCATTCAAATCCATAGTATGGAAAAAATAGTTTTGGTTTTATATACATGCTATAAACCCAATCTTTAGCAATAAAACGAATAATTGAGGCTAACATTAATACGCCAAAAGCTATTCTGAAAACAGCTAATGGAGCAATATGTACAGATTTAGAAAAAAAAGATTTGATGTAATTAATCGCCGTCTCCATCTTGATATGTAATTACAATTCCCAGAACAGAAGGAGTGTCTGTTTTAAGCAATACCAACAACTTTACAATTTCAATATAAGCTGCATCAACAGTTGCAACATCTGTCATAACCGAAGTTGATAAAGGCTCTTGAACCAAAGCTAATTTTGCTTTAGCGATAGCAAACTGATTTTTGATTGCTGCATTTAATGTTCCTGAAGTATGTTGAGCTTTTAAAGCATCTAAATAATCATCTAAACCTAAACCGTCAGCGCCAGTAATGGAACGTCCCAAATAAACATTCTCTATGTTTTGTAAACAGTGTTTTGCTAAATCAACCGAATAGTTTTGTACGTAATACGCTTCACATTTTTCAGGTAATTGAACACCTAAAGATCTTTTACCAAGAGGAATACCAATTTTACCATTTTTCAATAAATCAATTTCAAAGTTTAATTGATTCACTAACATTCCTAACGAACTTCCAATCTCAGAACCAGTGGATGAAATAAACGTGTTTTTATAACCACCATTCCAACCATTAATAACTGCATTTAATTTTGTTTGCATTTCTGCTAAACAATCCGAAACATAGTTTGATCTGTTTACGGCATTGGCATCTGTATCAAATAAACTAACAATTGCAGCGTCTGTTTGTGATTTGCCATATAATAAATAATCGATTGCAGGAAATCCTTTTGCGTCTAGATTTGAAATCACATTAAAATCATATACTCCTGAATTAATGTTTGTTTTTATTTGATCAGTATCGCATGGATACGTATTGAAATTAGAACGAACAAACTCAGTTTCAGAAGGGCCATATTCAAATGTACTTATATATTGAAAAGTCACATAAGCTCTAATAAATCTTTGTCTGGCAATAGTTAAGTTCGCTGTATTTTTTGTCAATTTAAAATCATTATAAGAAGTTGCAAAGGAATCCAATGCATTTTTAGCCATGTTTAAATTTGGCATAATTACATTATCTGCATAATTTGTCAGCATTCCACTTTTATCAAAAGAATCTTCTAACACTTCTTCATCCGTTGTTTTCTTTTTACAATTAGAAAAAAGAAATGCAAAAAGTGTAATTGATAAAAAGTATATCGTTATTTTTTTCATGAATTATAAAAATAAATAGAACCGTAAATTTGCAATCTTATTGAAAGATACCCAATACCTGAAAAGAGGTATTTATAGTGTTTTTCTATGATTTATATCATTATTTTAATTAAAAAGGGAGTGTTTAACGCCCTTTTTAATTAATTATTATGGAATTAAGCTCGCGTTTAAATTAAATACGGTTGCAATCTTATTGATAGCGTTATCTAAATTTGATGGAACTAAATTGTAAAAATTAGTACCTAAATAACCTTCTAATATGGCGATGTCTGCATCAGAAATAGTTTTAGAAGGATTGTATTTAAAAGCAGCGATAAAGCCGTAGCCTTCAGATAAATTATGATGTAATGTAGAGATATCTGATAAATTGTTTTTTGCTCCTTTTAAATAGCTGATACATTTAGCTGCTACAACTTTTTCCCACGTTGCCATAACCACATCTCTATTTGCGTCACGTCTAGCTGCGTCTCCATTACTTATAGCTGCTCTTCCTTTTAAAAAGGCATCCATAATCGTTGAGTTGGAGCCAATAGCAACATTTACAGAATTACAATAGGTTCCCCAATTTTTTAAACCTGTTACATTTGTTGGAAAATCAACCGGTACTCCAAAATAACCAAAAGCTTCATCCCATGCTTTTTCTTGAGCTGTTATGCCATTTACTTTAGTCACATTATCATAAGTAGCAATGTTTTTTAAAATGGTCATTGCTTGGTAATAAAGTACTGAACCCATTAAACCTTTTTCTGCTAACTCTTTATATTCAAGTCCATTTGCATCCACCAAAATAGCACGAGTAGATGTTACCAGTTTTCCTTTAACACCGTTAGATGCTGTAGAAACTGTAGGATTAGCAGCTGCAGTAATACTTGCTGGCTCAGCATCATCAAAACTAGCTTCTAAAATAGTTTGAAATGAAAATGTATTATCAGTTTTATCTTTTAATTGAAGTCCTGAAGTATTTAGTGTAGTTAATGTAAATTGATTATTTGCATTAACATACATGTCTTTTAGTTTTTGAGCCAATATTGTTGGCTGAGTTGTTTGTGTAGTCGTATGTGTAGATCTGATATAAGTAATCAATTCTCCCAACATTGAAAGTCGCTGAGTTGAACTTGTAAAATCAGCGCTTGTAAAGTTATAAGTTGTAGGGATATTATAAGTTGGCCCACTAGGTGCGGGTGTTTCTTCTTCTGGCTCAACTGTATCTTTTTTACAAGAAGTCGTTAAAAGCATAATCGATATAGGTAAACCTATTAATAGTGATGTGTGAGATAGTAGTTTCATATATTTTTTATTTAGATTGATTATAAATACGGGTCAAAAGTATATGATAGCAAACTGTTTCACCATACCTAAAAAAAGGTATTTTAAAAAAAACTGAAAAGAAGGAAATAAAAAGGGGAACTATTGAGCTTAATTACCTAATTGGTAATCTAATCGTTCAATTTTTTGTTTACGGTTTCTCAACCTATTTACGTATTCTAGGGCTAGTTTGTTGTTATAATTTTCGTAAGCTTTTTGAGCCCAAGAAATAGCCCCATCCAAATCGCCATTAATTTCACCTAAAATAGCCATGTTATAACACGCTCTACCAGCTATTTTTCTTTTTGAGCTCTTCGTATCTTGCAGCCACAACTCTCCTGCTCCATCCCAATTTCCAGTTCTAGCTTTTCGAGTGGCTATTTTTAAATTATGAGAACCTTTTACATAATAATCTCTTGTTAACTTTATCCAGTAGGGAATAATTCTATCAGCATAAACATGTCCCATATGATTTGAACTTTGCTTGATTGCTTCTTTTCTGCCAAGCATAGCTTCAGTAGTATTAATAATATTGGCTGCATTTGCCGTTACTGTTAAATTTTCTACCATTGGAAATTCGTCCAAAATATATTTATTTTTTGGATCATAAATTCTCCAACCAGTTTTAATAGTCGTTACAATATTTGCTTGAGCTTGCGTAGCGGTATTAATCACGTCCATCACATTATTTATTTTTGTTGGAGGAGGAGTAAGTGGAATCACTTTTAATTCGCTATCAAAAACTTCTAACACAAATAATATATCCACTCCATGGTCTTTACATATTTTTTCTACTTCTATCCAAGATAATTGAGAAGGAAAAGAACCAGTTACAGGAGTTTTTAAATCAACGTCATTAATCAGTTTAATGATGTCAAAACGTTTATTTTGAGTTAAGGCATCATTTAAACCACGAACACATTCGGCACTAGATTCTTGTATTAATTTAAGAGACTCGCCTGATCTAGCTTGATGAATCGTATTTAACACTTTATTATCTTCAGAAGGTGTAGTTCGTGTTATAATACCCACATTTTTAGTATCCTTTGAAATAGTAACAGGAGCTGGATTGGTAGCGTTAATGTAAACTAAATTGGTTTTACAAGAAGCAAGAGTTACTACCGCGAAAAAGATCAAGTAACTAATTATTTTCATGAGATTTTATTTTTTATAGATTAGGGCCACTGCATAAGCATTCACACCTTCTTCTCTACCAACATACCCTAATCGTTCGTTTGTTGTTGCTTTAATTGAAACATCATTTGGAGTGATATTCATTATTGGAGCTAAAACATTTTGCATATTAGTAATGTGTGGATTGACTTTTGGTGCTTCTAAACTCAAAGTAGCATCTACATTTCCTATGCCAAAACCATTTTTATCTAATAATTCAACGACCTCTTTTAACAATAATTTACTATCAGCGCCTTTATACTTTGGATTGGTGTTTGGAAAATGAAACCCAATATCACGTAAGTTAGCTGCACCTAAAAGTGCATCACAAATAGCATGTAATAACACATCGGCATCGCTGTGACCCACACAACCTTTATCAAATTCTAATTTAATACCGCCCAACCACAATTCTCTTCCTTCTCCTAAAGGATGAACATCGTACCCAAAACCTACTCTTATATTTACCATTGTGTTTTGTTATTTGAAATGAGTTGTTGGTTATTTGATGTGGTACTACTTCTATTAATAACAAGTTATTTGACACTTTGTTTCCAACAACAAAAAACAAATCTCAGTAACTTTTATTTTCCTTTCATAAACTCTTCAAAAGGAATTCCTTTTCTAAATTCAGGAGAGTAAATATACTTATATACTAAATCCGACCATTGTTTATGAGTTTTGCTATCATCTAAAATAGCTGAATCAAATGGTTTACTAAAATGAATTTTAATGGTTTCTTTTCTGGCCTTAAACATTTCATCAGGCAAAAACAACATTTCGATATTCGCTTTAATACCTATCTTTTTTCTAAAATTGGCGAAATTGTAAAAGAATTTTGAATTTTCTCCTTCAATAAAAACTGGTTGTATCATTCGTTTATGATCAATGGCTTGAGTCACAAAACTTTTCTTCCATGTTAAATCTCTTACAACACCCTCTTGTTTACGAGAAACTAAACCCGCTGGGAATAATAATAAAGCAGATTCTTTTCTAAAGACTTCCTCCATCACACGTAAATGCTTGGCCGAAGTAGCTCCTAGTTTATTAACCGCTACATAAATATCTCCATAATTTTCAATCTTTTTTAAAACATCATTTACTAAAAAATGAACGTCTGGTCTAACGTCTCCAACTGCTTTTATTAACGCCATACCATCTAAACCACCTAATGGGTGATTAGAAACAATAACAACAGAACCTGTTTTTGGAACTAATTCATGATGCATGGATTCAACTTTAGCACCTAATCTATCTAACGCTTTTTTATTGAAATCTAATCCTTTGTCATCTTTCAATGCCAACATCGCAGCATTAATATCATCCTCATGTAATTTCTTTTTTAACCAATTTATGGCAAAACGAGGAAGCCACCTGTAAAGTTTATAAGCTTTTTCTCTTAAAACTTTCTCAACATCTATAAATTTTTTGTTTTCCATAGCAAGGGTCACAAAGGTAAAATAATTGTTAATATCTCAACTATCCAAAATCATCTTTTTTGAAATAATTCAATCTGAACTAATCTCTCAAAAGCACAACAAAATCAATGTATTATATTTTTTTTAAGCTAAAAGCGATACTAATTATTTCGCTTCATAACTATTAACAATTTTCAATTTATCAACAAAAGTGGTAAAAAATGGGCAAAAGTGGTAGAAAGTGGTAAAATTTTAATTATTTTTGACTCGATTCAAACCAAACCCACTGATGACGAGCCTTATAGGAGAATTTGATTGTAAAGTAGATGCGAAAGGGCGTTTCATGTTTCCTGTTAACCTCAGGAAGCAGTTGGAAGAGGTGTTTGATAAAGGGTTTGTTATCAATCGAAATCTTCATCAAAAATGTTTAGTGCTTTATCCAATTAACGAATGGAATAAGCTGAATAAAAAATTAAGCAAGTTGAATCGTTTGATAAAAGCAAACGACGTATTTGTTAGAAAATTTACTGGAGGCGCAACAGCGGCCGATGCAGATAACACTGGACGCGTATTGTTGCCAAAGCCATTGGTAGAGTATGCTAGTATTGCCACAGATATTAAAGTTTTAGGAAGTAATAATGTGATTGAGATTTGGGATAAAACATTATATGATCAATTCTTATCTCAAGATGTGGATATTGAAAAATTAGCTGAAGACGTTTTAGGAAACTTAAACTTTAATAATGGAGACGATGAGTAATCTTCCTTATCACATCCCCGTTCTTTTACAACCTTGCATAGATGGCCTTGACATAAATCCCGACGGCGTATATGTGGATTTAACTTTTGGAGGTGGCGGACATTCGAAAGAAATTTTAAAACATCTGTCAGCAAAAGGCAAATTATTTTCGTTTGATCAAGATGAAGATGCCAAAGCAAATATTCCGGACGATAAACGTTTAACTTTTATTCCACACAATTTCAGATACATTTCTAATTATTTGAAATTATACGGAGTTACACAGGTGGATGGAATACTAGGAGACTTGGGAGTTTCATCACACCAGTTTGATAAAGGAGACCGTGGTTTTTCTACTCGTTTTGATGCCGACTTAGACATGCGTATGAATCAGAAATCTGATTTAACCGCTAAGAAAGTATTAAATACTTACGATGTAAAAAAACTAACGGCCATGTTTAGAGAATATGGCGAAGTAGATAACGCTTTCAGACTTGCCAACCTCATTTTTGAAGCTAGAGCAAACGGCAGCATTGAAACAACGGCTCAGTTTAAAGAAGTAATTAAACCTTGTACACCAAAATTTGAAGAAGGGAAATATTTAGCAAAAGTGTATCAGGCTATTCGTATTGAAGTAAACCAAGAAATGGAAGCTTTAAAAGAATGCTTAACACAATGCGTTAATCTTTTAAAACCAAATGCACGATTAGTAGTAATGAGCTATCATAGCTTAGAAGACAGGTTGGTAAAGAATTTAATCAGATCAGGAAACATAGAGGGAATAGAAGAGAAAGATTTAGTGTTTGGAAAAATTACGAAATACTTTAAGTCTTTAACATCAAAACCAATTGTGCCAGATGCCGAAGAAATAGAAAAAAATTCGAGAGCAAGAAGTGCAAAATTAAGAATAGCAGTGAAACTGTAGTTTTTAGTTGTTTGAAAGAAGTTGTTTGAAAAAATTTCCAACAACAAATCTCAAACAACAAATAACCAAAATAAAAAGTGGCAAACAAATTTAGAAACATACCAAAAGAAGAAGAACTAGAAGAGTTAGAAGAACTAGTGGAACAAGAAGAACCACAAGTTGTTTCGAAGCCCTCTAAATCTGGAAAAAAAGGTGTGTTGGCTAAAGGATTATCGAAAATTTTTGGTGGTTCGTTTTTAAGCGATGACAGAGCGGTGCAACATATTCCGTTTGTTTTGTTTTTAGGACTTATTGCCATTTTATACATCGCAAACGGTTACTATGCCGATGATAAAATTAGAGAAGTAAATAAAGTGAGTAACCAAATAAAAGAATTACACACAGAATACATTTCATCAAAATCTGATTTAATGTTTGTGAGTAAACAAAGTGAAGTTGCAAAAGCGGTAGCTCCATTAGGGTTAAAAGAACCTGTGGTTGCTCCTATGAAAATAGAAATGGATAGCATAAAAAGAAAATAGTTGTTGGTTATTAGTTTTTTGAGAATCACATATCAAATAACTTAACTCTAACAACAAACAACAAAATATAATTGGAAAACAAAAAAGACATATTATCTAGAACGTATTTAGTGTACATATTTTTATGTGTGTTCGCTTTATCCATTTTTTATAAAATGTGTATCATCCAATTTAAAGAAGGTGCTGAATGGAAAGCTAAAGCAGAAGCTTTCAATACTCAAGTTCACGAAATTCAAGCCGTGCGTGGTAACATTTTTGACATCAATGGAAACTTGTTAGCTACTTCACTACCTTACTATGAAGTAGCGGTAGATATTAATGCTCCATCTATTGATAAAAAATTATTTGAAGCAAAGGTGGATTCCTTAGGGACGATGATTGCCAATTTATTTAAAGATAAATCAGCCAAACAATACATTAAGTTATTACGCAAAGCTCGTAAAAGTGGCGACCGTTATGTGGTTTTAAAACGCAATGTACCATACAAAGATTTACAAATACTAAAAACGTTTCCCATTTTCAAAAAAGGAAAACGTGGTGGCTTAGTAACTCTTCAAACCAACAAACGCGAACGTCCATTTAAAATGTTAGCAGCTCGTACAATCGGTATGGCTCGTGACGGAGTGAAACCTGTTGGTTTAGAAGGTGCTTATGACACCTTATTAAAAGGTATTAGCGGACAACGTTTGATGCAAAAAATTGCAGGTGACGTTTGGCGTCCTATTAATGATGAAAACGAAGTTGAACCAAAAGATGGTAGCGATTTATATACAACAATTGATATCAATATTCAAGATGTAGCTGAAAATGCTTTAATGAATACATTGATTAAAAATAAAGCATCTCATGGTTGTGCAATTTTAATGGAAGTAAAAACAGGCGAAATAAAAGCCATCGCTAATTTAACACGTGATGGAAAAGATTCAAGTGCTTACTCTGAAAGTTTAAATTATGCCATTGGTTATGCAACCGAACCTGGCTCAACTTTTAAGTTAGCATCATACCTAGCCGTGATGGATGATTACAATTTAAGTTTAGATGAAAAAATTCAAGTTGGTAATGGTGAAGTAACTTACTATAACAAAACTATTAAGGATTCTCACACGCCTGAATCGCCCGTGTTAACTTTAAAGCGCGCTTTTGAAGTGTCCTCTAACGTAGCGGCAGCTAAAACTATTGTAAAATATTATTCGAAAAATCCTCAGCAATACATCGATAAATTAAAATCGTTTCATTTAAATCAAAAATTAGGTTTAGCAATTCCTGGCGAAGCTAATCCATTAATTAAAGAAACAAAAAGTAAAGATTGGTCTGGCTTATCTCTTCCACAAATTAGTTATGGTTATGAAAGTTTAATTACTCCATTACAAACACTAACACTGTATAATGCGATTGCTAATGATGGCAAAATGGTGAAGCCTCGCTTTGAGAGAGAAATTAAACGCAACGGACTAACGGTTAAAACTTTTAGTACTGAAGTGATTGCTGAACAAATTGTAAAACCTTCTACTATCAAAAAGGCAAAAGAAATGCTAGAGGGCGTAGTAGAAAATGGAAGTGGTAAAGGCTTAAATATTACAGCCTTTAAAGTAGGAGGAAAAACTGGTACTGCGCAAATCGCGAGAGTTGGCGCAAAAAGGGGAAGTGGAAAAACAGCATACGGTGATGTTGGCGACAGAAATTATCAAGCCTCTTTCGTAGGATATTTTCCAGCAGACAAACCATTGTACACCTGTATCGTCATTATTAATTCTCCAAGTAATGGTATTTACTACGGTGGTTTAGTGGCTGGTCCAGTATTTAAAGAAATTGCAGAAAAAGTGTATTCAAGTAGTTTAGATTTTTTAGAGCCTATTAATAATAAACAAAATTTATTAACCAAAGCTCCAGGAAGTATTAAATCAAAAAATAATGAAATAGTCATTGCTTCCAAAGCTTTAAAATTACCTACTAAATCAAATACAACCGATGATGGCTATGTATCAAGAAATCCTTCTGACTCCTCACGTATTTCATTACAAGCAAGCAATTTAGAAAGTCAGTTAAAAAAAGGAATTGTTCCCAACTTAAATGGTTTGTCAGCAAAAGATGCTTTGTTTTTACTAGAGAATTCAGGCTTTCATGTAAAGCTATACGGAATAGGCTCCGTAAAAAAACAATCGATTGAAGCTGGACAAAAATTTAATAAGGGAGATAAAATAACATTGATACTTAGTTAAAGTGAAATTGAAATTATTAAGCGACATATTATATAAAACACGATTAGAAGAAATCATTGGTTCTACTAATGTGGCTATCTCGTCGGTAACCTTTGATTCTCGTAAAGTAAAAAAAGATTCTTTATTTATTGCCACGAGAGGAACGGCTTCTGACGGGCATCATTATATTGAAGTAGCTATTGAAAATGGTGCTGTTGCAGTTGTTTGTGAAGATTTACCTGAAACTTTAAATGAAAATATTACTTATGTAAAAGTATTAGATTCCTCAGCTTCGTTAGGATATATTGCTTGTAATTTTTACGATAATCCTTCTGAAAAATTAAAGTTAGTTGGTATTACCGGAACAAATGGAAAAACAACAACCGTTACTTTATTATTTAATTTATTCAGAGGTTTAGGATACAATGTTGGTTTATTATCTACGGTAGAAAATAAAATTAACACCACCGTTATTCCTTCTACACATACAACGCCAGATGCTTTAGCATTAAATGAATTATTAGCTAAGATGGTTGATGCTGGTTGTCAGTATGCTTTTATGGAAGTTAGTTCTCATGCTATTGTTCAACATCGTATTACTGGATTGAAATTTACTGGTGCTGCATTTTCAAACATTACACACGATCATTTAGATTATCATAAAACATTTGAAGAATACATCAAAGCTAAAAAAATGTTCTTCGATAACTTACAAGACGATGCTTTTGCTTTAACTAATAAAGATGATAGAAATGGCTTAGTGATGTTACAAAACACTAAAGCTAAAAAATATTCTTATGGTTTAAAGTCAATTGCAGACTTTAAATGTCGTGTGATTGAAAATCATTTGAACGGTTTATTATTGAATATTGACAGCCAAGATGTTTGGGTAAAATTAATTGGTTCATTTAATGCTTATAACGTATTGGTTGTTTACGCTATTGCTTTACTATTAAAACAAGATAAAGTTCAAGTATTAACAACCCTTAGCAATTTGAATTCCGTTGAAGGTCGTTTTCAATACATCAAATCTAAAAATGGCATTGTCGCTATTGTAGATTATGCTCACACACCTGATGCCTTAAAAAATGTATTAGAAACTATTAAAGATATTAGAACAGGAAATGAGCAAGTGATTACACTAGTTGGTTGTGGTGGAGATAGAGATGCGGCTAAACGTCCTATCATGGCGCAAATTGCGTGTGAGTATAGCAATAAAGTGATTTTAACAAGCGATAATCCCCGCAGTGAAAACCCTGAAGATATTTTAAATCAAATGCAAGCGGGTATTAGTCCTGCGGAAATGAAAAAAACATTACGCATTAGCGATAGAAAAGAAGCGATCAAAACAGCAGTGGCATTTGCAAAAGAAGGAGACATCATTTTAATAGCAGGAAAAGGTCACGAAAAATACCAAGAGATAAGTGGCGTGAAACACCCATTTGATGATTTTGAAATTGTAAAAGAAAACTTTAAAACACTAGATATATAATATGTTTTACTATTTATTCCACTACCTAGATCAACACTTTAACTTTCCTGGAGCAGGAGTGTTTCAGTACATCTCTTTCAGGGCTGCTTTAGCATTATTGTCTTCGTTGATTATCTCCATGGTTTTTGGTAAACGTATTATTAATTATATCCGTAAAAAACAAATTGGCGAAACTATCAGAGAATTAGGCTTAGAGGGACAAAATGAAAAAGCAGGAACCCCAACAATGGGGGGCTTAATTATTTTGGCAGCTATTATTATTCCTACTTTATTATTTGCAAAAATTCACAATGTATATATCGTCTTAATGTTAATCTCAACGGTATGGCTTGGTTGTATTGGTTTCCTGGATGATTACATCAAAGTATTTAAGAAAAACAAAGAAGGTTTAAAAGGTAAATTTAAAGTTGTTGGACAAATAGGTATTGGTTTATTAGTTGGTGCCGTATTTTATTTTCATCCTGATGTAGTCATTAAAGAACGTATGACTGCCAATCAACAAGCAGCTTATTCATTCGACGAAGCCATTAGTGCAAAAAAAGATTTAGCCTTACCTAAATATGCCACTACTCCAATTAAAACAATTAAAACAACCATTCCATTTGTTAAGAATAATGAATTTGATTATGTGAGTGTATTATCTTTTATGGGGGATAAAGCTCAAAAATATGGTTGGCTAATTTTTATTCCCATCGTTATTTTAATTGTCACCGCAGTATCAAACGGCGCCAACATTACTGATGGTATTGATGGATTAGCGGCAGGAACAAGTGCGATTATTGGGACTACATTAGGAATTTTAGCATACGTGAGTGGTAATACTGTTTTTGCCGATTACTTAAACATCATGTATATACCAAACACTGGAGAGCTTGTGGTATTTATGGCAGCCTTTGTTGGAGCATGTGTTGGTTTCTTATGGTATAATGCCTTTCCTGCACAAGTGTTTATGGGTGATACAGGAAGTTTAGCATTAGGTGGTATCATCGCGGTATTTGCTATTGCTATTCGTAAAGAATTATTAATTCCAATTTTATGTGGTGTGTTTTTAATTGAAAATCTTTCAGTAATCATGCAGGTATTTTATTTTAAATACCAAAAGAAAAAGCACGGACTAGAATTCGCCAAAGCCAATCGCTTATTTAAAATGGCGCCATTACATCATCATTATCAAAAATCAGGTTTTCATGAATCAAAAATTGTGATGCGTTTTTTCATCATCGGAATCATGTTAGCAGCACTAACGATTGTAACATTAAAATTAAGATAATATAAAATTGAATAAACGAATTGTGATATTAGGTAGCGGCGAAAGCGGAGTTGGCAGTGCAATATTGGCACAGTCAAAAGGCTTCAGCGTGTTCGTATCCGACAAGGGTTTGATTCAAGATAAATATAAATCAGAATTACAAAAACATAATATCGCCTTTGAAGAAGGCACTCACACGGAGGATTTAATTTTAAATGCAACAGAAATTATCAAGAGTCCTGGTATTCCTGATAAAGTGGAGTTGATTAAAAAAGCAAAAGAAAAAAACATTCCAGTGATTTCTGAAATCGAATTTGCAGGGCGTTATACAAATGCTAAAAAAATATGCATTACTGGTAGTAATGGAAAAACAACTACTACCCTACTCACTTATCACATCCTTAAAAAAGCAGGATACAATGTAGGCTTAGGTGGGAATGTAGGAAAGAGTTTCGCCTATCAAGTAGCAACCGAAAATTTTGATTACTATGTTTTAGAATTAAGCAGCTTTCAATTAGATGGCATGTATGATTTTAAAGCAGATGTAGCCATTTTATTAAATATCACTCCAGATCATTTGGATAGATATGATTACAAATTTGAGAACTACGTGGCCTCTAAGTTTCGCATTACTCAAAACCAAACCGAAAAAGATGCCTTTGTGTATTGTGCAGATGATATAGTGATGGAAGAATACATGCAACAACATCCCATCAAAGCTGAGCGCGTTCCGTTTAGCATTAAAAAAAAGATAGATGGTAACGGCGCTTTTTTACAAGAAAATGAAATAACCCTTAATTATAATAATAACCCTAAACCCTTAATTATGACCCTAGAACAATTAGCTCTTGCAGGTAAACATAATGTTTACAACTCAATGGCTGCTTCGATGGCAGCGCGTATCGTAGACATACGCAAAGACATTATCCGCGAAAGTTTAGAAGACTTCGTGAACGTTGAACACCGTTTAGAATTTGTTGCCTCTATTAATGGCATCGAATTTATTAACGATTCAAAAGCAACTAACATTAACTCTACTTGGTATGCATTAGAAAGTATGCAAAAACCAACAGTTTTAATTTTAGGTGGGCAAGACAAAGGAAACAATTACGATGAATTACTTGACTTAGTTAAAGAAAAAGTAAAAGCAATTGTTTGCTTAGGTGTTGATAATAAAAAAATCATCAAAGCATTTAAAGGTTCTGTGGAGAATATCATGGAAGCAGGATCT
This sequence comes from Sphingobacteriaceae bacterium, assembly GCA_013823565.1. Taxonomy (GTDB): domain Bacteria; phylum Bacteroidota; class Bacteroidia; order B-17B0; family Aurantibacillaceae; genus UBA4416. Next base: position 54,732 of record PNMI01000013.1, on the reverse strand, counting down.
GCTGCTGAAGCTGTAGCTATGTCTTACAAATTAGCGACTAAAGGTGATGTTGTTTTATTATCTCCAGCTTGTGCAAGTTTTGATTTATTTCAAAACTACGAAGATAGAGGTGTTCAATTTAAATCTGCTGTTAGAGGTCTATAAGATGAAGGAGATTGCATTAGGTCAAAAAACGTTTTCTATTAATAGAGAAACAGACCACAATTTTGAATTTGTAGCTACTATAAATGACGTCACGTTCATTAACGATTCAAAGGCAACAAATGCAAAACATGCTGTTGAAAGTATTAACTCTTTAGATGCAGAGATAGTACTGATTTTAGGTGGAGATGATTTAAAAACAGATTACTCGTGGTTTACCAATATCAATTACTATAACATTAAAACTGTTATTTATTATGGGCGTCGTTTTGCTGAAATAAAAAACATTTTTAATAAACATGTGATGGTGATTGTAACTGATAATTTAGAAAGTGCAGTAGAAGTTTCGAAAGCAAAGGCTATTAAAAACCAAGCGGTTTTATTTTCGCCTGCGTGTCCAAGCTTCGACCCTTTTGACAATTATAAAAACAGAGGCAACAAGTTTAAAGAGCTAGTTCTTAAAGAGACCGAAGAGACAAGAGGGATTTAAGAGACTGAAGAGATAATATTCTCTCTTTGTTCTTTGCGAAAAAACTTTGCGCTCTCTGCGGTTAAAAAACAAAAAACATAAACTAATGAAACAATTATCATACTTAAAAGGAGATAGAGTTATCTGGGCAATAGTGTTCCTATTGTCGTTGCTATCTATTTTAGTAGTATATAGTTCGGTTGTCACATTAGCTCATAAATACAAACAAGGAAATACCGAAGCGTATTTAATAAAACATGCCATCACTATTTTGGGAGGTATTTTTATTATGTACCTCGTGCATAAAATGAAATACACGTTATTTTCTAAAGTAGCACAAATAGGTATTTTCTTAGTGATTCCCTTATTACTATTTACCTTATTGAAAGGTGTAAGTGCTGGTGAAGCTAGCAGATGGGTTGAAATTCCAGGGTTAGGGTTAACATTTCAATCCTCTGATGTGGCTAAAATTATTTTATTAATTTTTGTGGCTCGCACATTAACCATTCGTCAAGGTCAATTAGAAGATTTCAAATCAGTTATAAAATATCTATTAGTACCAATAGGTTTTATTTGCTTATTGATTTTCCCAGCAAACTTTTCTACAGCAGCCTTATTATTTTCAAACTGCTTGTTTTTAATGTTTGTTGGTAGAGTAAAAGTAAAATTCATCATGTACATTTTAGGAGCCTGTGTTGGGTTTGCTTTATTACTAGGCATTATCATTTTTCAGTTTCCTGATTTAATTCCTCGTGGCGCTACATGGAAAGCACGTATCGAAAACTTTAGCAAAGGCGATGCGAAAAATAATTACCAAAGTGAGCAAGCAAAAATTGCCATTGCAACTGGCGGCATTATTGGTAAAGGCCCAGGTAATAGTACTCAACGTGCCTTTTTACCTCAAGCTTCTTCTGATTTTATTTATGCCATTATTATTGAAGAATATGGTTTGTTCACCGGCTTCGCCATGCTATTCTTATACATGATTTTATTATTTAGAGGAATAAGAATATTACGCGATTCAGAAAAAACATTTGGCGGTTTGATGGCTGTTGGTTTAAGTTTTAGTTTGGTGTTTCAAGCATTAATTAATATGGCCGTTGCGGTTAATTTATTTCCCGTAACTGGTCAACCATTGCCATTAGTAAGTATGGGAGGAACCTCTATTTGGTTTACTTGTATTGCCATCGGTATTATTTTAAGTGTGAGTAAATCAAATGCGGATAGCGCAGGAAAAGAAGAACAAGAAGTGATTACTGAATAAATGAAATCATTAAAAGTCATATTAAGCGGTGGCGGCACAGGAGGTCATATATTTCCTGCGGTGGCTATTGCCAACGAAATAAAAAAGTTAGTGCCTCATGCCGAAATTTTATTTGTAGGCGCTTTAGGCAAAATGGAAATGGAAAAAGTTCCTGCCGCAGGCTACAAAATCATTGGTGTTCCTATTGCTGGCTTACAGCGTAAATTTACTTGGGCAAATTTTAAATTACCATTCTTAATTATACAATCGCTTTTAAAAACTCGCAAAATTGTGAGTGAATTTAAACCAGATGTGGTGGTTGGTACTGGTGGTTATGCTTCTGGACCATTATTAAAAGCTGCGACATCGAAAGGAATTCCAGCCTTATTACAAGAACAAAATTCTTATGCAGGAATTACGAATAAGATCTTATCAAAAAAAGCGAGTAAGATTTGTGTAGCCTATGAAGGCATGGAACAATTTTTTCCTAAAGAAAAAATTATCCTAACAGGTAATCCTGTTCGTCAAGATATTACCAATATTGCTGCTAAACGTGATGAAGCGTTTGAGTTTTTTGGATTAGATAAAAACAGAAAAACAATTTTAGTAGTTGGCGGAAGTCTTGGTGCTAAAGGCATTAACGAAGCAATGGGAGAAGGCTTACAACAATTAGCCGATAACAATATTCAATTAATTTGGCAAACTGGTAAAACGTATTTCGAAACGGCTAAACAACAAACTTCAAATTTCGAATCAAGAAATATTAGAGCCGTTGATTTTATTACACGCATGGATTTGGCTTATGCCTTTGCCGATGTCGTGATTTCAAGAGCTGGTGCGGGTGCCATTTCCGAATTATGCATCGTTCAAAAACCGAGCATTTTAGTGCCACTCTTAACAGCTGCCGAAGATCATCAAACAAAAAATGCGATGTCGTTAGTGAATAAAAAAGCGGCCATTTTAGTAAGAGACGATCAAGCAAAAGCTAACTTAATTAAGGAAGCTATTGCTTTAGTAAATAACACATCATTACAACAAGAACTTAGTAAAAACTGCGGATTGCTGGCTTTACCTAATTCAACAAGTATGATTGCCAACGAAGTTTTAAAATTAGCCAACTACACCTTGTAATGAATATTCTGGACTATAAACTATATTATTTTTTAGGTGCTGGTGGCATTGGCATGAGTGCCTTGGTGCGTTATTTTAATCATTACGGCAAAACCGTTTATGGTTATGATAAAACAGAAACAGAATTAACCAAACAATTACAAGCAGAAGGCTCGCAATTACATTTCAACGAAGATGTTGCTTTAGTAAAAGAACTATTCTCAAAATACAACAAAGAAGACATTTTAGTCATCTACACACCCGCTGTTCCAAAAGACCACGCCGAGTTTGTGTACTTAAAAGAAAACGGTTACCAATTGCAAAAACGTGCTTGGGTATTAGGTGAAATCACCAAACAGTTTCGCACCATTGCCATTGCTGGTACTCATGGTAAAACAACTACTACTACCATGGTAACTCATATTTTAAAAACAGCAGGTATTAATTGTTTCGCCTTTTTAGGAGGTATTTCTCAAAATTATAAAACCAACTTATTGCTAGGCGACGCTAACGATAAGGATGCTTACGTTGTAGTAGAAGCTGATGAGTACGACCGTTCTTTTTTAACCTTACATCCTTATATCACGGTTATTACTAGCGTTGACGCTGATCATTTGGACATTTACGGAGACAAGGATGCCATGCATGAAACTTATACTCAGTTTGCTGGTCAGGTTCAAAAAGATGGGTTTTTGATTGTTAAAAAAAATGTTGATAACGATTTGAGTCTCAAGGTTAAACGCCTCATCTACTCACTAAATTTAGATACGGAATATTCTGCTGATTCTATACACATTGCTGATGGTGAATTTTGTTATAACATCATCAGTCCTATAGAGTCTGTAAGCCACGTGGCCATTGGGTTGCCAGGCTTACACAATGTAGAAAATTCGATTGCAGCGATAGCCGTTGCGCAACAATTAGGCATTAAGGGCGATGTGATAAACAAAGCCTTACGTTCTTTTAAAGGAGTGAAACGAAGATTTGATTACCGAGTAAAATCAAAATCGGTTGTGTACATAGATGATTATGCTCATCATCCGGAAGAATTGAGAGCTGCTATTACGGCTGCAAAACAATTGTATCCAGATAAACAAGTGACGGGCATTTTTCAACCACATCTATTTTCACGCACCCGTGATTTTGCAGATGGTTTTGCAGAGAGTTTAGATTTGTTGGATGTATGTGTGTTATTAGATATCTACCCTGCCAGAGAAAAACCGATTGAAGGAATCAATTCGCAGATGTTGTTAGATAAAATGAAAAGCACCAACAAGTTTTTAGTAAAAAAAGAAAACGTGATTGACTTTTTAAAAACACATCCACCACAAGTAGTAATGACATTAGGTGCAGGAGATATCGATGGTTTGATTGAACCAATTGAAGATTTATTAAAAGAGAAGTTGGAAAAATAAAGTTTTGAAACGTTCCGTCATTGCGAGGGAGGAACGACCGAAGCAATCTGTTCTGTGTTTGAGATTGCTTCACTACGTTCGCAATGACGAGTAGAAAAACAAAAATGAAAAAAATTAATTTTAAAAAAATATTTATCATCGTTCTTTGGATTATTGGATTATCAGGCCTATTTGCGTCTTTAGCTTTTGCCACTAGCAAAGAAAAAAACGTGATAGCTGAAAACTTATACGTGTCGGTAAACAACACAGAGGAAAACACATTTATTGACGAAGAAGATGTAAAAGAATTTTTTAAAGACAGAAAGGATTCTATTTTACATACCTCTTTAAAAAATATTGATGTGAATGGTTTAGAAAAAGCTTTAAACTCTCACCCTGCTGTTGAAAATGCAGACATTGCTGTAGATGTAAATGGAGATGTAACCATTGAAGTAACACAACGCACTCCATTAGTTCGAGTAATGAATATGGATGGCGAAAGTTATTACATTGATGATAAATCAAAACTAATGCCTTTGAGTGATAAATATACAGCTCGTGTATTAATTGCAACCGGATACATTATCGAACCATTTGCATCACGTTATCAGTTTCCAGTAACAACCATTGCCAAGCACGAAGTGTTTAGTAAAGTAAGCGTACTAGATGATATTTATAATATCTCCGTTTACATTGCTAAAGATTCGGTTTTAGCAAGCCTGATACATCAAATAAATGTAACACCCGATAAGGAGTTGGAATTATACCCTTCTATCGGTAATCATAAAATTGTTTTTGGCGAAGCAAAAGATTTTGAAGAGAAATTTGAAAAGCTAAAACTATTTTATACAGAAGGATTAAATAAAACAGATGGTTGGAATAAATACTCAACTATTAATATAAAATATAAGAACCAAGTGGTTTGCACCTGTCTACCGATAGGCAAGACTAAAAAATAAGAATATGGACAATAAGCACGTAGGAAAACAAATGCCAGAAAATGCTGAACTAGTTGTAGGACTAGACATTGGAACAACTAAAATTGCCGCTATCGTTGGTTATAAAAACGAACACGGTAAAGTAGAAATTTTAAGCATCGGTAAATCCGAATCATTGGGTGTACACCGTGGTGTAGTGGCTAATATTGAGCAAACCATAGAATCTATTAAAGCTGCTATTAAAATTGCGGGCGATAAAGCAAACATTGATATTGAAGAAGTCATCGTTGGTATTGCTGGTCAGCATATTAAAAGTATGCAACACCGCGGTATGGTGACTCGCAAATCATTAGAAGAAGAGGTTTCTCAAAATGATGTGGATCAATTAATTGATAACATGCACCGTTTAGTGATGAGTCCGGGTGAAGAAATTATTCACGTGATTCCTCAAGAATATATTATTGATAACGAAAGCGGAATCCGTAATCCAATCGGACATTCAGGTATTCGTTTAGAAGGAAATTTCCATATCATTACAGGACAAGTTAGTGCTGTGAAAAACATTTTTAAATGTGTAGATAGAGCAAAATTAACCACTGTTGATTTACACTTAGAGCCATTAGCAAGTGCTGATGCGGTATTAAGTGATGAAGAAAAAGAAGCAGGCGTTGTATTAGTTGATATTGGTGGTGGAACAACTGATGTAGCCATTTTCTATGATGGTATTATTCGTCATACAGCTGTGATTCCTTTTGGTGGAAACATTATTACTGATGATATTAAAGAAGGTTGTGGAATTATTAAAACACAAGCGGAGCAATTAAAAATGCGTTTCGGTTCAGCTTTAGCGCAAGAAAATCAAATGAACGAGGTAATCTCTATCCCAGGATTAAGAGGTCGTCCACACAAAGAAATTTCTGTAAATACATTAGCGCAAATTATTCAAGCGCGTATGGAAGAAATTTTAGAGTTCGTATTATTTGAAATTAAGTCTTCTGGATTTGAACGCAAATTAGCTGGTGGTATCGTCGTTACAGGTGGTGGGTCTCAATTAAAACACTTACCTCAATTAGTGATGTTAACTACTGGCATGGATTGCCGTATTGGAACACCTAACGAACACTTGGCGGGTGCTGACGATGAATTAAAAAATCCAATGTACGCAACTGGCGTGGGCTTGGTAATGAAAGGTATTGAAAAATACGAGCGTGAAGCGAAACGTGGCACTAACTCAACTAAAGCAGTTGAAGAAAAAGTGTTAGTAGAAACAGTGGAAGCAAAACAAAAAGCAGAGAAAAAAGTAACTGGTCACTCTAAACAAAAAGTAGGAAACTTCTTCGACTCCTTAATTAGCAAAGCTAAAGACTGGATGAGTGATGACGTGGAATAAATCAAGCCTGTCAGTTCGAGTTGTCACTTCGAGCGAAGTCGAGAAGCGAGAACAGAAGGAGAGACAAAAAAGATAAAAAGAATAACAAAAATTAAAAACAACAAAAACTACATACCATGATGCAATTTGAATTACCACAAGAAGAAAGCTCAATTATTAAAGTAATTGGCGTTGGTGGCGGCGGAAGTAACGCTGTTAATCACATGTTCCGTTTAGGAATTAAAGGTGTAGATTTCATTATATGCAATACCGATAAACAAGCATTAGGCAAAAGCCCAGTGCCTCATAAAATACAATTAGGTAACTCTTTAACAAGAGGATTAGGAGCAGGTGCTAAACCTGAGGTTGGTCGTGACTCTGCTTTAGAGAGCATTGAAGAAATTAAAGACTTATTAAAAGACAATACCGAAATGGTATTTATCACAGCTGGTTTAGGCGGTGGTACAGGTACTGGAGCTGCTCCAGTAATTGCGTCTATTGCAAAAGAGCTAGGTATCTTAACAGTTGGTATCGTGACGATTCCTTTTTCTTTTGAAGGAAAAAAACGTAGAGAACAAGCTGAGAAAGGCTTAGAAGAGATGAAAAAATACGTAGATACGTTAATCGTTATTGGTAACGACAAATTACGTGAAATCTACGGAAGCTTAAAAATGACAGAAGCATTTGCTCACGCTGATAACGTTTTAACTAGCGCAGCAAAATCAATTGCAGAAATCATCAGCTTACACATGCATGTGAATGTGGATTTTAATGATGTGAAAACAGTAATGCAAGATAGCGGTGTAGCCATTATGGGTTCTGCCATTGCTAGCGGAGAGAAACGTGCTTTACGTGCTGTTGAAAATGCATTAATTTCTCCATTATTAAATGATAACGATATTTCTGGTGCTCGTCACGTCTTATTAAATATCATGAGCGGAAGCGATGATATTGAAATGGATGAGTTTGGTGAGATTACTGATTTTATTCAAGAAGCAGCGGGTGGTACAGCAGAGTTAATTACAGGTTACGGTACTGATCCATCTTTAGGAGATAACGTTTCTGTAACCATTATCGCCACAGGATTTAATTCAAAAATTAATTCAGGTTACGAAGCACCAACTTTTGCAGAGCGTAAAATTGTAAGATTAGACGAACCTACAGTTGCTAAAATTGAGCCAGTACAAACTTCTATTATTGATGAAATACAAACTAACGAACCGTTTATTTTTGTAAAAGAAGAAACTGTTGAAACTCCTATCGTTAATAAAGTTGAAGAGCCAACTGCTCCAATAGTAAACGAAATTAAGGAAGACACTTCGATAAACTCAGTGGACGAAAAACCAGCTTTTAAAGTGTATTCTTTAGATGAGCCAGTGAATGAAACTCCTGCAACGTTTGTAAATGAAACAGTAGTAGAAGCTTCTAAACAAGAATTTATCATCAATGATATTTCTTCGAATGAAGAAGAGGTAAACGATATCATCCAAGCTGAAAGCAATAGCCGCGAAGAGCAAATTCGTTTGGCACAAGAGCGTATTAAAAAATTAAAAGAGTTGACATTGAAAATGAAAACTCCTGAAGGTTTAAACGACTTAGAAAAAACATCTGCTTGGCAACGTAAACAAGTAAACTTAGATAATACAAGTTCTACACCTTCTACTGATTCTCAAGTATCTCGTTATACATTAGGAGAGAACAATGAGATTAGACCAAACAACTCGTTTTTACACGATAATGTAGATTAGTATTAAACACTAATAAAAAAGAAACCCTCATCTGAAAAACGGATGAGGGTTTTTTGTTTTAAAGACATTATACAGGAATAGTATTATAATTCTTTAAGAAGGTTTTGGTTAATTTTAAAGTAAAAACGTTCCACCCAATATTAATATTTTCATTATCGGAAACTAATTTATTTGAATAACTTATTCCCGCGGAATAATGCTTTGCTAATTGACTTGCATTATAAAGTCCCATGCCAGTACCCTCTTGCTTGTTTTTATTTGCATTTGATCTAAATCCTTTAGTAAAAAGATGAGAAAGATCATCTTCAGTTATCAAATCACCATAAGAACTCGCTGTGATAATAATATCGTTTTTTTGTTCTGAAATATTTATTTTAGGTGGAAATGTTGCAGGGTAAAGTGAATATTTTAGTGCATTTTCAATTAAAATTTTAACTAAAATTTCAAAATATTCTTTTTCTCCAGTAATTGTAGCGTATGTTATTCCTGTAAATTCTATGTTAATTTTATCTTTTTTAAAATCATTACTATAAATTTTTACAATCTTACTTACTGACCTATGCACAATAAATTCTTTATCATGTTTAATTTTTAAATTAGTAAAAAAATCAGGGATATAAAACTTAGTATTATCTAGAATAAATTTTATTAATCTACTTGCGACAAATATTTTTTTTATTTGTTCGGGTTTTTTATCAAACTCCTCCTCCCACTTTGATTCATCATTAAGATTCATCATAACATCAACATGACCTGATATTTTAGAATTCAGACCTCTAATTTCATGGAGATTTTGAGTAACAATATCAATTGGAATGTATTTTTTATGATTTAATAAATCATACTCAAATTTAATTTTCTTAAGGATATACTCTTTATAAAACTTGTTTTTTGGGTACTTCTTTTTTAGGCTACCATAATTAAATGCATCTTTAGAATCAATTAAAACCACCAATCCAACATAACACAAAAATCCAATTTTAAAATACGCAAATCCAAGTGGGTCTGTGCCAATTTCTATTGCATTTTGATCTTTATTATTTAATACCAATAAATTATAATAGAACTCTTGGAGCAATTTATTATTCGATTCCTTAATGTATTCAGTCGGCAAATTACAGAATTCACCATCTGAAAAAATAATTGTTTTTTTATTGGCTTTTGCATTTGGATACCCTACTTTTTCCATTAATCAAACAACTTAGTTACACCATTTGTCACTGACAATAAACTACTAACTGCATCCAAAACCGGCTTATTATTCGTGACTTTTTTCACTAATGAAATAGTAGCATTTTGATCGCCTCCATGACTAGAAATAATATCTTTAATTTGCTTTATTGTATCAGCATTTGATATTTGCTTCAATAATTTTTTTTCTGTTATTTCTAAATGAAAATTTGGAGAAAAAGCCTTTCTGATACCATTATCAAGTTTTAACTTGAAATCTAAAAACTCCAAATCCTTTCCAATAAAATCATCTGCTACATCAGCAGTATTTTTATACTTAGTAATTGACCAATCTGCCCCAGTAAACATAATTACAACAAAATGCGGACACTCTTCTTTTAAATACTTTAATAAGCCCCAGCCTTCAGTTTCAGGTGTTAGCTTTTTACCAACACCTTGTATATCTAAAATAATAACATGATATTTTTTTCTAATAAAATCATCAATATTATCAATATCAGAAAAATGAGTTATGTTGTAACCGTCATTTCTTAATCGTTCAATATGAACCACTTCTTCATCATCTATAAAAACAACTCTTGCTTTAAATTTAGCTTCATTAAATTCTTCGTTGGTCAATTCTTTCAGTGGAATTGGTTTTTTTTTAAAGATATTAAAAATCATTCTTAGTATAAATATTTTCACATAGCTAATTTAGCTTTAATATTTTTATGCTCCAAATTATATCCCCGCTCCGCTATGAATTTGTAATCCTGCGGCAACGTCATTGCGAGGAGCTTTTTTCAGCGACGAAGCACTCTCACACTTATTATAAAAACCTATTGTTTGAGATTGCTTCTCACGCAAAAGCGTGATCGCAATGACGGAAAATTAAAACGCCTATCAGATATTTGTAATAATAATGATATTATCTGCTCCAATTTGTATCTTTTTTGTAGAAATCTCGTTACATTGGTAAGTATTTATTATATGCATAAACTCTTACTTTTCATCTTCATCATATGTTCTATTAATTTCTTTTCTCAAACCACAAAAATTAAAATCAAAAAAGAGAAAGAGAAAAAAGAAACTCCTGTTAAACCAGAATTTTACCATAATGGATCTATCGATTTATATTATGGTTATCGTGTTTATGACAAAAGTTATTACAACCAAATTAATAGCATGGATAAAAAAATAGATCCAAATATGCCTCTTCAAATTATAGGTATAGGAGTTTCTGGATACAATCATACATTAAATGCAAAAGGAAAAGTATACGATCAAATAAACTATTATAAAATCATTCCAACACGCGTTATGATAGAAGACAGTCTAAACACTAAAATATCAGGCTACGCCATAGGCTGTGGCATTGGTTATGGAATAGGCACTTCTAAAAAAACTTTGAGCATTTCGGGATACATTGGATTTAATACTGGAAGAACAACCTTAAGCAAGAATGAATACATTTCTCAAAAAAATCAATTCTTCTCGCCTAAAATAATGATACAACCTAAATTAATCATCAAACGAATTTCTATTTCTGTTATCTTAGAAGCAGAATATGATGTGACTAATCCAGGTTGGAACAGACCGATTTTTGAAAGAAAAGATCCTTACTTATTAAAACCCTTTCATCAAAATTGTTTCACTGGTATAGTAAGCATCGGTTATAAATATCATTAATCGAAAAAATGAAAAAAATATTAATCATTCATGCTCATCCTGAGAGCAAATCATTTTGTAGTAGTTTAAAAAATGAAGCAGTTACTTATTTTCAATCACAAGGAGCCGAAGTAAAAGTGTCGGATTTATATGCCATGGGCTTTAATCCTGTGGGTGATAAACATGATTTTATAGCCTTACAAAATCCTGATTTTTTTAAATACCAAATGGAACAAGTGAATGCTTATCAAAACAATTTGTTTACACCTGAGCTAAAAACAGAAATGGAAAAATTAGAATGGTGCGACACTTTGATTTTTAATTTTCCATTATGGTGGTTTGGTTTACCTGCCATTTTAAAAGGTTGGGTAGATAGAGTATTTGCCATGGGCTTAGTTTATGGCGCAGGAAAAGGCGTTTACGATAACGGAACTTATAAAAATAAAACTGCTTTTTTAACCCTCACTACTGGCGGACCAGAAATTGCTTACGGTAATACTGGCAAGAACGGAAATTTAGAAACTATTTTATATCCTATACAACATGGCATGTTGTATTTTGCAGGCATAACCGTTATGCCACCATTTGTTTGTTTTTCGCCTGCCCGCATCACTGATGAAGAACGACAACAACAATTAGATTTATATAAAACGTATTTAGGAAATCTGAGTTCGGCAACGCCTATTTACAAAGCCCAATAATTATGTGAGCATAATCAGTGCCCACATTCTTCCTGTTTTGCCATTGTCTCTTCTGTAAGAGAAAAAATCATCTTCTGTTGTGCAACGATTCATACTCCAAATATGTTTTGGTTGAATTCCACTTTCTATGGCCACAAATCTATTGGCGTGCAACAAATCTAATTGTCTGCCTTCCCAGCAATCCTTGCTAAAACCAGCATCATTAAATTGCTGAATTACTTCTTCGCTAACCTGATAATTAGCTTGACTAATTCCTTGACCAATGGCAACTTTAATTTCAGAAACTTCTGCACCTAATCGCACCATCTCATCAATGGTGTTTTTTACAATTTTAGCTAAAGTACCTTTCCACCCACAATGCGCGGCTCCTATCACTTGATTTTTTTCATCGTAAAATAAAACGGGATAACAATCGGCCGCACCCACAGCAATGGCTAAGTTTTTTTGATTGGTCACTAAAGCATCGCCTGTTTGTTTTCCTACACTTGCCTGACAAACGATATTGCTATGTATTTGATTTAAATACGACACTTGATTCATCTCTATATTTAAATCACCAAGTGCACGTTTTCTGTTTTCAGCAATGTGTTCAGGCAAATCCTCTGTGCCTCCTAAGTTTAAACTTAAAAATGGGGCAGGCGAAACTCCTCCATTTCTGGTTGAAAAACCGTGAGTTGTGTTAATATGAGGCGTTTTTATCCAGTACATTTTTGTAGTGTTTCAGCCATAAATTTAGTAAATTAGCCCTGATTTTGTGGGTTATTTTTTTCACCACATAGAATCATAGGAAAAAAGTTAAAGATAGAAAAACAAGTTTTTTAAACATAGCGATATGTGAAAGCGAAGCTCTATCATTTCCTTTAGCAACTATAGTTTCTATGTGGTTAAGATTTTAAATCTCACTAAACATTTATACAAATAATTTAACACAACATACAATTGACATTCAACGATTTTAATTTCGATCAATCATTAATAGATGGTTTGCAATCTATGGGTTACAAACTACCTACTCCAATACAACAACAAGCCATTCCTGTTATTCAGGCTGGTAAAGATTTAATTGCCTGTGCCCAAACTGGTACTGGAAAAACAGCTGCTTTTGTTTTACCTGTTTTAGATAAAATCATCAAAACAAAAAAAGGTGGCATCAATACTCTAATCATTGCCCCTACTCGCGAACTAGTATTGCAAATTGACCAACAAATTGAAGGCATGGCCTATTTTTGTGGCGTTAGCTCTATTGGTATTTATGGCGGTAACGATGGTGTTACTTGGGAACGTCAAGCAAAATCATTACGCGAAGGCGTGGATATTGTGATTGCGACACCAGGCCGATTAATTGCCTTGTTACAATCTGGAGATGTGAAATTTGACAGCATCGAACATTTAATTTTAGATGAAGCCGATCGTATGTTGGATATGGGTTTTGCGGATGATATTAAAACCATTTTAAAATACGTTCCTGAAAAAAGACAAACGGTGATGTTCTCGGCAACGATGGCTCCAAAAATTAGAGTATTAGCTGGGCATTTATTACAAAATCCAGAATCCATCAATATTGCTATTTCGAAACCGGCAGCTGGTATTGTGCAACAAGCTTATGTAGTTTACGACGGACAAAAAGAAAAATTATTAAAAGAAATCTTAAAAAACGAAGATTTTTCTTCAGTGATTATTTTCTCATCTACTAAAGAAAAAGTAAAAGAATTAGCGCAAACTTTTAAAGCCTTAAAATATTCGGTTCAAGGATTTTCTTCGGATTTAGAACAAACCGAACGCGAAGAAATTATGAGAAATTTCAAAGCTCGTAAATTGCGTATTTTAATAGGAACCGATATTTTATCTCGTGGTATTGATGTAGATGGCATTTCATTAGTTGTAAACTACGATGCTCCACCAGATCCAGAAGATTATATTCACCGTATTGGTCGTACTGCACGTGCTGCCAAAGAAGGTGTGGCCATTACGTTTATCAACGAAAAAGACCAGCCACGTTTTGCGCAAATTGAAGCCTTAATGGGTATTGATGTAACAAAAATGCCAATTCCTGAAGAATTTGGAAAAGGCCCCGAATACAACCCAGATGCTGCTAAAAAGAAATTTGATAAGCCTCGTCCATCAGGAAATAAACCAAAACCAGGCTTTAAGAAAAAACCATTTCACGGACCAAAAAAAGTATAATTATTACACAAAATTGTATATTTAAACATTAAAAACATGGATAAATCATCTACCGTATTAGAGATTAAAAATATAGAAACTATGGACTCAAAAATAGCTTTACTAGAACAAAAACAAGCTGAGGCACTTTTAGGTGGCGGACAAAAGCGTATTGATTCTCAACATAAAAAAGGGAAATTAACTGCTCGCGAACGTTTACATTTTTTACTAGACGAAGGAAGCTTTGAAGAAATTGGTATGATGGTCACTCATCGTAGTAAAGATTTTGGTTTAGAAAAAGAACAATATTTAGGTGATGGCGTTGTCACTGGTTATGGCACCATTAATGGTCGTTTAGTATATGTATTCTCTCAAGACTTTACAGTTTTTGGAGGTTCCTTATCTGAAACACACGCCGAAAAAATTTGCAAAGTGATGGACTTAGCCATGAAAAATGGGGCGCCTTTTATTGGATTAAATGATAGCGGTGGAGCACGTATTCAAGAAGGTGTTGTATCTCTTGGTGGTTATGCTGATATTTTTTATCGTAATGTAAGAGCAAGTGGTGTAATTCCTCAATTATCAGGAATCATGGGGCCGTGCGCAGGTGGTGCGGTTTATAGCCCAGCGATGACAGATTTTATTTTAATGGTGGAGAATACAAGCTACATGTTTGTGACTGGACCTAACGTTGTAAAAACAGTAACTCACGAAGAAGTAACTTCTGAAGAATTAGGAGGAGCTATGACACATGCTAGCAAAAGCGGTGTGACTCATTTTGCTTGTGCTAATGAAATTGAAGCCATTAATAATATCAAACAAATTTTAAGTTATGTTCCTCAAAACTGCGAGGAAGATGCGCCAAGTGTACCATACGAAAACACAGGTTCTGAATTAAGACCAGAATTAAATACTATTATTCCTGAAAATGCTAATCAACCTTACGATATCAGAGAAGTGATTGAAAAAGTAATTGATGATAATAGCTTTTTAGAAATTCATAAAAACTTTGCAGAAAATATCGTTGTTGGTTTTGCTCGTTTAGCAGGTCGTTCAATTGGTATTGTGGCTAACCAACCAGCTGTATTGGCAGGTGTGTTAGATATTCATTCATCTACCAAAGCAGCGCGTTTTGTAAGATTCTGCGATTGTTTTAATATTCCATTATTAGTATTTGAAGATGTACCAGGATTTTTACCAGGAACAGATCAAGAGTGGAATGCGATTATTACCAATGGTGCTAAATTATTATATGCATTCAGCGAAGCAACTGTTCCAAGAATTACAGTGATTACGCGTAAAGCTTACGGTGGAGCTTATGACGTAATGAACAGTAAACACATTGGTGCTGATATGAACTACGCTTGGCCAAGTGCTGAGATTGCTGTAATGGGCGCTAAAGGTGCAGCAGAAATTATTTTCAAAAACGAAATTTCGGCAGCTGCTAATAAAGATGAGAAGTGGAAAGAGAAAGAAACGGAATATCAAACGATGTTTGCTAACCCATACCGTGCAGCTGAAAGAGGATTTATTGACGAAGTGATTAAGCCTGAACAAACTCGCGAAAAATTAATTCGCGCATTTAAAATGCTTGAAAATAAAGTAGATAAGTTACCTAAGAAAAAACACGGTAACATTCCTTTATAATATAAAATATGTTTTTTACAGCGGCGCTATTAATAGGATTAGGTATCATCTGTTTAATATTAACGGTGATATCGCTTATTTTTGGAATCATTGCTTTTGCAAATAATAAGTCAAACAAATTTATTTGGATGACTGTATTTTTATGTTCCATCATTGGGCTTCTTATTTGCATTTTTACCTTCGTGAGAAAAACAGTAAATGCCGTTGAGAATTTTACTGAAAACACTTTAGGCCAACTTGAAAACATGTCTGATAGTTTAGCAAATTATCAAAGTATCGATATGCATCAAGCAAACAGCACTTCTGAAAATGTAAAACTATTAAAAAGCTATTTACCTAATGCTGGCAGCGAACCTGAAGAGTTTTATACTTACTTAGGTTTCCAAGATTATTACCGTTATCCATTGCGTTATCCTTTTTCTATACATAGTATGTATGGTCATTTGAATGGAGAATTATATAATGAAGTCAATGTGACTCGCTTTGATGAAAATGATAATGGAGAAGTTTATTCGGGCATTAGCAATATCAATAAAATAGCGTTTGATAAAACTTATGTTTTAATGGAGCAAGCAGTTACATCTACACGAACTGATAAAATCATTTATCACTATCTAATCTTTAATTTGGATACTGAGAAAAAAGAGGAGGCCTCTTCTCTTCATAAACTTTTTGATTTAGCAAAACAAAAAGGATACACAGGCCCTGATACCTTAATGACTTTAGAGCAATACTACTTGTTGTTTTAGAGTTTAGCATTAAACTCAATTAAGAGTTTACACACCTCTAAGTATTTAGTAAGCGGCAATGTTTTTTCGATATCATAAATATCATGATAAGCTTGAATGCCACCCATGGTATAAATAAAAAAACTCGGCACTCCTTTTTGCGTAAACCAATAATGATCGCTGTTCGCAGCTTTACCACGTTGCTTTATTTGTTTTACATAGTTTTTAGAATCGTTAATCTGTTTTAGTTTTTCAAATTGTTCTTTAAATACAGTTGCATTTACCACCATAATACCATCATCTCCTGTTCCTAATAAATCTAAATTAGTCAAGAATTTTATTTTTGATAAAGGAAAAATTGGATTCTCTGAATAATATCTGGAACCTAATAAACCAGCCTCTTCTCCACTAAAGAAAATAAAAGCAATTGAATATTTTGAAGGATTTTTCTTATAGTACTTTGCTAAATTTAATAATACACTTACTCCACTAGCGTTATCGTTAGCGCCTGGAAAATAAGCATCTTTGCCCATGGCTCCTAAATGATCATAATGTGCAGTAAACACAATGAAGCTATCTGGTTGTTGAGTTCCCTTTACGTAAGAGACTAAATTTTGACATTTGAAATTAGACACTAATTTGTTTTCAAAAATCACATCAATTGTTTTTAATTCATTGGGAAATGAATCTTTTAATAACTCTACAATAGTTGTGTCAGATAATTCGGTTGCTACTGTATAAGTTAATTTTTTTCTCAATTTTACTTTTAATGGCGCTGGTCGTCTGCCATCATTCGCTAAATACGTTACGCTATCTTTTTTAAATAATTGAAACCCTGCTTTAACTGTTTTAGCTGTGGGGTCAATTAAATAATGTTTACCAGCAGTTAATGTTTTTCCATCTACCACAACCGACATTGAACCTGAAAAAGTGTTTACAGGAAAAGAATAAGATTGAGAATACGATTTTCCAAATTTCGCTAAGCCAATTGTTTTTAATTCTTTAGAAATATAAGCTGCCGCTTTATTCACACCATCATTAACATACCCTCGCCCTAGTAATTCCTTAGAACATAATTTTTTAATAACCTGACGAGCGTAGGTTGTATCTTGACTGTAGGAAGTCAAAAAGAAAAAAAATAGAATAAGAAAAAAAAAATATCTCATATGTATTAATTGGCTTCGACTCCGCTCAGCCTGACAATAATTGTCAATTCAAACAGAGCAGAAAATTTAAGAAAAACGTTTTTGAGCTAATGCGAATAAATTTTTCACTACTTCATTATCGTCCTTCCATTCATAAATTGATTTTAATCCACTTAAATAATTATTCAATTCATTGATAGAATTAACCGCGTTTATTTGTTCAATAGCAATGTTATATTCAGTAGCGTTAGATGCAAACAACTCATTGATGAATCTAAATTTATCGTTAATGTTAATAGTAATTTTTGGCAATTCTTTGACAACAGGAGTTTCTGTAACCTGAGGCTGAATTCTTTCAACGATTGGCTCAACAACTTTTTCAATAACAGGCGCTTTAATTTCTTCTATTGGTTTCGCCTCTTCCTTTACAGCATCTAGAGCGGGCTCAATCACTTGTTCTTTAATAGGCTCAATAATGGCAGTTTTTTCTTCGGGAGTAGGAACATTCATCAATTTTAAATGCAAATTCAAATCAGGAGATACATCTTTATGTTCTTTTAAAACCAAGTAAGCCGACACTAATTTATTTGCTTGATGAATGGCAGAATGCAACTGCTCAGCATATTGCGTGCTAGGCGAAGGATGTTTTTCAAATTTTTCGATAGAGGCTTTTAATTCCTGTAAAGAGGTTTGAAGTTGTTTTTGTAAAATATCCGTTTGCATAATGTGAATAATTAAAGATTAAAAATACTGCATTTTATGGATACTTAGTTTATTTTTAGATTTTGTTATCAATATATAATAAACATGTTTTTAGAAAACATTAAACATAGCACAGGACGCAAAGGCTGGATAGAGGTCGTTTGTGGTTCCATGTTTTCTGGAAAAACAGAAGAATTAATCCGTCGTTTGAAACGTGCGCAATTTGCTAAACAAAAAGTAGAGATTTTTAAACCACAAATAGATACTCGTTACCACGAAGAAAAAGTAGTCTCCCACCAAGGCAACGAAATACATAGCACACCTGTTCCTTCTAGTTCAAATATTTTATTATTAGCAAATGATGTGGATGTTATAGGAATTGACGAAGCACAATTTTTTGACATGGAGCTAGTAAACGTTTGCAATCAATTAGCCGATAGTGGTGTGCGTGTGATTATTGCTGGTTTGGATATGGATTTTAAAGGGCAGCCATTTGGACCTATGCCTGCTTTATTAGCTTGCGCCGAATACGTCACTAAGGTACACGCCATTTGCATGACTTGTGGAAGTTTAGCACACGTATCTCACCGAAAAACAAACGAAACAAGTTTAGTATTATTAGGAGAAACCGATAGCTACGAACCATTATGCAGAGATTGCTATAATGAAGCTAATAAAGGAAAATAATTACTTCTTTGCTTTCCCAATCACCTCATTAATTTCATCAATCACCATGTCGGGTGCTTCCTTCTGAATAAAATGTCCGATTTTATAGGATGAAATAATTTTTGTTTGTGGATTGATTGTTTTCCAATTTTCAAAATAATTCAAACGATATTCCATTTCCTTATTCACGTAATCATTATCTGCATCAATTTTTCTGGCAATCATAACCGTCATCGGAATATCCGTTGGTAATTTTAAATCTTTCACGATTCGTTGATTGGTAGAAAATCCTAAAGTATCAAAATCAAAGCATTGTTTCGATTCTGCTTTATGCGCTTTGTATTTTCCTTCCAATCTTAAATAAGATTTAAACTCGTCTCTAAACACAACTTTATCTGAATCGTTTCTAATTTCTAAACCGTTCTTAAATTCATATTCATGTGAAGGATCAATAAATACCATTCCCGAAACATCTTTTGGATACATATTTACATAGCAACGCATAATGTATGTCCCCAAAGCATGTCCCACTAAAATATAAGGTGGTTTAATTTTCTCTTTCACCAATAACTCATGTAATTCAACAGCCATCGTATCAACTGTTCTATCTCCTCTAAAAGATTCTGATTGTCCGAGGCCCGCTCTATCGTATGCAAAAATTTGATTGGTTTTTTTTAGCTTGTCATACACTTTTTTAAAATCCTTGCTATCACGTCCCTTACCTGTTAAAAAAACAATCGTCGGTTCGCCAGTTCCCAGAACCACAACATATTGTTTTTTGCCTCTTAAATAGGTAAAGTATCCATCATCTCCTTCGGAGTATATCCAAGAGCAAAGAACTATTAATAATAGTAAAGGAGTAAATATTTTAATAACAGTACCCATAAATTATATACTAATTAATATTAGTTTTTTTATAATACATAATTAGAACTATTGACACAATACATATTATAACCAAACTAATACTTAACATGATAATTATATTTTTATAACTATTTACGTCACTACTTAATTTCTTTACTAAATCTGACTGTTTATTAATATTCAACTGTTTCATTTCATTGTCCTTCAAATTAATAATTGCAGCAAGGGCCAAATTAGAATAACCTTCGTTATAATAAAAATTTTCAGTGTCGTAATCAAATTCTATCAAAATCAAAGGATAGTTAAAAAGTTGATAGTTCACTCCTTTAATGGGTTTAAAAAGTTCGAAAGATTCTACATTAAAGCCTGCAAAATTATCATCCCAATTTTCCTTTGGTACGCCTGTTGTATTTATCATAAACCTTTTATGAATATAGTCTTTTTTTGTGAGTTCAATTATATAAGATACATCACTTGGAATTTCAAAATTTAAAATCCCATCTGATTTTAAATAAATTGTTTGTATAATTTTATTAGTATCAGCATCTACATTAAAGTCTTCCGCATCGTAAATATTCACAACAGCATCCTTACAAGGCTTATCGTTCGTCACTATTTTACTTTTAAATGGCAAAGTAAATTTATCTTGACTATATATATTTGATACAAATACAAAAAACAAACATATAAGAATAATTTTCATTGTCATCTATTTTAAATTACTTCACAAACACATCCGTAAACTCAAAACGTTTACCATTAAACAAACCTTTATCACTTAATTTTAATTCGGGTATTACTAATAATGCCATAAATGATAAACTCATATAAGGTGCACGTAATTTGCTTCCTAAAGTTTTAGCGCGTTTGTCTAATTTGGTATAAGCTTCGGCTACAGCTTCAGCAGCTTGATTAGTCATAATACCAGCTATGGGTAATTCTAAAACTAGTTCTTCGTTACCGTTTGCTAAGGAGATTCCTCCTTTAGCTTTAATAATTAAGTTCACTGCTTTGCACATGTCATCATCATTGGTTCCTACTACCACAATATTGTGGCAATCGTGAGCTACACAACTAGCAATGGCACCTTGTTTTAATCCTATGTTTTTGATAAATGCTTTTGCAATGGGCGCATCATTATATCTATTTACAACCGCAATTTTTAAAATATCTTGTTCTACGTTCGATTCTTCGAATCCATTAAGAGCATAAGACTGAACACATAATTCATCTGTAATTAATTGGCCATCCAAACATTCAATCACTCTAATTCTATCGCCATTATTTTTTAATTTAAAATCACTTGCTTGTTTTAAACTGCAATTAAAATTATTAACGATAGGCGCATTAACAGATGTCATAAATGATTTACCATTTTCAGCAACTACATTTCCATTAATGTATGTTTTAAGAATGGTAAAATCCTCGATGTTATCAATCTCTATAAAATCAGCATTATCACCAACTTGCAATAAACCTATAGATAAATTATAATGTTTAACAACATTGTAAGAAGCCGCACGTAAAACATCATACAAATCATGTCCGAGTTTTAAAGCACGTTTTACATGATCGTTAATGTGAGATTCAATTAAATTATCAGGATGCTTATCATCACAACAAAACATAATTTGTTCAGGATAATCTTTTAATAAAGAAATGAGTGTTTCAAAATTCTTAGCGGCACTTCCTTCTCTAATTAAAACTTTTACACCATGTTGTAATTTTTCCAAGGCTTCAATATATCCAAAGCATTCATGATCAGTCGTAATTCCTGCATCAAAATAATGTTTCATATCATCGCCCACTAAACCTGGTGCATGACCATCAATGGGTTTGTTATGTTTTTTTGCTGATGCTAATTTTTTTAATACTTCTTCATCTTTATAAATCACTCCAGGAAAATTCATCATCTCTGCCAGGTACACAATTTCTTTTCGTGATAAAAGTTTATCAATATCATTTGAATCTATAATCGCCCCAGCTGTTTCAAAATTAGTTGCTGGCACACAAGAGGGTGCTCCAAAATAAAAATGAAAAGAAACTTGCTTGGCATTTTCAATCATGTAATCTACACCAGCCACTCCAAGTACATTTGCTATTTCATGTGGGTCGGAAATAGTTCCAACGGTTCCATGAGTAACAGCAATACGAGCAAATTCGGAAGGCACCAACATACTACTTTCAACATGCACATGCGCGTCAACAAAACCAGGTAAAACATATGTATTACAAACTTCATTGATTTTTTTAAAGGAGATGATTTTACTGTTTTCTATAACAAGTTCTGCAGCGTATGTTTCTCTAGCTACAAGGTCTATAAGATTTGATTTGATAATCATAATTTCAGTTTTTTAGCTTCTCGCTACTCACCTACCCGCTCAAAAGTCCACTGGACTTTTGCCGTGCTCGAAGTGACACTGTCTGTATTTTGTCTGGTCGAGCGGAGTCGAGACCAAGCAAAACAGACTTACTTCTATTCCTTAATTCCTAATTTATTAGAATACTTCTTATATAAATCTAATTGAAAATTATTAAGGTTTAATTGTCGTCCGTTGATATAAGCTAAAATAATTTTATTGGTTTTCATATCTAAAATATCTCCTTCCGAAACTACAATAGATGCTAGCTTACCTGTTTCAATACTTCCAACTAATTTATCAATTCCTAAAATTTTTGCCGTGTTTAAAGTTACACTTTGCAAAGCTTGCTCTTTTGTTAAGCCATAAGCAGCTGCTGTACCTGCTAAAAAAGCAATATTACGAGCGTTCATGGCTTCCATGTCTCCTTGGTTTTGCAAACAGAACATTACAGAATCTTTTTGCAACAAGTATGGCAATTTGTATAATAAATCAGTTTCCGCCTCTGGTAAATCTGGTAAATCATGTAAACGATTAACCATAACGGCTACATTGTTTTCTCTTAACATCTTAGTGATTTTGTAACTGTCTTTACCGCCAACCAATACCATTTTTTTGATGTTAAATTTCTTTGAGAAATTAATGGCACCTATAATATCTTTTACATAATCAGAATGAATGTATAAGTTCTTAGAGCCATCAAAAATGCCTTTCATCGCTTCAAAACGCAAATTCTTTTCAGTAACATTAGCTGTATTGTAATATGCTAATGCGTTTTCAAAAAAAGTACTTAATTCGTTTACTTGTTCTGTGTATTTATTGTTTTTATCACTTGGCTGTGGCTCTGCCCACCATCCACGACGTTGTATTGATTTCGGAAAATTCACATGCACGCCATCATCTGCTCTAATCACTGCATCCTCCCAATTCCAACCATCCGTTGCTAAAACAGACGACATTCCACTAATAACTCCATCACGCGGTGTAGATTGTGTATATAAAACACCATTTGTTTTAACGGTTTCTAAAATTTTACTTTCAGCATTATAGGCTATTAAACTTCTAATGTGCGGATTAAATTCGCCAACCTCAGCATAATCACTCGTTTGGCGAACTGATTCTGCCTCCTGTAAACCTAAAATACAATTAGGCGCTATTAATCCAGGGTAAATATGCTTGCCAAATAAATCAATGGTTGTATCAAATCTAGTAATGTCAATTTTTATTAATCTGGCATCTGCCACTAAATCAATTTTTCCGTCTTTGATAGAAACTAGGCTATTTTCAATAACCTCGCCATTACCAATGTGAGCCACAGCGTTTTTTAATAAAATATGTTTTTTGTTTTGAGCAGATAACAAAGTGCTCAGTAATAAAAACGAAATCAAAAATTTAGTCATAGTTTCTATGTTTGGTAATAGGTAAATATAAGAAAAAAATAAAGTAACTTCGAGGCCTAAACTTTGGGTTCATGGGTAAAAAAATCATCAAACAAGCAAAACCACACCGTATTTTATTACAAGCAATAGTAAATGCGTTAAATACTATTTTTTTTGATAATAAATATGCGGATAAAGTCATTGAAAAGACCTTAAAAGAAAATCCAAAATTTGGCAGCCGCGATCGTCGCTTTATTGCCGAAACAACATATGATATTGTTCGTAATTACCGTTTGTTAAGTCATTTAGCCGATACTAAAGATGGCTTTTGGAGCATATTAGGTGTTTACTTTATTGTAAGACATTTACCAATGCCAGATGAACGAGATTTTAAAAATCTAAACGAAAAAACAATCTTAGATAAATACAAGGCTATTGATGATCAAAAAATCTTGCAATCTTACCCAGATTGGTTGTGGGATTTATGCGAGAGTGAACTAGGTAAAGAAGTTTGGGAAAAAGAAGCCAAATCTTTAAACGAGCAGGCGGAAGTAGTTTTAAGAGTTAATACCCTAAAAACAAAAAAAGCTATTTTAAAACAACACCTAGCAGAACAAGAAGTAGAAGTAGAATTTTTAGATGGCTATGATGATGCCTTGATTTTATCAAAGCGTCAAAACTTGTTTTCAAATCCATTATTTAAATTAGGTTTATTTGAATTACAAGATGCGGGTTCACAAGCTATTTCAGAATTTTTAGGAGTTGAACCTGGTATGCGAGTGATTGATGCTTGTGCTGGTGGAGGCGGAAAAACTTTACACATTGCCGCTTTAATGCAAAACAAAGGGCGAATCATTTCGATGGATATTACTCAGTGGAAATTAGATGAATTAAAAAAACGTGCTCGTAGGGCAACCGCAAGTAATATTGAGCCTCGTTTAATTGAGGGTAGTAAAACGATTAAGCGTTTAGAAAACACAGCCGACAGATTATTGCTGGATGTGCCTTGCAGCGGCACGGGCGTAATTAAGCGTAACCCTGATGCTAAATGGAAATTGAATGCTGATTTTATAGAACGCACAAAAGATATTCAGAAAAAAATATTAGGCGAATACTCCACGATGACAAAAAAAGGTGGTCAGCTAGTATACTCAACCTGTAGTGTTTTACCAAGCGAAAACCGAAAACAAGTTGATGAATTTTTAGCAAATAATAAAGATTTTGAATTAATTAAAGACAAAACAATATTACCAAGCGAAGGTTTTGATGGTTTTTATATGGCTTTGATAAAACGAAAAAACTAGCTAACTTTATGATATCATGACCATTGATGTTACAAAATATTCTGTTATCGAATCGATTACTGATCGAGCTTCAACTATAGAGTTTTGGGACAATGATATCATCTTCATAAAACTAAAAGATGATATTCAAATTGAAGTGGAAGACTCTAAAAAGCAGTATTTGTTTTTGAAATCAAAGTTTGATGGTATTCATAAACATTTGATTTTAGTTGAAAGTGGAGTTGACACATCTATCTCTAAAGAGGCTAGAGAATTTTCTTCGAAACCAGAATCTAATGAGATGACAAAAGCCACAGCTGTTATTGTAAAATCTTTAGCACACCGCATTATTATTAATTTCTTAATAAAACTTACTCATCAACAAACCATGAAAATGAAAATGTTTGATGATAAACAAAGTGCTATTAATTGGCTCTTAAGTTTAAAATAAAAACCAATACATATCTTATGAAAAAAATCATTACCATTTTAGCTCTATTTACATCAATGATGAGTATTGCACAAACTAAAATTGAACATGTAGATGCTGCAACTTTTAAAAAATTAATTGACGAAAAAAAATCATCATTGATAGATTTACGCACTGATGATGAATTAAAAAATAAAGGGTTTATTAAAGGTGCTGCTCAAATCGATTACTTTAAAAAAGATGCTGAGGAAACTATCGCAAAATTAGATAAGAACAAAACGTATTTAATTTACTGCGCTGGTGGAGGAAGAAGTGGAGAGTGTGCAGAGCTTATGCAAAAACTAGGATTTATACACGTCGTAAACTTAGAAAAAGGATTTGACGACTGGAAGAAAAAGGGATTTGAAATAGACATGAAAAAATAACATAAATAAAAAAGTCCCCGCCAGAAGCTGTCGGGGGCTTTTTTATTTTATTAATCTATTTATATCCAACCATAAAAACAGCACATCCGCTGTAAGATCCTTCTTCTGTTGGCGGCACTATATAATCAACATAAATTTGACGGGCTTTTGAAATCTCAAAGTAAAATTCTTTTTTTTCTGCACCTATATCTTTTGATGAAAATAATAATTTTCTGTTTTTAGAGTCTTTATCTTTATTATAAATACGAACTTCCACTTGTTTTGGTAAAGCTTCTAACTCAAATGCGATACGATATTTTTCTCCAATAAATAAAGGAACTTCTACTTCTTTAATAGACTCTTTCTTTTTATACATGATACGAGTCAATTCAGAACTATCATATTTATAGGGTTCTAATAACTCTTTTGCTTTTTCTTTTAATTCTTTAGCGTTACACAATATATCACCTCCTTGAAATGACATCGATACAAAAACAAAAAGAACACTGAATAAAGTTTTTATAATTTTTTTCATAATCATTAATGTTAGTCAACCATGCTTGTTCTTAATGTTTTCACCGACTCAGTGATGCTTTTTAATTCGTTATCTGTAACAGCCATTAAATTAAAATCCATTTCCTCATCTTTCTCCATAGCTGCTTTTACTGATGCAATGGCATTAAACTGAGCGTTAATTTTTTCTATTGAACTAATTAAAGCTGGCAATTCTGGTTCAGATGCTTGATGCACTTTTAAAGCTTTAATAATTGTTTCAGATAAAAGTAATTGCTCCATCAAGCTTGCTAACACTTTTTTATTTTTATCTTTTGCATACACTTCAGTTGCAATGTACGTGCTTTCTGTCCATGCGCCAGCAAATGCAATAACTGTGATATGTTTTTGTTTATTTTGCTCAAACATCACATCCGTTTTTAACTGAACGTTTGACACAATCTTCACTACAGAATCTTCAATAGCAATATTCTTATCAAATCTTTGGGCCATATTATCGCTTTCAAAAGCTTGATTTAGCCCTAAAAATGAGCCCATCTCTTTACAAGACTTTAAATACTCTTTAGATTCCTGATATTTTTTATTAAATAAACAATAAGCCAAATCAGCGCTATAAATACCAAAGTTAATGGCTCTTTTATAATTACTTGTATTGTACTTAGAGTAGTTACCCTTATTATTTAAAAGAGTTGGGATAAAGCTAGCGCCCGACTTTTTAAACACATAGGCGATTTGTAAAGCCGATGGTAAGTTATACGTTACCTCATTATCCTCTATGGTAGCAAATGTATCTGTAACAGCAACAGAATCTAATCCATCAAGAGATTCTTGCGATTTTTGGTCTTCTGAATTGCCACCACAGGAAACAAAAGTAAGTGATAATGCAAAAAAAGGAATAGCTAATAGTTTGATAGTCATAAATTGATTTTATAATATCAAAAATACAATTTTTATTTAGATAAAAGTTCTGTGGCTTTTATTATTGAATTATCTTTTTGGTTGATAATTGGGTAATATGCATCCTTATCAAACACATCTCGGCCTATAAATGCTTTCAAATAAGGCTTTAAAGCTTCATTTGTCTTAGATTTAGAAAGATTAGCTAACAATAAATTTTGCTTAGAACAGTACTCATAAAATTCATCTAAAATGGCATTACTGATTTCAAACTGATCAATATAGTTTTTTGCCGTTTTATAAGCCTTTATTTGATTTCTATTCTTATCCGCATACTCAAATGCAAAAGTATTAATGGCACCTGCATAAAACACTTTATTTAAAAACGAATTGGTTTTAGCTGTATCTATAGGCACAAAAATATCTGGCATAATACCGCCTCCGCCATAAACAGTCTTTCCTTCAGGTGTTTTATATTGCTTTGTTTTATCCATTTTAATACTATCTTCATTCAATAACTCACCATTTTCATACCTATCATATTCCTCACTGTAGTATTGGTTTTTATCATCAGAATATGGTTTTTGAATACATCTACCTGTTGGCGTATAATATCTCGCAATGGTTAAACGAATAGCCGATCCATCTGGCAATTGCAGTTGATCTTGAACTAAACCTTTTCCAAAACTTCTTCTACCTATAATGGTTCCTCTATCATTATCTTGAACAGCTCCTGCAACAATCTCACTAGCACTTGCAGAGCCTTCATCAATTAAAACTACTAAAGGATTATTTTCGAAACTTCCGCGCGTTGTAGCCTTGTATGTTTTTTTAGGATTAGCTTTTCCTTGTGTGTAAACTATTTGCAAACCATTTGCTAAAAACTCGTCAGAAATATCAACAGCAGCATTTAAGTACCCTCCAGGATTACCTCTTAAATCCAAGATTAATTTTTTCATTCCTTGCTTTGATAATTCATTGAAGGCTTTTAAATATTCGTCGTATGTAGTTGCTGCAAATTTGCTAATCTTAATGTATCCAATAGTTGGCTTTACCATGTAAGATGCATCTAAACTATATAAAGGAATAGCGTCTCGTGTTATTTTAAATTCTAAAGGTTTTGCTATTCCACTTCTTAAGATTGAAACTCTAACAATTGTTCCACTTTTACCTCTTAGTTTTTCAAAAACTTCTTTATTAGTAATCTTAACTCCTGCTACATTTTTACCTTCTACTTTAACAATTTTGTCTCCCGATCTAATTCCAATTTTTTCAGATGGCCCGCCCTCTATAGGTGTAATAACTCTAATTGTATCTTTAATAATATTAAACTCCACTCCTATTCCATCAAAATTACCTTCCAAAGGTTCATTTACTGTTTCAAATTCACTGGCAGCAATATAACTTGAATGAGGGTCTAAACTTTGTAGCATAGATGTTACTGTTTTTTCTACTAAGTCTTTTTTATTGATGGTATCTACATATTGATATTCAATATAATCCAATAAACTATTAATCTTATCGTTAGTAGATGTGTGATAATTTTGATTTACAGACGAACCTCTATTAATGCGATTACTTAAAAAATAACCCAACCAGATACCAAGCATTAAAACAAAAGACAATATTATTGGTAAAAAAACGTTGTGTTTTTTTGGTGGTTTAGATGGGTCAAAGTCCATATGAAAAGATTATATTTGTATTGCAAAGGTATTTGTTTAACCTATATTGTATCATAATGTTTAGAAAAATTAGCATATTAGTTTTATTGGCTTTTCTTAGCATTTTTTCTTTTTGCAAAAAAAAGAATCAAACAGTGCAAGATAATATTGCATACCAAACAGTTAATATTACCATGTATCCAAATGATCCTCTTTACTTTAAATTACAAACAGCTGGTGGCTGGGTTTATATTAATGGAGGTGTTAATGGCATTATTGTTTATAGAAAAACTGCCACAAATTCGCCAACTGATTTTGTGGCTATAGAACGTACTTCTACAGCCTTACCAGATGACCCATATGCTAAAGTAAAAGTTCAATCTGATAACTTTACATTAAAGGATACCATTAGCGGTTCGAAATGGCAAATATTTGATGGCGGGTTAATTTCGGGTTCTGCCACTCAAAACTTAAGACTTTACAATGCCTCGTTTGATGGCATTAATACACTCACTATTAGAAACTAGGCCAATAAAAAAGTCCCTACCGCTGGTAGGGACTTTTTTATTTTATATAGTAAATGATTATGCGTTTTCAGGCTTTCCTTTTGCTTGAGACACAACAATCGCACGTTCATAATGCTCTGTTCCATTCAATGCATCGATGGCCTTTTGCCCATCTTCGTCACTTGCCATTTCAACAAACCCAAAGCCGCGGCTACGTTTTGTTTCTTTGTCTTTAATAATTCTTACCGAGGTTACCTCGCCATACTGAGAAAAAAGTTCACTTAGTGCTTGTTCTCTAACTTTAAAGCTGATGTTGCTTACAAAAATATTCATAACATAAAATTTATTTAGTTATAGTAAAATTATAACAAATATTTAAATAAACAAATATTTTTCGTGACATTTTTTCGGTGAATAAAACTTTTTTGCCTACTAGATGGCAAAAAACACTTATCAATTTTAACTTATTTCAGTTGATTTTGGGTAAAAAAATGAGGTTTTTGAGCAAAAAAACCCAAAAACCTCATCAAATAAAGGTCGTTTTATATTAAAATGATTAAAAAACTTTAGCTTCTACGCTAATTTCAACATTTGCATCTTTTGGTAATCTATCTGCTTGAATAGTAGCACGAGCAGGAAAATCACCTTTAAAATAACTGCTATAAACCTCGTTTACATGTACAAAATTATTCATGTCAGATAAGAAAATAGTTGTTTTAACAATATTATCGTACGTTAAACCAGCTTCTTTTAAAACAGCACCTAAATATTCCATAACTATTTTAGTTTCATCCTTAATCGTTGTTTTAATTAACTGTTTAGATTCCAAGTCCATAGCAATTGTTCCTGAAACATAAACACAATCGCCAACTTGTACAGCTTGGTTATATGGACCTATTGGAGCAGGAGCATTAGCAGTTTTGATAATTTTTTTCATTTTGTAATGAGGTTAGTTAGTAAAGCAAAAATACTAAAAAAACGTATAAAACCACAGTTAGAATTCAACAGTCAAATTTTAGTAAATAACTATTTTTTTAGATAAAAAGCCGTTATAAATTCAATAGATTTACCACGATGCAACAAAAGCCACTTATATTAGTAACAAACGACGATGGGGTAAGTGCTCCTGGTATTTTACATTTATCATCTATTGCCGTAAAGTATGGCGATGTTGTGGTAATTGCTCCAGACAAACCGCAATCTGGTATGGGGCATGCCATTACTATTAATTCTACACTAAGAATTCAAAAAACAAATTTTCACAAAGGTGCTATAGATGAATATAGTTGCACAGGTACTCCAGTGGATTGCGTGAAAATGGCAGTCAATAAATTATTACCTCGAAAACCAGATTTAGTATTGTCAGGGATTAATCATGGTAGTAATAGTTCAATTAATGTTATTTATTCGGGAACTATGAGTGCTGCCATTGAAGGCTCACTAGAAGGAACCTCTGCTATTGGATTTAGTTTATGCGATTATGATATTAATGCAGATTTTACGCCAACAACATCATTCATCGAAAAAATTATATCCTCTTGCTTAAAAGATAAATTACCGCAAGGCGTTTGCTTAAATGTCAATTTTCCAAAACTAAAAGCAGATGAAATAAGTGGATTAAAAATTTGCCGTCAAGCAAAAGCTAATTGGGTAGAAGATTTTGAAGAAAGACAAGATCCATACGGTCGTTCGTATTATTGGTTAACTGGTAAATTTGTAAATTTTGAACCAGAAGCAAAAGACACCGATGAGTGGGCTTTACAAAACGGATATGTATCTGTTGTGCCTATTATGCATGACTTAACAGCCCATAACTATATTACACACTTACAAAACACCTTATAATCATGTTAGAGAAAATTAATAAACTTTGGGTAGGCTTTGTGTTTGGAATTTTTTTTCCGGCATTTTGTTTTTTCTGTTATTGGTTATTCATGCACAACCAACTAAGTTTTCCGTATGGCTTTATCAGATATCTGAGAATGGGAGACATGTTACAAGAAGTTGTGATAGCTTGCATTATTGCTAGTTTGGCTGTGTTTTATATTTCTTTAAACAAAAAAATATTTGATTTTGGTAAAGGATTAATTATTGCTTCATTCTTATATGTTGGTTTGGTCTTATACATTTCTCTTCTTTAAATTAAACCATGAAATACTACGTTATAGCTGGCGAACCATCAGGTGATTTACACGCATCAAACATGATGAAGGAGTTACTTTTATTGGATAAAAATATTGAATTCAGGTTTTGGGGTGGAGATTTGATGGAAGCGGTTACCCATCAAAAACCAAGAAAACATATTAAGGATTTGGCTTTTATGGGCTTTGTAGAAGTAGCCAAAAACATCCGAACTATTTTTAAAAATATAGCCTTTTGTAAGCAAGATATTTTAGAATTTAAGCCGGAGATTTTGATTTTAGTAGATTATCCTGGCTTTAATTTGCGAATTGCTGATTGGGCTAAACAACAAGGCATTAGAGTATTTTATTATATCTCGCCAACCATTTGGGCATGGAAAGAAAATCGTGTAGAAATAGTAAAACGTAGTGTAGAAAAAATGTTTGTGATACTACCTTTTGAAGTGGCAGTTTACAAAAAACATAACTACGAAGCTGATTATGTAGGCCATCCATTATTAGATGCTATTGAACAAGAAAAATCTTCGTTACCTGATAAAGCAACATTTATTTCAAAAAATAATTTAGATAATAGACCCATCATTGCTGTATTGCCAGGAAGCAGGAAACAAGAAATAGAACGTATGTTTTCTATTATGTTAGATGTAGTGAACGATTTTAAAGATTATCAATTTGTTATTGCTGGCACAACCAATCTTCCTAAAGAAGCTTACCAAATGGCAATTGATAAAAATTTGAAAGTTGTGTTTAATCAAACATATGCCCTGATGCATAATGCTCATGCGGGAATTATAAAATCAGGAACCTCAACGTTAGAAAGTGCTTTGTTTAGATTACCACAAGTGGTTTGTTACAAGGGAGGAACTGTTTCCTATTCTATTGCTAAAATGGTTGTTGGAGGAAGAGTTAAATACATTGGCTTACCAAATTTGATTTTAGACAAACCTGTTGTTAAAGAATTAATACAAAGCGATTTAACCTCTAAAAATTTAAAAGAAGAATTAACTAAAATCATTTCTGGACCAATTAGAGAAGAGATGTTGAAGGAGTACGATGGTTTAATTAAATTACTAGGAAATAGTGGTGCTTCTAAAAAAGTTGCCGAATTAATGTATAATCACATTCATGCAAAAAAGTAAAATTATATTCATATCTATCATTTTACTATTTCTTGCGTCTTGGCAAGTAACGGAGGTATTTGCCAAATCCATAAAAATTAAAACTAATACAACCAATCCTGAAACAATAAAAAAAATCTCTTCGGATGAAGTGGTGAACATTAGAATTTTTTCTCAACTAAAAATTCAATCTTTTACTTTTAGCTCTGAAGCTGGTAGCTACAGTGTTTGGGCTAATGGTGTTGAAATAGTCAACTCTTCAAAATTTCCTATTATTAAATTTTCATATAGCAACGATTCTGTTGAAGTAAAAACTTTTGAAAATATTATTGGAAAATACAAACGAGTTAAAATTTCTAGTTCAGATGTTACAAAAGCATTTCGATTAAAATTAGTTTTACCAGACAGAAAACCAAGGTTTTACGAAGACAACTTAATTGTATCTGCAGAACTTGGTGACTTAAAATGTATTAATGAAATTATTTTAGACAATTATATTTCAGGAGTTGTTCAGGCAGAATCTGGAAAACGTTCTTATCAAGAGTTTTATAAAGTACAAGCTATTTTAGCCAGAACATTTGCTTTATCTCATTTACAAAAACATGGCGCCGAAGGTTTTAACTTATGCGACCACACACATTGCCAAGCCTATTTTGGTAAAACTACTGAGTTAGATATTATGAAAGCTGTTACCGACACAAAAGGTAAAGTTGTAGTAGATGATAATTTAAATTTAATAGATGCCGCTTTTCATAGTAATAGCGGTGGGCAAACAGCGAACTCTGAAGATGTTTGGGGAAGTAAATTATCTTATCTCCGAAGTGTAAATGACACCTTTAGTATTAAGATGCCAAATGCTAAATGGGAACGTAAAATGGCAAAGGAAGATTGGCTATCATATCTTAAATTAAAACATAATTATCCTATACAAGATTCTAATGCAAGATGGCTTGCTTTGACTTTTAAACAAGAGTCTCGTAAACCTTACCTGGAAGCTAATAATATTAAGGTTCCCTTAAAAAGTGTTCGAACTGATTTACAATTAAAATCTACTTTTTTTAGTATTGTGCAACAAGGAGATACATTAATTTTTAAAGGAAGAGGCTTTGGACATGGAGTAGGAATGTGTCAAGAAGGCGCTATGCGAATGGCAAAATTAGGGTACAAATATCCAGATGTGATTAATTTTTATTATCAAAAAACTCAATTAATAGATTTACATAAGTTAAGTTTCTTTAGAGACGAATAATCTAGCTAAGATTTGCTAATTCTGCTTTTAGTTTTTTAGTTAAACTATCTACTACTAAACTATAACTATCGTCTATCCATTCTTGGATTTGTTTATCAGATACAGAGCCATCACAAATAATAGTGTTCCAATGTAGTTTATTCATATGATATCCTGGTAATACACAAGAGTAATTTTCTCTGAGTTCAATGGCTTTTTCGGGGTTGCACTTCACGTTAAACTGAACGGGTTGGGAATCAATGCCAGATAATAAAAACATTTTACCCATCACTTTAAACACTAAAGTGTCATCTCCAAAAGGTAAACATTCCTCCACACCTTTCTTTAATAAGCAGTATTCTCTTAATTCATCTAAATGCATAAAGCAACTTTGGTTTGTGATATAAAGATATCTAAAATTTTAGTTTGTTAAATCTGTATGATTTTTCGACTAAAATTGGTATTTTTTCTGTAGAAGTAAACATTAATAGTTATTTGTTGTTTAAATTTACAAACTCAAATAACGTAAAATAAAATAACATGTATACAAAAACTACCAAACAAAAAAATAATTGGTTAATGGCTTTAGCTCTATTTACCATTGTTTTTTCAGGCGGGCTTAAGGCTCAGCTTTCTGGAACAAAAACCATAGGTGTTGATTATCCAACACTTGCGGCTGCGGTTACAGATATTAATGCATTAGGCGTTAACGGTCCGTTAATTATTAATATTCCAGCTGGATACACAGAAACTGCTCCTTTAGGTGGATATGTGTTAACTGCAACTGGAACATTAGCAAACACAATTACTTTTCAAAAAAATGGTGCTGGTGCTAACCCATTATTAACTGCTTACACGGGAACAGCAACACCAACATCTGCTGGTCAGGATGGTGTATTTCGTTTGGTAGGTTCTGACTATGTAACTATTGATGGGATTGATGTTACTGATCCAAATACTGTTAACCCAGCAACCATGGAATTTGGTTACGCCTTATATAAAGCTACTGCTGATGACGGTTGTCAAAATAACACGATTAAAAATTGTGTTATTACATTAAGTCGCATCAATAATGCTTCTGGTTCAGGGCCTATTGTTGAAGGTTCTGTTGGTATTTACATGTTAAACTCAACTGCTGCTGCTGCTACAACAGCACTAACGCCAACATTAGCAACTGGATCAAACTCTAATAACAAATTCTATTCAAATACCATCCAAAACTGTAACTACGGTATGGCATTAATAGGATTTGCTGCAACAACTCCTTTTACATTAGCTGATACAGGTAATGATATTGGAGGAGTTTCATCTGCTACAGGAAATACTATTATTAATTATGGTGGTGGAGCTGCTGCAAATCCAGCTGCTGCTATTCGTACTTTAGCACAATACAACATCAATGTATCTTTCAACACCATTAATAATAACAATGGATCAGGTATAAATCATGCAACTACATTAAGAGGTATTTATTTAAATACAGCTACTAGTGCAAATGCTGCTATTACTAATAACACAGTTACATTACATGGTGGCGGAACAACTTCTCAGCTTTCTGCTATTGAAAATGCATCTGGTTCGACTGCTGCAACTAATACCGTTGTTATTTCAAACAACTTAGTTACAAATAGTACATATACAACTGCAACATCAGGTGCATTTTATGGTATTTTCAATAGTGCATCTCCTGCATTTGTAAACATTTCAAATAACATATTCAATGGATTAAACTACTCTAATAGTGCAATTGGAGGAAGCGGTTCCGTATATCCTATTTACAATACTGGAGCTACAACAACTTTATCAATTTCCTCTAATACTATAACCAACTGCGCATTAACTGGCACAACAGGGGCTACTTTTGGTGCTATTTACCTTACCTCTGGAACAAATCAAATTATTACTAATAACAGTATTAACTCAAATACAATTAGCGGAACAGGGACAGGCGGAACCATCTATGGTATTCGTGCAGCAGGAACAACAGTTAATATTTCTAACAATACTGTATTTAACTTATTAAATACTAAAACGACAGGAACTTCAGCTACTTATGGGATATTTGATGGAAGTTCTCCGTCAAATGAAACTTATAATGGTAATACCGTATATAATTTATCTCATGCAGGTTCTGCAGTCGTGGCTGGCATGTATTTTAGTACTACTACAGGAACAAGAACTCTATCTAACAACAATGTATACACTTTGTCATCTGCTGGTGGAACTGTATATGGATTATACAATAGTAGTAGTAGTCCTTCAATATTTAAAAATAAAGTATATGATTTGTCTTCTTCTGGAACAGCTGGAAACGTTTCGGGTATTTATATTATATCAGGAACAACGGTAAATATTTTCAATAATACCATTGGAGATTTAAGAACTCCAATTTCAAATAATACAAATGCAATCAATGGAATTAACATTGCTGGTGGAACAACTGTAAATGCATATTACAACTCAGTATATTTAAATGCAGCTAGTACAGGAACCTTATTTGGTAGTTCTGCTATTACTGCAAGTACAGGTTCTACTCTTGATTTAAGAAATAATATTTTTGTAAATAATTCTACTCCAACAGGAACAGCAATTGCTGTTGCTTATAGAAGAAGTTCAACGACATTAACAACGTATGCAAATACTTCTAATAGCAATTTATTTTATGCAGGAACTCCTTCAGCTGCAACAGCTATTTTTTATGATGGAACAACAGTACAACAAACATTAGCAAATTTTAAAACATTAGTTGGTCCTTCAAGAGATGCGGCTTCTGTTACAGAAAATCCAACCTTTGCAAGTACTACTGGTTCAAATGCTAACTTTTTACATTTCAATCCAGCTACTTCAACTTTAGCTGAGAGTGGTGGAGTAAATATTTCGGGTATTACAGATGACTTTGACGCTAATATTCGTCAAGGAAACGGCGGATATACTGGAACTGGTTCATCTCCTGATATTGGAGCAGATGAATTTGAAGGTGTTTCATTAAATTTAGTTATTAACGGATTATCAATTTCACCTACAGGAAATCTTTGTACGGCAGCACCAAGAGTTGTAACAGCTACTGTTACTCCTGGAGCTAGTCCATTAACTTCGGTAGAATTAAGTTATTCTTTTAACGGTACTGGCTTTCTTCCTGTAGCAATGTCAGGTGGTAGTTTCACTACAACATCTACATGGACCGCTACAATTCCAGCAGCATTTCCTTCAAATGCAAATGTGACTTGGACAGTTACAGCAACTGATGGCACAAATACAAAAGTAAGTTTTGGTACATCTTATAAAGATGAACCAACAACTGGAGTTACCGCTACTGCATTATCTTCAATAAATCCAGTTTGTGCAGGTAGTACAACTGACTTAAGTTTAATATTATCTTCAACAAATCCAGCTCCAACATCTTATTGTAGTGCAACAATTTCTAATACTACTGAAGATGATATTGGTCAAGTAACTTTTGCAGGCATTAATAACCCAGCAACTAGGCCTACTCCTCAACAATCAAATGCTGCTGCAAATGCTACATATACTGATTTTACTGGAATTGCTCCAGCTGTTGTTAATGCTGGTCAATCTTACCCAATAACTATATATCATTTTCATGGTACTACAGATGTAAGCGCAAATTTCTGTAATGTTTATTTAGATTTCAATCAAAATGGATCTTTTGCAGATGCAGGCGAAACTTTTACATTAACAAAAACTGGAGTTTTCTTAAGTGACTTTACTGGTAACATTACTATTCCTACTTCAGCTTCAATGGGCTTAACAAGAATGCGCGTTATTTTAAAAGAAGGCGCTATTTCTTCTCCATGTGGTTCTGTGGGTTCATGGGGTGAAGTTGAAGATTATTTAGTAAGCGTAGCAGTTACTCCTACAGCTAATATTTCTTGGACAGATGGTGTTGGTGTTATTGGCACAACAAATCCTATTACAGCAACAATTACAGCAAATACAACCTTTACTGTTACTTCTGATTTAGGAGGATGTCCAGTAACTGCTGCTGTTACGGTTACTAATGTTCCATTACCAAGCGCTCCAATTGTTTCAAATTCATCACAATGTGGAATTGGTGTACCAACTGCTTCCGTAGTTGGTGGTGCAAATTATAATTGGTATGCTACTCCAACTTCAACAGCAGTATTACAAACTGGAACAGCTTCTAATTTTACTACATCTATTGGAGCTACAACAACATGGTACGTAACTTCAGTGAATGGTGCTTGCGAAAGCACTCCAAGAGCTGCAGTCACTACAACTGTTAGTATTCCTGATCCTGTAACAGCAAATACAAGCGCTTCTAACCTTTGTACTGGCGGAGCAAATACTGTAACATTAACGGCTGTTCAAACAGGGACCAATAATGCTTATAATTTCACTTGGAACGCATCTTCTACAACAGGTAGTGGTATGCCAAGTTCTGTAACAGGAACTGTTGCTGTAATTACACCTACAGTTATAGGGAACTATACTTATAGTGTTACAGCAACTGATGGAGTTTGTACAACGGTTTCTACTGTTACTGTTGGATTAAATAACCCTCCTTCAATTAGCGCTACAGCAAATCCAACAGTTGTTTGTTCTGGATCTCCAGTTAATTTAAATGCCCAATCTATTAATGCTTCTGTTGCTACTACTACAATTGGAAGTGGAGCAACAACCTCTAGTAGTAGCGGGTCTCCGTTTTACTATGGTTGGGGCGGAGCAAAAGTTCAATATATTTATACTGCTGCTGAATTAACAGCGCAAGGATTATTAGCTGGAAATATTACATCAATTGGATTAAATATTACATCTGTGGGGGTTCCATATGAAGGTTTTGCATTAAGCATAGGCGCAACCACTCAATCAGTATTTCCAACTGCTAATACTATTAATAGCATCACTCAAGTTTATACAGGAACAGGAACTAATAATAGTTATACACCAGTTTTAGGTGTAAATAACTTTGTATTCTCTACTCCATTTAACTGGGATGGTGTTTCAAATGTTGTTATTTCAATTTGTTGGAGTAATGCAACAACTGGTGGCACTTCAAGTGCTGTTAGATGGGATACCTATACTGGTGTTAACAAAGGTATGTATATCTATTCTGATAATCAAACTCCATCTACAGTTTGTAGTGCAACAACAACAATTCCTGCAAGTGGAGGAAGTTCAACCACTATAGGAAGACCTCAAACTTATTTTACTGGATTAGTTGGTGTAAATGTTAGTTCTGCTATGAATTTCATTTGGAATCCAGGATCAATAAATACTAATACGGCAATTGTTAACCCTGTAAACACAGGAACTGTTGCTAGTAGTCAAGTTTATACAGTTACCGTAACTAATACAACTACTGCATGTTCTAATACTGCTACTGCTAGTGTTTTAGTTAATCCATTACCTAGTAATCCAATTGTAACTGATGCAACCCAATGTGGTGTTGGAGTTCCTACAGCATCAGTAAGTGGAGGCACATCATATAACTGGTATGCAACACCAACTTCTACAACTGTTTTGCAAAGTGGAGCAACTGCAAATTATACGACCTCAATTAGTAATACAACTACTTGGTATGTAACTTCATTTAATGGTACTTGCGAAAGTTCACCAAGAGTAGCTGTTACACAGTCAGTAACTATTCCTGATGCTGTTTCTGCTAGTAGTTCTGCTACTAAACTTTGTGTTGGTAGTGCTAATACAATTACATTAACAGCTACGCAAACAGGTACAAATAGTAATGCATACACATTTACATGGAATGCATCACCTGCTACTGGAAGTGGAATGCCAACTTCATTAACAGGAAGCGTAGTATCTATCACTCCTTCAACAGTTGGAAATTATGTATATAATTTATCAGCTAGCGATGGAACATGTATTGCTATTTCTTCTGTTTCAGTTAGTTTAAATAACGTGCCTTCTGTTAGCACAACAGCAACTCCAAGTGTTATATGTTCTGGAGAAAATGTTGGCATAAATGCTCAATCGATTGATATCGCATCTGGCACTGCTACTGTGGGATTAACAGGAACTAACAGTACTACTGGAACACCATACAGACAAGGTAACGGTGCTACTTCTGATTTCAAAACACAATACTTATATACAGCTGCTGAGCTGAACGCTGCGGGTATTTACGCTGGTAATATAACAGATATAAGATTTAATGTAACTGCTGCTGGTAGTGGCATGATGGATAACTTCGAGATTAAAATGGGAGCTACTTCTACTACATCATTAGGAACTGCTTATGATTTACCTCCATCTACAGTTTATGGACCATATTCATACTCTGTAACTTTAGGTCAAAACATTCATACTTTCGATACTCCATTCAACTGGGACGGAACATCAAACGTCATTATTGAAATTTGTCATGATGCCGTAAACCCTGCTGGAGTTAGTAGTACAATGAATGTTCAAACTATTTCTAACAGAGTGGTTTATTCTTACACTGCTGGTGCATGTGGATTTGCATCAGGAACATCTACGTCTACTCGTCCAAGAATTGCCTTCTCTGGTCAAATTGGAACTAATGTCACATCTTCAATGGTTTGGACTTGGAATCCAGGTGCTATTCCATCAAATGCAGCTACAGTAACTCCTGTAAACACGGGTTCTACAGCTGCTACTAGTGTATACACTGTATCTGTGAATAATCCTGCTACAACTTGTTCTAATACAGGCACTGTAGGTGTTTTAGTGAATGAGATTCCTACTACGCCTGCTGTAACTAGCGCAACACAATGTGGCGTTGGAGTTCCTACATCTTCAGTAAGTGGTGGAACATCATACAACTGGTACGCAACGCCAACTTCTACAACTGTATTACAAAGTGGAACAAGTACAAACTTTACAACATCTATTAGTAATACAACATCTTGGTATGTTACTTCAGTTAGTACAGCATCTTGTCAAAGTCCAAGAGCTCAGGTAACAACTACAGTAAATATTCCTGATGCTGTAACAGCTTCTGTTTCTTCAGCTTCTATTTGTCCTAATACAACAGTTGCATTAATTGCTACTAATACAGGCACAACTAATACTTATTCTTACACTTGGACTGCAGTTCCTGCAACAGGAAGCGGTATCACTGGTTCTGTAAGTGGTTCTTCAGTAAGTATTTCACCTTCTGTATCAGGTAATTATGTTTATTCATTAACTGCTGTTGATGGAGCATGTACAGCGGTAAATACAGTTTCGTTAAATGTATTTCAAACCATTGATACTCCAACGGCAATTGCTACTCCTAGTGTATTATGTTCTGGCAATTCAGCTACATTGTCTTTAAATTCATCAGCTAATGTTACTGTTGGTACTGTTACAACAACTACTCAAAGTGGTTCGGGTCTTTCTCCATATGCTCAAAATTGGGAGTCACAAAGAACTCAGTACTTATTTAAAGCAAGTGAATTAACTTCATTTGGTTTATCTGCTGGTAATATTACGTCTATGGCATTTAATGTTACAGCAGCAAATGCGACGTTACCATTTACAAATTACACACTGAAAATGTATCACACAACATCTACAGATTTAGTAAGCGCATTTGCTACTAATTCAAGTCCAATTGTTGGTGTATTTGGTCCGGTAAATTTACCAGCTCCAGCTGTAGGTGTTAATACACATAACTTTGCTACTCCATTTACATGGGACGGAACTTCAAATGTGATTGTTGATATTTGTTTTGAAAATGATCCTTTAGGTACAGGTACGTTCTGGACAGGTAATGCGATTGTATCTGCAAATACAGTTACTGGCTATACATCTGTTAGAGGTTATTATGACGATGATGCTGCTTTATGTAATACTTCAAATTTAGGAACATTAGTAACTAGTACTGCAAGACCTAGAATTACATTCATGGGTAATTCAATGCCTGGTGTTACTACAATAGATTGGACAACTGGAGTAACTTCAGTTGGTACTGGCTCAGTAGTAAGTATAACTCCAACTACAACAGAAACTTATACAGCAACAATTACAGATAATAATTCTT
Organism: Sphingobacteriaceae bacterium; assembly: GCA_013823565.1. Classification (GTDB taxonomy): domain Bacteria; phylum Bacteroidota; class Bacteroidia; order B-17B0; family Aurantibacillaceae; genus UBA4416. The sequence goes on along the minus strand of PNMI01000013.1, from coordinate 12,956 downwards.
GTGTGATTTTATCTACTCCTGTAACAGTAACTGTTAATACTACTCCAACTGTGTCTGCGGTAGCATCTAACACTGCAGTTTGTGCTGGATCTACAGCTACGTTAACTGCAAGTGGTGCTACAACCTATTCTTGGACAAGTGGTGGAACTGCATCTACTGAAAATGTAAACCCAACAGCTTTAACTGTTTACACAGTTACTGGTTCAGCAAATGGATGTTCAAGTACAGCTACAGTATCTGTTGATGCATTAGCTGTTCCATCTATGACTGTTGCTGCTTCTAATGCATCTATTTGTTCTGGAAACTCAACAACATTAACAGCAAGTGGTGCTACAAACTATACTTGGACTTCTGGTGGAACTACTTCAACTGAAGTTGTTACTCCTGCAACTACTACAACATACACAGTAACTGGTGAGGCTACTGGATGTTCTAGTACTGCAACTGTATCCATTGACGTGACTGCGACTCCAACGGTAGTTGCTGCTGCATCAAGTGCAACTATTTGTACTGGATCCTCAGCTACATTAACTGCAAGTGGTGCTACTAACTATACTTGGACAAGCGGTGGAACTGCTTCTACAGAAAGTGTAACACCAACTGCTTTAACAATTTACACTGTAACTGGTGAAACTAGTGGTTGTTCAAACACAGCAACTGTATCAGTAGATGTTAATACAATTATCCCTACAGTAACTGTATCTGCTTCAAGTGCTTCTGTTTGTTCTGGTTCATCTGCTACATTAACTGCAGGTGGTGCTACAAACTATACTTGGACATCTGGTGGAACTACTTCTACTGAAGTTGTTACCCCAACTACATTAACTGTTTACACTGTAACTGGTGAAACTAATAGTTGTTCAAATACTGCTACAGTATCTTTAGCAGTTAATCAAACTCCTACTGTTTCTGCTGTGGCCTCTCAAACTTTATTATGTGATGATGGAAGTACTGGAAGCTCTATTTTAACTGCTTCTTCTAACGGTACATCTTACTTATGGTCTGATGGAGCTACAACAATGACAACAGTTGTTACACCAAGCGTTACGTCTGTGTATACTATTACTGCAACAGGAAATGGTTGCTCTGCAGATGCTTATGTAACTGTAACTGTAAGTAACTGTAATGGCATTAAGGATCTTGCTTCTGATGAAATTAGCATCTTCCCTAACCCAACAAACGGTAATGTTACAATTTCAATCCCAGCTTCTATAGAAGGAAACGTAACTGTTGAAGTTTATGATGCAATTGGTAAATTAACTATCAAAGAAAATATCACAAACAACATGAGCAACGTTAATCTTTCTAAATTAGAAGATGGTATGTATATGTTTAAAATTATCAATAACAACAAAACCATTAAAATTGGTAAAATTGTTAAACAATAATTAATTTTTAATTAGGTTTTAAAAGGCTATCTCAATGAGGTAGCCTTTTTTATTGGAAAGAAATACAACACTAAATTTAAATATATGCCTCAAACCTTTATCTTTGAGGCAAAATTTTCAAAAATGAAAAATCAAGTATCAGCTCAGTTATTTGAAAAAGCAAAAGCTTTTTTCCCAGGTGGTGTTAACTCTCCCGTACGTGCATTTAGAAGCGTTGGCGGAACTCCTATATTTATTGATAAAGGAAAAGGATCGCATATTTGGGATGCAGATGGAAACGAGTATATTGATTACTGTGCAAGTTGGGGTCCATTAATTTTAGGACATGCTAACAATAATGTATTAAATGCTGTTGAAAAAACAATGCGTAATGGAACATCATTTGGTGCGCCTACACGATTAGAAAATGAATTAGCTGAATTAATCTTAACTAACAATCATTATATAGAAAAAATTCGTTTTGTTAGTAGCGGAACAGAAGCAGTGATGAGTGCTATTCGTTTAGCAAGAGGTTTTACAGGAAGAAATAAAATATTAAAATTTGAAGGCTGTTATCATGGTCACTCTGATTCGCTTTTAGTAAAGGCAGGTTCGGGCTTAGTAACTTTTGGAGAAACATCTTCGGCTGGAGTACCAGAAAGTTTTGTAAAGGAAACCATAGTAGTTCCATTAAATAATAAGGAAGCCGTTACTCAAGCTTTTACTCAATTTAAAGATGAAATTGCCTGTGTGATTATAGAACCTATTCCTGCCAACAATGGTTTATTATTACAAGAAAAAGAATACTTACAATTCTTAAAAGACATTTGTACAGCAAATAAAACTTTATTACTATTTGATGAAGTGATTAGTGGTTTTAGAGTTGGGTTTTGTGGTGCCGCTGGTTACTATGATATTAAGCCAGACATTATTACTTATGGAAAAATTATTGGTGGAGGATTTCCTGTTGGAGCTTATGGAGCAAGCAAAGAAATTATGTCATCCATTTCGCCAGAAGGCAATGTATATCAAGCTGGAACTTTAAGTGGCAATCCAGTTGCTATGACAGCTGGAATTGCTCAATTAACAGAGTGTTTAAAGCCTAATTTTTATAAAGATTTAGAAACTAAAACTCAAACATTAATAGCAGGATTAAAAAAGAATACAAAACATGATTTTACTATTTTTAGTATTGGATCTATTTTTTGGTTGGCTTTCACTAATAAAAAAGCCATTAGATGCGCTGAAGATATTGATGCGGATAGCATGAAACATTTTAAAGTTTTATACCACGCATTATTAGCAAATGGTGTTTATTCAGGTCCTTCTGGATATGAAGTCGGATTTATGAGTGAAGCTCATACACAAGAAGATATCGATAAAACAATCAAAGCATTTGAAACTGCTTTTCAATCTTTATAATTAATACATCAACAAAAAAGCCTCATCTGCCAGCTGGCGAATGAGGCTTTTTTTATTTTATAAAATAAATCTATACGGCATTTAGTCTCTCTAAAAACGCATCTTTTTTACGACGGCTTATTTCTAATTGACAATTGTCGCTCATAATAGCATAGCCACCATCCACTTTCAAAAATCTAACAACGTGATTCATATTAATTAAATGGTGATGGTGAATACGAATGAAATCATTTGCTGGTAATAAATCTTCGTAATGCTTTAAACTCGCAGATACCATTAATTTTTTTCCACCTACTAAATGAAAATTAGTATAACTACCATCTGCTTCACATCTAATAATATCTTTAATATTTACAATTTCATACGCATTTCCAGTTGGCAAAGTAATTTTATTGTAATTATCATCTGCACGTTTTAAGTTCTGAATCAAGAACTGTAAATTATCCATGCTTGGCACATTAGACGATCTCTTTTCAATTAACCGATTAATAGCAGATTTTAATTCTTCAATATCAATTGGTTTTAATAAGTAATCGCAAGCGCTATATTTAATAGCTTTTAAAGCATGTTTGTCTGTTGCTGTTGTGAAAATAATATCAAACTTAGACCCTTGAACTTTTTCTAACACATCAAAGCCTGTTCCGTCTGGCATACTAATGTCTAAGAACAATAAATTAGGTTTTAAATTTTGGATTAATTCTACGCCTTCAGCAACGTTTTTTCCTAAACCTAAAATGGTAATTTGAGGAAAATTATTTTTAAGTAAATCAGCCAACATTTCTCGGCTCTTTTTTTCGTCTTCAATAATAACTGCTTTCATTTTATTTAGTTTTTAACCGCAAAGGCCGCAATGTTTTTTTCGCAGAGGGCGCAAAGAGTTATAGTTAATAATTATTATAATCTTATTTATCTTTACTTCACATAAGGTATAAACAAATCTACTTGTGTTCCTATAGCTTCCATTTTATCATTATACAAATCTATAATACTTACATTCAAATTTGATTGATGTATATTATTTAAAATTCGCACTCTATCTTTTGTAATTTTCATTCCTAATGATTTATGACGAGCTGCTGGCTGTAAGCTTTGAATTGCTTTAGATTTTTCTCTTCCTATTCCATCATCTGCAATAGAAATTTTTATAAACTGATTAACTATTTTTATAGAAATATCAATTTTTCCACTTCCATCTTTTGGATTAATGCCATGAAGAATAGCATTTTCAAGATACGGCTGAATTAACATCGGTGGTATTTCATCATAATCTCCATCAATAGATTTATCAATATTTATAGAATAATCAAACTTATTATCAAAACGCATTCTCTCCAATTCTAAATACAGCATAAGTGCTTCAACATCTTCATTAATAGTAACAGTTGGCTTTTCCGAATTACTTAAAATAATACGAATCAATTTAGCAAACTTATTTAAATACTTAACTGCCTCGTCGCCTTTACTATTTAAAATATAATGTTGAATTGAATTTAAAGAATTAAATACAAAGTGAGGATTCATTTGTGCACGAAGTGCTTTTAATTCGGCTTTAGATATTTCAACTTGTTGTTCAAATTCTGCTTGTTGCTTAATTCTAATTTGTCTAACACGTATTCTAAAAATTACAATAACAATAGCTGAAATGGAGATAATACAAATCACAATAAACCACCAAGTTTTATAAAAAGGTGTTTTAATAGTAAATGAAAAAGTAGCTGGCTCAATGTTCCAAATGCCTTCGTTATTACAGCTTTTTACCTTAAACGTATATTTTCCAGGAGGTAAATTGTCATACTTAATATTATTGATATCTGTATACGGACTCCAATCTTTATCATAATTTTCTAATTTATACGAGTACAATACTTTTTCTGGAGCAGTTAAACAAATACCGTCAAAATAAAAACTAATATTATTTAAAGAGTATGGCAATATTGACCCCGAATCTAATAATGTATCTGTGTATGCTAATTTGATGTTAGTGATTTGAGTTTTAGATAAATTATCATTTTCAATAAATTCTTTCGGAGAGTATTTTATCAAACCATTAACTGTTCCAAACCAAATGCAGCTATCTACATCTTCATAAATACCGTGTGAGTTTAATTCAACACCTGTAAATCCATCGTTTTTATTATACTTTAAAATATCAATGAAGTCATATCGTAGTTTGTTTAAATCAATTCTATTAACTCCCTGATTAGTTCCTGCCCATAAGTAATTATTGTCTTTAGTAATTCCTATTGCATAAACTAACTCGGAACTTAATCCTTCCTTCTCTGAAATTATTTTATATGAATGCTTATCTGGATTAAACATCAATACGCCGTTCATTGTAGCCGCATACAAATTACCCTGTTTATCTTTACATAAATCCAAAGCCGTTGTAATTGGCTCGGGAGACGAAATACTTTGCCTAATAAATTGATTATTCTCTAATTTAAATAAACCTTCCAAATATGTTCCTACCCAAATATTGCCTTTATTATCTTCAATAAAACTCCAAACAGCATAACCTTCTTGGTCACTTTTTTTAATTGGTAATTTATAATAAGTAGTTGTATACTGAGCTCCATTTTTTTTCATAGAACACAATCCATTCTGTCCACCAACCCAAATTAAACCTTTACTATCCTTATAAAAACAGTTAATAGGAGCTTCTAATTTAAATGAAGAACCAAAAGATAAATTTTCAATTTTTTCGTTTTTCAAAACTGAAATGCCTTTATCACTTCCAAACCAAACAGAACCATCTTCTAAAGGAAGTATAGCAGCTACTTTGTTATCTAACAAACCTTGCTTAACAGAATAGTTTTTAAAAAAACCATTTGAAAATTTAAACGCTCCATTTCCTTCGGTTCCAAACCATAAATTACCTGTTATATCTCTCGTTATTTGATAGATGAATGCGCTGCCTAATCCATTTTGTCGATCATACAATGTAAATCCTTTTCCTCTATATTTATATAAGCCACTGTGAGTACCTATCCATAAATTATCTTCATAATCAATCAATAAAGACCTTATATGATTTGAATTATTATCAAAACCAATATTATAATATGTAGGTTCATTATTAGAAATACTAATTAATCCAGATTTTGAGCCAATCCAAAGTGTTCCGTTTTTTTGATATAAGACACTTGTAATATTTTCATCAATTAACCCATTATTAACATGTAAAACAGTAGATGTGTTTTTTTCGAAATCTAAAATATGTAAGCCATTATCTGTACCGACAAATATTTTTGTATTACTTGGGTTTTGAGCAATACTTGTTGTATTTATATTATCAATAATGCGATTAAACTCTTTTGAGTTTTTATCTTGAATAAATAAACCTTTGCTCGTACCTACAATCACTCCATACTTTTGCGAATACAATAAACTAGTAATATGATGCCCATTAAAGAAAGGAACTTGTACTACTTTTTTTCCATCCCAAATACAAAGACCCTTTGTTGTTCCTGTCCATAATCCAATTCGAGGATCTAAACAAAAACTAGTTACATGATTAGATGGTAAGCCATCTTTTGTGTTATAATTGCTAATTTTTCCTTTTACCTTATCAATCACACTAATTCCATCAATAGTGCCAATTGTAACTAAATGAAACTGATCTTCGATAATGGCATTAACATAATGATTCGCCAAACCATTTTTTGGAGAAAAATTTTGAAATGTTTTTCCATTAAACTTACTCGCGCCTCCATATCCGCCACTCCACAAATAACCTTTACTATCCTGAAACATAGCAAATATTTGAACATACGGCAAACCACTTTCAACGGAGTAATTTTTAAAATTATATTGCTGAGCAATTTGTTTAAATGGTAATAAAAAAAATACTCCAAAAAAGAAGAATTGAGTAATTAATATCTTTAAAAAGTATTTCATAGTGGCATTACTAAATTAATGATTAATCATTAGTTTGCCTATATCTTTTTGTAAGTGGTTGGTTTTTGGCAATAACTGGAGTTTGATTTAATCCATTATTTGGTTTTAATTACAAGCCTAATTTCGTGTCGACCCTAACTATTCATCTTATTTCTATAAAATATAGTTTAAAACTTACTGATTATCAGCTTATTATTTAGTAAAAATTATCATTTGCGAACGTGTATTTTTTGTACTTTCGTTAGCTTAAATTCAAAATACACTATGTTAACGTTCCTAAAGAAATTTTTTGGTACTAAATCAGAAAAAGATATTAAATCCATTCAACCATTAGTTGATCAAGCATTAGAAATTTATCCTTCATTGGCTAGTTTATCTCATGATGAAATTAGAGCAAGAGTTTCTGCTTTAAAGAAAAAAATTCAAGATGCTATAAAAACTGAACAAACAGAAATCAATGATATCAAAGCTCGTATTGAAAAAGAATTCGATATGGATATTGATACTAAAGAATCTTTGTATAAAGAAATTGATGAGCTTGAAAAAGAAATCACAAAAAAGATTGAAGAAGTTTTAAGTGAAATTTTACCAGAGGCTTACGCAATATTAAAAGACACCTCTCGTCGTTTTTCTGAAAATGAAGAATTATTGGTTACTGCAAACGACTTTGATGCAAAGATAGCTAAAACTCATAAAAACGTTGAAATACGTGGCGGCCAAGCAGCTTGGAAAAATAAATGGATTGCTGCAGGAACCGAAGTTCTTTGGAACATGGTGCATTACGATGTACAATTAATTGGTGGTAGTGTTTTACATCAAGGTAAAATTGCTGAGATGGCAACTGGTGAGGGTAAAACTTTAGTCTCAACATTACCTGTTTTCTTAAATGCTTTATCTGGAAGAGGTGTTCACGTTGTAACAGTAAACAATTACCTAGCAAAACGTGATAGCGAATGGAATGCGCCTTTATTTCAATTTCATGGATTAAGTGTTGATTGTATTGATAAACACGAACCTAATACAGAAGAACGTCGTCAGGCTTATTTAGCTGATATTACTTACGGTACTAACAACGAATTTGGTTTTGATTATTTACGTGATAATATGGCTCGTGAATTATCTGACTTAGTTCAACGTAAACATAACTTTGCGATTGTGGATGAGGTCGATTCAGTTTTGATTGATGATGCCCGTACTCCATTAATTATTTCTGGTCCAACTCCAACTGGTGATAAACATGAGTTTATGGAGTTTAAACCTCGTGTAGAAAAATTATTAGCGGCACAAAAAGCAGCTGTTCAAATTTTCTTAACAGATGCTAAACGTTTATTTGCCGAAGGAAATGAAAAAGAAGCCGGTGTTGCTTTATTACGTGCCTATAGAGGCTTACCTAAAAATGGAGCTTTAATTAAATATTTAAGTGAGCCAGGAGTAAAAGCATTATTACAAAAAACAGAAAATCACTACATGCAAGACCAACAAAAGGAAATGCATAAAATAGATGTAGACTTATTCTTTGTAATTGACGAAAAACACAATTCAGTTGACATGACTGAAAAAGGTATTGATTTAATCACAGGAACAACTGACGACCCTCATTTCTTTATCATTCCTAACGTTGGAGCCGAAATAGCTGATTTAGAAAAGAAAACATTTGCTGATCCAAAAGAAAAAATTCTTTTAAAAGAATCGTTAATGCGTGATTTTAGTGTAAAGAGCGAACGTATTCACACCGTAAATCAATTATTAAAAGCTTACTCTTTATTTGAAATTGACCAAGAATACGTCATTGCTGATGGACAAATTAAAATTGTGGATGAGCAAACAGGTCGTATCATGGAAGGTCGTCGTTATAGCGATGGCTTGCACCAAGCATTAGAGGCAAAAGAAAATGTAAAAATCGAAGCAGCTACTCAAACTTACGCTACTATTACACTACAGAATTATTTCCGTATGTATAATAAGTTAGCGGGTATGACTGGTACTGCCGAAACTGAAGCTCAAGAATTTTGGGATATTTATAAATTAGATGTAGTAGTTATTCCTACAAACCGACCAATTTCCCGTAAAGATGAACAAGATTTAGTTTACAAAACGAAGCGTGAAAAATACAATGCTGTGATTGATGCTACGGCTAAATTAGTGGCAGAAGGTCGTCCGGTACTAATTGGTACAACTACAGTTGATATTTCTGAATTATTGAGCCGTATGCTTAAATTAAGAGGTATTAAACACAATGTATTAAATGCTAAATTACACCAAAAAGAAGCGGACATTGTTGCTGAAGCGGGGCAAGCCGGAACCGTTACTATTGCTACCAACATGGCTGGTCGTGGTACCGATATTAAATTAGGTGCTGGTGTTAAAGAGGCTGGTGGTTTAGCAATTATTGGTACTGAACGTCACGAGTCTCGTCGTGTAGACAGACAGTTACGTGGTCGTGCTGGACGTCAAGGAGATCCAGGAAGTTCTCAATTCTTTGTATCTCTTGAAGATAACTTAATGCGTTTATTTGGTAGCGAACGTATTGCTAGTTTAATGGATAGAATGGGATTACAAGAGGGTGAAGTAATTCAACACTCTATGATTTCAAAATCTATTGAGCGTGCTCAAAAGAAAGTAGAAGAAAATCACTTTGGTACTCGTAAACGTTTAATTGAATATGATGACGTGATGAATGCACAACGTGATGTTGTGTATAAGCGTCGTAAAAATGCATTAAACGGGGATAGAATTAGTATTGATATTGCCAACATGATTTATGAAGTAGCAGAAAGTATTGTTGCTGAATTCCATGTATTAAAAGATTACGAAGGATTTACATTTGAATGTATTAAAAACTTCGGTATTGAATCTCCATTTACTGAACAAGATTTTAAGTCAGGAAAAGAAGATGATTTAATTCAAAAATTATTTGAAGCAGCAGAACATCATTACCGTGTTAAATCAGTTGAGATTGCAGAAATGGCTTTCCCAGTTGTAAGAGATGTGTATACTAATCCTAACAATAATTTCGAAAATATTGTCACTCCATTTACTGATGGCGTAAGAGGAATTCAAGTAATGGCTAACTTAAAAAAATCATTTGAAACAAATGGTAGAGAGTTAGTATCAGTATTTGAAAAGACTGTTATTTTAGCGATGATTGATGATTCTTGGAAAGAACATTTACGTGAAATGGATGATTTAAAACAATCTGTTCAAAATGCTTCTTTAGAGCAAAAAGATCCTTTAGTAGTTTACAAATTAGAATCATTTAATTTATTCAGAGAAATGATTGCTAAAACAAGTAAGGACATTATTTCTTTCTTAATGAAAGGTGGTTTACCTATTGAGGAAAATAATAATGATAAACCAAAACTTCAAAAAGCACAATTTACTCAAGAGCCTATTCAACAAAAACCAAAAGAAAAACTGGTAGAAAGCCGAAGTGAAGAAGAGGCTCAAGAACAGCAAGAACAACAAAAACCTAAGCAACAACCAATACGTGTAGAGCAAAAAATAGGACGTAATGATCCTTGCCCATGCGGAAGCGGTAAAAAATACAAAAGTTGTCACGGTGTTGGCATAGCTTAATTTCAATAAAAAAACCGCTAAATTTTAGCGGTTTTTTTATGTCATGGTTTTATACATAATTTACTAGTTAAAAACATTAGTTGTAAATATGTATATAGCTGATTATCATTAATTTATACTTTTTACTATTTTTCATTCGCTCATTATGTTAAAAACATGTTAATAATTGTTGTATTTTTATAACGTATTAACAATTTTTATAACTAAAATATGAGGTTAAAGCTATTTTTATCCGTTTTGTTTTTTTGCGCTATTACTAAAGCACAAACTACTGTAGATTTAAAAACATTTATTAATAAAAATAACGTAGCTATCCGAACCGTTCAAAAGAATATGGTTCGTGGAAATAACAGCGCTTATATTAGTTCATTTAAAGAAATTCTTAAAAATCAAGAGGCTGCTGTAAAGCTTTATAACACTAATAAAGACGAGAGTTCTCATTTTGCTTTATTGGCTAGAAACGAAAGCTTAGCATTTCTTAAAAAAAATACCACAGGCTCTACAGAGTATTTCGAAATCACTGATTCGGAAAAACCATTTCTAAAATCAAGTTCAGAAAAAAACACAACTGTTCTATCAGCTGATGAATTAAAAGCTATAGAAGATTTAGATGCCATGAACTCACAAAGTCTTAATAATCTTACGTTAACCATTCAATAATATTGTTTATGAAGTTATTTACAAAATCTCTTCAGGTTTTATTAGTTGTTGTAGCGATGCAACAATTCGCTATTTCTCAAACCTGCCCAACTTCTAGTATTTCTGCTGGAACAAATACAACTATTTGTTCTGGACAATGTGCCAATTTAACTGCCAGTGTAGCTACTTTAAGCACTACTACAAGCTACAGTGTAGGCGCAACCACATATTCTCCTTATTCATTTGCTGGAGGAGCTCCTGCAATTGGTAATATTGATGACGTTTGGGGAAATGCTATTAATATTGGTTTCAATTTTTGTTTCTTTGGAAATACATTTAATCAATTAGTGATTGGAAGTAATGGAGAAATAACTTTTAATACAGCAATTGCAAATGGCGCTGAGTCGTTTGCTGTAAATAATGTTTTACCAAATTTAATTGAACATCAACCTAACACTATCTGTGGAGCATATAGAGATATTGACCCTTCTGTTGGTATTGGCTCAACGGTTACTTATTACACAGCAGGCGTTGCGCCTTGTAGAAGGTTTGTAGCTAATTGGACAAACGTACCATTGTACAGTTGTAATAATCCCACATCTACTTTCCAAATTGTATTATATGAAAAATCAAACATCATAGATGTTTTTATTCAAAACAGTACAGCTTGTATGGCATGGCAAAGTGGTAAAGGTTTAATTGGAATTCAAAATGGTACTGGAACAACAGCAGTAACGCCTCCTGGACGAAATGTATTAACTCCTTGGACTGCTATAAACGAAGCCTGGAGATTTACTCCAACTGGAGCCCCAACTTATACTGTAAATTGGGCGGGACCTAGCGGATTTACAGCAACTGGATTAACAGCTGCTCCATGTCCTACTACAACAAGTACATACACTGCAACATTGAATGAAGCAAATTGTGCCGGCACTATCTCTTCTTATACATCAGCTGTTCAAGTATCAGTTACTCCTACTCCAACAATTACTGCAACCGCAAGTCCAACTTCAGTTTGTAGAGGTTCTTCTGCTACATTATCAGCATCTGGCGCAACAACTTATACTTGGATGCCAGGGTCTTTAACTGGCGCATCTGTAACCGTAACGCCAACTACAACTACTATTTATACTGTGACTGGCAGAACTGGCTCTTGTTCAAGCACAAGAACAATTAGTTTAGTAGTTCTTCCAACTCCTACTATTACGGCTACTGGAACACCAACCAATATATGTGCTGGAGGGAGTGCAACTTTAACAGCACTAGGAGCATCAACCTATACTTGGAACCCTGGAGGTTTAACAGGCGCTACAACTGTTGTGTCGCCATCTGTTACCACAACTTATACTGTAACAGGTCGTAGTTTAGCAGGATGTACAAATACAACAACTGCTACTATTACTGTTTCTAATTTAACTTTAACAACATCTGCTAATCCAACGGTTGTTTGTAATGGAGGAACATCAACACTAACAGCAACTGGAGCAACAACTTACACTTGGAATCCAGGAGCATTAACAGGCTCTACAGTAGCGGTTACTCCAACTACCACAACTATTTATACGGTAACAGGAGCTAGTGGATTATGTTCTACAACTAGAACTATTTCGTTAACAGTTGGAGCATCACCAACAATAACAGCTTCATCAAATCCTACTATTGTTTGTTTCGGGAATACAGCTACCTTAACTGCAACTGGTGGAACTTCATATACATGGAATCCTGGAGCATTAACTGGAGCATCTGTTGTTATCACAGCAACTGCAAATACTACATATACAGTAACTGGTGCTAATGCAGCTGGATGTACATCCACAAATACAGTTTCATTAAATGCAAAAGCAAACCCAACAATTACTGCTACTGCAAGTCCTTCTTTAATTTGTAATGGCGGAACTTCTACTTTAACTGCTAATGGAGGGGTAACTTACACTTGGAGTCCAGGAGCTTTATCTGGATCTTCAGTGGCTGTAACACCAACTTCAACTACAACCTATACTGTTATTGGAGAAAATGGTTCTGGATGTACTAATACCCGAACTGTAACAGTAGCTA